>NZ_BOML01000034.1 GCF_016862175.1 Paractinoplanes durhamensis | reverse complement strand
TCCCGCCCTCGGGGCAACCGCTCAAACTTACCTAGTCGACTTCGTCGGCGCAAGATCCGAGATCTTGCTGACATCGCCCAATGTTTTCCTCACAAAACGCACCCGCTTTTAGGCGGGTAGTTCGTAGAGGTGGCCCAGTAGGACCGGCCGACGATCGCGTCTTAGGCGATCAGTCCGCCCGGCTCCCTGCGGGCTTCGTAACTCTACCCGGTCAACCTCGTTGGCGCAAATCCTCGTTTCCGTGGATCTCGAACCAACATCGCCCGGTGCGTTGGCAAGCTTAGCGCGTGCCTCTGCGGTCCGACGAATCCCCCTCCGGCCCGTCACTTTCGTGTCGTTCCGTCCGGGTTTCCCTCGGGCAGAGAGAAAGTTACGGGATCACCTACCGCTCATGCAAATCGACCCCCATGCCCGTCTGTCTCACGAGGCCCCGTGCAAGGTCGTCCGCCGTGACAGAGTGGGCACATGGGTGAATCCCCGACGCTTGCTGCCGACGCACTGCTCGATCTCGTCTTCCCCGTGTGGCAGTTCGTGATCGGCGTACTTGTGCTGGTCACCGTGGTCGTGTCGGTGTCCCGCCTGATCCGCCGCGGCCCGTCCCGGATGGGCGGAGCGATGCTGCTGGCCGGCGGCGCCGCGATCGGCGTAGCGGTGATCGGCTATCTCGTGCAGCTGCTGTGACCCGCACTACCCCACCGCTGAGCGCCTGAGGGCCGGCGGTTCGGCGAGGCTCGTCAACGCCCAGACACGACAGTCCACGGAGCTCAACAGCTGACCGTCGACTGCCCGGAGTGGGCGCTGATCAGAGGCGGCGGTTGGCGAGGCTGGGTAGTTCGCTCCGGATCAGTTCCAGGCGCGCCAGGTCCAGGTCGGCGGTGGCGATGCCGACGGTGTCGGGCGCCTGGGCCAGCACCGTGCCCCACGGGTCGATGATCATGCTGCGGCCGAAGCAGGTGCGGCCGGGGTCGTGGTCGCCGATCTGGCCTGCGGCCACCACGTAGCACTGGTTCTCGATCGCCCGGGCCCGCAGCAGGACCTCCCAGTGGTCGCGGCCCGTGTGCAGCATGAAGGCGGCGGGCACCGCCAGGATCCGCGCCTCGCCCTGCACGGCCAGTCGCCGGTAGAGCTCGGGGAAGCGCAGGTCGTAGCAGATCGACAGGCCGGTTCGGACGCCCGCTACGTCGGCGACCACGGTTTCCTCGCCGGGCGCCACCGAGCGCGACTCCTGATAGGAGACCCGGCCGGCGATCTCCACGTCGTACAGGTGGATCTTGCGGTAGGTCGCGGTCAGCTCGCCTTGCGGCGAAAAGATCAGGGACGTGTTGTACGTACGGTGCTCGTCGGGGCCGGACTCGTGGAACGAACCGGCATGCACCCACAGACCGAGCTCCCGGGCGGCCGTGCCGAAGAACGCGGCGAACTCGCCGTCGATGCCCTCCGGTTTCGGCGCACCGGCGGCCGGGCCCAGATAGTCGACGTACTCCGGGAGAACCGCCAGCTCGGCGCCGGCGGCGGCCGCCCGCTCGAGCATGTCCCGGGCCACGGCGAGGTTCTGATCGCGATTTTCCCGGGAGTTGACCTGACAGACGGCAACGCGCATAGGTCGAAGCCTACGGCCACGGGAGGCGCCGGTGTAGGGGCACGAAAGCGGGGGCTGTTACGCCCCCGCCACGGCGATCAGGCCGACTTCTCCTCGCGGTCCGGGCGACGGCGTCGGCCGACGAACTCCCGGGGCACGATTGTCGGGTTCACGTTTTCCAGGACGACCTCGCGGTTGATGACCACCCGCGCTGCGTCCGGGTTGCTGGGCACCTCGTACATCACGGAGAGCAGGACCTCTTCCATGATCGCCCGTAGACCGCGAGCGCCGGTGCCACGCAACATCGCTTGGTCGGCGATGGCCTCGAGCGCGCCGAAGTCGAACTCGAGCTCGACACCGTCCAGCTCGAAGAGCCGTTGGTACTGCTTCACGTACGCGTTGCGGGGCTCGGTGAGGATCTTGATGAGCGCCTCACGGTCGAGGTTGCGCACCGTGGTGATCACCGGGAGCCGGCCGATGAACTCGGGGATCAGGCCGAACTTCAGCATGTCCTCCGGCATCACCCGGCTGAAGATGTCGTCGGTGTTCCGCTCCGAGACCGAGCGCAGGTGCGCACCGAAGCCGACCCCGCCGTGACCGACCCGCGACTCGATGATCCGGTCCAGGCCGGCGAAGGCGCCGCCGACGATGAACAGAACGTTCGTCGTGTCGATCTGGATGAACTCCTGGTGCGGGTGCTTACGGCCGCCCTGCGGCGGAACGTTCGCGACCGTACCCTCGAGGATCTTCAGCAAGGCCTGCTGGACACCCTCGCCGGAGACGTCCCGGGTGATCGACGGGTTCTCGCTCTTGCGAGCGATCTTGTCGACCTCGTCGATGTAGATGATGCCCTGCTCGGCGCGCTTGACGTCGTAGTCGGCCGCCTGGATCAGCTTGAGCAGGATGTTTTCCACATCCTCGCCCACGTAGCCGGCCTCGGTCAGGGCAGTAGCGTCGGCGATCGCGAACGGCACGTTGAGCATGCGGGCCAGCGTCTGCGCCAGGTGGGTCTTACCGCAGCCGGTGGGGCCGATGAGCATGATGTTGGACTTGGCCACCTCGACGTCGCTGCCCCCACCGGGGGCGCCGCTCGACTCGGCCTGGATCCGCTTGTAGTGGTTGTAGACCGCTACTGAGAGTGCCTTCTTGGCCTGTTCCTGCCCGACAACGTAGTTGTCGAGGAAGGCGCAGATCTCCATCGGCTTGGGAAGCTCTTCCCACTTCACCTCGCCGGTTTCGGCCAACTCTTCTTCGATGATCTCATTGCAGAGGTCAATGCACTCATCGCAGATGTAGACACCTGGGCCCGCGATGAGCTTTTTGACCTGCTTCTGGGACTTCCCACAGAAGGAGCACTTCAGTAGGTCGCCGCCGTCGCCGATCCGTGCCACCTACGTTCTCCTTGAGCTCATCGGCCGGCTTACGCCGACACGGTGTCCGAGGACTGAGCGCCTCGTTGCCATCTCATCGTCTGCCGAACCGCGTAACTGAGGCTGCATGCTCGACGTTACCCGCAAAGGGGCACTTCTCCGACCCCCCAAAACGGGCGTGTCAGGGGTCGGCCAGTTTAGCTTGCTCCGGCCGGCCCCTGACACCGCGCTTCTCAGCTGCCGGCGCCGACGGACTGCAGCGTCTTCTTCCGGCTGGCCAGCACGGTGTCGACGATGCCGTATTCCTTGGCCTCGGCCGCGGTCATGATCTTGTCGCGGTCGATGTCCTTGCGAACCTTCTCGACCGGCTGCTTGGAGTGGTGAGCGATCATCTCCTCCAGCTGCGAACGCATCCGGAGGATCTCGCGGGCCTGGATCTCGATGTCCGAGCCCTGACCGTAACCGCCCTCAGTCGCCGGCTGGTGGATCAGCACGCGGGAGTGCGGCAGAGCCAGGCGCTTGCCCGGGGTGCCGCCTGCGAGCAGCACAGCGGCCGCGCTGGCGGCCTGGCCGAGGCAGACCGTCGAGATGTCCGGCCGGACGTACTGCATGGTGTCGTAGATCGCCGTCATGGCCGTGAACGAGCCACCGGGCGAGTTGATGTACATCGTGATGTCGCGGTCCGGGTCGGAGCTCTCCAGCGTCAGCAGCTGGGCCATCACGTCGTTGGCCGACGCGTCGTCCACCTGGACGCCGAGGAAGATGATCCGGTCCTCGAACATCTTGTTGTACGGGTTGGTCTCCTTCATCATCCCGTTCGACGAGCGCTCGACGAACGACGGAAGGACGTAGCGGTTGTGCACCGGAGCGAACCCGGGAGGCATCGTCAGGTCAGTCATAGTTCAGCTCCTCAGTTCAGCGTTCCGGCGCCCTCAGGCACCTCGGTGGCCGTGGTGATCACCTTGTCGATGAAGCCGTAGTCCTTGGCCTCCTGCGCGGTGAACCAGCGGTCCCGGTCGAAGTCCTCGGCGATCTGCTCCTGGGTCTGGCCCGTGTGGTGCGAGATCCGCTCTTGGAACATGCGCTTCGTGTACAGCATCTGCTCCGCCTGGATGGCGATGTCGGCGGCGGTGCCGCCCATGCCGCCGGACGGCTGGTGCATCATGATCCGCGCGTGCGGCAGCGCGAAGCGCTTGCCCGGCGCGCCGGCGCACAGCAGGAACTGCCCCATCGAGGCAGCCATGCCCATCGCGACCGTCTGCACGTCGTTGTCGATGAACTGCATGGTGTCGTAGATCGCCATGCCGGAATAGACCGAGCCACCCGGCGAATTGATCCAGAGATTGATGTCCCGCTGGGGGTCCTCGGCGGAAAGCAGCAGCAACTGCGCGCAGATCCGGTTGGCCACCGCGTCGGTCACCTCGCTGCCGAGGAAAATGATCCGTTCACGCAGCAGCCGGTTGAAGACCGAGTCGTCGAGGTTGCCACTGAGGGTGTCGCCCCCGCGCAGCACAGGGCTCGCAGGGATGTGGAGATCGGTCATGGCAGCCCTTCACAGCTGACTGTGTCGGCCGAACTTCCGGCCGGCAGGTTGTCCGTCGTACGACCAAACTAACCGGTCGAATGCGCATCAGCTTCCCGCTCGGGCAGGTGTTCGCTGACAGCGCACGCGCTCACGGCGTACCCCCGAAATGGCAGCGGCCGCCGCCCAAGCGCAAGCGAAGGGTGGCGGCCGCTCAGGCACTCAGCTCAGTGGTTGTGACCGGCGTGCTCATCCTCGCTGGCGGCCCGGAGGTCGTCGAGGGTGAGCGTGTTGCCTTCCGAGTCCTTCATCGTGACCTGCTCCATCACCGAGGCGAGCGCCTTGCCGCGGCGCACGTCGCCGAACACGGCGGCCGCCGCACCCGACTGGACGAGCTGGTCGTAGTACTGCTGGGGCTGCATCTGGGCGCGCTGGGCCCGGTGCACGATCTCGTGCCCGAACTCGTCGTCGGAGACCTGGACGTCCTCGGCGTCGGCGACCGTGTCGAGCAGCAGCTGGATGCGGACGCCCTCCTCGGCGGCCTCGGTCAGCTCCTGGTCGATCTGCTCCTCGGTCTTGTCCTCCGAGGTCAGGTAGTCCTGCAGGGTGGCGCCGATGCGCTCGAGCTGGTCGGTCATGGCCTGCTTGCGGCCCTCGACCTCGTCCTTGACGACGCCCTCGGGCGCCGGGATCTCGGCCGCCTCGACGAGCTGCTTGAGGGCCTCGTCGCGAGCCGCGTAGATCTGCTCGACCTTCTTGACCTTGGTCAGCCGCTCGCGCAGGTCGCCGCGCAGCTCGTCGAGGGTGTCGAACTCGCTCGCCAGCTGGGCGAACTCGTCGTCGATCTCGGGCAGCTGCTTGTCCTTGACGCTGCGCACGGTCACCTTGACGTCGGCCTCGCGGCCGGCGAAGTCGCCGCCCACCAGCTCGGTGGTGAACTCCGCGTCGGCGCCGGCCACCAGGCCGACCAGCACCTCGTCGAGGCCCGGGAGCAGCTGCTTGCTGCCGACCTCGTGGGAGATGTTGGTGGCCGAGCCGCCCGGCACCTCTTCGCCGTCGACCGTGGCGTTCAGGTCGAGCTGGACGTAGTCGCCCTCCTCGGCCGGCCGGTCGACGGTCTTCAGGGTGGCGAAGCGCTCGCGCAGGCCCTTGATCTGCTCGTCGATCTCCTCGTCGCCGATCTCGACGGCCGGGACGGTCACCGAGATGGTGGACAGGTCCGGGACGGTGATCTCGGGACGGACGTCCACCTCGGCGGTGAACTTGAGGGGCTCGTTGTCGGAAAACTCGGTGATCTCGACCTCGGGGCGGCCGAGCGTCTTCACGTCGTGCTCACGGACCGCGGCGAGGATCTGCTGCGGGATCGCTTCCTGAACGGCCTCGTTGAGGACCGCGCCGCGGCCGACACGCTGGTCGATGACCGCGGTCGGAATCTTGCCGCGGCGGAAGCCCGGCACCTGCACCTGCGCGCCGATCTCCCGGTACGCCTTCTGCAGGCTCGGCTTGAGCTCCTCGAACGGCACCTCGATGGCGAGCTTCACCCGGGTCGGGCTCAGAGTCTCGACGGTGCTCTTCACAGGCGTACTCCTTGTTGCTGCGGAATTTTGATATCAGTCGGGGTGGCGGGATTTGAACCCACGGCCCCTCGCTCCCAAAGCGAGTGCGCTACCAAGCTGCGCCACACCCCGTGGCGGTGGCCAGTGTATGCGGTCCGCTTTGTCACGCGTGCGCTGGACTCCACCTGACGGGCAATCCGGTTCGCGCGACCCGGAGGCCGTTGCGTAGGATGTGCGGGCGTCCCCGGTTCAGGCCGGGGCTGCGCGGGCGTAGCTCAATGGTAGAGCCTCAGTCTTCCAAACTGATTACGCGAGTTCGATTCTCGTCGCCCGCTCCACGTTCGTGCAGCTCAGCGCAAGAGGTAGGCGTTGTAGCGGACCGTGTCCGGGAAGCGGAACGCGGTGGCCACGGCAACGGACTCAGCGCACCCCACGGATCGGAAGGATGAACAGCGCGCTGACGACCGCCGCGATCGCGGCCGCGGCGAAGAGCACCACGAAGTTTTGGGTGGCGAGGAAGATCGTCGTGCCGACCGTCGCCTGATCGACGTGCTGCACGTCGATCAGGTAGAAGGCCTGGTAGGCGTTCACCGCGGCGACGCCGAAGAAGATGAACAGCCGGCTGGCCCAGGCGAGTCCGAAGCTCGGGTACCGCCGCGGGTTGACCCAGAAGGTGCCGAGGGACTCGCGCAGCACGAACGCCGGGCGCTCCTGCGGGCTCAGCCGGCGGTCCTTGAGTACGAAGGTGAGCAGCAGCAGGGCGACCACGGCGACGCCGGCCGGCAGCAGGATCATCGCGGCCAGGTGCTCCTGGACCAGCTGGGCCAGGAAGAGGCCGAGGACCGCCCCGATCGGGCTGCCCGGGCCGACCATGCTCGACGGTGTGCCCCGGCGCGCCGGTTCGAACTGGTCCGGCACGATCGCCGAGGTGGCGACCATGGCGGCGACCGATCCGGTGCTTACCACGATGCAGGAGAGGGTCAGCACCGAGCCGGCGGCGATCAGCACGGCGGCGGCCAGCAGGAACGGCCGGCGCCGGCCGAGCCGCGAGGTGCTCCGGTCACTCAACCGCCCGATCAGCGGGAACGCAGCGAGTGAGGTCAGGCCGCCGACGGCGACCACGATGGACAGGATGGTGGTGGCCCGCTGCGGGTCGATCTGATCGGCCTTGAGGGCGAGCGTGAGGATGGCGTCGGAGAGCAGGGCGCCCGCAGCCGAACGCGTAGTGGTTGAGCGATACCTCGCGGACGGTGGCTCACGGTAGGAGTTAAAAAAAAAACCTAAGGCACAAGGTTTCTGGTTTTACGCTCGCCGGATCATCCGGCGGCCCCAAAACCTTGCGTTCATGGTTTTCGGGGATAACCTGACCGTCTCCCGCACGCCGAACAAGGAGTCGCAGTGCAGCTTGACGAAATCGACCTCGAAGCCGCCGGCCACACCTTCCGCCTGCGGACCTACCAACCGGCGGAGCCGCACGGCCCGGTCCTGGTCTGGATGCACGGCGGCGCGTTCATGTTCGGCGACCTCGACATGCCCGAGGCCGACCAGGTCGCCCGCCAACTGTGCGAACGGGGCGTCGCCGTGGTGTCGGTCGACTACACGCTCGCGCCGCTCGACGCGCTGCCGGCGCTGCTGCCGGCCGACGGCGCCGGCCCCGACCTGCCGCCGCCACCACTGTCACCGGCACCGCGGGCCCGGTTCCCCGTCGCCTCGCTGCAGATCGCCGCCGCCTTCGACTGGGCCACCGGCAACGCGAAGAACCTCGGCGGCGACCCGCAGCGGGTCTCGGTCGGCGGAGCCAGCGCCGGCGCGAACCTGGCGGCGAGCGCCGGCATGCGGTTGCGCGACCGCGGCACCGACCGGCCGGCCTCGCTCGCGCTCGTCTACCCGGTCCTGCACAACGAGGTCCCGGCGGTCAACGACGAACTCGCCGCGCTGCTGGCCCCCCTGCCACCGTTCCTGACCTTCCCACCCGCATCGATGGCCGCCATCAACCACAACTACGCCGGTGAATCCGTGACCGATCCGTACGTCTACCCCGCCGGTCATGACCTGCGCGGCCTGCCGGCAACGTTGATCATCAACGCGGAAGCGGACCGGTTGCGCATGTCGGGCGAGGCCTTCGCCGCCGAACTGGCGCTCGCGGGCGTCGACACCACTGTCATTCGCGAGCGCGGCACCGGGCACGGATACCTCAACGAGACGGGCAGCCTTGCCGCCGATCGTACGATCGAGCGTCTCTTCGCCTGGCTCACCGCCGCCTGATCGCCGGCCGGAGTGACGAAGTCAGAACCGGGCGCCGCCACCTCAGGCGGACATCAGCGTCCGATCCATCTCGCCGGACAGGTCGACGTGCCGCCCCGATCGCAGAATCCTCGGCGCGAGGCGTTCCAAGTGATTTCTGATCAGCCCGATCAGGTCGATCCGGCCGCCGGTGAGCACCCACTGCAACTGCAGACCGTCGGCCACCGCGACGCACTCCCGCGCGATCGCTTCGTAGTCGAGGTCGGCATGCAGGAACCCGGCCGTCGAGCTGCGCTGAAAAGCGGCGGTCAACGCCGCCACGACCCGCGCATATCTGGCCACGTACAGATCGTGCGCCACGCCGGCCGGATCGGCCGCCTCCGCGGCGACCAGGATCTGTTCCCGGCGCGCTCGCCCGACCGAGTAGCTGCCGCGAGGCCCGCGTCCCGCCATCGGCACACTGTAGCCGAGGCCTCCGCCCGGCAACCTTCCCGAACCCCGAGCTTCACGGAGGTCTCATGAGCACGCTCCGCCAGCGCTTCTCGCGATGGCTGCAGTCGCAGACCATCAAGGGACTCAAGCCCGGCCCGTACGACGTGGCCGTCCAGCAGGACCTACGGGTCCCCATGGACGACGGTGTCGAACTGCTCGCCGACCTGCTCACCCCGATCGGCGAGAGCGACCCGCGGCTGCCGACGATCGTGATGCGCAGCCCCTACGGCCGGCGCGGTCCGGGTACCGGTCAGGCAAAGGCGCTGGTCCGGGAAGGGTTCACGGTACTGATCCAGAGCTGTCGGGGCACCTGGGGCTCCCCGGGAGTGTTCCGGCCGCAGGTCGACGATCAGCGCGACGGCATCGCCACCCACCGCTGGGTGCGTAAGCAGCCGTGGTGCACCGGCAGCGTGGCCACGTTCGGGCAGAGCTACCTGGGTTACACCCAGTGGGCGGTGGCCGGGGAGCTGCAGCGTGCGGACCCGCAGAACGCGCCGGAAGCACTTTGCCTGATCACCACGATGCCCGACTTCGGCGCGATCACCTGGGACAACGCGGCGTTCTCGCTGCGCAACGCGCTGGGCTGGTCGCAGATGATGGACCGGATGGGCCGGCGCGACCTGCTCCCGCTGATGCTCGGCATGCTGCGGCCCGACCCCAAGCTCAAGAAGGGTTTCGACGTGCTCCCGCTCAGCGGCGGCGACACCGTCGCGGCCGGCCACCCGGTGGCCTGGTATCAGGACTGGGTCTCCCATGAGCGGCTCACCGACGAGTTCTGGACCCAGCAGTCGCACACCGCCTCGGTTCCCGAGGTGATCGCGCCGGTCTACATGGTCACCGGCTGGTACGACATCTTCCTGCCCTGGCAGCTCGACAACTACGCGCAGCTCGGCGCGGCCGGGCGACCGCCGCGGCTGACCCTCGGCCCGTGGGGACACACGTCCCGGGGCATGGGCGGCCCTGCCGTCGGCGAGAGCATCGCCTTCCTCAAGGAGCATTTCCTGGGCGAGAAGAGCGACCGGGTCGCGCCCGTCCGGGCCTACCTGACCGGCGCAGAGCGTTGGCAGGACCTCGCGTCCTGGCCGCCGGCCGGGGTCGCCGTGGAGTCCTGGAACGTGCACGCGTCGGGCCGGCTGGCACCGGAGCCGGCCGACGACGGGGTGACCAGCTACGTCTACGACCCCGCCGATCCCACGCCGGCGATCGGCGGCCCGAGCCTGCAGCCGAACTCCGGCCCGGTGGACAACGCCGAGCACGAGACGCGCGCCGACGTGGTCGTGTTCCGCAGCGAACCGCTCGCCGCGGCCACCACCATCGCCGGCGTGCCGGTGGCCCGGATCCGGTTCCGGTCGTCGCAGCCCAGCGCCGACCTTTTCGTGCGGATCTGCGACGTGCACCCGGACGGACGGTCGATGACGGTCTGCGACGGCATCCGCCGGATCGGCAGCATCGCCACCACCGGCACCGATCCCCAGCCGGACGCCGACGGGTTCCGCGAGATCGAGGTACGGCTGTGGCCGGCCTTCCATCGGTTCGCGCCCGGCCACCGGATCGGCCTGCAGATCAGCTCGGGCGCCCACCCGCGCTACGCACGCAACCCAGGTTCGGGCGAGCCGGCCGCCACGGCGGTGACCACCCACGCCGCGACCCAGCAGATCTCGCACGGCCCATCCCGTATCGACCTACCGCGCTGGACGGCGTGACAACTGCGACGTCGACCGTGGCGGCACCCCCGACGTCGCGTCAGAGGCGACCGGCGATCCAGTCGACGAACTCGGTGTCGTCGGATTCGCGGTCGACCTCGGCGACGTCCGCGCGGGCCGTCTCGGCGTCGCCGGCGTCGGCGGCCAGGACCGCTCGCACGGCCAGCCGGTTGCAGAAGCCGGGGACGGGGGCGCCGTCGCGCAGGATGGCGAGCAGCTTCGCCCGGTCGAGCAGCGGCAGGTACTCCGGCAGCGATGAGCGGACGGCGGCCGCCGCGGCCGCGCCGACGCGGTCGACGTCGTCCTGATCCGCCACGAAGGTGTCCGCGGACCACTGGGGATTCTCGTCGCTGCGGATCCGGTCCTGCACGGTGCCGTCGGTGGCCACCGATTTGGCGGTGTCGACCGGGCCGTGATCGCCGCTGAGCCAGCCCAGCCACGGCTGGGAGAGAACCGCGATGTTGAGGAAGAAGCGAGCCTCGTCGCGCCGCGAGCCCGAGGCGGTCTGCACCTCGATGAGCAGGGCGTCGCCGTTGTCGGCCACCCTGCGGAAGGTGCGGCCCTTCCGGACGAAGCCCTCGGCCTGCAGCGCAGGGGCCAGGTGATTGCGGACGATCTGGTCGATGACGGTCGCGCCGGGCACGCGGACAAGTTACACGGGCCGGCGCCACCCGAGGCGGCACCGGCCCGTGCGGATCAACTGGGCCTCAACCCGGCCGACGCCATCCGCGCGCTGAACTCACCGTTTCCGCAGCTCACGGGCGAGATCGGCCGGGGTGCGGCCGGTCTCGAGACGGATCATGCGGGTCATGTGGGGCTGGTCGGCGAAGCCCGTTCGGATCGCCAGGTCGGCCAGCTCCGGCCGGTCGGGGAGCTCGTCCAGGGCCGCCCGGACGCGTAGCCGGCGACGGTAGGTGCTCAGCGTGCCACCGGTCGCCCGGCGGAACATGCGCGACAGGTGCCACGGGGACCAGCCGACGGCGGCGGCCAGTGATGACAGGTCGCGCGCCGGGTCGGTGTGCAGCATCGTGCGGACGTCCTCGATCGCCGCGGGCGGCGGTGGCCGGTCGGGGGCCGGCGGGAGCAGCGCCTCGATCAGGTCGGCGGTCAGGTCGGGGCGATCGGCGGTGGCCGCGGCCAGCATGCGGCGGTGGATCAGGTCGGCGGCCGGGGAGACGTGCACGCGGGCGCCGGCGTGGGCGAAACGGTCGGCCAGGTCGGCGGCGATGGCGATCGACGTGCAGACGTCGGCACCCCGGGGGTGGGCGATGCGCTGAGACTCCCCCGGGCGCTGCAGGTAGCCGGTGGTCACGTCGGCGACCGCGGCACGGCCGTCGGCGCTGCGCACGAAGACGCCGCGGCGGACCAGGACCAGGGATGCGCCGGTCACCTGCTCCTCGGCGCTCCACCGGGCCTGCTCGCCGGGACAGTGGACGGCTGCCGCGCGGGCGAAGGGCGTCTCCACCAGGACGCTGTTGTCGAGCACGCAGCCACCGTAAGCGGCGGGTACGACAAGAGCGTTCAAGACCGGGGGCGGGGGCGGGCCGGACGCTGGCGGCATGACTTTCGCTGAGGAACTTGTCGCGGATGGGCCCTGGGCGGGGCACGAGCAGGAGATGGATCTCTACGGGCGGCTGGTGGGCACCTGGGACGTCACCAACCACTACTTCGTCGAGGATCGCGGTGCGTGGGTCAACGGGACGGTGGTGTGGACGTTCGGCTGGGTGCTGGCCGGGCACACCGTGCAGGACGTCATGTGGTTCACCATGCCGAGGGCGGACGGCTATCCGGAGCGGATCACCGGCAGCACCGTGCGGCACTACGACCCGGCCACCAAGAGCTGGAACGTCGTCTGGTTCTCGGGGCGCGGGACGATCTTCGCGCTCACCGGGCGCGCGGGGGACGACGGGGACATCTTCCAGGACGGGACCGATCCGGCGGGGCGGCCGATCCGGTGGCTGTTCACCGACGTCACCGCGGACAGTTTTCGCTGGCTGGGCCAGGTGTCCGACGATCACGGCGCGACCTGGCGGCAATCTCAGGAGATGCTCGCCCGGCGTCGCAAATGAGCTGAGGACTGAGTAGGCAATTTGGGGCACAGCGCCGGGCCGCCACCCGGCGCTGTGCCGTCTCAACACCGACGAAGAGGAAGAACTCCGACGCCGGGGAGTATCTGGCGCCCCCTGGCTGCGGGGGCGGGCCGGCGGATCTGGGAGCACTTCCAATCTTGAAAGTTTCCAATAATCCGGCAGCCAACGTAACGCTCATCTTCGATGCGCGTCTATTAGCGGGTCCTTAAATCTGACCTGGGATTAGCAAGTCGTCACACAGGGCAATCAGTGAGCATGACGCTGTCCCCCGAAGATCGGCCGGAGCGGGAACTACCGCCCCCGCCGCCCGCCGCGCCCGAAGACCCGCCGGCCACGGACAGCGGGACGGACGCCGAGGAAGCGCCGGGCCGCCATCGACAGCCGTTCACCCGGACCCGGGCCGCCTGGGCGGGAGTATGGGCCGGGATCGCTGTGGTGATCTTGCTGATCATCTTCATCGGGCAGAACACGGCTCCGGTCCAGATCCACTTCCTGTGGCTGGACGGACAGATCCCGACGGCATTGGCGCTGCTCATCGCCGGCGTGGGTGGCGCGATCATCGCGCTGGCCGCCGGCGCCGCACGCATCCTCCAGCTTCGCCGCATGATGCGGCGCGACCACCGGTAGAGTTCGCCGCCTTGACATGTGACCTTTTGGTCTCATAACTTTACGTCATGGAAGACGACGACCGGGTGTTCAAGGCGCTGGCCGATCCGAGTCGCCGGTTCCTGCTCGATCTGCTCTTCGAGCGGGACGGGCGCACCCTCACCGAGCTGGAGTCCGAGCTCGCCATGACGCGTTTCGGCGTCGCCAAGCACCTCAAGGTGCTCGAGGAGGCGGGTCTCGTCGTTCCGCGCCGGTCCGGCCGGGAAAAGCTGCACTTCCTCAACCCGGTCCCGATCCGGCTGATCCATGACCGCTGGATCGACAAATACACCGAGCACCACGTCACGACCCTCATCGATCTCAAAAACGCGCTGGAGGATGAGCAATGAGCGAGACAACTCAGGTCTACCGGGTCTGGATCAAGGCGACGCCGGAGCGGATCTGGGCGGCGATCACCGACCCGGAGTGGAACTCTCGGTATGCGTACCAGTCGCCCGGTTACTACGAGTTGCACAAGGGCGGCTCGTTCCGGAACGCGGCGACCGACGAGATGAGGGAGGTCGGCAAAGCGAACGGGTTCGAGGTGCCGGACACGATCATCGACGGCGAGGTGCTCGAGGCCGATCCGCCGCGACGCCTGGTGCAGACGTGGCGGATGCTGATGGACCCGACCACGGCGGCCGAGCCCTTCACGACGCTCACCTACGAGATCGAAGAAGCGAAGATGCAGCCGGGCGTTTACAAGCTGACCGTCACGCACGAGCTGACCGGCGCACCGGCCACCGCGGCGATGGTCGCCGGCACCGAGGACAGCGGGGCCGGTGGTGGCTGGGCGTGGATCCTCAGCGACCTGAAGACGCTGGTGGAGACCGGGAAGAATCTCGTCGAGCGGTGAAAAGTGCCGGTCCGGCCCTCCTCCAACGGCGGGCCGGGCCGGTACTGTCCGCGGATGACCTGGCTCTGGTACCTACTCATCGTGATCGGCGCCGCCATGATCGTGATGGCGTTCTGGCCGGGCAAGGGCAAGAAGAAGGATGCGCCCGCCGACGAGAACGAGGAAGGCCTCGGTTAGCGATTTCGAGCGGGCTGGCACACTACCAAGGGTGAGCGACGAAGAGCTGGAGACGTACAGCCTCGTCGAGCTTGCCGTCGACCGGCTGCGACGCGACATCCTGAGCGGACGAAGCGATCCCGGCGAACGTCTCGTCGAGGAACAACTGACCCGCCGCCTGGGCATCAGCCGGGCTCCGCTGCGCGAGGCCATGCGGCTTCTCGCCCAGCAGGGGCTGGTCGAGCACATCCCGCGCCGGGGCGCCCGGGTGGCGACCCTCTCCGACGAGGACGTCCGCGAGCTCTACGAGGTCCGCGACGTGCTGGAGCGGCACGCCGTCGCGTCCATCCCGGCCGCCCCCGACCTGACCGGGTTGCGGGCCGCCCTCGAGGTGATGCGCAAGGCGACCGAGACCGACGACCGCCTGGAGCTGGCGAACGCGCACCGCCGGTTCCACGTTGAGGTGGTGCGGCTGAGCGGCAACCGTCAGCTGGCCGGGTTGTACGAGTCGATCCTGGTGCGGATCCAGCTCTACATGGCGGTCAACATGCGGCGCGAGGCGGAGGTCGCCCGGGCCGAGGACGGCGTGCACCGGCACGAGCGGCTGTTCACGGCCGTCGAGCGGGGCGACGTCGGCGGCATCGTGACCGCGCTGAACGAGCACGGCGCGCGGGCCTACCTGACGTAGCGAAACGGCAGCGTTACAAACCGAGGCTTTTGCCGAAACAGGATTGTCGACAATCGACGATGTGGACGCACACGAGGTCGTCGAGAAGACGCTCGCCCGGCTGGGCGACGGCGAGGGTGTCTGGATCAGCACCTTCACCGCCGCTGAGCTGCACGCCCGCGCGGCCGAGATCGACCCGGACCTCCCGCTGGCCGGGGTTCCGTTCGCGGTCAAGGACAACATCGACGTCGCCGGACTGCCCACCACGGCCGCCTGCCCGGACTTCGCCTACCGGCCGGAGCGCAACGCGCCGGTCGTCCAGCGACTGATCGACGCCGGCGCGATCGCGGTCGGCAAGACCAACCTCGACCAGTTCGCCACCGGGCTGACCGGGGCACGCTCGCCGTACGGATCGCCGGAGAGCGTCTTCGGCGGCGGGCTGATCGCCGGCGGGTCCAGCTCCGGGTCGGCGGTCGCGGTGGCCAACGGATCGGTCGCCTTCGCGCTCGGCACCGACACCGCCGGATCCGGGCGGGTGCCGGCCGCGCTCAACGGGATCGTCGGGATCAAGCCGACCCGCGGCCTGCTCAGCACCCTCGGCGTGGTGCCGGCCTGCCGGTCGCTCGACTGCGTCTCGATCTTCGCCCCCGACCTGGCGATGGCCGACCGGGTGCTGCGAGTCGCGACGGGCACGGAACCGGACGATCCCTGGTCCCGGAGCGGACGACGCCCGCTGATCGGGTCGCCGCGGGTAGGCGTACCGGAAACCCTGGATTTTTTTGGTGATGCCGGGCAGGAAAAGGCCTTCGCTCGGTTCGCCGGCGACGTCACCGTCGACATCGGACCGCTGCTGGAAGCCGGTGACCTGCTCTATCGCGGTCCGTGGGTGGCCGAGCGACTGGCCGACCTCGACGAGTTCCTGACGAACAATCCCGACTCGGTCCTGCCGATCACCAAGAAGATCCTCCAGGCCGGGTACGCGTTCAGCGCGGCCGACGCCTTCCGCGCCCAGCACCGCCTGCAGGAGCTTCGCCGGCAGGCGGACGAGATCTGGCAGAAGGCGGACGTGCTGGTCCTGCCGACGATCGGGACGACCTACACGCACGCCGAGATCGCCGCCGATCCGATCGGCCGGAACCTCAACCTGGGCCGGTACACGCAGTTCGCGAATCTCCTCGACATGGCCGCGGTGACCGTGCCGAACGGGTTCACCGCCGACGGCCGGCCCGCCTCGCTGACCCTCTTCGGGCCGGCGTTCAGCGACGAGACCCTGATCCGCCACGCCCAGACCTTGCACGCCGAAACGAGAGGAGCGAACTGATGACCGCGATGATCGGGCCGGTCACGGCCAATCCGTACCGGTGGCCCTACGACGGGTCGGTCCCCGTGTCGAAGACCGCGTTGATCTGCATCGACTGGCAGGTCGACTTCTGCGGCAAGGGCGGTTACGTCGACTCGATGGGTTACGACATCGAGCTGACCCGGGCCGGGTTGCCGGCCACCGCGAAGCTGCTCGACCACGTCCGTGGCCTGGGCATGCTCGTCATCCACACCCGCGAGGGGCACGACCCGGACCTGTCCGACCTGCCGCCGAACAAGCGGTGGCGGTCGGCGCAGATCGGGGCCGAGATCGGTGCGGACGGGCCGTGCGGCCGGATCCTGGTCCGCGGCGAGCCGGGCTGGGAGATCGTCCCCGAGGTCGCCCCGGTGGCCGGCGAGGTCATCGTCGACAAGCCGGGCAAGGGCGCCTTCTACGCCACCAACCTCGACCTGGTGCTGCGTACGCACGGCATCACGCACATCATCCTCACCGGCATCACGACGGACGTCTGCGTCCACACCACCATGCGGGAGGCCAATGACCGCGGTTACGAGTGCCTGATCCTCAGCGACTGCACGGGGGCCACCGATCCGTCCAACCACACCGCCGCACTGCACATGGTGACCATGCAGGGCGGCGTCTTCGGTTGCGTCTCCACATCGGACGACGTGATCGCGGCTACCTCGGAGCCATCCAACCGCCCCGCCCACCACCCTCAAGCAGACTGAAGGCGGTCCCTGATATGCCTGCCGTCGACGCCCAACCAGGGCCCTTCTCCTTCGATCTCGACAGCACCGCGCTGGTCGTGATCGACATGCAGCGCGATTTCCTTCTGCCCGGTGGCTTCGGCGAGAGCCTGGGCAACGACGTTTCTCAGCTCCGTCGCACAATCGAGCCGCTCGCCGCGTTGATGGCGGCCTGGCGTGCCGCGGGCCTGCCCCTCATCCACACGCGCGAGGGCCACAAACCCGATTTGTCCGACTGCCCGCCGGCGAAGCTCAACCGCGGCGCACCCAGCATGCGCATCGGCGACCCCGGAACCTTCGGTCGCATCCTGATCCAGGGCGAATACGGCCACGACATCGTCGACGAGTTGCAGCCCATCGAGGGCGAGACGGTGATCGACAAACCGGGCAAGGGTGCGTTCTACGCAACCGAATTGTCCGACATTCTGGAAAAAGACGGTATCAAGTCACTGGTCGTCACGGGGGTCACGACCGAGGTCTGTGTGCACACCACGGTCCGGGAAGCGAACGACCGCGGTTACGAGTGCCTCGTACTCGCGGATTGTGTCGGCTCCTACTTCCCCGAGTTTCAGCAGGTCGGCCTCAAGATGATCGCCGCCCAGGGCGGCATCTTCGGTTGGGTCGCCGAATCCCCCTCAGTGATCGCTGCCATTCAGGAGTAGAGATATGACCGCATCCACCGCCACACCGGCGGCCAAGCTCCCCTATTGGGTTCGCGGAGACACCAACGCCTTCTTCGGCTTCGGCGTCAACGTGCTGGTCAACGTCCTCACCCTCACCGGGCTCTGCATCGGCGTCATCAAGATGCCGGCCGGCGACGTCTTCGGCGTCATCCTCCCGGCGCTCGGCATCGCCCTGGTCGCCGGCAACATCTACTACACGTACCTGGCGCGGCGGCTGGCCGCCAAGGAGAACCGCAGCGACGTCACGGCCATGCCGTACGGTCCGAGCGTCCCGCACATGTTCATCGTGATCTTCGTGATCATGCTGCCGATCTACCTGACCACCAAGGACCCGATCCGGGCCTGGACGGCGGGTATCGCGTGGGCGTTCATCATCGGCGTCATCGTGCTGATCGGGGCGTTCGTCGGCCCGTACATCCGCAAATACGCGCCGAAGGCGGCGTTGCTCGGCACCCTGGCCGGCATCTCGATCACCTTCATCTCGATGAACCCGGCCGGCAACATGTGGAAGGCCGCGTGGATCGCGCTGCCGGTCTTCGGCCTGCTGCTGATCGGCCTGCTGACCGACATCAAACTGCCCTTCAACATCCCGATCGGCCTGGTCGCACTGCTGGTCGGCACGGCGATCGGCTGGATCGGCGGCGCGATGAGCGTGCCGGACGTGACCGCCGCCGCCAAGGACATCGCGTTCGCCTTCCCGCACCTCAAGTTCGACCTGCTGATCGACGGCCTCAAGGACATGGCTCCGCTGCTGGCCACCGCCATCCCGCTCGGCGTCTACAACTTCACCGAGGCGATGACCAACGTGGAGAGTGCGGCCACCGCGGGCGACCGCTTCAACCTGCGCAGCGTGCTGCTGGCCGACGGCGCCGGCGCGGTCATCGGCTCCTGCCTCGGCTCGCCGTTCCCGCCGGCCGTCTACGTCGGCCACCCCGGCTGGAAGGCCGCGGGCGGCCGCACCGGCTACTCGATGGCGACCGGCATCGTGATCGCCCTGCTCTGCTTCTTCGGGATGTTCGGCCTGCTCGGCACAATCTTCCCGACCGCCGCGATCGTGCCGATCCTGCTCTACATCGGCCTGTTGATCGGCGCGCAAGCGTTCCAGGCGACCCCGCGGGCACACGCCGCCGCGGTGGTGGCGGCCCTCATCCCGAACATCGCGCAGTGGGCGACCGGGCAGATGGACAACACGCTGGCCGCGGCCGGCACCACCGCCGCGCAGGTCGGCACGGACGCTCTCACCGGCGCCGGCGTCGTCTACGACGGTCTCAAGACGCTCGGCGAAGGCGCCATCCTGGCCGGTCTGGTGCTGGGCGCGATCGTCGTGTTCATCATCGACAAGCGGTTCTGGCACGCGGCGATCGGTGCGGGTGTGGGCGCGGTGCTCACCTTCGTCGGCCTGATCCATGCCGAGAAGGTGCAGTGGAACGCCGACGGGCAGGTCACCCTGGGGTACCTGTTCCTCGCCGCGATCTGCGTACTCTTCGCCCTCACCAAGCCGACGCCGCGGGTTCCCGAGGCGGACGAGCACCTGCTCCTCGAGGGCAACGAGTTCACCGAGGCGCCCGAGGGCGGTGTCCCGGTCCCGGTCAAGGCCTGACCCCTGTGGCGGCCCGGCTCAGGCGGGCCGGGCCGCCCCCAACCGAAGGGATCCAGCGTGGAGATCGATCGACCGGACGTCATCGCCGAGGTCGGCGCCGCCTTCGAGGCCTACGAACACGCCCTCGTGATCAACGACGTCGACGCCATCCTCAGCTTCTTCGCCCCGCGCGCACTCCGCTACGGCATCGCCGACCAGCAGGCCGGCCTCGAGGAACAGGCTCGGTGGCGGCGTGCGCAGGGCGCGCTGCCGCCGGGCCGTCGCCTCAAGGACACCGAAATTCGTGCGTACGGCGTGAGCACCGCGACGGTCACCACACTGTTCGGCTATCCGGGCAGCGACGTGCTCGGCCGCCAGTCACAGACCTGGATCCGGCTGCCCGACGGCTGGCGCATCGTGCACGCACACGTCTCCGAACCGGCCGGCGGCCTCAGCTGAGCTGGCCGGTCACCCAGTGCACCGCGGTCATGACCCACTGGGTCTGCTGCAGGTCGGCGACCCCGACACCGGCCAGGAACAGCGCGGTGACCAGGTGCGAACCGCGGGCGGTGCGGCGCTGCCGGCCCAACGAGCGCTCCAGCACGTAATAGCCGACGACGCGGGCCAGGCAGAACACGCCGACCGCGACGGCCAGGGTGACCGCGAACACGATCAGCGGGGTGCCGTAGTCACCACCGCCGGACAGCGCCCAGATGCCCCAGCAGACGAACGCGAACAGCACCGCGGCGCTGGTCCACTCGCTGCCGCGGCGCAGCTCGCTCCAGCGCCAGCTCATCGGCCGGTGCCCGGCCGGCGCGTCGGCTCCCGGCCAGCCGATGCCGGTCGGCTCGTGCTCCGAATACTGCCGTGTCTGGTCGACCCGCGGGTTGACCTGTGCCCGGCCCCGGCTGAACGGGGATGTGTCGGGTGGTGGTGGAGTTACCGGCCCCGGTGCCGTCGGCTGGTCGGCCCACGGATCCTGCGGCGGCATGTCGAGCGTCCGCTCAGACCACTGCGGTTGCTCCGGCATCAGTCCCCCTCTTCATTCCGGCCCCCACAACGAGAGTAGCGAGCCAACAAATCATTCGCCGCCGCGCGTTCAGTCCGTTACACAGATGCACATGGACGATTCCGTGCGCCTGCGTCAGGCCACCGCCGACGATCACCCCGCGATCGTCGGTATCGAGAGCTATGTCTTCCACCACGATTTCGACGACGAGGCCCGCGAACTCGACCGCCGCCTCTTCGAGCCGGAGCGGTCCCTGGTCGCCGACGACAACGGCACGGTCGTCGGCCACACCACGGCGCTGACCCGCGATCTCACCGTACCGGGCTCGGTCATTCCGGCCGCGCACGTAACCGGGGTCGGCGTGCTGCCCACCCACCGCCGCCGCGGTCTGCTCACCGCCATGATGCACCGGCAGCTCAGCGAGCTCGCCGAGGCCGGTCGCGAGCCGATCGCGGTGCTCTGGGCCAGCGAGACCACGATCTACCCGCGCTTCGGCTACGGCCCGGCGGCGACCCGGCTCCAGCTCAACGCGATGACCCGGGAGGTGCGCATCACCTCCGCGGTGCCGCCGCCGGACGGCCGGTTGCGCCTCATCGAGCCCGCCGAGGCCGTTGACGAGCTCAAGACGGTCTACGAACGGGTCCGCCCCGGCCGGGTCGGCTGGTCGAGTCGCCCCGGCCCCTGGTGGGACCGCCGGCTCTTCGACCCGTCCGCCTGGCGCGACGGCGCCACCACCCGCAAGGGCGTGCTCTTCGAGGGTCCCGACGGTCCCGAGGGGTACGCGTTCTGGCGGGTCAAGGACGGCTGGGACGACTACGGTCCGAACGCGCAGGTCCGGGTCACCGAGATCGTCGCCGACGACCCCGGGGTCTACACCGCGCTCTGGCGCTTCCTGTTCGGCATCGACCTCGCCCGCAGCGCCTCCTACGACTTCGCCGCGCTCGACGAGCCGCTGCAATACCTGGTCGACGAGCCCCGCCGGCTCGGCCGCGGTTACAGCGACGCCCTCTGGATCCGGATCGTCGACCTGCCGGCCGCGCTGGAGGCCCGCCGCTACCTGACCCCGTTCGACGTGGTGCTCGAGGTCACCGACCCGCTGATCACCGCCAACAACGGCCGCTGGCGGCTGACCGCCGCCGCCGACAAGGCCACCTGCGTGCGCACCACCGACCCGGCCGACCTGACCCTCTCGGTGAACGAGGTGGGCGCCGTCTACCTCGGCGGCACCACGCTGGGCGCGCTGGCCGCGGCCGGCCGGGTGCAGCGGCTGACCGACAACTTCCCGGCCGGTGCGTTCGGCTGGGATCGGCAGCCGAATCCCATCGAGGTGTTCTGAGTTGTCCGCCGCGGCGGTACCGTCGGCGACATGGCCGAGCCCGAACGCCGACGCCGCCGCGTGCGTCCCTCCTCGTCGTCTGCCCAGGCGCCCACCACGCCTGCCCCCGACGACCCGGCCACCGTCCCGCCCGAGGGGGACGGCAGCGCCGCGACAAATCCGGTAGCCGACCCCGAGCCGGCACCGGCACCGTCGACCCCGGCCACCGCGAATGTCCGGCCGGCCGAGCCCTCGCGCCCGGCCGAGCCTTCCCGCCCGGCTTACCCGCGCCGGC
The DNA here is from genome assembly GCF_016862175.1 of Paractinoplanes durhamensis. Classification (GTDB taxonomy): domain Bacteria; phylum Actinomycetota; class Actinomycetes; order Mycobacteriales; family Micromonosporaceae; genus Actinoplanes; species Actinoplanes durhamensis. Next base: position 129,823 of record NZ_BOML01000034.1, on the reverse strand, counting down.
CTTCGGGCGGGCCGCCGGGTGGCAACGGCTCCCCCGCCCCGGCCGGTGACGATCGCGAGACCGAGCGCGGCCTGCGCGGGCTTGTCGGATCCGGGTCGTCGCAGGTCAGCGTGGGCGCGGCACTACGTGCCCGGGACGCGGCCCGGATTTCCGACGCACACCTGGCCGACGCCGACCGCAACCTGGTCATCGTCCGCCGCAACTGGGTGCCCCGCGAGGACCTGCCCCGCAACCGCTGACGGCCTTCCGGCCGGGCGAGGCGGGGCAGGGCGAGGCGGGCGGAGCCCGCGAGCCTGAGTGACCACCGGGGCCGGGCCGGTAGCCGGGTGGTGGGCTTGCCGACCGCCCGGCTCTCCGTGCGCCACGGGACTCGTGCTACGTCGTACTCATATGTTGATCTTGAAGGTTGCCCTAGGACGGCAGGTCGGGGAGCTTTCGGGTCTGCTCCCACTCGGTGAGCTGGGCGATCCGGCGGGCGTGCCGCGGGTTTCCGGAGAACGGGGTGGCCAGGAAGGCCTCCACGAATGACGTGGCCTCGTCCAGGGTGTGCTCGCGGGCGCCGATGCTGATCACGTTGGCGTCGTTGTGCTGGCGGGCCAGCTGGGCGATCTCGGTGCGCCAGACCAGGGCGGCCCGGACGCCGTCGATCTTGTTGGCGGCGATCTGCTCGCCGTTGCCGGAACCGCCGATGACGATGCCCAGGCTGCCCTCGTCGGCCACCACCTTGGCGCCGGTGTGCAGGCAGAAGGCCGGGTAGTCGTCCTCCGGGTCGTAGACGTGCGGTCCCACGTCGACGACGTCGTGCCCCTGCTTGATCAGGTGGTTGACGAGGTGCATCTTCAGTTCGTAACCCGCATGGTCCGAACCCAGGTAGACACGCATATGGGCAGTCTGTCAGAAGGTCAGGGCGGCCCGCAGCGAGGCCGCGACTTGATCGGTCGCGGCGCGGGCGGCGTCGATCACCGCGAGCTTGCGGGCGAAACCGTGGTTCATCCCCATGTAGCGCGTGTGCACCACCGGGACCCCGGCCGTGGCCAGCGCGTCCGCGTAGTCGGCGCCCTCGTCGCGCAGGACGTCGTACTCGGCGGTGATGATCAGCGTGGGTGGCATGCCGGCCAGGTCGGCGGTGGCGAAGATCGCCACGTCCGGGGACAGGCGCCGCATCCGCTCCGGGACGTAGGTCTCCCAGGCCAGCCTCATCGACGCTCGATCGAGGCCGTACTCGCCCAGCCCGGCGTAGGACTCCGAGGCCGTCATCGGGTCCAGCGCCGGATAGATCAGGATCTGCTGGTCCAGCGGCGTCGCCGCGTCCCGCTGGCGGCGGGCGACGATCGTGGCCAGCTGTGCGCCGGCGCTGTCGCCGCCGATCGCCAGGCGCGACGGGTCCACGCCGATCGGATTCTTCCGGACGAAGGACAGCACCGTCTCCACGTCGTCCAGCGCCGCCGGATAGACGTGCTCGGGGGCCAGGCGGTAGCCGACCGAGAGGACGGCGCAGCCGGACCGGTCGGCGATCCGGCGGCACACCCGGTCGACCGTCTCGATGCTGCCGTAGCACCAGCCGCCGCCGTGCACGTAGACGAGGAGCGGTGCGTCGGGGCGATTGGCGTAGAGCCGGCAGGGCACGCCGTCGGCGTCGAGGTCGACCACCACCGGCAATGGGATCGCCGGGCCGCACTCGAGGTCGACCGCCTCCTCCATCGCCGCCCGCGTCGCGGCCAGGCGCTCGACCGGATCGAGATCGGCGGGTGGGCGGCGGCGGAGCGAGTCCGCCGCCGTCACCTGTGGGTGGAGCATCAGTCGAGCTGGGCCAGGACGAGGCCGCCGCGCGCCTTCGGCGTGAACCAGGTGCTCTTGCGCGGGAGCTTCTGCCGTTCCAGGTTGACCGTCACGAAGTCGTCGACGGTGACCGGCGCGATCAGCACGGCCAGCTCGGCGTGGCCATTGTCGACCTCGCCGCGCAGCCACGCGGCCGGGTAGTCGCCGCCGATGTAGGAGATCCGCTTGTCCCCGGGATCGAGCCCGAGCACGTCGCCGAGCAACTCCCGCTCGACCAGCGCGTGGTCGAGGTTCTCCACGTCGGGCAGGTTCTTGTCGATCGGCAGGACCACCGCGAAGGTGCGCCCGGCCAGGTACAGCTCGATCGTGCCCTTGGCCGGGATGACGGCGGGACGGTCGAGCTCGCTGACCTCGGCGCCGGAGCTGCGCAGCCGGGTCAGGAAGTCGTCGAGCGGCATCGGCAGCTCGCTGACCAGCCGGTTGTAGGGCTGGATGGCGACCGAGGCGGGGGTGGTGACCACCGCCAGGAAGCGCGGCAGCCGGCCGGTCTGTGCGGCCAGGCTGCGGTGGTTGCCGTCCGCCACCACCAGCTCGCCGCCGCCGGCGAGCGTGGTGAGCTCGTCCTGCAGCGGGCCGGGGCCGATCGGCCAGATGGCGTGGGTGCGCCCGGTCTGGTCGATGTCGGTGGCGGCGGGAACGCCGGCCGCGTCGGCGGCGGCCGCGAGGGCTGCGTGCAGTTCGTCGCCCTTGGCGGTCTGCAGCAGGAGCACCGGGGACAGCAGCGTGCTCAGGGCACCGGCCAGGGCGACCCGCTCGCGGACCTTCTCGATGAAGACCTCTTCGTTGCGGATGACCAGGCCGGCCTCGTCGGCGCTGGCGGAGATCTGGTCGGTGTCGACCATGCTCCACAGGCCGTAGGCGGTGGGTTCGCCGGGGGCGGTGATGCGGTAGAGCACCACGACGTGCTCGGCGGGGGCGTAACTGCCGTCGGCACGCGCCAGGGCGAGCCGGGCGACGGCGTCCGGGAGCGAGTCGCTGAACGACTTTCCCAGACTGTCGGGGGCTAGGTGCGGCATCTCGACGGCGAGAGCGCTGCGGGGATTGGCGGAGATGATGGCGGTGATTTCGGCGTCGTCGGCGAACTCGTCGTAGTTCTGCGCGCCGGTTGCCCCGGTGGTGAGCCAGGCCCGGCTGATCGAATGCACGACCGTCGTCATGGGGCGCAACCTACCTGGTCGGGCGCTGGTGCCGGGTCACCGGCATGTTCCCGCGTGACCTGGCTAACTGTGCTTTTCGCCACGCTCCGACCGGCTTGTTCACCGGGCTCGCCGAGACGCTCAGCGCCGGCGCCACCATCGCCGCCATCTCGGGCGTCAAGCCGTCCCAATCGCCGCGGTGCACGGCGAAGGTCGACGACGCGACCGTCTCGGTCTCGGACATCTCTGCGCCTCCGGTCGTTCATGCAGGGCTTCCTACCCTCATCCAACGACTGGTAGACCGCTCCGGTGGTGCGTTCACCGCAGAACCCTGCACTCCGGGTACGCCCCCGCATGCCGGTGCCGCATAGTCTGGCGATGAAGAAGCTGGTGCGCTCTTAAGGAGAGTGGCTGTGGCCGGAGTTCGAAACTTGACCCAGGTGGAGGCCGCCGACCGCGCCCGCCTGCTCGAGGTGACCGGATATGACATCACGCTGGACCTGACGGACGGGTACGGCAATCCGGGCGACGGCACCTTCCGCTCCACCACCGTGGTCACGTTCCGGTGCACCGAGCCCGGCGCCGACACGTTCATCGAGACCGCCGCGCAGACGGTGCGCTCGGCGACGCTGAACGGCGCGCCGCTCGACCTGACCGGCTTCTCCGCCGAGAAGGGCCTGGCGCTGCGCGGGCTGGCCGCCGAGAACGAGCTGGTGGTCGACGCCGACTTCGCCTACTCGGCGAGCGGGCAGGGCCTGCAGCGCAGCCTCGACCCGGTCGACAAGGAGATCTACCTCTACAGCCAGTTCGAGACGGCCGACGCGCAGCGGGTGTACGCGTGCTTCGACCAGCCCGACCTGAAGAGCGTCTACACCTGGCACGCGACCGTTCCGAAGCACTGGAAGGTCATCTCGAACATGCCGGCCGAGGCCGCGGACGAGGCCGGCCCGGGTGCCAAGACCGTGCACTTCCCGACCTCGGCACGGATGAGCACCTACATCACCGCGATCTGCGCGGGCCCGTACCACGAGGTGCGGTTCGAGCACGACGGCATCGACATGGGCTACTTCTGCCGCGCGTCGATGGCCCGCTACCTCGACGCCGACGACCTGCACCTGACCACCACGCAGGGCTTCGACTTCTTCCACGAGCAGTTCGGGGTGCGCTTCCCGCTGCCGAAGTACGACCAGCTGTGGGTGCCCGACTTCAACGCCGGCGCGATGGAGAACTTCGGCTGCGTCACCCACGCCGAGGCGCACTACATCTTCCGCTCGCAGGTCACCGACTTCGAGTACGAGCAGCGGGCCAACACGATCCTGCACGAGCTGGCCCACATGTGGTTCGGCGACCTGGTCACCATGCGCTGGTGGAACGACCTGTGGCTGAACGAGTCGTTCGCCGAGTGGGCCAGCCACTGGTGCAACTCCAAGGCGACCCGGTTCACCGACGCGTGGACGACGTTCCTGTCGGTGCGCAAGAGCTGGGGTTACCGCCAGGACCAACTGTCCTCGACGCACCCGGTCTACTGCGAGATGCCCGACCTGGAGGCCGTCGAGGTCAACTTCGACGGGATCACGTACGCCAAGGGCGCCGGCGTGATCAAGCAGCTGGTGGCGTACGTGGGTCAGGACGCGTTCCTCACCGGCCTGCGGGCGTACTTCCAACGGCACGCCTGGGGCAACGCCACCTTCGACGACCTGCTCGTCGAGCTGGAGGCCGCCTCCGGCCGGGAACTGCGCAAGTTCGCCGCCCAGTGGCTGGAGACCGCGCAGGTCAACACGCTGCGCCCGCTCGTCGAGCTGGCCGCCGACGGCACCTACGCGAGCGTGGTGGTGCAGCAGGAGGCCCCGGCCGACTACCCGACGCTGCGGACCCACCGGATCGGGATCGGCCTCTACGACGTCCACGGTGACCGGCTGGTCCGCCGCGACCTGCTCGAGGTGGACGTCACCGGCGAGCACACCGAGATCTCGGCGCTGACCGGGGTGCGCGCGGCCGACGTGCTGCTGCTCAACGACGACGACCTGTCGTACACCAAGATCCGTCTCGACGAGCGGTCGATGGCGTCGGTGGTCCAGCACATCGGCGGGATCGACTCGTCGCTGGCCCGCGCGCTGGTCTGGAACGCGACCTGGGACATGCTGCGGGACGCCGAGATGGCCGCCCGCGACTACGTCACCCTGGTCTGCTCCGGCCTGCCCCGGGAGACCGACATCAACCTGACCACCTGGACGACCCGGCAGGCCGCCAGCGCGGTCGCGCAGTACGCCGACCCGGCCTGGCAGCCCGAGGGCTGGGCCGAGCTCGCCGAGCTGGCCCGCACCCAGCTGGCCGAGGCCGACGCGGGCACCGGCTGGCAGCTCAGCTGGGCTCGCGCGTTCATCTCGGCCGCGCGCACCGACGACGAGCAGTCCCTGCTGCGCGGCTGGCTGACCGGTGAGGAGGTGCCCGCCGGCCTGGTCGTCGACACCGAGCTGCGCTGGAGCCTGCTGCAGGCCCTGTCGGCCCTCGGCGCGGTCACCCCCGAGGACATCGAGGACGAGCTGTCCGGCGACCGCACCGCCAGCGGCGAGCGGGAGGCGGCGATCGCCCGGGCCCTCGTCCCGACCGCGGAGAACAAGGCGGCGGTGTGGGCCGAGCTGACCGGCGAGGCCGAGATCCCGAACTGGCTGAACCGGTCGCTGCTGACCGGCTTCCAGAGCGTCAAGCAGGTGGAGCTGGCCGCTCCGTACGCGGCGAAGTTCTTCGACGTGGTCGGCGAGGTGTGGGCCCGGTCGGACAGTGAGCCGGCCCAGGAGTTCGTGATGATGGGCTACCCGTACCTACAGATCAGCGAGGAGACGATCGCGCTCACCGATGCCTGGCTGGCCCGCAACGGGCAGCCGGCGTCGCTGCGCCGGCTGGTGGCCGAGGGCCGGGACGGCGTGCTGCGGGCGCTGAAGGCCCGCGCCCGCGACACTGCCGCCTCCGCTTCTTAGGCCCAGCCGCCAGGAGCGATCCGGATCGGATAGGGGGCGTCGAGCTTGACCGGCTCGGCGCCCTCGATGCTGTGTTGGGCCCGGTAGCGGGCACCGCCCAGAAGGTATGTGCGCAGGATCGGGCTGGTCTGGCCGGTCTCCACCCGCCAGTACGATCCGATGCCGCCCTCCGCGTACAGGGTGGGCTTGAGGATGCGGTCGTAGCGGCGGGTGGCCGCGGTCTCCACCTCGACGATCAGGGCCACGTCCGCCGGGTCGCTCCAGACCCGACCGGAGGAGCGGGGGCGCAGCACGGTCACATCCGGCACCAGGTTGCTGCTGCCGATCTGCACGCCGAGGCGGTCGCAGACCCACCAGCCGGGCGGCGCGGCCGCGCGCAGGGCCGCCACGACCGCGGCGACGATCGTCTCGTGCGACGCGGGCGGCGGGGGTGAGGCGTGCAGGCTGCCGTCGACGATCTCGTAACGGTGGCCGTCCTGCGGGAACAGATGGAGATCGGGCTCGGTCCAGGCGCCTTCCGGGGCACTCCACCGGACCGGCGGGCTCGCGGCCTGCGTCGTCATCACACCTCCGACATTGGGGTGTACGCGGAGTGCAAGCCTACTAACAGTCGGTTGTTACCGCCGGATTTCCCGCTGATTTGGCACATGCAAAAGGGGCCCTCAATCGAGGGCCCCTTTTGACGAATGGCTTCAGTGCTTGCCCGCGTGCGAGGCCAGCTGGTCGATGCCGGCGAGCACGCCCCCGGCCAGGTCGCCGCCGGCGAACGCGGCCGCCATCGACAGGCCGGCCAGCTTCGCGTCCCGGTCGGAGATCCGTTTGCGGGCCTCGTTGCCGGTCACGATCTCCAGCTTGCGCTGGTTGGGCGAGACCGCGATGAGGACGGCGTGGTCGGCGTCCTCGATCTGCTTCTGCAGCGCCTCGGCGGCCGGCCGGCTCGGGGTCGCCAGCTCACCGATGTAGACGCTGAAGGTCAGGCCGGTCTGCTTGTCGGCGACCCGCAACGCCTCGTCGAGGCGCAGGAGCTGACGGGTCGTGAACGGACCGTCGGCGAGTTGGTCGCCGGTGGCCGCCCGGGTCTGCTCGGGCGCGGCGGCCAGGGTGTCACCACCCGGCTTCTGGAGAGCGGTCAGCGGCTGCTGCGCCCCCACGTCACCAACTGTCACTTGCGCCTCCTGTAGGGCCGGGCAGGACCCGGGCACCGGCGGCATCCTCGAGGACCGGAGCCTCGATGGCCGCCCGGGCGTGGTGGCCGTCGGCGCCGCCCACTCCCGCGACCAGCTCCGGCGAGGCCAGGAACCAGATCGGCTGGAAGTCGTAGGGCCGGCCCGGACGGTAGCGGCGGGTGCGCCGGGTGCGGTCGCTGCCGGAGAAGACGAGCGACGCCACCAGCAGGATGACCCCCGCCGGAATGATCACGAAGACCAGAACGGTGCTTGAAATCGACAACCTCAACGCCCCCAGGCGCCTGTATTCCCAGTTGATCCGAACAACTGTCACGGTAGCGGAGAGCGAGTCGTGCCGGACCGTCGGGTTCCAAACCCGGGTCTCACGCTCTGGGGATCTACGCGAAGATGGCATGGAGGTGCGAAAATCACCCTCACGCGCCGTTCGTGCCCTCGTGCTCGCGAACGGCAGGAGGGGGATCTCATGCGCCTGTCCGTCCCCGCCGCCCTGTCGGCGCTGCTCATGGGCCTGTTCGTCCTGTTCCTCGATATGCCCGCGGCGCACGCCGCGGCCATCTATCTCGAGATCAACCCCAGCACGGTGCCGGCCGGTGACCAGGTCGGCCTGCGTGCCTCCTGCGACGACAACCTCAAGTCGGCGACCGTCTCGTCGGCATTGTTCGGTGCGGCCACCGTCACACCCCAATACGGTCTGCTCACCGCCACGGTGCGCATCCCGTCCGGCACTCGCCCGGGTGACTACCGGGCCGACCTGCGCTGCCCGGACGGCAAGACCGCCACGGCCACCCTGCACGTGGTCGCCAAGGTCGAGCCGGCTCAGGGCCCGGCCACCGGCGGGGGCGGCATGGCACCGGGCCGCAACGCGCCGATGCTGATCGGATCGGGGCTGGCCGTCATCGGAGCCGGTGCAGCCCTCTGGATTGTGACCCTGCGACGACGCCGCTTCGGCTGAGGCCGCCGATGGCCCGCCGACAGACGCCGGTGACCGGCTCCCGCATGCCCGAGTCGGTCCTGCGCAAGCAGCCTGCCCAGGTCATCGCCGCGCCCCCGCCCGGCACCATCACCGGGCCGTTGCCGCCGCCGCCGAGCGTCCCGGGCCGACCCCCCTTCCGGGCACCGCAACCGCGGCCCCGGCCCAAGGACCCGCCCCGGCCCATCCGCGGCAAGCGACCCTGGCCGGTCGGGCTGATCGTGCTCGCCCTGGTGTTCCTCGGGCTGTTCATGGTGGCGATGGGCATCGGCGCCGCGACCAGCATCGACCTGCCCGACCTCTTCGGCGGCAAGGCGTCGGCCGAGCCGCCGCCGCGTGCCTTCCCGGTGCTCGACCCGAGCCGGCCGGAGCGGCTCACCATCCCGTCGATCAAGGTGGAGGCGCCGATCCTCGACGTCGGCCTGGCCACCGACGGCTCGGTGGGCGTGCCCCCGCTGAAGCGGCACAACGAGGCCGGCTGGTTCGACGGCGGGCCGAGCCCCGGCCAGTTCGGGCCGGCCCTGATCGTCGGGCACGCCGACACCCGGACCGGACCGTCGGTCTTCTACGACCTGCCCAAGCTCAAGCCGGGGCAGCGCATCGAGGTACTGCGCGCGGACAACTCGGTGGCCATCTTCGAGATCAACTCGGTCGAGCACTTCGACAAGGGCAAGCTGCCGGTGCAGCGGGTCTATGGCGACTTCAGCCGCCCGTCGCTGCGGCTGATGACCTGCGGCGGCAAGTGGGTCGGCGGCAAGACCGGCTACCAGGACAACGTGGTGGTGTTCGCGTCCTTGGTCGAGACCCGAAAGGCCTAGGAAAAAATCAAGCCGCCTCGGCCTGTACGGCCGGGGCGGCAGGGAGATCGAGCCAGTCGGCCCATCGCGGGTCTGGCGTGCGGTGTCCGAGAACCCGCCAAGCCACCCCGCGTGGTGCGGCCGGCACCGAATGTAGCCGCCACCCCAGCTCGGCCGGTGTCTTGTCGCCTTTGCTGTGGTTGCACTTGGCGCAGGCGGCCACGACGTTCTCCCAGGCGTGCAGCCCGCCACGGCTGCGCGGGAACACGTGGTCGATGGTCTCGGCCGATCCGCGGCAGTAGGCGCAGCGGCCGCCGTCCCGGGCGAAGATCGCGCGGCGGGACAGGCCGATGTGCGTGCGGTACGGAACCTTCACGTACCGCGTGAGGCGGACCACCGAGGGAATCGGAAGATTGGTGTGCACCGAGTGCAGGATGCCGTCGCCGTCGGAGACGCACTCCGCCTTGGCGGTCAGCACGAGAATGGTCGCTCGACGCACCGATACGACGCACAGCGGCTCGTAGGTGGCGTTCAGAACTAACGCGGATGAGCCCACTGCAGGTCGTATGTCAGGCATCGCGATCACCCTCCGGTGTTGGTCTGTCAACCGCTCCCGAGACGTCTTCGGCCATGGTCCGTGCGCCAATAGTCCCTGATGGATGACCAAATTGCGAGCGCAATCCGTAGCCGTCCGGTAAACGTCTGAGGTCAGTGAGCTGTGTGACACCTGAAAGCGGGCTCAGCTTCGCCCGGTACGGTAGCTCTCCGTGTTGCTTCTCGCCCCTACTCCCGGCCCCGCCGCCGGCACTCCGTCGGTCTTCGAGTCGATCGACGTGACCAGGATCTGTGACACCGACGTGGTGTGCAGTCGCGTCTACGACTGGACCGGCAACCGGTGGCTGGCCAACTCCAGCTACTGGGTCATCGTGAAGCCGCTGCGGATCCTGGCGATCATCCTGATCGCGATGCTGATCCGCTTCCTGCTGCACCGGGCGATCAAACGGCTCACCAACAGCACCAGCCGGGCCGCGATGCCGGCCCTGCTGAAGCCGCTGAAGGAGAAGGCGACCGCGACCGCCGAGGAAGGGCAGTTCATCCCGGAGCGGCGCCGGCAGCGGGCCGAGGCGATCGGCTCGGTGCTGCGCAGCTTCGTCACCGCCGTGGTGTTCACGATGGCCGTCCTGCTGGTCTTCGGCGAGCTCGGCTTCAACCTGGGCCCGCTGCTGGCCAGCGCGGGCATCGTCGGGGTGGCCCTCGGCTTCGGCGCGCAGAGCCTGGTCAAGGACCTGATAGCCGGCCTGTTCATGCTACTGGAGGACCAGTACGGGGTGGGCGACACGGTCGACCTCGGCGAAGCGGTCGGCGTCGTCGACACGGTCGGCCTGCGGATCACCACGGTCCGGGACATGCGCGGGGTGCTCTGGTACATCCGGAACGGCGAGATCGTGCGGGTCGGCAACAAGAGCCAGGGCTGGGCGCTCGTCGTGATCGACATCCCGATCGGCTTCGTCAACTCGGAAGAGGCGATCAGCGTGCTGCGCACGGCGGCCGAGATGGTGGCCGAGTCGCCCGAGCACCAGAACGAGTTCCTCGAACCGCCGGACGTCGTGGGTGTCGAGCAGCTGACCGTCGACGGCGCGGTCATCCGGACCATCGCGAAGACCACCGCGGACGGTCAGGGGGTTCTTCAACGGGAGCTGCGCCGCGCGCTGATGGAGGCCCTGGACCTGGGCGGCCTCTCCGAACGCATCGCCGCCTCTCGATTGATGCCACGCGCGGCGGTACCGCCCGCGTATTTGCGACCTTCTGAACCGGACCCGGACCCGGACAAGCGGTCTTGAGCTGGGATTAGTTCTTCCGGGGGATAGTCACCCTCCACCGAACGGCCGACAATCCGGCCGTACGCCCTAGCATCGACTCGGACGATCGGGCAGAATCCGCTTGAGCATCTGCACATGCGGCATCACGTTCCGCCGGGCCCACCCAGCGGGCGTGCCCCGGCGATCGTCGCGACCCGGCGAGTGCCGAGATCGATGGAGGACCTGGTGTCCGATGACCCCGCTGCACGGGCGGCCGACCGAGCCAAAACCGTGACTGAGCGGAGCCGACCGGTGACTTTCCGGGACGTCTTCGCCGTCCGTGAGTACCGAGCGATCTATCTGTCGCTGATGGTGAACTGGGCCGGGGACTATCTGTCCAAGGCCGCGGTCACCGTGCTGGTCTACCAGCAGAGCGAATCGGTGCTCCTGTCGGCGGCGGCCTTCGGCGTCTCGTTCCTCCCCTGGATCATCGGCGGGACGCTTCTCTCCGCCCTGGCCGAGCGCTATCCGTACCGCCGGGTCCTGATCATCGCGGACCTGTCCCGGATGGTGCCGATCGCCCTGCTGCTGGTCCCGCACATGCCGGTCTGGGCGATGCTGGTCCTGGTCTTCCTGGCCAGCCTCGGCATGCCGCCGACCCAGGCGGCCCGATCCGCGCTGCTGCCGCAGCTGGTCGGCCGGGAAAAGCTGCCCACCGCGATCGCCATCAACCAGACCACCACCCAGGCCGCCATGGTCCTGGGCTACCTGGCCGGGGCGACCATCGCGACCACGATCAGCCCGCGGGTGGCGCTCGCCGCCGACGCGCTGACGTTCGCGCTCTCGGCGGCGGTGATCGCCCGCGGCGTCCGGCCCCGGCCGGCCACCCGCACCCGGGCCCAGCGCACCCACCTGCTGCACGAGTCCGGCGAGGGCTTCCAGCTCGTCTTCGGCCGCCCGGTGCTGCGCTCGATCGCGCTGATGGTGTTCGTGATGAGCCTGTTCGTGATCGCGCCGGAGAGCCTGGCCGTCGCCTGGGCCGCCGAGGGCAGCGGCGACGCGGCCGCCCGCGGCCTCAACCAGGGCCTGATCATGGCGGCCAACCCGATCGGCTTCGTGGTCGGCGGCCTGCTCATCACCCGGCTGGCCAGCCCGGCCCTGCGCGACCGGCTGATCCGCCCGTTCGCGATCCTGGCCTGCCTCGCCCTGGTCCCGGCGGCGTTCGACCCGCCGATGCCGATCGTCGTGCTGATCGTCGCCATCTCCGGTGTCGCCGCGGGCGGGCTGTCGCCCACCCTGAACGGCAAGTTCGTGCTGATGCTGCCGCACGGCTACCGCGCCCGGGCGTTCGGCGTCATCCAGGGCGGCATCCAGCTCGCCCAGTTCGCCGGTGTCATGGTCACCGGCCTGCTCGCCGACCTGTTCTGGCTGCCCGCGGTGGTCGGCCTCACCGGGCTGGCCGGCACCGCCGCGATGGCCTACCTGTCGGCCCGCTGGCCCAGCGAAGAGACGTTCGAGGCCGCCATCGAGGAGGCGTCGGCCACCTACCCGCCGGCCGACGCACCCACCGTGCCGGCACCCGCCCTCTCCCCCGAGGTCGCGCCGGCCGCCACGACGAGCGTCACACCCGACCGTCCAGCGGCTGCTGGCAGGATGGACGCGTGAGCGCACCCTCTCCGGAAGACATCACCTTTTTCGAGGCGATCGGCGGCGAACCCACGTTCCGCCGGCTCGTCGCGAAGTTCTACGAGGGCGTGGCCGAGGACCCGCTGCTCCGCCCGATGTACCCGGAGGAGGATCTGGGCCCGGCCGCCGACCGGCTGACGCTGTTCCTGATGCAGTACTGGGGCGGACCCAACACCTACTCGGCCAGCCGGGGTCACCCGCGCCTGCGGATGCGGCACGCGCCGTTCGTGGTCGACGAGGCCGCCCGGGACGCCTGGCTCAAGCACATGCGCGACGCCGTCGACTCGATCGGCCTGCCCAAGGAGCACGAGACCGCGCTGTGGGACTACCTGGAGCGGGCCGCCTACTTCATGGTCAATGCCTGATCCATTCCGTTTCCGGGTGTGCCGGCCGCTCGTTTGATCAGATGACAAATCCATCCGATCATCCGTGCCCTGGAGCCGCCCCCATGCGTCGCCTGCTCGCCGCCGCAGTCCTCGTCGCCGCCGCTGTGGCGTGCGCGCATCCGGCCGAGGCCGACCCGGCCCAGTCCGCCATCGTCTCGGCCAACCCGGTCGATTTCACCCCGCACGTTCTCGACGGCACCGTCTGGAGCATGGCTCTGGTCGGCGACACCGTCGTGGTCGGCGGCTCCTTCACCAAGGTCGCCGACAGCAGCCGCCGGCACACCTACGCCCGCAAGAACCTCTTCGCGTTCGGGCTGAGCGACGGCGAGATCCGATCGTTCGCCCCCGAGGTGGACGGCGCGGTCTACTCGCTCGCCACCGGACCGGACAGCACGGTCTACGCCGGTGGGGCGTTCAAGTCGGTCAACGGCTCCGCCCAGCGCGGGCTGGCCCGGCTGGACATGGACGGTGAGCGGGTCTCGTCCTTCCGGGCGTCGATCAACTGGGGCGACGTCCGGGCGGTGCAGGCGCGCGGTTCCCTGCTGTACGCGGCCGGCACGTTCTCGGCCATCAACGGGGTGGAGCGGGACGCTCTGGCCCGGATGAACACGACCACCGGCGCGGTCGACACCGGGTTCGACGCGCGGCTCACCGCGCCCGGCCTGAGCCGCACCCGGGTCGAGCACTTCGACATCTCCCCCGACGGCCGCCGGCTGGTCGCGATCGGGGCGCTGCTGAAGGCCGGTGGCTACGACCGCACCCAGATCGCCATGTTCGACGTCGCCGGGCCGCGGGCGACCCTGCTGAACTGGTACACCGACGCCTACAAGCCGGCCTGCATGAAGGGCTTCGACACCTACCTGCGGCAGGTCAAGTTCTCGCCGGACGGTGGGTATTTCGTGGTCGCCGCGACCGGGCGGGCGTCCTCGCCGGACCGGCTCTGCGACTCGGCGGCCCGGTTCGAGACTGTTGGTAATGGGCGGCACAACCCGACCTGGGTGCAGCGGACCGGTGGGGATTCGCTTTATGCGCTCTCGGTCACCGGGTCGGCCGTTTACCTCGGTGGGCACCAACGCTACTTCGACAACCCGTATGGCACCGACGCCAAGGGGCCGGGGGCGGGGGCGGTCTCCCGGCCGGGGATCGGGGCGGTGAGCCCTGTTACCGGGCGGGCCCTCAGCTGGAACCCGACCCGCTCTCGGGGGGTCGGGGTTCGTTGCTTCCTGGTGGTGCCGCATGGGCTGCTTGTTGGCTCGGACACCGATGAGCTGGGCCATGAGTACCACGGGCGGGTGGGCATGTTCCCGCTTTGATCGGGCTGGGTGGCGCGCTTACCGGGTGCTTGGCTGGGCTGGGGGGCGCGCTCGCCGGGTGCTTGGCTGGGGTGGTTGCACACGGCTGCTGAGCTGGCTGGCCTCGCTTCGCTCAGCCCGCGATTGCCCCTGAGAGTTGATGAGCAGAGAGCCGATTTTCTGCCCCCGCAAAAGAAAGAGCGCGGCGTCAGAAAATCGGTTCTCTGCTCATCAACGGGGCAATCGCGGGCAGTTCACTGAGTCGGGGCACCCCAGAAAACTAGGACACCAAGTAACCCGTGGGTCCCGGGCTGGGCGGGCACGTCAACACCAAGCTGCGGGGGTTGCGGCCCCTCGGGGGTGGTTAGAGCAGGGCTCCCTCGTCGTGTAGCCAGTCCACGAAGCTTGTTGCTACTGCTGCTCCGCAGTCCAGCATTTCCACTACCAAGGCGTCGTGGGCTCCGGCTGCCAGCGGGACCTGCAGCTCGGCGTAGATCGGGAGTTGGCCTCGTTCTGTTGGGTCGCCTACGTAGGCCTTGCAGAAGCGGCGGGTGTGGTTCCACTCGTTTACCACGCGGTAGGCGCGGTCGGCCCAGTCCGGCGGGACCGTGGCGTGCGGGCGGGCCCGCATCACGAGGATCTCGTCGTCGGGGCCCTCGAGGGTGAACAGCACCGCGTGCCGCTCCCACATCGCCAGCAGGCTGCCGCCGCCGTCGGCGAGGAACCGGATGTCGAGCATGTCGAGCGCCTTGCCGATGCGCGCCAGCGTCACCGGAGCGATCTGCTCGGACTCTTCGGACTTGACCGCGTCGGCCGGAACAACCACTCGGCTCGGCTCCCGCTGAGCGGGAACCCCGACGCGAACGGTGCTCCGCACCGCCGAACCGCTATCAGAATCCGGCGCGTTGCCCGCGGCCGAACCCGGACGCCATGACCACCACGGCATCGTTGCGCACCTCACTCCCCAGCAGACCCACCGCCGGACGTAGCGAACTGGATCCGAGGGCCGACGGTACCCGTACAGGTCGCGGAGGTCATCCCCCCAACCGGAGGGCGCGACCGGACGTCCGATACGGCATCACCCTTTCGGGTGACTCCCTATGGGCACAACGGTCAATTTACTGACGGTCTGTAGCCAGGCAACTCCATATGGTGCGGAGAGTCCCACCCAGCGTCCGGCCACTCTGACTCGAGTATCCGGCACGTCCGCACCCTCCGGGCCGAGGAAACCCATTCGGGAGATCGCCTGAACGAGGCGTTGTGACACCTCCACCGACTGGCCACCCGCGAGTGTCACAACGAGAGCGACGTGGTCGAGCAGTGCGTCGCGCACCGCCCGCTGACCCACCGCCCGGCCGGCCAGGCCGCCCGCCGAGACCTCCCGCAGGGTGCCGGCCGCCGCGGTGGCCAGCCGGGTCAGCTCCGCCGCGGACACCGACTCCACCGTTTCGCTCGCGGGCGGTGGCAACGGCCAGCGCCACTGCGCGTCACGGCGCGCAGGCAGTCGATCGCCGCCCTTGGCCAGCACCGCCAGCAGCTCGGACGCGGACACCGTGGCGTCGTCCGGGCCACGGCCGGCCACCTCGCGGGTGACCAGCACGTCCCACGGCAGCCGGGCCCAGAGCGCGGTGCGCCCGGACGCGCCGCGCAACCGCACCGGCGCACCCGGGTCGAGCCTGGTCAGCCGGGCCAGGAAGGCTCCGGCGTCGGGCACCCCGAGCAGGCCGTGCTCGCTCATGCAGACTCGCTCATGCGGGCTCGCTCATTCCGACGACTCGCGGTAGGGCTCCAGGAAGGCGAGCTCGGCCTCGCTGAGCCGGCGCGGGTGGCCGTTGGCCAGGTTGTACGGAACGCAGACCGACTTCGCCCGGCCGGCCAGCACGCCGTCGTCGAACAGCTCGTACGCGACGGTGAACGACGCGGCCCGCACCTTGGCGATCCACATCTCGATGCGCACCGGGTCGCCGTAGTCGACCGGCCGCAGATAGTCGATCTCGTGCCGGGCGATCACGATGCCCTCCTCGAAGGAGCCCAGGCCGTGCTTGCGGGCTCCCACGAAGAACATCTCGACGCGCGCCTCCTCGTAGAGCGTGAGGAAGCGTGCGTTGTTGACGTGCCCGTACGCGTCCATGTCGGACCAGCGCACGGGCACATCGGTGACAAACCTAGTCACGGGTCAGCTTGCGGTAGGTCACCCGATGCGGGCGAGCCGCTTCCGCCCCGAGACGGTCGATCTTGTTCTTCTCGTACGCATCGAAGTTGCCCTCGAACCAGAACCACTTGTCCGGGTTCTCCTCGGTGCCCTCCCACGCGAGCATGTGGGTGGCGACCCGGTCGAGGAACATCCGGTCGTGGGAGATGACCACGGCGCAACCCGGGAACTCCAGCAGCGCGTTCTCCAGGCTGCCCAGCGTCTCCACGTCGAGGTCGTTGGTCGGCTCGTCGAGCAGGATCACGTTGCCGCCGATCTTCAGCGTCAGCGCGAGGTTGAGCCGGTTGCGCTCGCCACCGGAGAGCACCTTGACCGGCTTCTGCTGGTCGGGGCCCTTGAAGCCGAACGCCGCAACATACGCCCGGGAGGGCATCTCGACCTTGCCGACCATCAGGTGATCGAGGCCGTCGGAGACGACCTCCCACACGGTCTGGTTGCCCTGCAGACCCTCGCGGCTCTGGTCGACGTAGGACAGCTGAACCGTCTCACCGACCCGGACCAGGCCCTCGTCCGGCTGCTCGAGCCCGACGATCGTCTTGAACAGGGTGGTCTTGCCGACGCCGTTGGGGCCGATGATGCCGACGATGCCGTTGCGCGGCAGCGAGAACGACAGGTGGTCGATGAGCGTACGGCCGTCGAAGCCCTTGGTGAGGTCTTTCGTCTCGATCACCGTGTTGCCCAGGCGGGGGCCCGGCGGGATCTGGATCTCCTCGAAGTCGAGCTTGCGGGTCTTCTCCGCCTCGGTGGCCATCTCCTCGTACCGGTCGAGGCGGGCCTTGCTCTTGGTCTGGCGGGCCTTGGCGTTCGACCGCACCCACTCGAGCTCCTCGGTGAGGCGCCGCTTCAGCTTCGCGTCCTTGCGGCCCTCGACCGCGAGACGCTGCGACTTCTTGTCGAGGTAGGTGGAGTAGTTGCCCTCGTACGGGTACGTCCGGCCACGGTCCAGCTCGAGGATCCAGTTGGCCACATTGTCGAGGAAGTACCGGTCGTGGGTGATGGCGATGACGGTGCCGGCGTACTTCGCCAGGTACTGCTCCAGCCAGTGCACGCTCTCCGCGTCCAGGTGGTTGGTGGGCTCGTCGAGCAGCAGCAGGTCGGGCGCCTCGAGCAGCAGCTTGCACAGCGCGACCCGGCGGCGTTCACCACCGGAGAGCTGGGTGACGTCGGCGTCCGGCGGCGGGCAGCGCAGCGCGTCCATCGCCAGCTCGAGCTGGGAGTCGAGGTCCCACGCGTTGACGTTGTCGAGCTGCTCCTGGAGCTTGCCCATCTCCTCCATCAGCTCGTCGGTGTAGTCGGTCGCCATCTCTTCGGCGATCTTGTTGAACCGGTCGAGCTTGGCCTTGGTCTCCGCGACCGCCTCCTCGATGTTGCCGAGGACGGTCTTGGACTCGTTGAGGGGCGGCTCCTGCGCGAGCATGCCGACGGTGTAGCCAGGCATCAGCTTGGCGTCGCCGTTGCTCAGGGTCTCCACGCCGGCCATGACCTTCAGCAGCGTGGACTTACCGGCACCGTTGGGGCCGACCACGCCGATCTTGGCGCCCGGCAGGAAGTTCAGCGTCACGTTGTCGAGCACGACCTTGTCGCCGTGCGCCTTGCGCGCCTTTTCCAGGACGAAAATGAACTGGGCCACGGTGCGCCCTACCTCCGTGATCGTGATTTCTTAAACCGGCCGAGTGCCGAATGCCAGGGGCAATCTTTCCAGGTCGCCTCCCGGCCACCTCAGACAACCCCGTCCGGCGGGTACGGATTCCCTCAGCCGACCGTTTCCACGGCGTTCACCTGGGTCTTGCCCGATGCGGCGAAGTGCACCTCGAGCTGCTTCTCGTTGACCACGAAGCGGTTGCCGTTGGCCGCGGTGGCCAGGTATTCGCGGTCGCCCTCGCGAATCACCTGCGACAGGAAAAGTCCGTTTTCACCCTGCACGAGCGGCTCGTCGACCCCGCCGGTCTTCGACTGGTAATACAGCGAGCCGGCGCCGTCCTGGCAGATCCAGACGGTGGTCCCGTTCTTCGTAACGATCTTGAAAATCTGGTACAGGTCGCTCGGCAAATTCAGCTTGGTCGCCATCTGGATCGTTTCGTCCGGGCAACTCGGGCCGGACGGCTCCGGCGAGCCCGTCTCTTCCGGATCGGGGTTGAACCCACCCGTCGTGGTGGTCACCTGCGCTGCCCGCAACCGGTCCCGGTGCCGCTCGCCCAGCACGAAGCCGGAGGTCATGCCGATGATCGTGAGAAATACGGTGGCAATGACCACAGGAAAGAAAATCGGCCGCCTGCGCGGGGAAAGATCGTCGGACGGTGTCACGCGCCCAGAATGGCACCCGGCAGCCATCCAGGTCCATCTCAGCTGTCCCCACACTGGGCGCGCCCCGGGCTACTACGCACAGTAGGCTCGGGGCGGGAACAAAATCGACCCGGAGGTGCACTCAGCGTGGCCGAACGAAGTTCCTTCGTCGTTGTCGCCAACCGTCTGCCTGTCGATGAGGTCACCACCCCGGACGGGGAGCGCCAGTGGCGCACGAGTCCGGGTGGGCTGGTCACCGCACTGCATCCCGTGCTCACCGAGCACGGCGGCACCTGGATCGGGTGGGCCGGTGGCACCGGCGAGGCCCCCGAGCCGTTCGAGCTCGAAGGCATCAACATCCACCCGGTGTCGCTGAGCGCCGAGGAGCTGGAGCGCTACTACGAGGGCCAGTCGAACGCGACGATCTGGCCGCTCTACCACGACGCCGTCGAGACCCCGGTGTACAAGAGGCGCTGGCGCGAGGCCTACCGGATCGTCAACCAGCGGTTCGCCGAGGCGGCGGCCGAGGTGGCCGAGGACGGCGCCACCGTCTGGGTGCAGGACTACCAGCTGCAGCTGGTCCCGGCCATGCTGCGCGAGCTGCGCCCCGATCTGAAGATCGGGTTCTTCCTGCACATCCCGTTCCCGCCGATCGAGCTGTTCATGCAGATGCCGTTCCGCGCCGAGGTGCTGCGCGGCCTGCTCGGCGCCGACCTGGTCGGTTTCCAGCAGCGACTCGCGGCGCAGAACTTCGTCCGGCTCGCCCGGCACCTGCTCGGCCTGCGCTACGAGGGCCAGTCGATCCAGGTCGACGGCCGCAAGGTCAAGGCGGGCGCGTTCCCGATCAGCATCGACACCCGCGAGATGGAGCGGATGGCGGCCGACCCGGCCGTGCAGGCCCGGGCCAAGCAGATCCGCGCCGAGCTGGGCGACCCGAAGACGGTGATCCTCGGCGTCGACCGGCTCGATTACACCAAGGGCATCGAGCTGCGCCTCAAGGCGTTCCGCGAGCTGCTGGCCGACGGCAAGCTCAAGGTCGGCGACGCGGTGATGGTGCAGGTGGCCACGCCGAGCCGGGAGCGCGTCGAGCACTACCAGACGCTGCGGGTCAAGGTCGAGCGCGAGGTCGGCCGGATCAACGGCGAGTTCGCGCGGGTCGGCGTCCCCGCCGTCCACTACCTCCACCAGTCGTACTCGCGGCAGGAGCTGGCCGCGATGTATGTGGCGGCCGACGTCATGATGGTGACCCCGCTGCGCGACGGCATGAACCTGGTCGCCAAGGAATATGTGGCGTGCCGGGCCGACACCGGCGGTGCGCTGGTGCTCAGCGAGTTCGCCGGCGCGGCCACCGAGCTGAAGCAGGCGTTCCTGTGCAACCCGCACGACCCGGACGGGGTCAAGGACGCCCTGCTGCGGTCGGTCGCGGCCGAGCCGGCCGAGCTCAAGCGGCGGATGCGGGTCATGCAGCGACACCTGCGGCAGCACGATGTCGCCGAGTGGGCCCGCGCCTTCCTCGACGAGCTCGCCACCGCCTCCGGCGAGACGGCCGAAACCGACGAGGAGAAGGTGGACGAGTCAGTCGAGGGCTGACACGACATCACCGATGACGACCGTGGCCGGTGGGCGCAGACCCGCCGCCGCGGCGTCCTCGGCGACCGCACCGAGCGTGCTGCGCAACGAGCGCTGATCGGGCGTCGAGCCCTCCTGCACCACGGCCACCGGGGTGTCCGCCGGGCGGCCCTCGGCGATCAGCCGGGCCGCGATCTTCGGCAGGTTCTTCAGGCCCATCATCACCACGATCGTGCCGCGCAGCCGGCCCAGCGCCGGCCAGTCGACCAGCGACTGCGCGCTGTCCGGCGGGACGTGGCCGGAGACCACCGTGAACTCGTGCGCGATGCCGCGGTGGGTGACCGGGATGCCGGCCAGCGCGGGTGCCGCGATCGAGCTGGTCACCCCGGGCACGACCAGGACCGGGACGCCGGCGGCGGCGCAGGCGATGGCCTCCTCGCCGCCGCGGCCGAAGACGTACGGGTCGCCGCCCTTGAGCCGCACCACGAACTTTCCCTCGAGCGCGCGCTCGACCAGGATGCGGTTGATCTCCTCCTGGGCGGCGGCCGGGCCGTACGGGATCTTGGCCGCGTCGACCAGCTCCACGTCCGGGCGCAGCTCGCCGAGCAGCAGGCCGGGGATGAGCCGGTCGGCCACCACCACGTCGGCGGCGGCCAGCAGGCGGCGGCCCTTCACGGTGATCAGCTCGGGGTCGCCGGGGCCGGCGCCGACCAGGGCCACGCCCTTGTGCTCGGCCGCGGCCGGCGGTGCGGCCTCCAGGGCGGCGGCGACCAGGTCGCGGACGGCCATCGCCCGGCGGCGGTCACCCCCGTCGGTGACCGCCACGGTGACCTGCCCGTGCCGGGTCACGGCCGGGGTCCACGCGGTAGCCGCGTCGCGGTCGTCCGCCCGTACGCAATAAATTCTTTGCTCTTCGGCGGCGGCGGAGACCTCGGCGGCCGCGGCGGGGTCGTCGATCGCCACCTGCACCAGCCAGGCGCCGTCGACGTCGGCCGGCGCGAACCGTCGCTCGTGCCAGGCGATCCGGCCGGCGTCGACGTGCCCGCGCAGGAACGGGGTCAGCTCGGGCGCGACGATCTCCACCCGGGCACCCGCCGCGAGCAGCGCCGGCACCCGCCGGGTGGCCACCGCGCCACCGCCGACCACGAGAACCCGCCGGTCGGTCAGCCGCAGCGCCAACGGATAGAGACTCATTTCTCCGACACTCCCGCCGAGTCGAACGTGGCGACCTCGTGCAGCACCCGCACGGCCGCCGCGACGACCGGCAGGGCGAGGACCGCACCGCTGCCCTCGCCCAGGCGCATGCCGAGGTCGAGAAGCGGTTCGAGGTCGAGGTGGGCAAGTGCCACGGCAGCGCCCGGCTCGGCCGACAGGTGACCGGCGACCATGGCGGCGATCGCGTCCGGCGCGAACGCGGCGGCGGCGAGGGCACCGGAGGCGGCGATCACGCCGTCGACGATCACCGGGACCCGGTGGGCGGCGGCTGCCAGGATGAAACCGGCGATGGCGGCGTGCTCGAGACCGCCGACCGTGGCCAGGACACCGAGCGGGTCGGCGGGGTCGGGGGCGTGCCGCTCCAGCGCGGCGGCCACCACGGTGATCTTGTGGGCGTGCGTGGCGTCGTCGATGCCGGTGCCGCGACCGGTCGCCTGCTCGGCCGTGCAGCCGGTGAACGCGGCGATCAGGGCCGCGGCCGGGGTCGTGTTGGCGATGCCCATGTCGCCGGTGAGCAGGCATTTCGCACCCGCTTCAAGCATCTCCTCGGCAACCCGGATGCCGGTCTCGACGGCCTGCCGGGCCTCGTCGCGGGTCAGGGCCGGCTCGACCGTCATGTCCAGGGTGCCGCGGCGGACGTTGGCCTCGATCAGGTCGGTGCCCTCCGGAAGTGGCGTCGCCACGCCGACGTCGACCACGGTCACCGACGCGCCGGCCTGGCGGGCGAACGCGTTGACCACCGCGCCGCCGGCCAGGAAGTTGAGCGCCATCTGTGCGGTGACCTCCTGCGGCCAGGGCGAGACCCCCTGCGCGTGCACACCGTGGTCGCCGGCGAAGACCGCAACCGCGGCCGGCGACGGCAGCGGCGGCGGGCAGGTGCCGGCCAGCCCGGCCAGGCGCACCGACAGCTCCTCCAGGGCGCCGAGCGAACCGGCCGGCTTGGTCAGCCGGGCCTGCAGCTCCCGGGCGGCGGCCATGGCCGGCTGGTCGGCGGGCCGGACGGCCGCCACGGTCGACTCCAGGGTCACGCGGGTCACGGTCGCTCCTCGATCACATCGGTCAGGGTCGTCACGAAAGCATCGGTGATCGCAGTGTCGCGCACCGCGATCCGCAGCCAGTCGGCGCCCAGCCCCGGGAAGGTATCGCCACGGCGTACGGCGTAGCCACGTTCACGCAGCTCAAGGCGGATTTTGTCGGCACCGGGGACGCGCACCGCGACGAACGAGGCCGCCGGGGTGCCGGCGACCGTGAGGTTCGGCACGTGCGCGAGGCGGCGCAGCAGGTGGTCCCGCTCGGCGGCGACGCGGGCCGCGATCTCCCGCTCGGCGGCGATCGCGGTGGGTGACGCGCAGGCGGTCGCGGCGGCGAGCGCCGGGGTGGAGACGGCCCACAGCGGCTGTGCGGCGGCCAGCCTCGGCAGCAGGTCGGCCGGGCCCAGAAGGTAGCCGATGCGCAGGCCGGCCAGGCCCCAGGTCTTGGTCAGGCTGCGCAGCACGACCAGGCCGGGCAGGTCCGTCCGCGCGGCGAGGCTCTCCGGCTCGCCCTCGGCGCCGTCACGGAAGGTGATGTCGGCGAATGCCTCGTCGACCACCAGCACCCGCCCCGGCCGGGCCAGCTTGGCGATCTCCGTGGCCGGATGCAGCACCGATGTCGGATTTGTCGGGTTGCCGATGAAGACCAGGTCGGCGTCCTCCGGAACCAGCCGGGCATCCAGCCGGAAACCGTCCGCCGCCGGCAGCAGCACCCGGCCGACCTCGTGGCCGGCATTGCGCAGGGCCGCCTCCGGCTCGGTGAACTGCGGATGCACCACCACCGGCGTCCGGAAACCGCGCAACGCCTGGGCGAGCAGGACGAACGCCTGGGCGGCGCCGGCCGTCAGCAGCACCTCGGCCGGGTCGCGGCGGTGCCTCGACGCCACCGCCGCGGTCGTCGCACGATCATCGGGGTACGCCCTGAGCTGGGTCAACGCGGCGGCGATCGGCTCGGACAGCCAGGCGGGCATGGGCTCGTGCCGCACGTTGACGGCCAGGTCGATCAGCCCGCCGCCGACCTCCGCGTCGCCGTGATGCCCCAGGTCGAACGTCATCCCAACAGGATGCCGCACGGTATTCCAGGTCTCACTTCGGCCGTTTCATCCGGACATGAACACTTTTGTCTTACCTTCGTGTTGTGGCTGCCGGAAAGATTGCTCCCCTCGTCCGTGCGGGCCTGATCGCGGGTCTCGTGGTCGCCGGCCTCGCCTACCCCCTCGCCGCTCTCGCCGGCATGGGCGTCAAAGCCGGCACCGAAGCGCTCAAGGCCATGCCCGACGACCTCATCGAGGTACCTACGGCACAGACCACTTATGTGTACGCCAACGACGGCAAAACCCTGCTCACGATGTTCTACGAGGAACACCGCCGGCCCACCCGGATCGCCGACATGTCGCCGTACGTCACCCAGGCGATCGTCGCGTCCGAGGACAGCCGCTTCTACGAGCACCACGGGGTCGACGCCAAGGGCGTGGCCCGGGCGTTCGTCGCCAACCGGCAGGCCGGCGGCGTCTCCCAGGGCGCGTCCACGCTGACCATGCAGTACGTACGGATGGCCCTGCGGGACAGCGCCAAGACGCCGACCGAGGCGCTGGAGGCCACCGAGCAGACCACCGAGCGCAAGCTCCGCGAGATGCGGCTCGCCGTCGAGCTGGAGAAGCGGCTCTCCAAGCAGGAGATCCTCGAGCGTTACCTGAACTCGGCGTACTTCGGCCACCGGGCGTACGGGATCTTCGCGGCCTCCCAGGTGTTCTTCTCGAAAGCGCCGAAATACCTGGACCTCAACGAGGCGGCGATGCTGGCCGGCCTGGTGAAGGCACCGTCCGCGTACGACCCGGCGGCCGGCGACCAGGAGTCGGCGATCAACCGGCGCAACTACGTGATCGACCAGATGCTCAAGATGCACACGATCACCCCGACGCAGGCGGCCGAGGCCAAGACCGCGAAGATCACGCTGAAGCTCAGCTCGCCGCCGAACGACTGTCTGTCGATCCGCGCCAAATACAACGACTGGGGCTTCTTCTGCGACTACTTCAAGGCCTGGTGGCGGGAGCAGCCGGCCTTCGGCACCAGCCCCGAGGAGCGCGAGGAGAACCTGCGCCGCGGCGGCTACCGAGTGATCACCTCGCTCGACCCGGGCATCCAGGCGTCGGCGATGAAGCACGTGCTGAACAAGGAGAAGGCGCGCAGCCGCTTCGCGCACGGCCAGGTGGTGATCGAGCCGAACACCGGCCGGATCCTCAGCATGGCGGTGAACCGGCACTACTCGCTCGCCCCGAATCCGAAGAAGAACACCAACTACCCGAACACGGTGAACCCGTTGCTCGGCGGCGGCCAGATGGCCGGCTACCAGGCCGGCTCCACCTTCAAGATCTTCACGATGCTGGCCGCCCTGGACGACGGGATGCCGCTGAGCACCAGCTACAACGCGCCCGAGCGGTACTACTCGAAATACATCACCGCGCCCGGGCCGGCCACCTGCGGGCGGCGCTGGTGCCCGAAGAACTCCAGCAAGTCGATGACCGGCAACCAGACCATGTGGAGCGGCTTCGGCAAGTCGGTCAACACCTACTTCGTGCAACTCGAGGAGAAGGTCGGCGCGGACAAGGCGGTCGCGATGGCCGAGCGACTCGGGCTGACCTGGCGCACCGACGTGGACCGCAAGCTGGCCACACCGGAGCACGCGGCCGGGTGGGGCGCGTTCACCCTGGGCGTCAGCGACGTGACACCGATCGAGATGGCGAACGTTTTCGCCACCCTGGCCGCCGAGGGCAACTACTGCTCGCCGTCGCCGGTCAAGGTCATCCGGGGCCGGGACGGCGCCAACACCAAATTCAAGGGACGCCTGGTGGCGGCGCCGGTCTGCCACCGGGTGGTGAGCGAGGACGTCGCCCGGGCGGCGACCGACGCCGCGCGCTGCCCGACTGGTTACGGCGCGGCCAAGGGTTCCTGCGGCGGCGGGGGGACCTCACCGATGGTGTACGCCACCCTCAGGCGCCCGGTCGCCGGGAAGAGCGGGACCACCGACAGCAACAAGACGGCGTGGTTCTGCGGCTTCACCCCACAGCTGGCCGCCGCGGCCTTCGTGGCCGACCCGGACGATCCGAACGACTTCGTCGGGACCAGCCGGTCGACGATCTCCAAATACACCTTCGCCGAGACCCTGCGGGACGCGTTGAAGGGGCAGCCCAAGCTGAAGTTCACCCCGCCGACGCGCAAGATGACCTACGGCGGGCGAAACCGGGACCGGGACCGTTTCTCCGACGACTCGGACTCGGACTCCGACGTCTCCAGCACCGGCCACAAGCGGTCGGACCGCAGTGGAGCCGGCGATGCGGACCGCGACCGGACCCGCTCGGAGGACGCCCGGCCGGATCGGACCCGCTCTCCCAAGCCGGACCGCACCCACTCGAAGGCGCCCAAGCCGGACCGCCCGAAGGCGAGCTGGGGTGGCGACTGACTCAGGCCGCCGGGGCCGACACGGCTCGGCGGCGTGGTGGGCGGCGCCAATTCGGGTCGCGGCCGGCCAGGGCGACCGCCTGGTCCAGCATGGTGGCCTCGCTGTCGGTCGGGGTGACCGGGCCGAACAGGCCCGGGGTGCCCTCGGCCGGGCCCTGGGAGAGGAACTCGATCAGGACGTCGAGGGTGCGCGGGTCGGCCGCGATCTCCTGGCCGGTGGCACGGGCGAGATCCCAGCTGTGCATGATCAACTCGTTCATCGCGACGATGCCCAGGCTCGCGGCCGGCATGGTCACGCCGCCCGCCTGGGACGTGCCCGCCCAGGAGGCCGGGTCTTTCCACGCGGTGGACAGCTCCTCCAGCAGGACCGGGAGGCTGCTGCGCCAATGCCGGGCGAGGTGCTGGGCCGAAGGGTCGGGCGGCGGGCCGTCGGTGCCGGGCGCGTCGGTGCGTTTGCGGGCGGCCTGAGTGAACGCATAGGACAGGCCCATCAGATGATCGAGCAGGGCGGCAACGGTCCAAGCCGGACAGGGGGTGGGCCCGGCCAGCTCGGCGTCGCCGATGCCCAGCAGGAGCGCTCGCAATCTACGAACCGGCGGGTCGAAATCCAGCGGCACACGATCGGCCACGTCGTCCTCCTTCGGGTCGTCGGTGTTAACCCCACGTTACGGGTGAGGTACGACACTTTCGTCGCCGAAGAGGGGCGATTTCGCGGCTGGGCGGGTTTCCGGTTCAAGCATTTCCGGCCCCGGGCGCCCTGGTGGATCAGCCTGATCAGGAGACGGTGATGTCCGCCGTGTCGGACAGGTCGGGGACGCTCGCCACCCCGGACGCGGGAGCCGGACCCGCCGGACCGCCTGGGTGGCCCGCTGCCGGACCGCCCCCGGGGCCGCCGGTCGGGGCCGGGCCGGACGCGGGTCTCGGGCCACTCGCCGGTGGCCGTGGATGCGAGTGCGGGCCCGGCGGGTAGGGCGAGGGCTGCCGTCCGTGCGCCATGGCCGGGGACGCGGCCTGGGCGAAGTGCTGGTCGTCCGTGACCCCCGGTGACGCCGGCTGGCTGTACTGCTGCTGGTCATAGGCCTGCGGCTCGTACGACTGCTGCTGGTCGTACGACTGCTGATCGTATGACTGTTGGTCGTACGCCTGCTGGTCGTACGCCTGCTGGTCGTATGACTGTTGGTCGTACGCCTGTTGGTCGTACGCCTGCTGGTCGTGCGACATCGCCGGGGACGCCGCGGCCGGCAGGGCATGCGCGTGCGACACCTGCGGGGGGTGCTGCGGCAGCGGAATCGGCTGGGTGTGCTGCGGGTGCTGGGACTGGGGGTGCTGAGACTGGCCGGGCCGGGAGGCCGGGCCGGCGATCGCGGCCGTCACCACCCGCTTCGCGATCTCGGGCGCGGCCGCCCAATGCAGCCCCAGCTGTGAGGCGTGCACCTGCCGCCAGACGAAGCCCTCGGGGTTGCCACCCGACCACGTCCACGCCGGCACCGAGCCGGCCCGCGGCGTCACGAGTGCGCGGTGCTGCTTGTATCCGGTGATCCGGGCACCGGCCGGGGCCAGCAACGACGTGGTCGGTGCGGTCGCCTCCCGGTAGCCGGCCACCGTCTGCTCCCCGGTGACCGCCGAGACGTCCAGGACCGCACACATCGGCCGCCCGTCGAAGTCGCGGCCGAGCCACGGCAGCGCCACCCCTTCGGCGACCACCGGCCAGCCGTCGTGGGCGAACTTCGCGACCGCGTTGCAGAGCCGCCGATTGGCCGACAGCTCCTCCGCGTACCCCTCGGGCAGGCCGCCACCGACGACCAGCGCCCGTGTCCCGGCCGGCAGCGCCTCGTCGCGCAGCGGGTCCACCACCACCACGTCGGCGCCGGCCGCGGTGAGCAGCTCGGCCGTCTCGACGTACGTGTAAGGGGCGCCCGGACCACCGGCCAGCGCGACGATCGGACGCTGCTCGAACACCTCGCCGCCGACGGCATCGCCGGGAGTCCAGATCGGGCCCGGCAGGGCCGGCGCGGCGTTGGCCAGCGCCATCAGGCGCTCCAGGTCGAGTCCGCCGGTGACCGCCTCGCCCAGCCGGCGCACCGCCCGGCTCGCCTCGACCGTGCGATGCGCCACCGGCACCGGACCGTGCGCGCGGGCCGGCAGAACGTTCGGCAGGTCGCCGCGGCGCAGCGCGCCCAGCACCGGCATGCCGATGTCGTCGAGCGCGGTGCGCAGCATCTGCTCGTGCCGGGGCGACGCCACCCGGTTGAGGATCACCCCGCCCAGGTGCACCATCTCGTCGAACATCCGGAAGCCGTGCACCAGCGCGGCCAGCGAATGACCCATCGCGGCGACGTCGACGACCAGGACGACCGGGGCCCGCAGGGCGGCGGCGACCGCGGCCGTGCCGTCGATCTCGGGCTGGCCGGTCAGCGAGTCGAACAGGCCCATCGCGCCCTCGATGACCGAGAGCTGCGCGCCGGCGGCGCCGTGCCCGAAGAGCGGGGCGATGCGCTGCGCACCGACCAGCCGCGGGTCGAGGTTGCGACCGGGGCGGCCGGCGGCCAGGCCCAGATAGGCGGCGTCGGTGTGATCCGGGCCGACCTTGAACCCGGCGGTCGAGATGCCACGAGCCACGCAGGCCGCGAGCAGTCCGACGGCGACGGCCGTCTTACCGTGCCCCGACGCGGGGGCGCTCACGACCAGACGGGGCTGGGCGCTCATCAATGGGTCTCCTGACGTGGACTTGCGGGCGGGTGAACAGCACCGCCGGACGGGAGAGTACCCGGCTGCGGCGGCTGCCGCCCGGTCGCCGGGTAGCCTCGTGGGGTGTACCGGTTCCTGGTGACGCCGCGCTGGCTGGGCGCTGCCGCGCTGACGATCGCCGCCTCAGTGATCATGGTCATGCTCGGCAACTGGCAGCTGCGGCGGTATGAGGAACGCAGCGCCATCAACGACCGGATCGACGCGGCCGACTCGACGCAGGCGGTCCCGCTCACCTCGATCCTCGCCACCCCCGCCGGCGCCGGCACCGCCGGTGACTCCCCTGGTAAGAGCCGGGCCTGGACAAAGGTGACGGTGACCGGGACCTACGACACGACCCACGAGATCCAGGCCCGGGGCCGGACGGTGGACAGCGACGTCGGCTTCGAGATCGTGACCCCGCTGGTCCTGACCGACGGCACCGCGGTGCTGATCGACCGCGGCTGGGTGCCGGCCCCGCCGACCGGCGCGAGCGCGGCGCCGACCGTGCCGCCGGCGCCGACCGGCGAGGTCACCGTGGTCGGGCAGGTTCACCTGTCGGAAAGCCGACCGGCCGCGATCGAGCACCGGGACGGGCGGCTGGACACCCGGCGGATCGCGGTGCCGCACCTGGCGCGCGAGATGCCCTACCCGGTCTACGGGGCGTACGTGCTGCTCACCGAGCAGACCCCGGCCGAGGACACGGCCTTCACCCGGATCCCGATCGACCACGAGGACGCCTGGCAGAACGGCGGCTACGCGGTCCAGTGGTGGATGTTCGCCGGGATGGCCCTCATCGCCTACGGGTGGCAGGCGCGCAAGGAGGCGCAGGGCGCGGGTTCTCCCGAGGCGGCCCCGGCCAAGCCGAAGTTGCGCGACCGGGTCGCCGAGGCGGACCGGAAGCGGGAGGCGGCCCGGGCGGCCGCGCTCCGCGAACCGGTGGACCGGGTCGAGGAGGCCGACCGGAAGGCGGCCGCCGAGGCGGAAGCCAGGCTCGCGGCCCCGAGCGGCCAAGACTAGGGTCGACTGTCATGACCTCCCCGAGCGACCCGTGGGGCCCTTCCCCGGATGATCCGTGGACCGCGCCCGACCCGTCGCCGGTGGCGCCGGAACCGATCTCCGCGCCCCCGGTCGCCGCAGCGCCCGGCCCGGTCATCGTGCAGATCGCCGAGATCGCGGTCACCTCGACGACCGTGCACACGCCGGCCGGTGACATCCCGCTGGCCGGGTCGCAGTGGCTGGTCAGCGACTACTGGTTCAGTCAGCAGCGCATCCCCCGATGGGCGATCGTCGCCGCCATCGTCGGCTTCTGCGTCCTGACCGTCTTCAGCCTGCTGTTCCTGCTGGTGAAGGAGACGGTGGCGCAGGGCACGGTGCAGGTGACCGTGACCAACGGCACGAGGCAGTACGTGGCCCGCATCCCGGTCACCGACCAGGGCGCCGTGACCACCATCAACCAGCAGGTCAACTACGTCCGGACCCTGGCGGCCCTATAAGCCGATCGCCCGCACCGTCTCGATGGTGTCGGCCTCGCTCGCCGGCTTGTCATCGCGGTAGCGCAGCACCCGGGCGAACCGCAGCGCCACCCCGCCCGGATAGCGCGGCGACGTCTGCACCCCGTCGAAGGCGATCTCCACCACCTGCTCGGGCCGCACCCGCACCACCCAGCCGTCGTCGCCGGTCTTCAGCTCCTGGAACCGCTCGGTCTGCCAGCGCAGCAACTCGTCGGTGAGGCCCTTGAACGTCTTGCCGAGCATCACGAACCCGCCGGTGGCCGGGTCGAGCGCGCCGAGGTGCAGGTTGGACAGCCAGCCCTTGCGGCGGCCGTGCCCCCACTCGACGGCCAGCACCACCAGGTCGAGCGTGTGCCGGGGTTTGACCTTGACCCAGGCCGAGCCGCGACGGCCCACGTCGTAGGGCGCCTCCAGGGCCTTGACCACCACACCCTCCTGGCCGGCCGCCAGCGCGGCGGCGAAGGCCGCGGCCGCTTCCTCCTCAGTGGTGGCCGGCGTCCGCCCGACCAGCAGCGGCGCCGGCAGCGTGTCGGCGAGGGCCTGCCAGCGCACCCGGCCCGGCTCGTCGAGCAGGTCGGTGCCGTCGAGGTGGAGCAGGTCGAAGAAGTAGGGAACCAGCACCGCCGAGGTGCCGCCGCGGGTGGCGGCCCGGCTCGACGTCTCCTGGAACGGGCGGGGGCGGCCGTCGGGGCCGAGGGTCATCGCCTCGCCGTCGAGCACCGCCTCGCGCAGCGGCAGCTTGCGGGCGGCCTCGACCACCTCGGGCATCCGGCTGGTGATGTCGTCGAGGCTGCGGGTGAAGACGGCCACCTCGTCGCCGGACCGGTGCACCTGGATGCGGATGCCGTCGAGCTTGACGTCGACGGCGGCGGGCGCACCGGTGGCCAGCAGCGCGGCCGCCACGTCGGGCGCGCTCTGCGCGAGCATCGGGGTGAGCGGGGTGCCGACCCGCAGGTGGATCTCGGCGAGCGCGGCCGCACCGCCGGTCAGCGCGGCCACCGCCACCTGCTTGAGGTCACCGGAGAGCAGCAGCGCCCGGCGCACCGCGACCAGCGGCACCTCGGCGGCCTTGGCGATCGCGTCGGCGAGCAGCCCGGCCTGGGCGCCCTGGCGCAGCTCGCCGGAGAACAGGCCGATCAGCAGCCGCTGCTCGTCGGCGGTCGCCGCGCCGAACAGCGCGCCGAGAAGGTCGCGGCGGCGGGCCTGCGAACCGGCCCCGGCCACCACCGAGATCTCGGCGATCGCCGCATCGACCGCGCCGACCGTGAGCGTCGGCTCGGCGGCCGGCGGCGGCCGGTCACGCAGGCTGGCATAGCCCACGCCGGTCTGCCGTTGCCGCAGCTCACCGGCGAGGTAGGCCGACCCGGCGGCGATCTCGCCCGGGTCGAGCCGGCGGAGGGCGTCGGCCACGAGCTCGACCTTGGCCTTACGCCCCGAGGTTGCTGTCACGGCCGCCGAGGTGGCCGCCAAGTCTAGGAACCGCACTGGCCCATCCTGGCAGCCACCTCTGACAATTTCGCCCTGTCACGAAGCTCCCGACCCCCGGTCTCTTCGCTGTTGCGGGCATCACGCGCGCTCCCCCGTATGAAAACGCGCGAGTTTCAGGCCGCGAGCGGCTCGGCGATGCGGAACCCGCGGGCTCGCACCGCGTCGGCGACGCGGGTCAGCTGCGCGTCGATGGCACAGAGGGTCTGGGAGATCTCGTCGAGGTGTTCGGTCAGGGCGGAGTCGTCCCACCCGGTGACGTCGACCTCGTCGAGCGCGCGCACGGCGGCACGCAGCCGGACGATGGATTCGAGGCGGTCACGGGAGCGAAGTCGATCGATGGCGTGGCGCGGCCCGACGGGCATCGGACGCACCACCAGGGTCACCGAGGC
This sequence comes from Paractinoplanes durhamensis, assembly GCF_016862175.1. GTDB lineage: Bacteria > Actinomycetota > Actinomycetes > Mycobacteriales > Micromonosporaceae > Actinoplanes > Actinoplanes durhamensis. Next base: position 97,869 of record NZ_BOML01000034.1, on the reverse strand, counting down.
AGGCACATCATTCGAACGCATGTTCGAGATCCTAACAGGATCTGATCGACGGCCGCACCTGCTTCACCCGGCCGGGAACGTCACCTATCCGGCCGGCAGCAGATGGCCGAAAGCCTGCGCGGCGTCGCCCGGCAGCGCCGCCGCGGCGACGAAGCCGTCCGGCCGCACCAGGTACAGATGCCCTGGTCGCAGCGTCGTCTCCGGGGCCGGGCGGAAGACGTGCACGGGGATTCCCAAGTCGGGCACGTCGGTGGCGATCACCCCGCCGTAGGCGTGGATCTGCCACTGCAGCGACCGCAGGACGGCGAAGTTGTCGCCCGCCCACGGCAACCGGCGGCCGACCACCGGGTCGCGGCGCCCGGCGCCGGGAAAGGGCGTCATCCGGTAGTGGATGCGGGTCTGCGAGACGTACTGGAACAGCCGGGAACCGCCCCGGCTCGCCGGCAGGACGCGGACCCCGATCGGCGCGGCCAGCGGCACGATCGCCCGGCGCAGGGCGCGGGCGAGGGGCGACTGCGCGGTGATCGCGCCGAACAGCCGGTCGGTGGTGCCGACGAGACGTTTCGCGACCGGGCGGCGCTCCGCCTCGTACCGGTCGAGCCAGGTGTCCTTGCGCCGGCCCTGCAGCACGTCGGCCAGCTTGAAGGCGAGGTTGTGCGCGTCCTGCAAGCCGGTGTTCATGCCCTGGCCGCCGACCGGCGAGTGCACGTGCGCGGCGTCGCCGGCCAGGAAGAACGGCCCGTCCCGGAACTGCGCGGCGATCCGGTGGTGGACTTTGTAGGTGGCGAACCAGCGGGCCTCCTCGTAGGTCACCGCGAACCGGCGCAGCCGCGGCCGGACGTCATCCTCGGTGAGCATGCCGTCGCCGTCGGAGTCGCGGACCAGGCCGATCAGCCGCCAGGTGCCGTGGCCGCGCATCGGGAAGCCGAGCAGGAAGTCGTCGGTGCCGGGCCGCACGTTGATCGCGCCCTCGACCATGCCGGCCGTGGCCAGCGCGTCGATCACGTAGAACCGGTGCGGGTTGGTGATGCCCTCGAAGTCGATCCGGCGGGCGCGGCGGACCGCCGAGTTGGCGCCGTCGCAGCCGACGCAGAAGCGGGCCTGCACGGTGTCGTTGCCGACCTTCGCCTCCACTCCCCGGTCGGTCTGCACGATCGCGGTCACCGGCGTCTCCCAGCGCACGCCGACGCCGAGCTTCTGCAGGTTCTCGTAGAGGATCTCCTCGTTGCGGCTCTGTTCGAGGATCTCGATGTACGGGTACGGCGTGACCCCCGCCCCGATCCGCCCGAGCGGCACCCGCCCGTAGACCCGGTCGAGGAACCCGGGCGCGACCGCGTCGGCGCGATGGGCCGCCGACAGCACCAGGTCACCGAGGCCGAGCTGGTCGTAGATCTCGAGGCTGCGGGCCTGGACGACCAGGGCCCGGGATTCCCGGGTCGGGCCGTCCTTGCCGTCCACCACGATCACGTCGACCCCGAGTTTGACCAGCCAGTTGGCGAGCATCAGCCCGGTCGGGCCGGCTCCCACCACCAGCACGTCGCACGTCAGGTCGGCCATCGGCGACCCGCCTCCTTCAACTCGTCAGCGCCTCCGCCACATTCTTGAGCAGCAGGGCCTCGGCCACGCAGACCCGCTCGAACTCGCCCAGGTGCAGGCTCTCGTCGGGGCCGTGCGCACCGGAGTAGGGGTCTTCCACGCCGGTCACCAGGATCGCCGCCTGCGGGAACAGCTCCTGGAAGGTGGCGATGAACGGGATCGAGCCACCGACGCCCATGTCCACCGGCTGGGTGCCGTCCCAGGCGCCGGCGAACGCGGCCCGGGCCGCGTCGTAGACCGGGCCGGTCGCGTCGATCACGCACGGCGAGCCGCCGGCCTCCAGGGTCACCTCGACCTGGGCGCCCCACGGGACGTGCTTCTCCAGGTGGGCGCGGACCGCCGCGTACGCCGAATCGGGGTCGTCGCCGGGCGCCAGCCGAACGCTGATCTTGGCCTTGGCGGTGGGCTGCAACGCGTTCGCCGCCTCGAAGGTGCGCGGCGCGTCGATGCCGAGCACCGAGATGGCGGGCTTGGTCCAGATCCGGTCGGTGATGGTGCCGTGGCCGAGCAGCTTGACGCCGTCGACGACGCCGCCCTCCTCGCGGAACCGCTCCTCCGGGTAGTCGACGCTCGCGCCCTCCCGGCCGATCAGGCCGTCGACCGCGACGTCACCCTCGTCGTCGTGCAGGGTGGTCAGCAGCCGGGACAGGACCATCAGAGCGTCCGGGATCGGGCCGCCGAACATGCCGCTGTGCACGGCGCTCTTGAGTACCCGGACCTCGGCGAAGAGGTTGACGATGCCGCGCAGCGAGGTGGTCAGCGCGGGCTGGCCGATGTCCCAGTTGCCGGAGTCGGCGATCACGATGACGTCCGAGCGCAGCTCCTCGGTGTGCGCCTCGATGATGTCGTTGAGCGAGTCGGAGCCGTACTCCTCCTCGCCCTCGACGAAGACCACCACACCGACCGGCAGCTGGTCGCCGAACGCGCGCAACGCGGCGACGTGCGCCATCACGCCGGCCTTGTCGTCGGCGGCGCCGCGGCCGTAGAGCCGGCCGTCCCGCTCGACCGGCTCGAACGGGTCGCTGGTCCACAGCGACACGTCGCCGACCGGCTGCACGTCGTGGTGCGCGTAGAGCAGCACGGTGGGCGCGCCGGCCGGGGCCTGCCTGCGGCCGATGACCGCGGGCTGGCCGCCGTGCCGGACGATCTCCGTCTCGAGCCCGCAGCCGCGCAGCAGCTCGGCGACGGCCTCCGCGGACCGCTCGACCTGGGTGTGGTCGAAGCCCTCGAAGGCGATGCCGGGGATTCGGACCAGGTTTTCCAGGTCGGCACGGACCCCGGGCATCTCGCGCGCGATCGCAGCGCGCAGATCGGTTTCACTCAAGCTCATGAGCCGATCCTAGGGGCTTATTCGGCGGAATCCCGCCCTCGGGTGGAGGCCCAGTCGCGGGCACCGCGGGCCGCCGAGCCGGCCAGGTCGGCAGCGCCGCCGCCGACCTTGCGGACCAGGTTGACCAACGGGTCCTGCGAGGTGGTGAAGCTCTCCCGGTAGGAGTTGGCGGCGGCCTTCACGTCGTCGGCGACCGAGGCGTTGCCGTCGTCGTCGCGACGCGGGTATTCGCCGCCGAGGATCCGTGCGTACTCCCCCGAGTCGACCCATCTACGCAGGTCGGCGGCCCGGGCCACCGGCACCGGGTGGGTGCTGCCCAGGGTCATGCCGAACTTGTGGATGCTGTCCCGCAGGTCGCCGCCGCTTTCGTACTCGGCGGCCTGCTCCAGGAACGCGGCCGTGTCGATCTGCGACAGGTCGCCGCCGCCGGCCAGTTTCATCAGCAGGCGGATCGAGGCGGCCGGGTCCTGACCGGCGAGCAGACCGGCCCGGTCGGCGGAGAGCTCGGCCTTGCGCCACCACTCGAGCATCGCCGCGATGATCCCGCGCAGCGCCAGCACGCCGACCGGCAGCCAGCTCACGTTCGCGGTCCACGCGGTGAGGATCATCATGATGGTCTTGTAGACGGAGTGCCCGCTGAGCACGTGACCCAGCTCGTGCCCGAGCACCGCGCGCAGCTCGTCGTCGTCGAGCTTCTCCACCGCGGCCGTGGTGATCACGATGAACGGCTTGTTGAGACCGATCGCCTGCCCGTTGATGATCGGCGACTGGTTGACGTAGAGCTCGGGCAGCTCGGCCACGTCGAGGGTGGCCGCCGCCTCGGTGTAGCGCTGGTAGACGCGTGGGTACTGCCGGTGGTCGACACGGATGGCGCCGGCCAGGAACTGCAGGCGGAAACCCCGCTCGTTCCACATGCCGAAGAACGCCTTCACCAGGTCGTCGAAGCCGCGCAGCTCGCGCAGCGCGGTCAGTGCGCCGCGGTCGGCCGGGTGTTCCCAGGCCCGCGAGCTGATTCCGGTGAGCGTCACCCGCCGGCGTACCGGACGGCTCTCTTCGTCGGTCATCGTCCCCGCCCTCTGAAGCGATCGTCGCCGACCGCCGCGGCACCGTCGACGATCAGGTCGGCGGCAGCGGCGGTCCGGTCCTCGGCGAAGTGCCGGTCCTCGGCAGCACGCCACCGCTCAAGGTACGCCCGGAAAGCAACGCTGTCGTCGCCGTCGCGCTCCACCGCGCGCCGAAACCGCAGGTCAGGAGGGGCCAGGACGAAAACCGAAAGGCTCAGCTCGGGCCGGATCGAGCGCCGCGCGGCACTCACCCCCTCCAGGAGTACGGCCGGAGCGGGCGCGACCGTGAGCTCCGGCCCGTCGAACGCCCCGGTGTCCCATCGGTAACCCCGGTAGACGGCGGTCTCGCCGCGCCGCAGCGGCCCGAGCACCAGCTCTTCGAGCCGCGTCCAGAAGCTGAACTGGTCGTCCCACCCGTCGAGCAGGTCGTCGGTGTGCACGACCGGGGCGCCGAGCTCGGCGGCGAGCCGGCCCGCGAACACGGTCTTGCCGGCCCCGCTCGGCCCGTCGACGGCGGCGAGCCGGATGCGACCGAGTCGCGGTGGCTGGTCGAGAAGATGCGCGGCCAGCTCCGCGTATCTCATGGCGCGCCGGGCGGCACGAACGGCAGCCCGGCCGGCGGCCCCTGCTCGATCAGCCGCCACAGCGCGTCGGTGTCCAGGTGCTCCTCGACCAGGTCGCCGAGCACGTCGAGGGCCCGCTCGCGGACGGCCGCGAACCGGGTGTCCGGCGCCACCGCGAACCCGGACCGGCCGGCCAGCCGCGCCGCCGAGGTGAGGAACCGCCGCCGGAACTCGTCGGACTCGAACGCGCCGTGCCAGTGCGTGCCGAACACGTTGCCGGCCACCGCACCCTCGGGCCGCCCGTCGGCGTAGTGCAGCAGCGGCGGCGGGGACCCGGCCGACACGAACCCGTGGTGGATCTCGTAACCGCTCACCGGTGCACCGAGCCCGTCCCCGGCCGGCCGGGCGAGGGTCTTGCGCGCGGCGAACGCGATGTCCACCGGCAGCAGCCCGAGGCCGGCGACCGTGCCGAGGCCGCTCTCCACCTCGTCGTCGATGCTGCGGGCTAGCATCTGGAAGCCGCCGCAGATGCCCAGCACCGGCTTGCCGGCCGCCGCGTGCCGCCGGATCGCGTCGTCGAGACCCCGCTTGCGCAGCCAGGCGAGGTCGCTGACGGTCGCCTTCGACCCGGGCAGCACGACCAGGTCGGCGTCGGCGATGTCGCCCGGCTCGATGGTCAGCTGCACCCGCACGCCCGGTTCGGTGGCGAGGGCCTCGGCGTCGGTGGCGTTGGAGATGCGCGGCAGCCGCACCACGGCGACCCGCAGCCACTCGGTGCCGCGCGGCGGTCCGGGCCGGCCGAGCGTCCGCCCGTAGGCGAGCGAGTCCTCGGCGTCGAGCCACACCTCGAGATGGAACGGCAGCACGCCGTGCACCGGCCGGCCGGTGGCCTTGGTGATCATGTCGAGGCCCGGTTGCAGCAGGCCGAGGTCGCCGCGGAACTTGTTGATGACGAAGCCGCTGACCAGCGCCTGATCCTCGGGGCTGAGCAGGGCGACGGTGCCGAACAACGCCGCGAAGACGCCGCCGCGGTCGATGTCGCCGACCACGATCGCGGGCAGGCCGGCCGCGCGGGCCAGGCCCATGTTGACGAAGTCGCCGTCCCGCAGGTTGATCTCGGCCGGGCTGCCGGCCCCCTCGCAGATCACCGCGTCGTACTCGGTACGCAGCTCGGCGAGGGTCGCGAAGGCGGTGCCGGCGAGCCGCGCCCGCATCTCCCGGTAGTTGCCGGCGGTGACCGTGCCGACCGCCTCGCCGAGCAGCACGACCTGGCTGGACCGATCGCTGCCCGGCTTGAGCAGCACCGGGTTGAACCGCACGTCCGGCGCGATCCCGCACGCCGCCGCCTGCATGGCCTGCGCCCGGCCGAGCTCGCCGCCGCGGCCGTCGGCACCGACCACGACGGCCGAGTTGTTCGACATGTTCTGCGCCTTGAACGGCGCCACCAGGACCCCGCGCCGGTGCAGCCAGCGGCAGATCCCGGCGGTCAGCACGCTCTTGCCGGCGTCCGATGTGGTCCCGGCGACCAGCAGCCCGCCGCTCATCGGGAGATCCGGGAGAAGCCACGGCTCAGCGCCAGCCCGGCGGCGAGCACCGCGGCCGCCGCGCCGACCGCACCGGAGACCCGCGCGGCCCGGCGCAGATGCCCGGCCGACGGTCGCGGGCCGTCACCGAGGAACGGCCGCACCTCAGTTCGTCCGAAATAGACGTTTCGCCCGCCGAGCCGAACCCCCAGCGCCCCGGCCATGGCCGACTCGCACTGGCCGGCGTTGGGCGACGGGTGATCGTTGCGGTCGCGTTTGAAGACTCGCAGCGCCTCGGCCGGCGACCCGCCCGCGACCGGCGACACCGCGACGGTCAGCAGCCCGGTCAGCCGCGACGGCACCAGGTTGAGCAGGTCGTCGAGCCGCGCCGACGGGGTGCCGAAGCGTGCGTAGCGGGCCGAGCGGTGCCCGACCATGGCGTCCAGGGTGTTCGCCGCCCGGTAGGCCAGCAGACCCGGCAGCCCGAGCAGACCGCCCCAGATCAGCGGCGCCACCACGGCGTCCGACGTGTTCTCGGCGACCGACTCGACGGTGGCCCGGGCCAGCTCCGGCTCGTCCGATGTCGAGGGATCGCGCCCGCACAGGTGGTTGAGCCGCCCGCGGGCGGCCGGCAGATCCCCGGCGTCCAGGTGGCCGGCCATGATCCGGGACTCCCGGCGCAGCGTGCGGCCGCCGAGCACGGTCCAGGTGGCGGCCGCGACCAGCGCCGCCCGGGCGACCGGCCGCCGCCGGGTGGCCGCCGCCCCGGCGAGCCCCAGCAGTGCGGGCCCGCCGACGGCGACGGCGGTGAACACGGCACCGGACCGGCGGTTCGGTGCGTACACCTTCTTCTCGAGCGCACCGGCCGCCGTGCCGAAGCCGGCGACCGGGTGGAACCGTCGTGGGTCACCGAGCACGGCGTCGAGCAGGAACCCGGCGATCAGCCCCACGGCGTCCGCCGAACCACTGTTCTTGGCCATGCGCGCTTTCCCCCATGTATTGAAATTTCCGACCTTACGGTTGCAGATCGCACACCCAGACCGGGAACTCGTCGGCCTCCGCCGCCGGATCGGACGGTATCGGCACCGGTTCCAGTTGACCCCAGGCGATGGCGCCCGGCGCCCGGTCCACCAGAAATTCGGTGACGATCGAGTGCAGATCGCTGGTCGTCCGGTAGGGCGAACCGAACGGCAGCTTGTCGTGCGGGCACGAACCGGCGGAGCAGCGCAACTGCCCGGCTTGCCCGTCGTGCCAGACGTAGAACGTGACCGGCCCCTGGTGTTTTCCCGCCACCTGATCGCGCAGCAGCTCGGCCGTCTCCTCGAAGGCGGCCACCACCTCGTCGGCCGACAAGCCCATGCGCTCGTGCGGTGGAGCGCCGAGCCAGTTGGTGTTGGCGTGCTCGGCGTCCTGGTCGTTGGGCGAAATCACCAGTGTCTCGCCCGCGATCGCGCGGATCTCCTTCAACAGCACGGGTTCAGTCTGCCCGCCCGGCCCGGGCGCGGCCCACCCGGGCGGGTCCGCCGGGTGGCCCGATGCGACGGAACGTTCGGGCCACCCCGTTCGGACGGGTGAATCCGCCTCAGGCCGCCACCGGCTCCCGCTTCGGCCGGCGCGACCGCCGGGCGGCCGCCGGTTCCGCCGCGACCAGTCGTTCCACCTCCAGGGTGAGATCGTCGTCCGGGGCGGGCGGGACCTCGGGGAAGGTGGGCTCCTCCGCGGCCGAGAGGGGCAGCCCGTCGCCGTACGAGATCGGGATCTCCTCGGCGCTCACCGGCAGCGACATTTCGCCGTCGACCACGGTTTCCGCCTCGGCGTCCTCGATCTCGCCGGTTGCCTGGCCGGCCTTGGTCCGGAAGAACTGGGCCTTCCCGCGGGCCAGGTCGTGACCGATCGAGAACGCCTCCATCTCGTACGAGACGCGGGGGTTGTTGTTCTCGTCGGTCCAGTCGCGGGTGTAGAGCCGGCCGTAGACGATCACCGGATCGCCGACGGTGACCGACGAGGCGACGCCCTCGGCGAGCCGGCGCCAGGCGGTGACCCGGACCCGCAGATTGTTGCCGTCGACCCAGCGGGCGTTCTCCCGGTCGTAACGCCGGGCCGTGGACGCGACCCGGAAGTTGGCAACCAGCGATCCGGAGCTGGCGATGCGCCGCCACTCGGGAGCCGCGAGCACGTTGCCCACGATGACGAGGTTGGTGTCGAACACTGAGCCCTCCTGTGTTGGTGCGGTTGAGGGGACGAGCATGTCGGCAACGGCGGACCGAAGGCGGAGGGCCTGTGGACAACCGCCGGTTGGGGATATCGGTCGCAAGGCTGAAGGATCTGTTATGACGGCGCCCCGGTGTGGGTAGCCTGGGGTCGTGGAGATCGACGTCCTGGGACTGCCCTATGAGCGGCACACGATCGAGCTGGTTCCCGACGACGAGGGTCCGGTGGTCGCGACCCTGGTCCGCCGCCGGGGCGAACAGCCGAGTCGTCGCGCGGTGCTCTACGTGCACGGCTTCGTGGACTACTTCTTCCAGACCCATCTGGCCGACTTCTTCGTCGAGCGCGGGTGGGACTTCTACGCCCTCGACCTGCGCAAGTACGGCCGCAGCCTGCTGCCGCACCAGACGCCGAACTTCGCCCGCAGCCTCACCGACTACTTCCCGGAGCTCGACGAGGCGGCCCGGATCATCCGCGAGGTGGACGGCCACGACCAGATGCTGGTGGCCGGCCACTCCACCGGTGGCCTGATCACGTCACTCTGGTCGCACGCCCGGCAGGGCCGCGGCATCGTCGACGGCCTGTTCCTGAACAGCCCGTTCTTCGACTTCAACATCCCGTGGCTGATGAAGGGCCCGCTGATGGCCTCGCTGCTGGCGGTGAGCGGCCGCACGCCGTACCGGAAGATTCCCACCGCCGGGCTGACCGTCTACGGCGAGAGCCTGCACCGCGACCACCGTGGCGAGTGGACGTACGACCTGGCCTGGAAGCCGATCGAGAGTTTCCCGGTGACGGCCGGCTGGCTGCAGGCGATCCGCCGCGGCCAGGCCCGGCTGCGCGCCGGGTTGTCGATCGACGCGCCGGTGCTGGTGGCCTGCTCGACCCGCACGTTCCGGGGCCGCGGCTGGGCGGAGGATGTCCGGCTGACCGACGCGGTGCTGGACGTCGAGCACATCGCCCGCTGGGCACCGGGCCTGGGCCCGATGGTGACGATCGCCCGCTTCGACGGCGGCATGCACGACCTGACGCTCTCCGGCAAGGACGTGCGCACGTCGGTGTTCCGCGAGTTGGGCCGCTGGGTGGATGCCTTCGTGCCGGCGCCCGGGACCCCGGAGATCGAGGTGCCACCGGCACCGGAGGACAAGGCGGACGACAAGTCCGGGGCGACCGCTTAGTATGTGGCTGGCCGGGCGCTCGTAGCTCAGCGGATAGAGCAACGGACTTCTAATCCGTCGGTCGCAGGTTCGAATCCTGCCGGGCGCGCATACCTCGACACAGCCCATGACACAGCGGGGCGGGCGGCCAGCCGGCCGCCCGCCCCTTGTGCAGTGCTGACCGCCCCAGCGTCAGCACGTCTTCCATTGGAACTGGACCAGGGTGTAGACCTCGCCGTCCGAGGCGCGCATCGAGATGTAGCTGCGCCGCGTCGAGGTGCCGGCGTTGACCCGCAGCTCGGTGTTGATGTTCAGGCTGCGCGTGACGCCGCACGGCGCCCAGACCAGATCGGCGGTCTCGGTGATGTCGGTGGACCGCCAGCTGCCGTCGTACGGCCCGGTGAAGGTGTGGTCGACGTAGTTGTTGTCGGACGAGCCCTGGAAGTAGTAGTTGGCCCGCTCGAGCGCGGTGGCGCCGGACTCCAGGTGCATCTTGCCCCAGTAGTCGGCCCGCGCGATCGCGAAGGTGAACCCCTGCGGGATGTGCACGAGCACGTTGACCTGGCAGTTCTTGCGGAAGGCGGTGGGGTCGGTGGTCCCGCCGTCCTCGGCCAGGTACTGCGTATAGCTGATCTTGAAAGCGGTGTTGTCGGACTGCATCGCGGCCGACGCGGTGCCGGCCGGGCAGCCGGAGCCGTTGACGGTCTGCACGTCGAGCGTGACCTGACCGCTGGGCGGAGTGAGCGCGGCGTCGGCAGCCTGTGCCGGGCCGGAGAGCGTAAGGGCGGCAAGCACGGTCACGGATGCAAGCGCCGTCAGCCTGAAGGTCATCGGGGGTTCCCTCCTCGGCGTTCCAAGAGATTAGACATTGATCAATATGGATGGGCCGAACGAATGCTAGCGTCGCTCATCTGAATCTGCCAAGGACTTTTATTGTAAGTTTCTCTGCTGAACAGTTTAAGCTGATCATAAAGCCTTGATCAAATAGCAGATACTGCTCACCCCATCTCACCCACGTGATGCCACCGTGGGTGGAGCAAAAAACACGACATTGACGCTTCTCGATGTCATAAATAGCATGACCGCATCCCGAGAGGTCGCTGGGGCCTTTTCTGGAAGGAGTCAAAATGCGAAAGGCGTTGTACATTTTCTGCGCCATGCTGGGGGTGTTCGCATCGGCTTTGGTCGCCGGTCCGGCATCCGCGGTCGGCTATCTCGATCTCCCCGTACCGCCACCGACCGACCGGATCGTCATCGACGTGGTGACGGTCAACGGTTCCGGCTGCCCGGCCGGCACCGCGGCGATCGCGGTATCGCCCGACAACACGGCCTTCACGGTCACCTACTCGCAGTACACGGCACTCGTCGGGGTGGGCGCGACGACCACCGACTGGCGGAAGAACTGCCAGCTCAACATCGTTGTGCACGTCCCGAGCGGCTTCACCTACGCGATCAGCAAGGTGGACTACCGCGGGTTCGCGTCGCTCGAGGCGGGCGCGAGCGCCATCGAGCGGGCCAACTACTACTTCCAGGGTCAGTCGCAGACCGCATACGTGTCGCACACCTACAACGGCCCGTTCGGCGACGACTGGCAGTCCAGTGACGAGATCCCGATCGCGTCGCTGATCTACGCGCCCTGCGGCGCGCTGCGCAACCTCAACATCAACACCGAGCTGCGGGCGATGGCCGGCACCTCGGACCCGAAGAAGACCACGAGCTTCATCTCGATGGACTCGACCGACGGCGCGCTGAACACGATCTACCACTTCGCGTGGCAGACCTGCCCGTAATCCACAAATGAAAATACGTATCGCCGACCGGAATAGTATTCCGGCCGGCGATACGTCGTGCCCTCACGCAGACGCGAGCGCCTCCGTCGGCGCCAATCGAGCGGCTCGAATGGCCGGATAAAGACCCGCGACCGCCCCGATCGCGACCGTCGCACCCACCCCGCCGGCAAGCGCCCACAACGGCACCACGGTCGGCCAGCTCTGCGTCGTCGAATACAGCCCGGTGACCAGATAGCCGAGCAATACCCCGGCCGCGCCGCCGAGCAACGACAGCAGCAGCGATTCGGTGAGGAACTGCGTCCGCACCTGTCCCTTGGTCGCGCCGAGCGACCGCCGCAGGCCGATTTCGGCCCGCCGTTCCAGCACCGAGATCACCATCGTGTTGGCCACCCCGATCCCGCCCACCAGCAGCGCCACCGCGCCCAGGCCCAGCAGCAGTGCGGTGAAGGTGGCGTTCGCCGTGCGCTGCGCGACGAGCGCGTCGGACGGCCGGGACACCTTCACCTCGTCCGGCTGCTGCGGGTTGGCGGTCGGTGCGAGCACGCCCCGGACCGCCTCCACCTGCGCCTCGACCGCCCGGGTGTAGATCGTGGTCGGGTGCCCGTCGAAGCTCAGGTAGGTGGCCGCCGCCTGCCAGCCGATCAGCACCGCCGAGTTGATTTCGGACGCGAGCGGCACCGGGGCGAGCACCCCGACCACGCTCCACCAGCGGCCCTGCATGTAGACGGTGGGCGGGTTGCCCAGCCGCCGGGCCGCGTCCGCGCCGAGCACCACGGCCGGATAGCGGGCGGTCGCCGCGTTCAGCCAGCTGCCGCCGGCCAGCGCGGCGCCGACCGTGCTGAGCAGGTCGAGCTGCGCGGCGAGGACGGCCAGCCCGCCGGTCTGCGCGGCCGGGATCCGGTCGGTCCGGTAGACGTGCGCATCCACCGAGCCGGTCGCGGTGGCCGACAGCACCGGCCCGATGCGCCGGATCATCGACACCGACTCGTCCGGCAGATACGAATCCTTGCCGAACATCGTCTGCCCGGGCGTCACGGTCAGCATGTTGGTGCCGAGCGCCGCCAGCGCCCGGTCGAGGTTGGCCTGGCTGGAGGCCGAGATGCCGACGACCGCGGTCATCGCCGCGATCCCGATGGCGATGCCGAGAGCCGACAGCACCGCCCGCAACGGTCTGGCCCGGAGCCCGGTGCCGCCGAGTCGCAGCAGGTCGGAGGCGCTGAGCCGAGCCGGCCGCAGCAACATCTAGACCACCTCCCCGTCCCGCATCGGCACCTGCCGGGGCAGCCCGGACGCGATCTCGTGATCGTGGGTGATGACCAGGACGGTCGTGCCCGCGTCGTTGAGTTCGCGCAGCAGCTCGACCACGCCCGCGCCGGAGACCGAGTCGAGGTTTCCGGTGGGTTCGTCGGCGAGCAGCACCGCCGGATCGCCGGCCACCGCCCGGGCGATGGCGACTCGCTGACGCTCGCCGCCGGAGAGCTGGTGCGGACGGTGGGTGAGCCGGTCACCCAGGCCGACCCGGACGAGGGCGGCCTCGGCGCGCCGCTCCCGCTCCTTTCTGGGTACGCCGGCGTAGAGCAACCCGTCGGCGACGTTGGCCACCACGTTGCGCCCCGGTGCCAGATGGAACTGCTGGAACACGAAACCGATCCGGCGGGCCCGCAGCGCCGACAACTGCCGGTCGGTGAGGGTCGCCACGTCGTGCCCGTCGATCTTCACAGTGCCCTCGGACGGCCGGTCCAGCGTGCCGATCAGGTGCAGCATGGTGGACTTGCCCGACCCCGATGGCCCGACGATCGCGACAAGCTCGCCGTACTCCACGGACAGATCCACCGACCGGACCGCGGTGACCCCGCCCGGGTACGACTTGGTCACCCCCGACAACTCGATCACCTGGCTCATACCGGTATCCCGACCTTCATCCCGGCGGCCAGGCCGTCGCCGGTGATCTCGACCTTCCCGTCGGCGAACAGGCCGGTCTCCACCGCGACGATCTTGGTGGTGGCGCCGTCGACGACCTGCACGCCGTAGCCGCCCTCGGCGAGCGCCAGCAACGCCGCGACCGGCACGGTCAGCACGTCCTTGCGCTCCGACGAGGTGAAGTAGACGGTCACCGACGCCTCGTCCATCCCGGCCGGCGAACCGGCGAAGCCGACCGTCACCTCGATCAGCGTGGTGTCCGGCTCATCGCCCTGGCCCGCCTGCACGGTCGTACCCAGCTTGATGATCTTGCCCGGAAGTTTCTTGCCGTCCGGCATCTCGACCTGGACGGGGACGCCCTGCTTGGCGAGCCGCTGCGAGTCCATGCCCAGATCCACGGTCGCCACCAACGTCGTACCCGTATATTTCAGCAATTCCGTGCCGGCCATCGCGGCCGAGCCGTTCTGGACGGTCACCGAGTCGACCCGGACCGCCGTCGCGGCGTACACGATCTGGCTGCTCTCCACCCGGCCGGTCTCGGTGAGCCCGAGATCGTCCTGCCATTCCTCGACGGCGTCGGCGGTAGCCGACGAGTACGTGCTGTCCACGGTGAACCCGCGATAGCCCAGCGCCCAGAGGTTCTTCTCGAGTTGTTTGACGTCCGGGCCCTTCACCCCCGGCGCCAGCGTCCGGTACGCCGGAAGCGTGCCGTAGAGCAGCACCACCGGCTTGTTGTCGAGTCGGTACAGCGCCTTCCCCCGCGCGATCGTCGCCCCCGCGGTAGGCAGCCAGGTGACCGTGCCGTTCGACCCGGCGGCCAGCACGGACGTCGAGCCGTGCCCGAGCGAGCCGTCGTGGCTCTCCCGGTCGACCAGCGTCTCCTTGCTGATCTCGGTCGTCTTGGTGCCGGTGCTGCCGGTGGCGGCACTGCTGCTGGGCGTGTCCGGCAGGTTGAACACGGTGACCGCGGTGGCCACCGCCCCGACCGCCAGCACGCCCGCGACGACTCCCGCGGTACGCCGGGCGCTCATCCGGTCACCGTCCCGGGAATGGCGGCGCCGTTGCCGTCCGAGTGGCCCTCGACGTGCTTGCCGCCCTTCGGCCGGTACTGCGCGCACGCCGCCTCGGCCTTGTCCCAGGTCGGGTCGCCCGGTTTGGTGCCCAGCTTGGATGCGTCGAGCATCATCCCGCCGTTCGGGTCGGGATCCGGGAAGTTCGGGATGCCGTTCTCCCGCATGCACTTGGCCATGTTGCGGGCCTGTTCGAGTTCCTCGGCGCTCATCTTCGGCGGCTGGCCGCCGTTCGGCAGGAACTTCCGGCAGGCCTGCTGGGCCGCCTCCATCTTCTTCATGTCGGTGCCCTTGGGCGCGAAGACCTCCATCTTTCCGTCGACCGGATCGGGGAACCAGGTGATGCCCTGATCCCGCATGCACTGCGAGAACTTCAGCTGCGCGTCCTGGTCGTCATCGGCCGAACTGCTGGCACTGCTGCTCGGCTTGGCGGTGCTCGACTGCGCGCTCGCCACCTGCGGATCGTTCGCAGCGGCACCCACACATCCGCCGGCCGCCAGGGCCGACATCAGGGCGAGCGCCGCGACCGTCCGGGTTCGCATCGTCGTCTCCTTCACCGGCGGCCGGACGGCCGCCACGGGACGAAGTACAGCGATCGACAGGTTTCCTCACCGTCACGAAAAAACGTGACGCCGAGTTGACGCCCGGGCACGGCACGATAGAGACATGCGGATCCTGGTGGTCGAGGACGAGCCGCTGCTGGCCGACGCGGTGGCGCAGGGCCTGCGCCACGAGGCCCATGCGGTGGACGTGGCGTACGACGGCGCGGCCGCCCTGGAGCGCATCGACGTCAACGACTACGACGTGGTGGTGCTGGACCGGGACATTCCCGCGGTGCACGGCGACGACGTGTGCCGGGCCGTCGTCGAGAAGGGCGAGACCCGGGTGCTGATGCTGACCGCGGCGGCCGGCATCGACGACCGGGTCACCGGCCTGTCCCTGGGCGCCGACGACTACCTGCCGAAGCCGTTCGCGTTCCGCGAGCTCGCCGCCCGGGTCACCGCCCTCGGCCGCCGCGCCCGGCCGGCCGCCCCGCCGATCCTGCGGCGGGCCGGGATCAGCCTCGACCCGCACCGCCGCGAGGTGCACCGGGACGGGCGCTACGTGCCGCTGTCCCGCAAGGAGTTCGCGGTCCTGACCGAGCTGCTGCGCGCCGACGGCACCGCGGTCTCGGCCGAGGTGCTGCTGGAAAAGGCCTGGGACGAGAACGCCGACCCGTTCACCCACGCCGTACGCATGACGATCCTGAAGTTGCGCCGCAAACTGGGCGACCCGGCCGTGGTGCTCACCGAGCCAGGAGTGGGGTACCGAATCCCATGAAGCTGACCGTAAGAACCCGGCTGACCCTCTTCTACGGCGGCCTGTTCGTGGTGGCCGGCATGGTGCTGCTGGGCGCCACCTACATCCTGGTGCAACAGCGCCTGCCGGTAGCGATCGCCGGCGAGGGCAAGCAGATCGATACGGTCGGCGTCGGCCCCAGCGGAGAGTCCGGACCCCAGTTCGTCCAGAAGATCGTCAACGGAACCCAGGACACCGCCCTGCACACCCTGCTGACCCAGGGCCTGATCGCGCTGGCCGTGGTGAGTACGGCCGCGATCGCCCTCGGCTGGCTGCTGGCCGGCCGGATGCTCCAGCCGCTGCACCAGATCACCGCGACGGCGAAACGGATCGCCACCGCCCCCGACGCCGACCGCGGCCTGCACGAGCGGATCGCCCTGACCGGCCCGCGGGACGAGATCAAGGAGCTGGCCGACACGTTCGACGTCATGCTGGCCCGCCTCGACCATTCCTTCGACGGCCAGCGCCGGTTCATCGCCAGCGCGTCGCACGAGCTGCGCACCCCGCTGACCCTCAACCGCACCCTGCTGGAGGTGGCGCTGACCCCGGCCGAGGTCTCCGAGGAGGTGCGGCAGCTCGGCACCACGCTGCTCGCCATCAACGACCGGCACGGCCGGCTGATCGACGGCCTGCTCCTGCTGGCGCAGTCCGAGCGCCCGGTCTCCGAACGCTCCTACGTGGACCTGGCCGACATCGTCGACCACGTCGCGGTGTCCGACACGGTGAAGGTGGTCACCGAGCCGGGCGAGGCCGCGGTGGCCGGCAACCCGGTCCTCCTGGAGCGCCTGGTGCAAAACCTGGTGGAGAACGGCATCCGGCACAACGTCGCCGAGAACGGCTGGGTCCTGGTCCGCACCGGCACCCGCCTCGACGGCCGGGTGATCCTGGAGGTCAGCAACTCGGGCCCGGTGATCCCCCGCTACGAGGTCCCCGGACTGTTCGAGCCGTTCCACCGCTACGGCCGCGAACGCCTGCACTCCCCCGGCGCCGGCCTCGGCCTCTCCATCGTCCGGGCGATCGCCAAGGCCCACGGCGGCGAGGTCCGGGCCGACGCCCGCGACGAGGGCGGCCTGACAGTCACGGTCCTGCTACCAAAAGCCCTTTAGATGTACGGGCATGCCAAGTCCCCGCCCCAGCGGAAAGGCCGTAGATGGCCCGGGCCGTCGCGGCCACCGGCCGGGTGGGCCGGCATCTCAGGGAGCGGCCGAGGTGGGGACGTCCTCCCGCCCGGCGTCGGTGGTGGACGGGTCGGTTGTCGACGGTGAGTCGGTGGCCGAGACCGCGGTGCGGCGGGCCAGGCCGATCACGCCGAGAGTCATCACCAGTGCGGCCAGGGCGACCACGAGCCGGCCGGTGGTGCCGAAGCGGAAGCTCTCGTTGAAGACGATCACGCCGGCGATCGCGGCGACGATCGGGTTGGTGACGCTCACCGTGGCCAGCGGGGCGGCCAGGCCCGCGCCGCGGTAGGAGAACTGGCTCAGCAGATATCCGACGATGGACAGCATCACCACCGTGCCGGTCAGGAGCATCGAGACGGCCGCGACTCCGCCGTCGGTGAACGCGGCCATCACGGCCTTGGACAGCACCGACGAGATGCCGAAGGCCACACCGGCGGCGCCGGCCAGCAGCATCGCCCGGACCTTCGGGGTGGCGACGACGGCGCCGCCGATCAGGGCCGCCACCGCGACCACGGCAACCACGGCGGCGTACCGGCCGGTGGTGTCCGAGATCAGGGCCGGCTCGTCCGACTCCACCGACAGCGACATGATCAGGGCCAGGCCGGCCACGGTCAGGCCGGCGTCGATCCAGGCCGGGATGCTTATTCGGGTGCGGTAGCGCAACGCCGAGATGGGTAGCGCGAACAGCAGGGTCAGGGTGCCCAGGGCCTGGACGACCGCGACCGTGCCGAAGTTGAGGGCGACCACGTGCAGGCCCACGCCGCCCGCGGTGAGGAGCAGCGCGACCGCCCAGCGGGCCAGGCCGCGCTGGCCGTGCTTGGCCAGCCGCTCCTGCGCGACGGCCGCACCCGCGTAACTGGCAGCGGACAAAACGGACAGCGAGACAGCCCAACCAAGTGACGCCATGAACACCCCTTCTCGAGCTTGCCCTACCGACCCGGGTGTCAGCCTCTCCATTTCCTGGGATCTTGGCGTCATCCAGACGGTGTAGCTACCCCTGCAACCACCGGCGTACAACCCCAGGCCGGGGAAAATGCCTTCCGCGCTCCGATCGTCACCTGCCACGATCGGGTACCTGACAGTCGCGGCAGACGGCCGGCTGTTGACCTCTGATCTCGATCCGGCTCAGAGCCGTATTGACACCCGGGCGGTTACGGCTATCGCACCAGATGGGAGGTCCGGCACACCTGCCCGGACCACACCCGGCCGCGCATTAGGCTGGGAGATTCTGGGCTTCGGCGTGGCGGCCCGAACGGCCAACTCTTATACGGAACGGAACATGATGAGCGACCAGGCCAAGGTGCGAGTCCTTCTGTTGGAGAGCATTCACCGTGACGCGGTGACCAGGCTCGAGGCCGAGGGATATCACGTCGAGTCCGTCCGCAACGCCCTCGACGAGGCGGAGCTGATCGAGCGGATCCAGGGTGTGCACCTGCTCGGCATCCGCTCCAAGACCCAGGTGACCGCCAAGGTGCTGGAGGCGGCCGACACCCTCGTCGCGGTCGGCGCGTTCTGCATCGGCACCGACCAGATCGACCTTCAGGCGGCGGCGTCGCACGGGATCGCGGTGTTCAACGCGCCGTTCTCCAACACCCGCTCGGTGGTCGAGCTGGCGGTCGCCGAGATCATCGCGATGACCCGGCGGCTGACCGAGAAGAACACGCTCATGCACCAGGGCGTATGGGACAAGTCGGCGGACGGCGCGCACGAGATCCGCGGGCGCCGGCTCGGCATCGTCGGCTACGGCAACATCGGCACCCAGCTGTCGGTGCTGGCGGAGAACCTCGGCATGCACGTGTCGTTCTACGACACCGCCGACAAGCTGGCGCTGAGCAACGCGCACCGCTGCGCCTCGCTGGAGGAGCTGCTGGAGACGTCCGACTTCGTCACGCTGCACGTCGACGGCCGGCCGGGCAACCTCGGCTTCTTCGGCGCCGAGCAGTTCAAGCGGATGCGCCCGGGCTCGCTGTTCCTCAACCTGTCGCGCGGCATCGTGGTCGACCACGTCGCCCTGCGGGACGCCCTGACCAGCGGTCACCTGGCCGGCGCGGCGGTGGACGTCTTCCCGAAGGAGCCGAAGGGCCGCGGCGACGAGTTCGTCTCCGAGCTGCGCGGCCTGCCGAACGTCATCCTCACCCCGCACATCGGCGGGTCGACCGAGGAAGCGCAGTCGGACATCGGCGACTTCGTGGCCAACAAGCTCACGCACTTCATCAAGGACGGCAACACCACGCTCAGCGTGAACCTGCCGTCGGTGGCGCTGCCCGAGCAGGACGGCATGAGCCGGATCGTGCACGTCCACCTCAACACCCCGGGCGTCCTCGCCAAGGTCAACAGCATCCTGGCCCAGCACTCGGTGAACGTCGAGGGCCAGCTGCTGAGCACCCGCGGCGAGTACGGCTACCTGATCACCGACATCAGCGGCGACTACAGCGACGAGGTGCTGGACCAGCTGCGCAACATGGAGCAGACGGTCCGCCTGCGTGTCCTGTCCTGAAAGAGTAAAAACCTGGGCCGGCCGGCGGAACCGGCCGGCTCAGGCGTTTTCTACCGTCAGTGACGTGATTCGGGCGCCCGCCGTGACGTCGTAGCGGTTCGCTACGTCCCATCCCTTCGGGGTGAGCGTCGACCCGGCCACCACGTCCTTCAGCGTCCGCGACCCGGCGATCACCTGCTGCGCGCCGCCACCCAGCTTGATCCGCACCGGGTTGGCCGACGGCGATCTCAGGATCATCGAGTCGGCCGCGCCATTGATCTTCACCGGGACGGTCCCGCTGGGGCGGGACAGGGTCAGTTGCGCGGTACGCATACCCGCGACCATCTCCAGCGAACTGATCTGCCCACCGCTGACGTCGATGACCTGCTTCTCGGCGTACCCGCTGAAGCGCAGTGCCCATCGCACCTTGGCCGCCAGGACCACCTCGATCTCCCCGCCGATCCCGTCGCCGTCCTTGCTGACCTGCAGCTTGACGTCGTCGTTGCGGATCGTCGGGTCGGGCACGAAGCCGGCATCGTCCGGTGTGGAGATCCGGTAGAGGTCGTCGCCGAGCTCCCCGATGGTCACGTGCACCGAGTTGGTGCCGGCCAGCAGCTCGAAGCTCGCCTTGGTGCGGTTGTCGAGCGGCGCCGTCGCGGTCCGCTTGCCCGCGTTGCCGGCGCCGAGCTGGAGCACCGAGTCGAGGTTGTCGTCGGAGCCGGCGAAGTACACGACGCCGAAGACCCCGCCGGCCAGCAGCACGATCGCGCTGAGCACGAGCATGCCGATGGTGACCGCGCGTGACTGCTTGGGCGCGGCCGGCCGCTCGACGGCCGGTTCCCGCTCGTGCCGGACGGCCCGCCGCTCACCGGTTTCGCTCCGCCAGCTCGCGAACTCGTCGGACGTCCCGCTCAGCGCGGTCGCGGCCGGCACCCGGTCGAGCGTGTCCAGCCCGGGTGAGAGCCGGGCCGGCGGCGGCCAGTTCGAGATGGCGGGAAGGGCCGGCTCCATCGGGCGGGGATCGATCGGGCTGGGCTCCGCCGAGCGGCGCCCGGCGGCGGGAGTGAACTCGTCGGAGTAGATGGACCGCGAGTAACCGGTGTCCGAAAGCCCGGGTTCCGGGAATCCGGTGTCGGGGTAGTCCGCGTAGTCGGCGTCGTCCGAGGTCGCGGCGGGCGGCCCGGAGGTCGGCGCGGTGCGCTTCGGTGAGATCGGCCCGTCACTGAAGCCGAACGACGCACGCCCGGAACCACGGGGCGTCGCCGGCCCGAAGTCCGGCGCGGCCGGCTCGGCCGCGGCTGAATCCGATGACGGACCGCCCGATGACGGCCGGATCGCCGAAAACCCGGGCACGTCGGTGCCGTCGGTGAACCATGATCCGCCGGTGGTCGAGTCGACCGGCGGGTGTGCTGGTGGGCGGCGGTAGAGGGTGTCGCCCTCTCGCCCCCGCCGAGTGCCGAAGGCCGTCGGGTCGGCCACCGCCACATCGGACGCGTCGTCTGCTGCTTCTCGGTCCACAGCGAGTCTCCCCTGTCGCATCGCCGGAATTCCGGCTACCCCGACGGGAGGTACGGATCTGAAGTTCACGCGGATGAGTGCAAGCGTGAACTACTTAGAGTTACTGCCGACCGGGACGGATCAGACCGCGCCGAGTGGCGATCGCGACCGCCTCCAGCTGGCTGTGCGCGCCGAGCTTGGCGAGCACCGCCTTCACGTACCCGCGGCAGGTGTGGAGGCTTATTCCGAGCCGCCGGGCGATGGCCCGGGCGTCGAGTCCGGCCGCCATCAGATGGAGCACCTCGTCCTCGCGCGAGGTCAGCCCGCCGCCACGCGGCGCGACCGCCGGGGTGGTGCTGCGCAGCAGCCGGGCGAGGATGTCGGTGGAGACGGTCATGCCGCCGCCGTGTGCGGTGCGTAGCGCGTTGAGCACGTCGCCGAGCGCACCGTTCTTGGACAGGAAGCCGGCCGCACCGGCCGCCGTCGCGCGACCGACAAGAGCCGATTCATTGCTCGCAGTGAGGATCACCACACGTGTGTCCGGCTGCCGTACGCGAATCAGCTCAGCAATCGCAATTCCGTCCGCATCGGACAGTTCTGGATCGAGGAGGATCACATTGGGCTGGAGCTGTGCGGACAACTGCAGGGCCTCCGCACCGGTGCGTGCGTGGCCGACATACTCAAGGTCAGGCTGGCCGGCCAGAGCGTGTCCGAGCAGCTCGGCGAACGTCTGGTGGCCGTCGACGACGAGGACGCTGATCGCTTCGCCGTTGTTCATGCGCCACCTTTCAACCGAACGGACCCCGGAAGTCTAAGGAGTACCGGCACTCATCTTTGCCCTACCAACAGGCTGGCGATGCGTCGGGCCGGATCCGTTCCGCCGGTACGCCCGGAAGCAGGATGAGGCCAAGCGGACGCGATCACCAGTCTTTCGGTTGATCTGCACCCCTCGCGTTGGGGCTTGCCGCACAACTCTCTCAGACGGAGAGTTTCGATTCATGTTCGACATCCAGCTCTTCGGCCGCGTCGAGGTTCGCACTCGGGGCGAGCACCTGGCGGGGCGTGACTTCGGCGGCGACCGTCCGAGGCACCTGCTTGCCCTGCTCGCGCTGCGTGGCGAGACGTCCATCTCGGAGCTGGCCGAGCTGCTGGGCACGAGCAAGAAGTCCGTTGAGGCCGACTTGTCGGTTCTTCGGAAGCACCTCGAACCGGGCGTAAGCTCCCGCGACTCGGTGATCGGCATCCACCGCGGCCGCCTGCGCCTCGACCCCGACCGGGTCCGGGTCGACGTGGCCCGCTTCGAGGAGCTGATCGCCGCGGCCGAGGGCCGCTCGGCCGCGCGGGCGGTCAAGCCGCTCACCGCCGCCGCCTTCCTGGCCACCCGCCCGCTCCTGGAGGACGAGGACGTCGCGTGGGCCGCCGAGGCCCGCACGGCATACCGCGCCAAGCTCGTGATGGCCCAGCGCACCGAGCCGACTCCGGTCCTCTGACCCAAAAGAGGTAACGCAGGAGAGCAGAATCGCGGGGTGCCGACCACCGCGTTGCTCCCCGTCCCGCTCGCTCCCGAGATCTCGCTCCACCTGGTCAAGGAGCCGGTCGGCCTGTTCGATCTGACCGGCGGCGAGTTCCGCAGCGACGAACCGCCCCCGTTCTGGGCCTTCGTCTGGGCCGGCGGCCAGGCCCTGGCCCGATACGTCCTCGACCATCCGGAAACGGTGGCCGGCAAGCGCGTGCACGACCTGGCCACCGGCTCCGGCGTGGCCGCCATCGCCGCCGCCCGGTCCGGCGCCGCCCATGTCGCGGCCACCGACCTGGACCCGGCCGCGGTGGCCGCCGCCCTCCGCAACGCGCGAGCGAACGGCGTCACCGTCGGTGACACCCCGGATCGCCCCGAGGTGATCCTGGCGGGCGACGTGTTCTACAGCCCGGCGGTCGCGCCCCAGATCACCAAAATTCTCCGCGAAGCCCGCCGAAATTCGGTCGATGTCCTGGTTGGCGACCCCGGACGGGGGTACTTCCCGGATCGGCTCTTCACTGCGCTGGCCGAGTACACCGTGCCGGTACCGGCCGCGCTGGAGGAAGCCGAATCGCTCGTGACCACCGTCTGGCGGATGCGATGAGCGTCACTCTCCGCTGGCCGAAAACCAAGATGTTTTCATCGCGCAACCAGTTGTAGGCTGCACGCATTAATCAAGCTTTCAAGCGAGGCCGCAGGTGGAACAGCAGAACCCGGCAACCGGGGCGTCCCGGCTGGCCGACGAACTTGTGCGGTTCTTCCGGCTGGGTGCACGGGCCAAGAGCATGCTCAACAAGGGGGACATGGGGGCGGAGTTCTCCGCGCTGATGCTGCTCTTCCCGCTGCGGTTCCACGGTCCGATGCGGGTGACCGACCTCGCCGAGGTCAAGCAGGCCGACCCCTCGACGGTCAGCCGGCAGGCCGCCCAGCTCGTGAAAGCCGGCCTGGCCCGGCGCGAGGCCGACCCGGAGGACGGGCGGGCATCGCGGCTGGCGATCACCGAGGCCGGCCTGGACGCCTGCCGTCAGCTGCACGAGGCCCGCGAGGCAATGCTCGCCGAGGCGCTCAGCGGCTGGCCGGCCGAACGGGTCGAGGCGTTCGTCGAGCTCTTCACCGAATTCAATACGGCGGTCGAGACGCGCTTACGCAGCGAACCGACCGCGACACCACCACGGGAGATCGCGTGAGCAACCCCAAGACCGAAGCACCGGCAGCGCCCTCCTCGGAATTCACCCATCGGCAGATCCTCACCATTCTCGGTGGGCTGATGATGGGCATGTTCCTGGCCGCGCTCGACCAGACCATCATGGCGACCGCGACCCGGACGATCGCCGACGACCTGCACGGCTTCAACCTGCAGGCGTGGGCCACCACGGCGTTCCTCATCACGTCGACGATCTCCACGCCGCTGTACGGCAAGTTGTCCGACATCTACGGGCGGCGGCCGTTCTTCCTGTTCGCGATCGGCATCTTCATCGTCGGCTCGATGCTCTGCGGCCTGTCCCAGAACATGTACGAGCTGGCCGCCTTCCGCGCGATCCAGGGCATCGGCGCCGGTGGCCTCATGTCGCTGGCCCTGGTGATCATCGGGGACATCGTGCCGCCCCGCGAACGGGCCCGCTACCAGGGCCTCTTCCTGGCCGTCTTCGGCACCGCGAGCGTCATCGGCCCGATCCTGGGCGGTTTCTTCGCCGGCGCCGACACCATCCTCTGGGTGGACGGCTGGCGCTGGGTCTTCTACCTGAACGTGCCGATCGGCATCGCCGCCATGGCGGTCGTGGCCCGGGTCCTGCACCTGCCGCACCACCGCACCGACCACCGGATCGACTGGCCCGGCGCGCTCAGCCTGATCGTCGGCCTGGTGCCGCTGCTGACCGTGGCGGAGCAGGGCCGCGACTGGGGATGGGGCTCCGGCCGGGCGATCGCCTGCTTCGCGGTCGGCGTGATCGGCATCGTCGCGTTCATCTTCGCCGAGCGCGCCTATGGCGACGAGGCGCTGCTGCCGCTGCGGCTGTTCCGCAACCGCACGGTCGCCGTCGGCGCAGCCTCCAGCAGCATCCTCGGCATGGCGATGTTCGGCGGCCTGATGACCGTCCCGCTGTACCTGCAGATCGTGAAGGGCTCATCGGCGACGCAGGCCGGCCTGCAGATGATCCCGTTCGTGCTCGGCATCATGGCCGGCTCGATCACCGCCGGTCAGCTCATCGCCCGCACCGGCCGCTACCGCATCTTCCCGATCATCGGCAGCTCCCTGATGCTGGTCGCGCTGGGACTCTTCGCGCTGATCGGCGCGGACACCCCGCTCTGGCAGACCATGCTGATCATGGTGGTCATGGGCCTCGGCCTGGGCGGCAACATGCAGCCGATGATCACGGCGGTGCAGAACGCGGTCAACCCGCGGGAGATCGGCGTGGCCACCAGCTCGGTGACGTTCTTCCGCTCGATGGGCGGCACGCTCGGCACCGCGATCTTCCTGTCCGTGCTGTTCAACGTGCTGCCCGGCAAGATCAGCAACTCGTTCACCGCGGCCGCGCAGACGCCCGACTTCCAGAAGGCGCTGGCCGACCACCCCGACCAGGCGAAGATCCTGCAGCAGGCCACCAGCGGCGGCGGCAGCAACGACCTGAGCGACACCTCGTGGATCAACAAGCTCACCGACGTCCTCGCCCACCCGTTCAAGACCGGCTTCTCGGACGGCATCCAGGTGGTCTTCCTGATGGCCCTCGCGATCATGGTGATCGGCCTGATCGTGGTCTTCTTCCTGCCCGAGATCCCGCTCTCCCAGCGCTCGGCGCAGCAGCAGCGCGCCGACGACATCCTGGCCGCGGAGAACAGCGACGGCGTGCCCGGCGAGGTAGGCGCGGGCCCGGGCCACGACAAGATCCCGGCCGGCAAGGACACCTAAGAGATCAAAAGCGTTCCGGGTGTACGCCCGGAGCACGTCACCGTCGAGCCGGGGCCGCCACGCGCGGCCCCCGGCTCGATCCGTATCCGCCCGCAGCAGCGTTTGGCCATGGCTGTTGTGAAGATCAACGCGATTGACGTGCCGAGTAAGCCTCAGGCGTTGCGGGCGGCCGCGGCGGCGACCAGGCGGTCGGCGACCGCGTGCCGGTCGATCCCGAGTCGCTGGGCGGTCTCGGTCAGCACGTCGTAGGCCTCCCGCACGCCGCAACCGCGCTGCGCGATGATCACGCCGACCGCCCGGTCGACCGTCGCGTCGGTGCTCGTCTCGTCCCGCCGGCGCAGCTCGCCGAGCAGCACCTCGGCCTGGTTGACCAGGGCCATCGCGGTGATCAGCGGATCCGGCCCGAGCGCACCGGCCCGATCGAGGTAGAGGCTGACCGCGCCGACCTCGGCCCGGGGCACGTCGAGCGGGATGGCGACCACCGCGTGGATCCCGGCCGCACGGGCCGGCTCGGCCAGGTGCGGCCAGCGCTCGTCGGTGTAGAGGTCGTCCGCCGTGGTCAGGGCGCGACTGCGGGCCGCGTCGAGCCCGGGACCGGTGCTCAGCTCGTACGCAAGCGTGTCGAGGCTCGCTCCGATCGCAGCGTTCGCGGTGCAGGTGGGTGGGCCGCCCTCGCCGATCAGGGTGACCGAGCAACGCACCGTGCCCGGCACCGCACCGGCGACGAAGGCCGCCAGGCGTTCGATCGCCACAGCGAAGCTCTCCGCGCCGAGAAGGCGCACCGACAGCTCGTGCAGGAGTCCGGCCAGTTCGACCGCGTGCGGGCCGCTCAGGGCCGCCGCACGGGCCGCACTACGCGTTTTGGCCGGGCGGCGCAGCAAACGTGCGGGACCACGCAGCGGGGACGAAATCCGGCGATTCGGTGCAGACACGCGGGGCATATTGCCACGACCATCGACAGACACGGAAGTTCGTTGCCCCTACCGGGTGGCGTCGCCGGGCGCTCGTGCTGATCATGCACCCCGGCGGAAGGGACCCCGGAACAAGAACAACGCCCCCGGGTGAACCCGGGGACGTTGCCCAAAAGATGTCGGTGTGCAGGTCGCCTCTCGGCGATTGGCACGACACGGCTCCAGCCGAACGGTATTCCGTGAAGGCATTAGTGGTGAGGCCCGGGGACACTGGTCACACCGACATCCGCTATCAACGGTCGACCCCCGGCCGCGATTCCGTTAGTGGTTGTGACGCGGGCCACACTCACCTCGTCGGTATTCTCGTGAGCATGAAGGGGCTGTGGACGCCGGCGTGGATAGCGCGGCACGTCGCGGCCCTGGTGGTCGTGGTCGGATGCCTCGGCCTGGGCTGGTGGCAGTTCAGCCGGGCCAGCGGGGGCAATTCGCTCAGCTGGGGTTACACGTTCGAGTGGCCGGTCTTCGCCGGTTTCTTCGCCTTCCTCTGGTGGCGCGAGGTGCAGCTGACCCGCCGCCCGCCGAAGCCGGCCGACGAGCCGGCCGAGGAGGACGAGGCGCCACGGGTCCCAGGTGGGCCTGTTACGGTCGGCCGGCCGGTCCGGGTGGCGGTCCAGGCGCCGGCGACCGAGGACGACGCGGAGCTGTCCGCCTACAACGACTACCTCGTCTGGCTGGCCGCGCACCCCGGTGCCCGCCCGGTCGACTATCCCGGTAACCAAAGCTCGACGAAATAGGACGTGGATCGTGCAGGGAGCCCTGACCCGCTACCGGATCATCGCGTGGATCGTCGGCGTGTGCCTGCTCGCGCTCGTCGTGGTCGGCATGCCGCTGAAATACCTGGGCGACAACGACACCGTGGTCGCCCTCGTCGGCCCGGCCCACGGTTTCCTGTTCATGGTCTACCTGGTGCTGACCTTCGATCTCGCTCGCCGGGCCGGGTGGGCGTTCCCGCGCATGCTGCTGGTGATGGCGGCGGGCACGATCCCGTTCCTCTCCTTCTGGGCGGAGCGTAAGGTGAGCCAGGTGTGGATCCCCGCCGAGCTGGCGAAAAGTCCAGTTTGAGCCGCTGATTAACGCGGCGTCTCCGGCAAATGACAATGTGTTATCAGGATCATTTACGCATCTCTGACCTTTGTCTTAAATCCCTTGCGCAGACCTTGATTTTGTTTTCCGCGCCGATAAGTTAGTGCGGTTGGATCGGTCCGCAGCCACAAACCCTCGGTGGCACCGGCCAACGTCGCCGAATCCGCGCGGTAACCGCATGCTCTCCCCCGAGCACGCAAGGTTGTCGCGGCAGAACCGGGGAACCGCGTTTCTGGGGTGAATCCGCGCGAGCGGTAGGGCACTCTTCCGAGCCCGAATCCGACAGCTAACCCGGTAGGCGGCCGAGCGGAAGAAAGGCCAGCAACCGGTGCCACACCCCCGAACCAGGCTTCGGTCACTCGTGGTCGCGGCAATGGCGCTCGCACTCACCGGGTCGATGGCGACCTCGGCACACGCGGCGCCGTCCGAGACCGAGCTGAAAAAGAAGATCGACACTGCGTCGGACCAGCTCGAGGACATCACCGAGTCGTACAACAAGCTCAAGATCGACCTGGCCAAGACCGGGACCGACCAGAAGAACCTGGCCGCCTCGATCGCGCCGGCCAAGGCGAAGCTCCTGGTCGCCAGCGCTCAGGTCAACAACATCGCGGCCACGTCCTACAAGCAGGGCCGGGTCGGCCCGATGTCCGCGATGCTGGGCGGTGAGCAGGGCGGTCTCATCGAGCGGATGAGCTACCTCGACCTGATCCAGAAGTCCAACCAGCGCGACATCGACGCCTACACGAACACGACGCAGACCTTCAACGAGCGCTCCGCCGCTCTGAAGACGACGCAGGCCAAGCAGGCGGCCCAGCTCGCCGAGATGGACGCCCGCAAGAAGAAGATCGAGGGCGACATCAAGAAGCTGCGGGCGCTGCGCGAGCAGGCCTACGGCAGCGCCACCGAGAAGGGCGTCTCCGGCGCCGCGGGCACCGCCCCGGACATCTCGGGCTCGGCTGGCGAGGCGGTCGACTACGCCTACGTGCAGGCCAACAAGCCGGCCTACTACGGCTACGGCGACTCCGGGCCCAGCACGTTCGACTGCTCGGGTCTGACCATGATGGCGTGGAAGCAGGCCGGCAAGTCGCTGCCGCACAATGCCGCCGCGCAGTACAGCGCGACCGCCCGCATCACGAAGTCCCAGCTGCAACCGGGCGACCTGGTGTTCTATCGCAGCCTCGGCCACGTCGGCATCTACGTCGGCGGCGGCATGATCATCGACGCGTCCCGCGAGGGCGAGCCGATCAAGAAGAGGTCGATCAACATCATGACCCCGTACGGCTACGGCCGGGTCAAGTAACTTCCTCTCCCCCGGATACGCGGAAGGCCGGTACCCCTGAAGGGTACCGGCCTTTTCGTCGGGGGATGTTGCTTGGTTACGCGGCCTGCAGGCCCTCGGCCCGGGCCAGCTCGCGCAGCCGGCCGAGCGCCTGGATCTCGAGCTGGCGGATGCGCTCCCGGCTGAGCGAGAAGCGCGAGGCCACCTCGGTCAGCGAGTGCTCCCGGCCGTCCTCGAGGCCGTAGCGGGCCCGCATGATGCCGGCCGACCGGTCGTCGAGGTGGTTGAGCAGGCCCTCGATGCGCTGCCGCTCCAGAGCGGTCAGCACGATCTCCTCGGGCGACGGCGCGTCGCTGTCGGCCACCAGGTCGCCCAGGTTGGTGTCGCCGTCGTCGCCGACCGGCGTGTCCAGCGAGACCGTGTCCTGCGCCCACCGGGTGAGCTCGTTGACCCGCTCGACGGTCACGCCGAGCGCCGTCGCGATCTGCTCGGGCTCCGGGTCGGCGCCCAGCTCACGGACGAGCTGCCGGGTGACGTTGCGCATCCGGTTGACGTCCTCGACCAGGTGCACGGGGAGGCGCACGGTGCGCTCCTGCTGGGCGATGGCCCGGCTGATCGCCTGGCGCACCCACCACGTCGCGTAGGTCGAGAACTTGTAGCCGCGCTCGTAGTCGAACTTCTCGACCGCGCGAACCAGGCCGGTGTTGCCCTCCTGGATGAGGTCGAGCATCGGCATGCCCGAGCGCACGTAACGCCGGGCGATCGACACGACCAGTCGCAGGTTGGCCCGGATGAACAGGTCCTTCGCGCGCTGCCCCTCCTGGACGAGGCGCTCCAGTTCTTCCCGGCTCACACCAGGCTTGGCCTTGCCCTCGTCGAGCAGGAACTCGGCGTAGAGGCCCGCCTCGATCTGCTTGGAGAGCTCGACTTCCTGAGCTGCGTCCAGCAGCGGCGTCCGGGAGATCTCGTGCAGATAGACGCCGACCAGATCCCGCTCCTCGGCGACCTGGTCGGTCCGCATGACGGTGTTCTTCTCCACGTTGCCCACGGTCCCCTCATTGCGTTCACTACTAACCCCGTTACGGGCAAACCCTGTGTTCATCAGTTCCTCCCCGTAACGTCCGCAGTTCGTACATTGCGGCTACTGGCATCTACACAACAAATGGCTGCTCGCACTGATTCCGGCTGGTGGGTCGAAAGTGTCACGAATGCCTGAGCGATTCCTGAGAGCCGCGTGCGATGTTGCTGAGGAAGGGCTCGTCC
Source organism: Paractinoplanes durhamensis (assembly GCF_016862175.1). Lineage (GTDB taxonomy): Bacteria > Actinomycetota > Actinomycetes > Mycobacteriales > Micromonosporaceae > Actinoplanes > Actinoplanes durhamensis. Next base: position 68,145 of record NZ_BOML01000034.1, on the reverse strand, counting down.
AGTGCGGGCGATCTTTGCAGCCGACCTCGGTCGCGCAGCATGACGCATACCCGCGTTGGTCTCAATGACACCATCGGCCCCTCATCCGTCGCAGCGACACGCATCACCACTGTGCTTGGGACGCTCGTCACTACCCAGTACGGCCAGTAGCCGTCCCGGGTTCAGGTGCAGCATCGACAGCTTCGCGACCGGCCTGAAACAAAAGCCTCGCCGAAAAGATCCCGATGCACGCCTCCCGAACGGGACCACCTGCCACAATGCGGCACGGCCCGCCGGAGAACACTCGCCCGTACGAGTGACGCCCGGGCAGGTGACGCTTGTTTCCTACCCCGGAACACAGTGACGAGAAACACAGGCGCAGCATGGGTTCCATGAGCAACTCGCGGACGGTAATCGTCACCGGTGGGGCCGGCGGGCTCGGTTCGGCCACCGTCGAGGCCTTCCTCGCGGACGGGTGGCGGGTGGTCGCGCCGGTGCGGCCCGGACGGCGGACGGTGCTGCCGGCGGGGGCGATCGGCGTCGAGGGTGATCTGAGTGACACGGCCGACGTCGCCGCCGCGGTCGCCGCCGCGGCCGGGGAGCCGGGGGCGCCGCTGCGGGCGGTGGTCAATCTGGCCGGGGCGTACGGCGGGGGCGGGCTCGTCGCGGACACCCCCGTCGAGGACTTCGAGCGGATGCTGACGGTGAACCTGCGGCCGACCTATCTGGTCACCGCCGCGACCCTGCCGCATCTGGTCGCGGCCGGCGGCGGCGGGATCGTCTGCGTGTCGTCGCGGGCCGCGGTGGCGCCGTTCCCCGGGGCGGCCGGCTATGTCACGGCCAAGGCCGCGGTGCTGGCGTTCGCGGGGGCGGTCGCGGTCGAGTACAAGAAGGCCGGTGTGCGCTGCAACACGGTGCTGCCCAGTGTGATCGACACCCCGGCCAACCGGCGGAGCATGCCGGACGCCGACTTCGAGCGCTGGGTGCGGCCCGACGAGATCACCCCGGCGATCCTGTTCCTCGCCTCGGACGCTTCCGCGCCCACCACCGGCGCGCAGGTTCCGGTCTACGGGCAGGCGTAGCCGCTTCAGAAGGACTCAGCCAACTGCCAGCCGAGGGCGGTCGCGCCGGCCAGGAGCGGGCCGCCGGCCAGGACCAACGTGCGGACCCGGGAACCGGCCCTGGTTACCGTGGCCGGCATCGGGAGGCGGCTGCGGATCGCGGCGGCCACCTCGTCCGGGGTGCCGTTGGCGTCGATCACCACGAAGCTCGGGTACTCGGGCAGGGACCGGTAGGCGGTGGCGGCCGCGGACAGGTAGTCGGTGCTCTCGTGGTCGTAGCCGCGGGCCTCGATGCGGTCGTGGGCGATCTGCGGGTCCACGGTGAGCAGGAAGGTCACGTCGGGGCTCGGGAACAGCCGGTAGGCCAGCCGGGCGCGGCGCTCGGCGGCGGGCTGCGCGGCCCGGGCACGCAGGCTCGCGTACTGGCAGACCGCGTACCGGTCCATCACGGTGATCTCGCCGGTGAAGGCGCGGCGCAGCAGCGTGCGCAGGATGGCCAGCCAGCGCAGCACCGACTCGACGAAGAGCATGGCCTTGCGGCCCAGCAGGTCTTCGGCGTCGTCGCCGCGGCCCAGCCTCGCGGAGAGCCGGCCGAACCAGCGCCGGCCGCCCGCGTTCCGGCGGTAGGAGGCCCGCAAACCGTCGGCGGCCAGGGCGTCGGCGAGCCGGTGAGCCTGGGTCGTCTTGCCACTTCCGTCGATCCCGACGAGGGCGATCGTGCGCGATTGGCGGGTCATGCCCACCAACGGTAACCGGGCCTGCCCATAGCGTTTCACAGCAAGCGCTCGCCACGTCGTACCAAAATGGGGTCAAGCAGTTGAAATGGCTCGCTGGACCCCTTGGCGTGAGGTTCACGGGGAAGCGCGCCCGGGTAGGAGATATCGGCACGGACCGAACACGCCGACAGGGGGAAACGCCATGCCGCACCACGTGGATGCCGGGCTGGCCACCACGCTCAAGCGGGTGGCCGCCACCCTCAAATCCGCCGACCTCCCGTTCGCTCTCGGCGGCAGTTTCGCGGTCTACGCGCACGGTGGCCACTCCAGCGATCACGACGTCGACTTCCTGATCCGGGAACAGGACAAGGAAGCGGCGCTGACCGCGCTCGCCGGGGTCGGCTTCAAGACCGAGCAGCCGCCGGAGGACTGGCTGGTCAAGGTCTACGAGGAGGACCGGATGGTGGATCTGATCTACCGCCCGGTGGAGACTCCGGTCACCGACGAGACGCTGCGCGACTGCGAAATGATCTCGGTCGAGGCGATCAACATGCCGGTGATCTCGGCTACCCAGCTGATGGTGCACAAGCTGCTCAGCTACAGCCAGCACTACTGCGACTTCGCCACCGGATTCCCGGTGGCCCGCTCATTGCGGGAGCAGATCGACTGGAACCGGGTCCGGCGGGAGACGACCGGATCGCCGTACGCCGAAGCGTTCTTGATCTTGCTTGATCGCTTGGACGTCGTCCCCTTGCCGGGGGACCAAGCCATGGGAGTAGGGGGATGAGATGAGCACTCAACTCGACGAGTACCTGGAAGCCGAGATCCAGAGCCTGCTCACCGACGGGCGGATCGCCGAACTGGGCATCACCGTCAACCGCCGCGAGCACCACTTGGTGCTGGGCGGCGAGGTGGAGAGCACCCAGCGCCGGGACGCGATCTGCCTGCAGATCAACGAGCGATTCCCGGACGTGCAGATCGTCTGCGACATCGGCATCACCCGGGCCCAGGCGCCCAGCGAGGTGGAGGAGATTTCATGATCCGGATCGCTGCCGTGGGCGACGTGCACGTGGACAAGGACGTCCTCGGCCGGTTCCGGCCGGCCCTCGAGGAGTTGCCCGACCGGGCCGACGCGCTGCTGATCGCCGGGGATCTGACCCGGCACGGCACGGTCGACGAGGCGCGCTGCTTCGTCACCGAGTTCGGCGGGCTGGGCGTGCCGGTCGTGGTGGTCCTGGGCAACCACGACCATCAGAGCGACCAGCAGGCCCGGGTCACCGATGTGCTCACCGACGCGGGCATCACCGTGCTGGAGGGCGAGGCGACCGTCCTGGAGCTGCACGGGCATCGACTCGGCATCGCCGGGGTGAAGGGGTTCGGCGGCGGGTTCGCCGGGGCCTGCGCCAGCAACTTCGGCGAGCGGGAGATGAAGGAGTTCGTCGGCACCACCGAGGTGATCGCCCAGCGGCTCGAGGCGGCCCTGATGTCGGTGCAGGTCGACGCCCTGGTCGCGCTCACCCACTACGCCCCGGTGCCGGACACGCTGGTCGGCGAACCGCTGGAGATCTATGCGTTCCTCGGCTGTTATCAGCTGGGGCGGGCGATCGACGCCACGCCGGCCGCGCTGGCCCTGCACGGGCACGCGCACCACGGCTCGGAACGCGGGCGGACTCCGGGCGGGGTTCCGGTGCGCAACGTCGCCCATCCGGTGATCAAGCAGGCGTACAACGTCTACCAACTGCTGTCCGACAGCGTGGACTCCGCATTGGTCGCCAACTAGGTGGGTTTCCGATTTCGAGGGTCCGGGTAACCCGATCGCATGGACGTCATCCTCTGGATCCTCGCAGTCATCCTGGTGGTCGCCGGCATCCTCGCGCTGTTCCGGCGGCAGCTCCTCTGGGGCATCGTGCTCATCATCGTCGGTCTCCTGGTGGGTCCCGGCGGCGTCAGCATCTTCACCTGATCCCCCCGGCCCAAGAACAACTGAATCCCCCGAAACCGGGACTACCGATCAATCGGTGGTCCCGGTTCTTCTTTGTCCCGGCGTCGGGACTCTTTGTGATGGACCGCACATGCGGTGCGACGAATGTCCGAGTTTCTGGCCGTAAATCACTCGGGCATATCCGTCGATCCTCTCGAGGTACCGCAGTGACCGAGGTCCATCACTTCACGTACGGGGTCTTCAATCCGCTCGCGGCGTACCTGCTCGCGTTCCTGGGTTCCTTCTTCGGGCTGCTCTGCACGGCCCGCGCCCGCGACGCCCGTACCGGCAGCCGGCGCACCCGGTGGCTCGGGATCGCCGCGTTCGCGATCGGCGGCGGCGCGATCTGGCTCATGCACTTCTCCGCGATGCTCGGCTTCGACGTGCCGGCCAGCCCGGTCCGGTTCGACCTCGGGATGACCCTGCTGAGCCTGGTCTTCGCGGTGATCGCGGTCGGCTTCGGCCTGATGATCGTCGGGCACGGCCCGCGCCGGCTCTCCCGGGTGATCGGGGCCGGCCTGCTCACCGGCGGCGGCGTGCTGGCCATGCACTACAGCGGCATGGAGGGCATGCACGTGGCCGGCACCATCCACTACAACCTGGCGCTGGTGCTGGCCTCGGCCATCATCGCGGTGGTGGCGTCCACGGTGGCGCTCTGGTTCGCCATCTCGGTGCGCGGCTGGCTCCCGGTCTCCGGCGCCGCCGCGATCATGGCGATCGCGGTGTGCGGCATGCACTACACCGGCATGGCGGCCATGAACGTCACGCTCGACAACCGCGTCGAGGACGTGCACGGCATCCGGCCGCTCACGATGATCGTGCCGATCACGGTGATCACCGCGGCCACCATCATCGGGGTCGCGCTGAGCGCACTGCAGGCGATGACCGAGGAGGAATTCACCGACGGCGCCGTCACTCCGAAGCGGGGCATGCATGCCGGAACCACCAGTCCGTGGTCACTCAAGCAGGCGTCGATGGCCACCCAGTCCCGGCGTCCGTCACCCCGGCCCGTTCCCGCACGGTCCACTACCAACGGGTAAAACCTATGCTGAGCGCATGGCGACCCGGATGCTGCTGTCGATGCCACTGCATGCGATCACCGAGGTCTACGGCGAGGCGGGGCTGCGGGACCGCTTCCTGATGGAGGTGGACACCTTCCCGCCCGACGACCGGGCCGAGCTGGTGTCCGCGCTCGACCTCGCCACCAAACTGCACGCGGACGACCGGCGGGTCCGCGAGCCCTACCTCAACCACCTGCTCCGGGTCGCGATCCGGATCATCAGGTACTACGGGGTGCGGGACGTCGACGTGCTCGCCGCCGCGCTGCTGCACGACGCGGTCGAGGACCACCCGTCCGAGCTGGGCCTGCTGGCCGACGGCACGCACCAGGAGCTGACCGACGCGGCCATCGCCGAGCTGGCCCGCCGGTTCAACCCGAGGGTGGCCGAGCTGGTCCGCTCGGTCACCAACCCGGAGTACGACCCGGACCGCGACCGCCACGAGCAGTACCGCGAGCACGTGGCGGCGAGCCTCGACCGGGACCCGTGGGCCCGGGTGATCAAGGTCTCCGACTTCACCGACAACGGCGTGGGCGTCATCCACACCACCGCGGAGAAGGCGTTCTCCTCGGCCACCAAATACCGGCCACTCGTGCCCAAACTGCGCGAGCTGGTCGGGCGGGCGGACACCCCGCTGTCGATGGCGGCCAAGGACCACATCCTCGATCAACTGGACCTGGCGGAGGAGCGGTTCGCCGCCATTCTGGACGATTAATCTGGCGGCATGCTCAACCACTGGTGGCGCGAAGCCGTCATCTACCAGGTCTACCCCCGCTCGTTCGCCGACAGCGACGGCGACGGCATGGGCGACCTGCCCGGCATCACCGGGCGACTGCCGCACCTGAAGCAGCTCGGCATCGACGCCGTCTGGCTGTCACCTTTCTACCCCTCGCCGCAGCACGACGCGGGCTACGACGTGGCCGACTACCGCTCGGTCGACCCGCGCTTCGGGACCCTCGCCGACGCCGACAAGCTGATCAGCGAGGCGCACGACCTGGGCCTGAAGTTCATCGTCGACCTGGTGCCCAACCACACCTCGAGCGAGCACGTCTGGTTCCAGGCCGCGCTGGCCGCCGCGCCCGGCAGCCCGGAGCGCGAGCGCTACATCTTCCGCTCCGGTAAAGGAGACGAGCCGCCGAACTCTTGGACCAGCATGTTCGGCGGCCCGGCCTGGGAGCGGGTGCCGGACGGGCAGTGGTATCTCCACCTGTTCGACGTCAGCCAGCCCGACCTCAACTGGGGCAACCCCGAGGTGCGCGCGGAGTTCGCCGACATCCTGCGGTTCTGGCTGGACCGCGGCGTCGACGGCTTCCGGGTGGACGTGGCGCACGGCCTGATCAAGGAGGAGACCCTGGCCGACTGGACGCACCCCACCGCGATCCTGGGCGGTCTCGACCCGGCCGGCCCGCCGCCGCCGATGTGGGACCAGGACGGCGTGCACGAGATCTACCAGCAGTGGCGCGCGATCCTCGACGAGTACCAGCCGGAGCGCATCCTGGTGGCCGAGGCATGGGTGTCGCCGGCCGACCGGCTCGCCCGTTACGTGCGCGCCGACGAGATGCACCAGGCGTTCAACTTCGAATACCTGGAGGCTCCGTGGCGGGCCGCCGATCTGCGCCGGGTGATCACCTCGACGCTGGCCGCCAACGACTCGGTCGGCGCGCCCACCACCTGGGTGCTGTCGAACCACGACGTGGTGCGGCACGCCACCCGGCTCGGCTACCCGGTCGGCACCGGCCGGATGAACGGCATCGGCGCCGGCGACCCGCAGCCGGACACCGCCCTCGGCCTGCGCCGGGCCCGCGCCGCCACGCTGCAGATGCTGGCCCTGCCCGGCTCCGCCTACCTCTATCAGGGCGAGGAGCTCGGGCTGCCGGAGCACACCACGATGCCCGACGAGGTACGCGAGGACCCGGCCTGGGCCCGATCCGGGCACACCGAGCGGGGCCGGGACGGCTGCCGGGTGCCGATCCCGTGGGAGGCCGACGCCCCGTCCTACGGCTTCGGGCCGGCCGACGCCAGCTGGCTGCCGCAGCCCGCCACCTGGGCCGAGTACGCCCTGGACCGCCAGCAGGGCGCGCCCGGCTCGACCTGGGAGCTCTACCGGCGGGCGCTCGCGCTGCGGAAGGAGCACGGCCTGGGGCTCGGCTCCCTCGGCTGGCAGGAGACGTCGTCGGACGTGCTCGCCTTCCGCAACGGTGACGTGCTGGTGATGACGAACCTCGGCACCGCGCCGGTGGCGTTACCGGCCGGGGCTCGGGTCCTGCTCACGAGCGAACCCCTCGACGCCGACGGCCGCCTCCCCGGCGACGTCACCGTCTGGGCGGTGCTCTGACTCGGCAGCGGCCGCGGCCAGCAGGGCGGTGTGCGTATCGGCCATGTCCTTCGCCACCGTCTTGCTGGCCAGCCAGAACATGACGCCGGTCGGCAGCCAGAAGAACTGGAAGCCGGCCAGCCCGACCGCGTAGTTGAGCGGCGGCGGGAACGCCCCGGCCAGCCCGCGGAAGACGACCGCCACCATCGCGTTGCCGCCGGCCCGGCCGAAGCCGTTGACCAGGTTGCCGAGGCTGTAGACGGTGCCCCGGTGCTCGGGCGGGTTCACGTCGGCGATCAGGGCGAACCAGTTCGGCGAGTTCGCCGACGTAAGCATCAGCGCGAAGACCGCGGTGGCCAGGCACAGGCCGACCGACGGCTCGGTGAAGACGTCGGCGAGCACCGCCCGGATGACCTCCCCGGCGCCGGCCCCGTCCGGCACGTCGATGGTCATCGGGACGAAGAACAGCACGACGTAGAACGGCACCGCGGCGGTGACGCCGACCGCGGCGACCAGGGCGCGGCCGCGCGGTGTCCGCCGTTGCAGCCGGTCGCCGACCAGGCCGCCGAGGATGCTGAGCGCGCCGCCCAGCTGGAACAGGGTGGCGAAGACGCTGCCGACCAGCACCGCGGTGCCGGCCGAGTAGCCCTGGTCCTCGGCCCGGGACCGGAACAGCACCGGCAGCCACACCAGCGAGCCCAGCGCGATCTGGGCGGTGCCGCCCTGCAGGATCAGCCAGATGTTGGTGCGCCGGCCGAGGATCACCGGCAGGTCGCCGGCGTGGATCCGCTCGTCGTACTCGACCCCGGCCAGCTCCGGCTGGCTGTCGCCGCGCGGCACGTTGTAGGTGAAGAGGTAGGCGACCGTCGCGACCACCCCGGCCGCCGCGGTGACCAGGAACGGCTGCCGCCAGTCGGTGTGCCCGAGCAGGCCGCCCACCATCGTGCCGGCCAGCGTGCCGACCCCCTGGGACAGGCCCCAGAAGCTCATCACCAGCCCGCGCCGCTTCGGCGAGATGAGGTCGCTGACCACCGCGAAGCTGACCGACGCGACAGCGCCGAGACCGAACGCGGCGATCACCTGGGCCAGCAGGAACTGACCGTAGCTCCCGGCCAGGCCGGACCAGACGGTGCCGACCACCCAGATGGCGGTGCCGGCGATCAGCACCGGCTTACGGTCGGTGCGATCGCCGGCGTACGCGAAACCGATCGCCGCCACCGCGCTGATCAGGAACATGATCGTGGTGGCGAGGGCGATGTGGCCCTCGCCGACCCCGAGCGAGTCGCCGATGCTGCCGTAGAGGGGCGGGACCAGGCCGATCGCCACGTTGTCCAGCGACGCCAGGATCACGAAGACCACGACGCTGTAGACCCGGTGCGCCGGCCCGCCCTTGTTCACCCGAGAAGGTTAGCGGCCTTTTTGTACTGCTCCCGAATGAGCGGGACGGAAACCGCCTCGTAGGACTCGGGCGGCTCGGCCGACCAGACCGGCGGCTCCGCGGTGCCCAGCGCCACCCAGGCGGCCTGCCGGGCCGCGCCGTCCGCGACGTACTCCCCCGGCGGCGGGACCAGCACCGGCAGCCCGAACAGCTCCGGCGCCACCCGGCGGACCGCCTCGCTGCGCGCACCGCCGCCGACCAGCACGATCCGGTTGGCCTCGGCGCCGCGCTCGATCAGCGCGTCGAGACCGTCGGCGAGGGCGCAGAGCATGCCCTCGACCGAGGCCCGGGCCAGGTGGGCCGGGTCGGAGGTCTTCAGGGTGAGCCCGTGCAGCGAACCGGTGGCGTCCGGCAGGTTGGGGGTGCGCTCGCCCTCCAGGTAGGGAATGAGGACGAGGCCGTCGGCGCCGGCCGGGGCGGACAGCGCCAGCCGGGACAGCTGCTCGTGGTCGACGCCGAGCAGCTTGCCGGCGGCGTCGAGCACCCGGGCCGCGTTGAGCGTCACCACGATCGGCAGGAACCGGCCGGTGACGTCGGCGAAGCCGGCCACCGTGCCGCTCGGGTCGTCCGGCGACACCTCGGCCGAGACGAAGACCGTGCCGGAGGTGCCGATCGAGACGACCACGTCGCCGGGGCCGGCGCCGGTGCCGAACAGGGCGGCCGCGTTGTCGCCGGCGCCCGGGCCGAGCGGCGCCCCGTTGGGCAGGTGCCCCGCGATGCCGGTGGGGCCGAGCACCTCGGGTGTTTGCAGCAGACGCCCGAACCCGAGCTCAAGGAGGTCGGGCCGGTATTGATTGGTCTTGGCCGACCAGTACAGCGTGCCGCTGGCGTCGCTGCGGTCGGTCTTGATCGTGCTGATGTCGGTCGACCCGGACAGCTTCCAGGTCAGCCAGTCGTGCGGGAGGCACACCGCTGCCACCTTGGCCGCGTTGGACGGCTCGTTGCGGGCCAGCCAGCGCAGCTTGGTCAGGGTGAAGCTGGCGACCGGGACGATGCCGACCGCGTCGGCCCACTTGTCCCCGCCGCCGAGCTCCTGGATCAGGTCGGCGGCCGCCCCGGCGCTGCGTGTGTCGTTCCACAGCAGCGCCGGGCGGACCACCTCGCCGTTCTCGTCGAGCACCACCATGCCGTGCTGCTGACCGGCCACCGAGGCGGCGGCCACGTCGTCCAGGCCACCGGCCTCCTCGATCGCCTGTTGCAGCGCGGCCCACCACGCGTCCGGATGCACCTCGGTGCCGTCCGGATGTGCGGCCCGGCCCTGCCGGACCAGCTTGCCGGTCTCCGCGTCGCGGATGACCACCTTGCAGGACTGGGTGGAACTGTCGATCCCGGCGACAAGAGTCATCTCAGCTGGCCCTCAAAACGTGGTCGATCGCGAGCTGGTGCAGTTTCACGAAACCGTATCCCTGAGCACCGACGGCGTCGACGTCGAAGTCCTCCCAGGCGCTCTTGTCGTTCAGCAGGTCCTGGTAGGTCTCGCCCTCGTTCAGCGTCGGCTTCGCGAGGTCGAGCACCTTGCTGGCGGCAAGGGCCTCCTGCACCACCGGGTCGGCGCGGAACTCCTGCGCCCGCTCCTTGAGCAGCAGGTACATCCGCATGTTGGCCGCCGCGGACTCCCACACCCCGTCGAAGTTCTCGGTGCGGGACGGCTTGTAGTCGAAGTGGCGCGGGCCGTCGTACAGCGGGCCACCACCGGCCGGGCCGTTCTCCAGCAGGTCGACCAGGGCGAACGCGTTGAGCAGGTCGCCGTGACCGAAGACCAGGTCCTGGTCGAACTTGACCGAGTGCTGGCCGTTGAGGTCGATGTGGAACAGCTTCTTGTGCCACAGCGCCTGCGCGATGCCGGCGAAGAAGTTGAGGTTGGACATCTGCTCGTGGCCGACCTCGGGGTTGATGCCGAACAGCTCGGGGCGCTCCAGCTCGTTCGTGAACGCGATGGCGTGGCCGAGCGTGGGCAGCAGGATGTCGCCGCGGGGCTCGTTCGGCTTCGGCTCGATCGCGAAACGAAGGCCGTAGCCCTTGTCCTCGGAGTACTGCGCGACGAGGTTGAGGCCCTCGCGGTAGCGGTCGAGCGCGGCGTAGATGTCCTTGGCCACGTCGTACTCCGCGCCCTCGCGGCCGCCCCAGAGCACGAAGGTCTTGGCGCCCAGCTCGGCGGCGAGGTCGACCTGGCGGAGGATCTTGCGCAGCGCGTACCGCCGGACCGAGCGGTCGTTGCTGGTGAACGCGCCGTCCTTGAACACCGGGTGGGTGAAGGTGTTGGTGGTGACCATCGGGACGACCAGGCCGGTCTCCTCGAGCGCCTTCTTGAAGCCGGCGAGGATCGAGTCGCGGGTGGCGGCGTCGGACCCGAACGGGATCAGGTCGTCGTCATGGAACGTCAGGCCGTAGGCGCCGAGCTCGGAGAGCTTGTGCACCGCCTCGACCGGGTCGAGCTCGGGACGGGTGGCGTCACCGAACGCGTCGCGGGCCTGCCAGCCGACGGTCCAGAGGCCGAAGGTGAACTTGTCTTCGCGTGTGGGTTGGACCGGCACGGTTACCTCCACGTAACGGGTCTGATTTGTTTATTGGTTGAATTATTTGGAGGCGGTGTGGCATTGTCAAGGGCGTGAACGCCCGGATCATGACCGCCTCCCGGGCCCCCGTGCGGCAATCGAGCGTGCGCGCCCATAATCTCGCGCTGGTGCTGCGTACCGTGGCGAACAGCGCAGATCGGCCATCTCGGGCGGCACTTTCCGCCCAGACCGGCCTTACCCGGGCCACCGTCTCCGCGCTCGTCGACGACCTGATCGCGGGCGGGCTGCTCACCGAGCACGACCCGGCCCCGCGCACCGGCGCCGGCCGGCCGGCCGCCGGGCTGGCGCTCAGCCCGGGCGGTCCGGCCGGGCTCGGGCTGGAGATCAACGTCGACTATCTGGCCGCCTGCGTGCTCGATCTGACCGGCGAGGTCCGGCACCGGTTCGTCGCGCAGGGTGATCAACGCAACCTCACTCCCGGTGCCTCCCTGGCCGAGCTGGGCGGTCTGGCGTTGCAGGCGCTGGAAGCGGCCACCGCGGACGGGCTCGCCATCGCCGGGGCCACGCTCGCGGTGCCCGGCCTGGTCGCGCCGAACGGCATCGTCCGGGTCGCGCCCAACCTCGACTGGCAGGACGTCGACGCGCCCGCGCTGCTCAACGTGCTGCCCGGGCTCGGCGAGCTGCCGATCGCGGTCGACAACGAGGCCAATCTGGCCGCGATGGGCGAGCTGCGGGCCGGCGACGGCGAGCCGACCTTCCTCTACGTCTCCGGCGAGATCGGCATCGGCGCGGGCATCGTCCTCGACGGCGAGCTCTACCGGGGCGGACGCGGCTGGAGCGGCGAGATCGGGCACGTCACGGTCTTTCCCGACGGACGGCCGTGCCGCTGCGGCGCGAACGGCTGTCTGGAGCAATATGCCGGCCAGGAGGCGGTCTCGGCCGACGCCGACCTCGCCGCGTCCGCGCTCGGCATCGCCCTGGCCGCGGTGGTCAATCTTCTCGACATCTCGGTCATCGTGCTGGGTGGCGCCTACGCTCCCGAGTTTCCCCGGCTGCGCGCCGGGATCGAGGCGGAGCTGGCACGCCGCGTGCTGACCGCGGGCCTGGCGCCGGTCACCCTGCGTGCCGCGACGCTCGGCCCGGACGCGGCCATGCGCGGCGCCGCCGGCGCGGTGATCCAACAGCTGATCGACGACCCGGCGGCTTTCTTGAACGGTACGGCGTAGGCCGCACCCCAACCGCAGCCGGACCGCGGCCCGCTTGCTCGTCCGGCGCGAGCTTCCGGAAACGGCCGCGCCCGGTGCGGCGAGCCGCGGTGCGGGCGTGGGTTACGCGGTGCGGGCGGACGCGGTGGCGCCGTTGCTGTCGGCGGCGGCCGAGGCGAACTCGCTCAGGCCACGCAGCAGGGCGGCCCGGCCGGAGCCGGACATCCGCTCCAGGGTCACCGCGAGGGCCAGCCGGCGGACCCGGCGGAGCTCGGCGAGCAGGGCACGCGACGACGGGGTCAGATAGAGGGCGATCTCGCGCCGGTCGGCCCGGCCGGGAGCCCGCTCGACCAACCCGGAGGCGACCAGCCGATCGCAGAGCCGGCTCGCCGACGACAGCAGCATGTGCAGCTCGGCGGCCAGGCCACCGAGGTTGACGCCCTCGGCGCGCTCGACCGCCAGCAGGGCGTTCAGCTGGGCCGAGGACAGTCGTGGGGTGGCCTGCTCGCGGGCGGCATCCCAGGCGGACAGCAACGCTTGCGCGGCGTCGTCGATCGCCGCCGCGTTCATCGGGTCCGGGCCGTCGTGAACCGCCATGGTGCAGCAGAGACTACCCTGCGGCGGCCCGGGCTTCGTGTTCCCGGTGCGAGTCGCACACCGAGCACCGGGTCGCGATTTGCGGATGCCGGAAACACGGCGACGGCCGCCACCTTTCGGTGACGGCCGCCGCGTACTCCTGAAGGTTTTAGTTGGCGCCGGAGCGCGTCGCGATCGCCTCGAGGAAGATGTCGCCGATCTTCGCCGGGTCCTCGGCGATGAAGACGCCGCCGGCCGCCGTCGGCTTGACGATGGTCTCCAGCTCCTGCCGGTTGACGCCGGTACCGATACCGACGATGACCACCCGGACCGGGCGCTTCGGGTCGTTCAGCGCCTTGAGCTTGGCGACCAGCGTCTGCTGGCTGATGCCGTCCTTGTTCTGGTTCTCACCGTCGGTGAACAGGATGACCGAGTTGATCTTTCCGGCCTGCCACGAATTCTGGACGTTCTGGTAGGCGGCGAGCAACGTGTCGTAGAGACCGGTCTGGCCGTTGGCCTTCGGCACGATCTGCTTGATCGAGTCTTGAAGCTGCTGGCGTTTCGCCGACAGCGGACTGATCGGCACGATCTCCTTGTACGGTTTCTTGCCGTTCATCTCGGTCGAGAACAACCACACCCCGACGGCCCATTTGTCGTCGAAGAGGGCCAGACCACCGGACGCCGCACCTCTGGTGACCGCGGCCCGGTCGGCACCACCGGCGGTGGGCACCGGCTCCAGCATCGAGCCGGAGACGTCGAAGACGGCGAGCACCCGGCCGGGCAGCGTGATCGCGGCCCAGCTGCCCAGCGCCTGGCTCAGCGTGCTGGGGTCGAGACCGGCGGCGGCCGAGCCGCCACCCTCCGACTTGGTGGAGGAACTGGCGCTGACGGCCGGCGACGCGTCCGGCGCGCCGAGCGGGGCGGCGAAGCCCGACCCGACCGTGCCGTCCGGAGCCCGCAGGCCCGCGCTGGCCAGAGCGTTCTTGAAGGAAGCGGTCTGCAGCTGCTGGCGCAGGCCGGTCGCGGCGGCCGACTTCTGCAGGTCGACCTCCGGCATGATCGCGTACGGGTAGTCCAGCGGCGGCGGGCTCGGGTCGAGGTAGAGCGCGACCAGCGGCACCGGGGGCTTCTCCGAGTTGTACGCCACGACGTCCTCCTCGGACAGCGGCGCCGCACTCAGGCTGGTGGCAATGTCGTTGGCGTCGGCCGAGTGCGGGAACTTCTGCAGAAGGTCGTCCCGCAGCGCGGAAGCGGACTGGGCCAGCGCCTTGATCGCACCGACCTTGGCCGCCTGGGCCGCCGGACCGGTGCCGGCCGCCTGGCCGAACGCCAGCAGACCGGCCAGACCGGCCGCATCACGGGCCGGGTCGACGGTGCCGACGCGCAGCTGCGTGCTGGTGCTCAGCTGGGCGAGCAGGTCCTTCCAGCCGAGCCTCTTGTTGGGCCAGCCGACGCCCTCGGCGACCGGCTGCGGCATGGCGACGACGACCGGGCTCTGCGCAACCGGCTTGCCGTCGGTGGGCACGAAGCCCGGGGCCTCGGTCTTGAGGCGGAGCAGCCACGTCGATGAGTCGGCAACCCACACGTCCGGCACCTTGACCGACTCGGGAGCGGCGCCGAGCCCGGTCAGCGTGACCTTGTGCTCGCTCGCCACGGCCGCGGCCATGGTTGCCGGGTTGACCGGGTTGACGGAGACCGCGATGCACGTCCCGTTGACGTTCGCGCCCTCCTGGACCCAGCGTTGTGCCGCTTGATCGATGGCAGGCGCGATCTCCGTCGCCGCAGCGACGGTCAACCGGACTGAACCGGTGCACCCGGAGTCGGAGAGTTGTTGGTAGCCCAGGTAAGACCCGGCAAGCACGACGACAATCGCCATCGCGGCTCCAACGACGCCCGCCCCTCGGAAATTGAAGTTTCGACGATGGCGACCTGACACGCGCTCTATAGTGCGCATCGCTGAACCTGAGCGCCATATACGTTTGGCGGAAAGTTACTCGGATTAGGTCAGTTGCCCGACAAAGTGACCTTGGGTAGTGACGCCCTCTCGATCAGTACGGGCCTCTGGCCGGTTTTTGGTGATTTGCCGGAAGGGTCGTTAACGCACTATCTCGCGGATCATCTGACGGCCGTCGATGTCCAGCGCAACAGGCAAGTGGGGCTGGCCTCGGCCATCGGCTCACCCTGCGGTGCCGGGACGCCGCTCTCGGGATCGATCCGGAACGTCGTCACGCTGTGTGACAATTGATTGGTTACGTAGAGGTGATCCCCGAGCAGGATCATGTGCCGCGGCCACTCCCCGCCGGTCGCCGCCTCGGCCACCTTGACCGCCCCGCCGCCGTCCCACGCGAAGGTCGACACCGTGTTCGGGCCGCGGTTGGCCACGTAGACGAACCGGCCGTCGCGGCCGCAGACGATCTCGGACGGATAGGTGGGACCGCCCTGGTCGCTCGTCGCCACCTCACCGGCCGCGGCCAGCGAGCCGTCGGCCGCCGGGCGGTACCACGTCAGGTTGGCCGCCAGCTCGCCGACGAGCAGCAGCGTGCCGTCCGGCGTGATGCGCAGATGACGCGGGCCGGTGCCCGGCTTCGCGGTGACCGCCGGGGGCAGCAGGGTGAGCCGGCCGCTGACCGGGTCGAGGCGGCAGCGCCACACCCGGTCCGAGCCCAGGTCGGCGATCAGGACGCCGTGCCCGTCCTCGACCACCATGTGCGCGTGCGGGCCGCGCTGCCGCTCGGCGTCCGGGCCGCTGCCGGCCAGATCGAGCAGGTCGGTGCGCTCGCCGGGGGCGCCCTCCGGATCGAGCGGGTGCACCGCGACCGAGCCGGACGAGTAGTTGGCGACCAGCAGGAAGCGGCCGTCCGCGGTGACCGACAGGTGGGCCGGGTCGGACCCGCCGGTCGGCCGGCTCGACAGCGGGGCCAGCTCGCCGTCGACGGCCACGGTGAACGCGCTGATCGTGCCGTCCGTGTCGAGCTCGTTCACCGCATACAGGATCGGGAGGGTCGGGTGCTGCGCCAGGAACGACGGGGACGGGGTGCGGGCCGCCACGCCGAGGCGGGTCAGCACGCCCGAGGCCGGGTCGCGGCGAAGGAGGGTGATGCCCTCCGCCTCTCCGCCCTTGTCACCCGTGTAGCCACCGACGAAGACGAACTCACCGTGTGAACCCATGCGCAGATCCCATCACATCCGGGTGTCATTCCTCATCCGGCGAGCGGTACATGTCGGCGGCTTCTGCCGCGAGCCGGCCGGCCGCCAGCAGACATGACCTGGTCAGGGCCAGCGGGTGGTCGGCGACCAGGATTCCGCGGCGAAGTGTGACGGTGCCCTCGGCGAACGGGTAGCGGTCGGTGAGCCGCAGCCGCTCGATCATCCGGGGCAGCGGGACCTCGATGCCGGGCCGATCGGTGCCCATCGCGGTCAGCAGCGCGGCGGCGTGCGCGGTGCCGGCCTCGGCCAGGTCGGTGCCGGTCCGGACCGGGGTGACGGCCAGGGCGGCGTACGGAAAGGAGGCCAGGCCACCGTCCGAGCGCCAGAGGTGGAAACGCCGGGCGGCGCGGCTGCTGTGCAGCCGCCAGCCGACACCGGCGTCGAGGCCGGCCAGCCAGCGAGGCCATCGCCGGCGGTGGTACGCGTCGACGGCCGCCGCCCAGCTCCGGGCCGCGCCGAGCTCCTGGAGGCAGCGGACGTGGCACGGACCGGGCAGGACGCCGGTGCCGGGCGCCAGCATCCAGGGCAGGGCCGTCCAGTCATGGCCGGTCAGGCCCAGGACCAGACGGCCGCAGAGGGTGCATTCGGTCACGGATCCCCAATCCGGTCGGCGGCCGCGCGAGCCCCGTGACCCGCGCGACCGCCATCTCCCCCGGGTCAGGTCAGCCGTTCAGCAACTCGTAGGCCGCCGCGGGAGCCTTCTGCTGGTCGCCGGCGGCCGGCGCAATCGGGCTCGCGGTCTTGCCGAAGCCGCTGTAGGTGACCGTGTAGGTCTGCGCCTTGGTCTTGCCGGCCGCCGGGATCTTGACGACCGCGCTGGTGAGGTGGCCGGCGCTGTCGACGACCGCCGCGAACGGCACGGTCTTCGCCTTCTCGCCGAGGGCCTTGAGGGTGGCCGCGTCGAGGATGCTCTCCTCGGTGTCCTTGGTCAGGTCGGTGGTCCCGCTGTAGTGGCCGGGGCTGGTCTCCTTGAGACCGGCCGCGCTCTCCACCAGAAGCTGGGTGTCGCCCGGGTCGCTCTCCTCGGCCGTCTCCATGAACGTCTTGTCGCTGAGCTTCGACTCGTCGACGAGCATCCACTTGTTCGGCAGCTTCGGCAGGCCGGCCAGGTTGGCCGGGGTGAACTTGAACTTGACCCAGGCCTTGCCCGCGACGAACCGGAGGTCCATCCGCATGGTGAAGCCGACCTCCTCCTCGTGCTGGAGAAGGGTGACGTCGACCGCCTTGTTCGGCAGGTCGGAGACGCCGGTCAGCGGGACCGTGCCGCCGGCCACCTTGAACGCGTAGGCGGGGGTCTTCTCGTCCGGGATGGCGTTCAGGAGGACCTCGCGCGGTTCCGCGGGGGCACTCGTCGCGGCACCGGCGGGGGTGGTGGTGCCGGTGTCCGCCGCGCTTGCGCCGCAGCCGGTCAGCGCGAGCGAGGAAGCAACAGTGATCGTGGCAAGGGCGGCGAAGCGGTTCGAGCGCAGAGTATTCATGGTCGTCTTTCTCGGGGTGATGAGGTGTCGCAGCCGACGGATCACAGACTGGAGGAGCGCGGGACCAGAACCTCTGCCGTTATGCTGCTGCCCGCTGCGGTTACGCTGCGGCAGACAGGTCAGTGCAGGTCAGGGGGCTGCGGTGAATGACGGCCGCGTGGGCGCGCCACTTCGGTTCGAGATCCTCGGCGAGGTGCGGGTGTTGCGCGACAACGTCTCGCTCCCGCTGGGCCCGGCCAAACAGCAGGCCGTCCTCGCCGTGCTGCTGCTGCAGGCGGGCCGTCCGGTGCCGACCCACCAGATCGTCGACGCGGTCTGGGGCGACGACCCGCCGGAGAACGGTGCGAACGTCGTCCAGAAATACGTGGCCGGGCTGCGCCGCGTGCTCGACCCCGATCGGGCCCCGCGCACCCCGGGCGAGTTGCTCGCCCTCACCGGCAGCGGCTACCTGCTGCGGGCCGAGGGCCGGGTGGACGCCGACGACTTCCAGGCCACCATCACCCGGGCCGAGGCCGAGCAGGCCGCCGGGCAGCCCGCCGCCGCCTCCGCGACCCTGCGCGGCGGGCTGGCGCTGTGGCGGGGCGAGGCGCTGGCCGGGCTGACCGGGCCGGTCTTCGACTCGGCCCGCACCCGGCTGGCCGACACGCGGGCCACCGCCTGGGAACGCTGGGCCGAGGTGGAACTGGCCCAAGGGCGGTCGGCCGCGCTCATCGGCGAGCTGGCCCGGCTGATCGAGGAGTTCCCGCTGCGCGAAGGGCTGCGCGCCCAGCAGATGCTGGCGCTGCACCAGGCCGGGCGGCAGGCGGAGGCGCTCGCGGCCTATCGGGACGCGCGGGAGTTCTTCCTCGACGAGGTCGGTGCCGAGCCGGGCGAGCGGATGCGGGCCGCCCACCTCACCATCCTGCGCAACGACGGCCCGGCCTCGCCGGCCCCGGCGATTCCCGCGCCCCGGCCCGCGCCGGTGATACCGCCACCGCCGGATCCGATGCCGATGCCGATGTACGTGCCCGAACCGCCGCGCTACCTCCCGCCCCGGCGGGCCTTCCACACCGCGTTGGAGATCGTCTTCGCGCTGATCGCACCGTTCTTCACGTGCGGCGTGGCCGGCTGGATCTACCTCACCTACGCCGGGATCCGGCGCCGCAACCCCTGGCACGTCGTCGCGGCCGGCACCTACCTCGCGCTGGTCGTGATCGGATTCTTCGTGTTCACCTTCATCGACCCGTT
This sequence comes from Paractinoplanes durhamensis, assembly GCF_016862175.1. GTDB lineage: Bacteria > Actinomycetota > Actinomycetes > Mycobacteriales > Micromonosporaceae > Actinoplanes > Actinoplanes durhamensis. The sequence goes on along the minus strand of NZ_BOML01000034.1, from coordinate 49,389 downwards.
CGGGACGATGGCCACCATCGACAGCGACGAGATGAGCACCGGCGACAACATCGAGATGCTCTACTTCGTCAGCCTCATGGTGATCACCGCCGTGCACAGCGTGATCGTGGCCAGCAAGGCGGACGGCTACTACCGGCGGGACCAGGCCCGGCAGTTCGCCGCGTTCGCCCCCGACCGGGCCCGGGAGGTCGGCATCGGCCGGCCCGACCTGCACATGCGCCTGATCGACGACGGCGGCCTGATCGACCTCAACCACGTCAGCGGGCCCGAGCTGGCCCGGGTGGCCCGGCTGCCGGCCGAGGTGTGCCTGGCGATCGAGCGGGACCGGCAGGCCCGGGGCGCGTTCTACCGCCCCGAGGACCTCGTCGCCCGAGGGCTGGCCGACCAGCGCACGGTTCGCCGGCTCAGCTCCCGGTTGATCTGCCTGCCGCCCGGACCGGCACCGGTCGCGGCGCCCTGGCCGGTGCCCCGCTGATCAGCGGGACCCGGCCGACGCGAGTTGGCGCCGCGCAACATACTCAACCAGCTCGATCAGGACGTTGCGGGCGCCCAGCGGCTCCCGCGCGTCGAACAGCACCACCGGGACGCCGGGGTCGAGGTCGAGGGCCCGGCCCACCGCGTCCGAGGCGAAGCGCTGCTCGGCCTCGAAGCAGTTGACCGCCACCACGAACGGCGTGCCGCGCTGCTCGAAGTAGTCGATCGACGGGAAGCAGTCGGCCAGCCGCCGAGTGTCGGCCAGCACCACCGCGCCCAGCGCACCCTGCGACAACTCGTCCCAGAGGAACCAGAAGCGATCCTGCCCGGGCGTGCCGAACAGGTAGAGCTGCAGATCCTCGGTGATCGTGATGCGGCCGAAGTCCATCGTCACGGTCGTGGTGGTCTTGCTCTCCACGCCGTCGACACGGTCGGCCCCCTCGACACCGGTGAGGATCTCCTCGGTCTGCAGCGGGCGGATCTCGCTGACCGATCCGACCATGGTGGTCTTGCCGGCGCCGAAGCCACCAGCAATCAGGATCTTGAGCGCGACCGGAATGCGCGACGATGCGCCGTTGCGGTCAGAGCGCACGGAGTCCATTGACAACCGCCTTGAGTACGTCGACATCGTGCGGCCGGGACGCCGCCGGGGGTTCGTACATCGAGATGAGCCCTGCCGAGCGTAGATCACCCAGCAAGACCCTGACCACGCCGACCGACAGGTCGAGCGTGGAAGCCAGTTCGACGACCGGGATCGGCTCCCAGGCCGCGGCCACGATGGCGTGGTGCTCCGGCTGCAGCCGGGCACCTGGACGACTCTCCGTCGTGGTCGCCACGACGAAGGCCATCATGTCGATCGCGCCGCCGGTCGGTGCCACCCGTCCCTGCGTCACCGCATAGGGACGAACCACCGGTCCGGCGTCGTGGTCGAGCCAGTCGTGCGCGATGCGCGGCGGGTCAGCCGGCATCGGAGGGTGCCACCGCCGAGCGTTCCGGCGCCCGCAAACTCTGGCCGACCCGGGTGACCAGCATCGCCATCTCGTAGGCGATCAGGCCGAGGTCGGCGTCGCTGGAGGCCACCACGGCCAGGCACGCGCCCTGGCCGGCCGCGGTGACGAAGAGGAAGGCCGACTCCATCTCGACCACCGTCTGCCGCACCGGCCCGGCCCGGAAGTGCCGGCTCGCGCCCTTGGCCAAACTCTGGAAGCCGGCCGCCATCGCCGACATGTGCTCCGCGTCCTCACGCTTCAAGCCGGCGGAGGCGCCCATCATCAACCCGTCGGCGGACAGCACCACCGCCTGCTGCGCGGTCGGCACCCGTTCGACGAGATCGTCGAGGAGCCAGGCGAGGTTCGCGCTCTGGTTGGTCGTCTGCGTCACTTTGCGTCCTTTTCCGGCCTGGTCACAGGGTCTTGCTCGGCATTGCCCGCGCGGTCGCCAACCGCGTCGGGCGATGCGGGTGCCTCCCCGTCGGCGATCGCGACGTTCACGATCGCCGGGAAACTGACGGTAGCCGCATCCTCGAAGGACGCGCCTCCGGGAGATCCCCCGTTGCCCGGATTTATCGGCTTCGGGCGATCTTCAGACTCGACGTATTTGGACGCATCGATGCGCCCGCGGGTCGTGCCGTGCTGCAACGCACTCATGATGCTGCGGATCTGCTCCGGCGAGCGGATCGGCATGGTCGGCTCGTCCGACTCGGCCGAGGCCGGGCGGCGCAGCTGCGGCACCAGGTTGGCCTGCCGGACCCGTTTGGGCAAGCCGTCGTCGCCGGCCGCCTCCGCCGCCGCGTCCGACGGCGGTGCCGACGTCGGGGCCACGAACATCGGGGCCGCCGAGATGGGCGCCACCGGTGAGGGCGCCGGCGGGTGGGTGCCGGGGAACAGCGGCGCCGACGACGTCGGGGTCACCGCGGCGGTCTTCGACTTCCGGACCGGCCCGGGCGGCAGGGCCTGGGTGGTCTCGGCCGGCCCTTTCTCCACCGGGGCGGTTGCCGGCCGGCCGGATGATCGGCGCATCCGCCGGCGCTGCACCAGGCCATCAGCGCTCAGTCCGTCCGCGACCGACGACGGCGTCGGTCCGCTCGGCGCGGTGTCCGGCAGCTCCTCGGCGACCGGCTCCCGTTGAGCCGGGATGGCGCGCGGCTTTGGCTCGGCCTCCTGGAGTGCCCGGGTGATGCCGTTGATGGTGATCGGCTTGCCGCCGGCGGTGAGCTCCAGCAACTGCTCGGCGCCCTGCCACTGCAACGCGGCCAGCGAGCGCCGGGACGGGTCCTGGTGGCCGGAGCCGACCAGCGGGCGGTCCGGGCCGGACGGCAGCTCGGCCGGGCCGGGGGAGGTGACCACCAGCTCGCCGGGGACCAGCACGATCGCGGTGACCCCGCCGTAGCCGGACGGCCGCAGCGACACCCGGATGCCGTGCCGGTTGGCCAGCTGGGCCACCACGAACAGGCCGAGCCGGGCGCTGTCGGCCGGGTCGAAGTCGGGCGGCTCGACCAGGCGGCGATTGGCCTCGTCGATCGCGTCGTGGGTCATGCCGAGGCCGCGGTCCTCGATCTCGATCGCGTACCCGTTCGGCAGCACCTGGCCGGAGACCTGCACCCGGGTGTGCGGCGGGGAGAAGGAGGTGGCATTTTCCAGAAGCTCGGCGAGCAGGTGGATGACGTCGCCGACCGCGCGGCCCAGCACCGCCGAGGACTCGACCGCGCGGATGTCGATCCGCTTGTAGTCCTCGACCTCACTGATCGCGCCGCGGACCACGTCGATCACCGGGACCGGGTTGCGCCAGCCCCGGCCGGGCGCGGCGCCGGCCAGGATGACCAGGTCCTCCGCGTGCCGCCGCATCCGGGTGGCGAGGTGGTCCACGCGGTACAGATCCTCGAGCTCCTCCGGCTCCGTCTCGCGGCGCTCCATCCGGTCGAGCAGGGCGAGCTGGCGGTGCAGCAGGGTCTGGCTGCGCCGGGCGATGTTGAGGAACACCTCGTTGAGGCCGCGCCGGACGTTCGCCTCCTCGACCGCCGACTGCACGGCCGTACGCTGCACGTCGTTGAAAGCGTGGCCGAGCTGGCCGATCTCGTCCCGGCCGTACTCCAGCGGGGGTGTCTCGACGTCGACGTCGACGTTCTCGCCGCGCTGGAGACGGCGCACCACGTTGGGCAGTCGCTCGGTGGCCATCTCCAGCGCCTCGCCGCGCAGCCGCCGCAGCCGGCCGACCATCGACCGGCCCACCCGCACCGAGACGGTGACCGAGACGGCGAAGGCGAGCAGGCCGAGCAGGGCGGCCGCGAGCAGGCGCAGGATGATCGTCAGGGCGAGCGACGAACCGCGGTCGGCGAGCGCGTCGATCGCGTCGTTCTCGAAGTCGCGCAGCTGCTCGGCGGACTTCTCGAAGGCCGGGTGCCAGCTGTCCGCGCCGACCGGGCTGAGCTCGCCCGAGCGGCTCTGCAGGATCAGCCTGTCCATCATGCGGTTGAGCTGGACGAAGGCGTCGCCGGCGCTGAGCTTCTGGAATTGCGCACGGCTCGCGTCGGGCATGTCCTCGACACCCTGGGCGAGCAGGAACCGGGCGGTGCCGACGTCCTGCATCATCGCCGCCCGCAGCGGGTCGGTGAAGTGGCCGCTGACGGTGGCGCCGGCCAGCAGCGAGTCGACCCGGCTGAGGTATTCCTGGCCGCGGCTGACCGTGGACAGCGCGCGGATCTGCCGGTCGATCTCGTCGTCCGGGAAGGTCGCGGTGGCCGCGAACATGTCGAAGCCGGCCTGGATCATGCCGTTGTAGAGGTTCTGCGCGCCGATCGGGTCGAGCGTGCGGGTGTCGACGTGCGAGCGCTGCGCGGGCAGGGCGCCGATCTCGGTGAAGAACTGCTCGATCCGGCGGCGCAGGGTGCCGCTCTCGTTGCTCCAGGCGTCCCCGCCGCGGGTGGCCGACCGGAAGTCGCTGATCGCCCGGTCGGTGGCGGCCCGCTGCTGGGTGAGTTGACCGACCGAGGCGCTCGAGTCGGCGAGGAACTGCACCGTGAGGCGGCGCTCCCGCTGCAGCTCGCCGACGATGACCTCACCCGGGTTGCCGATCGTGTCGGCCAGGTTGCGCGCGGACAGCAGGCTGAGCGCCGGGCCGGTGGTTTGCGCGGTCGCGAAAATCCACAGTGCGAGCAGCGCCACCAACGGCACGGTGACCATGGTGATGATCTTCGAACGGATCGACCAGTTGCGGGTTCTCATCAGGCTCCGCCCGAGGGTTGGCAGGTTCCGGCAACGCGACCGGAAAGCTACCGGACGTCACCGGCCGCGTGCGCCTTCCGGAGAATACGTAAAACCTTCACCCGGAGCCACCATCCAGGAACTGAAATATGAGTTAACTGTCCTAATTGTCCTGGGAGATTGGCATCCTGGAGAGCCCGCTCGCACAGTCGTGCATGTGACAGACCCGCAACAAGACTCCCCGGACCGGAGGAAAGGGGATTGACGACCGGCAGTGAGTGGGCATATCGGCAGTGAAGAAGGAGGAGGCCGATGTCCCCCATACTCACCATCGTCCTGATCATCGTCGTCCTGGTGGTCATCGCCGCGATCGTGTACGGCGTGCAGACCGGTAGACGAAAGAAGCTGCAGAGCACCTTCGGGCCGGAGTACGACCGCGTGGTGGCCGACACCGGCAACCGTAACGAGGCCGAGAAGGAACTGCGCGAGCGCGAGAAGCGGCACGCCGAACTGGAACTCACCGAGCTCACCCCCGAGTCGCAGGCCAAGTACCGGGCCGCGTGGGAAGAGGTGCAGATCCAGTTCGTGGACGACCCGACCGAGGCCGTCGGCACCGCCGACGAATTGGTCACCCGGCTGATCGCCGAGCGGGGCTACCCGACCGGCGAGTACGACGAGCGGCTCGCCGACCTGTCCGTCGAGCACGCCAACACGCTCCAGCACTACCGCGACGCCCACGAGATCAGTGAGCGGAGCAAGGACGGCTCGGCCAGCACCGAGGACCTCCGCCTCGCCCTTGTTCACTACCGGGCGCTGTTCGGCGATCTGCTCGGTACCCACCCGGTGTCGACTCCTGCTACTACTGAATCCGTTCCCGATGAAGCGCCGGCGCCCGCTCCCCGTACGGCCGCCGACACCGACGCCGCCACCGACACGAGCCGCTGAGGGAGTCACCTGCCATGAAGTTCTTCTCCAACGAGGCCAAAGAGAACGAGCCCGGTTACGACCGTTCGGACGTCGCCACGTCCGAGCACGCCGTGCCCCAGCAGCGGGCCGGTTCGCCGTGGAACGACACTCCCGGCGACCCGGCCCCGGACTACCGCTCCGACAACGCCGAGAACGCCGAGAACGGCGACAACCCGGACGGCGAGCTCGCCGACCGGGAGCGCCGGGACGGCACGGACGAGTACACCGACGAGCGCTCGGACGAGTCGGTCACCACGACGTACGGCCCGGACGGCTCGGTGACCACCTCGGACGAATCGATTGACGACGCCGTCCGCCCCGAGGACGACACTCTGCGCACCGAGGACGACACCCTGCGCGCCGAGGACGACACCGACAAGGACGAGGCGCTCAAGAACGAGGGGACGTTCGACAGCCCGGAGGCGGTCGAGCCGACCACCGGCGAGACCCTCGAGGACTCCGCCGACCGGAATTCCGACCACTTGGATTCCGACGACCTGGATTCCGACGACTTGGATTCCGACGACGACCGGGACGGCGACGGCGTGCCGGACTCGGTCGAGGCGCACACCGACGAGTCGGAGTCCGACAAGGATGACGACGAAGTTGACCTTCCTCTTGCCGAGCCGGTTGCCGAGGAGTCGGTCGTCGAGGACGAGCGGACGGACGAGGTCAACGGCGCTCCCGTGGCCGTCGACACCGAGCCGGTGCCGGCCCTCGTCACCCCGGTGGAGTCGGACTCGGACGTGAGCGAGGACGAGGCCGAGGCGACCCCGGTCGTGGCCGCCGTACCCGTCGCGGCCGCCGCCGCGACCCCCGGCAGCGTGCCCGAGCCCACCGTGGATCGGCTCTTCGCCGACGGCGACTCGTTCGCCGAGCGGTTCCGGGAGATCCAGCTGCGCTTCGTGGACAGCCCGAAGGAAGCCGCCGACGACGCCGCGGTGCTGGTCGGCGAGGCCGTCGACAGGCTGACCGCCGCGCTCAACTCGCAGAAGGACTCGCTGGGCGGCGACTCCGACGACACTGAGCAGCAGCGCGTCCGGCTGCGCGGCTACCGCGACCTGCTCAACCGGTTGACCAGCCTCTGACCGGCGCAACGCACCACGGAAGGGGAGCCTCGGCTCCCCTTCTTCGTGCCCGGCTTCGTGCCCGGCTTCGTGCCCGGCTTCGTGCCCGGCTTCGTTTATGGGTCGCACAGCGAGACGGCAGTGCGGATTCGCACTGCCGTCTCGCTGTCGTCCTGCTGCCGTTTGCGGAAACCCCAGGTCAGCCCAGTGCCGAACCGGCGGCGATCCCGCCGCTTTCGCCGCTCTGGGTCAGCCCCGCGCCCGGACCGGCCGGGCCGCTGCTGCCGACGGGCGGCGGGTCGGGCGCCGCGGTGGGCCGGGTGGTGCTCTCGGTCGGCGGCGTGGCCGGGGTGGTCGTGGACTCGGTGGGTGGCGTCGACTGCGGATCGGTGGCCGGCGCGCTGCTCGGCGACGCGGAGGTCGCGGCGGGCGACGGCGAGGTGCTCGTGACGGACGGCGTCGGCGACGCCGACCTGGTCAGCGGCAATATTTTGCCGCGCGGTGTGCCCTGCACCTCGGGCTCGTCCCCGAGTGGGCTGTCGCCCGCGCCCGTCCCGCCGACCAGGCGGTCCGGACCGGAAGTGTGCTCGCCGACGACTGCCGGTGGCTTCGACGGCGCGACCTCGACCGTGCTGAGCCGCACCCCCAACCACATCGCCGGACCCAATCCCACCGCGACGATCGCCCCGAAGAGCGCCGCGGGTCCCCGATCCATCAGTGACCTCCCCCGTGTCAAGACGATCATCCGGCCACATCCCGGCACATCACTACCCATTTCCGGAAACGGCAAGCGAACAACCGCTGAGGCTATTGTGACTGAAGGTGATCGCCTGGTTGCTCATTCGTCGCGGATGAGACGCCTGACTTGGGTCACGGAACCGCAGGTGCGGAAGTTCAGGCTGGGCAGTGCCGGTTTCGGCGCAGTCTGGAACGCGCCAGGATGCTCTTGACCGACGCGGGCCGACTCTTGATCAACGGACGGCTTGGCTCGTGATCAACGGGCGGCTTGGCTCGTGATCAACGGGCGGCTTGGCTCGTGATCAGCGGGTGCTGGTGAGGAACGCCACAGCGTCGTCGAGCGCCGTCCAACCGCCCGGCAGCTCGTCGGAGTCGAGGGCCGTCCGGACATTGATCGTGCCGCCGTCGTGCAGGTTCATCGCCCAGGAACGGCGGCCGTTGCGGTTCGCCGACGCACCGGCCAGATCGGTGAACGGCACGAACCGGCTGACGCCCTCGGCGGGCGCCTCGCGGCCGGCCGGGCTGCCGTCGGACAGCACGCCGTCGGCGGCCAGCCGGCTGAGCCGCCGTTTCGCCTCGCCGTTGCGCGAGCGCGGCAGGCCGGGCACCAGCACCAGGCCGGTCTCGACGATCAGCAGGTCGCTGCGCACGCCGTCGACCAGCACATTGACCACCCCACCGATCACCGGAACCCGGGCCGGCGGCCGGGTGCCGGCCGCCGCGGCGGCCGCCGGGTCGATGCCCATCGCGGCGATCCGCTCCCGGGCCTCGGCGACCGTGGCCGGGTCGGTGACCAGCTCGGCGGCGCCGGTCAGGTCGAGGTGCGAGCCGTCGGCCGCGACCACCTCGGCCGTGCCCATCCAGCTGTGCCGCCAGCGGGCCACCCCGCCGTGCAGCGCGGCCAGCGCCAGCAGCAGGGCGATCAGCTCGGCGATCCGGGCGGTCGTCTCCTCGGCCGGCAGGTCGTCGAAGACCGTCTCGGCGATCTTGCGGAGGCGGCCGTCGGTGGCGAGGTCGAGCACGTCGGACGCGCCGGTCACCGGGCTGCCGGCCACCCGGGAGACGGCCCGCAGCGACGCATCGGCCTCGCGCTCCATCTCGGCCAGCCGGGCGGCGCCGAAGAACTCGTCCCACCCGGTGACCGTGCGCCCGGCCGGCGGGAACGCCACCAGCTGCAGCGCCTTGCCCAGGCTGGGCAGCTCGGGCAGCAGATCGCCGGCCGCGGCCGGCTCGGCCCGGTCGGGACCCTCGATGGTCAGCGCGGACAGCGCGGCCAGCCGCTCGGGCAGCGGCGGATGCGGGTCCCACTCCCCCGGCGCCTCCGGCTCGACCGCGCGCAGCATGGCCAGGTCGTCGGCGCGGGCCGCCAGCACCCGCAGGAAACCGCCGAACACGTCGTCCGGCACGAAGCCGGACTGCCAGCCGGGGCTCAGGTATTCCGCGTGGAAGAGCTGCTGCAGGCCCTCGAGAGCCGGGCCGTCGCGCAGCACCCCGGCCGCGGCCCGGCCACCGGCGAACTCGGCCGCGATCCGGTCGGCGAGGAGCTCCTGCTCGCGGGCGAACGGTGCGTCGACCCGGTGGAACCAGCGGGCGTAGGCGCGCAGCGCCGGGCCGGCCGGGCTGCGCCGCGGGATGCGCGGCACGATGCGGCCCAGGGCACCCCGGCCGCGGTAGGCCATCGCGGCGAACCGGCCCAGCTTGGGCGACCCGTGCGCCAGCTCGTGCGCGACCGCGGCCCGCAGCCACGACTCGTCCCAGGCCAGCAGGACCGGCATGCCGATGAACAGCTCGCGGCGGCCGCCGAGCAGGCCGGTCAGCCGGACGTGCTCGACCAGGGTGACCGCGGCGCCGGCCACCACCGTCACCGCGTCGGGCGCCTTGACCCCGGCAGCGGTGGCCGCGTCGTCGATCATCGCCCACAACGCGGGCGCGTCCTTTCGGGTGACGGCCACGCCGGCCAGGCTCGGGCGGCGCAGCCGGAGGGCACGAACCGTCGCATACCACAACAAACCCGCAGTAGCGATCACGAGCGGGAGCGCGATCCGCACCGCGGCGGCGCCGGGCAGGACCTTCAGCACCAGCAACACGATGAGCAGCGCCGCCATCACCTGGAGCCACGCCACCAGCAAAAACCCGGCGAACATGGCTGCGGTGACCGTCGCCCGGTTGCCGTCGCGCACCCCGACCTCCGTCGTCTCTACCCAACAGGACGGGGCACAGCCTAAAACGGCCCACCGACACAAACGCCAGACGCGGAGTCCGGTGGCGGGAAGAATTAAGGAAATCTTGCGCGCCGATTCCAGGCAGTCATGGAAGGGGATACGGATGGCCACGGTGGGCCTCGACCAGACCCTCGCCATTCCGATCAAGGGCTACGCCTGGTTGCCGGATCTGCGGCGGCGCACCCACGGGCAGCCGACGCCGATGCGGGTGCTCGGCCGGCCGGCGGTGGCGATCGGCGGGCCGGCCGCGGCCCGGTTCTTCTACGCGGACGGCAACATCGAACGGCACGACGCGATCCCGGGGCTCGACACCCTGTTCGGCCGGGGCGCGGTGCACACCCTCGACGGGCGGGCGCACGAGCTGCGCAAGGCCCTGTTCGTCGCGCTGCTCGCCGGCGACGGCGTGGAAACCCTGGCCAAGCAGGTGGGCGGGGCGTTCGACGAAGCGGCCGACGAGTGGCGCGGTGGACCATCTTTTTCACTGTTCGACGAGGTCGCCCGGGTCATTGCGGTGGCGGTGGGCCGCTGGGTGGGCGTACCTCAAAATGAGCGTGACCGGAACGCCCTGGCCCGGGACATGGTGGCGATGGTTGATGGGTTTGCGGCCGCGGGGCCGCGCCAGGCGCGGGCCCGGCTGGCGCGACGGCGGCGGGAGCGTCGGTGGGCTCGGCTTATTGCGGATGTACGCCGTGAAGAGCCTGGTCCGACCGCGTTGTCGGCGATCGCGCACCACACCGCCGACGGTTATCTCCTGGACGCTCGGACCGCGGCCGTCGAGCTCATCAACATCGTCCGGCCCGCTACCGCCGTCACCTACCTGGTCTCCTTCGCGGCGCATGCGATGGAGCGGTGGCCGCGGGTCCGGGCCCGGCTGGCGAGCGATGATCGGTATGCCCTCGCGTTCGTCCACGAGGTGCGGCGGTTCTACCCGTTCGTGCCGTTCATCGGCGGGCGGGCCGCCCGTGACCTGCACTTCCAGCGGACCGACATCCGGCCGGGCACTCTGGTGCTGCTCGATGTCTACGGTCAGCACCACGATCCGCGGGTCTGGCCGGAGCCCTACGAGTTCCGGCCGGAGCGGTTCCTCGACCGGCCGGTCGGCGAGTTCGAGCTGATCCCGCAGGGTGGCGGCGACCCGCGCGCCGGGCATCGCTGCCCGGGCGAGCAGATCACCGTCGCGCTGCTCGGCACGATCGCGCAGCGGCTGGCCCGGCTCGAGCACTACCTGCCGCCGCAGGACCTGTCGATCTCCCTGGGGCGGATCCCGGCCCGGGTCACCGACGGGCCACGGATCGTGGTCGCCTAACCTTCCCAGTCGATCTCCGGGGAACGGTGGAAGTTGACGCCCTCGGCGGTCCAGCGTGGGCCGAAGCCGGCCAGCCGGGCCCGGAACGACGACCAGTCGCGGGCCGCTCGCGGGGTCCAGCCGATCTCCGCGATCGCCAGCAGCCGGGGCAGCGCCATGAACTCGATGTCGGCCACCGAGCGCAGGGTCTCCGACCAGAGCGGGGCCTCCACGCCGAGCAGCGACTCCTCGCCCACGCCGGGCAGCCGGACGGCCGGGTCCCAGTCGTAGGACCGCTCCACCCCGACCACGCCGGCCCAGTCGAGGCCGAGCGGGCTGTCCTTGTCGTACTTCATGTCCAGGTAGCTGCGGTCGGCCGGCGACATGATCACCTGGTGGCCGGTGCGGGCGGCCCGGGCGACACCGTCGTCGGCCGGCTCGACCCGCCAGTACTGCGGGACCGCGGTCGGCGGCAGGTCGACCGCGGCCATCTCGTGCCAGCCGACCACCCGCTTGCCGTACTTGCCGACCATCGGCAGCACCCGGGTCAAGAAGGTGCGGTAGTCCTCGGGCGGGGTGGAGAACGCCTCGTCGCCGCCGATGTGCAGGAACGGGCCGGGGGTCAGGGCGGCCACTTCGCGGATCACGTCCTCGACGAACGCGTACGTCTCCTCGCGGTTCGCACACAGCGAGCTGTAGCCGACCTCGGCGTCGGTGCGCGGGCCGACCGGCTCGCCGTCGCAGGTCAGCTCGGGGTAGGCGACCTGGGCGGCGTTGACGTGACCGGGCAGGTCGATCTCGGGGACGATCGTGACGAACCGGCGTTCGGCGTAGGCGACCAGGTCGGCGTACTCCGGCCGGGTGAGGAAGCCGCCGCCGGCGCCGTCGACGCCGGTGCCCTCGGCGCCGCCGATCTCCGTCAGCCGGGGCCAGCCGGGGATCTCCAGGCGCCAGCCCTGGTCGTCGGTGAGGTGCAGGTGCAGGTGGTTGATCTTGAACTGGGCGATCGTGTCGATGTAGGAGCGGATCTCGGCCGGGGTGAAGAAGTGGCGGGCCAGGTCGAGCATCGCGCCGCGATAGGCGAATCTCGGCTCATCTTCGATGGTGCCGCCGGGGACTACCTCTATTTCCGCGGCTTCCGCGGCTTCCGCGGGCAGGAGTTGGCGCAGGGTCTGGACGGCGGCGAAGAGGCCGCTTCCGGTTCCGGCGCGGAGCGTCACGCTCTCGGCGGTGATGTCGATCCGGTACGCCTCATTTTTGTCGTACCCCTCGAGCAGAATCCTGATCGAGCCGCCGTCCCGGGTCACCGGCACGGGGTGGCCGGTGGCTCGCCGCAGCAGCTGGGCCAGCTGTTCGGCGATGTCGGCGGCCTCCGGGGCAGCGCTCACCGAGACCGTGGGAGACAGGTGGAAGTTCGCGGCCGGGTCGGGCCGCACCGAGACCGGGAGGGGGATGACGTCGCCGAGCCGTCTCAAGGTTGCGCGCACCAGAGAAACCTTAAACTGTCTTTCCATGTCGATCACGACCCGTCGGGCCGAGCTTTCCGATACCGACCTGCTGCATGACCTCGCCGCGCGCACGTTCGGGCTGGCCTGCCCGCCTGGCACGCTGCAGAGCGACATCGACGCGTTCATCGCGACGAACCTGTCCCGGGAGAGTTTCCGCGACTATCTGGGCGATCCTTCGCGGATCATCCTGATCGTGGCGGATGAGGGGGTCGCGGTGGGCTACTCGATGCTGATCGGCGGGCCGATCGGTGACGCCGACGTGGCGGCGGCGGTCGCGGGCTCGATCGGGGACAAGCCGAGCATCGAGCTGAGCAAGTTCTACCTGGCGCCGGAGCGGCACGGGTCCGGGGCCGCGGCGGCGCTGATGACGGCGACGCTCGCGGCGGCGGCCGGCACCGGGGTGGAGTTCTCCTGGCTCGGGGTCAACCAGCGCAACGAGCGGGCCGCGAAGTTCTACACGAAGCACGGCTTCGACGTGATCGGCGTTAAGCGGTTCCGGGTCGGCGAGGTCTGGCACGACGACCACGTGCGGCTGCGCGCCCTGCCACCGGCCTGACCAGCCTTTGTCTGACCGGTCTGACCGGTCTGACCGGCCTGACCGGCCTGACCGGCCTTTTGTCTGACCGGTCTGACCGGTCTGACCGGCCTGACCGGCCTTTTGTCTGACCGGCCTGGCCCGCGGTCCGGCCCTGTCAGGCCGGGATCTTGATCGGGGTCCAGTCGAGGTATTTGCCGGTGCGGTTGTCGCCGGAGGACTGGCCCCGGACCCGGCGGTTCAGCCAGGGCAGGACGTGCTCGCGGTAGTAGCCGGCCTCGGTCAGCACCCCGCGCCGCTCGTCCGGCCCCGCGTCGATGACGTGCGCCTCGGTCGTGTGGCCGAGCGCCGCCAGCACCAGGCCGGCGACCCGGCGGTGGCCGTTCGTGTTCAGATGCAGGCGGTCCGCCGACCAATATCCGGCGCGGCGGATCTCCACGTCGTGGAAGACGTCGACGAACGTGATGCCGTCCCGGTCGGCGAACTTCGCGACCTCGGTGGTCAGCTCCTCGCCGCGACGGCGCATCATGCTGCCGAACGGGAGCCGGGCCGACGGGTCGGCGCCGCTGAGCAGCACCACGTGCACACCGGCGTCGGCGCACCGGGCCAGCGCCTGCTCGGTCAGCTTGACCAGCCGGGGCATGTCGCCGCCGGGACGCATCATGTCGTTGCCGCCGCCGTTGAGCGACAGCATGGTGGGCGCCGGCGTCAACGCCAGGGCCGCCGTCAGCTGGTCGTCGACGATCGACTGCAGCAGGCGCCCGCGGATGGCGAGGTTCGCGTACTCGATCGTCTCGTTCTGGCCGGCCGCCAAGCCGGCGGCGACGAGATCGGCCCAGCCCCGCTGGGTGCCGTCCGGAAGTGGATCCCCGAGGCCTTCGGTAAAACTGTCCCCGATCGCCACATACCGCGTCACCACGTCCCCCTGTCTGCCGCGGCATGATCACCGCGGCCGCCCGATCCGAGGCTATCGAACCGGCCGGGCGCGAGTATGCGACACGTGACGGGCATCGCTCGGTCAGTTGATCAGCGGCCGGATCTCCTCGGCCACCCGCGCCACGAACGCCACCGGGTCGGGATCGTCCGCGGTCGGCTGCAGGATCAGCCGGGTGGCCCCGCCGTCGATGAACTCGCGCAGGCCGGCTGCCATCTCCTCGGGCGTGCCGGACACGCCGGGGACGTCGATGCCATACCGCTTCTGCTGGTCGAGCAGCCGCTCGCCGCCGTCCGGCCCGAACGCGGCCGGGATGAACACCACCATCTCGTGCGAGGCCGGCCCGGCGATGTGCTTGAGTGCCGCCGACACCCCGGCCGAGGACGTGCCGCCGGTCAGGACCGTCCCGTCGCCCACTTCGCCGGCCAGGGCCAGGGTCTTCGGCCCGGTCGCGCCGATGTAGATCGGCGGAACCTCGTCCGGCGGCCAGTCCAGCTTCACGTCGTCGAGCTTCACATACCGCCCGTGGGTCGTCACCGACTCCCCGCTGAGCAGGGAACGCAGTGCCACCGCGTACTCCCGGAGGAGCGTCAGTGGCGACGCCGCGCGGGCACCCACCTGGCCCATCCATTCCTGCACGCCGTGCCCGATGCCCGGCAGGGCACGGCCGCCGGAGAGCCGGCTCAGCGCGGCCACCTCCATGGCGCACAGCGCCACGTTGCGGAACGGCACCGGCATGATGCCGATGCCGACCTTGAGATTTTCGGTCCAGGCCAGCGCGGCCGCGGCCGCCGCGACCCCGCCGCTGAGGAAGCAGTCCTCCCAGAGCCACAGCTCGTCGAGGCCGGCCGAGTCGGCGGCCCGGGCGATGGCGCGAAGGGATTCCGGCGGGTTCTGCGGCAGCACGATGGCTCCGACGGCAATCATGACGCCCACTCTGCCAGGTCGGCGCGGGCCCGCATCAGGGCAAAGCCCAGAAGGTTGAGCCCTTCCCACCGGGTCGGTTCGGTGGCCCGCGGGTCGGCCGCGGCCAGGCCGATCCCCCACACCCGGTCGGTCGGGCTGGCCTCCACCAGCACCCGGTCACCGGTGCCGAGCAGCCAGGCCCGCAGGTCGTCGTGCTGACCGAACTTGGCCCGGCTCGCCTCGACCACGATCGCGAAGCGCTGCTCGACCCAGACCCGGTCGTCGAAGCCGGCCACCCCACGCCCGAGCATCTTCGCGTCGCGCGGATGCCCCGCCGCCACGATCCGCGCGGCCATCTCCTCGTCGCCGAACAGCATCGCCTTGCGCCACATCATGTAGTGCTCGGCGCTGCGGAAAACCACACCGTCCACGGTGAACTCGACCGGCCACCACTGGCTCAGGCACCCCGCACCGACGCTGCCGTCCCGCTGCGGCCGATGCCCCCAGAACAGCAGATATTTGACCGGCCCGGGCCGGGAGATCAGGTCGTCGACGGTGCTCGGCGGGTTCACCCGGCCATTCTGCGCGCCCTAGGGTGATCGGGTGACCGCATTTCTGTTCCCGGCCGACCCACTGCGCGGGCGGCGGGTCGACGACCATTTCGCACCGCAGGCCGCGGCGGCCCGAGAGCTGGGCGCGCCGGTCGCGCTGATCGACCACGACGCGCTGCTGCGCAGCGATATCGAGGCGGCCGTACGCCGGGTGCCCGCCGACCTGGGTCCGGCGTGGTACCGCGGCTGGATGATCCCGGCCCCGGAGTACGAGGAGCTGGCCGCCGCGCTGACCGCCCGTGGCGTGCGGTTGCGCACCCAGCCGGCGGCCTATCGCCAGGCGCACGAGCTTCCCGGCTGGTACCCGACGTTCGCCGCGGTGACCCCGCCGAGCGTGTGGACCACCGACCTCGACGCCGACCTGGCCGCCCTGGTCGCCCCGCTCGGCTCCGGCGCCGGCATCGTGAAGGACTTCGTCAAGTCCCGCAAACACGAGTGGGACGATGCCTGTTACCTGCCTGATCTGTCGGACACCGCCGGCTTGGCCGCCGTGGTGGCGACCTTCGTCGAACGCCAGGCCGAATCGCTGGCCGGCGGCATCGTGATCCGCCGCTTCGAGAAGCTGGAGCCCGGCGAGGCCCGCGTGTGGTGGCTCGACCGCACGCCGATCCTGATCGGACCGCACCCCGACACCCCCGCCGTGACGCCGGCGCCGGACCTGGGCGGCGTTCCGCGGATCCCCGGCTTCGTGACGACGGATCTGGCCCTGCGCGCCGACGGGGTGTGGCGGGTGGTCGAGGTCGGCGACGGCCAGGTCAGCGATCTGCCGTCCAGTTTGGACCCGGCGCTGCTGCTCGGCCCGCTCCGTCGCGGCGATCCCAGGTGAGCTCGGCGCTGCCGTCCCCGCGGCTGCGGATGAGCGAGACGCGTACCTCTGCGGCGGCCGGGGTGGCGCAGGCCGGACAGTCGCCGGTGAGGGTGCCGGCGAGGCCGTCCTCCGATTCCGCATAGCGGTCGTCGTCCCGGTATTGCCAGGTCAACGCCCCGGCCACCCGATGCCGAAGACCACAGGACGGGCACGCTGTGCGAGTCGCCGCATGCTGCGGGCGGGCATCCGGTTCCGTCGCGGTCGGTCGGCCCGGCGCCAGGAACGCGAGACCTTCCGCCAGACGAACAACCAGCTCGGGTACGCGTGGATCCTCGCCGGCCGGCCGAAGATGGCGGATGCGCCCGGCCGGAAGCGGCTCGAGGCCGTGCCGGATCTGGGCGGCCGTGTAGTGATGTGCGAGGCGAGCCAGTTCGGCCGCATGGCCGGCGACGGCTTCCCTGGCGGCCGACCGCAGGTCCGGCTCGATGATCTCGCCGAGATCGGGGTCCTGGCGTGCGGCCTCGGCCGCTGCCCGGATCCCCGCGGTCATGGCTCCCTCGATGTCTCCGCGGACGGCCGCACGCAGGCAGGCGATCGCCGCCGACTGCAGGCTGTCACCCGACGGTCCAGCCGCACCGGCATCGCCATTGCCGCCGCCGGCGGCTTCGGCGCCAGCAGCGTTTGCAGCGTCGGCGCCAGCAGCGTTTGCAGCGTCGGCGCCAGCAGCGTTTGCAGCGTCGGCGCCAGCAGCGTTTGCAGCAGCGTCCGCCTCATCGGCGGCGGCTGCAGCGGCGTCCGCCTCATCGGCGGCGGCTTCGGCGGCGGCGGCTTCGGCGGCGGCGGCTTCGGCGGCGGCGGCTTCGGCGGCGGCGGCTTCGGCGGCGGCATCCAGCCAGGTTTGTAGCGCAGCGGCGGCAGGCTCGGTGCGGGACAGGGACGCTGCTGCCCAGCTGACCACCTCGCGGAGCAGGCGGGTGCGCTGCTCGCCGGTCAGGTCGGTGGGTGGCGGTTCCGGGACGCCGTCCGGCCGGGACAGCACCAACCGCACCATGGCCTGCTGGTGAGCTGATCCCAGGAGGAGGTGCTCCACCAGGTCGCGGACTTCCGGCGCGTGCCGCAGCAGATGCCGGTACCGAAGGAAGCCGGACAGCTCCGCGCGATCCTCGGTCACCAGGATTCCCGTTGCGATCGCGGCGGCCACGCCGGGATCGTCCACATTGCGTAGAAGGATGGCGGCCTCTTCGGCCAGTGGCGGGCCGGCCGCCAGGAAACCGGTCACGACCGGCAGGGCGCCCGGCTGCGTGCGTCGCCGGGCCAGAGCGCGCAACAGCGCGCGCAATACGAGAACGTCGGACTCGGCGCGGATCGCGGCCAGGAACGGCTCGGCGTCGACCTCGGCGTGCACGAAGCGGCTCGCAACCCAGTAGCGCACCATCGGGTCGGGGTCAGCAAGCAACGGAAGCATCATCGCGGGGTCGATCGAGTGGGTGGCCTCCTCGACCGCTGCTACTCGCACCAGCGGGGCCGGATCGCCGAGGAAACGCGCGGTCACGTCGGGGGTGCGCTCCGGGAACGACCGAAGTGCACGAAGTCGCAGCCTGGGCTCGGGGTCGGCGGCCAACTCCTCGCGCAGCCACGCAAAGCGCGGACCGAGAACACGCAGCAACTCACCCGCCTGCTTGTCATCCTGCGCGAGATCGAACAGCGCATCCCGCACCAGCGACACACCGCCGCGCGCCACTCCGACCCATCCGCCATCGACTCCCCCGCCGCCTCAGCATCCGCCTGACCGGCACCGTGGCCGGCGGCACCCTGGCCGGCGGCACCATGGCCGGCAGCGGGCCGGCTGGCGTCACTCGATCTGGCAGCACCCCGGCCGGCGGCGGGCCGGCCGATAGCGGACTGACGGTCCAGTAAGCAGCGAAGGGAGTAAGCCGCGGTCGCATCTATCCACTGTGTGTCGTCGTTCAGGCCGAAGCCGGTGCGGATCTCGGTGTGGTCGTGCAGCGCCACGTCGAGGAGCGCCTCGATCAGACCCGGCTCCTCGCTGTCGCCGGCCCGGGACGCGGAGGTGAGCCGAACGTCGCCGTTCGGATCATATAGGTCATCGACGAGCGTCATCGCAGGTCAGAGCCCTCCAGGCGGGCAAGCGAACCGCATACCTGAACGATAGAGAGCCGCCGCCAGCCACCGTCCGCGCCGCCTTCGGAAATCCGCCGATTCTTATATAAGCAGCGGCTTAGGATCAGCCGGAAAATGTCGTAGGCGCTCGATAGTTTCTTCATGCGGATCGGCGCCACGGGGGCGCCGATCCGTCCAAAGCCTGATGCGGGTTCGGGAGACGACGGTCAGGCAGTGCCGCGCAGCAGGGCCTCGCCCGCCGCGCGAGCGCGATCTCGCAGCTCCGGCGGCGACTCCACGGTGAAGGGCACCCCCATCACCCCGAGCACCATCACCGGCCACGCGAGGTCATCCACGCTCATCCGCAACCGACAGACCTGAGACTCCGCCGCGCCCTCGGGAGACGCCGCGCGGTCCGGAGACGCCGCGCGGTCGGGAGACGCCGCGCGATCGGGAGACGCCGTGCGGTCCGGAGACGCCGGGCGGTCGGCGGAGGCCGCGCCCACTGGAGGCGCCGCGCGGTCGGGAGGCGTGGCGGACTTGGGGGCGTGGGGGTGGGTGGCCGCTTCGGTTGGGGACAGGGGCTCGACTGTGCCCCAATGGCCTACTACCGCTCGGATTTCGGCGGGCGGGGAATGGAGGAGGACCGCTACGTCGTAGCGGGTGGGGATGGCGGCCATGCGGGAGCGCAGCCACGCCACGGGGTCGCCGCCGGGGATCTCGCGTGGGCGGAAGCGGGCTCCGGTGGGGGCCGGCTCGGTCAGTCGGTCCACGCGGAAGCTTCGCCAGTCGGCTCGGTCCAGGTCCCAGGCGATCAGGTACCAGCGGCGGCCCAGCGACACCAGGCGGTGGGGCTCCACGTGGCGGGCGGCGGCGTCGCGTTCCTTGGGGGTGTAGGCGAAGCGCAGGCGCTCCTCGCCTCGGCAGGCCAGGGCCAGCGTGGTCAGCACCTCGGCGTCCAGGGTCGGGCCGCCGCCGAAGACGCCGGGGGCGGTCATCGCCTGCAGGGCGTCCACCCGGCGGCGCAGGCGGGGTGGGAGCAGCTGGATCACCTTGGCCAGGGCGCGGACCGAGATCTCCTCGAAGCCGGCTACCGCGCCCGCGGCCGAGGTGCGCAGGCCGACGGCGATGGCCACCGCCTCGTCGTCGTCCAGCAGCAGCGGCGGCACCGCGGCGCCGGCCTGCAGCTGGTAGCCGCCGGCCGTGCCTCGGTTGGCGTCCACCGGGTAGCCGAGGTCGCGCAGGCGGTCCACGTCCCGGCGGAGGGTGCGCGGGCTGACCTCCAGGCGGTCGGCCAACTCGGCGCCGGGCCAGTAGCGATGGGTCTGCAACAGGGAGAGCAGACGCAGCATGCGGGCACTCGTGTTCGCCATGGGTTCAGAGTCCATCACATTGCGGCCAGGAACTGTCCGCAACGGTTTCTAGCGTGGGGAACATGATTGAGACACAACGGCTGACCAAGCACTTCAAGGACGTTCGCGCGGTCGACGGGATCGATCTCACGGTCGCTCGCGGCGAGCTGGTCGCGCTGCTCGGGCCGAACGGCGCGGGCAAGTCGACGACGCTGCGGATGCTGACGACGCTGATTCCGCCCACCTCGGGGACGGCGAGCGTCGCCGGCTTCGACGTGGTGCGGCAGCAGCGGGAGGTGCGGCAGCGGATCGGGTACATCGGGCAGGGCAACGGCGCGGGGCACAGCCAGCGCGGCCGGGACGAGCTGCTCAGCCAGGGGCGGGCCTACGGGATGGGGCTGCGGCAGGCCCGGACGCGCGCGGCGGAGCTGATCGACTCGCTCGGGCTCGGCGACGTGGCCGACCGGACCGTGTCGACGCTGTCCGGCGGGCAGCGGCGGCGGCTGGACATCGCGATGGGGCTCATCCACGCGCCCGAGCTGCTGTTCCTGGACGAGCCGTCGACCGGGCTCGACCCGCAGAACCGGGCCAACCTGCAGGAGCACATCCTGCGGCTGCGCGCCGAGCACGACACCACGATCGTGTTGACCACGCACTACCTGGACGAGGCCGACTCGATGGCCGAGCGGGTCATCGTCGTCGACCACGGGCGGGTCATCGCCGACGACTCGCCGGCGCGACTCAAGGCCGAGCACGTCGGCGACACCATCCGGCTCGGGTTCGACACCGAGCACGCGGCGGCGGGAGCGGCCACCGTGCTGTCCGGGCGCGGCGGGTCCGCGTACGGCAAGGAACTGACGATTCGGACGGAGAGTGGGCCGCGGCAGGTGCCGGGGATGCTCGAAGATCTGCGATCCGCCGGCCTGCCGGTGGCGTCGGTCGAGGTCACCCGGCCGACGCTGGACGACGTTTTTCTCACGCTCACCGGGCGCAGCCTGCGCGAAGGCGGCTCGAAGACCGACGGCACGCCGGTCCCGGAACTCGTGGAGGTCTGAGCCATGACGTCACTCGTCACCGATACCCGCACCGTGTTCAGCCGCGAGCTGCGGCCCACGCTGCGCAGCCCGTTCACGATGATCATCGCGATGGTGCAGCCGCTGGTGTTCCTGGGGCTGTTCGCGCCGCTGCTGCCCGGCGACAGGAGCGCGGCGCTGCAATGGTTCGTGCCCGGCATCATCGTGATGTCCTGCCTGTTCTCGGCGTCGATGACCGGGTCCAACCTGCTGTTCGAGATCCAGACCGGCTCGCACGAGCGGATGCTGGTCACCCCGCTGCGCCGGCCGGCCCTGCTGATCGGGCGCGCGCTCAAGGAGATCGTGCCGATGGTGGCGCAGGCGGCCCTGATCGTGCTGGTCTGCCTGCCGTTCGGCTACCGCTTCCACCTCGGCGGTGCGCTGCTCGGGCTGGTCGTGATGGCCGGTTTCAGCATCGGCGTCGGTGCGCTCTCCTACACGCTGGCGCTCGCGTCGAAGAATCAGGAGTGGCTGTTCTGGACCGTGCAGCAGACGGTGCTCTTTCCGATCCTGCTGCTCGCGGGCGTGCTGCTGCCGCTGGACGGTGGGCCGGGCTGGCTGCGCACGCTCGCCGCGTGGAACCCGCTGCGCTACGTGGTGGATGCCGAGCGGGCGCTGTTCGACGGCGACATCTGGCAGGCGACCACGGTCACCGGCCTGGTCGCGGCGGCCGGAGTCGCGGCCTTCGGGCTGTTCGTCGGCGTGCGCGCGATGCGGACTTCCACCTGACCGCTACCGTCGAGCCGCGGCGATGGACAACGCGGAGGGGCTACATGTTCGGGTGGCAGCGGCGGGGGACGGCGGAGATCCTTCCGCGAGCGATCGGGCGGCTCATCGAGGGGATCAACCCGCGGCCGGAACGGGCAACTCCCCGGCCTCGGCGGCACAACCCGGATGCGGTGGTGGACTGCGCGATCTACACCGCGGGTGCGCGCAAGCCGGGGACGGTGCACTACACCCAGGCCGTCCGGCAGGCGCGGCGGCGCGGCACCTACGTGTGGCTCGGGCTGCACGAGCCCGACCTGGTCACGATGCGGTCTATCGCCAAGGCGTTCGACCTCCACGAGCTGCTCGTCGAGCAGACCGTGGAGGGCGGGCACCGGCCGGCGCTGGAGACCATCGGCGACGTGACCCGGCTGGTGCTGCGGACCGCCCGGTATGTCGAGCACGAGGAGCTGACCGCCACCTCCGAGGTGGTCGACACCGGTGACGTGACCGTGCTGATCGGCGACTGGTTCGTGATCACGGTGCGGCACGGCGCGGCCGGTGCGCTCTGGCCGGTGCGCCAGGAGCTGGAGAAACGGCCGGCCGTGCTGAAGCTGGGGCCGTGGGCGGTGGCGTACGCGATCGGGAACCGGATGGTCGACGACTACCTGGACGTGGCCGCCGCCGTGGAACGCGACCTGGAACGCCTCGAGGAGGAGACCTTCCGGCCGCAGCGCTCCCCCGAGATCGCCCACTTCTACCAGCTCAAACGGGAGATGGTGGAGTTCAAGCGGGCCGTGCTGCCGCTGCAGGAACCCCTCGACCGGCTCCTCGACCTGGCCGGCCCGCCGGTCGGCCTCCGGCCCTACTTCGTCGACGTGCGCGGGCGGCTCGCCCGCGCCGTCGACCGGGTCGCCGGCTTCGACGACCTGCTCAACTCGATCCTGCAGGCCCGGCTCGCGCAGGTGTCGATGGACCAGAACAACGACATGCGCATGATCGCCGCGTGGGCGGCGATCGCCGCCGTCCCGACCGTGCTCGCCGGGATCTACGGGATGAACTTCACCCACATGCCCGGGATCGACTCGCACTATGGCTATCCGGCGGTGATCGGGGTGATCGCGGTGGTGTGCGGCGGGCTGTACTGGCGACTCAAACGGGCCGGATGGCTCTGACGTCCGCCGAACGGTCACCGACGGTCACACGATTTCGCGGTGTCCACTCCGGACAGCGCCGGTGATCCCATCCGCTCTCCCGTACAACCCACTACGCCAGGTAACTAGCGTGGTACCCCAGTGACCGCGTTCTGAGCCGGGGGGAGGGTATGTGGCCGCGACGGATCTCACGCTCAGCGAAGAGGCACGGTTGTCGCTGGAGAGCATTCGCACGGTCGGCCCGCTCTACGGCGTCACCGCCGAACGGATGCGCAACGCGCTCATCGGCCTGCACGCCGCCGACCCCACGCACCGCGCCGTGTCCCGGCTCGACCGGACCACCCCGCGCTGGGAGCACCTGAGCGCCGAGGAGTTCGCGCTGCACGTGAACGCGGCGGTCAGCGATCTGGGCGACTGGACGGTCGACTTCGAGGAGGCGACCAGCCGGCTGCAGGCCGAGCCGCGCGGCCAGCACCCGCTGCGCATCGTGGTCGGGGCCGGGTACGTGGCGTTCAAGGTCTCGCACGCCTACGGCGATGCCGAACCGGTCAACGAGCTCCTGTACGAGCTGGTGCACGCGGCCGCCGAGGACCGCGCCGCGAGCTTCCCGGCGGCCCGCCGGTACATCCGGTATCGCCTGGTCCGGGCCTGGTGGCAGCGGTTCGGCCTGTGGCCACGGCAGGAGGTGGCCGGCCCGCGGGTCATCGACGCGCCGGCCGAGCGCGACTGGTCACCGCAGCTCACCGTGCGCAGCGACCGGTCCGGCGAGATCCTGCGGCACATCCGGGAGTGGCGGGATCGGGCCGCGCCCGGGGTCACCACCACGGCCATCACCTTCGCGGCGTTCGCGGCGGCACTGCGCGACCTCGGCCTGGACCCGGATCTCAGCGGCGCCGTCTTCCACATCGACGCGCGCCGCTACCTCGACCGGGACGTCCGGATCGACAGCAACTTCAGCATCGGGGTACGCCTGAGTCCGCGCGACCTGACCGATCCGCGGGCCGTCAACGAGACCCTGCAGGCCGAACTGGCGTCGGGCCGGGTGCTCGGCATGATGCTGCGGCGTGCCGGTCGGATCATGGTGGCCGGCGCCCCGGCCGTGCCCGAACCGTATCCCGGCAAGATCTCGACGACGCCGCGGCCGAAGCTCACGCTCAGCAATCAGGGCCGTCATGACATTCTGTCGGACTTGCCGTGGACGGTTGACGCCGCGTCACGCGCCAATCTGAGCGTTCCCACTCACAGTGGCCCCGAGGGCATCACGCTCACCACGAGCGAGTTGGACGGTGCGCTACATCTGGAAGCGACGTTCCATGCCTCCACCTACGACCCCGACGTGATCACGCGGGCGCTGGACGTGGTGTGCACCAATCCCGCGGGCATCATGGCCCGCTGGTAGATCAGGACCTGCGCCCGGCCGGTACTGCCCCCCAGCCGGCCGGGCGCATCCCTTTTTATGTATTCGGCGTAATCGCCGGGTAGTGACATCGAGGGTTATTCAGGACCCACCTTGAGTTGCAGAGGGCCGCAGGTCAGCGGCTCGATCTCCGCCGGCCTGAACAATCCTCATAGCCGAGAGCCAGGTCGTCGGCCGTCATTTCGCCGGTGCCGCACGGGTCGGACCCCGTTTGTGCGGCTACCGGACGCGCCAGTCTCCGAGCCTAGAAGCCCGCAGCACTGGATGCTGCTCTTTGCTGATTTGCCCGGTGTTTTGCGGCCGGCGCTGGTGGACGGGTGACGGCATGGCGCCGCCCGTCACCAGACCCCGCCCACCCGCCGGCTTTCCGCGTCAGAACTGGATCACCCGGGTACGGGTCAGTTCTTGGCGGGCTTGTTCGGACCGTCCTGGCCCGGACCGTCGTTGTTCTGCCCCGGGGTGTGGCCCGGGCCGCCGGGCTTGCCCGGCTTGGTGGGCTTGGTCGGGGCGTCGGGCTGCGCAGGGGCGTCCGGCTGGGCCGGGGTGTCCGGCTTCGCGGGGGCGTCCGGCTGCGTGGGGGTGTCCGGCTTGGCCGGGGTGTCCGGCTTGGCCGGGGTGTCCGGCAGCGCGGGGGTGTCCGGCTTGGCCGGAGCGTCCGGCTGCGTGGGAGCGTCCGGCTTGGCCGGGGTGTCCGGCCGCGCGGGAGCAACCGGAGCATCCGGCTGCGTCGGCGCGTCCGGCTTCACCGGCGCGAAGGGGGCGTCCGGCTTGACGGGCTGCGCCGGCACGTTCGGCAGGTTCGGCAGGTTCGGCTTGTTCGGACCGCCCGGCTGACCCGGCTTGCCCGGCCATCCAGGCTGTCCCGGCTGTCCCGGCTGTCCCGGCTGACCCGGCTGACCCGGCTTGCCCGGCTGACCCGGTTGTCCAGGCTGACCCGGCTGACCCGGCTGACCCGGCTGACCCGGCTGACCCGGCCATCCAGGCTGACCTGGCTGACCCGGACGGCCGGGCTGACCCGGGGCGCCCGGACCACCCGGACGGCCGGGCTGGCCCGGACCACCCGGCCAGCCCGGGATGCCCGGGTGCTGCCAGTCGTTGTTGCGCAGGACCGGGAGGGTCGCCGTGAACGTGCGGAACTCGGTGCGTGCCCGGCGGCTGCAGTTGTCGAACGAGATGGCGACCCGCAGGCGGGCGATGCCGGCCCGGTCGTAGTCCGGGTTGACCGTGATCACCGTGGCGTCGGTGCGACCCGGGCGGAGGGTGTCGCCACCGCGGGCGAACGTCGCGAAGTTGCGGCGACCGCGGTAGTCGACGTCGACGTCACGGGCGAAGACCCGGACGGCCGCGCCGCAGATACGCCGGTCGGTGCGCCAGTTGATGCTGACCCAACTGTCGGTGTTGGCCTGCACCGCACGAAGCCAGGTGGACACCGGTTGTGGGCCACGCGATGCCGCCGCGGCGGGTGCGGCCGCGGTAGCGGACGCCATCCCCACGGAAGCGGTGGCCAGTGCGACCATCGCTGCGATTCGCCGACTCTTGTTCATCCCAATTCCTCCGGTGGCTGCTTGAACTGCCCGACGCCGGCAGACGTTACGGGCAAAACGGACACTAGGTGGATGTCAGCAAGGGGGTGCGCTTTTCAGGCGCGTTTCGGACTTATACCCTCTTTCCTGTACAAAATGTTTAGTGGGCATCGGCCGAAAAGCTGAGTGCCTGCATGGCCGCGAAACGACGGCCACCATGAATAGGCGTACGCCTAGGAAGGAGAGACCTCATGTCGCTCAGCGGAGCTCACCGAGCAGCGTTCCGCCGGGAGGTTTCGGCCGAAGGCCGGGTCTTCGCCATTCGGGACCCCAGCGGTTTCCCGGCGCCCGCCGATCCGGACGGCGCGCACCGCGCGGTGCCGTTCTGGTCGAAACCCACCCGCGCCCAATTGGTCGTCAAGCACGTCACGGCGTATCAGGGGTTCGAGGTCGTGCCGATCAGCGTCGACGACTGGCTGTCCAACTGGATGGTGAGCCTGGAGCACGACGGCCTGCTCGTGGGGGTGAATTGGGCCGGCGCGCGGGCCACCGGTTACGACCTGACACCCGGTCAGGTGCTGCGCTGGTTTGCCGAGTTGGAGCCCGAACCCGCCAAGCCGGAGAAGACACTGATTCCCAGCACCCAGCCGTAGTTAGGATCGACACCTGCCCCTATGCTTGCGGCACAGCAAACAAGGGGGACGTGCGTGCGCAGTCTGCAGATCCTCGTCGTGGACGACGACGACGCCGATGCCCTGATGATTTCCGAGGCTCTGGAGCAGTCGGAGCGGAACACCACCATCGAGCGGGTGGCCGACGGCCGCGAGGCGCTCGACTATCTCCACCGCGAGGGCCGGTTCGCCGAGGCGCCTCGTCCCGACCTGATTCTGCTCGACCTCAACATGCCCCGGATGGACGGGCGCGAGACGCTCGCCGCGATCAAGACGGACGACAAGCTCAAGGCCATCCCGGTGGTCATTCTGACCACCTCGGGCGCGGCTCCGGACATCGTGGCGAGCTACCAGCAGCGAGCCAACGCGTACGTGACGAAGCCGTTCGGTCTCGACGACTTCGAGGCGACGGTGCGCCAGATCGACCGGTTCTACCGCGAGATCGCGACGCTTCCGGGCGAGCGGCCCGTGTAGTCGCGGTCCGCGCCGGGTAACCCGGAGGCATGACCGACAACCAAGCTCCCGAGGACCTCGGCGCCCCGGTTTCCTACCTGGTGCTCGCCGACGGCACGCCCGCCTTCGACACGTCCGGGGACCGGGCCGGCGAGGTCGTGCACGTGCTCGACGACGAGCAGTCCGACGTGTTCCACGGCCTGATCGTCAAGACCCCGGCCGGGCACCGGTTCGCCCGGGCCGGCGTGATCGACGGGCTCTTCGAGCACGGCGTGATCATCTCGGTGCCGGCCGCCGAGCTGCCCGAGCCGAGCGCCGACCCGGCGGCTCGCGCCGCCGAGAACGACGAAGGGCTCGGGGCCGGCCTCAAGAAGGCATGGGACTGGCTGGTGCAGCCTCGATAGGGTGCCACCGCAGCAGACACGCGCCGACCGACATGCCGCCGCCGAACCCGGCCAGCAGCACCAGGTCGCCGTCGCGCAGCGCGCCCGCGCGGGCCGCCTCGTCCAGGGTGACCGGCACCGACGCGCTGCCCGGGCTGCCGTAGCGGTCGAACGTGACGTGGGTACGCGAGTTGCGCAGGCCGGCCAGGCCGACCAGCTCGTTCACCAGCACGCCGTCGGCCTGATGCGGCACGAAGTGATCGATCGCGGCGGCGTACACCCCGGTGCGCCGCAGCAGCGCCTCCAGGGCCCACGGCACCTCGGACGCGACGAAGTCGCGGAGGCCCGCCCGGTCCATCCGCAGGAAGTGGTCCCCGTCGGCCAGCGTCTTCTCGGACGCCGGTAGCCGGCTACCGCCGGCGTCGACCCGGATGAGCCCGGTCCCGGCGCCCCGGGAGACCAGCTCGAGGTCGAGAATCCCGTACC
Source organism: Paractinoplanes durhamensis (assembly GCF_016862175.1). Taxonomy (GTDB): domain Bacteria; phylum Actinomycetota; class Actinomycetes; order Mycobacteriales; family Micromonosporaceae; genus Actinoplanes; species Actinoplanes durhamensis. The sequence continues at coordinate 21,798 of NZ_BOML01000034.1, read as the reverse complement.
CGTGGCCGACCGTGCCGACCACCGCGGCACCCGCGCCGTCGCCGAAGAGCGCCGCCGTCTCCAGGTCATCGCGGTCGACGATCCGGGAGTAGACGTCCGCCGCGATGATCAGCACCCGCGCGGACGGGTTCACCACGACGAGGCTGTGCGCGAGGCCCAGGCCGAAGACGAAGCCGGCCGACCCCACGTTGATGTCGAAGCAGACCGCGCGGTCCGCGCCGATCGCCGACTGCACCAGGTTCGCCGTGGGCGGCTGCGGTGAGTCCGGCGTCGAGGTCGACACGATCAGGAAGTCGATGTCACCGGCGGTGAGACCGGCGTGCGCGATCGCCGCCCGCGCGGCGTGCGCGGACAGATCGGAGGCGGCCTCGTCGGGGGTGGCGAGCCGCCGGGTGGTCCGGTCGGCGTTCGTCACCACCTCAGCCGGGAGGTAGGAGCCGGTGCCCAGGATGCCAACAGCCATACCGCACCCGATCGGCACCGAAACGCCCGAGTTGAGGGTCAGGCCGCAGTGCGTTCCCCGACGGCTAGCTGATCGGCCGGCACCGGGCGGCTGAAATGGAAGCCCTGGAGCAGGTCGAACCCGAGCCCGTTGAGCACATCGGCGGTGTGCTGGTCCTCCACACCCTCGGCCACCAGGGTCAGGCCGAGTCCGTTCGCCATCCGCGCGACCGCCTCCACGATCACCCGTTCCATCGGGTGGTGGATCCGGTTCACGAACGCCCGGTCCAGCTTCAGCTCGTCCAGCGGCAGCCGGGTGAGCAACGCCAGCGACGTGTAGCCGGTGCCGAAATCGTCCATGGCGACGCGTACGCCCAGGTCGCGCACCGCGTCCAGGCGCCGTGCCGCGCGTTCCGGCCGAGTCACCACGGCGCTCTCGGTGATCTCCACGATCAGCGCGGCGCCGGGCAGGTCGTACTGCTCCAGCAGCGACCGGATGACGCCGACGAACCGGTCCTGGGCCAGCACCGGCGCGGCCAGGTTGACCGCGACCGGCAGATGCAGCCCGGCGGCACGCCAGCGGGCGGCCTGGGCGACGGCGTCGGCGAGCACCCGGTCGGTGAGGTCGGTGATCACCGCCGAGCGTTCCGCCTGCGGCAGGAACGCTCCCGGCGGGAGCAGGCCACGGTCCGGGTGCTGCCAGCGGACAAGGGCTTCCACGGACCGTACGCGGCCGGCCGGGTCGACGAGCGGCTGGTAGTGCAGGACCAGCTGGCCGTCGGCGATCGCGCTGCGCAGCTCGGCCTGCAGGCTCAGGTCGGTCTCGTGCTCGGCGCGCAGCTCGGGCCGCCAGCGCTCGATGACGGTGCGGTCCCGCTTCGCCGCGAACATGGCCGCGTCGGCCTTCGCGAGCAGCGCCTCGGTGGCCGGCCCACGGGCCATCCCGAGCGAGGCCTCGACCTGGATGCGTACGCCGTCGACGGTGATCGGTTCGTGCAGCGCGGTGAGAATGCGCCGGGCCAGTGCGTCCAGGTCGGCCAGCGGGTCCTCGACCAGCACCACGAACTCGTCGCCGCCGAGCCGGAACGCCTGCGCGCAGTGCTCGGCCAGCACCGCGCCGGCGTGCTGGATGACCTGGTCACCGCCCTGATGGCCGAGCGCGGAGTTGATCTCCTTGAACCGGTCGAGGTCGACGAGCATCACCGCCACCGGCCGGGCCGGGTCGATCGCGGCCAGCATCTCGCCGAGCATCCGCCGGTTGCCGAGCCCGGTGAGGCTGTCCCGCAGGGCCATCGCCGCGTAGCTGTCGCTCAGGTACTCGACCAGCGGCCCGATCGGCGCGATGCCCAGCGTGCCGTCCGGGTACTCGACGACGGCCGGGATGTTCTTGCGGCCGACCGGGCGGGCCAGGGCGGCGCGGGCCGCGGCATCCCAGGCCATCGCGGCCGGCAGCACCAGGGCCGGCTCGTCGAGCACGGCGGCGAGCGGCCGGCGCGCCTGCAGCACCGGGCCGAACCCGAGACCGCCCAGCATGATCGAGTCCATCCGGGCCCGGTCGAACAGGTGGATGACGTAGTTGTGCACGGTGATCACGCCGGGGCAGTCCGGGTTCTCCCGCAACAGCGTCGCGACGTGATCCATCGTCGTGCACGGTTCAAGCACGGCACCCGGCCGGCCGAGGTCGCCCAGCGTCGACACGTCTGTCCTGCTCCTCCCGTGCAACCTGACTCAGCAGAATCTGGCAACGGGAGGGTGCGGGACGGGTCGATTACGGGTGCCACCAGGTTGCAGCGGCCGGAAAGCCGCCGATCTGCGTCACACCTGCGCTGGCGCCGGTTATCGGTTCGAGCGGTCGCGGTAGGTCCAGGAGCTGCCGCCGAGCGACGACGGGCCGCGCCGCGCGTCGGCGACACCGTCCGGGCCCGGCTGCCGCGGGATCACGCCGGTGGTGCCGGCCTCGCGGCGGGCGGCGAGATAGGCCGCGGCCGCGCGGTCCTCCTCGGTGGGGGCGGCGGCCAGGGCGTACGCCAGTCCGATGATCCCGAAGACCACGGCCAGGCCGATCGGCACGATCAGGCCGGCCGCGGTGGCCCCCTTCAGGGTGACGGCCGGGTCGTCCTGGACGACCGACATCGCGGACATGCCGGTGAAGTGCATGCCGTTCACCGCGATGCCCATGACCAGGGCGGAGAGGAAGATGACGACCGGCCGGTGGACCGTGACGGCGAGCCAGAGCGCGACCGACGCGGCGACCACGGCGATGCCGATCGACATGCCCACCCGGGTCGCGGAGTAGCTGATCTCGCCGTTGAGCTCCATCGCGGCCATGCCGGTGTAGTGCATCGCGGCCACCCCGAGGCCGGCGATGACGCCACCGGTGAGGACCCGGGCGTTACGGGCGCGGGTGCCGAACAGGGCGATGCTCAGGCCGATCCCGACGGCGACGATCGCGATGATCGCGCTGGCCGCGGTGAGGCCGACGTCGTAGCGGATCGGCGTGCCGGTGACGCTGAAGCCCATCATCGCGACGAAGTGCATGCTCCAGATCGCGGTGCCGCCGATGGCGAGCGCCGAGAGGATCAGCCACCAGGTGCGCTCGCCACTGCCCTTGGCCGTCCGGAACCGCACCGCGAGGGTGAGACCCAGCAACGATCCGAGCACCGACAGTAGGTAACTGACCGTGGGTGTGATCCACCCATGGTCGAAGTGATGGATCTGCGCCATAACTCGTTTTCCTCCCCCAGGACCTGGTCGCTGCCCCCGGTGACCTTGGTCCGGGCATGCATCCTGCCTGCTGGATCACCGGGCTGGGAAGGATTGTGACCGAACTCGTGTCACGCTCCGGCTACAGATGTCGAAACAACGCGCGAAGCCCGCGCAAGCCTCGAAATCCCTGGTCAAGACGGCATCGAGGGGTATCACTCGAAGATCACCCGGCGGTCTGCAGGCCACTGTCCGCGCACACGCCGGACATATCGGAAGCAGCGGCACCAACCGCCGCGATCCTGTCGGGTTCATCCGCTTTCCCGTGGGCGGCGACCGCGGCCCGATAGGCGGTCCCGAGACGGCCGGCGGCATCGGCGAGCGGCGCGTCCGCGGATCCGCTCGCCGTGACGATCGCGTCGACGATGCCGGCGTCCATCAGGCTGCCCGCCTCGACCGCGACCGCCAACTGGGCGCAGCCGACCGAGCCGGGCGGGTCGTCGGCGGCGCTCGGATCGGCCGGCCGGGCCGCCGAACCGGACGGCGCGGCGGTCACTATGGGTTGATCTTCACCGCCACAACCGGCGGTGGACACGGCCGCCAGAAGGACACCGGCAACTATCAGAAGTCGCATTTATCCATATTAAGAGTGCTTACGCCGTACGCACCAAAAAGGCGCGGTCGTCGCCGACCGCGCCTTTTCGAACCGAGCTTGCGTCGTGCCTAGAGGTAGCTCTTCTTCTTGAACTGCTCGTAGCTGAGGCTCCAGTCGGTCCAGCCGTTGCCGTCCTTCAGCTTCTCCTCGGTGCCGGAGACCGTGATCGGGTCGCCCATCATCGTGCGGGAGAAGAGCCAGGCACCCATCGCCTCGGAGACGTTCACGCAGCCGTGCGAGACGTTGACGTGGCCCTGCTTGCCCTCGGACCACGGCGCCGCGTGGATGAACTGGCCGCTCCACGTGATGCGCTGCGCGTAGTCGATCGGGGTCTTGTAACCGTTTACCGGATCGGTGTCGGTGGTGTCGAAGATCGTGTGGCGCTGCTTGTCCATCACGACCATCGTGCCGCTCGACGACGGCGTGCTCGACTTGCCGAGGCTGACCGGGATGGTCTTGATGACCTTGCCGTTCTCCTTGACCGTCATCTGCTTGGTCTTGTTGGAGACCGTCATGACGAACGCGCGGCCGATGTTGAGGTCGACGGTCAGGTCGCTCTTGCCGTAGTAACCGCTGCCCAGCGGCACGCCGGCCAGCTGCACCTTGTAGAAGACCTTGGAGTTGGCCTGCCAGAACACCTTCGGCCGGTAGTGCACCTCGGTCGGGCTGACCCAGCCCCAGGTGCCCTCCTGCGCCGGGGTCGCGGTGACGGTCATCCGCCGCTCGACCTCGGCCCGGTATTTCTCCGGGATCGACTTGCTGAACTTGATGATCAGCGGCATGCCCACGCCGACCTTCTGGTTGTCACCCAGGAAGCTGGTCACCCGAATGGTCTTCGCCGGCTTCGCCATCGTGGTGAAGGTGCTGGTGGCCGAGCCGTTCTTGCCCTCGGTCGCGGTGCCGTTGACGGTCACCGTGTACTGAGTGCCGTAGGCCAGGGCCTTCTCCGGCTTCCAGGTCTTGTCGTCCTTGTCGAGCGTGCCCTTGACCTCGGAGCCCTTGGCGTCGGTCACGGTGACCGTGGTGTTCTCCGGGTCCTCGCTCGTGTACTTCACCGCGGTGATCGCGACGACATCCTTCGCGTCGGCGGCCGGTTCGGTGACAGCCACGGTGCTCAACGTGGGCGTCGGCGACGGCTCGGCAGATGCGCTGCCGCCGTCGGCCTGGTTGGTGCCGCCGCCCTGCCAGGACGGCGACTTGTCGCCGCGACCGCAGCCGGAGCTGAGCAGGACAGTGCCTGCGATCAACGCGACCGCGGCAAAACGCCACGGCCGGCGAACTCGACTGATCCTCATGGTCCCTCTCACGGCGTCGTTCGTCCCCGGCGCCCAATACTGCTCTATGAAGGCGATGCGACCAATCCCGGATTCGTGCCGCCGGGGTTAACCGTCACACAGGCTAAAACCGCATATCGCCCGATTCGGGGCTTCTGGCGCAGGGGTTTCATGTTCTCTACCCCCAAGACGCGTCAGCCCTACCCAACCGTTGCGTGGCTCGTCACTTCAGACTGTCGGGGACCGGCAGGGCGCTGCCCTTGACGAACTCCGCCCAACTCACGTTCCATGCGGTCCAGCCGTCGCCGTACGCCAGCTTGTCGCCGGTGCCCTTCACGACCACCGGGTCACCGATCAGCGTCTTGTCGAACAGCCACTGCGCATTCGACGGCGAGACATTCACGCAACCGTGCGACACGTTCGTGTGCCCCTGCGCGCCGACCGACCACGGAGCCGAGTGAACGTACTGACCGCTCCAGGTGATCCGCTGGGCGTACTCGATCTTGGTCTTGTAACCGGCCGCGCCGTCGGTGTCGGTGGTGTCGAAAACCGTCGACGCCAGCTTGTCCATCACGACCATCGTGCCGCTGACCGACGGCTTGCTCTTGCGCCCCAGGCTCACCAGCGCCGTCCGGACCACCTTGCCGTCCTGCGTCACCACCATCTTCTTGGTGGCGTTGTCGACCGTCATCCGGAAATCCCGGCCGATCTTGGCGGTGGCCGCGCGGTCCCGGTCGCCGTAGCGCCCGCCGCCGGTCGGCAGGCCGCCGACCGCGATCCGGACCTTCAGCGTCGTGCCGGTCTGCCAATACTCCTTCGAGCGGTAATACGCCTGGGTGCCGCTCGACGTCCACGACCACACGCCCAACTGGGACGGGGTGGTCTCCACGAACATCCGCTTCTCCACCGCCGCGCGGTCCGCCTTCTTGATGCCCGGGTTGAACTCGACGACGACCGGCATGCCCACGCCGTACGTGTGGTCGTCGAACAGGTAGAGACCGGTGCCGGTTTTCTTACCGACCGCGCCCATCGTCGTGAACGTGGTGGTTGCGGTCTTGGTGAGCCCGCTGTCCGTGGTGGCGGTGACGCTCGCCGCATACGTCGTCTTGGCCTTGAGGGTGGCGGCCGGAACCCAACTCGAGCCGTCGGCCCGCAGCGCGCCCGCGACGGCCTTGCCGGCGGCATCGGTGAGGCTGACCGTGGTGACCTTGCCGCCGGAGACGGTGAAGCCGACCTCGGAGCTGACCGGCACGTCCTTCTTACCGACGGCCGGCGTCACGGTGAGGTTGATCGGAACGTCGGCCGACTCGGTGACCGGCCCCTGGCTGGCACCGGGCGCCGCGCCGGCACTGGCACTGGCGTCGGCACCGGGCTCCGCCCAGGCGGCGGTGCCGCCGGACTTCTTGTCACCACAGCCGGCGAGGGCCAGCGGCGCGAGCACCACCGCAGCCACCACCATCACCAGCGAGCGCCGCATGCCGACCATCCCTGAGCACCCCGTTCTGAAGTTTGCGGGCACATCCTGCCGCATGGATGCAAGCCGGCGGGTCATCCCTGAGGCTGATTCAAGCTGTGAAGCTCATGGGAGGGGGCCGATTTCAAGGATCATGGGGGTGCGTGCTAACGTTTTCGTCGTTGCCAACGAGCGCCGCTAGCTCAACTGGCAGAGCAGCGGACTCTTAATCCGCGGGTTGTAGGTTCAAGTCCTACGCGGCGCACCACAGCTTCACCAGGCCGTATAGCTTTCGAGCTATACGGCCTTGATCTTTGTGGGACGCAGGTGGGCGGCCGTTCTTCGAACCTTTACGACGACCGGAGCGTCTGGTCACGGGCCGTTCCGAAGAGGCGATCTCGGGTGCCCCAGCGGATTTTTGCCGGTGGACCATTTCGACTGCGCCGGTGGCCGGGATTGCGGGCCGCCGCGGCGACCACCAGGGCTACGCCGATTACCCGGCGCTGGACGCCTGATCCGGTGTCCCGCCGGCCCTGAGCCGGCGGGACACCGCCCCGGTGAGTGCGGCACTCACCGGGGGGTGTCCGAAGAACACGGGGTGAGCCGACGGCTGGATCAGCGGCTTTCGGCGAAGTACTCGTAGTTGTCGGCGTTGTCGACCGCGTTGGCCGGGCTCGACACGGCGAGTTGCTTGGCCGCGGTCTGACCGTAGGCGTGGTCGTCGGTGCCGCCGTTGACGGTGAAGTGGCTCGACTCGTGGATCAGTGTTCCGGCCTTCGAATCGGTACCGGTGGCCGGCGCCGACCAGAACGCGTTGCAGAGGTAGATGATGTACGGCTCGTCCGGGTATACGTAGGCGTAGTAGTCCTCGTTGCTGGTGCAGTCGAGCGTCACAGTCTTGCTGGTCAGCTCGCCGGTGATTTTGCTGTAGGCAGAGGTCACCCGGGAGAACCGCGACGAGCTGTACGTGCCGAACCAGGTGGTGTAGGCGCCTCCGCCGGAGGGGTTCGCCGCCAGCCAGGTCTGGGACTTCTGCGACATCGTCGTGGCGTTGCTGATCGCCGTCTTCAGCGAGGTCTGCTCACTCGTGGTGCAACCACGGTAGGTGAGGGTGACCGCTGCCGCCGCAGCGGCGACGTTCACCTGCTCGGTGGCTGTCGGCGCGGCACTGGACACCTTGGCGGCACCCCGGATGCCGGCGCTGGTGCGCACGGTGGCGCGACCGGCGTTGACCCGCAGCGTGCCCGCGGAGGCCCGCACCTGGGTCGAAGCCAGCGTGACCGTGAAGGTGCCCGGCTGCGACAGGTCATACTCGTCGGCCAGGTCCATGGTCGCGGTGTAGGTGCCACCAGCGGGAATGCTGGTGTAGTCGGCCGCGGTCGGCGCTGCCGGCTTCACCAACCTACCTCGGTAGGCCACCGGCACACCGTCCCTGGTCACGGCCAGGATCGCTCCGGAGTCGTGAGCCTGCGGCAGGTCACGGGAGAGCACGTTGACCGGTGCCGCCGACGTGTTGCGCACCGTGAAACGCACGGAGAGGGCGTCGCTGGTCGCCTGGCCGATCTGGACGGTCGTCGTGAGACCGGAGGGGGTGCCGGCCGCCGCTGCGTTCGCCCCGGCGGCGACGGCGGTCGGGACCGCGATCCCGACGGCGAGGCACGCCGCCCAGAGTGGACGTCGAGATTTGCGCACGTGGTTTCCTTTCCCGAGCATCGACCCCGTGCCGCCTGCCCGATAGAGGCAAAAGACGGGGATCAATGCGTTAGAATCACGTGCATCAATTTATATGACCGTCATTGCGGATCAATGGGCTTCCGCATCCCTGGTGGGTCATACCTTGACGTCACGGAGGGCCCGGTCGCTGACCAATGGTGCTGGCCAACGGCTGGAAGCTGATCAGCTTCCGGATGCTGTGCGGCCGCCGGCATCGGCTGCCGCGGCAAGCCGCGCAACCAGCACACGTATCGAGCGGCTCGTGGCAGATCCGGACACTCACGCTGTTCCTGGGCTCCCGACCTCGTACCCGCCGACCCCAGGTCGACGTCGGCTACCCCACGCCACTCCACATCGACCCGGATTAATCCCGCGATCTGTTGAGAAGGCAAGTTACCGTCGGGTAAGTTAATCGAGCCACATCGATCGCTCGAAGTCCCGCGAGCGTCGGCGAGCGTCGATCAGCTGTTCGCGGAGACCCGTCAACAACGTCGAGGGGAACACCCCATGCGTACCGTAATCATGCGCGGCCTCATGCTCGCCGCCGCCGGATCCGCGCTCGCCACCGGCGTCGCCGCGCCCGCCCAGGCGGCACCGCGCTCAATCCTCGTGGCGCAGGCGCTGCCCTCCTACGAGACCTGGCTCGCCGACGTCAAAGTCGTCACCGATCAGGCCTCCGCCTTCCTCGGCACGCGTCTCCCGGCGAGCGGCATCAAGCCCGCCATTGTGCTCGACATCGACAACACCGCCTTGCAGAGCAAGTACAAGCCGTATGACGCCACGCCGACCGTCCTGGCACTGGCTAAGCAGGCCAAGGCCGCCGGTGCGGCGATCTTCTTCGTCACCGCCCGCCCCGAGATCATCGGCGGCCCCACGGTGATCAACCTGAGCGTCGTCGGCTACACCTGGACCGACCTCTACACGCGCAAAACCTTCGACTTCAGCGACAACCAAACCCTGAAGACGAACGCCCGCATCGACATCGAGCGCCGCGGCTACACGATCGTCGCGAACATCGGCAACAGCATCACCGACCTGGACGGTGGCCACGCCGAGCGCACGTTCAAGCTCCCCGACTACAACGGTCAACTCGACTGACCGGAGCAACTCCCGCTAGGGATTCGTCATGTTCGGCCCGTCGTGGTCCGACGGTGAGTTGTCTGCGGCTGGTCAGCAGATGAGCAAAGGGACCCCGTCTGGGGGAAAGCGGTAGCCGCTGCCGCGGGCGCCGGTCCAGGGGTCGAGCGCGACCACGTCGGTGGGATGGGTGGGATCGGTCGGCCGCTGCCCGGTCGTCGGGTCGCCTCCCTCGAACTGGACGAGGGCGTGGGGGCCGAGTCCGCATCCACTGCTGTGGAGGCGTACGCGTGCGGTGTTGGTGGGCAGATCCAGGCGGTGCCGGACAACGCCGGTGGTGAGGTCGACCAGCAGGATTGCATCGCCGTCGGCCCACGGGGCCTCTCGTGGGTCGCCGCCGGCCCGGATGATGGGCACCACGGCGGTGATCCCGTCGCCGAGCATCACCTCGCCCGGCCATCCCGTCGGGTTGACGATCTCGCCGGGCCGCAGGTGGGAGCGCAGGTCGGCGTCGACAGTGCCGGGCTGCCCGCCTCCCACGATCCAGTGCACCGTGGTCGCGCTGGTGTTCGCGGGTTTGGCCCAAATCGGGTCGCCGTGGGCGGAGACCGCGACAAGCTGGGCGTCATTGGCGGCTGAATCTTCCACCCGCCGCACGCTCGCGCTGACGATGTCGACGACGACGGCCTTCCCCCCATCGGGACCGTCCGCAGACACCGCTGCCGGGCACCCCGAGCCCGTTGCAGCACCGCCATGCCCAGCACGACGAGGGCTTCTACGTGCTGGCGGGAACGTTCCGGTTCACCGTCGGCGAGGACCAATATGACGCCGGGCCGGGCACCTGGGTCATCGTGCCGACCGGGGCGCCGCACACGTTCGCCAACGTGGGCGGCGTGAACGCGGTCATGCTGAACACGTTCACGCCGGACCTGTACGTGCAGTACTTCCGCGACTTCAAGGCCATGATCGACTCCGGGCAGCCGGTCAACGCCGAGACCATGAAGCCGCTCTGGAAGAACTACGCCACCGAGATCTCGAACGAATACGCCTCGTGAAGCGCCTTCGATACGACCGCTACCGCGGCCCGGAGGCAATGCGGCTCGCGTAACCCCGGCTCAGAAACCTGTCAGCAGACTATGCAATCGCCCTTCATGTTGAATCCGCCGTTGACAGCCAGGCTTTGCCGGACATCGACAGCGTCGATGACCACGGTGCCGGTGTTCGGGTCCGGATAGAACTGTACCCGGAGTTTGCTGTATGCGGCCGCTGCGGTAATGCAGGCGGAGATGGGAGTCCAGTCGTTACCACCGGGCAGGTTCGCGTAAGTGGTGACCGAGTTTTCTTGAGATCCACCGATCAGCCACATCGCGAAGCTGCCACTGGCACCCCGTGTCGTGCCTTGCGAAGCGACCTGAGCGCTGCCACAGAAGGTGTCCCCCGCTTTTACGGTCAGGTTGACATCCTGGTAGATGCCGCCACCAACCACGGTGGTGTTGGTAGCGGCGAACCCGGCACCTTCATACGGGTTGTTGCCGGTGACACCGGGACCATAGACGGCATGCTGTGAGCTGGGGGCGTCCGTCCAGTTGTCGAAGGTCTTGTTGAAGCCGCCGTTCTTGGCAATGGACTTGTGAATGTCGACGGCGTCGATGACCACGGTGCCGGTGTTCGGGTCCGGATAGAACTGCACCCGGAGTTTGCTGTATGCAGCCGCCGCGGTAATGCAGGCGGAGATGGGAGTCCAGTCGTTACCACCAGGCAGGTTCGCGTAGGTAGTGACCGAGTTCTCTTGAGATCCACCGATCAGCCACATCGCGAAACTGCCACTGGCACCCCTTGCCGTGCCTTGCGAAGCGACCCGAGCGCTGCCACAGAAGGTATCCCCCGCATTCACGGTCAGGCTGACATCCTGATAAATGCCGCCACCAACCACGGTGGTGTTGGTAGCAGCGAACCCGGCACCTTCATACGGATTGTTGCCGGTGACCCCGGGACCATAGACGGCATGCTGTGAACCGGGGGAATCCGTCCAGCTGTCGAAGCCGTTGTTGAAGCCGCCATTCTTGGCGATACTGAGGTGCACGTCGACAGCATCGACGCCAATCGTCGGACCACCGACAGCGGGGTAGAACTGAACGCGTACGGCCGAATGTCCACTTGTCGCAGTGACACACGTACTCAATGGTGTCCAGCTATTGCCGTTCGGGAGGTTGCCGAGGCTCTTGTTCGAGGTTTCAGCATTTCCCCCGGTGAGAAAGAGTGCGAAGGTGCCACCGCCACCGGTGGCTGCACCTTCGGTCACCACGTGGGTGTTCGCGCAGACGGTATCGCCGGGATTGACGGTCCGGTTGATATCTTGATAAATGCTTCCGAGGGCCTGGGTGGCATCAACTGACGTGTACATCGACCCTTCGTACGGGTCGGTTCCTGTCTCTGCTTGCGCTCCTGCCACGTGCCGGTATGCCGTTGCGCCTGACGCGACAGACCAATTCTCGCCGGCGCCGGAGCCGAACACCAGGGAGCCGTCGTCCTGCAAGCGCATGGTCGAGACGCCCCGACCCGCCGTGTTGGAGGCCCACAGCGGCCGGTTGGCGTAGTCGTAAATGACCAGGTTCCCGTCGTGCTGGTTGGTAAGGCGGTACCCGCGCAGGTCGCCCCGCACCCAGATCGGTGCCGGCACCCCGCCGCGGTTGTCGTACAGCACGAGATTGCCGTCGGCCTGCATGCTCAGCGTGAACTGGCCGTTCGCGGACCTCACCGCCGCACCGCGGAACAGCGACCGGCCCGGTGCGAGCGTCGGCAGCCAGTTGTCACCGATCAGCGCGGCGCGGACGTCGCTGTACATCGGTTCCTTGGGATTTCCGTTGCTGTCGCGGAGCCCGAAGTGGCACTCGCTGTTGTGCGGATTGGCGCAGGGCGCGGCCCACGTGGGGACGTCCTGGAAGGAGTAGATGAACAGTGGCCCCGTGTAGGGGCGGGACCGCCACATCCGGACCCCCTCCTCGAGGGCATCGCGGACGTGCTCCGGCGTTTGCGGCTCGCGGTCGCCGTCGGTGGGGAACCCGATCTCGGTGCCCCAGATCTGCTTGCCCGCATCGCCGTGGCGGACCATCACCTCGCGCAGGGCCGCCAGACCGCCACACTTGGGGTCATCCGGTCCGAACCAGAACCAGAACCGGCTTCCCTCGCACGGGTCCGGCGCGAACGAGGGAAGGTAGCCCGAGTAGTGGGCCGGGTAGGGGTGGTAGGCGACCGCGTCCAGGTATCCGCCCATCCCGTGCTGGTAGGCCCATTCCAGCCAGACGCTACCCTCGTTGTCGCCGTGCCAGACATGGTTCGCGTCCTCGTAGACGTTGCCGCCCGTCGACCCGCCGGCCAGCACGACACATCCGGAACAGCCGGCGTGCACCTCCTGATAAGCGATCTTCGCCAGCTGCCAGTAGCGCCCGGCACGGACGTCGAGGCTGTTGTCACCGTATTGACCGCCGAGGTTCGGCTCGTTCCACACCTCGTAGGCCTGCACCTTGGATCCGAAGTGAGCCACCGTCTGCCGGACGATGGTGGCCCAGGCCGCGTCGTCCGTCGGAAAATAGCTGGTGTCATCGTGGCCGCCGTTGGCCCACTTCGTCGAGTAGTCCAGGATCAGCAGCACCCGAACGCCCTGCTCGTGGGCGGCGTCGATCACGCCGTCGATCCTGCTCCAGTCCGGCGCGACGTCGCGGTCCGGCTGTACGAGGTGCCAGTACAGGTCGACGCGGATGATCGGCTTCTTGTCCCCGACATACGCGTCCATCGCGGCGATCCGGCCGACTTGGCCCTCTTGGTCGCTGCCGTCGTTGAAGCCGACATCGGCGGACGTGAACGCATACGGATCAGTGATCGGCACCGGATCGGCGGAGGCCGGCAAGCCACCGCCGGCGGCGCCTAATGCCATGATCAAGATAGTGATACGCGCAAGCAATCGGCGCATGTGTTCCTCCCCGTGAGCCCGACCGGCCTCCCGGCGCAGGCGGCGGCAAGTTATCACAGTCATCGATCTTTCCGATGTCCCGCTTTATGGCACTCCGCGAGCGGGCGAGCTTCAGTTCGCCGGCACCCAAACTAGCCGCGCAGGTAGTCGCGCGCGGCGTAGTCCTCGGCGGTCAGTTCGTAGATCTGCCGCACCGCGGCCGCCAGCGCCGGCAGTCCGCCATCCAACGCCGACCGGAGGTCCTCCTCGCCGTACCGGGCGCGGCCCTGCGGGTCTACTCCGCGCGATATGCCCTGGAGTCGCGCAAAACTGCGCTCCGCAGCTTTCGAGCTGCACGGCATTCGTCTTTTGTCAGTGGACGTGCAGCTCGTCGGCCGGGATGGCGTCCCACAGCGTGTAGGCACGGTCGCCCATCACGGCGAAGACGGGGCGGGTCAGGACTACGTCGCCGGTCCGTTGGGCGCGCATCGTCAGACCCAGCCCCTCGGCCTCCGAGTCGCCTTCCGGTTGGTACCGCAGGGCGAGGTCCTGCGCCTTCAGCTCCGCCTCAACGTGCGACGGCGCCCGGCCCACCAGCTCGATGCCGTCCATGACCACCTGCGGCCCGGACTGTGCGTCCACCACGACACAGAAAAGGCCTTCAAGCGTTCCGAAGTACGCCGTGACCGCACCGCGAAACCATGGCGGCGGGGCGGGACGGCGGAACTCGGCCTTCAGGGCACTGTCGGCTCGTACCTCCGTCAATTCCGCAGTTAGGTTTTCCAGGGCGGCGGCCGCCTCGGCCGGGCTCATCCCGAATCGCAGCGGGCCGACGCTGATCAACGGCACGTACGTCCATCGCTCGCGGTCCGCGTCCGCCATCACTTCCCAGATCGTCATGCCACTCCCCTGTTGGCCGGCCGGGCTAGCCTGCCGGCTATGCCCAGCTTCGAGATCACCTCGATCGGTACGGTCCGGAACGAACGAACGGATATCCAGCACACCGACAACTGGGGGGATGTCCGCAGCACGATCATCGTCGATGAGCGCTTCGGCGAGGCATGCCTGCAGGGCCTCGAGGGCTTCTCGCACGTGGAGGTCCTGTTCGTCTTCGATCAGTTCCCGGACGATGGCGACTACCGCGAACCGCGCCCCTATCGCGGCCTCGCCGCCCTCCCGCCCGTCGGCATCTTCGCCGGCCGCGGGCCGCGACGGCCGAACCGCATCGGCGTGACCTCCTGCGCCATCGAGTCCGTCCACGGTCGCGAACTGACGGTGTCCGGCCTCGACGCGGTCTCCGGCACCCCGGTCATCGACCTGAAGCCGGTGCTGGTGGAGTTCCTTCCGGTCGGCGTGGCCCAGCCGGAGTGGGTCAGCGGCGTGATGGCGGAGTATTTCAAGTCGTAGGCGTGAGTCCGTCCACGATGGTGGCCAGGTTGTGGTTGAAGGTCTCCTCGGGGTTGAGGTGGGCTCCGTCGATCACGAGCCGGGCGACGGTCGGGTAACGGCCGGTGGCCAGCATCCGGGTCAGGTACGGGCCGAGGCTCTTCTGGAAGGCGGCCTCGTCGGTGCCGGTGGCGCGGGTGGTGCGGCGCTCGGTGACCTCCCGGCGGATCGCACCGGCCAGGAAAGCGTTGAAGGCGCCCAGGACCCGCTGGAGATCCTCGATGCCGCGCACGCCCGGGGCCTGGCTGAATGCCGCCGCGGTTGCCTCGCCGATGGCGAGGGCGTGCGGGCCCAGGTGCGGCCGTCCGCCCAGCAGGTCGGCGAACCACTCGTGCTCGAGCGCGGCCGCACGGGTTGCTCGGGCGATGGCCAGCACCGTAGCCCGCCAGTCGGCCTCGGCGCGCCGGCCGGCCTCGGCGATCCCGGCGTGGACGTCGTCGATCATCAGGTCGAGCAGTTCGGACCGGTTGAGGACGTAGTCGTAGAGCCGCATCGGACCCACGCCGAGCTCCTTGGCGATCTTGCGGACCGACAGGTTGTCGAGGCCGTGCTCGTCGGCGAGCCGGATCGCGGTAGCGGCGATCCTCGCCCGGCTCAACGCCACCGGCGCCGCCCGCGGCCTCGGCTCGGGGCGCTCCCAGACGGGTAGCGCCTCGCTACCGTACGGTGTATCCATGACGTACATCGTACGCTAAGGAGATCGGAATGCGCATCGCGATCATCGGCGGCGGCCTCGGCGGGCTGACGCTGGCACGGATCCTGCATCGGCACGGCATCGACGCGGTGGTCTACGAGCGGGAGGCCGACCGATCCGCACGATCGCAGGGCGGCATGCTCAACCTGCATCCGGAGTCCGGGCAGCGGGCGCTGGACGAGGCTGGTCTCACCGCCCGCTTCCGGTCGCAGGCTCGGCCCGAGGGCGAGGAACTCCGCATCCTCGACCCGACCGGCCGGACGCTCCTGCATCACAAGCCCCGACCCGGCTCGTTCGCCGGGCGGCCCGAGATCGACCGGAGCGTGCTGCGCGACCTTCTGCTCGACTCGCTCCCCGCGGACGCGATCGCGTGGGGGCATCGGCTCACCGAGGCGACGCCTCGTCCGAGCAGGGGTTTCAAGCTGGTGTACGAGGGTGGCCGCACCGCCGACTGCGACGTCCTCGTCGGCGCGGACGGCGCTCGCTCGGTCGTCCGGCCGCTGCTGACCGACGCGGAGTTGTCCTATGTGGCCACTCTCGTCGAGCTGAACATCGGTGACGTCGACCGGCGCCACCCGGCTCTCGCCGAGTTGGTCGGCCCCGGAAACCTGTGGTGTCTCGGCGCGAACCAGATCCTCGCGGCGCAGCGCCTCGGCGACGGCAGCCTCAAGGTCGGCATCTCGCTGCGCGACGGCGATCGCCCACTCGACGCCTACCGCGACCGGCGTGCGCTGCTCGACATGTTCGGCGGCTGGGACCCGGGCCTCACCGCGCTCATCGAGGCCGGCGTCGGCGCACCGACGCCACGCCGGATCGAGACGATGCCCATCGGTACGCGCTGGCCGAGCCGCCCGGGCAGCACCTTGATCGGCGACGCCGCGCACCTCATGCCGCCGGTCGGCGAGGGCGCCAACCAGGCGATGCTCGACGCCGCCGAACTGGCGGCCGCACTCGCCGCCGACCCCACCGACCCGGACGCCGCGATCCGGGCGTACGAGGAGGCGATGTTCACCCGCATTCACCCGATCGCCGAGATGTCCACCCGGGTCCAGGCGATGATGCTCTCCCCCACCGCGGCGGACGACATCATCCGCTTCTTCACGGCCCGGCCCACCCAACCGACATCAGCGGGGTAAGGCTTGGCCATCGCTCTGCCGGTCTGCGTCGCCCTGCCGGTCTGCGTCGCCCTGCCGGTCTGCGTCGCCCTGCCGGTCTGCATGGTCGCTCGGCGTGAAGCTCACAGATTCGGCAGATCGGCCGGCCGGCCCTCGGGCCGGCTCCGTGTGGACCGGCCGCAGGCCGAGACGATGAGCAGGGCCACCTATGGCGTCTCGTGGCTCTGATTGCCGACCGCCGACGCGGGCTCGGTGGCACTCGCCGTCCGACGGGTGGCCCAGGAGGCGGCCTTCTCGATCAGGTGCCACGCGAAGAATCCGGCCACGGCCAGTGGGACCATCACGTACCACTTTCCCAGCACGCCGAAGTCGCCGGAGCGACCCAACGCGTGCAGGAAGCCGATCGCCGCGAACGGCGCGCAGGCAACGCCCACCACTGCCCGGCGAAGCCAAACGCTGGGCCGAGCAGCCGGGGCGGGGACCTGGATTTTCGTGTTCTCCATGCGAAACAGCCTGGCAGCCGCCGCCGACCGGCGAATCCCGCGCCGGTCGGAGATCCATCTATACCCGGGGATATAGACCGGGCATGTTTGACGGCGCACCGGCCATCAGAACAAGGTCGATCAGTCATCCGCCGCAGTAGGGAAACTGACCGTGATATCGCCGCCCAGCCATCCCGGATTCGACGTCGTCCGGCAGGCCACCTCCTATCCCCGCGCGCTCCGCGCGGCCCGGTTCTACCTGGGCGGGCTCGCCGGGATGGTGATCTCGGCCTGATCGTTGCCTTCGCCGATCTGAACATCTGGTTCCTGCTGGCCAGCGCCATAGCCATCCCCGTTCATCTGGATCGGCGTCCGCACCGCACGAAATGCCTGGGCACGACTCGAACGCGAACTACCGGACATGCCGCTGACCGAGATCCGGTCGGCGTCGACCATCCGGACGTTCCAGGATCTGTTGAAACGGCGTTGACGGCCCGATGTAGTGGCCTGGACCTTCACGCGTCGCGCGACCGGAAGGCGGCGATCGCGGCCGATCCGGTCAGCGCGATCCAGGTGAGTAGGACGATGGTGCCGGTCCGCGCTCCGAGGACCGGGTCGGTGGTCGGCAGGTACAGGAGGCCTCCGGCTCGGTCGGGGAGCCATCGGGCGTGCTCGGTGTAGCCGGACAACAGCGGCGAGACGACCAGAACGACGGTCAGCATGCCCACCAGCGGTGGGATCAGTGACCTGAGGAGGGTGGCCAGCGCCAGGGCGAGCACCCCGATCAGTACGAGGTAGGTCACGGCCCCGGCGGCGGGCCACGGATCGAACTCCCGAGCCTCGGCGGCCCGGTCCCGGGCGATGAGAGTGAGCTGCGCTGCTGCCAGGCCGGCGACGATCGTGGTGACGCTGGTAGCGGTCGCCACGATCAGATAGGCGGCGGCCTTTCCGGCCAGGAGCAGGCGACGGTTCGGTGTCGCGGTCAGCGTGGTGGCGATCTGCCGGCCGGCGTATTCGGTGGCGACGGCCAGGACGCCGATGAGGATCGGACCGATCTGGAGGAAGAGCACCGTGTGCGTCACCACGTCGGTGGCGTCGGTGGCCGTCGGCGCGGAGGACGCCAAAGCCACCGCGAGGAACGCTCCGGTGACGACCGTTCCGAGCGCGGTCCCGAGTATGGCGGGCAGGCCGCGGAGTTTGACCAGCTCGGCGGCAGTCGTGCGGGCCAGCCTGACGGCCGCCGTGCGGGCCAGCCTGACGGCCGCCGTGCGGGTCGGCTTGGTGGTCACGCGTCGCGCCGGGTGAACACGGCGGACGAGACCGCGAGGAACCCGAGTGCCCAAGCCGCCATGACCAGTCCGCCGGTCAGCGGGGCGAGTGCGTGCTCGAACTCGCCCAAGGGGTCGTCGGCGAACAGGCGCATCCCGGCCGCGTCGGGCAGGTAGTAAGCCAGTGTCGTGACGTGCGTCAGCACCATCGACACCGACACCAGGGAGCTGTTCACGATCAGGACGATCAGCGGGATGACGCCGCTGCGGGTCAGGACCGTGATCGCCAAGGCCATCAACGCGGTCAGCGTCCAGTAGAGGGCCGCGCCGGCGGCGCGGGCCGCCGTCGGCCCGAGGTCGTCTGGGGTGGCCAGGTCGCCGATCACGAAGTCGGCCACGAACAGGCAGGCGGGAAGGGTGATCGCGGCGGCGGCGAGGACGTTGAGCACGACGGCGACGGCCTTCGCCGCTAGAACGACGAGCCGGCGAGGTGTCGCCGCCAAGGTCGCCGTGATCTGACGTCCGCCGCCGGCATCGGGACTGTTCGCGGTGAACTCGCTGCTGATCACCACGACGCCGAGGATGATGGCACCGATCGTGCCGAGCGGGGCCGCGGAGAACGCCGCCTCGGCCGGGGAGGTGTAGGCGACCAGGCCGGGCTGCCCGGACCGGATCGCATTGCGGACGCTGAAGGCGTTGAGCACCGTGATGCCGAGGGGACCGAGCACCGCGACCGCGGTGGCGGCTGCGCTCGCCGGAAGGGTCGCGGTCTTGCGCAGCTCGGCGACGACCGCGCGGAGCAGGGTCATCGGCCGGCGCCGGTCAGCGCGAAGCCGGGTCATCGGTCGGCGCCGGTCAGTGCGAAGAACGCCTCCTCGAGCGTGGCGTGCCCGGCGATCACCTCGGTGAGCGGACCGGTCGCCACGATGCGGCCGCCGGCGATGATCACCAGGTCGTCGGTGATCTCGGCGACCTCGCTCATCAGGTGGCTGGACAGCAGGACGGTGCCGCCCGCATCGGCGTGGCCGCGGAGCAGGCCGCGGATCCAGCGGATGCCCTCGGGGTCGAGGCCGTTCACCGGCTCGTCCAGCACGAGCGCCGCCGGCTCGCCCAGGAGGGCGGCCGCCAGCCCGAGTCGCTGCCCCATGCCGAGCGAGAACTTGCCGACCCGGGTGCGGCCGGCGCCGGCCAGGCCCACCTGGTCGAGCACCTCATCGATCCGGCGCTTCGGGACACCGCCCGCGCGGGCGACCCAGGCGAGATGGTTGCGAGCGGTGCGGGAGCGGTGCGCTCCGGAACCGTCGAGCATGGAGCCGACCGCACGGATCGGGTCGGGCAGTTTTCGATATGGTCGCCCGTCGATCAGCGCCGTCCCCGCGGTCGGCCGGTCCAGCCCGAGCAGGATGCGCAGCGTCGAGGACTTGCCCGCCCCGTTGGGCCCCAGGAAGCCGGTCACGCGACCGGGCCGCGCCTGGAACGTCACGTCGGAGAGCACCGTGCGGGGGCCGTGCCGCTTGGTGAGGCCGCTGATCGAAAGCATGGATCCATGCCACCAGGCGGCTGCCGCGGCGTCATCGGACCGTGGTCCGGACCTTCGGCTGCCGTCTCGGTCCCAGGTCCCTCCGACCCAGGACCGATCCCCCGGATCGAGCCGAAACCTAGACTCGGGCCATGGAAACCGAGCGGCCGGCCTGGCGATCACGAGCCTGGATCACCGCCGTCACCGTGCTCGTCTTCCTGGCGCTGGTGCTCACCACCACCGGCTTCGCCAATCCGGTCTCCGCGTGGGCGACGTTCGCGGCCGCTGCCGGATTCACCGTCGCGGTGATCAGCTGGACCCTCATCCGGACCAGCGAGCAGCGCCGCCACTACGAAGACGAGTTGGCGGCCTGGGCGGCAGAGCGAGCGACGCAGGGTGAACGGCTGCGCATCGCCCGCGAGCTGCACGACCTCGCCTCGCACGGGCTCGGCCTGATCACCGTCCGGGCCGGCGCCGCTCGCACCGTGCCCGGGCCGGAGGGCGAGGCCGAGCGGGTGACCGCGCTGGCCGACATCGAGCACATCAGCCGGCAGGCCACCACCGAGTTGCGGCGCATGCTCGCCGTCCTCCGAAGCCCCGGTCCGGCGCCGTTGCGCCCCGGCGACACCCTGGCCGATCTCCCCGCGATCGTCACCGCCGCGAACGCTGCCGGGGTGACCACCGCCCTGGCCGTCGATGAGTCGGGCGACATGTCGCCCGGCGTGCAACTCACCGTCTGCGCCGTGGTCCGCGAAGCGCTGAACAACACTCTCCGGCACGCCGGCCCCACCCACGCTCGCGTCGAGGTCCACCGCGACCGGGAAACCGTCGTCGTGACCGTCCGGGACGAAGGCCCCCGCCCCGGATGGCAACCACGACCCGGTGCCGGCCACGGCCTGCACGGGCTGCGCGAACGCCTGAACGCTCTTGCCGGCGCCCTCGACGCCGAGGCCACCGGCAGCGGCTGGCTGCTCGTCGCCCGCATCCCCGAGTCGGCCACCTCGCCAAGACAGCCGCATCCCCTGGCTTCCCCGGCCGGCGAGGCTAAAGCAAACGGGGCTGAAGCATGACCGGCGACAACGGGCCGGCCGGCGGGAGTAACGCATGACCGACGAGAGCGAGCCGGCCAGTGGGGGTGAGGCATGACCGATGAGAACGGGCCGGCTGCGATCCGGGTGCTCATCGCGGACGACCTGCCCCTCCTGCGGCACAGCCTCAGCCTGCTCATCAGTGGAGCGTCCGATTTGACCACGGTCGGTGAGGCCGCCACCGGAGGCGAAGCGGTGGCACTCAGCCGGGCGCTGAGCCCGGACGTCATCCTGATGGACATCCGCATGCCCGGCGGGGACGGGATTGACGCGACCCGCACCATCACCACCGACTCGACGCTCGGCTGCTGCCGGGTGCTTGTCCTGAGCATGTTCGAGCTCGATGAATACGTCTATGGGGCACTGCGCGCCGGAGCTTCCGGCTTCCTCCTCAAGGACGCCCGTCCCGATGAGCTCCTCGACGCGATTCGCCGCACCCATGCCGGCGAATCGCTGTTCGCCCCGGCGATCCTGACCCGGCTCATCGAGCACTACGTGCGGCGGCCCGCGGCCGCGCTCGCCCGAGGGCCGGACATCCTCACCGAGCGGGAGACCGAGGTGCTCACCCTCGTCGGGCGAGGGCTGTCCAACGATGAGATCGCCGATGTCCTGACCATCGCCATCCGGACCGTCAAAACTCACATCGGCAATCTCCTCGCCAAGCTCCACGCCCGCGACCGTGCACAGCTCGTCATCGCGGCCTACGAAAACGGGCTGGTGGTGCCATAGCCGCGATCTCACCGTCGCGTCATGACAGGGCCGGGCCGGCCAGGGCCGGGCGGGCCAGGGGTCGGTGCAGGCCAGGGGTCGGTGCAGGCCCGAGCTGGCAGGTCGAGCCGGGCGGGCCGAGCCGGGCGGGCTGGGCCGAGCCGGGCGGGCTGGGCCGAGCCGGGCGGGCTGGGCCGAGCCGGGCGGGCTGGG
>NZ_BOML01000033.1 GCF_016862175.1 Paractinoplanes durhamensis | reverse complement strand
CTGGGCCGAGCCGGGCGGGCTGGGCCGAGCCGGGCGGGCTGGGCCGAGCCGGGCGGGCTGGGCCGAGCCGGGCGGGCTGGGCCGAGCCGGGCGTTACGAGGGGTTGAGTTGTGCTGATCGCCAGACGTTCTGGGCCCAGGGCAGGTCGGTGGGGTCGTCGTACATGCAGGTGATGGCGAGGATTCGTTCTGGGGCGGCAGCGTAGCCGTATAGCTCGTGCTGTGGGCTGCCGTTAGTGGTTGTTGTCAGCCAGAACGCTCGTTGGGTCAGTGGGCCGTTCTGTTCCGTCAGGGTGCCGTCGCAGCGGGTGGGGAGGTCCTGGCTCATCTCGGTGATGGCCTCGTCCGCCGTTGTGGTGGTCGGCAGGTTGAACGCCTCTATGTGGACGGTTCGGCCTGGGCCTGCGAACACCATGATGTCTTCGGCTCGTCTTGGCTGCAGGCCTGCGGTGCGCTCGATCGACCAATCCGCGGTTACCTGCTGACGTACGGCTAGCGGCAGCGGGTGCCAGATTCGGCTCAGTACGTCGTCTCGGTCCCATTCCTCGGTCAGCAACCTGGACAGGAGGGTGTCTTCCTCGGCTACCAGGTACGGCAGAGATCTGGCGTCGCGGACCTCTGCCCTTGCGGGCTCGCCCAGGAGGTCGGGCCACGGTTTGATCGCGTTGGCCAACTCGCCGCGCAGGCTCAGGTCGACGTACTCGGGTTTGGTCCAGACCGTGTGGGCGTGGCGCAGTTGGTCGTCGTCCAGCTTCAGCCACACCGAATACGTCACGCTGCCGCCTCCGGCCAGGCGCACCGGCATCAGGCAACGCAGGAAACCGCCTATGCCGGCCAGCCGCTGGAAGTCGGAGTTGCCCCAGGCCGACTCGCGTTGTTCCGGGGTCAGCGTCAGCATCGCGTCCGGTAAGGCTGAGCGGATGTCCAGGTCGACGCCGTTCAGCGGGGCGCCGCAGCACGAGCAGCCAGGCAAATGATCAGGCACACGGGCACCCTACGAGATCAGTGGCCGGCGAAACGAGGTCAGCGGTCGGCGAACCGACGTCGGTGAGCGGCGAAACGAGGCCATGGGTGGCGAAACGAGGTCATTCGGCGGCGAACGAGGTCAGTGGGCGGCGAAGTCATCGGCTACCTCGCGGATGTCGGGGTCGGTGCTCTGCTCGGCTCGTTTCACCAGTTCGTGCAGTTCGGCGGTGGCCTGCAAGTGCAGCAGGAGTTCGGCCAAGCGCCGGTACTCGTCGTCGTCGGCGTCCTGCAGTCGGGCCAGCACCTTTCGGGGGAGGTCGGGCAGCCTTCCGGCCCGCCAGGCGGGGGCTATGGCCTGGCGGGCTTCCAGCGACCATCGGTGCGACAACGACAGCTCGATGAGGCGGTCGAGCACCGCCGGCACGTCGTCGGGCAGGACGGCCAGGAACCTCAGGGCGGTGCTCTGGTCCGCGGAGCTTCCGGCCAGTGCCGCGGTGATGACGTCGGTGCGCGACCGCGCCTGTTGGTAGAACTCGGCGCGCCGGTGTGCGTGCTCCCACTCGGCGGCGACGAGTGCGTCCCACAAGCGCTGGTCGTCCGGTTGCTCGGTCACGCGCTCGACGATATGGCGCCGGTCAACTCATCTGGCTCGGGGCGCCGACCGTGTAGAGGAGCAGGGCCAGCGTGGCGACGGTGAAAGCGGCCAGGACGATGCGCTGCCACGAGAACGCGCGGGTCATGACATCTCACTCGGGGCGCCGACGGTGTAGAGCAGCAGGGCCAAGGTGGCCAGCGTGAAAGCGGCCAGCACCAGGCGCGGCCAGGACAACGTACGGGTCATCGGGGTTCTCCTCGTTCGCGCGGCGACCACGCCGCATCGTCAGGGTGATCAGGGCGATCGTGCCGCTGCTGATCAGGACGTCGCCGGGGCTCGCCACCTTGCGCAGCAG
Organism: Paractinoplanes durhamensis; assembly: GCF_016862175.1. Classification (GTDB taxonomy): domain Bacteria; phylum Actinomycetota; class Actinomycetes; order Mycobacteriales; family Micromonosporaceae; genus Actinoplanes; species Actinoplanes durhamensis. The sequence goes on along the minus strand of NZ_BOML01000033.1, from coordinate 215,244 downwards.
CGGCACCGGGATGGTGTCGCCGAGCGCGGCCAGCCTCGTTTCGGCGTCGGCGGGGGCGTTCTTCGGGCCTTCGCGGTCGGGGGCGTTGCCGACCGCCACGGCCGCCACCGGGTCGTACGGCATGCGGCCGTTCAACCCGATGACCAGGGCGTTCATGGCCGCGCCGAGGACTATCGCGACGCCGGCCAGGCGGATCGCGGTGGGCCAGTGGCGCAGGTTCACCGCCAGCCACGCGAAGACGATCGCGAAGACCGGGGCGAGCATCGGGATGCCGGCCATATCCTCGACCGCGTGCCGCACGCCGGGCGCGAAGTACTGCGTGAACTGCACGGCGGCCGCCAGCCAGACCAGCCAGAGCGCGCGCACCCGGACATTGCGGAAGCCGGAAAGCTGCCCGCCGCACAGATAGCCCAGCAGCACCCCGGCGATCGCCGGTGCGGCGGTGAGCACCAGGAAGCTGAACGACATGCGGGGAAGCTATCCGTCCGGCCGACCGGGCCACTGCCGCCAAACCGACAGGTCCGGGCTCCGGACACTGTGGATGATCGGTAATTCGGGGCGACTATCCTGGGGCCTTTTCATTGACACATGTGAATTGGTGAGCCACGATGCTGGGAGCGCTCCCAGAGGCGAGGAGAAGTCATGCGAAGGCTCAGGACCACGACGGTAGCTCTGGCGTCGGCCGCTCTGCTCAGCCTCGCGGGCTTGATGCTCGCGCCGTCCGCCCAGGCCGCTGCCGGGGACGGGACGCCGAGCGACACGAACATCAGCTTCGTCGGCCGGTGGAACACGTCGAGCGCGAGCGCCTACGTGCCCTACTGGGCCGGCGCCTATCTGCGGGTCGGCTTCACCGGCAAGACGGTGAAACTGAAGCAGCGCAACACCATCGACCTCTGGGCCAGCATCGACGGCAAGGCGTTCACCGCGTTCAGCGGCGTCTCCGGCACGGTCAACCTGACGCCGACCGCGCTGGCCGCCGGCAACCACACGCTGATCGTCACCTACCGGCAGGTGGCCGGGTCGTACACCGGGGACGCGGTCTTCCAGGGGCTGACGCTCGACTCGGGCGCCACCACCTTCAAGGCGCCGGCCCGCGCCAAGCTCGTCGAGTTCGTCGGTGACTCGATCACCGCGGGTGCCACCAGCAGTCAACTGGCGGTGACCGACTACGCCTTCGTGACCGGCGAGCGGCTCAGCCTCGACCACACCCAGATCGCGATCGGGGGCATGTGCCTGTCCGAGACCACGGACAGTTGCTGGGCGCATGAGACGCGGTACTGGATGTCCAGCGGCGGTCAGGTCGGCACCGACCTGTGGAACTTCAGCCGCTACACGGCCGATGCCGTGGTGATCAACCTGGGCACCAACGACAAGAGCCACGGCGTGAGCAGCGCCGACTTCCAGGCCAAATACGTCACCTTCCTGACCAAGATCAGGGCCAAGTTCCCGAACGCCAAACTTCTGGCGATGCGTACGTTCATCGGGCGCTACGCGGCCGAGACGCAGGCGGCGGTGCAGGCCCGGAACGCGGCCGGGGATGCCGCGGTGTTCTACGTGGACACCACCGGCTGGCTGCCCGCGGACGGCCTGAGCGACTCGGTGCACCCGAACGACAAGGGCCACCTCGCCATCGCCGACAAGCTGGCCCCGGTGATCACCGCGAGATTGGGTACGACCGCGACGACGGCACCGACGGCCACCGCGTCCCCGTCACCGACCGTGACACCCACCGTGACACCCACTGTGACACCCACCGGCGCCTGTGCGGTCACCTACACCCGGACCAGTGACTGGGGCAGCGGCGCACAGTTCGACGTCACGATCCGCAACACCTCGGCCGCCGCCGTCAACGGCTGGACGCTGACCTGGACGCTGCCCGGCAGCCAGAACGTCACCCAGGCCTGGAACGCCACCGTCACCCAGTCCGGCACCGCGGCCAAGGCCGTCAACGCCGCCTGGAACGCCCCGATCCCCGCCGCCGGTTCCACCGCCTTCGGCTTCACCACCGACAGCAACTTGACCGGCGCCACCGGATTCACCCTCAACGGCACCGCCTGCACGGCTGCCGCCTGACCCCGCAGGAGCATCCCCGATGACGGTTTCCCGACGGCGCCTCGCGGTGCTGGCCACCGCGGCGCTGGCCGTGCTGGCCGGCGGCATCGCCACCGCCACCGCGTCCACCGCCCAGGCGGCCACCACCGCGTGCCGGGTCGACTACAAGATCAGCAGCCAGTGGGCGGGCGGGTTCGGGGCCGACGTCACCATCACCAACCTCGGTGACGCGCTGACCGGCTGGACCCTGGGCTGGACGCTGGCCGCCGGGCAGGGCATCACCCAGGCCTGGAACGCCGGGGTCACCGTTTCCGGGACGGCCGTCACCGCGACCAACGCGAGCTACAACGGGGCGGTGGCGTCCGGCGCCGGGGTCAGCTTCGGCTTCAACGGCACCTGGAGCGGCAGCAACCCGGTGCCGGCCACGTTCGTCCTCAACGGCACGACCTGCACCGGCGCGGCCGCGACCACGAGCCCGCAGACGCCGTCGCCGACGCCGTGCACCGGACCGAGCACGCCGCCGGCCACCCCGACGACGTCGCCGACCCCGACCCCGACGGCCAATCCGAAGATCAAGATCTGGATGGCCGGGGACTCGACGATGATGAACGCGAGTACCTGCCCGATCGGCTGGGGCAGCCAGTTCGCGCCGTACTTCACCACCGACGTCACCGTGCAGAACAGCGCGGTCGGCGGCCGCAGCGTCCAGACCTGGCTGTACGAGGGAAACGTCACCACCACGAAGAACGCGGCCGGCGAGTGCACGCTCAGCTCGACCGCGTACAGCACGCGGTGGACCGCCATGCTGGATGCCACGACCGGCCTGAAGGCCGGCGACTACCTGTTCATCCAGTTCGGCATCAACGACGGCGACACGGCCTGCCCGCGGCACGTCGGCACCGCCCGCTTCCAGGAGTTGCTCGGCGTGATGACGACGGCGGCCAAGGCCCGCGGCGCCAAGCCGGTCCTGGTCACCCCGGTCGCGGCGATCACGTGCAGCGGCAGCACCGCCGTCGGCAACCGCGGCTTCGTCACCGAGACGAAGAACGCCGCCACCGCCGCCGGGGTGCCGGTGATCGACCTGCACGCCCGCAGCGTCGCGCTCTACAACCAGCTGAAGCTGTGCCCGAACAACGGCGACTACACCCAGGGCGCGGTCGGGGCGTTCTTCTGCGCCGACCACACCCACTTCGAGGCGGCGGGCGCCCAGCAGATCGCCGGCCTGATCGCCACCGCCCTGCGCGAGCAGGGCATCGCCCTGGCGGCCTACCTGAAATAACGTATCTTGCGCGGATGCGACCCGAGGACCTCCGGCCGGAAGCCACCGATTACCTCCGCGCCGAGGTGGCCCGCGGGCGAGCGAGTTGCGCGTCGATCGTGACCGGCACCGTCGAATACCTGGACGACCGGGCCGAGCCGGCCGACCTGTTCGACCTGGCCTGGGAGCTGGTCCCGGCCGAGTTCGCGGCGCACCTCGAAGCGCAGGCGACCTGGCCGGAACGGACCGACAGCGACCGGCTCACCGCCGCGTTCCGCGCCCTCGACGAGTCGCGGATCGTCGCCCGGGAGGACTTCGCCTGCTGCCAGAACTGCGGCGTGACCGCGATCCGGGACGAGGTCCTGGCGGGTTCGCGGGCGCGCGGCTACGTCTTCTATCACGAGCAGGACGCCGAGCGGGCGGTCCTGGGCGGCGGTCTCTGGCTGGCCTTCGGCCCGTCGGCGCAGATCGGCGAGGAAATCGTGGCTGCTCTGCGCGCCGAGGGCCTGCACGTCGAATGGGACGGTTCACCCCAACAGCGGATTGATGTACGCCTACGTTGGGCGCGACGCCGACACGGGCGATTGGCGGCTTTCCCGGCCGACGAAGCGGCCGAAAAGACGGTGCCGATCCGGTTCGAACCGGCCGTTGAGCACCCGCCGATGTCCGCGGCCGCACTGGCCCGGCTCGAGCTGCCCTGGCTGCCGACCGGCACCACCGTGCGGGTCGGCGACGGAGCGGGGGCGGTGACCATCCGGCGGGAGGGCCACCGCCTGATCAGCGACGACGGGCGGGTGGCCGGCCGATTCGAGGGCATCCGGCTGCTCGGCGGCGCGGACATAGGCGACGGCGGGGACGCGGACGGCGTACCCACGGAAACGGGTTTGCTCGAAGTGACTTTCTCGAACGTGCCGACCGGGGCTCAGCAGCACGCCAACCGGCCGATGGAGCTTCCGGAGATCCTCGACGTGTTGCGGCGGATACCGACCCACACCGATTCGTGGCTGTCGGCCGAGCACGACGCCGGATGTGTGCAGATCATGCGGAAGGACGGGCGGCTCTGGCTGGAGACGCCGAACGCGGACGACTCGACCTCGACCGGCAAGTTCGCCGAGCTCGATGAGGCCGAGCGGGTGCTGACGATCCTGGCGACCGAGCACCGCAACGCGATCCCCGGGCTGGAGGGCGTGACCACGACTCCGTGGTGACTTACGCGCGGGGAAAGCCCATGGTGGGGTGCTCGGGGCCGTCCAGGGCGGCGGAGATCAGGTCGGCGACGGCCCAATACGCCGCCTTGTGCTCGGTCGAGGCCCAGTAGGCCAGGCTCTCGACGATCGAGTTCCAGTCGTAGCCGCTGAGGGTCACCGGCGCGGTGGTCGCCGACGATGTCGCCGCCACCTCGATCGGTGCGTGCTTCGACTTGGCGCCGTCGGTGTAGGTCTCGACCGGGCCGAGGATCGCCAGCGCCTCGCGCCACTTCGCGGTCGGCAGGGTGATCGCGTATTTCCGGGTCGGGTTCAGGCCGAGGTCGTCCAGAGTGGTCTCGCCGATGGTGAACTCGCACCACGACGACCAGCCCTTCGCGCCCACCGACGGCGGGGTGCCGCGGACCCGCCAGCGGTACGACTCGCCGTGGGTGAGCGGGCCCTGCATCTTGAAGTCCAGGGTCGCGGTCAGGCCCTGCGGCATGTTGTCCCCGCCGATGAGGATGTCGTGCCCGGTCGGTCCGTCGACCCCGGTGACCTGGAAGGTGGACTCGATCCGCTGCAGGCCCGGGCCGGCCGTGAACGATGCGGAGAGGGCCGGCCGGATGGTGTCCAGGACGGGCCGCTTCGAGCCGGTCAGGCAGGCCCGCCCGCCGGTGGACAGGTTGGTCGGCAGGGCCGCGCCGGCGTAGCGCGGGTCGCTCGGGTCGGCGGCCGGGTCATTGTCCGGCAGCCACGCCCCGGTTGTCTCGTAGCCGCAGGTCAGCCGGTCCGGCAGATTGAGCTGGGCGGCGATCGCGGCCTGGCAGTCGGCGAGCGACATCGGCCCCGGCGACGAGCCGGCGGCACCGGCACCGGCACTGGCACCGGCACTGGCACCGGCCGGACCACCCGGCGACGAGGGCCGAGTCGCGATGACGATGGCCACCGCCAGAACCACGGCAACCGCACCACCGACGGCCATCCGCATCAGCCCGCGGGACGGATCCGATCCGCCGGCCGCCGGCAACGGCGACGAAACAGATGGCGATGAGGACGCCCGCGGCGAAATGTCCGTAACGGCCGAGGCCGGCGCCGCGGCGGGCCGGCGCCGCACGGCGAATGCCCAGGCCAGCAGCGCTCCGGCGGTACCGAACAGGATCATCCAGCCGGACTGGCGGGACGACGGGCGGGACCACTTCACATCTGGTTAGGTTCGGCAGGGCGGCGCCGGATCTGAGCGCTTTCCCACCCGTACCCAAATAAAGCGAAAGCCCGGCCTGCGAAACTCGCAGGCCGGGCCGTCACCATGCACTCAGCGGATCTTGAAGGTCTTCCAGACGCCGTCGGCGGCGGCGTTCTTGGCGTCGGCGATGAACGACGCGCGGATCCGGTAGGGCTGGTTCCGCACGATCTTGCCGGTGGCGACGCCGACCGCCCGGCTGTTGCCGTCGAGCTTGGCCGTCCAGGTGGTGACCGTGCGCCACTTTCCGTGGACCAGGGTCTGCTCGGTGAAACGCACCGTCGCGCCCGGCCGGTAAGGCTGGACGAAGACCGCGAGCCGGGTGCCCTTGATCGCCTCCTGGACCTGCGCGGACGTGGTGACCCGCAGCTTCATCGACGCCGGAGCGTAGGTGGCGTTGCCGGCGAACGACGCGGTCAGGACCGTGTTCTGCAGCATCTGGTAGGTCAGGTGCGCGACGCCGGCCTTGTCGGTCGGCGTGCAGGTGGACAGGCCGAGGTTGCTCGCCAGGCAGACCTGGCCCGTGGTGTGCCCGACCCAGATGGTCACCTTGGCGGTGGCGCCGTAGGCATAGTGCGACCGGTCGGTCTCCACCCACACCCCGCTCGCCTTGCGGGCGACCGCGACGGTGGCGGTCGCCTGGGCCGGACCCCACGTGCCGTCGCCGGCGAACGAGACAGCGTAGATGTTGTCGCCGCCGCCGGCCGGCTGGTCGGTGACGGTGAACGCGCCGCCGTCCCCGGTGGTGACCACGGCCAGCTGGTGCGCGCCGGTCAGGTCGGTGCGGGTGACCGCGAGCTGCTTGCCGGCCCCGCCGCCGAACGTGCCGGTCAGGGTGACCGGCCTACCCGGGTCGGCGGTGGCCGGACCGGTCAGGGTCAGCGTCGGGGTCTTCGCCTCGCTGGTGAAGACGTGCAGGCGGTAGGCGTGCGAGAGGTGCGACACGGCGTACGCGGTGGAGCCGTCACCGTTGAGCGCGACCCCCTGGTAGTCGATCGTCTCGCCGGCCGGCAGCGGGTGGTTGCGCAGCGCTGTCCCGTCGGCCGCGGAGACCCAGACGGTCGGGGCGTAGTTGGTGGTGGTCGCCACCGCCACGGTCGAGCCGTCGGCGCTGCCGGCGACTCCGACCGCCGGCTGGTCGTTGGAACCGAACGTGCCGGTCACGCTCAGGTCGACCGCCGACAGGGCGAACGCCGCGCCGGGCGACAGGCAGGTGGCGAGGATCCGGCCGCCGTTGAAGGTCGCCGTGCTCGCGCCGGTGCACGGCGCCGCCGAGGTGAGCAGGGTCGGCGTGGCACCGGTGATGTCGTACAGATCGATGCCGGTGCTGGTCGTGGTGACCAGCTTGCCGCCGGCCGCCGAGACCGGGCGCGCGTCCGGTGTCGCGGCCCCGAGGCCGAGCGTCATGGCGCCGGTCGCCGGGTCGAGCGAGCCGAGCCCGCCGCCGTCGCAGCCGTAGGTGAAGTAGACCTTTTCGCTGCCGGCCGCCAGGTAGGACGGACAGACAACGGACGAGAAAGTCTGCTCGACGGCCAGCGTCGCGGTGTCGATCGCCGCGATCCCGCCGGCGCCGCTCTTCGCCAGCGCGACGTAGAGCGTCTCATGGTCCGGGCTCAACGCCATCCCGCTCGCGCCGCCCAGCGCGACCTGCTGCTGCAGGACGCCGTACTCGTCGAGCACGGCCAGGTTGCTGGTCCGCGGCCCGCCGGTCACGTAGACGTGGTGGTTGGCGCTGTCGGCGAGCACCGACCCGAACTCGGTCACCGGCAGGCTGGTGGTGGTCTCGGAGGCCGACGCGGACAGCGCCGGCACCACCAGCCAGGCCGCACCCGCGACCACCGCGGCGCCGCTCAGCGCCCATCTTGTTCTGGTACGCACTGAAGTTCCCTCCCCCGTGGTGCTTCCCGGAAAAGGAAGCATCCGATGGTCATCCCGAGCGGCGACCACGTCCATGGGCCGTCCGGATGATCAGAGGAAACGGTCGGTCAGCGGCCCGCCATGATCAGGCCGGCCGGGTCGGTGCACACCAGATCGAGGGCCTTGGCGATCAGCGCCGGGTCGAACGTCGAGGCGTGGAACGTCGCGTCCAGGTGCAGCACGCCGTTCATCTCGGTGGTGGCCAGCGCGATCCCGTCCGGCTCGCACAGCGTGGGCACGCTGAAGTTGTAGCGCTCCCCCGGCTCGGCGGTCCACGGCAGGTCGGACAGCCCGTCGTGCCGCCCCTGGTTGCTGAACGTGTGCCGGGCACGGGTGTTGACGGCGATCTCGTCCGGGAACGGATCGGGCATCCCCTTGGTGCCGCCGGCCAGGATCTTCGTCTCCTCCAGCACCATCACCGAGAGGATCCGCGGAACGGTCAGCTCCGCCTTGATCAGCCGGTGGATGCTGGCCGGGTCGGTCATGTCGTCCGGCGAGAGCCACATGCCCATGCAGAAGTCGCTGTCGATCTCGACGCCCTTGTCCAGGAAGCGGCGGGCGTCGGCGAGGAAGATCGCGCCGTCGAGGTTCGGGTTGGCGCCGAGGTCGCGCAGCGCGGCCGCGAACGCCGCGAACGTGATGGCCGACGTCGTGACGCCGGGCGCGTGCTCGTCGCGCCACTTACGCATCTGCACCAGGGCCTCGGCCGAGCGGGTGGTCCGCCAGACGATCTCGTTCTTCCACGGCTTCATCGGCTCGGCGACCGGGCGCGGCGGGCGCGGGAAGTTCAAGCCCTGCTTCCACCGGCCGGGCTGGAACGCGATCTGCTTGAACCAGGCCGTGAGCAGCGCACTCCGGTGCCGCAGCGACGGCTTGACGGCGGCGGCGCGACCCTCGGCAGCCGCCTTGACCAGCTCGCGCAGCAGCGTGTTGACCGGTCCGGCGTCGCCGTACGAGTGCGAGATCTTCAGCGCCACGAAATCGGGGCCGACGAGCATCCGCACCGGGTGGTGGGCGCGCGGCTCGTGCTGCAGGGCCTGGGTGGCGGCGACGATGTCGAGGCCGCCGGCGTCGGTGACCGCGTCCTGCACGTAACGGGCGAAGGCCGCCGCGTCCATGTGCTCCCACCGGGCACCGGCCCGGTCGAGCCGGGACACCGCCCGGTGCGTGGGGTCGGTCGCGTGCAGGCCGATCAGCGCGCTGCGCAGCCCCTCCACGGTGACACCCTGCAGCGGGCCGACGGTACGCACGTACTCGAGCGGCAGCCACACGCGCTCGCGCGTGGTGAGACTCGTGCTGGACAAGGACCCTCCTTGGCGGTTCAGGATCTTGGCAAAACGACCCAGCCGATACTCGGTCGGCCACGCTACTCCTGCTATCGCCTTAGCAGGCAGTGGTGTGAGACGAACGGTCCTGCTCACACGACCCCGGCGACCACCGCGAGCGCAAACGCCCCAAGCGTATATAGATCGGTGATCTCCCCCATTCGGATCATACGCCGCAACTCCGGCACGTCGACCAGGATGATCTCGTCGATGCCCTCCTCGACCGCGTCGCCGGTCAGCGGCGGCCGGTCCGGAAAGTCGGCCACCGCGTGGTAGACGCCGACCCGGTGTTCGGACTCCTGCTCGTCCAGCCGGCCCAGGAAGCTGATCGAGGCGGGCGCGACGCCCAGCTCCTCGCGCATCTCCTTGGCCGCGTTCGCCGCGCCGTCGGTCCGCGGCTCGGCGAACCCCCGGGCGACCTCCCAGTGCCACTCACGGCAGCCGTGCCGGAAATGCCGGGCGAGCGCGACCCGGCCGTCCGGCGCGGTGGCGAAGACCACCACGGCTTCGCCGTCCACCGCCGGGACGGTCCGGATGTAGGTGCCGATCCGGCCGGACGGGAAGCGTACGGCGTCCTTGACCAGCACCAGGTACTCGTCGGCGTACAGCACCCCGATGTCGCCGGCCTGCTCCTGCAACTCCTCGTCGAAGACAATTTCCAGGGGTACGCCGGGCGGGTTCACGAACAGCCGGGGCCGTTCCGCGCGCAACCGGTCATAAGCCGCGCGCCGATCTTCCGTGACGGGCAAGTGGGGTTCCCTTCTACGATGGATCTCCGGCGAAGGGGGCACGTTGTATCAGTACCTGGAATCCATGGACTCCGTCCGGCAGCCGTTCCGTGACCCCACCGCCGACGACGACATCCGCACGATCGCCGAGCTCCAGCTCTTCTCCGAGATCCTGGTAACGATCATCCTGGGCCGCGAGATCGTGGTGCCGCAGTCGTACGCCTTCGACTCCTACGGTTTTCACCGGGTGGCCCGCACCTTCCTGAACGCTCGCGACGTGGCCGACGCCGACGCCGACCACCCGTTCCGCCCGCACCTGTTCGGCCCGGGCGTCCGCAGCTTCGACGACGCCGTCACCAACATCCTGACGCGCGCCCGCGACGCCCGCTTCCTGAGCTCGGCCTTCCCCGAGCTCGGCGAGCACCCGGCCGAGGCCGGCGACCGCCTGGACGCCGGCTGGCTGCTGAGCCGCCCCTGGCTGGACGACGACCGGCGGGCCGCCTTCAACATCGTCCGCCGCGAGTTCGCCGAGCTCGGCCCGGTCGCGGCCCGCCCGCGGCCGGACAGCCCGACCCTTCCCGGCCTGCTCCGGGCGTTCGTGGCCCGGCCGGCCGAGGGCGACGTGCACGACCGCCTGCTCCGCTCGATCAAGGCCCTCGGCCCCGAGCTGAACGAACGCAGCTCACTGCGGCTGCCCGGCCCGTGGCGGGACGGGAAGACCGCGGCCGAGGTGGCCGGCGGCGACGACCGGCTCGACGAGGTGATCGAGTTCGTCGACACGCTCTACAACGCGGTGGTGGCCGGCTCGATCGGGATCGCCACCACCACGATGAGCACCGAGCTGGAGACCGACGACCAGCGCCTCACCGCCCGCCGGATCGCGCAGAGCCTCGCCGTCACCGAATACCAACTGGGCGAGGGCACCGCCCCGACCGCCCCGGCCACCACGATGTTCGAGGTCCGCGCGGAGGGTCCGGTGCACGCCGAGCTCCGGCGCCTCTACGAGTCGGCCGGTCAGGGCCTGCCCGCCCTGTTCGCGGAGCGCGGCGCCGACCGCCGGAAGTCACCGTTCTGGAAGGGCGTCACGGCGATCAACACCGCCACCGACGCCAAGGCGGCACAGAAGGCGCTGGAGAAGCACCTGACCCACGTGGCCGGCCTGCTCGGCAAGACCACCAAGCTCGGGCTGCACAACCGGATCATCGAGTTCGGCCTGGGCCTGAGCGTCGCGGGCGGCTCGGCCTGGGTGGGCTCGGCCTTCTCGATGCCGGTGACCGCACAGATCGCGATGACCATCGGCGGCGAGACCCTCCCGGCCGGGCTGGGCTTCCTGGCCACCCGGCTCACCGGGCAGAAGGGGACCCGGCGGCTCGCGGCCGCCCTGATGCAGGTGGTCGAGCCCGACCGTCGATGACATATGGTGCGGAGACCGTAACTTTCCGTCGCATACGGGGGATGCATGATCCGCCGCTGGCACCTGGTCGTCCTCGCCCTGCTCAGCATCCTGGCGCTCGCCTGCGAGGGCGGCACCGCCGGTTCCGAGCCCACCGATGCGCCGACGAAGTCCGGTTATCCGTCGTCGATGGCGGCCCTCGGTGACTCGATCACCGCGGGGCTGGGCAGCTGCGGCACCTACGTGGTGTGCACCCGCAACTCGTGGTCGACCGGCTCCGGGGACACGGTGGACAGCCACTATCGGCGGATTCTCGCCAAGAATTCCAAGATCAAGGGCAACGCCGACAACTTCGGCGAGCCGGGGGCCGAGGCCGACGCCCTGGACGGGCAGGCGGCCCGGGCGGTCAAGGCCAAGGCCGAGTACGTGACGGTGCTGATCGGGGCGAACGACGCCTGCGCGAAGACGGTCGGCGGGATGACCTCGGTGACGACGTTCCGCAGCGAGGTCGACAAGGCCCTCAACCGGCTGAAGAAGGGGCTGCCGAAGTCCCGGGTGCTGGTGACCAGCATCCCGGACCTCTACCGGCTGTGGGACCTCGGGAAGGACAACCCGGACGCGGTCCGGGTGTGGACCCGCGCCACGATCTGCCCGTCGCTGTTCGCCAACCCGGCCTCCGAGGCCGACGCCGACAATGACCGGCGCAAGCAGGTCCGCGACCGCATCGACGACTACGACGACCAGCTGCGGGCGGCCTGCAAGGCGTACGGCAAACGCTGCCGTTGGGACAACGGCAGCGTCCACCAGGTCCGCTTCGGTCTCGACGAGGTCAGCTCGGTCGACTACTTCCACCCGAACGCGAAGGGTCAGAACGAGCTCGCCGACGCCTCCTACCGCGCCAGCTGGTGATCGAGGAACGCGGCGATCGCCCGCAGGACCGGGGTCAGGTCCGGCCGGTCGAAGGCCGCCGCCTCCAGATGGACCAGGATCTTCGGCTCCGGATGAGGATCGTCCGTCGCCAGGTAGGCGGCCAGGCACGACCGCAGCGCGTTGCCGGCGTGCTCCTCGACGCCGGTGCCGGGCGCGGCGTCCAGCGCCAGCGGCGGCACGGTCAGGATCACCCCGGGTGCCGAGGAACTCCGCGCACTCGTCGACCCGCCGCTGCGAGGCGGACGCGATGACGTATCTCATCCGCAACCGCCCCCGCTCACACCGGTACTCATGCCCGTCATGATCGACGAAGCCGACCGGGCCGATCTCCGAGGCACCGGACAGCTACTACGCGGAGCGAAACAACTGAGAAACACCTGAAACACCCGCATATCGGCACAACGATTGCGTAGGGTCGGCCTGACCTTCGATCTGCTGCGGTGAGGCGTCGGCATGTTCTCGATCAGGCGAATTGGCATATGGGGCCGCAAGCGCCAGGACTCCGACCACGGCGCGGTGGCCACCCTTCTCGCGGCCATTCTCGCCGGCGGCGTGGTGTTCGGGCTGGGTGCGGTGGTCATCGACATCGGCCAGCTCTACGTCGAGCGCGAGCAGCTGCAGAGCGGTGCCGACGCCGCCTCGATGGCGGTGGCGCTCAGCTGCATCCGCGGCGACGTCTGCACCAAGGAGAACCAGGTCGGCAAGGCCATTCTCTACGCCAAGAAGAACGCCGGCGGCGATCAGCAGGCCGACGCCATGGTCTGCATCAGCAACACCAGCTGCCCGAGTCCGTGGAACACGACGGTCACCTGCCCGCCGCTGCCCGCCGTGCCGGCCGGGCAGTCGGTCGGCCAGTACGCCGAGGTCCGGACCAGCACGGTGACCTCGACCGGCTCGACCCTGCTGCCGCCGACCTTCGCCGGGGCCCTGACCGGCGGGGCCTACACCGGTAAGAAGGTGGGCACGTGCGCCCGGGTCAGCTGGGGACCGCCGGTCACCACCAAGGTGTTCGCGCTCGGCATCTCGCTGTGCGACTGGAAGCGGATGACCGGCAACGGCACCGTCTACTACGGCCCGATCGGCGGGCTGCTGTCCGGCCTCGGCCTCTACACCACGATCGGTCTGCCCAACCCGACCACCGGCGCGGACTACTCCATTGTCAAATCGGGGTCGACCGTGCTGCTCGGCTCGGTCATCCCCAGCTGCACGACCCCACTGGACACCACCGTGCCGCGCGGTTACGGCTGGCTGATGTACCAGGACCTGACCGCGCCGGACAGCAGCTGCATGATGAACATCGCGGTCGACGACCTGCCGCGCGCCTCGGTGCTGGCCCTCACCGCCCTGACCTGCGTCCCGCTGCTCCAGGCGTACGCCGCGGCGGGCAAGGCGATCATGGTGCCGATCTACGACAAGCTGGTCCCGTCGTTCTCACCGATCCTGTCGATCGCGCCGCAGTACCACATCGTGGGGTTCGCGCCGTTCGTCCCGACCGGCTACTACACCCTGCTCGGCGGCCTGGTCAAAGGCCTGGGCAGCATCCTCAGCGGCGGCCTGACCCAGGGTCTGAACGACGTTCTCTGCATCGTTTCGGCCTGCATCACCGGGTACTTCACCAAGACCCTGGTGCCGCTGTCCCGCCCGACCGGTTTCGGCACCGGCCAGAACTTCGGCGCCACCGTGATCGCCCGCACGGGATAGCCATTGTGTTTCCGGGAGGTCACGTCTATGTTAACGTTCACATAGACAGACCTCCATGGAAGAGGTGCCGTACATGCGCCGGATCCTCCTGTCCCTCGCGGTCGTCGCCGCGCTGGTCACCGTCCCCTCCTCCGCGCAGGCCGCCGGCACCGGCCCGTGCGACATCTACGCCTCCGGCGGCACCCCCTGCGTCGCCGCGCACAGCACCACCCGCGCCCTCTACGGCGCCTTCAGCGGCTCGCTCTACCAGGTGCGCCGAGCCTCGGACAACGCCACCACCAACGTCGGCGTGCTCGCCGCCGGCGGCGCCGCCAACGCGGCCACCCAGGACACGTTCTGCGCCGGCACGTCCTGCGTCATCACGGTCATCTACGACCAGTCCGGCCGCGGCAACCACCTCACCCAGGCCCCGCCGGGCGGCTTCAACGGCCCGGCCTCCGGCGGCTACGACAACCTCGCCGACGCCAACGCCGCGCCGGTCACGGTCGGCGGCCACCGGGCGTACGGCGTGCTGGTCGCCCCCGGCACCGGCTACCGCAACAACAGCACCAACGGGATCGCCACCGGCGACGCCGCCGAGGGGATGTACGCGATCTTCGACGGCACCCGCTACAACGGCGGCTGCTGCTTCGACTACGGCAATGCCGAGACGAACAGCCGGGACAACGGCAACGGCACCATGGAGGCGCTCTACTTCGGCAACTCCAAGGGCTGGGGCTACGGCGCCGGCAACGGCCCGTGGGTGATGGCCGACCTGGAGAACGGTCTGTTCTCCGGGGTGAACGCGGGCTACAACGCGAACGACCCGACGATCAGCCACCGGTTCCTCACCGCCACCCTCAAGGGCGGCCCCAACCTGTGGTCGATCCGCGGCGGCAACGCCCAGTCCGGCAGCCTCTCCACCTTCTACAGCGGGGTGCGCCCGAACGTCTCGGGCTACAACCCGATGAAGAAGGAGGGCGCGATCATCCTCGGCATCGGCGGCGACAACAGCGTCAGTGCGCAGGGCACGTTCTACGAGGGCGTGCTGACCTCCGGCTACCCGACCGACGCGACCGAGAACTCGGTGCAGGCCAACATCACCGCGGCCGCCTACGCGACGACGACCACCGCCAGCCCGTTCGTCGCCGGTAAGGCGGTCTCGCTGCGGGCCACCACCGGCTGCTGCGTCACCCGCTACATCACGCACTCCGGCACGACCGTGAACACCACCGCGATCACCGCGTCGAGCTCGGCCACCGACAAGGCGAACGCGTCCTTCTACGTGCGGGCCGGCCTCGCCAACAGCTCGTGCGTCTCGTTCGAGTCACGCAACACGGCGGGCAGCTACCTGCGGCACTACAACTACCAGCTGGTCCTCAACGCGAACGACAGCACCTCGGTCTTCGCCTCGGACGCGACGTTCTGCCCGTCGGCCGGCAAGAACGGCCAGGGCTTCTCGCTCGCCTCCAGCAACTATTCGACCCGGTTCATCCGGCACTACAACAACGCGGTCTACATCGCCAGCAACGGCGGCACCAACGCCTACGACTCGGCCACCCTCTGGTCCGACGACGTGAGCTGGGCCGTGCAGGGCGCCTGGACCCCGTAACTTCCGAAACTTTCGGAGAGGCAGAACCAACGGCCACCCAAGATTGAGTACGCCGTGAGCACCGGAACCCTGTTTCCGGTGCTCACGGCTATTTCTGGCCCCTCCAGGTACCGACAACTTTCCGGAACTTGTTGACACTGTGACGCAGCTCGCTCAATACTGTCGCCATCGACTTAGGTCGATGAGGGTCAGCCCCGAGGCCCTTTCCCCGTCCAAACGCGCAGTACGACCCGGTCGACCACCGGGTCGTATCACGCTGCCCGTCCCCCGCGGAGGAAGCCCGCAATGATCGAAACTTCCGGTCCCCCGACATCACGACGACGGAGCCGCGTCCGGCTCCTGCTGGCCGCGGTGGCCGCCCTGGCCCTGGCCGCGAGCACGATGCTGCTGCCCGGCATGGCCAGCGCCGCCGTCACCAGCAACCAGACCGGCACCAACAACGGCTACTTCTACTCGTTCTGGACCGACAGCGCCGGCACCGTCTCGATGGACCTCGGCGCCGCCGGCAACTACAGCACCAACTGGAGCAACACCGGCAACTTCGTGGCCGGCAAGGGCTGGGCCACCGGCGCCCGGCGCGCGGTCAGCTACAGCGGCAGCTTCAACCCGTCCGGCAACGCCTACCTGACGCTCTACGGCTGGACCCGCAACCCGTTGATCGAGTACTACATCGTCGACAACTGGGGCACCTACCGGCCGACCGGCACCTACAAGGGCACGGTCACCAGCGACGGCGGCACCTACGACATCTACCAGACGCAGCGGGTCAACCAGCCGTCGATCGAGGGCACCAAGACCTTCTACCAGTACTGGAGTGTCCGGCAGTCGAAGAAGACCGGCGGCACCATCACGGCCGGCAACCACTTCGACGCGTGGGCGAGCAAGGGCATGAGCCTGGGCACCTTCGACTACCAAATCCTGGCCACCGAGGGTTACCAGAGCAGCGGCAACTCCAACATCACGATCGGCGGCACCACGACCACGCCGACCACCACGCCGACCAGTGGTGGTGGCAGCGGCGGCGGGTGCACCGCGACCCTGTCCGCGGGCCAGCAGTGGAGCGACCGCTACAACCTCAACGTCGCGGTCACCGGCTCCAGCACCTGGACCGTGACGATGAACGTGCCGTCCCCGGAGAAGATCCTCTCCACCTGGAACATCAACGCGACCTACCCCAGCGCCCAGGTGCTGACCGCCAAGCCCAACGGCAGCGGCAACAACTTCGGCGTCACCATCCAGGCGAACGGCACGTGGACCTGGCCCACCGTGTCGTGTACGGCAGCGTGATCACGATGCGGAAGAAGCTGATCACCACACTGGCGGTCGCCGCGCTGGCCGCCGCGGGCGTTGCCGGCGTCACCCTCCCGGCGCAGGCGGCGACCTGCAACGGGTACGTCGGTCTCACCTTCGACGACGGGCCGTCCGGCAACACCGCGGCCCTGCTCAACGCCCTGAAGAACAACGGGCTGCGGGCGACGATGTTCAACGAGGGCCAGTACGCCGCGCAGTACCCGGCGCAGGTCTCGGCCCAGGTCAGCGCGGGCATGTGGGTGGGCAACCACAGCTACACCCACCCGCACCTGATCCAGCAGAGCCAGGCGCAGATCGACTCGGAGATCTCCCGCACCCAGACCGCCATCGCCAACGCCGGCGGCGGGACGCCCAAGCTGTTCCGCCCGCCCTACGGCGAGACCAACGGGACGCTGCAGGCGGTCGAGGCCAAGTACGGCCTCAAGGAGATCATCTGGGACGTCGACTCGCAGGACTGGAACAGCGCGAGCGTCGACGCGATCGTGGCGGCCAACGCCCGGCTCACCAACGGCCAGATCATCCTGATGCACGACTGGCCGGCGAACACCCTCGCCGCCATCCCGCGCATCGCCCAGGGCCTGGCCGGCCGCAACCTGTGCGCCGGCATGATCTCACCGTCCACCGGCCGGGCGGTGGCCCCGGACGGCAGCGGCGGGGGCGGGTCGACGACCAGCCCGACCACCAGCCCGACCGGGGGCACCGGCAGTTGCACGGCCACCCTGTCGGCCGGCTCCTCGTGGAGCGACCGCTACAACCTGAACGTCGCGGTCAGCGGCTCCAGCGCGTGGACCGTGACGATGACGCTGCCGTCCCCGGAGAAGGTCCTGTCCACCTGGAACATCACCGCGAGCTATCCGAGCGCGCAGGTGCTGGTGGCCAAGCCGAACGGCAGCGGCAACAACTGGGGCGTGACGATCCAGCACAACGGCAACTGGACCTGGCCCTCGGTGACCTGCTCGACCGCCTGACCAGCGTCGAGCCTCAGGCCGCCGGCACGCACGCCACGTGCCGGCGGCCCTTCACTGTCAGCCGACCTTGACGCTCTTGCTGGTGGCCCGGCCGTCGAGGTGCCCGGTGCGCTTGGCCACCACGGTCACCGTCAGCTTCTTGCCCTTCATCGCCTTGGTCAGCTTCACCGCCGACGAGGTGCTGATCAGCTTGCCGTTGAGCCGCCACTCGTACCGGTAGGCGGTCGGCTTCGGCGACCACGTACCCACCGAGACCTTGACCGTCTTCCCGGCCTTGACCGTCCCGGAGATCTTCGGCAGCGCCGACGCCTTGGGCGCGACGCCGTACCCCACGGTGGCGTAGGCCGTGGCCCGCGCCCCGGCCAGGTAGTCGGGCCGCCGGGCGGTGACCACGACGGAGAGCCGCAGCCCGCGCAGCGCCGGCGGAATCGTGTAGGTGACCCCGGTCGCGCCCTTGATCGCCGAACCGTTCGCGGCCCACTGGTAGCCGTAGGACGTCGCTGCCGGCGACCAGACGCCGGGCACCGCTCGCACGGTGCTGCCCACCCGGATCGCCCCGGAGATCGACGGCGCCTGGGTCGAGACCAGATTCGGCCCGATGACCGTGAACGGACCGGCCAGCGTCGCGGTGGCGTGGGTAGCGGCCGACGTCGCGGTCACCGACCACGCGCCGGCGGCCGCACCGGCCAGGTCGACCCGCGCGGTCAGCGTGTGCCGGTCGGCGCTCACGCTCTCGACGACGGCGCTGATCGGCGCTGCCCCGGCCCGGGTGAGCTGGACCGTGTCGGCGGCGTCGAAGGCGGCCCCGGTCAGGGTGAGGACGACCGAGACGCCGGCCGGCACGGTGGCCGGCGACACCCCGCTGACGGCGTAGGCGTCGCCGCCGCACGGCGTGGTCAGGCAGGTGATCTGCGCCTGATACGGGAAGTCACCGAACTGCGTGCCCGGGGTGAGCAGGAAGATCGCCTTGCGCGGCGCCTCGTTCGCGAGAATGCCGGTCGCGGTGCAGCGGGACACCACCGCGTCGCACCCCGCCGTCGCCCAGTGCCCCGACGACCCGATCAGATACCACGGGTCGAAGAGGAACGACCGGTTGTCGTACGGGTCGCCGCCATCGATCGCGATCCGGTACTCGTCCTTCGACGCGACCGTCGTGACCACGCAGCGGGCGGTGTCCTGATCGGTGAAGGTGCCGCTCAGCGTCGTCGCGGAGACGATCGGGGCCGACTCCTGGCACTTCGGCGAGAGCGTCCCGTGGCCGAGGATCTGCCAGGTGTCCAGCTGGAACGGCACCGGCGCGGAGCTGTCCATCGCCTTCCAGACCACCAGCCGGTAGGTCATGTCGACCGACCACACCGTCGTCGTGCAGGCCCGGCTCCCGTAGCAGAAGGTGCCGTTGTTGTCGGTGACCCACTGGAAGCGGTTTCCCGTGTCCGAGCGCAGGCCCATCAGGAAACGGTCGCCGGCCGGCACGGTCACCTGGAAGCACCGGGCGTCACCGAGGCGGCCGAGGGCGCCGGCCGAGGCCGGGCCGCCGAGCTCGGTGGAGGTGACCGGGTCGCAGCTCAACGCGGCGTAGGTCGTGTCCCGGCGGGTCACCCGGCTGGTGGCCGCCGGCGAGGGGCCGAGAACCACGAGGCTGTAGTCGCGGGTGGCGTTCAGGTCGCACTGGACGATGCTCGCGGTCCCCGGCCGTGCACAGGCCCGCGAGCCGGTCGCCTGGTCGTAGACCGCGAAATCGACCGCGCGGCCGGCGACCCGCTCGGCGGAGACGAGCTCGCGGGTCGAGTGCGTGCCACGCGGCATCGCGAAGCAGCTCACGAACCCGTGCTCGTCGTCGAAGGAGACATCGAGGCCGCTGTCCGCGCCGATCCGGCCGAGCGGCAGGTCGGTGCGACAGCCGGCGTCACCGGAAAGCCGCTGCAGCGCGAGCTTGTAGGGGCCGACCACCACCTCGTTGGCGGCGGTGGCCACCACCCGGAACGGGCCCGTGCCGGTCAGCGTGCAGTCGAACAGCCACGTGCCGTAACCGCTGCAGATCACCGTGCCGTCGCCGGTCAGCACGGTGAGGCGCGGCGTCCTCAGCTCGCTGCTGTTCGCCGGCCCGAACACCCCGACCTTGCTGTTCGCCGGCAGCTCCGGCAACAGCAGGCAGGTGCTCCGGACCGTGGTGGTGAACTCCAGGTCATAGGAGGTGCCGAGGGTCGCCGCGGCGCAGTCGGCCGGGATCGGCGCGGTGGTGGCCGCGAGCGCCGGCCCACCGGGCACGACGGCGATGGAAACCATCAGAAGAGCAGCAAGAAAGACGGCCTTGGCGGCCTTGATGAAGCCCACGAAATTCTCCCCGTTATCCACACCGGACGCGGTGCAGCGACGATGTTCGCAGACCGGCATCCATCGATGCATCGGCGTTTCGGTCAGGCCACCAAGATGTGATGCAACCTTTTGCCGCCCCGGCAACGACAAGAGGTCGGACAGGTCCACGGGGAGGAGCGGGATGCGGCCCGACATCGAGCGGGAGTACGTGGAGTACGTGAGCGGGCGGTTACCCCGTCTGCATCGCCTCGCGTACATCCTGTGCTCCGACCGGCATCAAGCCGACGACATCGTCCAGGCCACGCTGACCTCGCTCTACGTGGACTGGCACCGGGCCAGCGGCGCCGACAACATCGACGCGTACGTGCATCGGATGCTGGTCCGCCGGTTCCTCGACGAGCGGCGCCGCCGGTGGTCGAAGGTGCTGCTCGGCAACTTCCTGCCGGAGCAGGCGGCGCCCGCCCAGCACGCGGTCGAGGAGCGGGACGCGCTGGTCACCGCGCTGCGGGCGCTGCCGAAGGGGCAGCGCGCGGTGCTGGTGCTGCGCTACTTCGTCGACCTGTCGGTGGAGGAGACGGCCGACGCCCTGGGCTGTTCGGCGGGCAACGTGAAGAGTCAGGCGTCGCGCGGGCTGACCGCCCTGCGCGGTGTTCTCGAGGCGGGTCCGCTTCGGGTCGCGAGGGGAACGGGACGCGCGTGAACGAGGAGCGGGAACTTCGCAGCCGGCTCGAGGAGCTCGACGTGCCGCCGAGCCGGGTCGAGATGGACGAGGTGCTGCGCGCCGGGCGCAAGCGGTCGGCCCGGCGCACCACGACCCGGGCCGCCACCGGCGCGGCCGTCGCGATCGGCCTGCTGCTGGGGGCGCCGCCGGTGCTCTCCGCGGCCTGGAACGACGTGAAGGTCGACGTCGGGCCGTCGACCTCGGTGTCCCCGTCGGTCGATCCCGATCTGCCGGTCGATCCGACGCCGACCCGGTCCGCGCGCACCGGGCCGATCGCCTGCCAGATGCGGACGCTTCCGGTGCCGAAGGGCCTGAGCGGCGTGGAGATCACCGCGGTCGACCCGGCCGGGAAATACATCGTCGGCAACGCCACCACCAAGCAGAACTTCAAGCCGATCCTGTGGACCGGCGGCAAGGCGCAGGCGCTGTCCATCCCGGGCAAGTCGGTACAGCTCAGCGACGTGAACGCGGCCGGTCAGGTGGTCGGCATGATCACCATCGGGAACGAGGACTACCCGTTCCGCTGGCAGAACGGCTCCTACCAGATGCTCAAGCTGCCGGCCGGCGACTGGCACGCCTACCCGGTGCCGCGGATCAACGCGGGTGGCGAGGTCGTGCTGAACGTCGAGCCGAAGGGGAACACCGGCGGCAAGGACAGCTTCGCGATCGTCTGGACGGCCGGTTCGACGAAGGCCACGAAGGTGCCGCTGCCGAAGGGCGCCAACGCCCTCGACATCAACGACGACGGCACCCTGGTCGGGGCGATCTACGAGGGTGAGCAGGGCGCCACCGGCGCCTGGGCGTGGGACCAGCAGGGTAGGGGCCGCGAGCTGAAGCCGGACGCCGGGGAGACCGCGGCCGGCTACCACACCCAGGGTGACTGGGCGGCCGGTGGCCTGTGGCCGTCGATGGAGCCGGGTCTGTGGAACCTGCGCACCGGCAAGCTCACCCACCTGAAGACACCGCCGGACGCCGACCTGGCGCCGGCCATGGACGGGGTCGGCGCCGCCGACGCGGTCAACGCGCTCGGCTGGGTGGTGTCCGGCGGTTACGTGCTGCTCGAGGACGGGCCGCTGAAGCTACCGGTGCCGGCCGGCCGGACGGCCTGGGCCAGCGCGGTCGCCGACACCGGCCTGGTCGCCGGCACGCTCAAGAACGACGTCTACAACCTGGGGGTCGCCGTCTGGCAGTGCTGACTCAGGCGGCGGGCAGGTCGTGCCAGGGGCGCAACCGGTCCGGTTCGGCGAAGCGTGGAACGTCCGGGTGTGCGGGGAAATCGGGGGCAACCGGGCGCAGGATCTCGGTCGAGTCGGCATCGGACGGTTGCGGCTGCGCCCACAGCGGCTGACGCTCGGGCGGCGCCCAGGCCAGCGCGGGAGCGGAGCGGCCGGCCAGCGCCGGACGCACCCGCTCCGGCGGCACCCAGATCGGCGGCGCACCCCACCAGATGATCCGCTCGGCGTGCGCCCGGGCCGCGGCGGCAACCGCGGCCGGAATGGTGGCCGGGGCCGGCGCCGCGGGAAGGGCGGGCCGGACCGGGGCGGCCTCGAGTGCGGGCCGGCCGTCGGCGGCCATCACGGTGGCCGCGGTCGCCGGGGCGGTCGCGAGCACCACGGCCATCACGACCACGACCAGGCCGGCGCCCATCGAGGCCATCTCCCAGCCGGGGCGCACGGTGTCGCCGAGGAACGTCACGGCCACCGCCGAGGGGGCGATCACCTCGGCGATCCAGAGCACCGCGGTGACCGGGCCGACCTGGCCGCGCTGCAACGCGTCGGCGTAGAGCACCATGCCGGCGACGCCGAAGACGAGCAGGGCGCCGATCAGCGGCGAGGTGACCACGGCCAGCACACCCGAGCCGAAGCTGTCGAACGCGCCCGCCGGGAAGGTCAGGGCCCGGCCGACCAGGGCGGCGCCGCCGAGGCAGAGGCCGGCCAGCCCGGCCACCACGCCGGGCGGGGCGAACTTGGTGGCACCCCAGCCGAGCAGGGCGATCAGCACCGCGGCACCGCAGAACGCGAGCCGCAGCTCGGCCGAGGTCTCGACGGTCTCCTGCGGGCCGGCCGACATGGCGAGGACGGTCAGCGCGGTCACCGAGACGGCGACGGCGACCACGTCGATGCCGCGCAGCCGCGACTTGAGGATGACCCGGGCGGCGACCACGGTGACCGCGAGCGAACCGGCCAGCACCGACTCGACCAGGTAGACGGCCAGCTCACTGAGGGCGACCATCGAACAGCCCCAGGCGACCAGGTCGAGGAGGGTGCCCAGCAGGTAGAGCGGATGGCCGAGGGTCTTGGCCATGCCGGTGCTGCGACGGGCCCCGATGGCCTGCAGGATCGAGGCCGCGGCGAAGGCGAACGCACCGAAGATGGTGAGCGCAAGCGCGATCCAGCCCATGGGTGTCATTGACCCCACCTGCCGTCTTGACCCGATCTGCAATGATGACGCTGCGTATATTGAGTCGTCACAGACCGATAATATGTGCTGGCCATCGATATGGCGAGGGTCTAGAGCGGGGTTGTCACAAGGATCTGGCCCGCGTAGGTCTCGGCCTGCACGGCGGCCACGTCGGCCGGGGCGATCAGGGCGGCACCGTCCACCGTGGTGCTTCCCGATTCCGGGCCCAGCCAGCTGCCGGCCTGCTCGCGGGAACCGTCCGGCGCGACCACCACCAGGCGGCACTGCTCACCGGCCGGGATGCCGGACACGGTGGCCCGCACCCGCACCCAGCCGGCCGCCGGACGGACCTCGACCGCCATGGTCACCCCGGTCGCGGCATCGGTGGCGGTCGCGGTGCGGGTGCCGGCCGGCACGACGGCGACGGCGTCCGGCGCCGGGCCGGCCGCGCGCCGGCCGATCAGCGCACCACCGCCGAGCGCCACCACCACGACCAGGGCGGCCGCGGTCGCCAGCAGGGTGCGGTTGCGCCAGGTCTGCCGGCGACGCTCACCGCGGACCTCATCGAGCGTGCGCCGCAGCAACAGCTCGCCGCCCGGCGGTGGTCCCTCCAGAAAGGCCTCCGGCGGGATCTCGCCCAGCGCGATCTCCATCTCGCGGAGGTCGTCGACCTCGCGCCGGCACGCCGCGCAGCCGTCCAGATGGTCCTGCACGGCGCCCTGCTCGGCCCGGTCGAGAACGCCGAGGACGTACGCGCCGAGCAGCGCGGTCTCGTGCCCGCTCACCCGGCCACCGCCGCGCGCAGTTGCCGCAGCGCCTGATAGCTGCGCTCCTTGACCGCACCGGCCGGGACGCCGAGCGACGCGGACGCCTCGGCGATGTCGCGGCCCTGGAAATACAGCACGTTCAGCACGTCGCGATGCTCCGGCGGCAACGCCTCGACCGCGCCGAGCATGGCCATCGCCTCGCCGGCCGGGGCGCCGCCGGCGATGTCGCGGATGGTGGCGAACAGGCTGGCCCGGGCCGGCCCGGCGAGGATCTCCGGGTGCCGCCACACGCGCAGCAGAACGTCCTGGACCACCGCCTCGCCGCGGGCCCGATCGCCGGTGAGCCGGGCCGCGTAGGCCAGCATCGCCGCACCGTGCTCCTCGAAGATCCGCCGGACCAGGGCTTCGTCGGCCGCACCGTCCCGCCTGCTCACTCCCCCACCTTCAGCACCGAGATCGTGTCGTCGTCGCCATTGGACACATAGGCGAACCGGCCGTCCGGGGACACCCCGATCGTGCGCGGGCTCTTGCCGACCTTCACCGTCGCGGTCACCCTGCCGTTGCTCGCGTCCAGCACCGAGATCGTGCCGTCGACCTCGTTGACCGTATAGCCGTGCTTGCCGTCGGCCGCGAACGCGACGCTCTGCGGCGCCCTGCCGACCGCGAACGGGCCGGTGGTCTTGAGCGTGACCGCGTCGATCAGGTTGGCCGCGTTGGCCTCGAAGCCGGCCACCAGCACGCGCCGGCCGTCCGGGGAGACCGCGATGCTGTGCGGGGCCTTGGCCACCGGGATGCTCTTGAGCAGCTTGTCGGTGTTCATGTCGACGACCGCGACCGCGTTGGACTCGTGGTTGGCGGTGAACGCCCGCATCAGGTCGCCGGAGAAGCCGACCGCGTGCGGGTTGGGCGGCACGGTGATCACGCCGGCCGGCTTCTGGTCGCCGACCGAGTAGATCTCGACCCGGCCGGCGCCGTGGATCGGCACCCAGAGGTTGCCGTCCGGCCCGGTGGACAGCGCGAACGGCGCATCCCCGGTCTTCACGTAGCCGTCGACCTTCTTACCGGCCGCGTCCACGACCGCGACGCCGCTGCCGGTCTTCTTGTCGTTCTCGTACATCGAGACGAAGACCTTGCGACCGTCGCGGGAGACGGCCACGAAGCGGGGGGTGTTGCGCAGCGTCACCGAGCTGACCTGGCGACTGGTGGCGTCGACGATCGACAGCACCTTCGCGCCCTGGTTGGCGACGTAGACCGTGCGGCCGTCGGGCGAGACGGCCACGCCCTCGGGCTCGTTGCCGACCTTGATGGTGGCGATCAAGGCCGGCTTGCCGAGGCTGGCGATCCGGTGCGCGAGCACCTCTTTAGGCACGGTAATCGGCGCGACCGGCCCGGCACTCGCTTCCGGACTCTGCTCGGCGACCGGCGCCGCGGTCGGCAGCAGGTCGGCGGCGGTGGTCGGGGTGGCGGTGTCCGGCCGGCCGAGCAGCGACCAGGCGACGCCGACCCCGCCCAGCACGACCAGCGCGGTCAGCCCGGCGACCAGGACGGCACCGCCGAGCCGGCGCCGTGGCGGCGGCGCCGGCAGCACGGTGACCCGGGACGGGCCGTAGGCGGCGTAGTTGACCGTGGTGTTGACCGCTTGCAGTTGCGCCTCGACCGCGGCCCGGGACACCGGGGCGGCGGCGACCGGCACCTGCCCGGTGACCCGCACGTCGGCCCAGCCGGCCGGGCCGCGCACGGTGACCGAGCCGTCCAGCCACTCGGACCGCGGCTGCCAGAGGATGCGCAGCTGGCGGCCGGTGAGCATGGCCCGCAGGCCGGGCCCGGAGACGGTGACGGTGGCGCTGGCCAGGGCCAGCGGCGGGCCGTCGACCAGCACGTCGGCGACGATCCGCGGGGTGCCCGGGGCGAGCTGGCCGAAGTCGACCCGCTCGGGGCGCACCCGGATCGCGGTGCGTTCGAGCGCGGCGGCCGCGGCGGCCGAGACGCTGCGACTGTCGTCCTGGGTGAGGCGTTCGAGCGCGCTGCGGGCGGCAGCGGCCATGGCGAGATCGTTGCCGCCGGCGAACCGGGCCAGCTCGTCCACACCGGTCAGACGAGCCTCCCGGATCGGGCTGTCGATCTCGGTCAGCACATGCGTCGGCAGGCTCAGATCACTCATAGTGTCCCCGCGATCATCATGCAGTGACGATGGGGATCAGAGTAACCCGTCTATCGCTTCTTCGCGATCAGCACATCGATGCCATTCAACAGGCAGCGCAGGCCGAACTCGAAGGCCCGCGCCGGGTCGCCCGGTGCGTTGTACTCCTCGCCCGCGGCCGCACCGACCCGGGTAGCGGTCGGCGTGGCCGCCGGGTCGAGCACCTTCTCCAGCACCGGGGCGACCTCCGCCCACCATTGCTCGTCGGTGCGGCCGGTGCGCTGGGCGACCAGGGTGGCCGAGACGGCGGTGCGCGCGGCGCCGTGCACGTAGTCGCCGACCATCTGCACGACCAGGTCCATCTCGATGTCGGTGAGGCCGATGCCGTCGATCGCGCGCAGCTCGAAGTCGTACTTGGCGATCAGGTGCGGGCCCAGTGGCGGGCGGCTGGTGGCGACCTGCAGCAGCCAGGGGTGGCGCAGGTAGAGCTGCCAGTTCTCGCGGGCCACCCGCTCCAGGCGTTCATGCCAGCCGTCGGTGCCGTCGAAGGTCAGCGACACCTCGCCGAAGATCGTGTCCAGCATCAGGTCGATCAGCTCGGCCTTGCCCGGCACGTAGGTGTAGAGCGACATCGCGCTGACGCCCAGGCGCTCGGCGACCCGGCGCATGGACAGCGCGGCCAGGCCGTCGGCGTCGGCGATGGCCAGGCCGGCGGCGGCGATCTCGGCCACCGTGAAGCGCGGTTTCGGCCCCGGGCGGGAGCCTTCGCGCAGGCCCCAGAGCAACTCGATGGTGCGCCGCGGGTCGCCGCCGCCGCTGAAGTCGGTCGTCACCCTTTACAGCGTACGGAATCGAGGTATCGTGGGCGGCGCACGAACTCCGTACGCTGTAAAGTGATAGGAGCACGATGCGCGACCTCGCGATCGAGGCCGAAGGCCTGACCAGGCGCTTCGGCACCACCACCGCCGTCGATCAGTTCGACCTGACCGTCCCGGCCGGCACCGTTCACGGGCTGCTCGGGCCCAACGGCGCCGGCAAGACCACCGCCGTCCGGATCCTCACCACGCTGCTGCGCCCCGACGCCGGGCACGCCCGGGTGGCCGGGCACGACGTCGTCCGCGAGGCCGACCGGGTCCGCGCCCGGATCGGCCTGGTCGGCCAGCAGGCGGCCCTCGACGAGCAGCTCAGCGGCCGGCAGAACCTGGAGATGTTCGGCCGCCTGCACCACCTCGGCGCGGCCCGCGCCCGCCACCGGGCCGGCGAGTTGCTGGAGCGGTTCGGGCTGGCCGACGCGGCCGACCGGCCCGCCGCGAAGTATTCGGGCGGCATGCGGCGCCGCCTCGACCTGGCGGCCGGGCTGCTGATCGGCCCGGCCGTGCTGTTCCTCGACGAGCCGACCACCGGCCTCGACCCGCGCGGCCGCAACGAGGTGTGGCGGGAGATCCGCGCCCTGGTCACCGAGGGCACCACGGTCCTGCTGACCACGCAGTACCTGGAGGAGGCCGACCAGCTCGCCGACGCCATCGCCGTGATCGACCACGGCCGGGTGATCGCGGCCGGCCCACCGGATGAGCTGAAGGGGGCCTACCACCTCGATGTCGTGGTCCGCGACACCGAGTCACTGGACCGGACGGCCGAGCTGCTGACCCGGATCGGGGCCGGCGACCCGCAGATCGACCCGGACCAGCGGCGGGTCAGCGTGCCGGTCGGCGACCGGGTGGCGGCGCTGACCGAGGCCGCCCTGGCGCTGCGCGACCACGACGTCGAGGACATCGCGCTGCGCCGGCCCACGCTCGACGAGGTGTTTCTCAGCCTCACCGACGAGAGGAGCGCGGCATGACCGCCTGCACCGAGCGGCACACCCGGAAGTTGACCGCCCAGGCCGCAGGCGAGGGCCAGAAGGGCATGCTTAAGGAGGGCACCGCGTGACGGCGTACGCAATGGACAGCTGGACCCTCACCCGGCGGACGCTGCTGCAGTGGCGCAACCAACCGGCCCAGCTCGCGATCGGTCTGCTCTTCCCGGTGATGATCCTGCTCATGTTCGCCTACCTGTTCGGCGGTGCCATGCAGGTGCCGGGCGGCGGCGACTACCGCGAGTTCCTGCTGCCCGGGATCTTCGTGCTGACCATGGCGTTCGGGCTGGAGAGCACGTTCACCGCGGTGAGCTCGGACGCCGGGAAGGGCGTCACCGACCGGTTCCGCACCATGCCGATCTCGGCGGCGTCGGTGCTCACCGGGCGCACCGTCGCCGACATGCTGTACGCCGCGGCCGGCCTGGTCGTGCTGATCGCCTGCGGCCTGGCGGTCGGCTGGCGCTGGCACCACGGCTGGACAAACGCCCTGCTGGCGGTGGGACTGCTGCTCCTGTTGCGGTATGCGCTGCTCTGGTTCGGCGTCTGGCTCGCGCTGGTGGCCGGCAAGCCGGAGATGCTGATGGCGGTGCAGATCCTGGTCTGGCCGCTGGCCTTCCTCTCCAGCGTCTTCACCGCGCCGGAGACGATGCCGGGCTGGCTCGGCACGATCGCCGAGTGGAACCCACTGTCGGCGACCGCCGCCGCGACCCGCGAGCTGTTCGGCAATCCGGGCGAGGGCGGCTCGTGGTGGCCGGCGGTGATCTGGCCACTGGCGTTACTCACCGTGTTCATGCCGCTCGCGGTGCGACGTTATCGGCGTTTGACCTGATCCGCAGGCACAGGAATTCGTAGGTGACTCTCAACCAACTTTGAGAAACCGCTCCTACAGTCGAGAAATGCAGCCTGTGATTACGGTGCAGGGCGACGGTCCAGGGCCGCCGCCCGAGCCGGACCCGCCGCAGCGCCGCTGGACGACGCCCGGCCCGGCCGTGCGGCGCAAGCTGCTGGTCGGGGCGCTTGCCGTGTGGGCTGTGGTGATCACCGGCCTGGTGGTCTTCCGCGGCTCCGGCGACGACCCGGCACCGACCGCGGCCCAGCCGAAAGCCTCACCCTCCGCATCGGACGGGCCACTGACCGTGGCCGAGACCTATCAGACCGTGCTGCCCTCGGTCGTCCGGATCACCTCGACCGGCAAGACCGGCACCGCGGCCGGCGCCAAGAGCATGGCCGAGTCGTCCACCGGCACCGGCGTGATCGCGAACGCCGACGGCACCATCCTCACCGCCGCGCACGTCATCGACGGCGCGGTCGCCATCAAGATCACCTATGCCGACGGCACCACCTCGGCCGCCCAGGTCGCGAGCGCCGACGACGCCCAGGACATCGCCACCCTCACCCCGGCGAAACTGCCGGAGACCCTGGTCCCGGCCACCCTCGGCGGCGGCCTGCAGGTCGGCGACGACGTGGTGGCGATCGGCAACCCGCTCGGGCTGACCGCGAGCACCACCAGCGGCGTCGTCTCCGGCCTCGACCGGACGATGACCCGCGAGAAGGGCGCCGACATCGCCGGGCTCATCCAGTTCGACGCGGCGGTCAACCCGGGCAGCTCGGGCGGCCCGCTGATCAACGACCGCGGCCAGGTCGCCGGCATCGTGGTGGCGCTGGCCAACCCGACCGACGCCGGCACCTTCATCGGCATCGGTTTCGCCGTCCCGATCGGCGCCGCGCTCGGCGCCGGCCAGGGCGACGGCCAGACGCCGCCACTGTGAGAATTTAGGAGAAGCGCGTGAGTTGGAACGACGCCGCGGTTCCGGCCGCGTCCGCCGGCCCGATCGAGAAGGTGCTCTACGAGGTCAAGAAGACCATCGTGGGCCAGGACGTGCTGCTGGAGCGGCTGATCGTGGCGCTGCTCGCCCGCGGCCACATCCTGGTCGAGGGCGTGCCCGGGCTGGCCAAGACGCTCGCCGTGAAGTCCCTCGCCGAGGCGATCGGCGGCGAGTTCCACCGGGTGCAGTTCACCCCCGACCTGGTGCCGGCCGACATCGTCGGCACCCGCGTCTACCACCAGCCGACCGGCGAGTTCCGGGTGCAGCTCGGGCCGGTCTTCACCAACCTGCTACTGGCCGACGAGATCAACCGGGCGCCGGCCAAGGTGCAGAGCGCGCTGCTGGAGACCATGCAGGAGCGGCAGGTCACCATCGGCCGGGAGACCCACAAGCTGCCCAACCCGTTCCTGGTGATGGCGACCCAGAACCCGATCGAGAACGAGGGCGTCTACCCGCTGCCCGAGGCGCAGGTCGACCGTTTCATGATGAAGGTCCTGGTCGGGTACCCGAGCGTCACCGAGGAATTCGTGGTGGTCGAGCGGTCGCTCGCCCCGGCCGCGGTCATCCACCGGATCATCGACCCGGAAACCCTGGTTCAACTGCAACAACAGGCAGATCAGGTGTACGTCGATCCGTCGCTGATCGAGTTCGCCGTGCAACTCGCGCACGCCACCCGCGAGCCGGCCCGGATCGGCCTCACCGACCTGGCCCGCTACGTCACCTTCGGGGCCAGCCCGCGGTCGTCGATCAGCCTGGTGCTGGCCGCCCGGGCGCTCGCCTTCATCAGGGGCCGGGAGTATGTGGTGCCGGAGGACCTCACCGACCTGTCCCTCGACGTGCTGCGGCACCGCCTCGTGCTGTCCTACGAGGCGCTCTCCGACGAGGTCACCCCGGACGTGATCCTGCAGAAGATCCTGGCCAACCTGGCGATCCCGGAGCCCGCCGGCCGGGGCCGCTGAGGTGACCACCACCCCGGACCGCCTGCTGCGGCGCCTGGAGTGGCGGCTCGGCCGCCGCCTCGACGGGCGGCTGCAGGGTGCCTACCGCACGGTGTGGCACGGCACCGGCCTCGACTTCACCGACCTGCGGATCTACTCGCCCGAGGACGACGTCCGGCACATCGACTGGAACGTGACGGCCCGGCTCGACGAGCCGTTCGTCCGGCAGTACACCGAGGACCGGGAGATGACCGCCTGGCTGGTCATCGACCGGTCCGCCTCGATGCGGTTCGGCCGGGACGCCGGCAAGGAATCCACCGCCACCGAGCTCGCCGTGAGCCTGGGCCGGGTGGTGTCGCAGGGCGGCAACCGGGTCGGTGCCATCCTCTTCGACAACGACAGCCACCTGGTGATCCCGCCGCGCACCGGGCGCGACCAGATCCTGCGGATCACCCGCGAGCTGCTCCGGCCGGTCAAAGCCGGCAAGAAGGGCAGCACGACCGACCTGTCGAAGATGCTGCACCTGGCCGCCACCACCACCTCCCGGCGGCGCAGCCTGATCTTCGTGATGTCCGACTTCATCAGCGATCCCGGCTGGGAGCGGCCGCTCGGCATGCTCACCCACCGGCACGAGGTCGTGGTGATCCGGGTCGTCGACCCGGCCGAGCTCGACCTGCCCGACCTCGGCCTGATCCTGGTCGAGGACGCCGAGACCGGCGAGCAACTGCTGGTCGACACGAGCGACCCGCTGCTGCGCGGCCGGCTCTCCGCCCAGGTCGACGCGCGCGAGACCGAGCTGGCCGAGGGGATGCGGCGGGCCGGCGTGGACGCCCACCGGATCACCACCGACCAGGACATGCTGGCCGCGCTCGTGGCCCTGGTCCGGCGCTCGGGACGGGTACGCCGATGAGCTTCCTCTACCCCCTGCTGCTGGCGGTCGCCGTCCTGATCACCGGGGCGGCCGTCGCCGGATACGTCCTGTTGCAGCGCCGCCGCACCGCCGCCCTCACCGCGGCCGGCTTCGGCGCGCTGGCCGGCGGTTCCGGCCGGCGGGCCGCGATCCGCCGGCACCTGCCCTACGCGCTGCTGCTCGCCGCCCTGCCGATCATGCTCATCGGCCTGGCCCGGCCGCAGGCCGAGGTGGCCGTGCCGCGGGTGGCCGGCACCGTGCTGCTGGCATTCGACATCTCCAACAGCATGAAGGCCACCGACGTGCAGCCGACCCGGCTCAGCGCGGCCCAGAAGGCGGCGGTCGGTTTCGTCGACGAGCAGCCCGACTCGGTGGACGTCGGCGTCGTCGTCTTCGGCGACCAGGCGCTGCTCACCCAGGCGCCGACCGACGACCACGCGCTGGCGCAGGCCGCGATCAACCGGGCCACGCCCGGCGGCGGCACCTCGCTCGGCCAGGCCATCCTGGTCGCCCTCGGCACCATCACCGGCAAGCCGGTGGCGCTCCCGACCGCCGACGGCGGCGCGGCCCCCGACCTCGGCTACTGGCCGTCGGCGACGATCGTGGTCTTCTCCGACGGGGCCGACACCGGCGGCCCGGACGCCGAGGCGGCGGCCGAACTCGCCGCGGCGGCCGGGGTCCGGATCCAGACCGTCGGCGTCGGCACCGCCAAGGGCGGCACCGTCGAGGTGGACGGCTTCCAGCTGGCGGCCACCATGGACGAGGCCGCGCTGACCTCGATCGCCCAGGTCACCGGCGGGGCGTACCACGCCGCCGGGGATGCGGCCGCGCTCGCCGACACCACCGACTCGATCGACCTGCGGCTGACCACCAAGAAGGAACCGCTCGAGTTGACCGCGCCGTTCGCCGCCGCCGCCCTGCTGCTGCTCTCCCTCGGCGCGCTGCTCGGCACCCGCTGGCACGGAAGGATCGTCTGATGTCGCTCAGCTGGCCGTGGGCGCTTCTGGGCCTGCTAATCACGCCGATGCTTCTGGCGGTGCGCTATTGGATGAACCGGCGGCGGAAACGCTCCGCGATCACCGTCTCGAGTGTCGCGCTGATCCGGGCCGCGATCCCCGGCCGCAGCGCCTGGCGCCGGCGCATCCCGGTCTGGCTGTTCCTGGCCGCGCTGATCGTGCTGGCCGGCGGCATCACCCGGCCGCAGGCGTCGATCGCGGTGCCGTCCAACGACACCTCGATCCTGCTCGCCATCGACGTCTCCGGCTCGATGTGCAGCACCGACGTCTCGCCCAACCGGATGACGGTGGCCACCGACGCCGCCCGCGACTTCGTCAAGGCGCAGAGCGACGGCACCCAGATCGGCCTGGTCGCCTTCTCCGGCATCGCCGGCCTGCTGGTGGCGCCGACCACCGACAAGGACGCGCTGATCCAGGCGATCGACAATCTCAAGACGGCCCGCGGCACCGCGATCGGCCAGGCCATCCTCACCTCGATCGACGCGATCGCCGAACACAACCCGAACGTGGCGGCGACCGGGGTCGACCTCGGCGACGCCGCGCCGAACACGCTCGGTGACTACCAGCCGGACACCATCGTGGTGCTCACCGACGGTTCCAACACCACCGGCGTCGATCCGGTCACCGCGGCCGAGCAGGCGGCGGCCCGGAAGGTGCGGGTCTTCACGATCGGCTTCGGCACCACCACCCCGGCCCCGATGGTCTGCTCGGCCAACCAGGTCAGCGGCGACTCGTGGATGGGCGGGGGCGGCGGCTTCAACAACGGCCGCGGCGGTGGCGGCCGTAACCAGCAGATCGACGAGGACGCGCTGCAGCAGGTCGCGGACACCACCGGTGGCCGCTACTTCCGGGCCGAGGACGCCGACCAGCTCGTCGACGTGCTCGGTGACCTGCCCAAGGAGATCGGCCTGCACAAGCAGAACGTCGAGATCACCGTCTGGTTCGTGCTGGTCGGCTTCCTGCTCGCGGTCACCGGCGTCGGGCTGTCGCTGTGGTGGAACCGAGGCCCCGGGCTGCCGGGTCAGCCCAGAACGCTCGCCCAGCGACCGCGCACCCCGGCCAGGTAGGCCGGGTCGCTCTCGGCCACCCGGGGGAACGAGCCGAGCCGCTCCCACGGGCGGCAGGCGTCGATCACCGCGCGGCTGTTGAACGGCGCGGCACCCGCGGGCAGCATCGGGTCGAGCCGGCTGCCCCGGGTGCGGCGCTGCACCTCGATGTCGTCGGCCGGGTCGGTGCGGGTGGAGATCGCCCAGACCAGCTGGTCGAGGTCGGCCGGGTCGATGTCCTGGTCGACCACGACCACGTAGCGGTTCATGTAGGCGGCGGCCGGCAGCTGCGCGGTGAGGTGGCCGACCTGGCGGGCGTGACCGGCGTACTTCTGCTCGATCGCGACGCCGACGAAGAGGCGGCCGCCGCCGGCCTCGTGCGCCCACGCCTTCACGATGCCGGGCACGCCGGTCGCGACCAGTTCGTCGTGGATCATCGCGGACTTGAGCACGGTCCGCATGTAGGAGTAGTCGTGCGGCGGGCGGCCGGGCGGGGCGCCGAGCAGGATCGGGTCGTCCCGGTGGTACAGCCGGGTGATCTCCAGGCACAGGTCCTCGCGACGGGCGCCCGAGTAGTAGCCGGTCCACTCCCCGAACGGTCCCTCCTCGGCGGTCTGCCCGGGACGCAGCCAGCCCTCGACGGCGAGCTCGCTGCCGGCCGGGATGGGCAACCCGGTGTCCGGGGCGAGCACGACCGGGATGCGCTCGCCGGCGACCGCCCCCGCGTACTCCAGCTCGGAGATGCCGGTCGGCACCTCCGTCCCGCCCAGCGCGAGCAGCAGCGGGTCGTGGCCGAAGGACACCGTGACCGGTGCCCGGCCGTGCGCCGCGAACCAGGCGGCGATGTGCTGGGCGCCGTGCTTGCCGGGAACCGCGGCGATGGTCACCGCCCGGCCCTCGTCCTGCACCTCCATCCGGTAGCAGCCGCCGTTGTGCACGCCGGTCTCCGGGTCGCTGGTGACGACCAGGCAACCGGTACCGATGAACCGGCCGCCGTCGTGCTCATGCCAGCGCGGCACCGGGAAGTCGAGCAGGTTGATCCGATCGCCGGTGACCTCGTTGGCCAGCAGCGGAGCGTCGGTCACCGGCCGGATCGGGAAGTCCTTGGCCGCGGCCGCCCACTGCGCCGGCTTGCCGCGCAACGCGGCGACCAGTGACTCGTCGGTGTGGTCGGCGCCGAGCCGCAGGGTCAGGCCGAGGCGGCGGGCCGAACCGGTGCTGCCGGTCAGCACGCGTCCGCTCGGGTAGCCGAGGATGTCGGCGAACAGCAGCGCCGGCGGCTGCGGCATCCGATAGCTGAGCTCGGCGATCGCGCCCAGCTCCAGATCCCAGTGGGCGCCGCGCACGTCGCGGACGTCGCCGACCTCGGTCAGGAAGGTTCGCAGGCTGAGCAACGGCTCCGATTCGTCCTTCATGGACACACGATATTCGCATCAAATGACAGCGACCGATGGATGGGGTCGCGGACGACGGCCGGTCGGCGGACCATCCGCCCATGAGGCTCAAGGCTGCCGCCGCCGCGTTCGCCCTGCTCGTGATCACCGCCGGATGTTCGAAGGACGAACCCCGGACCGCCCCGGCAACACCCGACACGGTCACCTACGCGACCGGGTTCGGCGCGGTGGGGCGGGACGCCTTCATCTGGGTGGCCCGGGACAAGGGGTACTTCGCCGCGGCCGGGATCGAGGTCGACATCCAGAAGGGCGCCGGCAACGTGCCCAACCTGACCATGCTCAAGTCGAACCAGGCGCAGTTCGCGGCGATGGACTTCGCCGGCGCCGAACTGCTGGCCGGGCAGGGGAAGTTCACCGACTGGCGGGCGGTCGCGGCCGTGCACCAGCAGACCCTCGTCTCGATCATGACGACGGCCGACACCGGCATCACCAAGCCCACCGATCTGACCGGCAAGACGGTCGCGACGGCGAAGGGCTCGGTGAGCGAGGTGCTCTTCCCGGCGTACGCAAAGCTCGCTGGTGTTGATCCTTCGACGGTCAAGATCCAGGGGACGCAGACCACGGCGCTGAACGGGTTGATGGCGCAGCGTCAGGTCGACGCGATCAGCACGTTCCTGCTCAGCCGCAAGGCTCTGGAGACCGCGTCGAAGAAGCAGGTCGTGGTGCTGCCCTACCGCGAGTATCTGAAGAACCTCTACGGCAATGTCATCGTCACCCAGGCCGGGCTGATCGGCAGCGACCGTGACCTGGTGCAGCGCTTCACCACTGCCGCGCTCAAAGGTCTGCGCTACACCCTCGACCATCCGCAGGAGGCGGCCGAGATCCTCAACCGGGCCGAGCCGACCGCCGCGATTCCGGCGGCGGTCGGGGAGATCGAGGCGATGAAGCCGTTCGTGGAGCCGCTCGGCCGGCTCGACGAGAAGCGGGTCGCCGACAGCCTCACCGAGTTGGGGGTCACCGGGCTGACCCCGTCCTCGGTCGCGGACCTCAGCTTCTGCCCTGGACCTCCCACAGCCGGTTGTAGTTGACGTCGTTGAGGTCACGGCCCTCGTCGATGCGGGCGGTGAACGGGCGGGCGGTGGTGGCGGCCGGCGCCCACGGGGTGACCTCGTTGTAGCCGGCGCAGATCGCGCTGTCCCGGATCACCAGCTGGCCGTTCGGGGTGACGCCGGGCAGGTAGCCGGTGGCGCTCGCGCCCTGGTCCCAGCCCCGGCCCAGGTAGCCGGTCGGGGCCGCCTGGTAGCCGGCGTCGGCGGTGATCCGGGAGTGGGTGACCAGGAAACCGTACGGGTAGTTGGGCGCCGTGTTCGGCGCGAAGATGACGCCGCCGGACGCCTTGCGCGACGACACCAGGTGGAAGTGGGTGCCGTCGAAGACGGTGGCGGCGCGGCCGAAGACGAAGTCGGTGTCGCCCTCGATGTAGCTGTCCCGCACCGACACCCGGGCGATGCTGGTGACGTCGTTGGCGTTGGCCAGGAACGTGTCCTGCCGGGAGATCAGCCGCATGTTCTCCAGCTGGGTGCGGTCGGCGTCGGTGCGCAGCGCGAGGGCCTGGTGGGTGCCGCGGTCGACGGTGTCGAGCAGCGTGTTCGTGATGGTCAGGCCCTTGAGCTGCAGGTCGGTGCTCTGCGCCCAGACCACGGTGGCGCACAGGCCGGCGGTGGCGCTGGTCTTGGTGGCGCAGGACTGGAACATCGGCCAGGCCGGGTCGCCCTCGGCATACCGGCCGTCGGCGTTGACCAGGGCGCCCCACGCGGCCGGGGTGATGGTGGCGTCGACGGTGAACTCCAGTCGCACGTCGGCCGGGCGGCCGAGGCCGAAGATGGTCAGCGGCGGTGAGCCGGCCGGGATGAGGACGGTGCCGGTGTAGGTGCCGGGCAGGATGCCGATCCAGCGGCGGGCGCTGCCGCCGTCCCGGTAGGCGGCGTTGACCGCCTCCTGCACGGTGGCCAGGCCGGGCCCGCCGACCAGGTAGTCGGGGCGGCCGGTGGCTATCGGTTTCGGGCGCCAGGGGTCGGCGACGGGGGCGGCGTAGAGGCCGGAATACCGGAAGTAGTTCTCCGGGGTGAACGGGCGGGCCTCCGCGGCGGAGAGAACCGGGCGGGTCACGGTGCCCGGCGC
This sequence comes from Paractinoplanes durhamensis, assembly GCF_016862175.1. GTDB lineage: Bacteria > Actinomycetota > Actinomycetes > Mycobacteriales > Micromonosporaceae > Actinoplanes > Actinoplanes durhamensis. The sequence continues at coordinate 178,133 of NZ_BOML01000033.1, read as the reverse complement.
GGTCAGCACTTCGTGACCACCGCCACCCTGCACCACGAGGGCCATCGCTGCCATTGCCGTGATCGCCGTCATCATCGCGTTCTCCTCGTCAGGAATGCGCTTACCTCAGGGGTTTTGACGAATCATACGATCGAGTCGCGTCAATGGGAGCCCCCGTTGATGACAACTACTTTGGGTGACCATCGCATCACTTTTGATCTTGAGCGTGAGCATACGATTACTTTACGTAGCTGCAAATGTGATCACAGAGAGTGCCGAGGAGCGGCATAGGAACTTCCTAGATTCCATTCCTAACGTGGCCTAAGACGCAGATCCACCCCGAAAGGAAGAATCACCATGATTCGTACGGCCGTCATGCCCCTCGAGGACGCCAGCCCGCAGGTTTTCGTCGACTCGACCGGGCGCCGCAAGCGGGTCCTCGCGATCTTCGGCTTCCTGGTGGCGATCTTCGCGACCCTTTACATCGCGGTGGTCGGCACCAGCGTGGTCCAGGCCTCCGACGCCGGCCTCACCACTAAAGCCACCGTCTCCACGTCCGCGACGACCAGTGCGTCCGCGTCCGCGTCCGCCTCCAGCTAACCCGTGTAGCCGGCGAACAGCTTCGTGAAGGCGTACTCGTCCTGGCTGATCCCGCTGCACTTGCTGCTGACCTTCGCGTCCGTGCAGTCGCCGTTGTCCCGGTTGACCGACCAGAACCGGACGAAGCCCAGCCCCTTCTCCTTGGCGTAGGCCAGCAGCGTCGTCGCGTTCGCCACCGTGGTCGGACCGCCGAGGCCGTTGGCGCCGATCATCGGCGTGACCGCGAGCATCGCGTAGACCTCGGCGTCGGTCAGATCCGACCAGACGCCGGCCACGTCGGCCTTCACCGACTCGGTGGCCGTGGTCAGCGCGGTCCCCCACGCGCCGGTCCCGGTGAAGTTCATGATCATCGCGTTGACGATGACGTCCAGACCGGCGTCCTTGGCGCTCTGCAGGATCGCGATCTCGGTGTCGGTCAGGCCGACCGACTCGCCGCCGACCGGCAGGGTCAGGGTGATCGAGGTGCCGCGGGCCTTCTGCACGGTGGACAGCGCCGTCATGATCGTCGCGGCGGTCACCGTCTGTTCGATGTCGACGTCGAGGTAGTTGCTCCCCGCGACATCCAGCGCCTTCTCGTACGCGGCGGCCAGCTCGGTGGCCGAGCAGACGTTCTCCAGATAGGTCCCGGTCTCGCCCCCGGTCGACACGATGACGTCGCCGTCCACCGCCTCGATCTTGTCGAGTTCCGCGCCGACCGTGCTGTCGTCGATCGCCTTCGTGCCACCCCAGGTCGGCGTGCAGGTCTTGGCGCTGTCCGCCACCACGAACGCCGCCGAGAAGTCGGCCTGGCCGGTCGCGGTGTGGATCGCGGTGATGTCGGCGGTGCCGCTGACGATGTCGATGTAGGGCGCGACGATCGGCGCCGAGGTGGCGGCGGCACTGGCCGACGTCGTGGCCGACCCGGCGTCCCCCGAGTCGGCGTCGCCCGAGCAGCCCGCGATCGTCAGGACCAGGGCGGCAGCGACAGCAAGGTGGGCGCGCACCCCCGAACTATCCCACGTGAATGGCTCAGAAACGTCCCGGTTCGACCGATAAGGGCGATGAGCCAGCGTCTGCCGTTCGGGGGATTGGAAGATCACGTGTCCGTCGAGACGTCCGCGCCGGCCAAGCGGCGCATCCCGGTCCCGCGGCCGCGCTGGATCGTGCTGACCGTGGTGCTCGCCCTGTTCGCCGCGATCCTGATGGTCAACGGCCTGGTCGAGGGCGAGTTCACGCAGGACGGCGCGGCCGAGGCGACCGCCGAGACGGCCGACGTGCCGAGCGACGTGCTCAACGGCGGCGGCCCGGTCATCCAGACCGACGGCACCACCACGACCACGGTCAGCGTGCCGGACAAACAGATCGTGCTGACCTTCGACGACGGGCCCAGCCCGACCTACACGCCGGAGATCCTCGACGTCCTTGCCAAGTACGACGTACCCGGCACGTTCTTCATGATCGGCTCGGAGGTCAGCCGCTACCCGGACCTGGTCGGGGACGTGCAGGACGCCGGCCACGAGATCGGCATCCACACCTTCACCCACCCCGACCTGTCCACCAAGAACGAGTGGCGGCGCGAGGTGGAGATGCAGGAGACCCAGTTCGCGCTGGCCGGCGCGGCCGGGGTGACCAGCGTGATCTTCCGCCCGCCCTACTCGTCGACGGTCAAGGCGATCGACAACAACGTCTGGTCGGTGATGACCGACATGGGCCGGCGCGGCTACCTGACCGTGGTCAACGACCTGGACAGCCGCGACTGGGAGTCGGCGGTCACCATCGACGACATCGTCACCGCGGTCACCCCGGACGACGGCGCCGGCGCGATCCTGCTGTTCCACGACGGCGGCGGGAACCGGTCCAAGACCGCCACCGCGCTCGAGACGGTCATCCCGACGCTGCGGAACGCGGGCTACACGTTCACCACGGTCTCGGCGCTGACCGGCATGACGACGGTCAACCCGACCGCCTCGAACAAGGACCGGGTGCTCGGCCTCGGCCTGGTCGGCGCGGTGCAGATGGCCACCCACGTCACGGTGTTCTTCTCGTACCTGTTGCTGCTGCTCGGCGTACTCACCGTGCTCCGGCTGATCGTGGTGATCGCGCTCGGCCGCAAGCACGCCCGCCGGAAGAAAAACGGGGCGTGGGGCGAGCCGTACACGAAACCGGCGACCGTGCTGGTCCCGGCCTACAACGAGAAGGAGATCATCGCCGACACCCTCGGGTCGCTGGTGGCGAGCACGCACCCGATCCGGATCGTGGTGATCGACGACGGCTCGGACGACGGCACCGCCGACATCGCCGAGGCCCTCGGCTACTCCAACGTGACCGTGGTGCGCCAGCCGAACAGCGGCAAGTCGGCCGCGCTGAACACCGGTATCGCGCACGCCGACACCGAGGTCGTCGTGATGATGGACGGCGACACGGTCTTCGAGCCGGACACCGTCCGCCTGCTGGTGCAGCCGTTCGCGACCGCCGAGGTCGGCGCGGTGGCCGGCAACGCCAAGGTGGCCAACCGCAAGGGCATGGTCGCCCTGTGGCAGCACATCGAATACGTGGTCGGCTTCTCGATCGACCGCCGCGCCTACGACGTGATGCGCTGCATGTCGACCGTGCCGGGCGCGATCGGCGCCTTCCGCACCGAGGCCCTCAAGCAGGTCAACGGGCTCAGCGACGACACCCTGGCCGAGGACACCGACCTGACCATCGCGATCATCCGGGCCGGCTGGCGGGTCGTCTACGAGGAGCAGGCCCGCGCCTGGACCGAGGCGCCGTCGACCATGTCGCAGCTGTGGCGGCAGCGCTACCGCTGGAGCTACGGCACCATGCAGGCGATGTGGAAGCACCGCCGCACCCTGTTCGAGCGGGGCACCGGCGGGAAGTTCGGCCGCCGCGGCCTGATCAACATGACCCTGTTCCAGACCCTGCTGCCGCTGCTCTCCCCGCTGATCGACGTGTTCCTGATCTACGGGCTGTTCTTCCTCGACCCGCTGAAAACCGCGCTGGCCTGGGTGGCCATGCTGCTGGTCCAGCTGGCCAGCACGATCTACGCGTTCCGGCTCGACAAGGAATCGCTGAGACCGCTCTGGCGACTGCCGTTGCAGCAGTTCGTCTACCGGCAACTGATGTACCTCGTACTCATCCAATCGGTCCTCGCCGCCCTCGGCGGCATTCGCCTCGGCTGGCAGAAGCTGCGCCGCACCGGCGGGCTGAATGCCCTGCTCGGGAGCCGTTTGCCGACAGGAGACGCGTAGTTCCCGCACAGGAAATCCGTCGGACTGGCTGACTAACTTCTCCGGCATGTGCGGAATCGTGGGATATGCGGGCCGGCGGACGGCCGTGGACATCGTGGTGGACGGGCTGCGGCGGCTGGAGTACCGCGGCTACGACTCGGCGGGGGTGGCGGTCGTCGGCGACGGCGAGCTGCTGACCGAGAAGCGGGCCGGAAAGCTCGCGGTTTTACGCGCGGCGCTGGCGGACGGTGCCCTCGACGCGGGAACGACCGGCATCGGGCACACCCGGTGGGCCACGCATGGCGGCCCGACCGACCGGAACGCCCATCCGCACCTGTCGAGCGACAACCGGATCGCGGTGATCCACAACGGGATCATCGAGAACTTCGCCCGGTTGCGCGCGGTGCTGGAGGCCGATGGCGTCGAGTTCACCAGTGACACCGACACCGAGGTGGTGGCGCACCTCCTGGCCTCTATTGATGCTCCCTTGCCCGAGGCAATGCGCCGAGTCTCCCGCCAACTTGAGGGCGCCTTCACCCTGCTCGCGGTTTCTGCCGACAATCCGGACATGGTGGTCGGTGCCCGGCGCAACTCACCGCTCGTGGTCGGCCGCGGGGACGGCGAGAACTTCCTGGCGAGCGACGTGTCAGCATTTATCGCCTATACCCGGGAGGCGATCGAGCTCGGCCAGGACCAGGTCGTGGTGATCACCCCATCGTCGATCGAGATCATCGACTTCGCCGGGGTGCCGATGACCGGCACCGACTTCCACATCGACTGGGACCTGAAGGCCGCCGAGAAGGGCGGCTTCGACCACTTCATGCTCAAGGAGATCGCCGACCAGCCGCAGGCGATCGCCGACACCCTGCTCGGCCGGCTGACCGATCACGGCATCGCGCTCGACGAGGTGCGGATCAGCGACCAGGACCTGCGCGACGTCACCAAGGTCTTCATCGTCGCCTGCGGCACCGCCTACCACTCCGGCATGGTCGCTAAATACGCCATCGAGCACTGGACCCGCATCCCCTGCGAGGTCGAGCTGGCCAGCGAGTTCCGCTACCGCGACCCGATCCTGGACTCCTCGACGCTGGTCATCGCGATCTCCCAGTCGGGCGAGACGATGGACACGCTGATGGCACTACGGCACGCGAAGCAGCAGAAGGCGCGGGTGCTGGCGATCTGCAACACCAACGGCTCGACCATCCCCCGCGAGTCGGACGCGGTGCTCTACACGCACGGCGGGCCGGAGATCGCGGTCGCGTCCACCAAGGCTTTCCTCACCCAGCTGGTCGCCTGCTATCTGCTGGGTCTCTACCTCGCCCAGGTGCGCGGCATCATGTACGCCGACGAGGTGGGCGCCGTCGTCCGGCAGCTCCAGCAGACCCCCGACCTGCTGCGCGACCTGCTCGACCAGATGGACCCGGTGCGCAAGCTCTCCCGCGACCTCTCCTCGGCCCGGCAGGTGCTGTTCATCGGCCGGCACGTCGGCTACCCGGTGGCCCTCGAAGGCGCGCTCAAGCTCAAGGAGCTCGCCTACATGCACGCCGAGGGCTTCGCCGCCGGCGAGCTCAAGCACGGCCCGATCGCCCTCATCGACGACGACACCCCGGTGATCTGCGTGGTGCCGTCGCCGGTCGGCAACGCGATGATGCGCGACAAGGTCGTCTCCAACATCCAGGAGGTACGGGCCCGGGGTGCCCGCACCATCGTGATCGCCGAGGAGGGCGACGAGGGCGTCCGGGCGTACGCCGATGATCTGATCTTCGTGCCGCGGGTGCCGACCCTGCTGGCGCCGCTGATGACCACGGTCCCGCTGCAGATCCTCGCGTGCGAGATCGCCACCGCTCGCGGCTACGACGTGGACCAGCCCCGTAACCTGGCCAAATCAGTCACCGTTGAATAAAACGGCTTGCCGGCCGCGTTCCCGGAGCGGGGAACGCGGCCGGCCCCTCTACGGAGCCTCCCCGGGCGCGATCGCCAGCAGCGAGATGATCGCCAGGCCGCGCTGGGCGAAGTCGTTCGTGGCGAAATCCCCGGCCGGGATCTCCGGGACCCCGTTCACCGTCACCGGCGCCGGCCACGGCTTGCCGGCCGCGTCGGCGGTGAACTTGGCCCAGCCGCGCTGCCGCAGCGCAGCGTCGCCGAGCTGCTCGCCGGCCCACGCGGTCACCCGGGAGTAGATGGTCCCGAACACGTTCGGGTTGAAGTCGAAGCCGTAGCGGGCGATCTTCTCCGCCGACGTCGCCTGCACGTAGTGTGCGAAGTCCAGCAGCGCCGCCCGGAACGCCGGCACGTCCACCAGGTCGAGCGCCTCCCACAGGATCTGCTCGCCGCCGAACGCCATCGACAGGTTGTAGCCGCCGATGTAGTCGCCCTTGCTGAGGTTGGTCAGGTGGCCGGTCTCCGGATCGAAGCCGACCGCGCCGCCCGCCTCCCCGGTGAACAGCCCGGCCGGGAACGCCGCGATGTCGGTCATCCCGGTGACGATCCTGTCGCGCCATCGGGTGTCGCCGGTGCGTTCCCACTCGGTCAGCCAGTTGCTGACCAAGGCGTACCAGTCCGGGCCGATCCGCAGCCGGGTCGGCGCCAGAGTCTGCGGCGGCAGCACCTCCCGCAGCGGCTCGACCGTCAGCAGCGTCCGGTCGGCCCGCAGCGACATCCGGATCAGGTCGCCGAGCAGCTCGTCGGCGGTCAGGTAGTAGGAGAACCGCCGGGTGAACGACTCACCGATCCGGGCCTCCTTGGCGCCGTCGCCCCAGTGCGACACGTTGTGCCGGGAGCCGAGCCCGGCGAACCGTCCGGTGTGGTGCGTGTCGACCTCGCTGACGTGCCGGGTCATCGCCCGGGCCAGCCGGAACGTCGCCGGGTCGCCGGAGCGCAGGAACGCGTACCAGAGCAGCGCGTCCGTCCCCAGCTCGGCGTTGTCCCAGGCGTAGCCGCCGACGTCGTAGCGCCACTCGTGCCGATCCGCGTCGTAGGTGTGCATCACGTCGCCGTAATTCCAGTAGCCGTACCACTGCCGCCCGGCGACCTGCCCCGCGTAGAAGTCGATCTCGTTGGCCAGCGCGGTCTCCAGCGTCGCCCGGGCCGGGGTGCTGCGGTCCGGCAGGCTCCAGCGCCCGAAGATGCCGGCCGCGTGGTACCACTCCGGGTCGGCGACCAGCTGCGGGGTTGCGGTGAGTGCGGCCTCGAGCGCCACGATGCGGCTGCGTGCGGGCGTACGGTCGAAAGCCCACAGGACCATCTCGGCCGAACCGACGATCCCCTCCGGCGTGCTGAACCCCTCCTGCACGTCCTCGTAGGCGAGGTCGAGGCCGTGCGCGACGGTGTCGTAGTGGCGCAGATCCATCGGCGGCCCGTCCGGCGCCCACGACCACAGCGTCACCTGCGCGGTCGCCCCGGCCGCGCCGCGGATGTCGAGCGCCCGCGGGAACCGCTGCCAGAAGTCGGTCAGCCCGAACCCGAGCCCGCCGGACACCCCACCCACGTACCCGAAACCCGAGGCCCGGCGGCCTCGTCCGGCATGCCGCAGCCAGCTGCCCTTTGCGGACGTACGCTTCGCGACCGTGAAGTGCTCCGACGACTCCTGGGTGAGCCGGAAGTCGTTCCACTCGGCGAGCTGGGTGTAGATCGAGCTGACCTGGGTGTTCCACTGCTCGCGCGGCGGGGTCGCGGTGCCGTCGACCTGGGCGGCGTTGACCGCGGCGCCGGGGTCGCGGCGCAGGCCGGTGAGCACCCGGACCGGCTCGCCCCACACGCCTTTTTCGGCCACCCCGAAGCGGACGTGGCGGTCGTAGGTCTCGTCGGTCATCGGGACGTCGAAGCGCAGGCCGAGGCCGCGGATGAAGTCGCGGGCCGGGTCGGCGTCCCAGGTGAAGCTGTGCACGATCCGGATCGCCTCGCCGCCGCTCAGGTAGACCCGGAGCGTCCACGGCAGGATCTTCCGGTTCCCCCGGCGGTAGGTGCCGGTCAGCCGGACCACCGCCCGGACCGGGCCGGACTGCTCGACGACGGCCTGCTCGACCACGCCGCGGTAGGACGACCGGGTGGTGGTGCCGGTCTCGTCGTCCGGGCGGTCCTGCACATCCAGGACCAGCCGGCCGGAGGCGGCGGTGACCCGGCCGGAGCGGCGGATCTCCGGGAGCACCAGGTCGCCGCGGCCGGCCAGCCGGACCTCCACCGTGCCGTTGGCGAGAATCACGTCGGCGCCCTTACGGCGTACCGAAACCGGCTCTTCGCTCGTCGCCGGCGTCCCCGGCGCCAGGAGGTAGCGTTCCGCCTTCGCGCTCCCCGCGCCGATGGCATGGCCGGTCCACTTGAGAGTGCCGTCCGGCCAGTAGGCGAGCGGCCACGACTGCACCGGCACGCCGGTGCCGTCGGCCGTGGTCAGCGCCAGCTTGGTGCCGTTGGCCAGCCGGCCCCGGGGCCACGGGACGCCCCAGGCACAGCCGGCGGTCTCGGCGGGCGGCCCGTCCAGCCAGTGCAGTTCGGCGGCAGCATCGGCGTCGGCTTCGGCCTTGGCAAGCGGCAGGGCCATTCCGGCGGTGGCGCCGATGGTGCTGGCGAGCAGCGTGCGACGGCTAAGTGGCGGAGTCATGACGCTACGGGTACGCGCCCGCCGCAATCCATGTCAATCGATGCTTAGCGATCACTCGGATGGTGAGGAAAGCGCTTACCCGCCCGTTTGATCCATTCAGGTGTATTTCGCGTATGGTCGTTTACCGGTCTGCCCCGAGACCGTCGATTTCCCAAGGCGCTGACATGACCACTCCCCCCGACGACGCCGACCGGGCCACCTCCGCCCGGCAGGGCGCCGACCCGGCCACACCCCCGAACAGCTCCGGCCGGTCCGGCCCGACCGTCCCCTCGGATGACACCGATCGGCATGACACCGATCGGCATGGCGCCGGGATGACCACCCCCTCGGCGGACGACGTCGACCTCCCGGACCCCGTCCTGGTCCGCCCCTACGTCACCACCATGCCGGCGCCGCGCGATCCCGCCGACGTCCCCACGGTGATCCAGCCCGCGGTCGTCGACGACGACACCGCCGTCATCGACCCGGTCCCGGGTGACGCGCCGCCCTCACACGCCCGCCGCACCCTCGGCCGCATCCTGGCGCTGCGGATGCTCGCCCTGGTCGGTGGCGTGGTGCTGGCGCTGGCCGTGGCCGGCATCCTGATCTTCTCCCCGAAGGACTCGACCGTGCAGCCGAGCACGGCGTTACCCGCCTTCACCCCCGGCCAGCCCGGAAGCCCACCCGCCGCCCCCGCCCACCCGTCGGCCTCGGTGGCGACCTCATCACCCAGCGCATCGGCAAGCGCGTCACCCAGCGCCTCCGTCTCGGCGTCGGTCGCGGCGAGCGCCTCCGCCCCGAGCCCGTCGGCATCCGTTTCGGTGACGCCGACCCCACCGGCCAGCGACCGCACCGGCTCGGTGACCGCGGCAAGCGGCCGATGCCTGGCCCTGGGCGGCCTGTTCGGCATCGACGGCAGCCCGATCATGGTGAGCGGCTGCGCCGACGTGGACGCCCAGCACTTCACCCTGGCCACGGACGGCACGCTGCGGGTAGCCGGCAAATGCGCCCAGACAACCGGCGACGCCACGGTCCGCATAGCCGGCTGCACCGGCCAGGCGTCCGGCCAGTGGCGAACCGGAGCCGCAAACGCCCTGGTAAACCCCGCAACCGGCCAGTGCCTGACCGACCCCGGCTCACTGGGCGCAACAACAAAGGTCACCGCATGCTCGGGCGCCACCGACCAGAGCTGGTCCCTGCCGTAGGAAAGTCCACGTCCGAAGGACAGTTCTTGCCGCACCGTCGGTCGGAACGATAGAACCTACGACCGTGCCGTTCGTGACCCGCCCCGACGGCGCACTGCCGGCTTCGAGCGATCTTGATGAGATGGCGCGCGCTTTGAGCACGAACCGACAGGTTTCAGCGTGCGACTCCCGGCCGCGATCAACCTTGTCGAGTTGATGCTCTCCGCGGACAGGAAATGCTCAAGGTCTAGACGCGCCACGCTCGCGCCTCGCCCGACTCGCACCGCCGCGCGCCGCACCACGCCCGCGCTGCATCCGGGCGCTGTGCTGGTCAGGCGTGTGCGTTGCGGGTGGTCTGCCCGAAGGGACATTGACTTCGGTCGCTGTCGGGGAAACGCTGGCTCAGGAGAGAGCGCTCTCAATTACGGCCTGGCCACATCCCCCGACCAGCCTCCGCCGCGGCCGGAGCCGGACGCCATCCCCCCTTGCGGCGTCGAACCTGGAGGCCCATCCCCAACGGATGTGAGCCATGAAGAAACTGCTCATCGTCGCCGGCGCGCTCGTGCTTGCGCTTGGTGGTGCCGTCGCCGTTGCCGGCGGTGCTGATGCCGCCCAGACCAGTCTTCGGGCCGCTGATCCCAGTGTTCTGCGGGTCGGGGGCACCTACATCTCGGTGCAATCGACCGGTGGTGGCATCGCCGTACGGCAAGCCGGCTCTCCTGATGCTCTTGGCTCGGCTGCCGCTCGGCAGGTCTGGAGTGACAGCCGTGGGCGCGGTGAAGTTTGGGCTCCCGAGATCGTGGTGGATGGTGGGCGCTTCTACATCTACTTCACCGCGGGGGTCGGCTCTGCTCATCGGATGTTCGTGATCAGCTCGGCGACTGCGGACAGCGGGTATGGGGGCGAGACGCAGCTTGCGTTGCCCGACAACAAGTGGGCGATCGACGGGACGCTGTTCACCTTCAACTCGCAGCGGTGGTTCGTCTGGTCGGGGTGGGCCGGTGACACCAATGTCGAGCAGAACCTCTACATCGCGCGGATGAGCTCGCCCACCGCGCCGACCGGGGCTCGCTATGTCATCTCGCAACCCCGGGAGAGCTGGGAACGGGTCGTCGGGAATCCGTTCATCAACGAGGCGCCGGAAGCGATCAAAGACCCGAACGGGCAGCTGCACATCGTCTACTCCGCCAACGGCAGCTGGAGTGAGCAGTACTGCCTGGCCGAGTTGCGGCTTCGGGCCGGCGGCGACCCCACCTACGTCTGGGACTGGTACAAGTCGAACGGCTGCCTGTTCGGGTCGAACCGGGCGACGATGATGGCCGGCTGGGATCCGACGGTCAACGTCAACGGGCCCGGGCACCACTCGTTCGTGCTGCTCAACGGGGACATCGCCACCTCGCCGCCGGCCGGGCCGCGGTTTCCGCTGATGTTCCACGCGGTGCCGAAGGGCACGCCGTACTCGTGGAGCAACCGCTACTGGTTCACCGGGAGTTTCTGCTGGTGGGGCAACACCACCTACAGCCGGGCGAACGTTCCGGGCGCGACCACGAACACCGGGTTCAGCCTGAAGCTCTTTGAGTAAGGCCTTTCCTGAGCTAAATTACATCCACCATCGTCGATCCGGCTCGCGGTGTCGTGGGAACGCGGGCGCGGAGGAGGTCCCCCATGCACCGTCCCACGCTCGCCGTCCTCACCGTCGTGGCCGTCGCCCTCGTCGCGACGGCCACCGCCGCGTCCGCCGCCACCACCTACGTCGTGGCCGCCGACGGCTCCGGCAACTACACCACCATCCAGGCCGCGCTGGCCAAGGCCGCTGCCGGCGACACCATCTCGGTCAAGGCCGGCACCTACAAGGGCCAGGTCTCCATCCCGGCCAGCAAGTCCGGGATCACCATCAAGGGCGCCACCGGCACCGCGACCGACATCGTGATCACCGGGAACGTGCCGCAGTCCACCGGCGGCGCCACCGGCAGCGCGACCGTGCTCAACCTCGCGGCCAACACCTCGATCACCGGGGTGACCATTGCCAACACGTACGGCATCGGCAGTCAGGCTCTTGCTCTTTATGCCGGTGGCGATCGTCAGGTCTACCGCAACGTGCGACTCCTCGGTCGCCAGGACACGTTCCTGTCGTGGGGCGGCACCGGCAGCAAGCAGGTGCGGCAGTACGTCTACAAGAGCTACATCGAGGGCGACGTCGACTTCATCTACGGCAACGGCGCGCTCGTCATCGACAGCAGCACGATCAAGTCGCTGGACCGCGGGAGCAGCAACAACGGCTACATCACCGCGGCGGCGACGAACGCTTCCAACGCGTACGGGATCCTGATCACCCGGTCCACCCTGCAGGGCCCGGCGGCGCAGACCGTGGCGCTCGGCCGCTGCTGGCACGCCGGCGGCGCGACCGACGCCATCGGTCAGGTGCTCATCCGGGACTCGTCGCTCGGCAGCCACGTCCGGCAGGCCGGGGCGTGGCAGGACATGAGCGGTTTCTCCTGGAAGACGTGCCGCTTCACCGAGTACAACAACAGCGGCGCCGGCGTCACCCAGGGCACGAGTGACCGCCCGCAGATGAGCGCGTCGACGGCGGCCAACTACACGTCGCAGAAGTACCTGGCCGGCGCCGACGGCTGGAACCCGGTGCAATAGTTCCTAGATCTCCAGCGACTTTTCGATGTTCCGCAGCTGGTGGCGGGCCATGGCGAGGTTGGCCCGGTCCTTCTTGAGCGCCAGGTAGAGGAAGAGCCCGTGCCCCGATCGCGCGGTGAGCGGGCGGATCAGGTGGTACTGCGAGTCGAGCGTCACCAGGACGTCCTCGATCGACTCGTCCAGGCCGAGCATCTCCATGGTGCGCAGCTTGGCCCGGATCACATCGGTGTTGGCGGCCGCGGCGGTGATGAGGTCGAAATCCTTGTCACCGCCGACGGTCCCGAGCGCCATGCCACTGGTGTGGTCGACGAGGGCGACACCGATGGCGCCATGAATCTGCATCGCGTCCTTGAGTGCAACGTCCATCTCTGCCATCGGAGTCCTCCCGTGGGTTGGCTGGGGATGCGACGACCATGCCGGGCGATCGCACGAGTCGATCGGACACGATGTCCGATGCGGCAGTGACCACCGGTGAAATCTTTATTTGGCAAGCCAACCGACTTGAAGAATTCTGCAACTACGCATCACTTCATGCGGCGTAACCGTTCGGCGCGCGCGCAGTTATAGGCCGGATACCGCTGCGAACACACCTGGGGGGACGCGCATGTCGGTGCCGCTGTACCAGGCGAAGGCCGAAATGTTCCGCACCCTCGGTCATCCGGTTCGCATCCGGGTCCTCGAACTGCTGCAGGCGGGCCCGCGCCCGGTCCGCGACCTGCTGGCCGAGATCGACGTCGAGCCGTCGAATCTCTCCCAGCAGCTGGCGCTGCTCCGCCGGGCCGGCATCGTGGTGAGCTTCCGCCAGGGCGGCTTGGTGATGTACGCGTTGAGCACCCCCGCCGTGGCCGATCTGCTGGCCGCCGGCCGCCGCATCCTGGGTGAGGTGCTGACCGACCGGGACGGCCTGCTGGCCGAGTTGAAAGCCCGCGACTGACCAGGCCCTGCGGGTTACTCCGGCGGCGGCTACCTGCTGATCAGCAGCGCCGGCCAGCACTACGGCTACGGCGACGCACCGCCCCTCGGCAGCCCGCCAACGCCAGCCCCTTCTGAGCGAGCGGAACGGCCCCTCGGCATCGAGACCGAGGGGCCGTTCCGTCGCTGATAACGCTGTCAGGAGACGATGCAGTTCTTGCCGTTGGCGCCGCTGCCGGTCTTGACCGGCTCGGCGCCGGTGTTGTTGCCGGTGTAGAGCCAGCAGGTGGGGATGCTGCCGATGCTGTTGCCCTTCAGGGTCGCGACGTCGCCGTAGTTGGTGTTGACGCCGGCGATCACCTTGCCGCTGGTGGCGGTGACGCCGGTGATCGTCACCTTGCGGGCTGCCTGGGTCGAGCAGTTGCCGCAGGAGCGGTAGAGCTTGCCGAAGTTGCTGACCTTGAAGTTCTTGATGGTCACCGAGCCGCCGGCGCCGCGGTTGTCCTGGAACACCTTGTCCGAGGCGCTGGCGGCGCTGCCGCCGCTGACCACGACGGTCGCGTTGGTGCCGCGGAAGGTGGCGGCGTCCTCGCCGACGTCCTGCCAGACGACGTTGGTGAGGTTGCAGCTTCCCGCGCAGTGGACGCCGTCGGCGGCCGGGGAGCCGAGGATGACGTTCTTCAGGGTCGCACCGGCCGCCAGGTCGAAAATCGGATCCTGGCCTTCGGCCTGGCCACCGCTGCCGAGGTCGCCGGAGCCGATGTAGCGCTTACCGCCACCGTCGAACGTGCCGGTCACCTTGATCGAGGCGGTGACTTTCACATCGGTGGCGGCGGACGCCAGGCTCACCACGGAGGCGGAGCCGACGAGTGCTACGGCCAGCACGGCCGCACCGATGAGAATGCGTGGCCTTTTCATTTTTTGGACCTTTCCTCGAGTACCCACCTTTGTTCGGTCAAGATGGGGCGTACGGGAGGAACATATGCCTCGGTAATAGGTCCGAAAACAGTTCGACACAGATGAATGTCTTAGGAGACCTTTAATCGGTGCTTTTTTCAAGGCTAATTTTGCTGCAACTTACTATTGACATGCGTAAATGTGGCTACACGGCGATCGAGCCGGCGAGGTCCAGCCCCAGCCACTCGGCCAGCGACTCGATCTCCCGGGTCACCTCGGACTCGTCGAACGGCTCGTCCTCGTGGATCGCGTCCACCCGCAGCACGCCGGCTTTCCGGTCGGCGGTCGCGTCCACCTTGCCGACCAGGCGGTCGCCGTCGAGGATCGGCAGCGCCCAATAGCCCCAGCGGCGCTTGGCGGCCGGTTTGTACATCTCCAGCTGGTAGTCGAACGCGAAGAGATCGGTCATCCGCTTGCGGTCGAAGATCAGGCGGTCCAACGGGGACAACAGCGCCACCCGGCCCTCGAAGGGCTGGTCCAGCTGGGCGGGATCGACCCGCCATTTGCCGCGTACGCCCTCGATCTGCGCCTCTTCGCCGACGTCGCCGGCGCCGTTCGGCTCGATCATCGTCTCGGCCGCCCGGGCCCGGGCGATGCCCAGCGCCGACAGGCGCCGTTCGTTCCGCCTGCGGGCCGCTTCCGCCGCCGGCACCGCGGGCACGTCCGGGTAGACCCGTTCGGCCAGGTCGAACCGGCGCTCGCCGCGGTGCCGGGAGGACACCGCCACCTCGCCGCGGGCGACCATCATCTCGAGCATCTGCAGGACGTTGCGGTCGTTGGTCCAGCCCGTCGACTTCCACGGCACCGCGCAGGTGTCCGGCAGGTCCTGGGCGGCCGACTCGCCGTCGGCGGCCAGCCGGCGCAGGATGTCGCGGCGGCAGGCGTCGTTCGCCTCGAGCCACTGCGCCCGCTGCGAACGCCACGCCGAATCCCCCGGCCACGCCGCCATCTCCGCCCGGAACAGCGCCAGGTCGGCGGCCGGCCGGATCAGGCCCTGCAGATCGATCAGCTCCCGGGTGGCCAGCGCCCGGGTCAGGTCGGCCGGCGAATAGGCCGGGCCCAGCCGGCTCCAGGCGACCAGGTGGGCGCTCGGCGCCACCGCGGCGGTCTGGTCGTGCTGCAACAGGGTCAGGCCGTGCACCATGTCGAGCAGCCCGTCCGGCCGGGCGGCGTCGAGCAGTTGCGCCCGCACCGCGATCCGCCGTGCTTCCTGGCGCGACAGCTGATGAACACCCACGAGCTGAAATCTACCGGCCCGCGACAGCCGGCAGTGCCAGAGCGAGTGCACGGTCGCCGTCGAGGAACATCAGGCCGCGGTCAGCCAGCGCCGCGAACGTCGCGCGAACGGTCTCTTCCGGCAAAGCCAGTTCGCGAGCCACGGCGACGGCGGTCCGTGGGCGTTCGGCGCAGGCCTCGTGGATGCCGGCCACGGGGTCGGGAAACGTGTAGGTGCCATCATGGCCGCGCCGGTCCCGGATCTGCAGGAGGCCGGGAATCCAGCGATAGGTGAGGGACGGGCGGGTACGCCATCGGTCCTGCCAGGCGACAACGCCGAGGCGCAGTTCCTCGTACGGGGGCAGGTCGTCGGGCCAGTCGAAGAAGTAGGCGGCTTTCGACAGGTCGACCGACGGCGGATAAACGTAGCGATAGCTGGGTTCCGGCGAAGGTGACACGGTCGACGTGAACAGCGGGCTGAATCGCTCCAGCCAGATCCGGTCGGCCGAGCCGGGTGGCTGCAGGTGAACCAGGTGCGGGAGGAGCTCGGTCTGCGCGCGGTAATCCTCAGCGGTCTCACCGGGGAAACCCCACAACAGATTCCAGGCCACGTCGATGTCGTAGTAGCGCGCCCACCGCAGCAGGTTGACGTTCTGCGAGGCCCGCACCCCCTTGCGCATCAACCCCAGCACCCGGGTGCTCAAAGATTCCAGACCGGGCTGCAAGCGGCGTACGCCGGCCTGCGCCAGCAACCGCAGCTGCGCGCGCCCCAGATTGGCCTTGACCTCGTAGAACAGGTCGTAGCCGGACTCGGTGAGGGCGGGCATGACCGTCTTCAGATACGCGGGGTCGAGGATGTTGTCGACCGCGTCGAAGCGGAACGTCCGGTAGCGCCGGGCCAGGCCGGCCAGCTCGGCCAGGACCTGTTCGGGCGGCTTCGACCGATAGGCCATCGTGGTGCCGTTGAGACCGCAGAACGTGCAGTGATGTTTGGCGCCCCACCAGCAGCCCCGGCTCGACTCGAACGGCAGCCGCACCTTCTCCCGGTCGAGCAGCCCGAGGCGTTCGGCCCGCTCGAAGTATTCGTCGTAGTCGGGCGGGAAGGCCGACCCCGACGCGGTGCCGCCGAGCAACTCGGGCAGCGCGACCTCGCCCGGCCCGGACACCACGTGGTCGACGCAGTCCATCGCCCGCAGATACTCGGCGCCCATCGGCGGGTCGAAGTTGGCGCCCCCGAACACGGTGACCAGCGACGGAAACCGCGCCTTGAGCCGCCGGGCCAGCGCGAACGACGCCACATTCTGCTGAAAGGTCGAGGTGAATCCGACCACGGTCGCGTCGTCGAACACCGGATCGGCGGCCAGCGCGTCCAGATACTCGGGCACGACGGCGTCCCGGATCTTCATGAGGTCCAGGTCGGGGGCGTCCGCGGCGAACCGGGACACCATCAACCCGTCCGGGTCGGGCGCCGCGGAGCCGAAGGCCTGCACCGAGAACAGCCAGTCGCCGAACATCCGCCCGCGATGCGCGGCCAGCTGCCGGTAGGCGGGCATCCCGATCCGGGCGGCCAGATCCAGCCCGGCGTGCAGCGTGCGAACCGGGAAGCCGGCCGCCGCGACGGCCGGTTTGAGCAGGCCGAGCTGCAGCGACGGCCCGTCGGCGAACGGCATGGAGACCAGGACGACCGCCCCGGTCACCGCCCGATCTTTCCGAACGTCACCGCCACCGTGTCGTCCTTGCCGTCGTCGTCACCGGCGGCGGAAGCGGCAGCGGACGGTGCGAACGCCTGGTCGAAGATGGTTCCGAGGTCCGGCAACGGGCCGTCCTGGATGATCGTCACGCCGGGTGTGCTCCGCTGCACCAGGACATCGGGCAGGGTGCGGCCGAGCGAGTCGACGGCGAGCGCGAAGACGGCCAGCATCACCGACGTCTCGTGCTCGTCCAGCTGCAGGCCGGCGATCTTCTCGGCGAGGTTGTCGAGGTCCTGTCGGGTGATCCGCGTGGTCGTCATGGCTGACCTCCGGCCCCGATGAAACGCGCACCACCGCTGACCGGTCAAGGGGCGGTCCGCAATCGGACACGCACCCCGCCGGCGTCCGGATGTTCGAGAATCTCGAAGATCTCCAACGCCGTACGCCAGGCCTCGCGCGCCGTCCCGATCGCCCCGTCGTCGCGGTAGGTGTCGCCGAGCGACACCAGGGTGTCCGCCTCGTTGAAGCGATCGCCGAAATCCCGGTAGAGCCCGGCCGCCCACCGATAGTGCACCGCCGCGGCGGCATATTCGCCCAGGTTGCGATAGATGAACCCGAGACTGTCCAGGGTCTCCGCCTCGCCGAACCGGTCCCCCAGAAGCCGCTGCCGATCGACCGCCGCCGCACATCGCACGAGAGCCCGCCGATGGTCGCCGAGTCGCGCATGGAACCAGCCGAGCGCGTTCAGCGCACGCCCCTCCCCCACCCGATTCCCGGCGGCGTGATGATCGGCGAGCGCGCATCGGGCCCGGTCGAGCGCCTCGGCATGCCGGCCCTGCCGTTCCAGCACCCACGCCGCCGTCCGGTGCACCCGGGCCCGTCCGCCGGGCCCGGCACAGAGCGCCAGCGCCTGGTCGAGGTGCACGTGCGCGGCCCGGAAGCGACCCAGCCTGACCTGCGCCGATCCGAGCATCCGATGGGTCTCGGCGCACAGTTCCGGGTCGTCGAGGCGCTGCGCGGCGGCCAGGGCCGCATCGAGCACGTCGACCTTTTCCTGCCAATACCCGGCATAGTCCAGAAAGGACACCATGGTCCAGGCGAGCCGCACCACCGGCCGCCCGAGCTCGGCCGTGCGCCGCACCAGCGCGATCAGCACCGGGAGCTCGGCGGTCAGCCACGCCGCGGCGTCCGGTCGGCCGGCGAACGACGCCGGCGTCACCCCGGCGAGCGCGGCGGCGAGCGGCAACCGGTCGTCGCGGTGCGGCTTGAGCAGCACATCCGCGCCATGCGCGGAGTGCAGATAATGATCGAGCAGGCGGGTGGTCGCGGCCCGGCGGTCCTCGTCCGGATCGTCGTGCAGGTGCCGACTGATGGCGTACGACCGGAGCAGATCGTGCACCTCATACCGCCCGTCCGGCTGCTCCCGGATCAGGTGCGCCCCGGCCAGTTCGGCCAGCAGTCGCCGCACCGCCGGCACCGGCAGGCCGGCCGCGCTGGCCGCCGCGGCCACCCCGAACCCGGGCCCGGGATGCGGCCCGAGCAACCGGAACAGGCGCGCCCCGGGCCGGGTGAGCTGCTGGTAGGACCAGTCGAACGCGGCCCGAACATCGGTGCTGCGGTCCTCGGCCGGCCCGTCGAGCACCTGCTCGGCGACCGTGCCGAGGGAGATGCCGGGGCGGGCCACCGCCCGGGCCGCCACCACCGCGAGGGCCAGCGGCAGCCGGGCGCAGGCACCGATGAGCGCGGTCACCGCGGCCGGTTCGGCGGCCACCCGGTCGTCGCCGAGCCGGGCCCGGAGCAGCAGCCGGGCCGCCGCGTAGCCGGGCCGTTCCAGGGTGATCGGCCGGGCGCCCTCGGCCACCGCCAGGCCGGTCAGCTCGTTGCGGCTGGTCACCACGGTGAGGCAGCCGGGGGTGCCGGGCAGCAGCGGGCGCACCTGTTCGCTGCTCCGGGCGTTGTCGAGCAGCACCAGCATCCGGCGGCCGGCGAGCAGGCTGCGGTAGAGGGCGGTCTGCGCGGCCAGGCCCGGCGGCACGGCGGTGACGGACAGCGCGGCGAGGAACCCGCGGAGCACCTCGGCCGGGTCGGCCGGCACCCCGTCCGGGTCGAAGCCGCGCAGGTCGGCGTAGAGCTGGCCGTCCGGGAAACCGGGCCGGGCCTGGTGCGCCCAGTGGACCGCGAGGCTGGTCTTGCCGACGCCGGCGGTGCCGCTCAGCACCGCGACGGTGGCCGGGTCGCGGCCGTCGGTCAGGGCGTCCAGCCGGTCCAGCTCGGACTCCCGGTCGACGAACCCGGGCAGCCCGGACGGCAGCTGCATCGGGGCGACCGGCGCGGCGGCGGGCGACTCCAGGGCCGGGTCGGCGTCGAGGACGCGGCGGTGCAGGGTCTGCAGGGCGGCGGCCGGTTCGACGCCGTACTCCTCGCGCAGCAGCCGGTCGATGCGGCGGAACTCGGCCAGCGCGGCCGGGCGGTGGCCGGTGCGGTGCAGGGCCAGCATGAGCAGGCCGCACAGCCGTTCGTCGGCCGGGTGCTCGGCGACCAGCCGGCGCAGGTCGCCGGTGACGTCGGCGCGACCGGGCCGGTCCAGCTCGGCCGCGCACCGGTCGGCCTCGACCGCGAGCCGCTGCTCGTCGAGCCGGCGGCGCTCGGCGGCCAGGAGCGGGCCGGGCAGGCCGGCGCAGAACGGTCCGCGCCACAGCGCCAGGGCAGCCCGGTACGCGGCCGGGTCGCCGGTCTCCCGGGCGCGGGCGACGGCCTGCTCGAACTCGTCGAGGTCGCGGGCGCCGGGCGGCACGGTCAGGACGTAGCCGTGGTCGGTCCAGGTGAGGACGCGGTCCGGGGTGAGGGCCCGGCGCAGGGCCGACATGTGCTTCTGGAGCTGATTCACCGCGTACGCCGGGGAATCCTCACCCCAGACGGCGCGGATGAGAGCGTCCCGGCCGAATGGCCGTCCTGGCCGCAGGAGCAGCGTGGCCAGCACCGCCTGCCGCTGTGCGGAACCCAGCGGCAGGACGCGATCGCCGCGCCGGGCCCGGAACGGCCCGAGCAGCTCGAACCGCACGTCCGCGTCCATGCGTCCGCACGATAGTCCGCTCCAGCGCACGTTCCAGCGGTCGTTCCAGCCCTCTGCCACAGGGTGGGAAACAAGCAACACCCAATACCAAGGGGGACAAGAAATGCCGACCATCGCCGACTACGTCGTCGTTCAGGACAGCTCCGAGACGCTGCCCAAGTCCAACGGGGACATCGACCACGACTTCGGGAAGTTCAGCGCCACCGGGCTGGCCAGTGGCCGGACCGTGCTCATGTTCCGGGTCAACCCGAGCGGCACCGCCACCCTGGAGGTGACGCTGAACGGCACCAGCCTGCTGACCCAGACGTTCGACACCGAGCCGCAGCGGTCCTGGCACGAGGTCATCGACGACGGAATCCTGCAGGCGACCAACAACGTACTCACCGTGACCCGCACCGCCGGGCCCGGCTCGATCACCGTCTCCGACCTGGTGATCCTCTACCAGGCCACGGTCTGATCCGCGGGTGATCCACGGGCCGCGCCGGTTATCCGGCGCGGCCCGTTCCGTGTCCACATCGCGCCATGGCGTTGGTGCGGCAGGTTTGGGTCTTTTCGCAGGACATCCGGTGTCCTCAAAATTTGAACCGCTGCCCCACCGCCGGTTGCTCGAAGGAGACCCACCATGCGGCAACTGCCAGCGCTCGCCGGCGCCCCGATCGGCGTCCGAGCCGCGGCGGGGTCGCCTCAGGCCCCGGCCGCACCCGCCCGCGCGACTCCCCCAGCCGCGCCGGCGCCAGCGCCCCGCACCTACGTCGCTCCGCATGCCCCCGCGCGCGACGTGTGCACCGCGCCGGTGCGGCCGGGTTTCCGGCAGCCGTCATGATCCCGCTCGGCGGGTACGACGGTCAGAGCCACCCGCGCTTCGCCGCCTGGAAGGCCAGGCCGGCCCGGCTGTCCACGCCGGCCACCAGCATCAGGCGGTCCAGGCGCCGCTGCACCGTTCGCTTGCTGACCTGGAGGTGGGTGGCGATCGACTTGTCCGGCATGCCCGCCACCAGCAGCGACAGCAGCAACCGGTCGGGCTCCTCCGGCGACGTCGCCAGCAGCGGCGTCGCCCGCACCCAGTAGCTCTCGAACAACGCGATCAGGGCGTCGAGCAGCTCGCAGGGGCGGATCAGCGCGGCACTCGGCTCACCGCCGCCGCGAGCGGCATCCGGGACGAGCGGGCAGATCGCCAGGTTGCGGTCGGCGATGGCCAGCCGGACCGGAAGAACCGGGAGCGTACGCGCCTGCTCGCCCAGGCCGACCGCCTCGACGATGCTCTGCAGCTCACCCGGCTTCTCCAGCAGGGCCCGCTCGTAGATCGCGCGATAGCGCACGCCGCGGGTGAGGGCCGGCGTCTCCTCGGCGTTCTCCGGGCCCTGCATCGCGATCGGGTTGGCCCGGCAGAACCAGAGGATCTCCTGCTTGGCCGAGTCCTGCATCTCGCGCAGCCGTTCGCGCAGCGCGGGCGCGCCGACCACGATCTCCATCAGGTGCTCGGTGCTGCGCCAGCGGGTGTTGCTGCGGTACTCCTCGCTGAGCGCGGCCACCATCTGCCGGGCGGTCTCGAGGTGCTCCTGCTCGCGCAGGAGCACCTCACCGAGCGCAACATCGGGTGGTAGCGGACGGTAAGCCGGGCCGGCCGTCACGAGCCCGCGATGCCGCAGGCCCTCCAGCAGCGTGAGGGCTCGCTCGGGCCCGATCCCGGCCCGCTCCGCGAACTCGTCCACGCCGGCGCCCGCCATCCGCACCAGCAGGCGATAGGCCTGCTCCTCGGACGGCGGCAGCACATCCAGCCGCTCCACCACGCGCACACCATACGAACCTTTACCGCACGGCGTCGCCCCCCGAGGCCATCAGAACGGTACGCAGCGGCGGGAATCCGTTGAAGCCGACCGACGCGTAGGTAGCGGTGTAGGCGCCGGTGCCGTGGATCTGCACGATGTCGCCGGGCCGCAACGCCAGCGGCAGCTCGTAGTGCGCGTTCTGATAGAGGATGTCCACGCTGTCGCAGGTCGGGCCGGCCAGCACGACCGGGGCGGTGATCGCGCCGTCGTGCGGGGTGGTCAGGCGGTACTCGATCGCCTCGTCCTCGGTCTCGGCCAGCCCGCCGAAGCGGCCGACGTCCAGATAGACCCAGCGCGGTTCGTCGGCGTAGGACTTGCGCGACACCAGCACCACCTCGGTGTGCAGGACCCCGGCCGGGGCGGCGATGTAGCGGCCCGGCTCGATCATCAGGTCCGGGCGCACCGGGAAGTGCTTGGTGACGGCGGTGGCGATGGCCGACGCGTACTCCTCGATCGGCGCCACCACGGTCTGATAGTCGACCGGGAAGCCGCCACCGCAGTTGAGCAGGCGCAACGTGATGCCGTCCGCGGCCAGCCGGGCGAAGATGGCGGCCGCGTCGGCGATGCTCGGCTCCCAGCGGCCCGGGTCCAGCTGCTGCGAACCGACGTGGAAGCAGACCCCGGCCGGGTCGAGACCGTGCGCCGCCGCCCACCGGATCAGGTCGACCGCCATCTCCGGCGCGCACCCGAACTTGCGGCTCAGCGGCCACCGCGCCCCCTTGCTGGAGGCGAGCACCCGGCAGATCACCGCCGCTCCGGGCGCGTGCTCGGCGAGCTTCTCCAGCTCACCGAGACTGTCAAAGGCGAAGGTCCGGACACCCTTGGCGTACGCGTACGCAATGTCGTCGGCCTTCTTGATGGTGTTGCCGAAGGACAGCGTGGACGGGTCGGCGCCGGCCGCGAGGGCCAGGTCGATCTCGGTGCGGCTGGCCACGTCGAAGTGGCAGCCGGCCCGGACCAGCTCGATGAGCAGGGCGTGCTCGGGGTTGGCCTTGACCGCGTAGTAGACCGGGGTGCCGGGGAAGGCCGCGGCGATGCGGCGGTACTGGGCGACGGCGACGGCGATGTCGACGAGAAGGTAGGGAGTGTCCATCCATGGCCCCCGTGATCACTGGAAGGGTTCGCCGAAGACTTCCCGGATGCGGTAGAGGTCGCGCATCCGCGGCTCGGTGGTGCCGGCCACCCAGCGGCTGATCGTCTTGGTGGAGACGTCGAGCCGGCGGGCGGCCGCCTCCATGGTCAGGCCTTCCTCGCGCAACCGCCGGCCGAGCCAGGCCGCGAACGACGGCCAGTCCTTGGGCACCGGCGGGATCTGAGCGGCCGCCGGGGTCACCGGAGTGGACGGTGCGAACAGCACGTCCACCTCGGCCGAGTCCGGGAAGATGCGCATCGAGACCTGGATCATGCCGGTCGCGCCGGCGCCGTCGAGGAGCACATCGGCGACGCGCTCGCAGAGGCGGCGGATGTCGTCGTCGGCGACCGGGGTGTCGGTGAGCTGGCGGCGGACGAAGTCGCGGACGTCGGGGAGCGCGGCCGGCCGGGCCGGGAACGACTGGGCCACTACTTCCAGCGGCAGGATCTCGACGATTTTCGGCATCTCCGCCTCCTTGGTCCAGAAGCTTACGGTGACCGGCCGAACCCGATCGAGTGACGAGGGTCTTTCAGGTTTGTCCGCTCGGGCCTAGCATCCCGGGGATGGGCGAGCCGGTGCTGCACATTCTGTGGATGAACGGCGGCCTGAGCTGCGACGGCGAGTCGGTGGCGCTGACCGCCGCGACCCAGCCGAGCATCGAGGAGATCGTCGCCGGGGCGCTGCCCGGGGTGCCGCCGATCGCCCTGCACTGGCCGTACTTCGACTTCGACAGTGGACCGGACGGCGGTGCGGGCAGCTTCATCGAGTGGTGGCACCGGGCCGCCCGCGGCGAGCTGGACCCGTTCATCCTGATCGTCGAGGGCTCGGTGCCGGACGAGACGAACAAGCCGGAGGGCTACTGGTCGGGGTTCGGCAACGACCCGGCGACCGGGCAGCCGATCACCGCGTCCGCGTGGCTCGACCGGCTGGCGCCCAAGGCCACGGCGGTGATGGCGGTCGGCACCTGCGCGGCGTACGGCGGGGTGCACGCGATGGCCGGGAACCCGACCGGCGCGATGGGGGTGCCCGACTATCTGGGCTGGGACTGGAAGTCGAAGGCCGGGATGCCGATCGTCTGCGTGCCGGGCTGCCCGACCCATCCGGACAATCTCGCCGAGACCATCCTGCACCTGCTCTACCAGGTCAGCGGGCAGGCACCGGCGATGGCGCTGGACGAGTCGCTGCGGCCGCGCTGGCTGTTCGAGCAGACCGTGCACGCCGGCTGCGACCGGGCGTCCTATTACGACTCCAGTGATTTCGCGGGCGGTTACGGCTCGACGAACTGCCTGGTCAAGGTCGGCTGCTGGGGTCAGGTCGTGCGCTGCAACGTGGCCAAGCGCGGCTGGATCAACGGGGTCGGCGGCTGCCCGAACGTGGGCGGCATCTGCATCGCCTGCACGATGCCGGGCTTCCCGGACAAGTTCATGCCGTTCATGGAAGCGCCGGCGACGGACGCGACGGCTCCGGCCGGTGGTTACGCACCGTTGATTCGTACGCTCCGCGGCTTCACGCTGCGTGTGGCGGCGGAGCGGTGACGTCCGCGGTCGAGACCAACCGCCGGATCGACCAGGTGCTGGCCCAGCTCGGTCCCGGCGCCCCGCTCGGCGAGGAGCTGATCGGGCTGCTGCTCGGGCTCTACGGCGACGGCCTGGCCCGGATCACGGCCGCCCTCGGACCGGCTGCGACGGCCGAGCTCTGCGCGGATCCGCTGATCGCGAGCCTGCTCCTGGTGCACGACCTGCACCCCGTACCCCTGGCGAAGCGGATCGTGGCCGCCCTGGCCGGCACCGACGCGGATCTTCTCGGCGTCGACGACGCCGGCGTCGCCCATCTGCGCGTGCGGACCACGGGTTGCGGGGTGTCCGGGCGGATCGAGGCGGCGGTCCGGACGGCCGCGCCCGAGGTGACAGCTGTGGACGTGGTCAATGCGCCGCCGCTGCTGCAGATCTCGCGGCGACCAGGACTAGTTGTCGCACATCATCCCCCGGGAGCCCTACCGGCGCCCCCGCAACCGGGCGGGCCGGTCGGACACAACTGTCCAGCCGCACCCTGACCAGGCCTTTCCCTCGTCGTTCGGAACGGCATCCGCTCCACAACTGGGTGGACAGCCCTGGGGACTGGTGGCTGTCACCGCCGCCCGGGGAGCCTGATGTCCCCGCACCACAACCTCCGAAGAGGTGAACGGCCTTGCTGTGGCAACGACTCACTGCGCAACGAGCGCTGACCGACATTCCGGTTCAACGCGGCGGATCGCGCCGGTCGCACACTCCGTTGATGATCCGCGAGCCGGAGGCCGACTGGTGGGCAGCGCAGGCCCGGGCGACCGTGACCGTCGCAGCGGTGCGCGAGGCCGATACCGGCTGGCACCCGGAGCAGGTGGTGGCCCGGCTGGCCGAGGTGGCCGCCGACGATGAGCTGCTGGTGGTCTACGGGTCGAACGGGCGCACGGTGCAGAACCCGATGGTGAGCGAGCTGCGCACCCTCCTGCCGCGGCGCGAGGTGGTGCCGATGCGGGTGCGGCACCGGCACGGTCACCTGCTGCGCGATGCGGCCACCGTCGAGCAACTGCTGGACGCGGGCAGGCTGCCGGTGGTGGTGACGCCGGTGGCGACGATGCACGACGTGACCGCCGAGATCGCCAGCTACCTGCGCGCCGACCGGGTGCTGCGGGTGCTGCGCACCGACGACGGCGCCGACCTCTACCAGGTGTGGCGGCGCGCTAGCTCAACCACTCGTACCAGCGGCTGAGGTTGTCACCGCGAGTCGCGGACACCGCGATCAGCTCGGCCTTCGGATTGACCGTGGCGACGTACTTACGGCAGGCGCCCAGATCGAAATCGACGTAGGGAAGCAGGTCCAGTTTGTTCACCAGGACCAGGTCGGCGGCCGCGAACATGTACGGGTATTTCAGCGGCTTGTCGGTTCCCTCGGTCACCGAGATGATCACGACCTTGCCCGCCTCACCCAGGTCGAACAGGGCCGGGCACACGAGGTTTCCCACGTTCTCCACGAACAGCAGCGAGCCTTCGACCGGCTGCAGCCGCTCGTACGCGTCGCGCAACATGGCCGCGTCGAGATGGCAGCCGGCCCCGGTGTTGACCTGCACGACCGGGGCGCCGGTGCGCTGGATCCGCTCGGCGTCGAGGAAGGTTTCCTGATCGCCCTCGATCACCGCGACGGTCGTCCCGGCGAGATCGACGATGGTCCGCTCCAACAGCGTCGTCTTGCCGGAACCGGGCGAGCTCATCAGGTTGATCGCCCGGATCCCGCGCGCCGCCAGCAGCGCCCGGTTTTCCTCGGCCAGCCGATCGTTGCGGGCCAGCACCTTCTGTTCGAGCGTTATCTCCTCATGCGGGTGGTCATGGCCGCATCCACACGTTCCGCACATCAGCCCACCTCCATCGAGACGACCAACAACTCCGGCCCGGCCGTGACGTCGATGTCGAGCACAGCCCCCTCGGCGGCCGTGCCCTCGCAGGCCAGATCGAAGCAGAACCGCATCGCATCGGGCACGACCGCGCTCAACGCTCCGATGCGGACGGTCACCCGGTGCACCGTCCGGCCGGCGGCGCGCTCGCACACCGCGTCGACGATGCTCTCCGCGATCGCAAGCTCGTGCATGGTCATGCCCCGGTCAGGTGGTGATCTACGGAACGCATTGACAGTGTTACACGCCGCAGGACTACTGTGTTACCTGCCTCACACGTCCGGGCCGAGGGGGCCCCATGTCAGACGATCCGCTCATCCATGTCCTCTGGATCAATGCGGGCCTGAGCTGCGACGGAGACTCGGTCGCGCTGACCGCTGCCACCCAGCCCAGCATCGAGGAGATCGCCCTCGGTGCGCTGCCCGGCCTGCCGCGTATCGCGATGCACTGGCCGCTGATCGACTTCGAGTGCGGGCCGACCGGCGGCGCCGACGATTTCCTGGAGTGGTTCTTCAAGGCCGACCGGGGCGAGCTGGAGCCGTTCGTGCTGGTGGTCGAGGGCTCGATCCCCAACGAGCTGCTGCACGACGACGGTTACTGGTCCGGTTTCGGCAACAATCCGGCTACCGGCCAGCCGATGACGACCAGCGAGTGGCTCGACCGGCTCGCCCCGAAGGCGACGGCCGTGGTCGCGGTCGGCACCTGCGCGACGTACGGCGGGATCCACGCGATGGCCGGCAACCCGACCGGCGCCATGGGCGTGCCCGACTATCTGGGCTGGGAGTGGAAGTCCAAGGCCGGCATCCCGATCGTCTGCGTGCCGGGCTGCCCGATCCAGCCGGACAACCTCTCCGAGACGCTGACCTACCTGCTCTACCAGGCCACCGGTCAGGCGCCGATGATCCCGCTCGACGACGCGCTGCGTCCGCAGTGGCTGTTCGGCATCACCGTGCACGAGGGCTGCGACCGGGCCGGCTACTACGAGCAGGCCGACTTCGCCACGGAATACGGCTCACCCAAGTGCATCGTGAAGCTGGGCTGCTGGGGCCCGGTGGTGAAGTGCAACGTGCCGAAGCGCGGCTGGCTCAACGGGGTCGGTGGCTGCCCGAACGTGGGCGGCATCTGCATCGGCTGCACGATGCCCGGCTTCCCGGACAAGTTCATGCCGTTCATGGACGAGCCGCCCGGTGGCCGGCTGTCGACCAGGGCGGTCGGCTGGTACGGCACGACGATCCGAAAGCTGCGCGAGATCACCACGCACACCCTCGACCAGGAACCGAAATGGCGCCGGCCGAGCAAGGAGCTGACCACAGGAGCGCACAAGACCTGGTGAGAGGGCGACGATGCCTGAGTTAGTTGAGATGGCCTGGGACCCGATCACAAGGATCGTCGGCAGCCTAGGGATCTACACCAAGATCGACTTTGCCAACAAGGTCGTGGCGGAATGCCACAGCACCAGCTCGATCTTCCGCGGCTACTCGGTCTTCATGAAGGGCAAGGACCCGCGGGACGCGCACTTCATCACCAGCCGGATCTGCGGCATCTGCGGCGACAACCACGCCACCTGTTCCTGCTACGCACAGAACATGGCCTACGGCGTGAAGCCCCCGCACCTCGGTGAATGGATCGTCAACCTGGGCGAGGCCGCCGAGTACATGTTCGACCACAACATCTTCCAGGAAAACCTGGTCGGCGTGGACTACTGCGAGAAGATGGTCGCCGAGACCAACCCCGGCGTGCTGGAGCGGGCCAACCGCACCGAGGCCCCGCACGGCGGCGACCATGGGTACCAGACCATCGGCGACATCATGCGCTCGCTCAACCCGTTCACCGGCGAGTTCTACCGCGAGGCGCTGCAGGTCAGCCGGATGACGCGGGAGATGTTCTGCCTGATGGAGGGCAGGCACGTGCACCCGTCGACGCTCTACCCGGGCGGGGTCGGCACGGTCGCCACCATCCAGCTGATGACCGACTACCTGACCCGGCTGATGCGCTACGTCGAGTTCATGAAGAAGGTCGTGCCGATGCACGACGACCTGTTCGACTTCTTCTACGAGGCGCTGCCCGGTTACGAGATGGTCGGCAACCGCCGGGTGCTGCTCGGCTGCTGGGGCTCCTTCCAGGACCCGGAGCACTGCAATTTCAAGTACGCGGACATGACCGACTGGGGTCGCAAGATGTATGTGACCCCGGGCATCGTCGTCGACGGCAACCTGATCACCACCGACCTCGTCGAGATCAACCTGGGCATCCGCATCCTGCTCGGCTCGTCCTACTACGAGGACTGGACCGACCAGGAGATGTTCGTGACGCGCGACCCGCTCGGCAATCCGGTCGACCGCCGGCACCCGTGGAACCAGCACACGAACCCGCGCCCGCAGAAGCGCGACCTCGACGGCAAGTACAGCTGGGTGATGTCGCCGCGCTGGTTCGACGGCACCGACTACCTGGCGCTGGACACCGGCGGCGGCCCGCTCGCCCGGCTGTGGACGACCGCGCTGGCCGGGCTCGTCGACATCGGCTACGTCCAGGCCACCGGCAGCAGTGTCAAGATCAACCTGCCGAAGACGGCCCTGAAACCGCCGGTCGAGCTGGAGTGGAAGATCCCGCGCTGGAGCAACACCATCGAGCGAAACCGGGCAAGGACCTACTTCCAGGCGTACGCGGCCGGGTGTGCTCTGCATTTCGCGGAGAAAGCGCTCGCCGAGATCCGGGCCGGGCGCACCAAGACGTGGGAGCCGTTCGAGGTGCCCGACGAGGGCATCGGCTGCGGCTTCACCGAGGCGGTCCGCGGCGTCCTGTCGCACCACATGGTCATCCGGGACGGGAAGATCGCGAACTACCACCCGTACCCGCCGACCCCGTGGAACGCGAACCCGCGGGACAGCTACGGCACTCCGGGTCCCTACGAGGACGCCGTGCAGGGTCAGCCGATCTTCGAGGAGAACGACCGGGACAACTTCAAAGGCATCGACATCATGCGTACGGTGCGGAGCTTCGACCCGTGCCTGCCGTGCGGCGTCCATATGTATCTCGGTGGTGGCAAGAAACTGGAGCTGCTGCACTCGCCGACCCAGTCGGCCGGAGCTTGACCATGACCTGGCGGGAGTCCGCCGCCCGGGTCGACGCTCTCCTCGGCAACGGCGCCGACGAGAACGTCGTCCGCGAGGTGGCCAACCTCTACGGCGCCGGCCTCGAACGGCTGCTCGAACTGCTGCACGAGCGGGGCGCGCTGACCGACGAGGTGCTCGATGCGATGGCCGCCGACGACCTGGTTGGCGGCCTGCTGCTGGTGCACGGCCTGCACCCGTGGGACGCGGCCACCCGGATCACCCGCGCGCTGGCCGGCTCCGGCGTCCACCTGATCGAGGTGACCGACGACGGGGTCTGCCGGCTCAGCGGCCCCGGCTTCGAAGATCGGGTCACCGCGGTCGCCCCCGAGGTCACCCGGGTCGAGGTGCGGACGGTCATCCCGGTGGCGTCCCTGTTCAGCCGGCCGGCCCCATGACCGACTCGCCCCTGGAGACCCTCCGCCGGATCGCCCAGCGCCCGCGGCCGCCGGCGGTGGAACGCTGCGACCTGTGCGCCGCCGAGGTCGGCCCGGCCCACTCGCACCTGGTCGACCTGCAGTCCCGGCAGTTGGCCTGCGCCTGCCGCCCCTGCTACCTGCTCTTCACTGACGACCGCGCGCACCTGCGCTATCGGGCCGTCCCCGACCGCTACCTCGCCTTCGGCGGGCCGGTCCTCGAGGAGCGCGAGTGGTACGAGCTGCAGATCCCGGTCGGGCTGGCCTTCCTGTTCCACAACTCGGCCCAGGACCGGATGGTGGTCCTCTACCCCGGCCCGGCCGGGGCCACCGAGTCCGAACTCGACCTGCCCGCGGTCACCCATCCGGCGCTGGCCATGCTTCGGCCCGACGTCGAGGCGCTGCTCCTGCGGCGCGGCCTGGACGGCTATCTCGTGCCGATCGACGCCTGCTACGAGCTGGTCGGCCGGCTGCGTACGCTCTGGCGCGGCTTCGACGGCGGCCAGGAGGCGCACGCGGCGATCGCCGCGTTCTTCGACGAGATCCGGAAGCGGGCCACGTGAGCGCGTACACCTTCACCGTGCTGGACGTGACCGCCGAGCCGTACGCGGTCGCGCCGCAGCTCACCGCGCGGCTGCGGATCACCACGACCGGGCCGCGGGTGCACGCGATCGCGCTGCGCAGTCAGGTGCGCATCGACCCGCAGCGGCGCCGCTACACCGGCGCCGAGGAGAACAGCCTGCGCGGCCTCTTCGGCGAGCGGGCCCGCTGGGGCGACACCCTCAAGTCGTTCCTGTGGATGCAGGCCAACACGACCGTGCAGGGTTTCACCGGCGACACCGAGACCGATCTGGCGCTGCCCTGCACCTACGACCTCGAGGTGATCGGCTCCCGCTACCTTCATGCGCTCGACGCCGGCGACGTGCCGCTCAACCTGCTCTTCTCCGGCACGATCTTCACCCGCGGCGAGTCCGGTTTCGAGGTGGAGCAGGTGCCGTGGGCGTGCGAGGCGCGCTGGTCACTTCCGGTCTCGGTGTGGCGCGACATGATCGACTCATACTTCCCGAACACCGGCTTCCTGCGGATCGACGCCGACCTGCTCAAGGAGCTGGCCGCGTTCCGGGCCCGGCACGATCTGATCAGCTGGGACGAGACGGTGCAGCGGCTCCTGGAGGGCCGCTCATGAGTGTCGAGGCGGCCCGGGCGGTCGCGGACGCGGTGCTCTACGAGGGATACCTTCTCTATCCCTATCGCGCGAGCGCGGCCAAGAACCGGTCGCGGTGGCAGTTCGGCGTGCTCGGCCCGCCGGCGGCGGCCTCGACGGCCTTCGCGGAGGGGCCGGCCATGGCGATGACGTGTCTGCTTTCCCCTTGCGTACGCCCATCAAGCGTGACCCTGCACCTGCGTTTCCTGCACCTCCAGGCCCGTTCGGTAGGCGACGCCGCGGGGGTGCCGGTCGCCTCGCTGGATTTCGCCGGCGAGACGTTCCTGAGCTGGGACGAGGCCGTGGAGCTTTCGTTTACCTTCGCGCGGATTCCGTTGACCGGGGCGTCGTCGTTCCCGGTGGCCGTGCCCGCGGCCACCTCGGTGGAGGCTGTCGGTGACGTCGGCCGCATCGTTCGGCGGCGATGGCCGTTGACCGCGCGGGTCGGGACGGCCGTCGTCGCGGACGGTGACCTGCTACGGCTCACCGTCACGGTCCGCAACGAGCACCCGGCGCCGGTCGCCGACAAGGACGAGGCGATCCGGCATTCGCTGCTCGGTGCCCACCTGCTGATCGAGGCGCACGACGCGGTGTTCCTGTCCATGCAGGACCCGCCGCCGCACGCCGCCGCGGCCGCCGCCCGCTGCCATCAGGAGCGCTGCTGGCCGGTGCTGGCCGGCTCGGATACGGTGCTGCTCGGCGCGCCGATCATCCTCTACGACCACCCGGCGGTGGCCGCGCAGAGCCCCGGCGAGCTCTTCGACGCCACCGAGATCGACGAGATCCTGACGCTGCGGGTGATGACGATGACCGACGCGGAGAAGGCCGAGGCCCGCGCCACCGACCCGCGCGCCGCCGCCATCGTCGACCGGTGCGACGCCATCACCCCCGGTGACCTGGAGCGCCTGCACGGCGGCCGGATCGACTCCGACCCCTGGTGGGATGCCGCCGTCTCGCCCGGCCCCACCTCGGTGCTGGTCGACGGCGTCGAGGTGGGCAAGGGCAGCGTGGTGCGGCTGCACCCGCGCCGGCGCGCCGATGCGCAGGATCTGTTCTTCGCCGGGCAGCTCGCGCGGGTCACCGCCGTGCTGTCCGACGTGGACGGCGGCACCCACGTGGCCGTCGTCCTGGTCGACGACCCCGCGGCCGACCTGCACGACTGGTACGGCCGCTACCTCTACTTCGCCCCCGACGAGCTCGCCCTCGTCCTTGGAGAGGAGACCTCATGCTGAAGTTCATCGGCGCCGTCACCACGATCGCCGGCGCGGCGCTGGCCGCCTTCGCGGCCGTCCTGGTGGTCGAGTCGATACCCGACATCCAGCGCTACTTCAAGATCCGCTCGATGTGAACGTCCTGGTAGCCGGCATCGGCAACCTCTTCCTGGGCGACGACGGTTTCGGCCCCGAGGTGGTCCGCCGGCTGATCGCCGAGGGCCCGCCGGCCGAGGGCGTGCGGATCGTCGACTACGGCATCCGCGGCGTGCACCTGGCCTACGACCTGCTCGACGGCGTAGACCTGTTCGTGCTGGTCGACGCCCTGCCCGGCGAGGAGACCCCGGGCGAGCTGGTGGTCCTGGAGGTCGGCCCCGGCGACTTCACCCCGGCCGAGTTCGACGCCCACGCCATGACGCCGGGCGCGGTCCTGGGCGTCCTGACCCGGATCGGCGGCACCCTGCCCCCGACCTACGTGGTCGGTTGCCGGGTCGACGTCCTGGACGAGGCGGTCGGCCTGACCCCACGGGTGGAGGCCGCCGTGCCCCGGGCCATGGCCGAGATCCGAGCCCTGATCGCCCGGGCCCAGGTCTCGCCGGCCCCGGTCGGGGGGTCCTGACATGTGTCTGGGCATTCCGGGTCAGGTGGTGGAGATCGTCGACGGGTTCGCCGGGCAGCTGGCACTCGTCGACGTCGCGGGCGCCCGCCGCCGGGTCAACATCGGCATGCTCGACGACCCGCCCGAACCCGGCGCGTGGGTGCTGATCCACATGGGCTTCGCGGTCGAAGTCATCGACGGCGCGGAGGCGGCGCGGGCGATGGCCGGCCTGGAGCTGATGGGCCAGGCCCGGCGGCTGCGGCGCCGCTACACCGTCTCCGGTCTGGTGCAGGGGGTCGGTTTCCGGCCGTTCGCCTACGCGACGGCCGCCGCGCTCACCCTGTCCGGCTCGGTGGCGAACACCCCCGACGGGGTGGTGATCGAGGTGGAGGGCGACGCCGACGCGGTCCTCGAATACGGCCATCGCCTGCGCACCGACGCCCCGCCGCTGGCGATGGTCATGGACGTCGCCGACGAGGACCTGCCGCTGCAGGGCGGCACCGGCTTCACGATCGCCTCCTCGAAGGGCGACGGCCCGCCGCACACCCTGGCCTCCCCCGACGTGACCGTGTGCGACGACTGCCTGAGCGAGCTGCGCGACCCGGCCGATCGCCGCTACCGCCATCCGTTCATCACCTGCACCAACTGCGGCCCGCGCTTCACCATCATCACGGCCCTCCCCTACGACCGGGCGTCCACGACGATGGCCGGCTTCCCGATGTGCCCGGCCTGTCGCGCCGAATACGAGGACCCGGCCGACCGCCGCTTCCACGCCCAGCCGATCGCCTGCCCGTCCTGCGGCCCACGGTTGGAACTGGTGGACGCCGACGGATCCTCGCTGTCCGACGACCCGATTTCGGACACGCGGCGACGACTCGCGGCCGGCCAGATCGTGGCGATCAAAGGGCTGGGCGGCTACCACCTGGCGTGCGATGCCCGAAACGCCGACGCCGTCGCCGAACTGCGCCGACGCAAGCAACGCGGCGGAAAGCCCTTCGCCGTGATGGTGGCCGACCTGGACACCGCGCGCGAGCTGGTCACGTTCCCGGACGGCGCGGAAGATCTGCTGACCGACCCGCGACACCCGATCGTGCTGCTCCCCCGCCTGCTTCCCGCCGAGCTCGCGACTTCGGTTGCGCCGGACAATCCGGACCTGGGGCTGATGCTGCCGTACACGCCGTTGCATGTGTTGCTCTTTGGGCTTCCGGGGGATTCGGGTGGGCCGGATGCGCTGGTCATGACGTCGGGGAATCTCTCCGGGGAGCCGATCGTGATCGACGATGCGGAGGCGCTGCGGCTGCTCGGGGCGCTCGCCGACGCGTGGCTCCGGCATGACCGCGGGATCCGGGTGCCGTGCGACGACTCGGTCAGCCGGGTGGTCGGCGGGGTCGAGCTGCCGGTGCGGCGGTCGCGTGGGTACGCGCCGATGCCGATCGCATTGCCGTTCGAGGTGCCGCCGATGCTGGCCGCGGGGGGCGATCTCAAGAGCACCTGCGCGGTCGCGGCCGGGCGTTACGCCTGGCTCAGCCAGCACATCGGCGACATGGACGACCTTCGCACCATCGACGCGCTGAGCAGCACGTCGCGGCACCTGGAGGAGCTGACCGGGGTGCGGCCGGAGGTCGTCGTCGCCGACCTGCATCCGGGTTATCGCTCCAGCGAGTGGGCCAAGCGCTACGCCGGCGAGCGGCCGGTCCGGCGGGTGCAGCATCACCACGCGCACGTCGCGGCGGTGATGGCCGAGCACGGGCTCGGGGTGGACGAGCGGGTCATCGGCATCGCGTTCGACGGCACCGGGTACGGCACCGACGGCGCGGTGTGGGGCGGCGAGATGCTGATCGCCGACTACAAGTCGTTCCGGCGGGCGGCCCGGCTCGGCTACGTTCCGCTGGCCGGGGGCGACGCGAGCGTGCTCCGCCCGTACCGGATGGCGCTCTCTCATCTGTTCGCCGCCGGCGTGCCCTGGCATCCGGACCTGCCGGCCGTCGTGGCGTGTCCGCCCGCCGAACGTGACCTGCTCGCCCGGCAGTTCGGCAGCGGAACCGGATGCGTGCCGACCTCCAGCATGGGCCGGCTGTTCGACGCGGTGGCCGCCCTCGCGGGCGTGCGGCAGACCGTCGAGTACGAGGCGGAGGCGGCCATCGTGCTCGAAGGGCTGGCTCGATCCGCGCACACCGGGCAGGACCACCCGTACACCTTCGAATTGTGCCCGAGCCCGGACGGCCCGGACGTCGCCGACGGCGGCCCGGTGATTCGCCAGGTCGCGCGGGATGTGCTCGCCGGTGTGCCGGCGGCGATCATCGCCGCCCGGTTCCATGCCGGGGTGGCCGCGCTGATCGGGATGCTGGCCGAACACGGCCGGGACGAGACCGGCCTCGACGTCATCGCGCTCGGCGGCGGCGTGTTCCAGAACGCCCTGCTGCTCGAAACCGTGGTCGATGACCTGGGTAGACGCGGCTTCACGGTGCTGCGACCCCGGCTGCTGCCGCCGAACGACGGCGGCCTCGCGCTGGGCCAGCTCGTGATCGCCGCGGCTGGTTGATCTTCTGGAAGGAGGGACGCGCATGTGCCTGGCGGTTCCCGGACGCATTGTGCAGATCGGCGAGGCCGACGGCATACCGATGGCCGAGGTCGATTTCGGCGGCGTCCGGAAAAGCGTGTGCCTGCAGTACGTACCGGAGGCGGCGGTGGGCGAATACGTCGTGGTCCACGTCGGATTCGCCATTCAGCTGCTCGACGAGAAGTCCGCGCAGGAGACCCTGGCGAACTTCGCGAAGATGGGCATTATCGAGGAGGAGTTCGGTGAAGTACCTCGATGAATTCGGCAACCCCGACCTGGCGCATCGGCTGGTCGAGCAGATCCATGCGGTGACCACCCGGCCGTGGGCGATGATGGAGGTCTGCGGTGGGCAGACCCATTCGATAATCCGGCACGGCATCGACCAGTTGCTGCCGTCCGGCGTCGAGATGATTCACGGGCCGGGCTGCCCGGTCTGTGTGACGCCGCTGGAGATGATCGACAAGGCGCTCGCCATCGCCGCCCACCCCGGCGTCATCTTCTGCTCGTTCGGCGACATGCTGCGTGTGCCCGGCAGCAGCCGCGACCTGTTCACGGTGAAGAGTGCCGGCGCCGACGTCCGGGTCGTCTACTCGCCGCTCGACGCCCTGAAGATCGCCCGGGAAAACCCCGATCGGCAGGTGGTCTTCTTCGGGATCGGCTTCGAGACGACGGCTCCGGCCAATGCGATGACCGTTTATCAGGCCCGCCGCCTGGGCGTTCCCAACTTCTCACTGCTCGTCTCGCATGTGCTGGTCCCGCCGGCGATCGCCGCCATCATGGAATCGCCGCGCTGCCGGGTGCAGGCGTTCCTGGCCGCCGGGCATGTGTGCAGCGTGATGGGCACCGGCGAATACCCGCCGCTGGCCGAGAAATACCGGGTGCCGATCGTGGTGACCGGTTTCGAGCCGCTCGACATCCTGGAAGGGATCCGGCAGACGATCGTGCAGCTCGAAGCGGGCGAGCACGTGGTGCAGAACGCCTATCCACGGGCCGTGCGGGACGAGGGGAACCCGGCCGCGATGGCGATGCTGCGGGACGTCTTCGAGGTGACCGACCGGACCTGGCGCGGCATCGGGATGATTCCCGCCAGCGGATGGCGGTTGTCCGCGAAATACCGGGAGTTCGACGCCGAACAACGGTTCGACGTCGACGACGTGCGCGCCGCGGAATCGCCGCTGTGCCGCTCCGGCGAAGTGCTGCAGGGTCTGCTGAAACCGCATCAGTGCGCGGCCTTCGGCAAGCAGTGCACGCCGCGCAATCCGCTCGGGGCGACGATGGTCTCGTCCGAGGGCGCGTGCGCCGCCTACTACGCCTATCGGCGGCTCGAGCTGGTGCAGCTATGACCGCGGAGCTCGATTTCGAAAGCTGGACCTGCCCGCTTCCGCTGCGCGACACGCCCGCGGTCGTGATGGGACACGGCGGCGGCGGGGCGATGTCGGCGGAGTTGGTCGAGCATCTGTTCCGGCCCGCCTACGGGCCGGCCGGGGAAGGCCCGCTCGGGGACAGCGCGGTCGTGCCGGTGGGCGCGGAGCGGATCGCGTTTTCCACCGACTCGTACGTGGTCAAGCCGATGTTCTTTCCCGGCGGGTCGATCGGGGACCTCGCCGTCAACGGCACGGTCAACGATCTCGCGATGTCGGGGGCCACGCCGCTCTACCTGTCGGTCGCCTTCATCCTGCAGGAAGGCACCCTGCTGGCCGAGGTCGCGCGGATCGCGGCCGCGGTCGGGGCGGCCGCCCACGCGGCCGGGGTTCGCCTGGTCACCGGGGACACCAAGGTCGTCGACAACGGCAGCGGCGACGGGGTCTACCTGAACACGGCCGGGGTCGGGATGGTCGCGCCCGGCCTGGAGATCGGCGCGCATCGGGCCGCCGTCGGGGACGCCGTGCTGATCAGCGGGGACATCGGCGTGCACGGGGTGGCGGTGATGAGCGTGCGCAAGGGCATCGAGTTCGACACCACGGTGGTCAGCGACTCGGCGCCGCTGCACGGCCTGGTCGCGGCCATGCTGGCGACCGGGGTCGACGTGCATACGCTGCGCGATCCGACCCGGGGCGGGGTGGCCGCCTCGCTCAACGAGATCGCCCGGACCGCCTCGGTCGGGATCTCGCTGACCGAGCGGGCGCTGCCGATCCCGGCCGCCGTCGCCGACGCGTGCAGCCTCCTCGGCCTCGACCCGTTGCAGGTCGCCAACGAGGGCAAGCTGCTGGCGTTCGTGCCGTCCGCCGACGCCGACGTGGTGCTCGCGGCCATGCGGGCGCATCCGCTCGGATCCGGGGCGCGGCAGATCGGCACCTGCGTAGCGTCGCATCCGGGGATGGTGGTGGCGCAGACCGCGCTCGGCGGGACCCGGGTGGTCAACATGCCCATCGGCGAACAGCTCCCCCGGATCTGCTGACATGTCGGATCTGGGGGCGCTGCTCTTCGCGCGGTATGCGTACCCGCCGAATGAACTTGGTTATTGCGGGCCGGACGGGGCCGCCCTGCTGCTGCGGGCCGACCTGCCCGGGGAGATCGCGCGGCGGGCTCGGGGCTTCGAGGGCGCGTGGGCCTACCTCTGTTTCCTCGCCCGCACCACCGGGGTGTCCGACCCGCTCGACCCGGCCATCGTCTCCGCCTACTGGGTCGGCGATGCGCTGCCCGACCGGCAGTTCCCCGATCTGCTGCCGTTTCTCCGGTCGCATTTTCTCAGCCAGCGCGGCGGCACGTGGCAATCGGCGGACGGGCGGGCGGTGCCGCACCACAGCTTCCACGTCTTCGAGGTCTATCCGTGGACGGAGCTGCTGCGGCGCACCGAGAACCCGGCCGCGGTCACCGTGCTGGACCGCTGCCGCATCCGGACCGGAACGGTGGTGAGCGTGGCCGCCGAGACCGCCACCGTGACCAGCCGCCCGCTGACCTGGGACGGCGCCACGCTGGCTGCCGGCCCGCCGGCCGAGGAGCAGGTGACCTGGTCATCGGGCGGCCGATCGCTGCTGAAGGGGGTGGCCCCCGGCGACCGGGTGGCCCTGCACTGGGACTGGCTCTGCGACCGAATCACCGAAAACCAGGCCGCCCGGATCGAGACCTTGGAGGCCCGGCAGCTCAGCGCGTTGTTCCCGAAAACTGTCGTACCCCCCGTCTAGCGTCGATGCCATGACCACGCTGGAAAACCGCCCGAACAGCGCCTTGCTGGTGATCGACGTGCAGAACGACGTGGTGGCCGGCGCCCACGACCGCGACCGCATCGTCGCCAACATCGCCGACCTGGTCGACCTGGCCCGCAACGCCGGCGTCGACGTCATCTGGGTCCAGCACAGCAGCGACGACATGCCCATCGACTCAGACGGCTGGCAATATGTGGCCGAGCTGAAGCGCTCCGAGTCCGAGCCGGTGGTGCACAAGCGCTGGCCCGACTCCTTCGAAGACACCACCCTCGAACAGCTGCTGGCCGCCCGCGAGACCGGCCACCTATACATCTCCGGCGCCCAGACCGACGAGTGCATCCGCTCCACGTTGCACGGAGCAATCACCCGGGGTTACGACGCCACGTTGATCGCCGACGCCCACACAACAGAGGACCTGTCGGCCTACGGAGCCCCCACCCCCGACAAGGTGATCACCCACACCAACCTGTATTGGAAGTACCACCGAGCCCCAGGCCGCAAGGGCGACGCGGTGCCCATCGCCGAGGTGAAGTTCCGCGACTGACACCTCGCGCGATCTCAGGGCGTGCCCGCGGCGCACGCCCTGAGATCGAGGTCAGAGGTGGTCGGGCAACACGAGGGACGGATATGTCCGCCCGAGGTTGTCGAGCACGGAACGGATGCTGCGTGGTGCCGTGCCCGCGCTGTCCGCGAAGATCCGGCGAAGCTGGTCGTAGGCGACCGGCGCGCGGGCGACGAGTTCGTCGATGTGCTCGATGATCCACTTGATGAGCGGGTGGTCCAGATTCCACACGCCGGACTCGTGCCGGATGAGATGCGGCCGATCGGGGCACGGCAGGAAGGTCTGCGGCGGAAACAGGTCGACCCTCGGCGAGGGCAGCGGCAGCGCCCCGTCGAGGACAACCGGACCGTATCGGTAGGGCCGCCCGGAGTATCGCTCCGGATCGGCCGGCAGATTCCTCGGTTCGAGCTGGGCCAGGTTGAGCCGGCGATGCGCGAGGGCCAGGCGCAGGAAGTCGATGAAGACGAAGGCCGATCCATGCTCGGCCTGCCACGACTGATAGCGATAAAGCGGTCGCAGGTCGAACGCGCGGCCGGCGTGCCCGGCCCGAATCGCCTCGACACTCCGCAGGCCTTGGAGTGTCTCGATCACTTCCTCGTTGTCCCAAAGCCCCGCGGCCACGAACTCGTCATCGAGCGCCGCCGCGGAGAAGTGCGCATGGGGTGGCACGTGGATCAGGGTGGTCCGTTCGAGGGCCGCGGCTCTACCGCTGAACGGAGTGCCCGGCCAGGCGGCCGTGGCCCGGCGCGCCGCCAGCTGCAGCGCGGAGTGCACGGAGAACGGGATGCCGCGAACCTGGTCGCGGGCCACCGAAACGTCCGGCCGTAGCGAGTCGGCCAGCGCGACCATCCCCCAGGCGACGACGGACAGGTCCCGCAACTTGACCGGTACCGCGATGCCGTTATGGCCGAGCCAGCCGTGCTCGCGCACGATGGCAAGCACTTCGGGCTGGATCGGCAGGGCACGCCACGGCACTCGGAACTGGCTCACCAGCGAGTACTCAGCGGTCCCGGTGCTGTCGGCGTGGGTCCGGTACTGCAGGAGGATCCTTCGTAGCAGGAAATCGACGGTCGGCGGGTGGTCGTCAGTCGGTCCTTCCGCTTCGTCGAAGACGGACGGCCCGCTCTTCGCCAGGATGACGACCGCCTGCCGCACCGCGGTCACGTCGAGCCGGCGGTTCAGCCGGAACTCGAGGCCGTACTCAGTTCGCCATTCGCAGGTCGCGCTCCAGGAGACGACGCTGTTCCGTAACGCCGCGCGAGCCTCGCGGAGGCCGTCGTGGTCGCCGACGAGTTTGCAACCGGCGAACGGATCCCGCAGCGCCTGGCGCAGTCTCGGGGTGCTGTCCGGGTCCGCATTGGTCAGCACTCTGCACACCAGCAGTTGCCCTCGGAGCTGTGGTGTCGGGGAGTGCGCGGTGAGATCCAACGGCAGGATGGCGATCTTCAGCGGCCCGGCGTACGGCATGCTGCCGGCGACCTCGAACCGCGGACCGGCCGGCACATCGACGATCTGCGGTTCCGGGAACCACGGGCGGTCGACCAGGTCGTTGGTCACCGTCCCGACCTCGACGTCGTTGAAGGTGACCGGCACCGGAGGACAGAAGAGATAACGATCGAGCGCCGTCTCGACCGTGTCCGTGGTGAGGTGGGCGCGTAGTGGGTCGACGCGCAGGGCCAGGCTCGTGCCCGGCAACGTGCGGTAGGTCTCGCCGGTGTAGTCCCGGGCCGGCATGGGATCGACCGGGTCGGGGTTCTCGCGGAGGACGAAGAAGTCCTCGTCCCGGCGCAACGACAGCCTCAGCGCCGTCGCTTCCGTACCGTCTGCGTACCGGCGGCGCGTGCTCACCTCGACGCGGTCGGCGACCAGGAAACAGGACAGCACACCGATGCCGAACCGGCTGATAGGGGTGAAGGCGGACTCAGCGATGCCCTGGCGGGTGAGTTCGGCCCGCAGCGTCGCGGACCGGTAATACGACTTCCCGACCCGCAGGAAGTAGTCGACCAGCGCGTGCTCGTCCATGCCGATGCCTTGATCATCGACGCGGATCCACAGGTAGCCGATCTCGTCCGGCCAGCAGGACACCACCACCGCATCCGTGGTGTCCTCCCCGTCGAAGAGCCGGCGGAGCCGGGTGGCATCGAAAGCGTTCTGCAGCAGCTCGCGAATGAAGACGTACTGATCGTCGTAGAGCTGCTCGCCGGTGAAGAGCTCCAGCATCGCGGACCGGTCGAGCTCGAAGCGGAACTCTCCGTACTTGTAGCCGTCGGATGTCAGGTGATCGAGCGAGATCTTGCCGGGCAGCTCGATGTCCTGTGCCGTGCGCTGGAACTGGTGCTGCAGTGCGAGGCACTGCAGCAGTTCGCCCTCGACATCCGCCAGGTACCGACGTAGGTCGTGCTCGGCCGCCGGGTGGGTCGGCGCGGCCAGTCGGGACACGGTGTAACCGGGCGTGCGCTGGACGGGGAAGACCCAGCGTCCCATGTGCAGCTGTCCGTTCCACGCCTTCAGGCCGTCGACGGACAGGCCCAGGTGCCGGCGGACCTCGGCCGGGTGCCGGGCGTCGCTCATGTCCATGAACTCGGCGATGCGCAGGATCACGGCGCAGAACCGCAGGTCCGCGTCCAGGCCGAGCACCGGGTCGAAGCGCGCTCCGCGCAGGTCGTGCGCGGGGCGCGTCAGACTCTCGCACAGTGCCACCACCGCGCCGCGGAGCGGAACGCCCTGCCAGGTCGGCCGGAACACCTGCGGCCGGAGGCTGTCGGCCTCCGTGCCGGCCGGGCGATGGTGGTGCGCGGCGAGGAGCAGCAGGGCGGCATCGGCGCCGCCGATCTGCGCGAGGGCGGGGCCGAGGAGGTCGGTCACCAGCGTGAGGAGCCGCTCGGCATGCTCAGGGTCGACGCCGCCGCGCCGCGCCGCCGCCAAGATGTCCGCGCCGTCAGGGAAACCCTCGACGATCTCGGCGATCGACGCTTGGCTACCGGGCCCGGGTGTCCTCGGGGACTCACCGGCAGCTGTCGGGCGCGAGGCGAGTACCGGCCCGGCCGGCTGAAAGAGTGCGGTGGCCGGCTGGTAAACGACCTCTACCGATTCGGACGGCCGGGAAACCGTAACGGTCCGGCGGCGGGTCTCCTTGGCCGATCTGATGGCCGCTTCGGCAAGCTTCGCCGCCTTCTCGGCATCCTCCGGGCTGCCGCCCATCGCCAGCACCAACTGCCTCGCCTGGCCTGCGTTGGACGGGAGGGCGGATCCATTGAGGATGTCGCTGACGCGCCCCTTCGACGAAGCGCTCAGTTGCAGGCGCGTTGCCAGCTCGCGGTACGACCGGGACGAGTCGCGACGCACCGCTTGCAGGTGCCGGACGAGACGGT
This sequence comes from Paractinoplanes durhamensis, assembly GCF_016862175.1. Taxonomy (GTDB): domain Bacteria; phylum Actinomycetota; class Actinomycetes; order Mycobacteriales; family Micromonosporaceae; genus Actinoplanes; species Actinoplanes durhamensis. The sequence goes on along the minus strand of NZ_BOML01000033.1, from coordinate 135,522 downwards.
CACGGTCGGCTGCAGCCCTCTCGAACGACGACACGTCTATCGCACTCCTTCGCCGCCTGCTGAACGGTGTCGTTCAGCTTGCCACGTGGAGACCGTTCCGCAGCGCCGTTCCGTGCGCCATCCGGTGAACGGTTCGGACGCCCCTGGCCAGCAGGTTGGCGGAACCCGTGAACGAGTACGGAACGGATCACCGCCCCACGGAACGGGGGTGGCGCGGCCTACTTGTGCAGGTCAATTCCACTGTCAAGACAGCTTCTTGGAGTCGTGATGCGTCGAATCCTGTACTTCTCGCTGGCACTCATCGTGGCCGTCGTCCAGGCGGTCCTGCTCGGTGCCCTGAGCTTCACGATCGGCCGGCTCGCCGGACTCGACCCGTCCGCCGCGGCGGAGACCGCGGCGACTGTCGGGGGTGCAGTGTTGGGCGTCCTGCTGGCGATCGCCGGCTTCGCCGTCGAGGTCTTCCTCCGCGAAAAGCGGCGTTGATCTCACCACGGAATGGACGTCGCCGATGGCGGCGTCCATTCCGTTTTTGTTTACGTGCCCGGGCCGGTAGCCGGGTGACCGCCCCAACCATGCAATCAGCTGGGCGTGCGCCACGTAACTGCCATTGTTTGGCGGGAGCTGACCAGCCCGTACCTGTATCGGATTTTGAAGTCAGAGGGTTCGGGCCTGTTGTTCGGGGGCGTAACGCGTCAGCGTGAGCTGTTCGATGACGCTGATCAAGGTGTAGAGCAGGATCGACGCTACCGTCACGATCGTCACGCCGGTCCACATGCGGTCCAGCTCGAACGTTGTCACCGAGGCCAGCATCATGTAGCCCAGGCCCTTTCCGGTGGCCAGCCACTCGGCCAGCAACGCTCCTACCAGGGCCAGCGGTGCTGCCACCCGCATTGCGGCGAACAATGCCGGCAGCGCGCCCGGCAGCTGGACCCGCAGGAGCGTGGCGTAGGGGGACGCGCCGTATGCGTGCATCAGGTCCATCGACGAACTTGGCACCGCGCGCAGGGCCAAGGAGACGTTGACCAGGACCGGGAAGAACGTGACGATGCCGGCGATCACCGTTACCGCCATCAGGCCCCGGCCGAAGATCAGGGCGATCAACGGGGTCATCGCCACCAGCGGGACCGCTCGCAGGGCCATCGCGATCGGGAGCAACGTCTGCTCGACCGGGCGCCACAGCGCGAACGCCAGTGCGGTGACCAGGGCCGCCACCGTGCCGCCGAGCAGGCCGATCGCGGCGTCCAGGGCGGTTACCTTGCTGGCCTCCCAGAGGAGGGTGCGTTCGGGGCCGTGGGTCGGGTCGGTCAGGTAGCGCCAGACGTCCAGTGGGCCTCGGGTCAGGAACGGGTCCAGGTCGAAGCCCTTGACCAGCAACTGCCAGACGCCGCAGATGACGGCGACCGAGAGGACGGCGCCGCCTACTCCCTTGAGCAGGCGCACCAAGGCCCGGCGCCCCGTCGTCATTTGGCCGCCCTCGGAGCCCACGGGGTGAGGAGACGGCCTATCAGCGCGGTCAGGCCGTACGCCAAGCCGGACAGGGCCGTCGCCACCAGGGCGATTCCCCAGGTTCGCTCGACCGCGAGGCTCTGCTGTGAGTTGATCATTGCTACTCCTAGGCCGGATTCGGCGCCCAGGTACTCGCCGATGATCGCGCCCAGCATCGCGGCGGGGGCGGCGATGCGCAGGCCCGCGAACAGGCTTGGCAGCGACGTGCGCAGGCGGACCTTCCACAGCTGGGTCCACTTGCCGCCGCCGTATGCGCGGATCAGGTCGAGGCTGGTGCGGTCGGCGCTGCGCAGGCCGACCAGCGCGCCGACCAGGGTGGTGAAGATGACCGAGATGGCGGCCAGGATGACCTTGGACTTGTCCCCGGTGAACAGGACGGCCAGGACCGGGCCGATCGCGATCACCGGCAGGCAGTAGCTGACCAGGGCCAGCTGCATGCCGGCCTTTTCGATCAGCGGGAACTGGATCAGGAGGAACGCGAAAGCTATCCCGATCGCGTTGCCCCACAGCCAGCCCCACCCGGCCGTACGCAACGTGGCTTTGATGTTGGGCCAGTAGAAGGACCAGCCGTCGTGGCCGAACTGGCTGAGGATCTTGGTGGGGGGCGGGACGGCGCGGCTGTCCGCGAACACGGTCCGGCCCAGGATCTCCCAGACGACCAGCAGAGCGAGCAATCCCGCGGCGCCGTAATAGGAGCGGCGCGGCGGGACGAGGACGGACGCGAGCGTCATCCGACCGTTTCCTTCTCTCCGAACAGCAGCGCGCTGAGCTGGTCCTCGAGTTCGTGGAAGCGGGCGGTGCGCATCATCTCGGGAGTCCGCGGGCGCGGCAGGTCGATCTCCACCTGGGCGACGATCCGGCCCGGCCGGGCGCTCATCACCGCGACCGTGTCGGCCAGGAAGACGGCCTCCGCGATCGAGTGGGTGACCAGCAGGGTGGTGGTGGCCCGCTCGGTCCAGATGCGCTGCAACTCCAGGTTGAGCCGCTGCCGGGTCATCTCGTCGAGGGCGCCGAACGGCTCGTCGAGCAGCAGGATCTGCGGCTCGACCACCAGCGCGCGGGCGATCGCCACCCGCTGCCGCATGCCGCCGGACAGCTGCGCCGGGCGAGCCTGCTCGAAGCCTTCCAGGCCGACCAGCTTGATCAGCTCGGTGATCGTCTCTTCCTTGACCTTGACCCCACTGACCTCGAGCGGCAGCCGGATGTTCGCGGTCACCGACCGCCACGGCAGCAGGGCCGCATCCTGGAACGCGATGCCCAGGTGGTGGTTACGGCGGGTGGCCGCGGGTTCCTCGCCGTGCACGAACGCCTCGCCCGAGGTGGGTTGCTCCAGGTCGGCGAGGATGCGCAGGATCGTCGACTTGCCGCAGCCGGAGGGGCCGAGGAGCGCGACGAACGCGCCGGCCGGGGTGTCCAGGTCGACGTGGTCGAGGGCGGTGACGGTGGACCGGCGGATCGTGAACTGCTTGGTGAGCTGCCGCAGCACGATCCCCCGGCCCTCCATGGTCAGGCCGACCCCTTGAGCGAGGGGTTCTCCGTATAGATCTCGGTGATGACCGACATGTCGAACAACTGCTCCTTGGTGATGGTCGTGCCACCCAGGGCCAGCGTCTTGATGGTCTCGTCGATCAGCTCGTCGGTAATGGTGAAAAGGCCGTTCTTCTTGGTGTCGTCGGTCGAGACCACGGTGTTCTGCGCGGTCGACTCGAGCACCTGCTCGGCCTCGTCGAGACCCAGGTCCTTGCCGTATTTGGTGGCGGCCAGATTGGCGCCCACCTTCGGGTCGGCGATCGAGTCGGTCCAGCCCTTGATGTCGCCGATGATCGCGGCCTTCAGCTTGTCCCGGTCGCTGGTCAGGGTCGATTTCTTCACCACGTAGACCTCGGAGACCATCGGATATCCGTGGTCGTTGAGGAGCATCACCGCGGTGTCGACGCCCTTGGTCTTGAGCAGGTTGGGCTCGTTGGTGAAGAACGAGAACCAGCCGTCGACCTCTTTGGACACCAGCGGCGACGGGTCGAACTGGGCCGGCACCTTGGTGATTTTGCTCGGGTCGAGGTTGTTGGCCTTCAGGAACGCGTTCCACACCGGCTCGTTGGTCGCCTGCACACCGATCTTCTTGCCGATCAGCTCCTGCGGTGAATTGATCGGAGCCGATGCCAGCGACATGATGCAGAATGGGTTCTTCTGGTACTGCGCCCCGACGATGACCAGCTCAGCACCCTTGAGAATGGCCGCCGCGGTGATGTCCGGCGAGGAGATCCCCAGCAGCGCCTTACCGGAGGCGACAACCGCGTCCTGGCTGACGTTGGGCCCGCCGGCCATCAGATTGACCGAGCTGAAACCGGCGGCCGAGTAGTAGCCCTTGGTGTCCGCGATATAGGCGCCCGCGAACTCCACGTTCTTCACCCAGGACAGCTGGTAGTTGAGAGCCCCGAAGTCCTTCGCCCCACCGGAGGCCGACGAGGACGGCGACGAGTCATCGTCACCACAGGCGGCGAGCAGGGCAGAGCTGGCCCCGAAGAGCGCCAGACCCGCACCACCACGAAGCAGGGAACGCCGATTTATATATGAGGTCACGCCGAAGCTCACTTTCCCTGGAGAGGGCACGACGCTAACCAGGGCGTGTTTCACCGGAGTTTCCGCAAAAAGCCCAGCGTGTGGCGGCTTTATCGACAAGGTTTCGAAACCCGCAAACCCCAACCGCGGAGAGTACGCGTCGCTCCGTCCCCGCCAAAACGATGACAGTTCCGTGGCGCACGCCACGCTGGTTGCCGGGTCACCCCGACCACGCCGCCACCGGCGAATCAGGGCGCTTCACCTCGCTCCCGCCGCAGCCGTTCAAGGGCGGCGGTGTCGGATGCGAGGTCCGGATGCTCGACCTCGCGGTCGAGCTCGACGACGATCTCGAGCTCGCTGATCGCTCGGTCGAGATCCCCCTCCGCCCGGTGGATCATCGCGATGTTGTACCGCGTGACGGCTTCGACAGGGCGGTCGCCGACGTCCCGCAGGATGTCCAGAGCCTGCTGGTAGTGGGTCAGGGCCTGCTGTTGATCCCCAGCTTGTTGGTACAGGAGGCCGAGGTTGTTGAGGGTGACCGCTTGGACTGGGCGATCACCGACCTCCCGCGACATGAGGAGGGACTGCTGGAAGTAGGTCAGGGCTTGCTGCAGATCACCAAGCCCTCTCCACGCGCTGCCGATGCTGGAGAGAGTGCTCGCTTCGCCGGCGCGATCACCGATCTCTCGCCGGATAGGGAGAGCCTGCCGAAGATAGGTCAAGGCCTGCTGCCATTCCCCGAGGTCTTTGTACACGGAGCCGATGTTGGTCAAGATGGCTGCTTCGCCGGCGCGGTCTCCCTCCTCCTGGGTGATGGTCAGGGCTTGCCGGTGATAGGTCAGGGCCTTCTGCCGCTCCCCGAGCCCGTTGTACAAGGCGCCGATGTTGCACAGAGTGGCTGCTTCGTTGACGCGATTTCCGACCTCCTGGTTGATGGCCAGGGCTTGCCGATAGCAGGTCAGGGCCTGCTGCCGGTCCCCGAACCCGTCGTACACGAGACCGACGTTGCCAAGGGTGGCTGCTTCGCCGGCGCGGTCTTTGGCCTCGCGGTACAAGTGCAACGCCCGCTCGTAGGTCCCCAGGGCCTGTCGACTCTGCCCGGTGGAGGCTTGGGCCGCGCCCAGGTCATGTAGGGCGGCCGCGTACGGGCCAAGAGTCAAGGTCGCGTTCGCCAGGACAACAACATCCGTGAACCGGGACCGACGTAGCCACCGCTTCGCCACCCGGTTCCCGGCATCCCGGGCGATCCCCGCCTCCTGGCCGGCCACCGCGAGCCGGTGCACCTCCACGAGCTGGGCGATGGTGGTCATGTCTCGGAGCTGGCGGCGGCGGGGTCGGTCACCCAGAGTTTGTGGAGGGAACGCGCAGCGGCGGCGCACGCTTCGACGTACTCGTCGTCGGTGATCAGTGGGCGGATCAGCGGGCGCAGGACGTTCGAGACGTAGTAGCGGGGCTGGCGCGTCTCCGGGTCGGTGCCCTCCTCGAGCAGGCCCAGCTGGGCGGCGCGGTCGATGTGGGTGGCGGCATCCGGGTGGTCGTGGACGGCCTTCACCGTTTCGGCGGGGATCGGCAGCTCGACCACGTTGACCTTGGCCAGCATCTTCTGCAGCTCAGGATCCTGGGAGCTGAGCAGGTTCTTGGCGAGGATCGTCTCCCGGCGGAATCGGTCGGCTTCCTCTTCGACCGCGGTGATCAAGCCATCGATGTCGAGCTCGGGGGCGGCGACGATCAGATCGAGCCAATCGAGCAGGCGAGGGTTACCGGCCGCGGCCTCGATCGCTCGCGCCCGGATGCTGGAGTCGATGGTGGAGCCGGGGCGCAGGTTTGTCAGGTTGGTGATCTTCTTGGCCTGCTCGATACCGGTGAGAGTTTCGAGCGACTCGACAGCGACGGTGGTTCCGGGCGGCGCGGGGAAGCGGTAGCGGCTGGTGATGATGACCCGGCTCTCGCTGCCGGTCTCGCGGATCGCCTTGAGCAGGGCCGGGAGGAGCTCCGCCATCTCCGCGGAGAGCACCTGACCGCCGTCCCGCTCGGTGAGGTTGCCCTCCTCGAAATCGTCGAACACGAACAGGCACGGGATCTGCCCGAGGGGTCCGTCGACGTGGAGGAGGAGACGCAGGCGCACGGCCAGAGATGCCTGTTCGTTGTCGAGCAGCTTGGCCGCCTCGATCTGCTCCTCCACGCTGGAGAAGGTGACCTTGGTGGTTAGCTCGCGGAATTTCGTCAGGTCGACCCGGCCGTACCAGACGGCGCGCTGATGGGTCGGCATACGCTCCAGCAGGCGGGATGCGAGGCTGCTCTTACCGAGTCCACCCATGCCCTGTAGGGCGAGCGCCTCAGGGCCGCCGGTTTTACGGAGAACACGCAGGCAGCGCTGGATCACCCGTCGCCGGCCGACGAAGGCCGCGCGGGCGGCGACCCGGGACAACTGGGTCTGCGGGTCGAGGAACTCCTGGTCGGCGGGGCGGATCTGGATGCGTACCCGTCCCTTGTTCCGTAGGGGTGTGACCATCGGGGCGAGTGGCGAGCGGTCGGCGTAGAGGCGCAGCAGGTGCCAGTTGCCGCGCTTCCGGGTGTAGAGGTATTGGCGGGCCTCGACGATGGCCCGGTCGAGAGCCGCGCCGTCGGCCAGCGATCGGTAGAGCTCGGCGGCGAACTCGGTGGCGGAGACGTCGCCGACCGGCAGCGCCCACCCCAGCACGGCCGGTGCGCCGGCCCGGACCAGGCTCTCGCTCATCGAGGGGAACGTGCCGGCGTCCGGGGCGCTCCCGGTCAGGCAGCCGGAGACGAAGACGAGGCGCGGCCAGTGCCCGGCCATGGCCTGGGCGATCTGATCGGCGGTCGCGTAGGCGAGCCCGCCGAACTCGTTCTCCACCAGAAAGGTGGGCTCGCCTTTGTCGCTGACGGTGGCGTGGCCGCTCAGATGCAGGACGTCGAAGTAGCCGGCGCCGTAGTCGCGGCTGAGAAAGCGCAGACCCTCCAGGGTGCCGCTTTCCTCGACGACCAGCTCGGTGCCGGTGCGGGAGGTGGCCTCCAGGATGGCGGCTTCCTCGCCCTCGTAGTTGAGCACCGGCTCGACACCCTCGGGCGAGGTCGCCATGAACAGCACCCGCAGCGGCCGGTTCCCAGGCGCGACCGGCGCCTTGAGGGCAGCGTTGGTGCCGATCGCCCGCACCGGCAGCAGCGGCGCCTCCCCGGCGACGGCCAGATAGGACCCGTTGTCGGCAAGGAGTTCCCAGGGCAGATGCCGCAGCCGCTCCGCCGCGGTGATCCGCAGCGCGGCGCCGGGCGGTTGCCCAAGAACCGGTTCGAGCCACCGTTCGTCACCGTCGAGAAAGGTGAACAGCCGCCGCCCGAGATCGCTCAACCGCGCCGACCCGAACACCCCCTGGGCAACCGCATGCTCGGTGTAGTCGTGCTCCACCATCCCGATCAGCTCATCGACGGCCGCTTTGTCGAGCCCTCGGGTCTTCGGCGCCCCACCACCGGTAGACAGCCGCAACTCGGAGTAGTCAGAGGTCTGCTCAAAGATCTCCAACTCGTACGCGTTCATCTCACTCACCGCGATGCTCCCCCCTCGTTTGCTGGAGCTCGACAAGGAGCTGTTGCATCCGGTCCAGCGCCGGATGGCTTGTCTCCTGAGCCAAGACGATGGCCTGACGCAGAGGTTCGACGGCATCGTCCACTCGCTCCATCCGCACGAGCAGAACGGCCAAATTGAATCTCGCCAGTGACTCCGACGCCCGATCGCCGATGACATTGAAGATCTCAACAGCTTCGTCGAAGCTGCCCTTTGCGGCGACCAAATCACCACGGTAGGACTGGATCCCGCCGATGTTGTTGAGAGTTGTTGCCTCGCCCATGCGGTCGCCGACCTCCCGCCGAATAGGCAGAGCCTCTTGGTAGAAGGACAGGGCCTCCTGCCATTCTCCCAGCGCCCGGTAGGCGAGACCGATGTTGTTGAGGGCGAGCGCTTCGCCGCCGCGGTCACCAACTTCTCGAGTGATGGGCAGACCTTGCTGGTAGTAGGCCAGAGCCTGCTGCGGATCCCCGAGATGGTTGTAGGCGAGGCCGATGCCGGTGAGGGTGATCGCTTCACCCGCGCGGTCGCCGACCTCCCGCCAAATGGGCAGGGCTCGATGATAGAAGGCAAGCGCCTGCTGTTGGTCTCCGAGCTTGCTGTAAGCAGTGCCGATATTTGCGAGAGTGGATGCTTCGCCGGAGCGGTCGCCGACCTCCCGCAGAATGGACAGAGCCTGCTGGTAATAGGTCAAGGCCTGCTCACGGTTCCCGAGATTGATGTGCGCGCCGCCGATGTTGCTGAGGGTGGTCCCTTCGCCGGCACGGTCGCCGACCTGCCGCGCGATAGGCAGGACTTGCTGGTAATAGGTCAGGGCCTGCCGGGGATCCCCGAGTCGGTTGTACACGGTGCCGAGGTTGTTGAGGACGGCTGCTTCGTTGCCGCGGTCGCCGGCCTCGCGATACAGATCCAAGGCCCTTTCGCAGCTGGCCAGGGCCTCTCGCGGCAGACCTATGGAGGCTTGGGCCCAGCCAAGGTCGAAGTAGGCGCTGCCGTCCGGCCCGAGATTGAGGGTGGCGCTCGCGAGGGCGGCAACGTCCGCGAACCGAGACCAGCCCAGCCACAACCTCGCGACCCGGTGCCCCGCCACCCGAGCGATCATCGGCTCCCGGCCGACCACCGCCAGCCGGTGCACCTCGACCCATCGGGCGATCGTCTCTGCCGTCACACGGTACGTCAGGCGTTCCGGATCCCCGGCCTGTCCGCTGCCGGCCGTTGAGCCTGGACCGTCCGCCAACCCGGCACCTTCCTCGCCTCGGCGCAGCGATCCCAGGACCACGCAGAGCAGACCGAAACTCGCCTACAACGGCCAGCACGCTACGGCTGAGGCTGGTCCGGCCGACCAGAATGACCATGATCTGACACCGGACATCACCCCGGAACCACTTGCACGTGGACAGTCCTGGGTCAGCGCTTTCGGACCAGCGTTACGCCGTCGCGGACGGACAGCATCACCGACTCGACTCGGTTGTCGTGCAGAACTGTCTCGTTGAATTTCTTGATCGTGATGGTGGCCTCTCGGGTCGGGGTGGGTTCCAGGACCTGGCCGCCCTGCAGGACATTGTCGATGGCCAGGAGGCCGCCCGGGCGCAACCGCGTGACCAGGGCCTCGTAGTAGGCCGGGTAGCTGGTTTTGTCGGCGTCGATGAACGCGAAGTCGATCACCGGGTCGGCCGGGAGGGCGGTCAGGGTCTCCGCGGCCGGGGCGATGCGCAGGTCGATGCGGTCGTCGACGCCGGCCCGCTGCCAATACTTCTGGGCCAGGGCGGTCCACTCCTCGGAGACGTCGCACGCCAGCAGGCGGCCGTCGGCCGGCAGACCGCGGGCGATGCAGATGGCCGAGTAGCCGGTGAAGACACCTACCTCCACGGCGTATCGGGCGCCGGTCAGCTGGACCAGCATCGTCAGCAGGCGGCCCTCGTCGGCGGAGACCTGCATCCCGGCGGCCTCCGGGAAGAGCGCGATCGTTTCGGCGGCCAGGTCGCGGAGGACGTCGTCGGCGGGGGTGCAGTGGGCCTCGACGTACGCGGTGATGGCGGATTCGGAAGTCATGCGGCCAAGCGTCGACTATTCTCGACGCTTCGGCAACCCCAGTAGCTTGAAAAAGTGTCGACAGTCCTAGACACTTCGGCCATGCAAGACGAGCGTGACCACCTGGTGCTCAGCGAGTCCGAGCAGTTCAAGGCGCTCGGCCACCCACTGCGGCATCGCCTTCTGATGGCTCTGCGGCAACGGCCGGCGACCCTCGCGCAGCTTGCGGCGGCGCTCGCGGCGACCAAGGGCACGATCGGTTACCACGTCAAGGTTCTGGAGCAGGCCAAGATGGTCCGCCTCGCCTACGTCCGGCGGGTGCGCGGCGGCACCGAGCAGTACTACGAACCGACCAGTCCGCGGCTGCGCATCGCCGCCGATGCGCCGGTCGGCGGGGATTTCCTGATCAAGGCGGCACTGTCCGAGATGCTGCCGCCCGAGAAGGACGGGCCCGACGTCACCTTCCTGCGGCACCTCCGACTCACCGGAGAACAGGCGCACGCCCTGGCCGCGGCCCTCGAGCAGTTCGCCGACGGCGACCACATCCCCGAGCCGGGCGCCGGGCAGCAGTACGGCCTGCTGCTCAGCCTCCACCGATCGAATATCCCCGTCCTGCCCGACGACGAGGCCCTTACCTATGACGGCGGTCACATGTAGATTCCGGGTAAGAGATCGATAGATCTGGATGGTCAACATGGTGGATCAATTCAGAATCGTGACCGACCCCGTCGCCGACTCGATCGCCGTCTCCGCCATCTTCGCGGCGCTTCCGCTGCTCACGCTGTTCGTACTGCTCGGCGCCCTGCGCATGCGCGCCTGGCTGGCCGGGGTCATCTCGCTCGTGGTGGCCCTCGTGGTGGCGATCGCCGTCTACGCCATGCCGCTCGGCCAGGCGCTGCTGTCCGGCACCGAAGGGGCGGCATTCGGGTTCTTCCCGATCCTGTGGATCGTGCTCAACGCGATCTGGGTCTACAACCTGACCGTCGTCAGTGGGCACTTCGACGTGCTGCGCCGGTCGATGGCGCGGGTCAGCCCGGACATGCGCATTCAGGCGATCATCGTGGCATTCTGCTTCGGGGCGCTGCTGGAGGCGCTCGCCGGGTTCGGCACGCCGGTCGCCGTCACCGTGGTCATGCTGATGGCGCTGGGCTTCCCGCCGATCCGGGCCGCCGCCGTGGCGCTGATCGCCAACACCGCGCCGGTCGCGTTCGGCGCGCTCGCCACGCCGATCACCACTCTCGGTACGGTCACGGCCGGTGCCGGTGACGATCCGCGACTGAACGCCGACACGCTCGGTGCCATGGTCGGCCGGCAGACGCCGTTCCTCGCCCTGATCGTGCCGCTGATCCTGGTCGCGGTGATCGACGGCCGCCGCGGCATGCGCCAGACCTGGCCGGCCGCGGCCGTGGCCGGCGGGATCTTCGCGGTCGCCCAGTTCCTGGCCTCCAACTACGTGTCGGTCCCGCTCACCGACATCATCGCGGCCCTGGCCGCCGCGGCCGCAGTGGTCCTGCTCCTGCGCATCTGGCAGCCGGCCGAGATCCCGCCGCTGCACGCCGGAGCCGAGGCCGCGCCGGTGGGTAGTGCGGCCGGCGATCGGGCGGACGCGGATCCGGGGACGGCCGGGGCTTCGGCGCGGAGCGCCGGGGACGGCTCAGCGGCGTACGCAACAAGGGAAGACGATCGGCGTGACCCGCCCGCGGAGATCGCCCGCGCCTATGCGCCGTATCTGATCATTATCGCGATCTTCTCGGTGGCCAGCATCGGGCCGATCAAGGCCGCCCTCGCCAAGGAACCCTGGACCGTCGTCTTCGGCTGGCCGGGGCTGCACGTCACGGGAGCCAACGGGAAGCCGCTGTCGTCGGTCAACTTCACCTTCGGGTGGCTTCCGGCGGCGGGGACGCTGATGATTTTCGCCGGGATTCTCACCGCGCTGCTGTTGCGGGTCGGGGTCAGGCGGGCCGTGCGGGCCTACGGGGAGACCTACTGGAGTCTGCGGCACGCGATCGTCACGGTGATGGCGGTGCTGGCGCTCGCCTACGTGATGAATCAGTCGGGGCAGACCAACACGCTCGGTGAGTTTCTGGCGGCGGCCGGCGGACTGTTCGTGTTCCTGTCGCCGATTCTCGGCTGGATCGGGGTGGCCGTCACCGGGTCGGACACCTCGGCGAACGCGCTGTTCGGGGCGTTGCAGGTGCAGACCGCGGCCAAGGCGGGGCTCGATCCGGTGCTGCTGGCCGCGGCCAACTCGTCCGGCGGGGTGCTCGGCAAGATGATCAGCCCGCAGAACCTGGCGATCGCGGCGGCCGCGGTCGGGATGTCGGGTAAGGAGGGTGACATCTTCCGGCGGGTGGTCGGGTGGTCGGTCGTGTTGCTGCTGATCATGTGCGTACTGGTGACGTTGCAGGGGACCCCGGTTCTGGACTGGATGATTCCGTGACCGAGCCGCTACGGTGAGAGAGTGCTGACCGATCGCGATCGCACCCTCCTGGCCCCACACCTGGCCCTGCTGCGCACCGCCCGGTCCGAGCTGACCTCGGCCCGTCAATCACTGGACGACGCCGGCCGGCAGGCCGACGATTCCCGCGGCGGCACCGACTGGCGGGACCGGCTGTTCGGCGGGCTGCTCAGCGTCGACGAAGGGCGGTCACGGCGGTTCCGCGATGCGAAGCGCGGACGCAAGACGGCGCAGAGTGCGGTGGACGAGGCGGCGAAGCGCTACGCGAAGTACGCCACCCGGATGGATCAGCTGCTCGAGCCGATGCTTCGGCGGGACGATCCGGCATTTCGCAAGGTGCTGGCCGCGATCAAGGAGTGCGATCAGACGCTGCGCTCCTGCGAGTGGTTGCGCGACCACATCAGTTCGGCACTGTCCAAACCCGCCCAGAACGTTCGGCAGGCCCGCCCCGAGCGGGACACCTCGACCTGGCACGAGGCCGAGTTCGCGCGGCGGCGCTTCGACGAGTTGGCGGCCGAGGTGCAGGCGGCGGTGCCGAAGCTGGTTCGCTCGATCGCGGTGACCGCGCGGGCGGTCGGCGAGGCGACCACAGGGCGGCCACCGGTGCCGGTCCGGCTCAACACGGCCGGCCTCAACCGGCGCGGACGGGCGGCCGAGCAGCCGTTGCGGAGCTTGCAACGGCAGCTCGACGAGGCGATCAAGGAGATCACCCGCTGGCGCGCCCGAGCAGATGAGGAGCGGACGGCGTCGCTGCGCGCGGCCCAGGAGCGGCTGTAGCAACCCGGAGCGGGACCTCGCGGCGGGTGATCAGCGAACCGAACGCGGCGATCGTCGGCGCCTTCGATCTGCTGGAGAACGGGTGGGTCAGCGGCGGCTGACCGCCACCGCGGTCAGCTTCACCTGCTCCAGCGTGTCGCCCGGGCCGCCGTCGCTGGTCACGGCGAGGGCCAGGGTGTTGTGGCCGTGCGGGTCGAGCACGCCGGCGGGTAGGGCGAACGTGTGCTGCGGCCCGACGTCGGCGATGTACTGGCCGAGGTTCCAGCCGTTCAGGAAGATCAGCACCCGGTAGTGGCCGCCGGAGCGGGGCACCGCGGGATCGCCGATGGTCAGCCCGATCGACGCGTCGAGATCGGCCGGGATCCGCAGGTCGAACGAGGTGCGGTACCACGAGGTGCCGGCGGTGGCCGAGGTGTCCGGGACGGTCCGGGTGACCCACGAGCGGTCCCGGAAGCCGGGCAGCGACCAGCCGGTGCGCTCGCCGTAGAGTCCGCCGTTGTTGAGCGGCCCGCGCACCGGATCCATCGCCGCGCCACCCTGGATGCGCCAGGTGAGACCGGTCAGCGAGCTCCCGATCAGACCCCGGCCCTCTTTGTGCGCGTCGTTGACGCCACCGTCCTCATTGTGCGAGTTGTTCCGCACCATCACCGACAGCACGTGGTCACCGTCGCCCCGCAGCGCTTCCGGGACGGTGAAGGTCGCGGTGCCGCGCGTCGACGGCGACGCCACCCCGGTGGCCAGCACGTTCTGCCCGAGGTAGACCCCGTCCAGCCAGGCCTGCAGAAGACCGGCGCCACCACCGCCGTAATTCAGCGCGATACCGGCCGGCAGGCTCCCGGTGCCGTGCCCTCGATACCAGACGTCGCCGTGGTGGAAGCCGTAGTCGTCGGCGGTCAGCACCGGCTGCCCGGCCGGCGGCTTGGTGGTGCTGTTGGTGCTGGTCAGGTCGGCGACGCGCCAGCCGCTGTCGTCGAATCCGGCGGCCGCCTCCGGCGACTCCGCCGAGTATTTCCAGGTGGTCAGGTCGGGCAGGGCGACCTGCCGCGGCCCCGCCAGCTTGCGTACGCCGAGCAGGCTGCCCGCCGAGGTGGGCCGCACCGCGACCGGCCGCCCGTTCCAGGTGACCGCCCGGGACAGCGGCGGACCCCACACCTCGAGGTCGGCCACGGCCGTGGTGTCCCCGGTCAGGGCGAGAACGCCGTGCTGCGACCGGGCCGAACGGACCAGCTGCGGCCCGCGCACGAGCGTCGAGTCGACCCGCCAGAAGGTGGCCGCCGTCGCCTCGTCCGCGATCAGCAGGGTCAGCGGCGCCCGGTGCGGCTCGGTCACTCGTACCCTGATAAGCCCGGAATGCTGGTAGGTCAGACGCAGGTCGCCGGACGCCGGGTCGTAAGCGGCGTCCGCCGCGCCGTGCAGGACCTTGACCGTGGGCGCCGACGGGTAGCGCAGAACGGTCTCGCCGCTCTCCCCCGGCCGGCCGTGCAGCAGCGCCACCCCGCGCAGGTGCGTCTCGATCTCCGAGGTCGAGTAGACGAGGTGGTTGCCCTCCATCTCGTAGTTGGCGACCAGCGTCTTCGCGTCCTGCCCGGCCAGCCGCAGCGGCACGGTGTGGTCGCCGATCGGGAACGTGAAGCTGTCGTCGGTGGTGGCGTTGGACGGGTTGTGCACGGCGAAGTAGAAGTTCGTGCCGGTGTCCGGGTTGACGGTGTGCTCGATCCGCACCGCCGCCGACGAGGTGGGTACGTCGTCGCCCTTCTCCACCTTGGTCAGCGGCTTCACCGTCTGCACGAAGTAGCCGAGCGTACGCAAGGCCTCGTTCTTGGCTTTGAGCTCGCGGAACTCGCCGATGGCCGCGCCGTAGTCGTAGGAGCTGTAGACCACCGGCGCCGGCAGCCAGCCCCACGAGGTGCCGCCGACAGTCATGTAGAAGTTCTGCACGGTGATCCGGTTGGCGATGTTGGTGCCGTAGAAGACCCGCTCGTAGCCGTTGCCCTCGCGGACCCCGGTGCACGGATAGGTGCCGACGCTGCCCCAGTAGTCGAACCAGCCGCCGCCGAACTCGGCGACGAAGCCGGGGGTGTTCGGCGAGGCGGTGGCGCCGCCCTTCGCGCCGCCGGCGCCCTGGATGCCCCAGTCGGGGGCGGCGCTGGGTGAGCCGACCGTGCCGTCGGTGCGGCAGGTGCCGCCGGGGTAGCCGTCGAACGCGTACATGTCGAGCGGCCCGGGAACGGTGCCGGGAACGGTCGAGGACGCCGGCACCCAGTAGCCGTTGCGGCCCTTGTCGTTGTGGAAGATCGGCACCTCGATGCCGTCGAGCCGGGCCTTGTCGTAGAGGTGCTGCAGGTAGTTGCGCTGCGCCGTGCCGGTGGCGGCCAACTCGTTCTCGACCTGGTAGAGGATCACCGAACCGGTGCCGTTCGTGATCTGGTGCTTCGCGATGATCGCGTCGATGGCGCTCTGCCACTCGTCGGTCGCGGCCAGATAGTCGGGGGCGTCGGTGCGGGCCCGGCCGGCCTGGGTGGTCAGCCAGGCCGGGAAGCCGCCGCCGTCCACCTCGGCGTTGATGTAGGGGCCGGGCCGCGCGATCACGTACAGACCGACCTGCTCGGCGATGGTGAGCAGGCGGTCCATGTCGCGGACGCCGGTGAAGTCGTAGACCCCGGGGGCGGGCGAGTGGTAGGCCCAGTTGAAGTAGAAGGACACCGTGTTGAAGCCGGTGGCCTTCATCTTCTCCAGGGTGTCGCGCCACAGCGCGACGCTCGGGATCCGGAAGGGATGCATCTCGCCGGACCAGACGAAGGTGCGCTCACCCCCGATGATCATCGAGTACTGGTCGAAGCTGACGGTCTTGGCGGTGCTGGCGTTGTGCGGCGGGGAGACCGGCTGGGAGGTAGCCGACGCCTGGGTCGGCGCGGACGTGGCGAGGAGCGTGCCGACCAGCACGGCCAGGGCCGTGGCGAGGGCGCGGCGACCGCTCGATCCATCGAAGCGCATCGACACATGCTAAGCGGAAATGGTGGCGATTCCGCCCGATCCGCCGCCGCGACCGCCATGATCGAGAACGAGTGGCGCCACCCGCGGTGCGGACATTGACATCAGTGAATCTCGATGCGAGGGTACGGGCACCCAGACCGACCGGCGTCAGCGTGTCGCCGACCCGTCACGCGCCCGACGCCCCACCCCTGGAACAGCAGAAGGGACCCTTCATGCGCCTACGACGGGCACTCGCACTCGGCGCCGCGGCCATCGCGGCCGCCACCGGCCTCATCACCGCACCCGCCTCGGCGGCCCAGGCCGCTCCGGCCCAGGCCCTGCTGGCCGGCACCCTCGCCAACACCATCAAGCTGAGCAACTGCTCGGCCTCGCTGGTGCGCTTCCCCACCTCGGTCGCCAGCGACCGGGCCATGATGCTCACCAACGGCCACTGCTACGAGGGCGGCATGCCGGGCGCCGGCGTGGTGATCCAGAACCGCACCAGCACCCGCAGCGGCTCGCTGCTCAACTCGGCCGGCACCGCGCTCGGCACGGTCCGCGCCGACCGCGTCATCTACGCCACGATGACCGGCACCGACGTGACGCTCTACCGGCTCAGTTCCACCTTCGCGACGCTGACCAGCCGCTACGGCGCCACCGCGTACACCATCGCGGGCAGCCGGCCGGCCGCCGGGAGCTCCATCGCGATCCCCTCCAGCTACTGGAAGCAGATCTGGGACTGCACGATCGACAGCTTCGTCAGCCAGCTGCGCGAGGACGTGTGGACCTGGAAGGACTCGATCCGCTACGACGCGAACTGCGACACGATCCACGGCACCTCGGGCTCGCCGATCGTGGATGCGACCAGTGGGCAGATCGTCGGCATCAACAACACCGGCAACGACGACGGCGAGATGTGCACCCTGAACAACCCGTGCGAGGTGGACGCGAACGGCACCACGCACGCCTATCAGGGGCAGAGCTACGGCGAGCAGACGTACTGGTTCACGACCTGCGTCAACGCGAGCCGCACCATTGATCTGACCGTGTCGGGCTGCCTGCTGACCAAACCGGCAAGCTGACTCGTACGAACGGTGGAATAACCCCAGGTCCGGCGGCATATTGCCGCCGGACCACATTATTGCAAATCGAAATAGTCCCTCGATCAATTCACCTATTCGGGTGTGCGTTTCTTTCCGGACAAATGCCACAAATTGCCTAAGATCATCACATCGGCAATACCCCGGATACGAAAAGGTGGATTCGATGAATAAAGCAGCCCGCATGCTCGTGATGTCGGGAATGGCCGCCGTCGCCGCCCTGGCCTTCAGTGCCGGCCCGGCCGCTGCCGCTTCGGCCACGCCGGCCAACCCGGCCCCCAAGGCCGACAAGGCCACCACCCAGGCCGCCGACCGGTTCGGCCCGTTCCGGTCCTGGACCGTCGGCATCTACCGCAGCCCGATCCAGTGCAACCGGATCGGCCAGTTCGGCGAGCGCCGCGGCCAGTGGGACGACTACACCTGCGTCCGCGTGCCGTTCGGCCCGCGTCGCGGCTGGTTCGCCCTGCAGGCCCGCAACTACGGCCCCGGCTTCCCGGGTCACGGCCCCGGCTTCCCGGGCGGCCCCGGCGGCTGGGGTCCCGGCGGCTGGGGCCCCGGCTTCCCGGGCGGCCCGGGTCACCCCGGTCCGTTCCACCCGGGCCCGTTCCACCCGGGCCCGTTCCACCCGGCCAAGAAGTAATGCGCTGACCTGCTAATACGGCCGAGGGCCGCACCCGGGAACGGGTGCGGCCCTCGCCGCATTTCACCATCGATTGGAGGTCCAGGAAATTCCCCGGAAATCTCCGTGACATTGACAGCCCTCATTGACAACCGCAGACTGGGAGCGCTCCCAATCCCCTCTTGATATTCACCCACCTTGGAGAGCCATGCAGTCCGCGATTCCCCGTCGCGCGGCCCTGGGCGCTGCCCTGCTCGCCGCCACCGCCCTGGTCGCCCCACCCGCCCAGAGCGCCTTCGCCGCCGAAACTCCGGTCAAAGTCTCCGTCAACGCCCGCGCCGGCCTGGCCACCGTCCCGGCCACCGCGCTCGGCGTCAACGACGCCATCTGGGACACCACCCTCGGCACCAACGCGGTCGCCGACCTGCTCGGCGACGCCGGCGTCAAGATGATCCGCTACCCCGGCGGCTCCTACGCCGACATCTACCACTGGGAGACGCACACCGCGCCCGGCGGGTACGTCGCCCCCAACACCGACTTCGACACGTTCATGGCGTCGGCCCGCCGCACCGGCGCCGAGCCGATGATCATCGCCAACTACGGCACCGGCTCGGCCGAAGAGGCCGCGGGCTGGGTCCGGTACGCCAACGTCACCAAGGGCTACCAGGCCAAATACTGGACGATCGGGAACGAGAACTACGGCAACGGCCGCTACGGATCCGCGTGGGAGGCCGACGATCACACCGATCTCAGCCCGACCCAGTACGCGAACGAGGTGGTCGCCTACGCCGACGCGATGAAGGCGGTCGACCCGACGATCAAGGTCGGCGCGGTACTCACCACCCCGGCGAACTGGCCGGACGGGATCGTCGCCGGCGGCGACAGCGCCACCTGGAACCAGACCGTGCTGTCGATCGCCGGTCCGCACATCGACTTCGCCGACGTGCACTGGTACCCCGGCGGCGGGACCGCGGCCGAGGCGATCGGCAAGACCCAGTACCTCGACGACACCGTCTACGCGCTGCGGCAGCAGATCAACACGTTCGGCGGCGCGAACGCCGGCAAGATCGGGATCAGCCTGACCGAGCTCAACGTCGGGGTCGGGCAGAACACCCAGCCGGGGGCGATCTTCCTGGCCGACGCGTACGCGAGCCTGATCGCCAACGGCGTCTTCACGGTGCAGTGGTGGAACGTCCACAACGGCATCGGCACGCCAAGCATGGTGGAGGGCCGGCAGGACTACAACGACTTCGGGCTGCTCTCCAGCGGCACCTGCACGGCCGACAACGCGGTCTGCGAACCGGCGCTGAACACGCCGTTCGCGCCGTATCACGCGCTGAAGCTCCTGTCGTCGTTCCTGCACCCGGGCGACCAGATGATCCGGGCCGGCACCGATAACGCCCTGGTCACCGCGCACGCGGCCCGGCGGCCGAACGGCGACCTGTCGGTCCTGCTGATCAACAAGGACCCCTCCTCGGCCCACGACGTCGCGCTCAACTACGCCGGATACACCTCGTCGGCCGCGGCGCCGACCGTGCTCACCTACGGCAACGGCGACCCGGCGGCGCACGCGGGCAGCGCGAGCACGCTCCCGGCGTACTCGCTGACGCTGGTGACCCTGCACCCGTCGGCGGCGGCGACCGGACCGCAGGCGCCGTCCGCGCTGACCGCGACGGCGGTCACCGACCGCACCGCCACGATCGGCTGGACCGGCGCGGCCAAGGCCACCAAGTACGAGATCTACCGGGCCAACGGCGCGGTCAGCGAGCAGCTCGGCGAAACCACCGGGACCTCGTTCACCGTGCGCAACCTGCAGCCCGGCAATCGCTACACGGTGAACGTGCTGGCCCGGGACGCGGCCGGCAACCAGTCGTGGTCGTCGGCGCCGCTGACCTTCACCACCGGCGCGCCCGCGACCAGCACCTGCAAGGTGAAGTACGCCGACACCAACGACTGGGGCAACGGCTTCGTCGGTCAGATCGACATCACCAACACCGGAGCGGCCCCGATCACCGGCTGGACGCTCAACTACACCTGGCCCACCACGTGGCAGAGCGTCAGTAGCGGCTGGAGCGCCACCTGGACGTCGAGCGGCACCGACGTGCGGGTCACCAGCGACGGCACCCTCGCGGCCGGCGGCGGGTCGACCTCGGTCGGCTTCGTCGGTTCCTACAGCGGCCCGAACATCGCGCCGATCGCGTTCACCCTGAACGGCACGGTCTGCTCGATCGCCTGATCATCGGCGGTAACCCGGGCTCCGTGCCCGGGTTACCGCCACCGGTTACCGTCCGCCCGATGCGGCTCCTCGAGTACGTCCTGGTCTTCTTCGGGCTCGTCGGTCTCTACATCGCCGTCCACGTTCCGGGCGGGCCGATCCCGATCCTGCTGCTGGCGGCCGTCGCCGTCGTCGTCTACCTGCGGCGGACCGGCGGCTTCGCACCGTTCCGGCGGTCCGCGCTGCGCCCGGCCCTGCCCGGAATGCTCTTGCGGTGGGCCGCGGTCTCGGTGCTCGCCGTGGTCGCGGTCGCCGTGGTCGACCGCGACCATCTCTTCGATCTGCCGCGCCGCGAGCCGCTGCTCTGGCTCGCGGTCATCGTGTTCTACCCGCTCGTCTCGGTGTATCCGCAGGAGCTGCTCTTCCGGGCCTTCCTGCTGCGCCGCTACGCGCCGGTGTTCGGCACCGGCCTGGGCGCCGCCGCGGCGAGCGCGGCGGCGTTCGGCTTCGCCCACCTTCTCTTCGGCAACGTGCTCGCGGTGCTCGCCACGATCGCGGGTGGCTGGCTGTTCGCCCGCCGCTACCAGCGCACCCGCTCACTGCTCGTGGTGTCGGTCGAGCACGCGCTCTACGGGATCACGATCTTCACCGTGGGACTGGGTCAGTACTTCTATCACGGCGCCGGGTCGCTCTGAGCCGTGGTGAGTCGGCCGGGACCGGGCCGCGGATCTGCCGGGCCACCGCGGACCACCAGCCCAGGTCGAAGCGGCCGCCGTCGGCCTCGAACGCGCCGCGCAGGTCGGGCCAGGCCAGGCCCGGGTGTTTGTGGTGGATGCCGTGCAGGTTGAAGGCCAGCACGAACGACTCGAGCGGCCGGGGCAGGCGCAGGTTCATCGCCTCCAGGGGCTCGTCCAGGGCGGTGGCGTAGTGGTAGGCGTTGTCCGCCACCGACACCAGGAGCGCCCGGCCGGCCAGGACCGCCAAGAGCATCCACCCCTTCCGGCCGTACGCCGTGAAAGCACCCGCGTAGAGCAGGACGATCAGGATCGCGTCCAGGCGGAACTGAGCCAGTTTTCGGCCGGTGATCGCGTCGAAGAGCAGCGCGGTCACCGTGTCCGGGGTGTCCAGCAGGTGGCGCAGCCGGTGCCAGAGCCGGCGCGGGGCCAGCGCCAGGATCACCGAGGCCACCTCGGCCAGGTAGAGGCCGCCGAACAACCGTAGGTAGTACCCGGGTGCGGTGGATGCCCACGTCGACCGCGATGGCTCGTACACCTCGGTGCGCTCCCTCGGCGTACGGGAAAAGCGGTGGTGAAGTAGGTGTCCGGATTTTAAGAGGATGAACGGTGCGCCGTAGCCGATGCCGAGGGCGCGGCCGAGGCGGTCGTTGAGGGTGCGGTCGCGCAACAGCGAGCCGTGGATCGACTCGTGCAGGATCGACCAGAACGGCGTGCTGGTCAGCACCAGCGGGACCAGCAGCCAGCCGTACGCGTTGCCGTGCGGCAGCAACACCATCGGGATGACGAACAGTTGCAGGCAGAGAGAGCCTAGGGCGCCGGCGACCAGCAGGGTCGAGGTCGTCGTTGCGCCATACGTCCGGGATGGCACGGGCGGAAAGCTAGACCCGGTGTTTGACCAGTACGTGTACGGAATGCGACGCCGGCCGGAGCTTTTCGGCTCCGGCCGGCGTCTCCCCTTACTCCCCGAGTGTCTGCTACATGGTGATACTGCCCTGCGGGCCGGAGTACGTCTTGACCAGCGACGGCACGTCGGCCGCGGCGTCCAGGGTGTACGAGTAGAAGCTGCTCGGCGTGAACGCGGCGCCGCCGGTCACCTGCTTGCCGGTGCAGTTCACGGCGATGCTGCCGGACTGCTTGAGCTGGCCCTTGGTGGTGTCGTCGATGTTCCACGGGTTGTTGACGTGGTCGAAGTAGCTGTTCTCCAGCACCATCTTGGTGCTGCCGCGGGACAGGTTTCCGTACGAGGTGACGTTCACCAGGTAGTTGTTGTAGAGGTGCGCGTACAGCAGGTTGTCGGCGCTGGGATTGCGCTGGTTGGTGTCGTGGATCCAGTTGTGGTGAATCGTCATCCGGGCGACCACGTTGTCGGTCCACCCGATGCCGAATGCCTTGTTGTGGGCGCCCAGCTGGTTCCAGGAAACGGTGACGTAGTTCGTGTCCTTGCGGCTGTCGATGAAGCCGTCGTTGATGTTCTGGAACGTGTTGTGGTCGATCCAGACGTGGTCGGCGGTGTCCATCTGGATGCCGTCGTAGTCGAAGTCCTTGTCGTCCGGGTCGTCACTGGCCACCGCGGTGTCGCCGATGGTCAGGTTCCGGATGATCACGTTGTGCACGCCGGAGGCGAGGAAGATGCCACCGGCTTTGATCCGCCCGGTCGTGCCCACTCCGACAAGAGTCTTGTTGCTGGTGACCGGAATTTCGTAGCCGTAGGTCGGCACGGTGATGGTCCCGCTGATCTTGATGACGTACGCGGCGCTGCTGGTGGCGTACTTCAAGAGGTCGGCATAGGTGGTGACCGTGACCGACGTGCCGCCCGCACCACCGGTGGTGCCGGTGGCGAACCCGTCGGCGGTGTTGGAGAAGGTGCGTCCGCCGGTCGACCCGCCGGAGACCGCGTTGAACGCCCACTGCTTGTTGCTGTTGGCGCTGCAGGTCTCCTGGATGATCGCCGCGCCGCTCGCGGTCGAAGCGCCGGCGTCGCTCAGGCACAGGCCGCTGTTGACGTTGATGATCTGGAACGTGTTGGTGCCGCTCGCGGCCAGCGTGAACAGCTGATTCGTCTGCGAGCCGACGCACGTGTACTGCTGCACCTGAACGCCGGACGTCTTGGACGCGGCCGGGATGTCGATGCACTTGCCGCTGTTGACGTTGGCCAGCTGGTACTGCGAGCTGGTCACCGCGGTCAGCTTGAACTGCTGCCAAGCGGCGCCGTCGGTGCAGCCCCACTGCTGGAGCAGCGCGCTGTTGTCCTTCGAGCCTGCGGTGACGTCGATGCACTTCGCGCTCTTGGTCACCACGAGCTGGTAGGTGCCACCGGCCGCGGGCAGCGTCGCCGCCTCGGACGGCATCATCGAGACCGCGACCAGCACGGCCGGAACGGCGACGGCCGCAACCGCCCCGAAAATCAGCTTCTTCCTCATAGCGGGTTCCATCCGTCCGTGCCGGCAAGGTACTTCTGCGGGGTGTAGCTGGCGGCCGTCGAGTCGGACATCTGCGGCCGGTTGCTGTTGGTGGTCGCGCCCGAGCCGGTGTTCTTGTACTCGTAGAAGCGCGCGTTCTTCCAGGAGTTGCTGGACATGTCGATCCACGGCTGGGCGGTCGCGAGCGCGGAGCTCAGCGACGACTCGCGGTAGAGGACCTGGGCGTCGGCACCCCACGGGCGGCCGAGCTGGGTCTTGCCGCTAGCGGCGCCGGTGATCGTGCACTTGTAGAACAGGAAGCCGTACGCCGTACCCGCATCGGTCTTCGCCGCGGTGATCGGCCCGCCGCTGGTGCGCTTCTCGTAGATCGACGACGCGTTGAAGACCGCGGTGCCGCCGCCGAAGATGAAGTCGACGGTGCCCTCGACGTACGAGTTCGTGTAGTACGAGCGACCGGAATTGACCAGCAGCGTGTCCTGCGCGCCGAGGAACCGGACGTTGTTGAAGACGGACTTGTCCGCGCCGACGTTGGCCGCGACCGCCTGGCTGCCCTCGCCGTAGTCGTTGGACATCGTGAGGTTGGTGGCGGCGAAGTCGTGGCCGCTCACGAAGACGGTGGCGCTGCCCGAGGTGCCGTAGCCGCCGGCCGAGCTGTGGTTGTTGACGATCACCGTCTGGGCCGCCGATGAACCGAGACCCTGCAGCGTCACGTACGGCTTGTTGGCCGGGATGGTGACGATCTCACGGTAGGTGCCGGCCTTGATGGTGATGGTCCGGCGGGTGGTGTTGTTGGCCGGCACCGCGTCGATGGCGGCCTGGACCGTCTTGTACTGCCCGGTGCCGTCCGCAGCGACGGTGGCGCCGGTGGTCGAGCCGCCGGAGACGGCGTTGAACGCCCACTGCTTGTTCGAGTTGGAGGTGCAGGTCTCTTGGATGATCGCGGCCCCGGACGCGGTGGAGGCACCCTGGTCGGAGAGGCAGAGACCGCTGTTCACGTTGATGATCTGGAACGTGTTGGTGCCGTTGGCGGCCAGCGTGAACAGCTGATTGGCCTGCGAGGACACGCAGGTGTACTGCTGCACCTGGACACCCGAGGTCTTCG
This sequence comes from Paractinoplanes durhamensis, assembly GCF_016862175.1. GTDB lineage: Bacteria > Actinomycetota > Actinomycetes > Mycobacteriales > Micromonosporaceae > Actinoplanes > Actinoplanes durhamensis. The sequence continues at coordinate 111,445 of NZ_BOML01000033.1, read as the reverse complement.
ACGCGGCCGGGATGTCGATGCACTTACCGCTGTTGACGTTGACCAGCTGGTACTGCGAGCTGGTCACCGCGGTCAGCTTGAACTGCTGCCAGGCCGCACCGTCGGTGCAACCCCACTGCTGCAGCAGCGCGCTGTTGTCCTTGGACCCGGCGGCGACATCGATGCACTTCGCGCTCTTGGTGACCACGAGCTGGTAGGTGCCACCCGCGGCCGGAAGGGTCGCCGCCTGGGACGGCAGAGCGGCGTAGACGATGGCGGCCGTGGGGATGCTGATCGCCAGCGCGGCTACCAAGAACCTTCGTTTTGCTCCGGACAACTCTCTCGATCCTCTCGCCCGTTCGGTGACGGTGCGTATGGGAGCGCTCCCAATGCGTCACACTGAGTGATGCCACCCGGGGGAAGGCGGCACCCTGGTAGATGGACAAGCGGCTACCCGACAACAGAAACTGCGAAAACTTCTTGGTTGTCGCTTCCGGGAAAGCTGTGTCACGATGGCGCCCGGCTTCCGTTGTCGCAGTTCATGCCACTCCCGACACTGTCCGAGATCGATAGTTGTCAATGTTCTGAGGGTTGATGGCCGACGACCACGTGAGGAAGGGCGTCAGGTGACCCAGAGTCAGATCGCTCCCGGAGTCTCGCTGCTCGTGCGGGAGGCCCAGTCCGGCCACAACGACGCCCTCGACGAGCTGATCGCGCTCCACCTGCCGCTCGTCTACAACATCATCGGCCGGGCACTGGCCGGTCACCCCGACGTCGACGACCTCGTGCAGGAGACGATGCTGCGGGCCATCCGCGGCCTGCCCGGGCTGCGCGATCCGGAACGCTTCCGCTCCTGGCTGGTGTCCATCGCGTACCGGCAGATCCAGCTCTACCTGCGCTCCCGCAAGGCGACCCGGATGCGGCGGGTGGCCGAGCCGGTCGAGGTGGCCGACCCCCGCGGTGACTTCGCCGACCGCACCGCCGCCGAGCTGGTCGTCGCCGACCAGCGCCGAGAGCTCGCCGAGGCGGCCCGGTGGCTCGACGACGGCGATCGTCGGCTGCTCGGCCTGTGGTGGCAGGAGGCCAGCGGCGAGCTCACCCGCACCGAGCTGGCCGAGGCCCTGGCCGTGCAGCCCAAGCACGCCGCGGTGCGGGTGCAGCGGATGAAGGCCCAGCTCGACGCGGCCCGCGGGGTCGTCCGGGCGCTGCGGGCCAAGCCGCGTTGCCCGGAGCTGTCCGACCAGTTGCGCCGCTGGAACGGCGTCGCCGATCCACTGTGGCGCAAACGCTTCGTGCGGCACATCCGGGAATGCCCGCTGTGCGAGCCGCGCCGGGCCGGCCTCGTCGCGCCCGAGGAGCTGCTGCTCGGCATCGGCGCGCTGCCGGTGCCGATCGGCCTGGTCGCCGGGATCAAGGTCACCGCGGTGCCGGGCAAGATGACCCTGCTCGGGCTGCTGCAGCACAAGACCCTGACGGTGGCGACGGCCACGACCGTCGCCGTCGGCGGCGGACTTGCGTACGCCGTCTATCACGAGGCCCTGCCACCGGGCGGGGACACCGTGGTCGTCGCGCCGACGCTCACCCGGTCGGCCGCGCCCGGCACCGCCCGCCGGGTGCAGACCAACCCGCCGTCGTCGGCGGCCGCGTCCGCCACTCCCCTGCCGACCGGGATCACCGGCGTCGCGCAGGCCGCCATCTTCGTGGCGCCGGGCGGGTCGGACGGCGGCAACGGCACCGCGGCCAAGCCGTTCGCCACCCTCGCGAAGGCGGTGTCGGTGGTGAAGCCGGGGCAGACGATCGCCCTGCGCGGCGGGACGTACCGCCTCACCGCCGAGCTCGCGATCACCACCAGCGGCACCGCGGCCAAGCGGATCGTGCTCAGCAACTACGGCAACGAGAAGCCGGTCATCGACGCGTCCGGGGTGCCGGTCGACCGGTGGGCGATCACCCAGTCGGCGGCGTTCTGGACGGTGCAGGGGCTGGAGGTGACCGGGGCGCGCAGTCACGCGTACGTCTGCCGGGCCTGCCATGACGTGGTGTTCCGGCGGCTGTCGATGCACGACAACGCGGGCGCGGGGCTGATGCTGCGCGACGCCGGGACGACCGGCAACCAGGTGCTGGACAGCGACTTCGCCGGCGGGAGCAGTGGCCTGAGCATTCAGTTCGGGTCGGGCACCGGCAACCTCGTGCGGGGCAACCGGGCGTACGGGAACCGGGCGGCCGGCTTCGACCTCGGCGGATTCACCGACCCGGTGACCGTCGAGTACAACTGGGCCTACCGCAACCAGGTCGGGTTCGCGCTGGCCGGCAGCGACGTGGCCGCCGCGCACAAGCTGCGGCACGACGCGGCGTGGGACAACGCCGGCAACGGGTTCACCGACGACGGCGGGACCGGGGCATTGCAGTTGAGTAATAACACCGCCTGGCGCAACGGCAGCAACGGCTTCGCGCTGCCGAACGCGCCGGCCCTGCTGCGCTCCAACGCGGCCGCCGACAACCCGGTGGCGCTGGCCGCGAACGCCCAGCTCAGCCGCAACAACTTCGCCGAGACGTTCCGGTCGACCGATCCGGCCGGCGCCCAGGGAGCCCGCCGAGCGGACGGCGCGCTGCCGCGTACCGACTTCCTGGCGACCGGCGACGGCGTCGGCGCATCGATGGGTGGCTATTGATTCACAGCTGATTCTTAGGTTGTTTAGAGGAACTTCGACCTAGCCTGACTATCGACGTTCATCGATAGTTCACCCGTTGTTTGAAGCGGGATTGGCAGGAGGTCGCCCACCATGCACCAGCTCGCACTGTTCGCGATCGATCTCGTCGCGGTGTCGATACTGGTCTTCGGCCTCTACTTTCCCCGGCACCGGCGCCGGGACCTCGTCGTGGCCTACCTCGGCGTCAACGTCGGCGTGCTCGCCGTCACCGGCGCCCTGAGTGAGAGCACCGTCGGCGCCGGACTCGGTCTCGGCCTCTTCGGCGTCCTCTCGATCATCCGGCTCCGCTCCACCGAGGTCGACCAGCGCGAGGTCGCCTACTACTTCTCGGCGCTCGCGCTCGGCATCCTCGGACCGCTGAACGCCGGGCCGATGTGGCTGAGCCCGGCGCTGATGAGCCTGATTCTGACCGTTATGTACTTGGGTGACCATCCTAAGCTGTTCCGCACCTATCGGCGCCAGACGCTGGTGCTCGATTCGGCGGTCACCGACCACGTCGCGCTGGTCGCCCAGCTCGAAGGACTCCTCGGCGCCCGGGTGCACGCCGCCGTCGTGGAGCGGGTCGACCTGGTCAACGAGACCACCATCGTGGACGTCCGCTACTCGCACGCCTCCGCCGACCGGGCGATCGCCCCGGCCGGGGTCGGCCGATGAGCGCGCTGGCCACGCTCGAACCGATCTCGCTGGACGAACTCCTCGAGAAGGCCGAGCTGCAGACCCGGGTCGACCGCAAGTACGTGCTGCCTCTCGACGAAGCGCTCGAACTTCCCGGGCGGCTCGGCGGGCAGGCGCGGGTTCTGGAGATCGCGGGGGAACGGACCTTTCGCTACCGGTCCACCTACTTCGACACCCCCGATCTGATCAGCTACCGGCTCACCGCCCACCGGCGGCGCCGGCGCTTCAAGGTGCGCACCCGCACCTACCTCGACTCGGCGCTGTGCTGGCTCGAGGTGAAGACCGAGGGCTACCGGGGCGGCACCGTCAAGGACCGCCTGCCCTATCAGGCCTGCGACGAGGACAGCGTCACGCCCGGTAACTGGTTCGTCGAGAGCATCCTCGGCGGTGCCGTGCCCGGTCTCGCGCCGACCCTGAGCACCAACTATCGGCGAGCCACCCTGCACGTCTTCGCCGACGACTCCCGGGTCACCATCGACACGTCGCTGAGCTGGGAAGACCCCTCCGGCTTCGGGTTGCACCTGCCGCAGATCGCGATCGTCGAGACCAAGACCCGGTCGGCCGCATCCCCGGTGGACCGGCTGCTCTGGGCCGGTGGACGACGGCCGGTGCGCATCTCGAAGTACGCGACCGGGCTGGCCGCGCTGCGCCCGGATCTGCCGGCCGTGCCCTGGCGTCGTACGCTCCGCCGCTTCTTTTAAGGCATTTTTTTACGCTTTTTTGAGATAAGGCAACAATCCCGTCCCCCATAGACAGGAAATTTCCATGCCACGCACCCCACTGCGCCGACGCGCGGTCGCCCCCGCCGTCCTCACCGCCACCGCTCTGGCCATCTGGGCCGGCGGCACGGCGATCGCCGGCGCGGCCCCGGTCACCACCCTCGCGGCCGGCCCGGCCGCAGCGACCGCCCTCGCTGCGAACCAGGCCAGTCACGACAGCACCGCCGATCACACGTGGAACGAGTCGGACGTTTCGACCGTCACCCTGACCGGCACCGGGGCCACCTCCACCAGCTCGAACGTCACCGTCTCCGGCAGCACGGTCACGGTCGGCGCGGCCGGCACCTACCGGTTCGCGGGCTCGCTCACCAACGGGCAGATCGTGGTCAACAGCACCGGAACCGGGATCGTCCGGCTGATCCTCAACGGCGTGACCGTCACCAACAGCACCGCGGCGGCGATCAACATCATCGCCGCCGACGAGGTGCTGGTGTTCCTGCAGGCCGGTTCCACCAACCGGCTCACCGACGGCTCCACGAACGCGAACGCGGCCCTCGACTCGGCCGCCGACCTCACCATCGACGGCACCGGCTCGCTGACCGTCACCGGTAACGGCAACGACGGCATCTCCAGCGCGGACGGCCTGGTCATCACCGGTGGCGTCATCACCGTGACGGCCAAGGACGACGCCATCCGCGGCAAGGACTACGCCATCGTCACCGGCGGCACGATCACCGCGACCGGCGGCGGCGACGGCATCAAGTCGGACAACGACGCGGACACCACCCGCGGCTATGTCTCGCTGGTCGGCGGCACGGTCACCCTGACCTCGACCGGCGACGCGGTGCAGGCCGCGACCGACGTCATCATCTCGGGCGGGAAGCTGACCGCGAAGTCGGGCGGTGGCAGCACGGTCACCCCCGGGGACACCTCGACCAAGGGCCTCAAGGGCGGCGTCCTCGTGGTGATCAGCGATGGCACCAACACCATCGACGCCTCCGACGACGGCGTGCACTCCGACGCCAACATCATCGTGGACGGCGGCACCACCACCGTCGCCACCGGCGACGACGGCGTGCACGCCGAGACCAACGTCAACGTCAGCGCGGGCACGGTCAACGTCACCAAGTCGTACGAGGGTGTCGAAGGCCTGAAGGTGTACGTGACCGGCGGCAGCGTCAGCGCCACCGCGACCGACGACGCGTTCAACGCCTCCGACCCGGCCTACGGCGAGATGCAGAACTCGCCGAACGCGCTCATCTCGATCACCGGCGGCACGGTCATCGTCAGCGGTGGCACCGACGGGCTCGACTCCAACGGCGCGCTCAGCATCGGCGGCGGCAACGTCATCGTGGCCGGCTCGCCGACCCGGGGCGGCGGCGAGGGCGGCCTCGACTCCAACGGCGCACTGACCATCACGGCCGGCACGCTGGTCTCCTCCGGCCTGAGCGCCTCCACCAGCACCCTGCCCACCGCGGGTCAGGGCTGGGTGTCGGTGACCTTCAGCGCCAACCAGGCGGCGGGCACGGTGGTGCACCTGGCCACCACGTCGGGTACGCAGATCGCGTCGTACCAGTCGTCGAAGATCTTCAAGGGCATCATCTTCTCGTCCAGCCAGATCACCCGCGGCACGACCTACGCCATCTACACCGGCGGCAGCGTCTCCGGCACCGCGGTCGGCGGCGGGCTCTACACCGGAGGCACGCTCTCCGGCACCCAGTCCACCACCGTCACCGCGGGCACCCAGACGACGACCGGCGGCGGCCCCCGCTAGTCATCTTCGCACGGAGCCGGGCAGCGCTGATCAGAACGGCCAGCGCTGCTCGGCTCCGGCCTGCTTCGCCAATTCCCCACCCCCGTCGGCGCATCTCCCGAGATCAAGCGGCGACGGCACAATAGGTGACCTGCGCCGCTGGTCGACACCGCCACAGATGGCGGCGGCGGGATTCGAACCCGCGTCTCCCCGTTTTCAGCGGAAGTATCCGTTGCCTGCGCACCGGGAGGCGCGAGGACCAAGATAGGCGCGGATCGTGGTGTGCGACAACGCATTTACGTGAGCAGCTGGGGGCGATCTCGTCTGCGGTTGTGGGGTTCCCACCGCGTACTCTTCGCTTTGTCATGCGTGAGTTTCTCGCCCGGATCGAGCCCGTCGTGGCCGCGCATCTCGGCGTGCCGTGGCGGGTCAGCGGCTTCACCGACCTCGGTGATCGCGCGTCGCATCGCTGCGGCATTTTCCATGGTTCGCCGATCGGTGTGTTCGCCAAGCTGAACACCGGCGGCGAGACCGGCCCCGAGCTGCGCGGGCTGTCGCTGCTGCGGCGGCACGGCGCGCCGGTTCCCACCCCGATCGGCGAGGTGCCGGTGCCGGGCGGCACCCTGCTGCTGCAAAAGGCCATTCCGGAGACCGCCGAGCGCACTCCCGCCGATTGGGCCGGCATCGGGCGCGTGCTGGGCACGCTTCATCGGGTGTACGGCGAATGCTTCGGACTCCATTTTGACGGGTTCTTCGGGCCGCTCCCGCAGGACAATCGGCCGTGCCCGGATTGGCCGTCGTTCTACGCTTCCCGCCGGCTGGAGCCGCTGCTGCGCCGCGCCGTCGACGCCGGTCATCTGGATTCTTCGCTCGCCGCGGGAGTCACCCGGGTGATCGACCGGCTGCCGTTGTTGTGCGGCCCTTCACCGCGCCCGGCATTGCTGCACGGCGACGCCCAGCAGAACAATTTCCTGACCGCTTCGGACGGCGCATATCTGGTCGACGTATCGCCGTATTACGGCCATCCGGAAGTGGACCTGGCCCTGCTGGACTATTTCGCGCCGGTCCCGCCGATCGTCTTCGACACCTACCGCTCGGTGACGCCGATCGATCCCGGTTTCCCGGCGCGGCGTCAGTTGTGGCGGCTGGCCGGCTATCTGGCGGTGATCACCGTCGACGGTGCGTCCGATTTCGGGCGGCCCTTCCTCGGACGCGTCGCCGACGTGCTCAAGCGCTACTCCTGACCGCTCACTTCATCGTGGAGAGAACCAGGTCGACCGCGCGCTGGATGGCGGCGCGCGACTCGTCGCTGTCGTCCTTGGTGTCGAAGCTGTGCCCGCCGTTCGGCACCTCGACGATGTCCAGCCGGGTCTTCGCGGCGTCGATGAACGCCGTCACCGTCTCCTGGATCATCGGGGAATCCTGACCGGCCCGGGTCAGCACGATCGGCAGGTTGCCGGCGTCGGCGACCGCGTCGGCGGGCAGGAAGCGCGGGTCGACCGGCCAGCCGGGGAAGGGCGCCATCAGCGGGTAGCTGTAGGCGACGCAGCGCAGCCAGGGCGGCGGTTCGCGCAGGTAGTCGGCGCTGAGCAGGGAGCCACCGGAGAAGAACCACAGGGCGATGCGGTCACCGTCGACCCGCGGATCGGCGCGGAGCGTCTCGATCGCGTCGCGCACGTCGTCGGCGGCCGGGACGTAATCGGCCGGCGTGTGCCAGCGGTGGTGAACCACGGCGCCAACGACGCCACGGTCGGCGACCAGCGACGCATAGGACTGAAAGACCGGCCACACCAGCGGGCTCGGGGCCTCGACGGGGAGCGGGCCGCCGTGCACGACGAGCACCGCCGGCCGGAGCCGGGTCACATCGTCAGGCGGATAGAGATCGACACGGCCGTGCCGCTCGGCGTCGCGGATCGTGACCGGCAGGACGAACGGCTTAAGGAGGTCCATCCGCCGCACGCTATCGATGATTATTTTTGTGCGCGATCGGATTACAGACCAAAGAAGTAAGGCCCGGTCAATTGACCGAGCCTTACCTGCGTCTTGCATGGGGTGACCGACGGGACTTGAACCCGCGACCCCCGGGACCACAACCCGGTGCTCTACCAGCTGAGCTACGACCACCATGCCGACGGGGAACCGTCCCCGTGCTGCCGGACAATCATAGCCGCTCCCCGGTGGGGGCCGTCGAGCGGGTTACCGAGCACGGTCGGGTGACCCCGATCTAGAGCTCGGCGGCGATCGCCTTGGCGGTCTCCACGTCGGGGCCCGGCAGCGGGACGAAGACCGTGCGGCGGTAATACTCCAGCTCGCGGATGCTCTCCCGGATGTCGGCCAGGGCTCGGTGGGCCAGGCCCTTCGGCGGCTGGCCGAAGTAAACCCTCGGGTACCACCGGCGGCACAGCTCCTTGATCGACGAGACGTCGATCATCCGGTAGTGCAGGAACGTGTCGAGCGCCGGCATGTCACGGGCCAGGAAACCCCGGTCGGTGGCGATCGAGTTGCCGCACAGCGGGGCGGTGCGCGGGTTGGGCACGAACTCCCGGATATACGCCAAGACCTGCTCCTCGGCCTCGGCCATGGTGATCGCCGAGCGCCGCACCTCCTCGGTCAGGCCGGACTTCGCGTGCATGTCGCGCACCACCGGGGGCATCGCGTCGAGCGCCGCGTCGTCGGCATGAATGACCAGGTCGACGCCCTCGCCCAGCACGTTGAGGTTGGGATCGGTGACCAACGCCGCGACCTCGATGAGCTTGTCCTTGCCCAGGTCGAGACCGGTCATCTCACAGTCGATCCACACCAGAAGATCAGCCACCCGAACAGACTACGCCCGAGCCGACCGCATCGCTGTCACGTCTCGGCGGCCCACCCTTCCGGGCCGTTGGGGCATGCCGCGCCCGAAGCCATGTTTTGTCCGCTTTCAGGCCGAGACTTCCCACTTTGGCGGTTATCGGGCTAAACTGGTCTTAACGGACGAAGCCCCCCTTCGGTTACTCCGTTTCCCCCGGTAAAGGGCCCTCCGCGTCGGCAGCGCGGAGGGCCCTTTCGATTCTCTTCTCGCGCGCCCAACGAAGAAGGCCGCCCTGGTGGGACGGCCTTCCGGGTTCGTTGCTCGGGTCTGTCAGTCGTCGTTCGGCGTGGTCGGCGGGGTACGCCGGCGACGGACCGGCTCGGGTGCGGCCGGCTCGATCGTTGCAGGGTTCGTAACGGTTCGGCGCCGACGGCGCTGGGCGGACGCCGCGAGGAGTTCCGCGGCCTCGGCCCGGTAGCTGGAGATGCCGGTCACCGAGGCGGCGGCCTTCATCGGGGTGGCAGCTTTCGCCGGTCCGGCGGCGGTGCCCGGCCGACCGGCCGCCGCGGCCGGGTTCACCTGGCTTGCCGAACTCCCAGCCGGCCTGGCCGCCGGGCTCACCTGGCTTGCCGAGCTCCCAGCCGACCTCGCCGCCGGGCTCACTTGGTTCGTCGAGCTCCCAGCCGGCCTGGCCGCCGGGCTCTCGATCGGCTTAGCCGCCTGGCTGCCGTCAGGCTTGGCCGTCAGGCTTCCGGCCGGCTTGGCGGCCGGGCTCCCGACCGGCTTGGCCGTCAGGCTCGCGGATGGCTTGGCGGCCAGGCTGCCCGCCACCGGCTTCGCGGCCGCGTTGCTCGCCGCAGGCCTTCCGCTCGGCCGGATGCCGGCGCCGGTACCGGTACCGGCTGCGGGATTGCCGGCCGGCTTGGCGGTGGTGGCGGCTACCCGCTTTGCGGTGGCGGCAGCGGCCGCCGACCTCGCCGTGGTCGCGGCGGTTGCCGGCTTTGCCGCGGTCGACCGAGTGGTTGCCGAGGACGCCGCGGAGGTCCCGGCCGGCCGCACCGCCGAACCAGTGGCAGACCCCGCCGCCGACCTTCCGGCAGCTGCCTTGGCCGGCTTTGCGCCGGGGGTGGCCGAGGCCGCCGACTTGGCCGACGCGGCCGACCTTGCGGTCGAGCTCGCGCGGGTCGGTTTGGCGGCCTCGGCCGGGGTGGCGGCGGTCTTCGGTTTGGCCGTCTTGGCGGTCCGGACGCGGGTGGCTTTCACGGGCTTCAGTTCGGTGTCGGCCGCCTCCACCGGCACGCCCGCCGGGGCTTGGGCCGCGTCCTCGGCGGCCTGGGCACGGGCCTGGGCGGCGCGGGCGGTCACCGTCTCGGCGGCCTTCCGCCAGGCGGCGGGTGCCGGGCGCCCGGCACCGAGGCCGGCAAGCCGACTGGTGAAGGTCGCGGCCGGGCCATCTTCAACGTCGTGGTCCGGCTGGGTGCCATCGGATTCGCCCGATTGGCGTACGACGTCGGGCGTCGGCATCGGCCGCTGCGCCAGCGGGAAGTCGACGCCCGGAGTCGACCCCGATCCCCGCTCACCCGATCCCCGCTCACCCGATCCCCGCTCACTCGGCTCCCGATCAGCCTGCGCCCGGTCACCCTGTCGCGCGTCCTCGTCCCGAGGTGCGCCGGGCATCGGACGTCGGCGACCGGTGACCGGTCCCGACCCGTCCTTACCCTCGCCGCCGCTTACGCCGGACGGTGTGGCAACCAGATCGGATCCCGCGCTGCCCGGGGTCGGCATCGGCCGCTGGGCCACCCGGCCGTCGGTGACCGGCCCGGCGATCATCGCGCTGAGGTCGGCGGTCGGGGTGGCGGCAATGTTCTGCTCGTCCCGGACCGGCGCCGAGCCACTCACCTCGACCGCGCCGGCCGAAGCCGTCACGCCGATCTTCTCCCCGCGCGCCATCGCGTGCATGACCGCCGGAAGATCCGCCGCACCGGCCGCGACCCGCATCGGCCGCTGGCTATTCGCCGCGGAGTCCGTTTCGGCCAGGTCGGCCGCGCCACCCGAGGTCACGCCACCCGAGGTCACGCCGCCAGAGGCTGTGGGAAGGGCGGCCGAGGTCCGTTCCGGGCTGGACGGCTGGGACGGCGCGGCGGGCCGCACCGGAGCCGGAGCAACCGGCTGCTCCGCGGAGCGCGCCGAGCCCGGCGCACCGGCACCCGCCCGCCCGGAGTTCGCATCACGCGCGTGTCGGCCGCCGTCATGGGCCGCGTCCTTGGCCGCGTTCCCGGCCGGCAACGTGGCGCCGGCGGCGGGGGCGGTGGCAGGGGCTGCGCCGGTCACGGAGTTCTGCTTGGGAGCGGACACCGGAGTGCGGTCGTCGTGACCGGGCTCGGTGCCCGCCCCCGCAGCCTGCCGCTCCCCACTGGCGGTTAGGGGCGGCTCGGCGCCGGCGTTCGCGGTCGTCGCGCGAGCGGACGACCCGGCGGTGCCGGCCGGAGTGGCTTCGAGATGGGACCGACCCGGGTTCGCGGCGGCGGCATTCCGCCCGGCCGCCGAACCTCGCTCGACCACCGAAGCAGGAACGGAACCGTCCGCTCCAGCGCCCTGAACGGTAGCCGCGGACGAGCCCGCCGCCGCAACGCCGGCGCCGAGTTCTACGTCACCCGCCTCGCGCTCGACAGCCGCGACGGACGCCCGTCCCAACCCGAGCACCTGCGGAAACGCGGGCCCTTTCGGAGCCGCGACAGCAGCGGACGACGACTCGGCCGCAGCCGGCTCCCCGTTCGCCGCACCCCGCGACGCGGCTTGAGTCGCCGCCGTGGCAGGAGTGGCCGACGCAGCCGGACGAATTCCGCCCGGCGCGATCGGCGTGCCAGTCGTGGCCGGAGCGGGGACTCGCGATCCCGGCGCACCGGCAGCCTGCTCGGCGGGCGTCGCGGTGGGGCGGTTGCCCGCGGCCTGCTGACGGCCGACCCGTGGGGCGTCCGCGCGGGTCAGGCCGGTCGCCGCCCAGTCGGTGGCCTTCGGCCCGGTGACCACGGAAACCCGTTGCTCGGCCGTCCGCGCCTCGCGGGCCGCCATCCGCTCCCGTCCGGCCGGAGTCGGCGACGGCGACGGCGCGGCCATGGACTCCGCCCGGTCGTGAGCTCCGCGCGCGGCGCGCGCGTCCGCAGCACCGGCCGCGTAGGCAGCGGCGACAGCCGCATCACCGGTCGGTGCCGGCGCCGGCCGACCGCCGGGCGCGCGCTTCGCACCCGACGCTTGGTCACCATCCGGCACGCGCTTCCCGTCCGATGGTTCGCCATCAGGGACGCGCGTCGCCTCCGACCGTTCGGCAGCGCCGGAAGCGGTGCGGTCGTCGCCAGCTTCGGAACTGCCGTTCGCCGATGCCGTGGCCACCGCCTTTTCGGCGCCATCGGCGTCAGCAGGAGTCTTGCCGGCCGACTCGGCAGCGGCCGCGGCCTTTTTGCGGGCCACCTCGGCCATGCGGGCGGCGGCCGTCGCCTCGGTTTCCCGGGCTCGCTCGGCGGCGGTCTCCGCCACCCACGCGCCCACGGCCGAGGCCTGGAACAACGGCAGGTCACCGGGCCCCGTGTCGCGCTTGCGCCCGAGCCGCTCCCCCCGCCGCCCGAACAGCGGGTCCGCCGACGACGGGTAGTCGCCGAGCGGGAGTGCACCGCCGGACGTCGGCTTGATGAAGTTGAGCGGTTCGCCGGGCGCCGGCCGCTGGTCGTCCGGCGCCCGGCCGGGGATAGCGGTGGCAGCCGCATATTCGGCGGCGTCCGGCGCGGCCGACCGACCGGAGGCGACGGCCGGAACAGCCGAAACCGAACCGGCCGCCGCAGTCGAAGCAGAACCAGCCGAACCAGAACCAGCCGGACCAGAACCAGCCGAACCAGCCGCCGCGGTCGAAACCGAACCAGCCGCAGACGCGACAGAACCGCTTGCCGCTGCCGCGACTGAGCCGTGGCCGGTCACTGCACCCGAAATCGAACCCCCGGGCGAAGCCGCACTCGAACCGAGGCCGGCCACGGTCGTGACCGAGCCGGCCACCGCGTAACCCGAGGCCCCCGAACCAGCCGCCGCCGAGGCCGGCGAGGACGGAGCGACGGCGGCAGGAACAGCAGAAACCGGGACGCCGGAAGCCGGAACGGCAGAGACCGGGACCGGAGAAGCGTGAGCGGGCGAAGACGGTCGCCCGGAAGCCGGCACCGCCGAAACCGGAACCGCGGCCGGCCCGGTCAGCGCGGGTGTGCCCGCCGGAGGCCAGGTCAGGCGGGAAGCGGAAGCCTCAAGGGCGGCCTTCTCCGCGTCGGCCAAGGTTCGTGGCCGGTGGGCGCCGCCGCGGCCGACGTGGACGTTGGTGAGCGGCAGCGGGACGCCGATCGCGGCCATCAGGTTGGGCACCTGGCTGGGCTCGACCACGTAGACGATCTCGCGGCGCCGGGCCGGCCAGGCCAGGATGATCAGGCCGGTCATGGCGAGCAGCGTGCCCAGGGTGAGCAGGCCCCACGTGCTGGAGTTGATCCAGCCGGGGCGCAACTCGGCCGACGACGTCAGCTGGATGCCGGCTTTCGCGCCGGGGCTCATGATGACCAGGCTGTACGGGCCGCCGGTCACCTCGCCGGGCGACCACGCCAGGTCGCCGTCGGCGCTGCTGCGCAGCCAGAACGACGCGCGCGCGGGCAGCACCCGGGGAGCCTCGCGGCCGCCGACGGGGTATGTCGCGACCGGGAGGGCGCCGGTGCCGATGTCGACCGTGCGGACCCGGACGTGCGGGACGCCCTGCAGGTACTCGTCGACGGCGGCGGACGGGGCCAGGCCGACGAACGCCGGACCGTCCTGGGTGCCGGCGTTGATCCGCAGCTGGGTGTCGCCGATCCGGGTGAAGGGCGCGTCCGTGCGGAGCAGCTGATCCACGTCGGATACGACGTACGCGTATCCGGGTGTGGCGAGACGCTGCAGTTCGCCGCTGAACGCGCCGCCCTGATCGCGGTGCTGCATGGCGGTCCAGAGGGCCGCGCCGGCGAGCAGCGCCGGCAACCCGATGGTCAACAGCAGCATTCCGAGGATGGTGCGGAGCCACCGCATCAGCTTCTCCCCCTTCTTGGGCCGTACTGCGGTGACCATACAAGTCCAAATAATCCCAAAGTGGTCAAATAGCGGCTAACACCCTGATAGATATGACAATGGCCCGGTCCCCGCCGGGACCGGGCCAAACGGCGAACCGGGTCAGGAAATGTTTGCCGTCATCGAGAGCGTCTCCTGGTCGATGTCGCTGGTGCGGACCGTGAACTTGAACGTCCATTGCCCGGCCGACGGCAGGGCGATATCGCCGACCGCGTGGAAGTCGGTGATCCGCAGCAACGGAATCTGGATCGGCTCGATGCCCTTCGACTCCAGGGCCGCCGTTCCGGTCCACTCGACCACGGTGAGCGGCTTGTTGTCGGGCGTGTAGGCATACAGGTGGATCGAGTTGTTGCCGACCGTGGCCGGGAAGATGTCCACCTGCAGCGCCATCGTGCTGCTGGTCACCGTCTGCGACACGGTGGAGCTGGTGGCCGCGGACTCGGCGGCCTCGGCCGTGCGCGGCGGGGCGATCTGCACCAGCGCGGCCGTCACCCCCAGCACCACCGCGGTGATCGCCAGCTCGATCCAGACCACCCGGCGCAGGCCGCGGGGCGAGGCCTCGGCCTGTTTGGAGCGGACCAGCCGCCGGGAGAACCAGGCGACGCCCAGCACCACCCCGGCCAGCGCCACCTTCACCAGGATGAGCCGGCCGTAGGTGCTGTTGACCAGGCCGTCCAGCGACGCCACCTCGATCAGCGCCTGCACCACGCCGGCCAGGATCAGCGCGGTCACCGCGGTGGCCGCCCAGCGCGACCAGATCGGCAGGATCGCGGCCAGCTCACGCTCGTTGGCCAGGCGCAGCAGGAACCCGCCCAGCATGACCAGGCCGCCCAGCCACACCGACATGGCGGCCAGGTGGATCGCGTCGACCACCACCGAGACACCGGCCACCGGCGACGCGGTCGGGTGCCCGGTCAGCGGCCAGGTGGCCAGCGCCGCCACCCCGAGCACGCCGAGCAGGGCCAGGTCGGTCTTCGACTCGCCGGCGCCCTTGAGCAGCGGGCGCAGCAGCAGGGCGGCCGCGCACAGCACGCCGATGCGGACCAGCATCACCGCGCCGAACGTGCTGCCCAGCACGTCGCGCAGATCGCCGACCCGGACGTCGAACAGGCCGGTGCCGATCGAATAGGGCACCTGCAGCCAGATCGCCATCAGGGTGCTGAAGCCGACCAGGCCCAGACCCGTCCAGACGACCCGGGACGGGCCGCGCCGGGAGAGGCGGTGCGGCCACAGCAGGGCCAGCACGAGCGCCGGGCCGACCAGGAGCACCAGCCCCGCGTACCCCAAGTATTTGCCGACCGGGATCAGTGCCCGGACCACCGGGTCGACCTTGCTGTCGTCGACCGTCGACGTCGGCGGGGTGGAAGCGGCACCCACCGAGTAGGTGATGCTGCCCCCGATCGGGTGGCTGTCGGCCGAGATCACCCGGAAGCTCACCAGGTAGGTCCCCCGGCCGCCGCCGGAGCGCAGCGGGATGGTGAGGGTGCCGCCGTCGACCGTGGGCTCGCCCTGGTCGGCGCGGGAGCCGTCCGGCGCGAGCACCTGGATCTTGCCGCTGACCAGCTGCACCGACTCACTGAAGGTCAGGGTCACCTTGTTGGGTGCGTCGGGCACGATCGTGCCGTTCCCGGGGTCGGTGGCGACCAGCGCGGCGTGCGCGCTGGCCGGCGCGGCCGGGCCCAGCAGCACCAGGAACAGCCCGATCAGCAGGCCGAAACCACCCGCCAGGGCGCGGCGACGATCAAAGGTCATGCGCGCCATGCTCCCCGATCCGGTCGAATGCTCCCACCGGCGGGTAGTCGTCGATCTGCCTGACATGGTTCCAGAACCCCCCGACATTTCCCGTTCCCGTACGATGGCCGACCATGACGGCTGGTGAAGGCACCACCGAATTGGCCCTGGCGGCCGGTGCGGGAGACGAGGCTGCGCTGGCGGCGTTCGTCCGGGCCACCCAGGCCGACGTGTGGCGGTTCACCGCCGCCCTGGTCGATCCGGGTGCGGCCGACGATCTCACCCAGGAAACCTACCTGCGTGCGGTCAAGGCGCTGCCCGGCTTCGAGGGCCGCTCCAGCGCACGCACCTGGCTGCTCGGCATCGCCCGGCGGACCTGTGCCGATCACCTGCGTGCCGTGGTTCGCCGCCGGCGGCTCGACGCACGGCTCGCCGCCCAGGCCTGGACCGACCTGCCCGCGCCCGACCCGGCGCATCGGCTGAGCACGGCCGACCTGCTCGGCCGGCTCAGCGAGGAGCGTCGCACCGCGTTCGTGCTGACCCAGGTGCTGGGCCTGTCCTACGCCGAGGCGGCCGAGGTCGAGGACGTGCCGGTCGGCACGATCCGCTCCCGGGTCGCCCGGGCCCGCGACGAGTTGGTCACCGCGGTGTCCCAGGCGCAAGCGGTGTGACGGGTCTCTGGACCGTGCTGATTCCCAGCCAAACCTCAGCAGAATGGTGGAACCTGCTGAGCGAGGACAACGACTGACTGGGCGTGACAATGCATTTGGGCAAGGCGTGGCCGTGGATCTCCACGGTGGCTCGTCTTGGGCTGGCGGCGGTGTTCCTGATCGCCGGTGGGCTCAAGGTCACCGACTTGGCCGAGTCCGGGCGGGCGGTGAACGCCTATCGCCTGATGGATTACGACACCGCCAAGCTGGTCGGCGCGATCCAGCCGTTCCTCGAGATAGCGGTCGGTCTGCTTCTGCTCATCGGGCTCGCCGTGCGACTCAGCGCGGCCATCTCGGCGCTGCTCCTGGTGGTCTTCATCGCCGGGATCATCTCCGCGTGGGCCCGTGGGCTGCAGATCGACTGCGGCTGCTTCAGCAAGGGCGGTGATCTCGCCGCCGGGCGCAACACGGCGTACGGCCTGGACATCGCCCGCGACACCGGATTCCTGCTGCTCGCTGGGATTTTGCTGTGGAAGCCGCGCACCCGGTTCTCGATGGACGGCCTTCTGATGGGAGAACGATGAGCAAGGGCAACCGTGACCGCGAACGCTCGGCGGCGAAACGCATCGTCGAGCAGCAGAAGGCGGCCGAGCGCCGCCGCGCGGTGACGATCTGGACATCCGTCGCGGTCGTCGGCGTACTCCTGATCGCCGGTCTGATCGGTTGGGGTGTGCTGTCCCGGCAGGAGAGCAACGACGCGAGCACGCTGACCACCCCGAGCGTCGCCGTCGACGACGGCACCGCGTTCGCGGTCGGCACCGGCCCGGTCACGGTCGACCTCTACGAGGACTTCATGTGCCCGATCTGCCACCAGTTCGAGATCGCGGCCGACGCCACCATCGACCAGCTCGTCGCGGACAAGAAGATCACCGTGCGCTACCACCCGGTGGCCATCCTCGACCGGGCCTCCAACGGCACCGAGTTCTCCACCCGCTCGGCCGGGGCCGCGGCGGCCGCGGCGGTGGGCGGCAAGTTCAGCGAGTTCCACAAGGTCATGTACGACAACCAGCCCGAGGAGAACAGCGACGGGCTGTCCAACGCCAAGATCATTGAGTTGGGCAAGAGCGTCGGGCTCGGCGACGACTTCGCCACCGCGGTGAACGACAAGACCTACACCGCGTGGGCCACGAAGGTCACCGAGACGTTCTCGACGCGCGGCTACACCGGCACGCCCACCATCGTCGTCGCCGGCAAGCAACTGCAGGGCACCGGCGGCACCATCCCGACCGCGGCGCAGCTCAGCGAGGCCGTCACGGCGGCCGCCGGGTGAGGCTCGGCGCCCTCTTGGTGATCGTGGCCGGCGCGGTTCTCGCGCCGGCCACGCCCGCGTTCGCGCACGGTGGGGACGCTCCCGACGCCACCGCCTACCGCACGACGATCACCGGGATCAGCACGCCGGAGAAGGGCCTGACGGTCCGCACGGTCGAGGCCGGCGCGCGCTTGGAGTTGACCAACAAGACCGGTCACTCGGTCGAGATCCTCGGCTACTCCGGTGAGCCCTATCTCGACGTCAGACCCGACGGGACCTGGGAAAACGTCAACTCTCCCGCGGCGTACATCAATGAAACCCGGACCGGCGACAACCCGGTGCCCGCCTCCGCCGACCCGACCGCCCCACCCAGCTGGCGCCGCATTTCCGGCTCGACCAGCGTGCGCTGGCATGATCAGCGCACCCATTGGCTCAGCTCCGGTCTGCCGCCGCAGGCGCAGGCCGACCCCAGCCGGGCGCATCGCCTGCGCGATTGGGAGGTGCCGCTGCGGGTGCAGGTGCGCACGTTCACGATCGCCGGCACCCTCGACTGGGAGCCGCCGCCGAAAGCCTGGCTCTGGTGGTCGATAACGGCCTTGACCGGCCTGACGGCCTTCGCCCTGCTGCGAAGATGGCCCAGGTCGGTGCGGCCGGTCACCCTGATCGCCGCAATGTCCCCGCTTGCGTACGCCGTGAGCACCACCCTCGACGGCGCCGCCCCTTCCCTGCTGCTCATCACGGTCGGCCTGCTGGCGATCGGGGCGAGTTACCGCCATCCCCCGTTCTTCCTGGCTCTGGCGGGCGCGGTGGTGGCGCTGTTCGCCGGCTTCACCCAGATCGGCGTCTTCGCCGCCGCGGTCCTGCCGGCCGCCGGCCCCGGCTGGCTGATCCGCGCCGCGGTGGCCGTCGCGCTGGCCGCCGGCGCCGCCCTCGCGTTCGAAGGTGTGCTCCGCCTGCGGGCCGCCCTACCCGCCCCAGCTGCCCGGACTATGGTCGTCGCATGAATGAGACCGCCCGACTTTCCGCCGGGGACACCGCGCCCGACTGGTCGCTGCCGACCGACAACGGCGACCGGCTCTCCCTCAAGGACCTTCGCGGCCGCCGGGTGGTGCTTTACGCCTACCCCGCCGCCATGACTCCCGGCTGCACCACCCAGGCGTGCGACTTCCGCGACTCGCTGGCGTCGCTGCAGGCGGCCGGCTACGAGGTGGTCGGCATCTCCCCCGACGTGCCGGCCAAGCTGGCGAAGTTCCGCGAGCGCGACGCCATCACGTTCCCGCTGGTCAGCGACGAGGACAAGAGTGTCCTGACGGCGTACGGCGCGTTCGGCGAGAAGCAGAACTACGGCCGTACGGTGATGGGCGTCATCCGCTCGACGTTCGTGATCGACGAGAACGGCGTGATCGAGCGCGCCCTCTACAACGTGAAGGCCACCGGCCACGTCGCGAAGCTGCGCCGCGACCTGGGAATCGACTGATCAATTCCCATAGTTCGCCCACGTTCCTGCCGATCAGAGGGGCACGACTCGCCGACCGGCAGGGTCCCCCGCTCCCACGGCGGCCGTCATGCGGCAACAGACCCGCAAGGCGGCCGCCGTGCTCGGGGCGGGGCCCTGTCCCGCCGGCCTCTCGGTGGGACAAGGTCACTGCCGGCGGGAGCCGGAATCCGCAGCTGACCGTCTAGAATCTGTTCGACGCTTTGCCCTGCGGGGCGAAACGGGCGGGAGTGGCGAAATTGGCAGCCGCGCGGGTTTTAGGTGCCCGTGCCCGAGAGGGCGTGAGGGTTCGAGTCCCTTCTTCCGCACCCTGGATGATGGCTGTATGGCTGTTGAGTTCGTGGTTGATCCGGAGCTGACCGACGATCTTCGGGCCCGGATCGTGGCGCTCTGGGTCGAGGTGACCAATGCCGGTGGGGCCGTCGGGTTCGTGGCGCCGGTCTCGGCCGCGCAGGTCCGGCCCGTTGCCGAAGCCGCCTTTGCCGGGGTCGACGCCGGGCTCGATCGGCTGATCGTCGGCGTCGACGACGGGGAAATCGTCGCGCTGCTCTTCGTCACCGACAACCGGTTCGATCTCAAGGATCACTGGCGGGTGCTCAAGCGGGTCATGGTCACGCCGCGCATTCAGAAGCGGGGCTACGGGGCCGGGCTCATGCGCGAGGCCGAGGCGCTCGGCCGCAAGATGGGCCTGGCCGGGCTGCACGTCACCGTGCGCGGCGGGATCGGCACCGAGAACTTCTACCGGCGGGTCGGCTACCGCGAGGTCGGGCGGCTGCCGGGCACCATCCGGGTCGCGCCGGGCGACGACCGGGACGACATCCTGATGTGGCTCGACCTGCGGGAATGACGACCGAGGCCGCCGGGACGGCGACGCACGGGGGGTGACGTGCGTCGCCGCCGGCGGCCGGCGGCCGCGCGCTCCTGACCTGGGGGATGGCCGGGGCGCGGCGGAGTGGGGCGCGGAAGTTCTTACTTGCAGGAGCTGGCCGCCAGGTCGACGGACGCCTCGCTGGGTGCTTCTTCGGTGGCGACGGCGGTGTCGGGGGCGGCCTCGGTGGATTCCAGCGCGGGGGCGGCCGAGGACACGGCCGGCGACGGGGACGCGGAGGTTGTCGCCGGTTTCGGGGCGGCAGCCTTCTTCTTGGCCGCGGTGGTCGTCGCAGCCCCGGACGTGCCGGTGGCCAGGCGAGCCGTGGTCTTCTGGGTCACCTCGGGGGACAGTTTGATGCCGGACACCGTGGCGCTGTGGCCGTACACATCAGTGACCTTGATCTTGAAAGGTCCGCTGCCAGCACCGCTGTCGATGATCCAGTAGTTGTAGTCCTCGCGGTGGGTGGTCTTGCCGTTGACCGTGACCGACTTCAGCTGGGTGGCGTGGTTGTCGATGAGGACGGCCAGCCAGTACTGCGACGAGCCCTCCTTGACGCGCACGCTGATCGGACCGGGCGCCGTCGCGGTGGTGACCGTCTTGTAGGTGATCGGGATGATTCCGTCGACCTCGGCGCCGATCTTCTTGAAGGCGGTGCGGCTCAGGTCGAGGTGGCCGGTGCCGCACTCCGGGCAGGAGTCGAGGACCTTGACCCGCACCTTGCCCTTGGGGCCGGTCACGTCGAGGTAGGTGCCGCAGGCCGCGCCGTTCGAGTATTGGTCGGGGCCGAGTGCCACGAACAGGTCGTCGGCGGGCGCGCTGGGGAAGGAGCAGTTGCCGGTCCCGGACCCCAGGTCGTAAAAGGTCGCCTTGCCGGTTTTGGCCGATGTGGACGGGGGCGCCGCGCAGGCCGAACCGGAGTTCTGCAGCACGAGCGCCACACCCAGCACCGAGGCGAGGATCACGGCACCGCCGGCGGCGAGCCAGCGGGGGGAAACGAGGCGAGGTGCGGTCACGCTGAGGGATCCTTCGCGGCGGCGGCACCGCGGGCAACCTTCCTAAGACAGACCTAAGGCATATGCGACACGCTTCACCCGGAGGGTGACGACCTCAGTCCAGTACGGTCACCGCGTCGCCCACGCGCAGTGAGCCGGTGACGACCGGGATGAGGTTGATCGCGAACAGCAACCCGTCACCGAACCGCCGGCGTTGGCCGAGCATCCGCAGCGGCTGCTTGCCCTTCTCCCCGGTCTCCTGGTCGACGGTGGTGACCAGGCAGCGGGGGCACGGTTTGTCGGCGTTGAGGACCGCGTCGCCGATCTTGAGCCGCACCCCGCGGGCGGACCAGTCGTCCTCCGCCCAGGGAAGGGCGCCCGACACGACGAGGTTCGGGCGGAAGCGGGTCATCGGCACCGGTTCGTCGCCGGCCTCGGTCAGCCAGTCGTTGAGCGCGGAGAGGGACGCCGTGTTGGCGATCAGGAGCGGGTAGCCGTCGGCGAAGCTGACCGGCTCACCGTCGGCGGGGTTGCCGCCGACGTGGCGCCCGCCGGGGTCGGCCTGCCAGGCCAGGCGCACCGGGCGGCCGAGGAATGCGCTGCTCCACGCAGTCTCGGCGATCCGGGCGGGGGCCGGCGCGTGGTTCTTGAAGACCCGCACCAGTTCCTCCGGGCCGTCGACCGGCTCGTCCACGGCCAGCGTGGGCATCCCCGGCGCCGACAACTCCAGGCCACCGGGCCGCATCCGGACCGACAGCTGGGTGAGCAGCGGCAGGATGCGCTGAGTGATCCCGACACCGTCGGCGTCGACCATCATCCACCGGCGGTCACCGGCAAGCCCCCACGGCTCGACGTCGGCGACGTCGTGCTCGATCCGGTGGCAACCCTTGACCGGGTAGGTGGCGATGGCCGTGATCTGCATACTTGCAGCCTTGCACGCCGTCAGCTGAGGCCGAGGCCGCGGCGGCCGATCTCGTTGAGGTCGGTGGGCTGGAAGCGGTTGGCCCAGTCGCGCTCGTAGTGCTCGGCCGGGAAGTCGCTGGGGCTCTCCCCCTTGGCGAAGGCGTCGCGCACGTTCGCCGCGTACTCCTCGTTGCGCGGGCACCACGGCGCGGCCGGGATGTACATGACGTTGCCCCAGCCCTTCTGGGCCTCGACCGGGGCAACACTGTGGATCATGTCGCAGTGCCACCAGACCGAGTCGCCGGCCCGGACGTCCGGGATGCCGGACAGCGCCTCCATCAGCGGGGCGTGCCACTTGTGGCCGGCCGGGAAGACCTGGTTGACCGTCACGCCGCACATGTCGTCGTCGGGGACGTCGCTCAGCAGCGGGCGCAGCATCAGGTAGGCCATCGCCTCCGGGATCGGCACGGTGTGCAGGACGCCCTGGTCGTGGTCCATGTCGGACAGCGCGGTCCAGCCCTGGAAGGTGCGGAACGCCGAGCACATGGTCGAGCCCGGGTACTGCGGGCCGGCGGTGCGGTGGGCCGCGTCCCACGGGTCGTACTTCTCGACGTCGCCGTCGAAGAGGTGCCGGAACGCCTGCTGGTAGGCCTGCGTCATCCACAGGTCGAGAGTGCCGGGGTCGAGATGGGTGCCGAGGCCGGCCGAGTCGGCGCCCTCCGGACGACGGCGGATGCGGTCGGGGTAGAGCGAGTCACGGGCCGGGTCGAACCACTGCACGCCGTCCGACTCGTGCGTCCACTGCGCATTCAGGAACGCCTGCACGGTGGCCATCCGGTCGCTCTGCCGGGCCTGCATCTGCGCGGCCGACCAGTAGATCGGGTAGATCTCGGGCTTGGAGCCGACGCTGCCGAAGAAGTCGTCGCCGGGGCCGCGGTAGTCCTCGAAGAAGTGGTTGCTCTCGACGTAGTCGACGATGTCGGCATCCCAGCCCAGGGCCTGGGCACGCTCGAAGTGCCCGCGCACGACCAGGCAGCCACGGCGGCGCAACTTGGCGATCTCGGCCGGCGAGACGGCGCCGGCGGCGATGTCGGCGTAGTCGATGACCGGCCAGACGCTCTCGCCCCGGCGGCGGGCGGCGGTGATGTCGTCGACGGCGGCCTGGACCCGCTGCTCGACGACGGCGAAGACCTCGTCGACGGTGCGGCCGGAGGCGGCGATCTGCGCGCGCAGGGCGGTCTTGATCTCGCGGGTCGCGGCCCCGAGGTCGGCGGGAGTCTCTTCCCAGTGCGGCAGAGCCACGGCGATCTCCTTCTAGTTAGGCATAATTACTTGAAAGCACGGTAAGCCCTGCGCGCTTTCCAGACAAGAGTCCTGCCTAGAATCGGCACATGGCCCCTGCCGTGCCTTCGCCCTCGCCTTCGCCCTCGCCTTCGCCCTCGCTGGAGCTGGTTCGGTCGGTGACCGACGAGCACGTGCTGCGCGCGCTGATGCGGCACCGCCGGCTGACAAGGGCGGAGCTGGCCACCGAGATCGGCATCTCGAAGCCGACCGCCGGCGAGAGCGTGCGCCGGCTGACCGAGCGCGGCCTGCTCGCCGACACCGGCGAACGCACCCCCGGCGGGCGCGGCAAGGGCCGGGTGGGTTCCTACTACGCGCTGGCACCGGCGATCGGCACGGCCCTGGCGGTGACGATCACCCCGGCCGGCGTGGTTGCCGAGTGCGTGGACGTCTACGGCGACACCGTGGCCCGGGCGACCCGGCAGCCCACCGAGCCCAATCAGGTGGCCGCGGCGCTGACCGCCGCGGTCGCCGAGATCAGAACCGGGGAGACGCGCCTGGCCGTCGTCGGGGCGGCCGACCCGGTCGACCGCGCCACCGGCCGCCTGGTGCACCTGCCCGACGCACCGTTCCTGGTCGGCGAACTCGACCCGGCGGCGATCCTCGGCCCGGGCCCGGTCATCGTCGACAACGACGTGAACTGGGCGGCCCTGGCCGAGCGCGACACCGCCGCCGACTTCGCCTACCTCTACCTGGACGAGGGCCTGGGCTGCGCGATCGTCAACGACGGCGCGGTCCGCCGAGGCCACCACGGCCTGACCGGCGAGATAGCCCACCTGCTCACCACCGGCCCCGACGGCCGCGCGGTCCGGCTCATCGAACTCTTCGGCGAGCTGGGCCTGCGCCGCCCGGGTTCCACCGCGATCGACGTCGACCGCCTGCTGGCAAGCCCTCCCGCCATCCACGCCATCCTGGGCACGGCGGTGGCCGGCGCGATCGCCGCGGTGATCGCCCTGGCCGACCCGCAGGAGATCGTCGTCGGCGGCCGCTGGGGTCCGGCCCTGCTCGACCACATCCGATCCGCGACCGCCCGCCTGCCGCGCCGGGTCTCGCTCCGCCCCACGAGGGTGACCAGCGAGCCGGTGCTGACCGGGGTGCGAGCCGAGGCCCTCGGCCGGCTACGCGATCTCATCACGGCGGGCGACACGCCGGGGCGCCCGTGACAGCATCTCCGGATGCGTGAGTCCGTAGCGGTAGTCCATGACCTGGTGTCCCGGTTCGCACCGGCCGACGAGCTCGGCGCCGAGCATCGCGCGTCGGCGCTGGCCTGGCTGGCGAGCACGGACGACGTGTTCCGCCGGGTCAAGCCTGCGTCCCCGCCGCAACACCTGGTGTCCTATGTGGTGCCGGTCGCCGCGGACGGGCGAATCCTGCTCGTCGACCACATCAACGCCGGGCTGTGGCTCCCGCCGGGCGGTCACGTCGAGGTCGATGAGGACCCCGCGCTGACCGCGCGGCGGGAGATTCAGGAAGAGCTCGGTCTGGGCGACGCGGGTCTGTCGCGGTCGCCGACCTTTCTGACCATCACGCATACGGTCGGGCAGGACCACGGCCACACCGACGTCAGCCTCTGGTACGTCCTGGCCTGCACCGGCGACGAGGAACTGCGCCCGGACGCCGGCGAGTTCAACGCCGTCCGCTGGTGGACCCGCGCCGAGCTGGCGGCGGCCGATCCGGGCCGCTTCGACCCGCACCTCTTCCGCTTCCTGGCCGTCCTCGACCGGGATGTCATGTTCGACGAACTGAACCGACGAACCGGTCTCGAGAGACTGAGAGCCGGCTCGGACCGCTTCGGCCCGGTCGCGGCCGTGCTGTTTACACCCAATGGGCACCTCAGCGTTCGCGCCGGCTGCGGCGGGGGCTACGAAGTGATGATCTTGGACGACCGTGGTGACCCGGTCGCGGCGGGTCGGACGGTCGACCTGGACGAGATCGCCGGCACGATGCTCGACCTGCACCAAGAGCATTCCGCCGCGGACCTTGCCGAGCGCCACACCTACCTTGCCGTCAGCGACCCGGACGTCGCGATCGAAGCGCTCTGGCACATCATCACCGAGCACGGCGAGGGAAGCACCGTGCCGATCGCCCGAGCCGCCGCGGCGAACCCGGTGCTCCGCCGCGTGTGGCCGTGGATCAGTCACGGCACCCTCAACCTGTATGACCGCCGCGACCGGCCCAGCCTGGTCAAACGCGGCCTGGCATTCCACCCGGCGGTGGGCGGGTTCAGAGTGCGCCCCTACGGCGACGGCGAGATCCCCGCCGCCGAGCCGGCGGAGACCGCGATCGCCCGGGCGGCCAAGATTGCCGCCTCCTGGGACGACTGAGTCGATGCCGAACCGGCAAGACCGCCTGACGGAACGCTGCTCGCGGAGCCGGCGCGGGTGATCGCTCTGGTTTCTGAAATTTTTTATGCATATGCTCCTGGGTGTGAATGACGAGGCGCTCAGGTCGGTGGTCGACCTCTTTCACGGTGCCCGGCTTACGCCGACCCAGCGCCGCATCGCGCACAGCCTCGTCGAGCATGCCGCCAAGGCGGCCTACCTCTCGGCGGCCGAGGTCGCCGAGATCGCCGGGGTCAGTCAGCCCTCGGTGACCCGGTTCGCCATGGCGCTGGGCTACTCCGGCTATCCGGCGCTGCGGCGGGAGCTGCGCGAGCTCACCGGGGGCGAGGACGAGCCGGGCGCCGTCGAGGGCAACGCCATGCAGCTCGCGGTGCGGGCCGAGGTCGAGCATCTCGGGCGGCTTCAGGAGCAGCTGGGGCGGCTCGATGACGTGGAGGAAGCTGCCCGCATCCTGATGGGCAGCCGGCCGCTTCCGGTGCTCGGGCTTCGGGCGGCGGCGCCGCTCGCGGGGTATTTCGGGTACTTCGCGGCCAAGGTCCACCCCGATGTTCGCGTGCTTGATGTCGGGGGCACGCCGCTGCTCGATCGGCTTGATCAAGCTCGGGCGGCCGGGGGCTCGGCGCTCCTTGCCGTCGTGCTGCCTCGCTATCCGCGGGAATCGCTCGAAGCGATTCGGGAAGCGAAGAAGAGTGGGTACGCGATCGTCGCGATCACCGACTCGGTGGTCAGTCCGGTCGCTGAGCTTTACGAGCCGAGGCGCTCGCCCGGCTACGCACCCTCGTCACGTCTGGCAGTTGAAGGCCCCCAGCGATCGCGTATAGTTGCGGCAAGCATGCAGGGGCCCTCGCCGATTTGGCCGGGGCCCTCTTGCTTTTCAGGGCCGCTTCCGTGTCACCGGCGCGGCTCGAGGAGGTCGACCACGTTCAGGTCGGTCTCGCCCCCGACCAGCTTCAGCCCGACCTCGGCCCGAGCGGCCAGGTCCAGCGGAGCGAGTCCCTCGACCAGCGCGGCGTGAGTGATCCGGTCGAGCCCGGCGCCCACCAACGGCGCGGCGATCCGAAGCGCAGCCTTCAATGCCGCTCCCTGCGTAGATCCACCGTGCAACACGATGTTGCGGGTGCGGTAGAGGCGCCGCATGGCGATCCGGAAGACAGTGGCTGCGGTCGCGAGCTCTCCCTTGGGGTTGATGACCACCCGGCGCATCCGATGCACCGCCGCGATGTCGGCGTCGCGCCGGAAACGGTTGGCCAGCCTCAGCGTGTCCCCTGCCGTCAGGGCCTCCGCGACCGCGAATGCCCGGTCGCGGTTGGCCGTGCAGGTTGCCAGCTTCTCGGCCAAGGCATCGGGCGTCTCGGGTTGATGCCGGTGGGCGAGAGTGGTGAGCTCCGCGCGAGGCCACGAGCAGGCAATGATCGCCGCCAGCCGGTCCGCGGCGACGGCCTTGCCCGATCGTTCCTCCTCGGCAGGATCGTCAGGATGCGACAGCAGCGACTCGACGGCGGCCCACGCCCCCGCAACCGCCGGGCCGAGAGCACCTCGATTCACGGGTGCGGCGAGTTCCAAGGCGTCGTCGATCAGGGTGCGCTGCCCGTCGACCTGGTACAGCCGGCCTTCGTTCACGAGGGACAACACATCGGCGCCCCTCGCCGGGGTAGCGAAGGGAATGGGGTCCGGATGCTGATCGACCCACATCTGCGAGGCCGGCCTGATCCCACCCCGGTTGCCTCGCATGAACGACGATCGCGCCACCATGCGTTCGACAAGTTCGCGAACCTGACTCACGGCGCTGAACGGATCTCGCGCAGTCACCCGGTAGCAGAATCCCCCGCCAGAACGGACACCGCTGGTCGAATGGCCACGCTGCTTGAGCCAACCCACGACCTCCCGCTCGGAAACCCACGAATCCTGACTCTCGGCCTGCGCACGTTCGGGCGCGCTGTCCAGGACGGCAAGAACGGTGAACTCGCGCGGTGCGGCCGCGTCGAGGGCGACCGCGCCGCGCAGCACTTCCTCGGCACTCGCCCGCTGGTGGGCAAGCTGCCCGATCCATGCCGCCAGGTGGCTCGCGTCGTAGCCGAGGTCGAGCAGATGGGCCGCGACGACACGAGCCAGCCGTTCCGGCTGTGGTCGTCGCCCTTCCGGCTGGGCGGCCGCTGCCGCCCAGCGGCTCAGGTAGCCACCGCGAGCGTGGTCGATGACTTCGCGCAGTCGACGGTGGGCAGGGCTGGGGTCGAGCAACGGCTTGCTCAGCAGCGAGGTCAGTTCGGCGCGTAATTCCTTGTCGCCGAGGCCGACGTCGGGCCCGATGACCTTCAGCAGTTCGTGGCGCTGCCAGTCGACCGCCGCCGGAGATAGAACATGGTGGCGAACCCAGGAACCAGCCTCCAGGAGTTCCTGCAGGGCGAGCAGCGAGCCGATGTCCCACAGGCGGCGCGGCCAGGGCAAACCCTCAAGGGTGAAGAAGTCGATCATTCGGGCGCGAACATGAACGTCATACATATCTATTGAAGTTCTGGACTTCACCAGTGCACAGTAGTCACCCGACACCCCCGCCGTCAGCCCCAGCGGCGGCATTCCGGGCGAGGGCTCTGGTTTCTGAAATTTTTTATGCATATGCTCGCTCGTGTGAATGACGAGGCGCTCAGGTCGGTGGTCGACCTCTTTCACGGTGCTCGGCTTACGCCTACTCAGCGCCGCATTGCGCACAGCCTTGTTGAGCATGCCGCCAAAGCTGCCTATCTCTCGGCGGCTGAGGTTGCCGATCTTGCCGGGGTCAGTCAGCCCTCCGTCACCCGCTTTGCGATGGCGCTTGGGTACTCCGGTTATCCGGCTCTGCGGCGTGAGCTGCGGGATCTCACCGGGGGTGAGGACGAGCCGGGCGCGGCTGACGGCAATGCCATGCAGCTTGCGGTTCGGGCCGAAGTCGAGCATCTTGGGCGGCTTCAAGAGCAGCTTGGGCGGCTCGATGACGTCGAGGAAGCTGCCCGCATCCTGATGGGCAGCCGGCCGCTTCCGGTGCTCGGGCTTCGGGCGGCGGCGCCGCTCGCGGGGTATTTCGGGTACTTCGCGGCCAAGGTCCACCCCGATGTTCGCGTGCTTGATGTCGGGGGCACGCCGCTGCTCGATCGGCTTGATCAAGCTCGGGCGGCCGGGGGCTCGGCGCTCCTTGCCGTCGTGCTGCCTCGCTATCCGCGGGAATCGCTCGAAGCGATTCGGGAAGCGAAGAAGAGTGGGTACGCGATCGTCGCGATCACCGACTCGGTGGTCAGTCCGGTCGCTGAGCTTGCCGATGTGGTTCTGCCCGCGGCGGTCGGCACCCAGCTGGTGTTCGACCTGCATACCGGGCCGATGGCGATGGCGATGGTGCTTCTGCAGGCGATGTGTGACGCGGCGCCGGATCTGGCGCAGCGTCGCCTCGAGGAGTTCGAGCAGGCGGCCGCTCGGCGGCACCTGTTCATGGCGTAGGAGAGGGCGATGTCCGAGATCAGGGCCGCACACGGCAGCGCGTACACCGCAATGGGATGGCCGCAAGAGGCCGCCAAGCGGATGTTGATGAACAACCTCGACCCCGATGTGGCCGAAAGGCCGCAGGATCTTGTGGTTTACGGCGGGACCGGGAAGGCGGCGCGGGATTGGCCGTCGTTCCACGCGATCGTCCGGGAGCTCGACCGGCTGAAGGGTGACGAGACCCTGCTGGTGCAGTCGGGCAAGCCGGTCGGGGTGTTCCAGACGCACGAGTGGGCGCCGCGGGTGCTGATCGCCAACTCGAACCTGGTCGGCGACTGGGCGACCTGGCCCGAGTTCCGGCGGCTGGAGAAGCTCGGGCTGACCATGTATGGGCAGATGACCGCCGGGTCGTGGATCTACATCGGAACCCAGGGGATCCTGCAGGGGACGTATGAGACGTTCGCGGCGGTGGCGGCCAAGCGGTTCGGTGGCACGCTTGCCGGCACGCTGACGCTGACCGCGGGGTGTGGCGGCATGGGTGGCGCGCAGCCGCTGGCCGTGACCATGAACGATGGCGTCTGCCTGGTCGTCGACATCGACCCGTCCCGGCTGCGCCGCCGGGTCGAGACGCGCTACCTGGACACGGTCGCCACCGACCTCGAAGACGCCATTTCCCAGGCGCTGGCCGCGAAAGCCGCGCGGACCCCCAAATCCATCGGTATCGTGGGCAACGCCGCCGACGTCTTTCCCGAGCTGCTCGTGCGCGGCGTCGAGATCGACATCGTGACCGACCAGACGAGCGCGCACGACCCGCTGTCCTACATCCCGATCGGCGTCGAGCTCGCGGACGCCGCCGAGTATGCGCGGACCAAGCCGGAGGAATTCACCGAGCGCGCCCAGGCCTCGATGGCCCGGCACGTCGCCGCGATGGTCGGCTTCATGGACGCCGGCGCCGAAGTGTTCGACTACGGCAACTCGATCCGCGGCGAGGCCAAGACGGCCGGCTATGAGCGCGCCTTCGACTTCCCCGGTTTCGTCCCGGCCTACATCCGCCCGCTGTTCGCCGAGGGCAAGGGGCCGTTCCGCTGGGCCGCCCTCAGCGGCGACCCGAAGGACATCGCCGCCACCGACAAGGCGATCCTCGAGCTGTTCCCCGACAACGAACCCCTCGCCCGCTGGATCAAGATGGCCGGGGAGAGGGTCGCCTTCCAGGGGCTGCCCGCCCGGATCTGCTGGCTCGGCTACGGCGAGCGGGACAAGGCCGGCGTCCGGTTCAACGACATGGTCGCGCGCGGCGAGTTGAGTGCGCCGATCGTGATCGGCCGGGACCACCTCGACTCCGGCTCGGTCGCGTCGCCCTACCGGGAGACCGAGTCGATGCTCGACGGCTCCGACGCGATCGCCGACTGGCCGCTGCTGAACGCCCTGCTCAACACGGCCAGCGGCGCGTCCTGGGTGTCGATCCACCACGGTGGTGGCGTCGGCATCGGGCGGTCCATCCACGCCGGGCAGGTCTGCGTCGCCGACGGCACCGCCCTCGCCGGGCAGAAGATCGAGCGGGTGCTCACCAACGACCCGGGCACCGGCGTGATCCGGCATGTGGACGCCGGTTACGAGTCGGCCGCCGCCAGCGGCGTACACATCCCGATGTCGCCGGAACACTCATGAGCGAGAAGGTCTTCTCGGCCCTGTGGGCCGAGATCGAGGTGATCGGCCGGGTGTCCAGCGGCGGCTATTTGCGGTACGCGCTGAGCGAACCCGAACTGGTCCTCCGCGACTGGTTCCGCAACCAGGCCGACCGGCGCGACATGCCGGTCACCGACGACGGCAACGGCAACCTGTTCGCTTGGTGGGGTGACCAGTGGGGGCGCGGCGCCGTGCTGACCGGCTCGCACTTCGACTCGGTGCCGCACGGCGGCGGCTACGACGGGCCGCTCGGGATCGTCAGCGCGTTCCTGGCCATCGACCGGATGCGCGCGGCCGGCCACACCCCGGGCACGCCGATCGCGGTGGTCGCGTTCGTCGAGGAGGAGGGCGGCCGGTTCGGGCTGCCCTGCCTCGGGTCCCGGCTGCTGTCCGGCGCGATCGACCCGGCGAAGGCCGCGGCACTGACCGATCAGGACGGTGTCACCTTCGGCGAGGCGCTCGGGGCGATCCCGGCCGGGCCGCTGCCCGGCCTGCGGTCGCGGATCGGCGCGCTGGTCGAGCTGCACATCGAGCAGGGCCGTCAGCTCGAGGTCCCGGTCGGCGTGGCCAGCGCGATCTGGCCGCACGGCCGCTGGCGGTTCGACTTCACCGGCCACGGCGACCACGCCGGCACCACCAAGATGTCCGATCGGCGCGACCCGATGCTGACCTTCGCGTACACGGTGCTGGCCGCCAACAAGGAGGCCCGCCTCTCCGGGGCGCACGCCACGATGGCCCGGGTCGAGGTCGAGCCGAACGCCACCAACGCCATCCCGTCGCTGGTCCGCGGCTGGCTGGACGCCCGGGCGGCGGACACCGCGACGATGGATTCGCTGGTGGAGGCGGTCACCAAGCGGGCCACCGAACGCGCCGGCCGGGACGGCACCGAGGTCGCCGTGACGCCGGAGTCGGTGAGCGCCGAGGTCACCTTCGACACCGCCCTGGCGTCGAAGTTGTCCACCCTGCTGGACGACGCGCCGATCCTGCCGACCAGCGCCGGCCACGACGCGGGCGTGCTGTCCGCGCAGGTCCCGACGGCGATGCTGTTCGTCCGCAACCCGACCGGCATCTCGCACTCGCCGGCCGAGTATGCCGAGCCCGCGGACTGCACGGCCGGCGTCGAGGCTCTGGCCACGGTTCTGAGCGAGCTGACATGACGGCCTATCTGGCCGATTACGCTTGGCTCGGCGACCGGTTGGTTTCCGACGTCGGGATCGAGATCATCGATGGCCGCTTCGCTTCCATAAATCATGAAAAATCGGGCAGGCGACTTGAAGGCCTCGTCCTCCCCGGCTTCGCCAACGCCCACTCGCACGCCTTCCACCGAGCGTTACGCGGCCGCGCCCACAGCGACGGCAGCTTCTGGACCTGGCGCGACCTGATGTACCAGGTAGCCGCCACCCTCGACCCGGACAGCTACCTGCGCCTGGCCCGCGCCGTCTTCGCCGAGATGGCCATGTCCGGCATTACCGCCGTAGGCGAATTCCACTACCTGCACCACTCCCCCGACGGCACTCCCTACGCCGACCCCAACGCGATGGGTCACGCCCTGATCGAGGCCGCCCGCCAGGCCGGCCTGCGCATCACCCTGCTCGACACGCTCTACCTGCAGTCCAGTGTGGACGGTGAGCCGCCCGAGGGCGTCCAGCGTCGCTTCAGCGACGAAACCCCGCAACGCTGGCAATCCCGGGTGGCCGAGCTGACTGCCGCGCCGCACGCCCGGATAGGTGCGGCAATTCATTCCGTACGAGCGGTGGCCGCGCACCACCTCAAAGAATTGGGCGGCCACCGGCCCTTGCACGTCCACCTCTCCGAACAACCGGCCGAGAACGAGCAGTGCCTGGCCGCACACGGCTGCACCCCGACCGAGCTGCTCGACCGGCACGGCATCCTCGGCCCGGACACCACGGCCGTGCACGCCACCCACCTGACCGACCACGACGTGCAGCTTCTGGGCGGCACCCGGACCACCATCTGCATGTGCCCCACCACCGAACGGGACCTGGCCGACGGCATCGGCCGGGCCCGCGACCTGTCCGACGCGGGCTCCCCGCTGAGCCTGGGCAGCGACAGCCACGCCGTCATCGACCTGCTCGAGGAGGCCCGCGCGCTGGAGATGAACGAGCGCCTGGCCACCCGCCGGCGCGGCCGTTTCACCCCCGGCGAGCTGCTCACCGCGGCCACCGCGCACGCGTCGATCGGCTGGTCCGACGCCGGCGCGATCAAGGTCGGCAACCGGGCCGACCTGGTCTGCGTGAGCCTCGACTCGATCCGCACGGCCGGCGCCGACCCGTCCGCCGCGATCCTGGCCGCGACCGCCGCCGACATCACCCACGTGATCGCCGACGGCCGGATGATCGTCGACGGTGGCCGACACACATCGATCGACGTCCCGTTCGAGCTGGCGGGGGCGCTCTCGTGAGCAGCCTCCTGGTCGACAACATCGGCGAGCTGGTCACCAACGACCCCAGCGGCGAGGGCCTGCTCGGCCTGCGCCGCAAGGCCGCCGTCCTGATCGACCGCGGCCGGATCGCCTGGGTCGGCCCCAGCTTCCACGCACCGGCCGCCGACCGGCGCTACGACGCCGGCGGCGCGGCGGTGCTGCCCGGGTTCGTGGACAGCCACGCCCACCTGGTCTTCGCCGGCGACCGGGCCGAGGAGTTCGCGGCCCGGATGGCCGGCGAGCCCTACACCGGCGGCGGCATCCGCACCACCGTCGGCGCGACCCGGTCGGCCACCGACGACGAGCTGCGCGGATCCACCGGCCGTCTGGTCGACGAGGCCCTCGGCCAGGGCACCACCACCATCGAGATCAAGAGCGGCTACGGGCTGACCGTCGAGGACGAGGCCCGCTGCCTGCGCATCGCCCGCGAGTTCACCGAGGAGACCACCCTGCTCGGGGCCCACGTCGTGCCGGCCGAGCACGCCGGGAACCCGTGGCGGTACGTGTCGATGGTCTGTGGTCCGATGCTGGCCGCGGCCAAGCCGTACGCCAAATGGATCGATGTTTTCTGTGAGCGCGGGGCGTTCGACGAGGACCAGGCGCGCACCATCCTGACCGCCGGCCGGGACGCCGGCCTCGGGCTGCGCGTGCACGGCAACCAGCTCGGTCCCGGCCCGGGCGTGCGGCTCGCCGTCGAGATGGGCGCGGCCAGCGTCGACCACTGCACCCACCTGGCCGACGACGACGTGGACGCGCTGGCCGGCGCGGACACCGTCGCGACCCTGCTGCCGGGGGCCGAGTTCTCCACCCGCTCGCCCTACCCCGACGCACGCCGGCTGCTCGACGCGGGCGTGACCGTCGCGCTCGCCACCGACTGCAACCCGGGTTCGTCCTACACCTCGTCGATGCCGTTCTGCATCGCCCTCGCCGTCCGGGAGATGCACATGACCCCGGCCGAGGCCGTGCGGTCCGCCACCCTCGGCGGTGCGAGCGCGCTGCGCCGCGACGACGTCGGTGTCGTCCGCGCCGGCGCCCGCGCCGACCTGATCGTGCTGGACGCACCGTCCCATTTGCACCTGGCCTACCGGCCGGGAGTCCCCCTGATCCGCACAGTTCTGCACGACGGAGTGCCTCGATGATCACTGTTCAGCCCACCGGCGTCACCCCCGCCGACGTCATCGCGGTGGCCCGCGGCGACGCCAAGGTCACCCTCGCCCCGGCGACGATCGAAGCGATGGCCACGAGCCGCGCGATCGTCGACAAGATCGAAGCCTCCGGCCGCCCGGTCTACGGCGTGTCCACCGGCTTCGGCGCGCTGGCCAGCACGTTCATCGACCCGTCCCGGCGGGCCGAGCTGCAGCACGCGCTGATCCGCTCGCACGCGGCCGGCATCGGCGCCCCGCAACCCCGGGAGGTGGTGCGGGCGATGATGCTGCTGCGGCTGCGGTCGCTCGCGCTCGGCCATTCCGGGGTCCGGCCGGAGCTGGCGCAGGGGCTGGCCGACCTGCTCAACCACGACATCACGCCGTGGGTGCCGGAGCACGGTTCGCTCGGCGCCTCCGGTGACCTGGCGCCGCTCGCGCACTGCGCGCTCGTCCTGCTCGGCGAGGGCTGGGTGCTGTCCACCGACGGCCGGCGGCTCGACGCCGGCGCGGCGCTGCGCGACGCCGGGCTGAAGCCCCTGGAACTCGCGGCCAAGGAAGGCCTCGCGCTGATCAACGGGACCGACGGCATGCTCGGCATGCTGCTGCTGGCCCTGGACGACGCGCGGCACCTGTTCGCGATGGCCGACGTGACCGCGGCCCTCGCCATCGAGGCGATGCTCGGCTCGGAACGGCCGTTCCGGCCCGAGCTGCACGCGATCCGGCCGCACCCGGGCCAGGCCGCCTCGGCCGCCAACATCCACAAGCTGCTGCAGAACTCCCGGATCATGGACTCGCACCGGGACGACCTCGCACACGCGGTGCAGGACGCCTACTCGATGCGCTGCGCGCCGCAGGTGGCCGGCGCGGCCCGGGACACCCTCGACTTCGCGGCCCAGGTCGCCGGCCGCGAGCTGGTGTCGGTGGTGGACAACCCGGTGGTGCTGCCGGACGGCCGGGTCGAGTCGACCGGCAACTTCCACGGCGAGCCGCTCGCGTTCGCCGCCGACTTCCTGGCCATCGCGGCCGCCGAGGTCGGCTCGATCGCCGAACGGCGGGTCGACCGGCTCCTCGACGTGACCCGCAACCGCGACCTGCCGCCGTTCCTCTCCCCCGACGCCGGGGTCAACTCCGGGCTGATGATCGCCCAGTACACGGCGGCCGGCATCGTCGCCGAGAACCGGCGGCTCGCGGTGCCGGCCTCGGCCGATTCGCTGCCGACCAGCGGCATGCAGGAGGACCACGTCTCGATGGGGTGGGCCGCCACCAAGAAGCTGCGGACCGTGCTCGACAACCTCACCAGCCTGCTCGCGGTCGAGCTGCTCAGCGCCGTCCGCGGGCTGCAGCTGCGGGCGCCGCTGACGCCGTCGCCGGCCGGGCAGCTCGCGGTGACCGCGCTCGCCGCGTTCGCCGGCGAACCGGGGCCGGATGTCTTCCTGGCGCCGGTGCTCGAGCAGACCCGCGCGGTGGTGGGCGGCCGGGAGCTGCGCGCCGCGATCGAGGCCCAGCTCGGGGAGTTGCGCTAGAAATTCAGACGCGGAAACGTCGCTGTCCGGGCTAACTTCCGCTCATGACGGGCTACGACTTTCGCGCGCTGCAGGAACGCTGGCTGCCGGTGTGGGATTCGCTGGCCCTCTTCGCCCAGCATGATCCGGCGCGCGAGCGGCGCTATCTGGTCGACATGTTCGCGTACCCGTCCGGCGACCTGCACATGGGGCACGCCGAGGCGTATGCGATCGGTGACGTGGTGGCCCGCTACTGGGTGCAGCGCGGTTTCGACGTGCTGCACCCGATCGGCTGGGACTCGTTCGGCCTGCCCGCCGAGAACGCCGCGATCAAACGCGACATGCATCCGGCCGACTGGACGTACGCGAACATCGCCACCCAGGCCGAGTCGTTCCGCCGGTACGCGGTCTCGATCGACTGGTCGACCCGGCTG
Organism: Paractinoplanes durhamensis; assembly: GCF_016862175.1. Lineage (GTDB taxonomy): Bacteria > Actinomycetota > Actinomycetes > Mycobacteriales > Micromonosporaceae > Actinoplanes > Actinoplanes durhamensis. Next base: position 75,408 of record NZ_BOML01000033.1, on the reverse strand, counting down.
CACACCAGCGACCCGTCCTACTACCGCTGGACCCAGTGGCTGTTCCTGCGGTTCTTCGAGCGCGGGCTGGCCTACCGGCAGGCGGCCGAGGTCAACTGGTGCCCCACCGACCAGACGGTGCTGGCCAACGAACAGGTGGTGGGCGGCCGCTGCGAGCGGTGCGGCAGCGAGGTGACGACCCGGTCGCTGACCCAGTGGTTCTTCCGCACCACCGCCTACGCCGACCGGCTGCTGGCCGACATGTCCCAGCTGGAGGGCCACTGGCCGGCCCACATCCTGACCATGCAGCGCAACTGGATCGGCGAAGCCCCCGACTACCACCTGCGCGACTGGCTGATCTCCCGGCAGCGATTCTGGGGTTGCCCGATCCCGATCGTGCACTGCCCGGCCTGCGGCGAGGTCGCTGTCCCCGACGACGAACTGCCGATCCGCCTGCCCGACCTGCGCGGCGCCGAGCTGGCCCCGCGCGGCGTCTCCCCACTGGCCGCCGCCACCGACTGGGTGTCGGTCCCCTGCCCGTCGTGCGGTTTATCGGCCCAACGCGACACCGACACGACGGACACGTTCGTCGACTCGTCGTGGTATTTCCTGCGCTACCCCAACGCGGCCTACGACCAGGGCCCGTTCGACCCCGCCACGGTGCGCCCGGTCGACCAGTATTTCGGCGGCCCCGAGCACGCCGTGCTGCACCTGCTGTACGCCCGCTTCTTCACCAAGGTCCTGTACGACCTGGGCCTGATCGACTTCACCGAGCCGTTCCGCACCCTGACCACCCAGGGCCACGTGATCCTGAACGGCGCCGCGATGAGCAAGTCCAAGGGCAACATGGTCGACCTGGGCGAACAGATAGCCACCTACGGCGTGGACGCCGTCCGGGTAGCCATGGTCTTCGCCGGCCCGCCGGAGGAGGACATCGACTGGGCCGACATCTCCCCGGGCGGCTCGTCCCGCTTCCTGTCCCGCGCCCTGGCCCTGACCGACCAGGTGCCCGCGCCCGCTGAGAAAGTCACAGCGCTGCGCCGCACCACCCACCGGCTGCTGAGCGCGATCACCGAGCTGATCGAGGCAAGGCGGCTGAACGTGGCCGTCGCCCGCCTGATGGAGCTGGTCACCGCCGCCCGCGAGGCGCCCGCCGACGACCCCGCCATGCGCGAGACCGTCGAGGCGATCGCCGTCGTGCTGTCGCTGTTCGCGCCCTACACCGCCGAGGAGATGTGGGCCCGCCTGGGCCACGACCCGGGCGTCGCCAAAGCCGGCTGGCCCGCGATCGACCCGGCCCTGGCCGCCGAGGACACCGTCGTCTGCGCCGTGCAGGTCAACGGCAAGGTCCGCGACCGGGTGACCGTCCCGGCCGACATCACCGAGGCCGACCTGGTCGCCCTGGCCCTGGCCTCCCCGGCCGTCGCCGGTCGCCCGGTGACCCGCACGATCGTGCGGGCCCCCCGACTGGTCAACGTCGTCGTGCGCTAAGGCACTTCCTTCGCGATGACCTTGGCCAACTCGCGGAACGCCTTACCGCGGTGGCTGATCACGTCCTTCTCGGCCGGCGACAGCTCGGCGTTGGTGCGGCTCTGGCCGTCGCCCAGGAAGATCGGGTCGTAGCCGAAGCCGCCCTCGCCGCGCTGCGCCCGCAGGATCGTGCCCCGCTGCTTGCCCTCGACCAGATGCTCCCGCCCGTTCGGCAGGACCAGCGCGGCCGCGCACACGAACGCACCACCCCGCTGCCCGTCGCCCACATCGGAGATCTGCGCCAGCACCAGCTCCAGATTGGCCAGGTCGTTGCCGTGCTCGCCGGACCAGCGCGCGCTGAACACCCCGGGCATCCCGTTGAGCGCGTCGACCGCGATGCCCGAGTCGTCGGCCACCGTCGGCAGCCCGGTGCGCCTGGCACCCTCACGCGCCTTGATCAGCGCGTTTTCGCCGAACGTCAGGCCGGTCTCCGGCACATCCGGATAGTCCTCGAAGTCGCCCAGGCCGACCAGCGCGATCCGCTCGGCGCCGAGCGCCAGGTCGAGGATGCGCTGAAGCTCCACCAGCTTCTTCTTGTTGGCCGTAGCCAGCAGCAGCTTGCTACTCATGCCAGCTCCTCGCTTCGCTCCGAGCTGCCAAGAGCCAGTTCCGCACTGAGCTCGCCGATTCGCTCGCTACGCTCGCTCATGACGCCAGTGCCTTCTGCTGGGCGGCGGCCAGCTCGGCGCAGCCCAGGACGCCGAGGTCGAGCAGGGCGTCCATCTGGTCGCGGCGGAACACGCCGTTTTCGCCGGTGCCCTGCACCTCGACGAAGTCGCCCTCGCCGGTGCACACCACGTTCATGTCGACCTCGGCGTCGACATCCTCCAAATACATCAGGTCGAGGCGGGGCTCGCCGTCGATGATGCCGACGCTGACCGCCTGGATCGAGCGGTGCATCACCTTCTCCACCTTGCCGGCCAGCGACTTGCGGTCGGCCAGCCAGTTGACCGCGTCGTAGAGCGAAACGTAGGCGCCGGTGATCGCGGCGGTGCGGGTGCCGCCGTCGGCCTGGAGCACGTCGCAGTCGAGGACGATCGAGTTTTCGCCGAGCGCCTTCAGGTCGATGCAGGCCCGCAGGCTGCGCCCGATCAGCCGGGAGATCTCGTGGGTGCGGCCGCCGACCTTGCCCTTGATGCTCTCCCGATCGCCGCGGGTGTTGGTGGCGCGGGGCAGCATCGCATATTCGGCGGTGACCCAGCCGAGGCCGGAACCCTTGCGCCAGCGGGGCACCCCCTCGGTGACGCTGGCGGTGCAGAGCACCCGGGTGTTGCCGAACTCGACGAGCACCGACCCCTCCGGGTGGATGCTCCACTTCCGGCTGAGGGTCACGGGTCGTAGCTGGTCGGCCGCTCGGCCGTCGGGACGTGCCATGCCCCAAACCTTATTGCTTCGGGCGCTCGTTCGCTCTGCCAGGTCCCGCGCCTGTGGATAACCCTTGAAGAGGCTGGTCAGGTGGTCGGGCGGGGCACCGACGGCCGCAGCACCGTCTCCGGCCGCGGCCGGGTGATCGCGACCCCCGCGGCGGCCGGCTCCGGCAGCGCACCGTGCGCGCGCAGGAAACCGTCGACCGCCCGCTGCCAGCCGAAGCCCTCGGCGCGGGACCGGGCGGCCGCGCGCCGCTCCGCCTCGGGCCGCTCCATCAGGGTGCGGACCCCCTCGGCGAACGCCTCCGGAGTGCCGGCCACCGCGACACCGGCGTCACCGACCACCTCGGGCAGCGCGCTCGACCGGTTGACGACCACCGGCGTACCGCAAGCCAAGGCCTCCAGGGCCGCCAGGCCGAACGTCTCCACCGGGCCCGGGGAAACCACCACATCGGCGCTGGCCATCAGCGCCGCGACCGCGGAGCGGTCGGCGATGTGCCCGGCGAACCGCACCGGAAGCCGCGCCGCTCGATAGGCGAGCGCCGCCCGGCGGGTGCCGTCCCCGGCCACCGCGAGCACCGCCGGCACCTTCGCGTTGCGCAGCGCGGCGATCGCGTCGACCGCCAGCTCGGGCCGCTTGGCCGCGGACAGCCGGCTGCAGAACGCCACCAGCAGCTCGTCGGGCCGGGCATAGCGAGCCCGGATGGCCGGGTCGCGGCGGGACGGGTGGAACTCGTCGAGGTCGACGCCGAGCGGCACCTCGACCAGGTTGGGCACGCCCAGCCGGCGGAACTCGGCGGCGGCGAAGCCGGTGGTGCAGACGATCGTGTCGAAGTGCTCGGCGGTGCGCAGGTTGAGCCGGTCGGCCAGTTGGTCGCGCTTGGGCATGCCCCAGACGCCGAGCAGCCCGGCCAGGCTCTCGTGCGAGACCATCAGCGAGCCGACGCCGGCGCCGCGGGCCCAGCCGCCGGTCCAGCGCAGGGTGGCCCGGTCGGAGACCTCGATGCGGTCCGGCTCGAGCGAGTCGAGCAGCCGGGTCAGCTCGCTGCGGCGGGCCATCACCCGATAGCCGCCGGTGCGCGGCAGTGGTGAGCTGGGCAGCGTGATCACACGGCCCTGCGAAGTCTCGATGTCGGAGCGCTCACGGCCGGGGACGATCAGGATCGCCTCGTGGCCGGCGCGCAGGTAGCCCTCGCCGAGATTACGTAGGGCTGTCCGGAGGCCACCGGTATGAGTCGTCACGAAGTTGGCCAAGCGGACAATGCGCATGCAGCAACTCCAAGATCACGATCCGGTGGTGCAACGGTGCCAGAGCAGACCCCCGCCCCCCGGTCCGGGCCTCAGAGATCGTACCGGGCGCCGGGGCGAACCACCTCAACCGGGCCGGTGTATGCCGCGGTGGCCGCATCCACAATAGATGCCTCGGAGAACCACGCAGGTATCAAATGGGTCAGCAAAAGCCGGCCAACGTCCGCCTTGGTGGCCGCCTCGCCGGCCTCGCCGCCGGTCAGGTGCAGGCCGGGCGGGTTGTCCACGCCGTCCAGATAGCTCGCTTCACACAGGAACAGGTCGGCGCCGGCCGCCAGGCGCAGGAGCGGTTCGCAGGGCGCGGTGTCCGACGAGTACGTCAGGACGTGCCCGCCGTGCTCGACGCGTACGCCATAGGTCTCGATCGGATGGTTGACCCGGTCCACGGTGATCGTGAACGGCCCGATCGGAAACGTCCCCGGCTGCAGACCGTAGAACGTGTAGACGTCGTCGAGGGCTTCATTCTCCGAGCTGTACGCCGCGGAGATCCGCTCGGCCGCACCGAGCGGCGCGTAGACCGGAATGGCCGGCCGGGCCCCGGCCGGATCGTATCGACGGACCACGATGTAGGTACAAGCGTCCAGCATGTGATCGCAGTGCAGATGAGTCAGGATGATCGCGTCGATCGAGTTCATGTCGGTGTAGCGCTGCATTGCCGACATCGAACCGGATCCGAAATCGATGAGAAGCCGGAAGTTGTCTGCCTCGACGAGATAGGCGGAACAAGCCGCCTCGGGGCCGGGAAAGCTACCGGCACAGCCGAGAACGGTCAGTCGCATGCGGGTCCCTTTGCCTCACGCTGGGTCGTCCACGCCCCGCTGGACCGGTCCGTGGCAGTCTCGTCAGACCAGTCAATCACGGAGCGAAGCGTACTTCGCGACCTGCGCGGCAAGTAAACGTCTGATCGATTTGTCGCCAAATCGACAACGTACATCACACCGCCCGTGACCTCGGTCATTAGCGCAATTCCCGTTACGTCCGGTGAGTCGTTTGCGTTGCACAAAGTGAGGACTTCATAGGGCGGAACAGATGGAGGCAACAGCGTGACAACGGTCGAGAAGAACCGCGCCACGCGGACCGAGGCGGCCGAGATCATGCCGTTCGGTGGCTGGGAGACTACACCGGCTCCGGCGGCCGTCGGTGGCCATGAGTCTCTTTTCCGCTTCCCGGCGGCGGACGACCCGGCACCGACGCCGGCCCGGCTGCTGACGATGGCTCTCTACGCCGCGGCACTCGGCCTCACGGCCGTCGGGGTCGGGCTCCGGGCGATGGTCACGATCTTCGGGGGTACGGCGTTCTGGTACATCCCGACGCTGTCCCTTTTCGGTCTGCTGAGCGTCACCCTGGTCGTCGGATCGTTCCTGTCGATCCACCGCCCGATCCTCCCGTGGCTGCTTTTGACCGCGGCCACGGCACCGCTGGCGCTCGACGTGCTGATCGCGGTGCTCTACCAGAACTGATCGGCCGCTACGCCCAGAGCTGGCCTTCGAGGGCCTCTTCCGCGTCGTTGAGGGTGCCGCCGTAGGCGCCGGTCGACAGGTATTTCCAGCCGCCGTCGGCGATCACGAAGGCCACGTCGGCGCGGCGGCCGGCCTTGACCGCCTCGTGCGCGACCGCGAGGGCCGCGTGCAGGATCGCGCCGCTGGAGAACCCGGCGAAGATCCCCTCCACCTCGACCAGCTGACGGGTACGCAGCACGGCGTCCCGGGTGCCGACCGAGAAGCGGCGGGTCAGCACGCTCGCGTCGTACAGCTCGGGAACGTACCCCTCGTCGATGTTGCGCAGGCCGTAGACCAGCTCGCCGTAGCGCGGCTCGGCCGCGATGACCTGGATGCCCTCGACCTTTTCCCGCAGGAAGCGGCCGGCGCCCATCAGCGTGCCGGTGGTGCCCAGCCCGGCCACGAAGTGGGTGATCGTCGGCAGGTCGTGCAGCAGCTCGGGACCGGTGGTCTCGTAGTGCGCGCGGGCGTTGGCGGGGTTTCCGTACTGAAAAAGCATCTTCCAGTCGGGGTGCTCGGCGGCGATCTGCTTGGCGGTGGCGACGGCTTGGTTCGACCCACCGGCGGCGGGCGAGTTGATGATCTCCGCCCCGTACATCCGGAGGAGCTGGACCCGCTCGGCCGAGACGTTCTCCGGCATGACGCAGACGAGGCGATAGCCTCGCAGTTTCGCCACCATGGCCAACGCGATGCCGGTGTTTCCGCTGGTCGGCTCGAGGATCGTGTCGCCCGGGCGCAGATGGCCGGCCTCCTCGGCCTCGCGCACCATGAACAGCGCCGCCCGGTCCTTGATGCTGCCGGTCGGGTTACGGTCCTCGAGTTTCGCCCAGAGGCGCACCGGCGGTGCCCCGTCGGGCACCGTCGGCGAGAGTCGGGGCAGGCCGACCAGCGGCGTGCCCCCACACGCGTCCAGCAGGCTCTCGTAGCGAGCCATCCGGATTAGCGCCCGAGCAGGGCGGCGGCAGCCGCGAAGCCGAGGGCACCACCGGCGACGGCCGGCAGGATGGTGACCGAGTCACCGTCGTTGAGCTTGGCGTCGAGCGCGCCGAGGAAGCGCACGTCCTCGTCGTTGATGTAGATGTTGACGAAGCGGTGCAGACCGCCCTCGGGCGTGATCAGCCGGCCCTTGAAGCCGCTGTGCTTGGCGTCGAGGTCGTCGATCAGCCCGATGAGCGTGTCGCCGGCCCCCTCGACGGTCTTCGAGCCGCCGGTGTAGCTGCGCAGAATGGTGGGAACGCGAACTTCGATGGCCATGTCGGTGAATGCTCCTGAGTAAGGGTCGAACGGTGGGCGGGAAAGCTACGAGGTTGTCGTCAGCGACACTCGTAAACCACCGTCACCGGGCTCTGCCCGAACATGTAGGACTGCACGCTCGCACTCACGCGTCTACCTTCGCATCCACGATGTCGACCTTTTCTTCGGTCACCGCACCGTCCACGATGCGGAACGACCGGAACTCGTCGAGGCCCGGCTCGCGGGTCGACACCAGCACGTAGTGCGCGCCCGGCTCGCCGGCCAGGTTGATGTCCGTCCGGGAGGGGTAGGCCTCGGTGGCCGTGTGCGAGTGGTAGATGACCACCGGCTCCTCGTCGTTGTCGTCCATCTCGCGCCACACACGGAGATGCTCCATGGAGTCGAACTGATAGAACGTCTGCGACCGGGCCGAATTGTCCATCGGGATGAACCGGGTGGGAGCGTCGCTGCCCGCCGGGCCGGCGATCACGCCACAGGCCTCGTCGGGGTGGTCCCGGCGAGCGTGGGCGAAGATCGCGTCAACGATCGCCCGGTCGATGGTCAGCACACCGTTCACATTACCGTGCGGATTCGGTGCGCCGAGTATGGCCGTGGCCACACTGAGTCTTGTTCGCGACGGTGGAGACCACGCGGTCAGCCCGCGCTGAGCGGAGCTCAAGGTAGGTCGCGAACAAGACTCATCAGTCGATCTCCGGCAGGGCGTTCAGCAACGACTCCTGCAGGTAGCCCAGGTAGGCGTAGACGCTGAGCTGGAAGACCCGGCTCGAGCTCGGGTCGCGCACGACCGCCAGCTCCAACTCCTCGGACAGATCCGTCTCGGCGGTGATGTCGAGGCGGGTGCCCATCGCCAGGCGCGCGTCGTTGATGGCGCGCAGCCAGGCCTCGGCGGCCTCGCCGTCCAGGCGGACCTCACCCTCGCCCTCGTCCGGCAGGGCCGCGAGGATCGCGCCCGCCTGGTCGATCTTCCCGGTCTTGAGCTCGCCCTCGGTGTAGAGGCGGAACTCGGCCGAGTCGTCCGGGCGATCCGGATAGATGTCCGGAAAAAGGCGGGACACCACCGGGTCGGTGTGATCCATCCCGTCGGTCAGCAGGCCGACCACCTCACCGGCGACCTTGCGCAGCACGCGCACCTCGTCGTTGGCGAAGGTGGCCACGCACTGGCTGCCGTTGCGTCGGAACATCTGCTCTCTCCCGCGGTTGCTCAGGCCCGGTCAACCGTCGCCCAGAGACCGTATCCGTGCAGCTGGTTGGCGTCCATCTCCATGCGCTCGCGCGCGCCGGAGGAGACCACCGCCCGGCCCTTCGTGTGCACGTCCAGCATCAACTGCTCGGCCCGCTCTTTGCTGTAGCCGAACAACTTCTGAAAAACCCAGGTCACGTACGACATGAGGTTGACCGGATCGTCCCAGACGACGGTCACCCAGGGGCGATCGTCGGCGGGTGCTTCCTCGATCTCCGGTACCTCGACGGGAGCGACCTGTGGCAACGCCATGACCCCCATGTTGCCACCGGATTTGCGCGATCGGTGAACCGGAACGCCGAACCGCAGGTCAGGACGCCATTCGTAAGGGGCAGGAGCGCGCAATAGGGTGAGGGGGTGAACTCCTTCGCCCCCGCGCTGATGACCGACCAGTACGAGCTGACGATGGTCAGCGCCGCGCTGAAGGACGGCACCGCCGACCGCAGTTGCGTGTTCGAGGTCTTCGCCCGCCGGCTCCCCACCGGCCGGCGCTACGGCGTGGTCGCCGGGCCGGGCCGGCTGATGGAGCTCATCCGCGACTTCCGCTTCACCGACGAGGACGTCGACTTCCTGCGCCGGGCGCAGATCGTCGACGAGAGCACGGCGGCCTGGCTGGCGGCTTATCGGTTCACCGGCGACATTGACGGGTACGCCGAGGGCGAGCTCTTCTTCCCCGGCTCGCCGATCATGACGGTCGCCGGCACGTTCGCCGAGTGCGTCGTCCTGGAGACCCTGATCCTGTCGGTGCTCAACCACGACTGCGCGATCGCCACCGGCGCGGCCCGGATGGTCACGGCGGCCCGCGGGCGCCCGATCATCGAGATGGGTTCCCGGCGTACGCACGAGGCCGCGGCCATCGCCGCCGGTCGTGCCGCCTACCTCGCCGGGTTCGCGTCCACCTCCAACCTGGCGGCCGGCGCTCGGTACGGCATCCCGACCACCGGCACCTCGGCGCACGCGTTCACGCTGCTGCACGACAACGAGCCGGCCGCGTTCGCCTCCCAGGTGGCGGCCCTCGGGAAAAACACGACACTGCTGGTCGACACGTACGACATCGCCCAGGGCATCCGGAACGCGATCGCGGTGGCCGGCCCCGACCTGCGGGCCATCCGGATCGACTCCGGCGACCTGTCGGTGCTGGCCCAGCACTCCCGGGAGCTGCTCGACTCGCTCGGCGCCACCGAGACCAAGATCGTCGTCTCCGGCGACATGGACGAGTACGCGATCGCCACCCTCGCCGCCGAGCCGGTCGACATGTACGGCGCCGGCACCGCCGTGGTCACCGGCTCCGGGGCGCCCACCGCCGGCCTGGTCTACAAGCTGGTCGAGGTCGACGGCCGGCCGGTCGTCAAGCGCTCGGAAAACAAGGCGACGGTCGGCGGCCGCAAGACCGCGGTGCGCCGGCACAAGCCCACCGGCACCGCCACCGAGGAGATCATCGTCTCCCAGGGGGTGCCCGACCACCTGGCCAACGACCGGCTGCTGCAGCGCTCGTTCGTGGCGGCCGGCGAGGTGGTCCCGCTGCCCACGCTGCAGGAGTCCCGCGAGCATCTGCGCCAGTGCCTGATCTCGATACCGTGGGAGGGCCTGAAGCTCTCGGCCGGCGACCCGGCCATCCCCGTCACCATCGTCCCGACCGTTTAGGGGTGTTCCTGTGGCACGCGCGCTGATCATCGTCGACGTCCAGAACGACTTCTGCGAGGGCGGCTCCCTGGCCGTGACCGGCGGCGCGGCGGTGGCCGCCGACGTGTCCGCCGCCCTGGCCGCGGCCGACGGCCGCTGGGACCACGTGGTCGCCACCAAGGACTGGCACATCGATCCCGGAAACCACTTCAGCGACCACCCCGACTACCTGGACACCTGGCCCGTGCACTGCGTGGTCGGTTCGGGCGGGGCCGACTTCCACCCGTCGCTGGTCACCGAGCGGGTCGAGGCGGTCTTCCACAAGGGCGAGCACAAGGCGGCCTACTCCGGCTTCGAGGGCCACACGTCGGACGGGCTCGGCCTGGCCGACTGGCTGCACGTCCGCGAGGTCACCGAGGTCGATGTGGTGGGCATCGCCACCGACCATTGCGTACGCGCCACCGCGCTCGACGCCCGCGCGGCCGGTTTCGCCACCACGGTCCTGCTGGACCTCACCGCCGGGGTGGCGGCCGGCACCACCGAGGCCGCCCTGGCGGAATTCCGCACCGCCTCGGTCGAGATGTCGGGATCGCCAAGGGTTTCGTAGGTTTTGGGCCGCAGAAAGTAGTTGGTTTTCTGTCGTACCCCCGAGGCAGGATGTCGGGCGGAGGTCAGGAACCACATGCTGCTCACGCCTTACCGCGAAACACTCGCGTTACCCCGGATCAAGTCGCTGCTGACCGTGGCGACGCTGGCCCGCATCCCGATCGCGGCCAGCGCCGTCGTCCTGACCCTGCACGTGGTCGCCGACCTCGACCAGAATTACGCCGCCGCCGGCCTGGTCGGCGCGGCCTTCACCATCGGCGGCTCGGTCGGCGCGCCGGTGATGGGCCGCTTGATCGACCGCAAGGGCCTGCGCCCGGTCCTGGTCCTGACCACGGTGGCCGAGGTCATCTTCTGGTCGGTGGCCCAGGGCGTGCCCTATCTGACGCTGCTGATCATGGCCCTGTTCGGCGGCTTCCTGGCGCTGCCCGCGTTCGCCGTGGCCCGCCAGTCGATCGCCGCGCTGACCCCCGAGGCCCAGCGGCTCCCCGCCTTCGCCCTCGACTCGATCACCACCGAGCTCTCCTTCATGACCGGCCCGGCCCTGGGCGTCCTGATCGCCACCGGCCCCGGCCCGCGCGTCGCCATGCTCACCATCGGCGGCGGCATCCTGCTGTCCGGCATCGGCCTGTGGCTGCTCAACCCGCCGGTCCGCGCCGCACACGAGACACCGGTGGCGTCCGGCGAGCGCGTCCCCCGCCGCTCGTGGCTGAGCCCGCGCTTCGTGGCGATCCTGGCCGTGACGATGGCCGCCACCCTGGTCCTCTCCGGCACCGATGTGACGGTGGTGGCGGTGCTGCGGGAGAGCGGCGAGGTCGGCTGGACCGGCCCGGTGATGACCCTGTGGGCGCTCTACTCACTGCTGGGCGGCTTCGCCTACGGCACGATGAGCCGCCGGCTGCCCGCCGTGGCGCTGCTGGCCCCGATGGCCGTGCTCACCATGGCGGTCGCCCTCGGCGGCGCCCATTGGTGGCTGCTGGCCATCCTGCTGATCCCCTGCGGCGCCCTGTGCGCCCCCACCATCACGGCGAGCGCCGACGCGGTGAGCCGGATGACCCCGGCGTCGGCCCGAGGCGAGGCGATGGGCCTGCACAATTCGTCGCTGACGGTCGGCGTAGCACTGGGCGGCCCACTGGCGGGCCTGGCGGCCGACACGTGGTCCCCAGTGTGGGGTTTCGTAGCTGTCGGCGGCGTCGGCACGCTGATCGCCCTGGCGGTGATCCCGATCGAGCTGCTACGCCGCCGCCGAGACGCATTCACCGCCGACACCAGCACCCCAGCGCCGTCTCTACACGCAGCCGACACCTCGGCCGCCGACACCTCGGCCGCCGACACGTTGGCCGCCGACACGTTGGCCGCCGACACGTTGGCCGCCGGCGCCGCCGGCCCGGCCGGGGCAATCCCCCGCCAATCGCGGGAGACCATCCCCAGCCCCGCCGGCCACCACTGACGCCCACTCAAACGGCCCCGCCCTAGCCGGCCGGGTCCGGCTCGGCCGGTCCTGCTTGGCTCAGGGCGGGTCCTGCGCGTCCGGCTCGGCGCGTCCGTCTCCGCTCGGTGTGTCCGGCTCCGCCCGGCGCGTCCGCCACGGCTCGGCGCGTCCGCCACGGCTCGGCACGTCCGGCTCCGCTCGATGTGTCCGACTCCGCCCGGCGCGTCCGCCACGGCTCGGCGCGTCCGCCACGGCTCGGCGCGTCCGCCACGGCTCGGCGCGTCCGTCGCGGCTCGGCGCGTCCGGCTCTGCTCGGTTTGTCCGGCTCTGCTCGGTTTGTCCCCGGCTCTGCTCGGTGTGTCCGGCTCCGCTCGGCTCATTTTCACGCGCCCGACCGGCCGGAACCCCTCTTCATCGGCCGCCAAAACCAAGAGATGAGCTTTCCTCAGAGCTGTTGTACGATCGTACTTGTACAAACGTACAAGAAGAGGTGTGATCGTGTCGTACGTGTACCTGCTGGCTGCCATAGCCGCAGAGATCGTCGCTACCAGCCTGATGAAGTCGACCGAGGGATTCACCCGGCTCTGGCCCACCGTGGCCTGCATAGCCGGCTATGCGTTCTCGCTGGTCGCCCTGTCCCAGGCGGTGAAGGGCGTCCCGGTCGGCGTGGCCTACGCTCTGTGGTCAGCCCTGGGCACCGCCGCGATCGTCGCCATCGGCGCGGCCTTCCTGGGCGAGCCCATCACGCTGATCAAGGTGGCAGGCGTAAGCCTGATCATCGCGGGCGTGGTAACCCTCAACCTCGGCGGTGCCCACTGAGCCCCACCCCCAGCCACCCACCCACCACCAGCGCCGCCCCCAAGAGCGACGCTTTACCCGCTGCGAAGGCATCGGCCGTCCCGGCAGCGACTCAGGCGGCCCCGGCGGCTTCCGCCGCAGAGGGCACTCCGGCGGGACCGGCCACCCCAACCGCCCCGCCAGCATCGGCTGCCCCGGCAGCCCCAGCCGCACAAGCTCCAGCAACAGGCGCCCAAGCGGCACCGGTCGCAGGCGCCGAGACGGCAGGAACTCCGGCGGCGAGCACTCCGGCGGCTCCGGCTGCGAGCGCTCCGGCTGCGAGCGCTCCGGCGGCAAGCGCTCCGGCGGCTCCGGCTGCGAGCTCTCCGGCTGCGAGGGCTCCGGCGGCTCTGGTTGCGAGCGCTCCGGCGGGGCGGCGGGCCCGTGATCCGCAGGCGCGGCGGGAAGCTCTGGCCGCGGCGACGATCGAGGTCATCGCCGAGGTCGGCATCGGGCGGACCACGCACCGGGCGGTCGCGGCCCGCGCCGATCTCCCGCTCGGCGCCACCACCTATTACTTCCCGACGCTCGACGCCCTGATCGCCGCGGCCCTGCAGAAGGCCGCCGCGGACCAGGAGGCCGACCTGCGCCGGTGGGCCGAGGGCCTGGAAAACGCCACCGACCTGGCCGAGGCCCTGGCCACGCTGGTCGACGAATACATGGCCGATCGCCGCCGGGCCCAGATCGAGTTCGAGCTGTGCGTGGCCGCCGCCCGCGACGCGGCACTACAGCCGCTGGGCCGCGACTGGCTTCAGGGCCTGCACGAACTCCTCGCCCCGCACGTCGGCGAGCAGCCGGCCCACGACATCTCGGCGCTGCTGGACGGCACCATGCTCCACATGCTGACGACCAACCGCCCGCTGAACGCCCCAGCCCTGAAGGCCGCCATCCGCCGCCTCTCCACGCCCTGACGGACCGGCAAACAGACCCGCCGCCGCCGAGCCGCGCAGGCCCTGCCTGCCGGATCCAGGCATGAGCTCGTGCAGCCCGGACCCACTGATTTCCGTCATGCGCCTGCGCATCCCCTGCCCGCGCTCCGCCGAGCCAGCGCAGCCTGGACGTGATCGCCGTGGCCGAACTGGTGGCCTGACCAGGCATGCTCCTCCGCCGGGTCCGCAACACGAACGGTGTTTCCGGCTTCGGTCAGCACCTCTCGGCTCCCCACCGCCTCTTGCCCGCTCAGCGCGGAAGGCGGGACGCGTAACGCGCGGCAGGCCGGCGCAGCAGCGCGGCAGGCCGGCGCAGCAGCGCGACGGGCCGGCGCAGCAGCGCGACGGACGGATGTGGTCGGGTTGGCTCGCGGCGATGAGGTGAGGCCGAAAAGCACTCGGCCCGCCCTCCCCAGTGGGAAAGCGGGCCGTGTGGTGCGAGAAACTCAGCGGTCGCGGTCGGAGGCGGTGTCTTCCTCATAGGAGGCGCCGCCGTCGGACTCGCTCGTCAGGACTCGGGCGCCGCCCTCCGGCGGGCCCGCCAGCGAGTGGCCGGCCGCCAGCTCCGGGAACTTCACGTCGAAGGCCGGGCGCTCGGAACGGATGCGCGGCATCCGGTCGAAGTTGCGCAGCGGCGGCGGGGACGACGTGGCCCACTCCAGCGAGTTGCCGTGCCCCCACGGGTCGTCCACGTTGACCACCTGGCCGACCTTGTAGGACTTCCAGCAGTTGTAGAGGAACGGCAGCGTCGACAGGCCCAGCACGAACGAGCCGAGCGTCGAGAACGTGTTCAGGAACGTGAACCCGTCCGACGGCAGGTAGTCGGCGTAGCGGCGCGGCATGCCCTCGGTGCCCAGCCAGTGCTGCACCAGGAACGTCGCGTGGAAGCCGATGAAGGTCAACCAGAAGTGGACCTTGCCCAGGCGGTCGTCGAGCATCCGGCCGAACATCTTCGGGAACCAGAAATAGATCCCCGAAAAGACGGCGAAAACGATGGTTCCGAAGAGTACGTAGTGGAAGTGCGCGATCACGAAGTACGAGTCGGACACATGGAAGTCGATCGGCGGCGACGCCAGCAGCACCCCGGACAGACCGCCGAAGAGGAACGTCACCAGGAAGCCGATGGCGAACATCATCGGCGTCTCGAAGCTGATCTGGCCGCGCCACATGGTGCCGATCCAGACGAAGAACTTCATCCCGGTCGGCACCGCGATCAGGAAGCTCAGGAAGCTGAAGAACGGCAGCAGCACCTGGCCGGTGACGAACATGTGGTGCGCCCACACGCTCATCGACAGCGCGCCGATCAGCAGGGTCGCGGCGACCAGGCCCTTGTAGCCGAAGACCGGCTTGCGGCTGAACACCGGGATGACCTCGGTGATGATGCCGAAGAACGGCAGGGCGATGATGTAGACCTCGGGATGGCCGAAGAACCAGAACAGGTGCTGCCAGAGCATCGGCCCGCCGGTATCCACGTCGAACACGTGGGCACCGAGGACACGGTCGGCAGCCAAGGCGAAGAGCGCGGCGGCCAGGAACGGGAAGACCATGATCACCAGGAGGCTGGTGACCAGAATGTTCCACGTCATGATCGGCATGCGGAACATGGTCATGCCGGGGGCGCGCAGGGTCAGGATCGTGGTGATCATGTTGACGCCACCGAGGATGGTGCCCAGGCCGGAGAGCGCCAGGCCGACCACCCACATGTTGCCGCCGATGCCCGGCGAGTGCAGCGAGTCGCTCAGCGGGGCGTAGGCGAACCAGCCGAAGTCGGCCGCGCCACCGGGGGTGAGGAACCCGCTGATGGCGATCGTGCCGCCGAACAGGTAGAGCCAGTAGGCGAACGAGTTCAGCCGGGGGAACGACACGTCGGGCGCGCCGATCTGGATCGGCACCACGAAGTTCGCGAAGGCGAACACGATCGGCGTCGCGAAGAACAGCAGCATGATCGTGCCGTGCATCGTGAACAGCTGGTTGTACTGCTCCGGCGAGAGGAACTGCATGCCCGGGCGGGCCAGCTCCGCGCGCATCAGCAGCGCCATCAGGCCGCCGAGCATGAAGAACACGAAGGACGTGATCAGGTACATGATCCCGATTTGCTTCGCGTCCGTCGTGCGCAGGATTCGGGCAAGAGCCGAACCCTTGACCTGCCGCCGGACCGGATAGGGCCGGGTCACGATCGGCTTAGGCGCAACGGTCGTCACGAATAGCCTCCGTTGTCTCGTTCGTACCGCTCAGTACGCCCAAAGCGAAAGGCGTACCTCGCAGGCAGAATAGTCCCCCACGCGCCTCACGCGACCGGGGGGTTGCCCAGGGGTGATCGTCCTCAGGCGGGCGGGACCAACGGCCGGTAATGATCTGCGAAGATCCGCAGGCCCCGCCTCCGGAGCATCGGATCACGCAGGGCCGGCGGCACGTCCCGGGTGCGGTCGCGCTCCCGGGTGCGGTCGCGCACGGCACCGCACCGGGGGCGGCGGCGCGCCTCGTAGGCCTGGAGCGCGGCCGGAACGTCCCCTCCGGAGCGTTTCAACTCGGCGCCGAGCACGACAGCGTCCTCGAAGGACATGGCCGCACCCTGGGAGAGGGTCGGCGCCGTCGCGTGTGCCGCGTCCCCGACGAGCAGGACCGGGCCGCGGTGCCAGCTGTCCAGGACGACCTCGTCGGTGCGGGCCACCGACACGTTTTCCAGGGCGGCGAGGATGGCCGGCACCGGACCGCCGAACGATCCGAAAATGGTGCGCAGGTGCGCCCGCGGGTCGGCCGGGTTGGGCGTGTCGGGGGCGGTCTCGTCGGCGTAGCAGTAGAGCCTGCGGCCGCCCATCGGCATGGCGGTGAACGACGACCGCCGGCCGAGCAGCGCGGTCCAGTCGCTGAGCGGTGGGCCGCCGCTGACCACCGACCGGTAGACGATCTGCCCGGTGGGCACCGCGGCACCGCCGAGCCCGGCCTTGGCCCGGATCGTGGACCGCCGGCCGTCGGCGCCGATGACCAGGTCGTATTCGGCGACGCTGCCATCGCTGAACTCGACCTTGGCGGCGCCGTCGAAGATCTCCAGCTCCTTGACCGCGGTGTCGTAGCGGACCTCGCCGCCGACCCCGGTGAGCAGCACCTGCTGCAGGTCGGCCCGGGACAGCGCGCGGGACTCACCCACCCCGGCCCAGAGGCCGGCCACGTCCATCTCGAACAGCGAGCGGCCGCGGGCGTCGAGGAACACCTGCCGGAAGATCAGGTCGCCGAGGGGACGCAGCGGGGCGTCGAGGCCGAGCTGGCGCAGCGCTCGCGAAGCGTTGCCGGGCAGGTAGATGCCCGCGCTGGGCAGCATGCTGGCGGGCAACTCTTCGACAACATCCGGCCGGTAGCCGGCGAGCCGCAGCGCCCGGGCGGCGGAAAGACCGGCAATTCCGGCCCCCACCACGAGGATGCGCAAGGTCATCGCGGCAATGCCTCCCAGGGGTCGGACACGCGTCGGAGCCAGAACACTACCCCTAGCCACCGAGGCGGGAAACCCTCGATCATCCTCGAGTCCGATTTGTTCAAGACATCGCCGAAGTCAGCTCGTAGCGTCGACCTCATGGCACCGAACATCAACGGAATCGGCCTCGGTGTGGCCGACATGGCAACCTCCCTCACCTTCTATCGCCGTCTGGGCCTCGACCTCCCGGCCGAGGCTGATCACGAGCCGCACGCCGAAGTGGAGCTGCCCGGCGGCATCCGGCTCATGTTCGACACCGAGGCGCTGCTCGCCTCGATCGACCCCAACTTCGCCCCGGGGGCAACGAAGACCGGGCCGAGCCTCGCCTTCCTCTGCGCCGACCCGGCCGAAGTGGACGCGGTGCACGCCGACCTGATGGCGGCCGGTTACCGCAGCTACCAGGAGCCGTGGGACGCCGAGTGGGGTCAGCGTTACGCCGTCGTGCACGATCCGGACGGTTACACGGTTGACCTCTTCGCATGGTTCAAGAACTGATCAAGGCACCCAGCGGCACCCCGGCCATGGCCCGCACCTCCCGAGCGAGGTGGGCCTGGTCGGCGTAGCCGGCCGAGGCCGAGACGGAGGCGAACGACACACCGCCCCGGGCCAGCCCGACCGCCCGCTGCATCCGGAGGATCCGGGCCAGCGTCTTCGGCCCATATCCGAACGCGGTGTTGCTCCGGCGCAGCAACTGGCGGTTGCTCAGGCCGCAGCGGGAGGCGATCTCGTCGACCGGCCGCCCGGCGGTGGCCGCCGAGGCCAGCGCGACCGTCACCGGATCGGGCTCCGACCAGCGACGACGGGCGGACTCGGTGATCGCCGCCAGCGGATCGTCCGCTTCGGCCAGTGGTCGCACGGCGGCCGCCGGCCACAGGTCGTCGAGCGGCACCTGCCGGTCGACGAGCTCGGACGCGGGCACCCCGAGCACCGGCGGCCCGGTGCCGGCGCCGAACCGCAGCGCGAACAGCCGGCTCCCCGGTGCCGGACGACCGATCTGCGCGGTCGTGTCGGGCCCGGCCACGAAGACCCGCCCGTCCTGCCAGATGATGTCGAGACATCCGTCCGGCAGGATGCGTTTCTCGCGCGCTCCCGGTGGGGTCACACTCCACCAGGCCACCACGTGCGGCAACGACGACGCCCGTTCCGAGTACATGCGGACAGCCTGGCACTGGGGTATGACAAAAACTATGACGGACCGGCTCGGCGAATACCGCCGCAAACGCGACGAAAAACGCACCCCCGAGCCGGTTCCGGCGAGTCATCCGGGCGAGACCGGGCGGAACCGGTTCGTCATCCAGCAGCACCACGCCCGCAGCCTGCACTGGGACGTCCGCCTCGAACGCGACGGCGTGCTGGTCAGCTTCGCCGTCCCGCGTGGCCTGCCCCGCGACCGCACCCGCAACAACCTGGCCAAACACACCGAGGACCACCCGCTCGAGTACCTGGACTTCAGCGGTGAGATCCCGGCCGGCGAGTACGGCGGCGGCCGGATGACGATCTTCGACCGGGGCACCTACGACACCACGAAGTGGCGCGACGACGAGGTCGAGGTGACCTTCCACGGCGACCGGGCGACCGGGCGGTACATCTTCTTCCAGACCGGCGGCGCCGACTGGATGGTCCGCCGGATGGATCCGCCCGAGCCGGGCTGGGAGCCGATGCCCGAGGTGGTGCCGCCGATGCTCGCCGCCCAGAACAAAAGACTTCCGAAGGACGACGACCTCTGGGCGTACGAAATGGGGTGGGGTGGTCGGCGCGTCGGAGCGTACGTCTCAGGTGGACGCGTACGTCTGATGGAAGCCGGCGGAGCCGATGTGACCTCGTGGTTTCCGGAGATCCGGGCTCTCGGGCCGGCGCTCGCGCCGATCGAAGCCGTCTTCGACGGTGAGCTGATGGCGTTCGACGGACCGCGACCGGACGCCAAGCTGCTCGATCGCCGTAAGGCGCCGAAGGACGCCGGGGCGGCGCGGCGCGCGGCCGAGCGCACGCCCGTGCAGTTCCTCGCGTTCGACCTGCTCTGGCTGGAGGGGCACGGCACGGCGGAGATCGCGTACGCGCAGCGCCGTGAACTGCTGGACGGGCTGGCGGTGGCCGGCGAGCACTGGCAGACGCCACCGTATTTCCCTGGTGGCGGGCCGTTCGCGGTGGAGACGGCCCGCACCCAGGGACTACACACGGTGGTGGCCAAGCGGCTCGATTCGCCCTATTTGTCGGGCGAGCGCAGCGATCTCTGGCGGGAGATCGCCGTCCAGGGCCACGAAAATCACTCCGGATGACAGGTTGAACACGCGTCGCTTCGGAATGGGATGAGATCGAGCGGCCTGGCGGAATCGGACCGTCCGGATGCAGACCGCGAGCGCGAACGCGGCTAAAGTTCAGCGCCGAAGCCGCCGATGGGTGATCTGGACGCCCGGCGCACCCATGGTCCGTGCCGCGACCGCGACCTACCGGTTCCCTGACGGGACCCCATCGCAGCGGAAAGGGTTCTGACCAGATGCACGACAACCTTCCCCCGACCCCTGCCTCGAAGACTGAGATGTCTGCCGAACTCTGGAATTCCGCCGTCCGCGTGCTCGACACCAACTGGGCCGGCGACCACATGGTCCCCTCCCGCCGTCTCTATCCCCATCAGTGGAGCTGGGACGCCGCCTTCATCGCCATCGGTCTGGCCTACGTGAACCCGACCCGAGCCTGGCGTGACCTGCGGAGCCTGTTCGAGGCGCAGTGGCCGGACGGCCGCGTGCCGCACATCGTCTTCGACCCGGCCACCGCCGAGGGCGACTACTTCCCGGGCCCGGCGTTCTGGGACGTGCCGGCCTACGGCAACCGGGCCGCCCGCGGCAGCACCGGCATCATCCAGCCGCCGATGCACGCGATCGCCGCGTGGGAGGTCTACCGGCGCGCGTCGGCGCACGGCGCGAACTGCGGCCAGGAGGCCCGCACCGAGCTCGAGTGGCTCTACCCGCGCCTGGTCGCCCAGCAGCGCTACCTCACCACCGACCGCAACCTGGGTCGCGGCGGGCTGGCCAGCATCGTGCACCCGTGGGAGTCGGGTCTGGACAACAGCCCGGCCTGGGACGAGGCGATGGCGAACGTGCCCGCCGACCTGGCCCTGCTGACCACCCACCGGCGCCGCGACCTGGACGTCTCGCACGCCGCGCACCGCCCGACCGACCTGGACTACTCGCGGTACGTGGGCCTGGTGCTCAGCTACCGGGCCGACGGCTACGCGGACGCCGGCCTGCTCGACCGGCACGCGTTCGCGGTGGAGTGCCCGGCGTTCAACTCGATCCTGGCCGCCGCCGAGCTGTCGCTCGCCCAGATCGCCCGCGAGCTGGGGCTTCCGGCCGAGGCGGCCGCGCACCGCGACCGGGCCGAACAGCTCACCACGGCCATCGTGAAGCGGCTGTGGAACCCGGCGACCGGCACCTTCCACGCCCTGGACGTGCACACCGGCAAGCTCAGCCCGGCGAACTGCGTGAGCGGCCTGCTGCCGTTGATGCTGCCCGACCTGCCCGCCGAGCTCGTCGAGTCGATCATGACGGAGATGCGGTCGGAGCGGTTCGGGCTGCCGGTGCCGAGCTACGACCGGACCGCGGCCGATTTCGACACGATGCGCTACTGGCGCGGCCCGGTCTGGATCAACGTGAACTGGCTGATCCGGCGCGGTCTGCTGGTGCACGGCTTCCGGGACGAGGCCGAGGAGCTGCGGCTGGCGATGGTCCGGCTGGTGCACCGCAACGGGCACTTCGAGTACTTCCACCCGGCCACGGGTGAGGGCCTCGGCGCGCCGACATTCAGCTGGACCGCGGCCCTCTCCCTCGACCTGCTGGCCGACCGATCAGTGCCGACCTACGTAAAAGCCGGTTAGAACAAAACGACCGAGCGGAGTACGCCTCCGCCGTGCATCTTGCCGAAGGCCTCCTCGACCTGGTCCAGCGTGATCTCCTCGGAGACGAACGCGTCCAGGTCGAGGCGGCCCTGCTGGTAGAGCGCGGTCAGCATCGGGAAGTCCCGGGTCGGCAGGCAGTCGCCGTACCAACTGGACTTGAGCGCGCCACCGCGGCCGAACACGTCGAGCAGCGGCAGCTCGATCGTCATCTCCGGGGTGGGCACCCCGACCAGGACCACGGTCCCGGCCAGATCACGAGCATAAAACGCCTGCTTGTACGTCTCGGGCCGGCCGACCGCCTCGATCACGACATCGGCACCGTTGCCGCCGGTCAAAGCCTGGATCTCGGCAACGACGTCGGCGCCGCGCGCGTTGATCGTGTGCGTCGCACCAAAAGAAGAAGCCCACTCGAGCTTCTGGTCGTCGGTGTCGACCGCGATGATCGTCGTCGCCCCCGCCAGCGCGGCGCCGGCGATCGCACCGTCGCCCACCCCGCCGCAGCCGATCACCGCGACCGAGTCGCCCCGGGTGACGCCGCCGGTGTTGATCGCCGCGCCGATGCCGGCCATCACACCGCAGCCGAGCAGGCCCACCGCCGCCGGCCGGGCGTCGGCCGCGACCTTCGTGCACTGGCCGGCCGCGACCAGCGTCTTCTCGATGAACGCGCCGATCCCCAGGGCCGGCGACAACTCGGTGCCGTCCTCCAGCGTCATCTTCTGGGTGGCGTTGTGGGTGGCGAAGCAATACCACGGCTTGCCGCGCAGGCAGGCCCGGCAGTTGCCGCAGACCGCCCGCCAGTTGAGCACCACGAAATCACCGGGCGCGACGTCGGTGACGCCCTCGCCGACCGACTCGACCACGCCCGCGGCCTCGTGGCCGAGCAGGAACGGGAAGTCGTCGTTGATGCCGCCCTCGCGATAGTGCAGGTCGGTGTGGCACACCCCGCACGCCTGGACCTTCACGACCGCCTCGCCGGGGCCCGGGTCGGGAACGATGATCGTCGCTACCTCGACCGGTGCCCCCTTGGACCGGGCGATCACGCCCCGTACCTGCTGACTCATCCGTCGCACCTTCCGTCTTCGCTGACCAGATCACCAGCGTATTAGGCGGGCGGCCGGACCTCGACCGGTGTCTCCAGGAGGGCGTCGGCAAGTTTGGTCAGCTGGCGCACCTGGGCCGGGGTCAGCCGGTCGAAGATCAGCTGCTGGACGGCCTCGGCGTGGCCGGGCGCGGAGGCGACGAGCTTGTCGTAGCCGGCGTCGGTGAGCACCGCGATCTGCACCCGGCCGTCCTCGGCGTCCCGCTCGCGCTGCACCCAGCCGTTGGCCTCCAGCCGGGCCACCACGTGGGACAGGCGGGACAGCGAGGCCGAGGCGAGCTTGGCGAGACGGCTCATCGCCAGCCGGCGGTCGGGCCGTTCGGAGAGCGTGGAGAGCACGATGTAGCCCATGTGGGTGAGCCCGGCATCCCGCTGCAGCTGGGTCTCGAGCGCGGCCGGGACCTTGACGAGCACCTCGATGCAGCGGCGCCAGGCCAACTGCTGCTCATCGGTCAACCATCTGGGCTCGTCCATGGTGGAAGGTTATCGGCAGACGGCCAGAAGTATCTCATTGGGGCAACGGGACGGCCGCCAAACGGGCACGTCGATCGATGGCATTGACCACCACGAGTAATGTCGCCTCGGCGCGTCGCCGGGACCGGCTGGCTGGGGGGCCTCGGCCGGTCCCGGCGACGTGTCAGTTCTGCGGAGGCTCGTCCTTCCCTGCTTCCTCCAGACGGTCCGCTTCTTCCTTCGTCTTGTGCACCGCGCCGTCGGCGTGCTCCGGCGGGCCGTAGACGGTGTAGAGGACCAGCGGGTTCTCGCCGGTGTTGACGAAGTTGTGGGTCCGGCCGGCCGGCACCACGACCAGGTCACCCTGGGCGATGTTGCGCTCCTGGCCGGAGACGACGGCCTTGCCGACCCCGCTCACGAAGGTGAGGATCTGGTCCACCTCGTGGACCTCCTCGCCGATCTCGCCCTTCGGCGGGATGGTCATGACGACGAGTTGGGTGTGCTTACCGGTCCACAGGACGCGACGGAAATCGGGGCTCTTCTCCGCGACGGTGGCGATCGTGAAGTGTTCCATGGTCGAACGGATACCCAGGTCAGGCCGTGGGCAACCGTCCGGAGAGCAGCGGGGCGGGCCGACCGATCAGGTAGCCCTGGACGTAGTCGACGCCGAGTTCGCGCAGCAGCCGCAGGGTGGGCTCGTCCTGCACGAACTCGGCCACGGTGTGGATCCCGTACGCCTGGCAGACCTGCACCAACGCGCGTACCAGAACCTGATCCTGGGTGTTCTCGACCAGATCCACGACGTACTCTCCGTCGATCTTGACCAGGTCGATCGGGAAGATCCGCAGATAGCGGAAGGACGCGTAGCCGGACCCGAAGTCGTCGAGGGCGAGCTCGCAGCCGAGGTCGCGGATCCGGTCGGCGAACCGGCGGGCCTCGCTGAGGTTGCCGATCAGCGCGGTCTCGGTGATCTCGAAGGTGAGCTGACCGGGGTTGACCTGGTATTCCTCGATCAGCCGCACCACCTCGTCGGTGAGCCGCGGATCGCCCACCGACCGGCCGGACAGGTTGATCTGCAGGCAGGTGTCCGGCTGCTCGGCGGCGACCTGCATGGCCCGCTCGACCACCCACAGGTCGATGTCGTAGACCGCGTCGAGCCGCTCGGCGGTGTCCAGCACCTGGATCGGCGACTGCGGGCCGTCGGCCTCGTCGAGCACCCGCAGCAGCAGCTCGTGCCGGGTGACCTTGTTGGTCTGCAGCTCGAGGATCGGCTGGGCGTAGAGGGTGAACCGGTCGGTGCCGAGCGCGTCGGCGACCCGGGTGCGGTAGGAGCCCTGCCGGTCGCGCACCGGCACCGGGTGGGCCACGAAGGTGAGCGCCCGGTCGGTGTCGCGGGACTGCCGCCAGGCGTGCTCGGCGTCGATCAGCACCTCGTGGCTGCCGGCCTCGGCGTCCGGCGTGAACCGGACCAGGCCGCCCCAGGCGCGGGCGCGCAGCCAGGTGTCGGGCAGCACGAAGGTCTGCGAGCGCAGCGCCTCGACCAGCAGCTCGGCCTCGCGGCGGGCCATCGGCCAGGAGGTGCCGGCCAGCAGCAGGCCGATCTCGCTGGGCCCGACCCGGCCGAGCAGCGCGCCCTCCTGCACCACGCCCTCGAGCACCCTCGCTGCACGATGCAGCAGGTCGGCGTTGCGTTCGGGGCGGACCCCGTCGATCACCTCGCCGTGCTTCTCCGGCTGCACCCGGATGATCAGGACGGCACCGCCGCCACGTCGCTGGGCCCGGTCGATCTCGTCGGTGAACCGGTCCCGGGTGAGCAGGCCGGTGGCCGGGTCGGGGTCGATCAGTGAGGTCTGCACGGTCTCGCCGCGGCGGGCCAGCCGGGCGATCTCGCGGCGGGCACGCTCACGGGCGGAGACGTCGGTCACCGTGCCGCGGATGCCGCGGACGGTGCCGTCCGGGCTCTTCACCGGTTCGAGCCGGCAGTCCACGTCGAACCAGCCGCCATCGGCGCGCATCAGCCGGACGGTGGTCCGCACCGGGGTCCGGCTGCTCCACGTCTGGGTGACAGCGCCGAGAGCCTTGGCATGATCGTCGCGGTGGACGTAGCGGGTGAGGACCTTGCGGCTCACCTCGTCCTGATGAGGCGACTGACCGAGCATGCCGCGCAACCGGGCCGACCAGACGATCTGGTCGCCGTTGGCGGTGTAGGAGAACCATGCAGGTCCGAGCGCCGACTGGGCGTCGTCGGCCGGGAGCCGGGGTTCCGGAAGGGTCGGCGGCACGGTAGGCCGCTCATCGGGCGCAGCCATCACCCACTCACCTCCCCCCAAGCGTGCCTCAGCCCCGACCTATTACCACCCGTCACGGGCTCGATATAACAGGTCCCGACTGCGTCAAAGTTCCGACGGGTCCGCCCCCAGACCCGCTAACTGCAGCTACTCGCCCGATCAGAGTAGGGAATCAACCGATCGGATGACCACTGCACTGCGTAATTTCGTGGGCGGTTTAACGTCGAAGTCATAACGGACAGTTACTGCTAGTGGTGACTGTGGAACCTTGAGCGACTCCTACCCGCGGACCATGCCAACCATGCACGGAAAGCTTCATCACAGACGCGGCGCGTAACTGGATCCAGAAAGGCTGGATATGGTGGCGATTGAGTCTCACCGGACACCGACGCGGAGCGAGGACGACGCATGGGCATCATTCGGGACATGCAGCGGGCACGCGCCACGCAGGCATTCGACGCGCAACGAGCGGGCAACGCCGCCACCCGGCAGCGCGAGCTGATCAGGCGAAACGCCGACCTGGCGATCGCCGCCGCCCAGCAGGCGGCGTCCGACGTGGAACAGCAGCGGCAGAGCCGGCGGCTCTACGTCGAGGCGCGGACCGCCGACGCGGCCGCGGCCAACGCCGAGATCCGCGCGCGGATCAGCGACCTGGACGCGCTGCTGCTCTCCACCCTGGACGTGGACGATCACATCGATCTCGACCAGTTCAAGAAGCCGCTGGGGGTGCCACCGTTCGACCCCGGGCCGCTCGGCCGGCCCCTTCCCGAGCCGGCCTGGCAGAGCTACGTGCCGCCGCAGCCGCGCGGCGTCGGCAAGATCCTCGGCGGCGAGAAGCTGCACCAGAGCCAGACCGCCTACGCCCGCAAGGCCTACGAGCAGGCGCGGGCCCGGTGGGTGGAGGGCGAGGAGCGGCGCAAGCGCCAGCTGAAACAGCGCAGACAGGCGTACGACGAGACCAAGCGGGCGCACGAGGCCAAGATGCTCGCCTACAACGCCGAGGTGGACCGGTTCGCGGCCGCGGTGGCCGGCGCCGACCCGGCCTCGGTGGTCGAGTACTTCGCGATGGTGCTCGGCAACTCGATCTACCCCGACGACTTCCCGCAGCACTTCCGCCTGGCGTACCTGCCGAAGCAGAAGCACCTGCTCATCGAGTACCACTTACCGCCGATCGAGGTGATCCCGGTGGTCAAGGAGTACCGCTTCGACCGGGTCCGCGACGATCTGTCGGCGGTCCCGCGCGACGACGACGACGTCCGCCGGCGTTACGTGGACATCATCGCCCGGGTCACCCTGCGCTCGATCCACGAGGTCATCGAGGCCGACCGCGGCGGCCTGGTCCGGCAGGTGTCGTTCAACGGCATCGTCGACACCATCGACCGGCGCACCGGGCGCTTCGTCCGGCCGGTCCTGGTGTCGGTGCAGACCACCCGGGAGACGTTCGCCGCGATCAAGCTGCGCCGGGTCGACCCGGTCGCCTGCCTCAAGCACCTGCAGGGCGCGCTGTCCACCACCCCCGACGAGCTGACCTCGGTCCCGCCGAAGATCGATTTCGACGCCGACGCCGACCGCGACTACACCGAGGAGTTCAACGTCCTCGCCGAGATCGACGCGCGGCCCAACCTGGTCACCCTCACCGACGAGCAGTGGGAACACCAGATCGCCGACCTCTTCGGGGTGATGGGCCTGCAGATGGACGACGCGGCCCGCACCGCGGTGGGCGTCCGGTGGATCGCCACCGACCCCCGCCCGATCTTCGGCGGCAAGGTGGTGCTGCACGCCATGCGCGGCGGGGCGGCCGGCTCGGCGGCGGTGCACGCCCTGGCCGGCGCGGTCGCCGCGGCCGGCGCGACCAAGGGCATCCTGGTCTCGCTGGGCGGCATCGAACCGGGGGCGTACGAAGCGCTGGCCGGCCGGCCGCTGGAGCTGATCGACGGCCAGGCCCTGGTGACGCTGCTGGCCAACCACTGCCGGATCAAGGCGCGGATCGAGCTGGCCGGCAACCGGGTCCGCGGGTAGCTCGAAAGGGGCGTATTTTGCCCGCGTGACCGATCCATTCGCGCCGATCCCACGGCCGTACCAGAGCGAGATCAACGGCCTCGCCATCGCCTCCCTGATCCTCGGCGCCATCGCCTGTTTCCCGATCGGCATCGCCCTGGCGATCGTCGCCCTGGTCCAGATCCACCGGACCGGCCAGCGCGGCCGCGGCCTGGCCATCGCCGGTCTGGCCCTGGGCGGCTTCTGGGCCGTGGTGATCGCCGCGTCCACGGTGGCCGGGGTGGTGCTCGGGGTGCGCAACGCGACCCGGCCCGACCTGCCGGAGCTGCGCACCTTCATCGTCGGCCAGTGCCTGGACGACCTGAACGGCGATCTCGACGAGGTGCCGTGCGGCCAGCCGCACGACGGCGAGGTGTATTCGGTGTTCGACCTGCCGGCCGGTCGCTATCCCGGGGTCGACGCGGTGATGGCGCAGGCGGAGAGCCGGTGCGGCGGCGAGCTCGGGATCTACGTCCAGGATTTCGGGCTCGGCCAGACCTATCTCTACCCGCCCGAGGACGGCTGGCCGAAGTACCGCAACGTCACCTGCATCGCCTACGACCCGAACGGCCCACTGGTCGGCTCAGTCCGAAAATAGCGCCGGGATCAACTCGGCCAGCACCGCCCGGTCACTCGCCCGGCCCGGTTCGTACTCGGTGATGCCCAGCCCGGCCAGCGGGAACTTCTCGGTCAGCGCCCGCACCGCCGCCACCAGCTGGGCGGGCGTGACCCCGTCCGGCTCGGGCGCACCCACCGAGGCGAACAACTCCGGGTCGAGCACGTCCAGGTCGATGTGGAGGTAGACGGCGGTGGCGGCCGGGATCGCCGCGGACAGCTCGGCCAGCCCGACGTGGATGATCCCGGTTTCCGAGATGTACTCCTTCTCGGCCGGATCGAGCGCCCGCACCCCGGCCAGCACAACCTGCGACGGCCGTAGCGCCCGCGTCGGCAGCAGCGCCGCCGGCCCGTCCCCGAGCAGCGTGCGCAGCACCATCCCGTGGAACGCCCCGGACGACGACGAGTCCGGCGTGTTCAGGTCGGCGTGCGCGTCGAACCACACCACCACCAGCCCGTCACCGTGCACGGCCAGCGCGGCCTCGATCGGCGCCACCTCGACGCCGCAGTCCCCGCCGACGGTCACCACCGGCGGATCGGTCACCGCCGACCGGATCGCGGCCAGGTTGCGGGCCAGCAGCTCGATCGACGGCGGCTCGTCCGGGATCGGCACCCGCACCCGCTTGTCCCCCGGCACCAGGGCGGCGAGTTCGGCCGCTCCCGAGGCCAGCCGGCGGGCATCGGCCGAGCCGGAACCCTGCCACTGCCCGATCTCCAGGACGGTCCGGCGCGGCACCGGCGCGATCGCCAGCTCCTCGATGCGCTGCCAGACCGGGCGCATCGCGGCATCCGGTTCGCGGGCGAAGATGCTGCCCCGGATGCGCACGAACACGCAGTTGCCGACCCGTTCCAGGACGGCCTGCCGGCGCATGTCGCTCTCCCACTGCTCCGGCCCGTGATAGGTGTCGCCGTCGCATTCGATCGCCAGCCGCCGCCCGTCCGGGGCGTTCAGCACGAAGTCGATCCGGTAGGCGCCGATCCGGAACTGCGGCACCGGCCGGAACCCACGCGCGATGAGCCGCTTGAACACGTCCCGCTCGAAGTCACTCTCGGCGAGCGCCAGGCCCTTATTGAGATCAACATCGAAGACATTGCTTGCGTACGTCAGGAGCAGCGCCCGGGCATCGTCGGCGAGCAGGGACGATGCCCGCACCGAGTGGAAGATCCAGAGCTGGTCCCGGGCCCGGGAGGCCGCCACGTTGATCCGCCGGTGATATTCGCGCTTGGTGAAGGCCGCCACCCGCGAGTCGTTGTCGGACACCACCATCGACACGAGCACCACATCCCGCTCGTCGCCCTGGAAGGTGTAGGCGTCCCCGACCCGCAGCCGCCGCGCCTGGATCTCGTCCTCGCCGATCTCCTCCCTGAGGAGATGCAGCAGGTAACCGGCCTGCCCACTCGTGCTGAGCAGCGAGATCACGCCGAGCGTCTTGCCGGCGTAGGCCGGGTCCCGCACGATCGCCGCCACCTGGGCGACCAGCGCCGACGCCTCGGCCACGTTCACGTCGCCGAAGCCGGACAGCGACTGCCGCACCCCGTCGGCCAGGAACACCGTCCGGATCGGCGCGAACGACGGCCGGTCCGCCCGCAACGGCATGATCTTGCCGTCGTAGTAGTGCCGCGACGAGAACTCGATGATCTGCGGCACGCAGCGGAAATGCTCGGTCAGCAGGATCCGCTCCGGCGACCGCCGCACCGCGTGGTCGTACAGCGAGGACTCCGGGTCGAAGTGCTCCGCCGACGGCACGTCGCCGAGATGGCTGTGGATCAGCCCCGCCACCGACCCGACGAACCCCAGCTGCGGCCCGATCTGCTGATCGTCGCCGACCACCACGGCCCGCTCGGCCAGCGACAGGATCGGCAGCGAGAACAGATCGGCCTGGGACGCCTCGTCCACGATCACCACATCGAAGTGGGCACCCCCGGCGAACTGCTCGATCGCCCGGTCCACCGACATGACCCACACCGGAACGGCCTCGACCGCCGACTCCATGTGCCGCTGCGCATGCGCCTGCCACGCCGCCGCGGTGCGTCCGGTGCCCTTGCCGATCTTCCGCAGCGCGGTGGTCCAGTCGGCCAGCGCCGCCTTGCGCCGGTCGTCGAGGCTGCGCGCGACCTCCAGCCAGGCACTCGCGACGACCAGGTCGGCGGTCCGCCGCCGGATCTTCTCGCGGGCGTTCTCCACCCGCTTGGCCAGCACCGCCGGGTCGACACTGCCGATCACGACGTCGAACCAGGTCTGCGCCCGCCGCCACGCCCACGCATCCAGGCATGCCTGGCCGGAAACCGGCGGCACCCGACCGGCGTCGATCGCGGCGGCCCACTCCGGCGCCTCCTCGGCGAGCCGGTCCCGCAGGTCGGCGCAGCGTTCCGCGGCCGGTCGCAGCGCCGCGAGCCGGCGAACCTCGGCCAACTCGGCATCCCAGCCGTCCAACGTCGACCAGGCCTCGGCGAGCCGCGGCCACGGCGCCAGCCGATCGGCCACCGCTTTTTCCGCGGCAACCAGCGCATCGAACTCCAGCACCGCCGGCGCCGCGTCGAGCAACTCGGCAACCACGGCCAGGGCCGCCGGATCAAGATCAAGTTCATGCTGCGGTACGAGGTGGGCCAGGCGCTCGCCGAGCACCGGCCAATGGCGTACGTCCCAATCCAGAGATTGCTCCGCATCGGCCAGCAACGTGCCCGCCCAGATCTCCGGATCCCCCGGCGGAGCCGAGATCGCGAGCCGCTCGATCCACTCCGACCAGTGCCCACCGAGCCGCTGCCGGGCTTGCTGACGCCGCACCCAGGCGGCCACGACGTCGACATCCTCGGCCGTCCGAAGCGGCTCCCCGTCCACCCGGACCTCGTCGGCCAGCTTGAACAGCCCGGCTTGCAGCAGCCGACTCAGCCCACGCCCGGAATCAAACCGCTGCCGCACTTCGGCGAGCTGTGCGAGAAGACGTTTCGGCTCATTCGCGTACGCCGCCGGCACCGCGACCCGATGCCCCGCAAGCTCCCGGGTGAGCCCCGCAAGCTCGCCGAGCAGCGCCTCGGTGGCCGCGACATGATCCCCCCAGACGGCCCGCCAGTGCGGATCGCTGAGAAGCCGCCCAAGCCGATCCGTCCACCCACCTTCCCGCCGCCGAAGCCAGACGAGAGCTTCCCGAAGTTCCCCCCGAACCCGCTCCAGCCCGCCCCGCCGCGCCGCGCCGCCCACCTCGCGCCGCGGCCGATCGACCTCACCACCCCGCCGATGATCGGACTGACCTCCCGGCAGCCGCTCGGGGTCGGCACGATCAATCCGCTCGGGATCGGCACGATCAATCCGCCCGGGATCGGCACGATCAATCCGCTCGGGATCGGCACGAACAATCCGCTCGGGATCGGCACGAACAATCCGCTCGGGATCGGCACGAACAATCCGCTCGGGATCGGCACGCTGCGAGTGCTCAGGCTCGTCGCGCCGCAGCTGATCGCGCTTGTCACCGCGTACATCAGCCGTCTCTTCCTGCCGGACCTCGTCTATGTCGAGGCCCGCGGCAGCCAGGTCGGCCACCCGGTCGGCCAGCGTGGCTCGGTCTGCGCGCAGGCGTGCCGCCTCGGCCGCACCCGGCAGATCCGCCGTTTCCGGCAAAGGCCGCAAAGCGGCCCGCCGGTCCGGCGGTGACAGGGCGGCCGCCAACTCCAGCAGCGTGCCGAACTCCTCGCCGCTCAGCGGCGGACCGCTCACCACCGGATCCGGGATGCCGCCGTGGGCGGACGCCCGTTCGCGCAGCCAGGCGCCCACCTCTACCGGCGTCATCGGCACGCCGTCGATCGGATAGGTGACCGCTTCGCTCTCGGCGATCGCCCGCAGCCCGCCCAGGGTCGTCGCCAGCTCCCGCTCCGCCTCCTCCAGCAGGCCGGTCAGCCGCTCGACCCGGCGGGCCTCCGCCTCCTGATCCAGGGTGGCGGCCCGATCGGCCAGCTCGCGCGCCGCCAGCTGCAGCTGCACCAGCTGGTCGGTGGTGCGGCCGAGCACCGCGAGGCACAGCGACCGGATGCCCTCCGGCAGGCCGTCGCGCAGCACCCGCAGCGGGTCCTCCTTCTGCGCCACCACCAGGACCCGCTTGCCGTTCGCCATCAGATGGCAGATCAGGTTGCGGATCGTGTGGGTCTTGCCGGTGCCCGGCGGCCCCTGGACCGCGACGTTCCGGTGCTGGGCCAGGCGGCGGGCGATCGACTCCTGCGCCTCGTTCGTCGGCAGCGGCATGAGCAACCGCTCCCCCACGCGCCGCCAGGCCTCCGGCTGGTCATCCGGCATGCGCAGCTTCGACGGTTCGTGCGCCACGATCGCCGACAGCGCCCCGATGCTGGTCGTGTCGCCGGCCAGCAGCCGGTCGCGCAGGCTCTCCAGAAAACCGCGCAGCAGCCGCTGCTTCGGCCGGGCGAACAGGACACCGACGTCGGCGATGTGCGGCTGGCTGGTCTCGGTGCGCCCGTCCGTGACGATCCGGTCGTAGCCGAGGCGACCGAGCGCCCGCTCGAAGAGTTCCCGCCGCTCGAGGTCGTTCCACAGATCGACCTCGAGCGTGCCGGCCGGCCCCGCCAGCGCCAGGAGCTGGGCGAGGTAGCGCTCGTCGAGCCCGGTGAGCGCATCGGTCTGCAGCCGCGAGGGCCCGGCCGGCGAGACCGTGACCAGCGAACTGTCCGGCTCATACTCGATCAGCACCGGCGTAGCGATCAACGGATAACGAACCCGCTCACCGTTGATCGTCGTGTCGAGCAGCCCATGCCCCCAGACCAGCTCGGTGGTGGCCGCCGACATGTCCACCTGATGCATAAGGTCGAAGAGCTGCCGATGCAGCACCCGAGTCTTCTCGGCTTCCCCCGACGCATAGGCCCAGGGCCGCCAGACCCGATCCCGCCAGCTCTCGAACTCATCCCCCGCGTCGCCAGAGTTCGCCTCGGCAGCTCCCGCGCCACCCGACACCGACCCGGAGGACCGCGCACCACCCGGTTCCGTCCCGGCGGATCGGCCATCGGCGGTCGTTGCCCCGTCGGCTCTCTCATCGCCGGGAGTTGGTCCATCGGCCGCGCTTCCGCCCGCCGTCAGGCCGGTGACTATCTCGCCACCCGAACCCCGCGCCTGCCCCGCCCCCAAGCCCGGCCTTGGTTCGGTCACCATCTCGCCGCCCAGGCCCGGCGCCCGGTCTGCCTTCGCACTCGGCGCTGATTCGGCGACCATCTCGCCGCCCGGAATCTGCGCCGCGGCCGCCCCTGCGCCCTGGTCCGGTCCGGCGACCAGCCCGCCGCCCACTGTCGGCCCCGTGGTCGGCCCTGCGCCCTGGTTCGATCCGGCGACCAGCCCGCCGCCCGCGGCCGCCCCTGCGCCCGGCATTGGATCGGCGACCATCTCGCCGCCCGAGACCTTCGCCGACGCCCTCGCGCTCGACGGTCCGACGGTCGTTTCCCGGCCCCGAGCCGGCGTGGTGGTCGGCCTGCCGCCCGGCGTCGGTGGAGTTGTCGTCTCGCCGGTCCAGGTCGGTTCGGCGGTTACCGTGACGTCGCCGCGCAGGCGGCGGCGCAGGGCCGCCGGCACCGCGACCGGCGGCGGGAGGCTCGGCAGGCCGACGCGCAGCCAGGATGTGCCGTCGGCGGCCGGGCCGGCCTGGCAGGCCGGATGATCGGGCAGCGCGTCCAGTCGGTGGGCATCGCCGGGCACGGTGCGCGCGGGCCGCTCCATCTGCGCGCGAACGGCGAGAAGGTAGTCGGCGACCGCGACGGCCCGATCCCGGATCGTCGTGGGCGACTCAATCTCAGCCATCCTCCAAATTCTAGGCGGCCCTGTCCCGCCCTCGCCCGGCGCGAACCGGCGGGTCGCGCGACGCCCTTAACCTGGGGCACTGACCCCACCCGTTAAGGTGGCGCCGCTGATCTTGATGCGAGAGCGGGACGACGTTGAGCGAGAACCCACCCGGCACCCCCGACAACGAGCAGCCCCCGGCCTCACCGCCGCCGGCTTCACCCCCGCCTGCCTCCGCCGCATCACCGGCAGAGCCACCGGCCACCGGCGGTCCGCAGCCCTCGGCCTCCGGCGAGACCCCGCCGTCAGCCTCCGCTGATGTTCAACCCCCGGCATCCGGTGATGCGCAGGCACCGGGCTCACCCGCGGCCGCCTCCCCGCCGCCATCGCGTGATCCGCTGACTGCGCGTGATCCCCTGGCTGCGGGAGATCCGCCGACGCCGCCGTCCAGTGACCCGCTGGCACCACCGGCGCCCGCCGATCCGTGGGGCAACGCCACCGGCTCCTGGGATCACCACCAGCCGAACCCATGGGCCGTACCGCAGGCCGGCCCGACGACCAGTGGCGGCGAGTTGCCCGGCAGCGGTCAGGTGCCGCCTTCTTCCGCCGCCACGCCGCAGACCGGCGGGTCGCCTGATCCGCAGCACCCTGGAGCGTCGCCTTACTCTCCGCCCGCCCAGGGCGGCGCCGGGCCGGCCGGCCACGATGCCTACGGCACACCGCCCGGCGCCGGGCCCTACGGCACGCCGCCCGGCGGTGGCCCCAGCGGGCCGGTGCCCGGTCTCAATCCGGACGGCACTCCGTCCGGTTACAACCCTTACGGCCCGCCGGCCGCCTACAACCCCGACGGCACGCCGTCGGGCTACCACCCATACGGCGCTCAGCCGGGCTCCAACCCCTCCGGCCCTCCGAACGGCCCCAATGCCTACGGACCGCCGCCAGGATCGGACGCCTATGGCGGTCAGCCCGGCTACAACCCCTACGGCACACCGCCCGGTTACGGCGCACCGGGCTACGGGGCTCCCGCTTACGGCGCTCCCGGTTACGGCGCACCGGGCTACGGCGCACCGGGCTACGGGCCGCCGTACTCGGCGGTGCCCGGGCAGCTTCCGGCCTCGTACTATGCGGGACCCAGCGATCCGCTGGTCAGCCCGGACTTCTCCGGCTGGTGGTCCCGCAGCTTCCGGCTGGTGCAGGCGACCTGGCAGCCCCTGGTCGTGATCCAGCTGATCACCGCGATCCCGCTGATCATCATGCTCATCCAGCTCGACCTGCGCCAGGACACCCTGAACACCCAGCTGGACACCAGCGGCGCCATCGACTGGAACGCGATCATCAGCCCCTTCTACGCGGTGATCCCGGTAGCGCTGCTGGCCATCGTGTTCGACCTGATCGGCAGCCTGGCGTGCCTGCAGTTGCTGGTCCAGCGGGCAACCGGCCAGCCACTCTCGATCGGCGACGCGCTGAAGACCGCGGCCCGTCGCGCGCCGGCCCTGCTGGGCTGGGGCTTGCTCGCCGGCTTGATGGTCCTGGTCGGCCTGTTGTTCTGCATCCTGCCCGGCATCTACCTGCTCCTGGTGTTCTCGCTGCTGCCCGCGGTGGTCCTGCTCGAGCGGGGCAACACGATCGGCCGCGTATTCGCCCTGTTCCACGCCGACTTCGGCGCCGCCCTGGGCCGGGTGCTGGTAGCCGCCGCGGTCGCCTTCGGCATCAGCCTGGTCGAGGGCCTGATCACCGCCCCGATCACCGCCTCGGTCGGCCCGTCCACCGCGACCACGATCATCACCCAGCTGATCTCCGGCGTTTTCACGATCGCCGCCGGCGTCCTGGCCGCGGCGTTCCTGCTGACCACCTACGCCGACCTGCGCGCCCGCCACGAACCGTTCTCCACCGCCTACCTGCTCCCTCAATAGCCGAGAAACCCGCCCGCCCCATCGCCGGCACCATCACTCAGGCCGGCACGGCAAGATCAACAGCCCGGACGACGCGGCCGGCGATGGGTCAGCACAGGCCGGCGATTTGCCGTCGCCGCGACCGGCGACACGGCCGACGAGCGGCCGACGCCACGACCGGCGATACGGCCGACGCGCACCGACGCCACGGCTAGCGATACGGCCGACGCGCACCGACGCCACCCGACGGGCGACCGACGCCGCGGCCAGCGATGGGGGCCGACGCTGCCGCCCGCGATGGGCCAGCGCGGCGGGCGACGATGCGAGCGACGGGCGACGCGAGCGGCCGACGACGCGAGCCGCGATGAGGGCCGGCGCCGCGACCGGCGATGGGGCCGCAGCGCCGAAGCTTCGCGCGCTCTAGGTCTCGGCCCTGACGAGGTCGGCGCCCGGAGCGTGGACCTGTTCCTCCGAGGGTTTGTCCCGCTCCCGCGCGAAGAGCAACTGTCGCGCAATCATCCATCGCTCGACATCGCCGAACAGCCAGACCTTGCCCTGCGCCAGCGCGGCCACCGGCTCCGGGAAGTCGGATCGCGCGGCCAACTGATAGACCCGCTGCCGACTCACGCCGAGCAACTCCCGAACCTCATGAGCGCCGGCCAGGCGCATCGACTCCTCCATGCACACGACTATAGTCTCATGACAACCCACATGCTCGGATTAACCATGCCAATTCCCCTGCTCGGAGCCGGAATACCCGCGTGCGCCAACAGCCCGTCGGGAGTCACGGCGAAGCAGCATCGACCGAAGGTGGCCGCACCCCGACCCGGCGACTGCGCGAGCGTGCGACGAGGGCCCGATTTCCTGGATCTCGGCCTCTGACTGCCAGGGCGAGGCCCCAACTTCGGCGAAGTCGGTAGCCCTGATTCCCGGGCCCTGGCCCGTCGTTGAGTAACCGCCTGACCTGCGCGACGTTCGGCCGGAACCATGTGCAGATGGGTTGGCGGAGCGGGGTCGGTCAGGCCTCTTCCGGGTCTCGGCCCACCGCTGAGCGGCCGCCGTCGATCGGGACTATCGCGCCGTTGACGAAGGCGGCCTGCGGTGACAGCAGGAACGCCACCACGTCGGCCACCTCCGCCGGGCGACCCATCCGGCCCAGCGGCTGCAGCAGGCGGATCTCGCGGGCGAAGCGGTCCCGCTCCTCGCCGGGCAGGCCGGCGAGATACGCATCCGAGCGGTCGGTGGCGATCGAGCCAAGGGCAACGGCATTGACGCGTACGCCGAAAGGCCCGTAATCAACCGCAAGCGCGCGGGTCACGCCTTCGATGGCGGACTTGGCGGTCGCGTACGCGAAGGAACCCCGCACCGGCCGTTGTGCCTGGTGGGACGAGACGTTGACGATGGCTCCGCCGTCGGCGGCAGCCATGAAATGGCGGATCGCCGCGGCGCAACCCGCCAGCACCGGGTTGAGGTTGCGGCCGATCAGGTCGACGACCTCGCCGGCCGGCGTCTCGTGCAGCCAGGCATCCCGGAAGATCGCGGCGTTGTTGACCCAGCCGCGCAGCGGCGCGACGGCCGAGGCCGCCTCGGCCGCCTTGGCCGCGACAACCTCGTCGGCAGCGTCCCCGACGATCGGCAACAGTCGCCCGCCGGCCGGATGCCCGGCAACCCAGTCGAGCGCGGCCGGGTCGAATTCCACGATCGCGACCCCGTCGCCCTCGCCGACCAACCGCTCGACGATCGCGCGCCCAACGCCACGACCACCTCCGGTGACCACATGCGACTCCACCCCACCCACGACCTCTCGGAAAGCTGATCCCGCGGCACAGTCCCCGTCCGAGGCTATTCGCGGATTCGGCCGCGGGAAGTGATCCGCGCCAGGTGGTCGCGAGAAATGAGTCATGGTCAGTGCCCGCGATACGGTCCGGCGATGCAGAGGGAGGCCGGCGCGACCGGGCCGAGCTGGGCATTGAAGCAGGGTGACCGGCCGGTCGGGATCTTGGTGTTCGACGGGCACGACATGTTCTGGTCCGGCTGCCGGTTCGAGGCAGGACCGGGATGGGCTGACCGAGAGATCGCGGGATGCCTGGCGCGGCCGGGACACCGAGGCGGCGATCGCAGCTGACCAGGCGATCCATGCCGCCGGCCTGGTTCTGCGGCCGCGCGACGGGAGCGACGCAATCACGGACTTTCCTTCTCCGGATCGAGGGAGACGGGGCGCGCTTCCGCTGGTGAACTCATCCGCCCGGGGCAGCCGTGCCGCCCGCGAGTCGCTCCGTTGCGATTGGTCCGCTGGCCCGGAGCACCGCGGCCGCCCGCGCACCCGGCGTTGGATCGGCCGCCATCTCGCCTGCCGGGACCTGCGCCGACGCCATCGCGCCGGGAAGGTGCGTTGCCTCGCTGAGGCGTTCGGGGGCTGGGCGTTCCCCGAGGCGGGGCCGGTTGGCCGGCCGCCTTCGGGGAAGGCCGATCAGGGGAACTGCATGCGGCGGGGGCGTGGGATGACCGGCGGCGGTAGCGGCAGGTCGTCCAGGTGGCTCCAGAGCAGGTGGCCGTTGTCGGTTGATTTGATCTCGCCCAGGCACGCCCGCAGCAGACCCAGGTGCGGTGCACCGGCGAAGCCGGCGATCACCACCTCGGGCTTTGGGTCGATCTTGGAGATTGCGGCGCAGATCTTGGCTACCTCGCGCTCGTCGACGGCGTCGAGCGGGAGCGGGGTCTCGGCCTGGGAGCGGCGCCACGGCGGGCCGAAGCGGCGGAGCAACTCCCGGGCCAGCCGGCCGAACGAGCGGCCGACCTCGACGTCGCGCATCGACGTCTGGGCGGACTGGCCGTAGCACCACGGCACCACGACATGTCCATTGATCACGACGAGTTGGTAGACGGACTTCGGAATGCTGATGATCTCGGCTCCGGGAAGCGTGCCGAGGAAGAGCACCAGCTCTTCGTACGGGAGCGGCCACCGCGGATTCGCGATCACTCGTTCCACGGTCTGCGTCATCGCGGGGTGGGCGTTGACCTCACGGTCAATTGCGGTGCTCAACGCCTCCGGAACCCGGGTCCACAGTTCACCGGCCACCTTGTCGCCGAACTGCTCGACCACCCACTCGCTCGGACCGACCAGAACGTCTGGGCGCATTCGTTACCACCACCGTCCGTGTCGCAGGCGTTACTGCTGGCTTAGAAGAGTTCCACTTCCGGTGATCGACTGGAAGGGTCGGCTTCGCACATCGCAGAAACGCTCATGAATGAAAACGATTGCGACGATCAGAACTCAGCCACGACGATGGAGCTGCAGGTCGAGAGGCTGCGAAACATGCAACTTGCACGGCGAACCGCGCGTGCAAGTTGCATGTCGGCTTCGAATTTCAACCCGCATCCTTAGTCAATCACTTCCATATTTCAGAGTGGTGACCACCGCGCAAACATCCACTCACATTGACCACTGAATATGCCCTCACCTGCGCGGAGACATAGACCGAATCCGCATTCCCGCAAGATGGGCGCGCTCCCATCGGGAGCCCCGGGATCCACAGTGGCCACCGTCGCCGCCACCCCGACAAGATCCCTGCTAGAACCGCTGACACGCACCCAACAAGATAGCTGTCGGATTTCCGTCAGTCGCCCGGGTCGGGCACCGGTTCGCGTTTTATGCCCCTTTCCGCAAACCGCCCATCCGCACCGTCCACATGCAACTCGGACTCAAGATCCTCGCGCCACATAGTGGGACGGAAGATCATCGCGGCCACGCCGGGACAAACGAGCGGCAGGGGCCGGAAAGCCGCTCAGACGTCGAGGTCGCCGAGCCGACCGGAATAGGCCGCGATGATCGCCTGGCCGGTGGGCGAGTCGGCGCCGACCGATTCCTCGGTCACCGACGTGATCGCGGCAACGAGGGTGACCCGGGCCGCCCGCAGGGTCTTCAGAATCTCGCGGGCGGTCTCGGCGGCGGGCCGGTCCCGGATGCGTTCGTCCAGCTCCAGGTCGATCAGGTCGCCCGACGAGCCGACCGTGACGGCCACCAGGTTGTCGTCGCTGTCGGCCGTCGCGCGCACCTGGGCGAGCCGGGCGGACAGCTCGCGCTCCCGCGTGGCCCGCTCCTCGAAGCCGGCCGGCCAGGGATCGTCGCGGTCCCGGCTGTCGAACTCCCTGTCGTCGAACATGGATCAGCTCCCATCGCCGCCGGACTCACGGTAGCCCTGCCTGCAAAGCCCCGGGTCAGAGGCGCGCTACCGTGCCGGAGTGAGTGCGAACATGCCGGTCACCCCGGCCGCCGAGGCGGGGCGGGTGATCGACGCGGTGCTGCGCGATCTGCGCACCGGCGATCACCGCGGGATCGTCGTCGACTCGCCGCCAGGA
The DNA here is from genome assembly GCF_016862175.1 of Paractinoplanes durhamensis. Lineage (GTDB taxonomy): Bacteria > Actinomycetota > Actinomycetes > Mycobacteriales > Micromonosporaceae > Actinoplanes > Actinoplanes durhamensis. Next base: position 35,936 of record NZ_BOML01000033.1, on the reverse strand, counting down.
GCCGGCAAGTCGACGCTGGTGGTGCGGGCGGCGGGCGAGCTGGCCGCGACCGGAACGCCGCTGATGATCGTGGCGCAGACCAACGAGCAGGTGGACGACCTGATCGAGCGGCTGGGCGTCCGGTCGCCGGAGGTCACCGTGGGCCGGCTCTCGGCGGTCGACTACCAGCCGTCCGACCGGGTCAAGGAACACCCGGCATGCCGGGTCGGCGCGAAGGTCGCGGACCTGCAATCACCGGCGGTTTCCATCGGTACGGCGGCCAAGTGGGCCACCGTGGCCGACGGCGTGTGGCCGTGGGCGATCGTCGACGAGGCCTACCAGATGCGGTCGGATGCCCTGCTCCGGGTCGCGGCCCGATTCGAGCGGGCGCTGTTCGTCGGCGACCCGGGCCAGCTGGACCCGTTCTCCACCGTCGACGTCGACCGGTGGACCGGCCTGTCCTGGGATCCGATGCAGAGCGCGGTGGCGGTGCTGCTCCGGCACAACCCGGACCTGCCGGTACATCGCCTGCCGGTCTCGTGGCGGCTGCCGCACTCGGCCGCCGCGGTGGTGGCGGAAGCGTTCTACCCGTTCACCGGGTTCCGGTCGGGGACCGGGCCGGGCGCTCGCACGCTGACCTTCGAGCGGGGCGGCGGGCCGCTCGACGACGTGCTCGACACCGCGGCGGCGACCGGCTGGGGCCTGCACCGCCTGGAGCAGCGCTTCACCATCCGGACCGACGCGGAGGCGGCCGCCGCCTGCGCGGCCCTGGCCGGGCGGGCACTGGCCCGGGGCGGCGTCGCGGTCTCCGAGGCGGGCGAGATGCCGCTGACCGCACAGCGGATCGCGATCGGGGCCGCCCATCGCGACCAGGCCGCGGCGATCCGGGCGCAGCTGCCGCCGGAGGCCGCCGGCGTCACGGTGGACACCGCGAACCGGCTGCAGGGCCGGGAGTACGACCTGACGATCGTGCTGCATCCGCTGTCCGGGCGGCGCGACGCGACCGCGTTCCACCTCGAGTCGGGCCGACTGTGCGTGCTGACCTCGCGGCACCGGCACGCGTGCGTGGTGGTGGCCCGGGACGGGATCGCCGAGCTGCTCGACGAGCACCCGTCGACCGAGCCGGTGCACCTCAATGTGCCGGTGAAGTTCCCGGACGGCTGGGAGGCAAATCAGGCGATACTCGCGCATTTAAATCGATGAGTGTCGCGAATCCGACAACCTACCGCTACGTTGAGTGAATGGCGGTCTTCACGACGGCGGGGTCCAAGCGCGACGACGCCTACCGTCCCATCCTGCGCCCACGCCGCGGCGAGCTTGCGGCCCTGAGTCATCTGGCAGCCCCGGACGCCGCCCGGGTCACGCCGATCCTCGAGTTGGAACCGGGGCCGAGCATCGTGCCGCTGATCCGGCAGTTGCCGCCGCGCACCGGGGCCATCGCGATCGACTTCGGCAGTCTGCCCGAACCGGGCGACCGGCTCGCGGCCCCCTCCGTCGACATGGCCGAGGAGCTCGCGGAGCTGGGCGTGGCCATGTTGCCGGTGCTCCGCCCGTACGAAAGCAATCGCCGCCTGGTGGCCCACGGCCTGGCCGCACGCATGCACCTGCGCCGCGCGGTTCTGCGGCTTCAGCCGCATGTCGACGCCGGGAATCCGGCGGAGGCGAACGAGGTCACCGAACGCATGCTGCGCGGCGCGGGGCTGGAGGTCGAGGAGATCGACCTGCTCATCGACCTGGCCGAGACCGCCTGCGTGGCGCATGCGGACACGGTCGAGGAGCAGTGCCGGCGCGTGCTGCGCTGGGCGCGGAGCCGGCCGTGGCGGTCGGTCAGCGTGGCGTCCGGAGCGATGCCGGCCAATCTGGATGATCTGCCGACCGACCAACCGGTCACGGTGGGACGTCTCGATGCGCGGGTGTGGGCCCGGCTGGGCGAACCCGGCGTGGGGTACGCGGATTACGGCGTGACCTCGCCGGTGCGCCGGCACGGGGTGCAACGGCATCGGCAGTTGCCGACGTTGCGCTACACCGACGAGCACAACTGGTGGATCTATCGCTGGTCGCGGCGGGGCGGGCGCAGCGACGACCGCTGCCAGAACCTGTGCCGGACCCTGGTGGATTCGCCGCACTGGCCGTCGGCGGGGGCCCGGTTCTCCTGGGGCGACGCCGAGATCGCCCGGCGGGCCCGGACCGCACACGGCGGCGGCAGCTCGGCAAGCTGGATGTCCTGGAGCACCTCCCACCACATCGCCCACGTCCTCGCCGCCCTCTGAAAACTTGTCGTACGCTTGTTCGAGTGAGACTTCTTCGCGACGGTGGAGACCGACGTCGTTCACTTGCGCGGAGGAGGGCTCGAGGAAGGTCGCGAAGAAGCCTCAAATGTCGCTGACAGCAGCGTTGGCCTACGCCCGGCATGGCGTTCCGGTCCTGCCGGTGCACACGCCTGACCTGCGTGGCACCTGTTCCTGCGACAGAGGAGTCCGATGCGATCGACCCGGCAAGCACCCCCGCCTGCGGCACGGCCTGACCGAGGCCAGCACCGATCCGCGCCTGATCGAGATGTGGTGGACGCGCTGGCCGGCGGCCAACATCGGGCTGCGCACCGGCATCGTGATGGATGTGGCCGACATCGACTCGGCCGAGGGCTGGCACGGCCTGACCCACCTGCTCGGCGGGTCGCTGCCGGCCGGCCCGCGGGTCCGCACCGGCGGCGGGTGGCATCTGTGGTTCCGCCCGACCGGGTTCGGCAACCGCGTGCACCTGCTGCCCGGCCTGGATTGGCGAGGCGTGGGCGGCTACGTGGTGGCGCCGCCCTCGCGGCACGCGCGCGGCGGCGACTACCGGTGGGTGCGCCGTCCGGGTGACGAGCCGCCCGGAGTGCCGGCCGCGCTGCGTGCGCTGATCGAGGGGCCGTCGCCGGTCGATGTTGTGCGGACGCCGATCGCGCACCCGGGCCGGTATGCCCGGGCCGCCCTGACCGCCGAGGCCGAGCGAGTGGCGGGCGCGCCGGTCGGCAGCCGCAACGACACGCTCAACCGGGCCGCGTTCGCGCTGGGCCGGCTCGTCGGCGCGGGTCTGCTCGACCCGGGTGACGTGCTGCGCGAGCTGGACCGGGCGGCCCGTTTCGCCGGTCTCGGGCGGGTCGAGGTGCGGCGCACGATCCGGTCCGGGCTCACGGCGGGTCGACGGATGCCGATCGATGCCGTGCCGGGGCGTACCCCACTATTGAGGGCATGACCGATCGACGAGGCTTGAAGCCTTACGACGTGGAGGTCGCGGTGGCGGCCGGGCGGGACGAGACGTGGGAGGCCGTCACCCAGCCGGCCGTGCTGCACCAGTGGTTCGGGTGGGATTACGACGGTTTGGGGGCGGAGATCCAGCAGATCTTCGTCGATCAGGCGGCGCTGCTCGCGCCGGAGCGGATGGGCTGGGCCGACGGGTCCTACCTGGAGGTCAATGGCGGCGACGACCGGGCGACGGTGCGGGTGATCCGGGAAGGCTCCGGGTCGGCCGGGTCCGAGCGGTATGACGCGATCGAGGAGGGCTGGCGGGCCTTCCTGATGCAGCTGCGGTTTCTGCTCGACCGGCGACCGAAAGGGCGACGGCGCACCCTCTACCTGACCGGGGAGACGACCGGGTGGCAGGCGCTGGCGCTGGCCGAGGGCGAGTGGCAGCGGTTCGGGCCGCGGGTGGGCTGGGCGGTAGACGGCGACGGCCATCTGGTCGTGGTGGCCGGCCGGCTGCCGCTGGACGACCGGGACGCGGGGCGGATGGAGGTGACGGTCTCGACCTACGGCCTGGACGACGCCGCCTTCGAGACGCTGCGCGAGGAGTGGACGAAGCGGTGGGCGCCGGTCGCGGCCGCCGCCGAGGTGACCACGGCGACGGACCCGTCCCCGGAGAGCTGACCGCGGCGGGCGGGCCGGCCAGGGCGGGCCGGCCAGGGCGGGCCGGCCGCGCTTCGGCAGACGGCTCGGGTGGGCGGAACGGGTGGGGTGTTCCCAGGATTTTGGCAGGCAGGAAGGGATGAACGGGGGGTCGATCGGGGGTTGCCGAGCCGGTAGCCTTGCGGGGCTGAAGCGGCCGGGGGGCGACGTGCTGCGGGGAGACTTGGTCGAGAAAGCTGCGAGTGACGTCCTGACGGACCCCGCTCGCCTGTGTGCGGTCGGGCGCTTGGGGCTCGGTCCGCACGCCGACGTGGCCTTCGACCGGATCGCCGTTCTGCTCGAGCGGCTCGTCGACGCTCCGGTGTCGCTGGTGACCGTGCTCTCGGCCGATCGGCAGTTCCTGCCGGGGCAGGTCGGGCTGCCGGAGGAGTTGGCGGCGGCGCGGGAGATGCCGTTCAGCCATTCGCTCAGCCGGCACGTGGTCGAGGCCGGGCGCATGCTGGTCGTCGAGGACATCCGGGGCGATCCGGTCATGCGTGACAATCCGTCGGTCCACGACCTCGGGGCGATCGCGTTCGCGGGGGTGCCACTCACCGACTCCGACGGCCACGTGCTGGGCACGCTCGCCGTCATGGATCGCGAGCCGCGCATCTGGACGAAGAGCGAGATCGCGCTGCTCGCCGACCTGGGCGAGGTCTGCTCCTCGGAGCTGCGGCTGCGCATCGAGCGGGAGATCGCCCACGAGGCCCGGCGCAACGCCGAGTCCGCGCACAACCAGCTCAGCCTGCTGGGCGAGCTCACCGAGACGCTGTCGGCCACGATGGACATCGACGCGGCGCTGAGCCGACTCGGCGCGACCGTCGCGGGGCGGCTCGCCGACTGGTGCGTGGTGGCGCTGGCCGAGCCGTCGGGAGTCGTCCGGCACGTGTCGGCGGCGCACTTCGACCCAGCGCACGCCGAGGCCGCGGCCCGCCTCGCCCAGCTCGCGGCGGACGCACCACGCGAGATGAAAGCCCTGGTGGCCGCGGTGCAACGCGCCGCCGGGCCGATCCGGCAGGACAAGGCCGACCCGAAGTCGCTGCGCACCCGGATGGCCGCCGCCGAGATCGCCGAGATCGCCGAGCGGCTCGGCTTCGGCTCCTACCTGGTCGCCCCGATCACCGCGCCGGTCGGCCGCCGCACGGTCGGGGTGCTGATGCTGGTCAACGGGGCCGGGCGGGGCACGTTCGGGGACGCGGAGGCGGGCACCGCGGTCGAGATCGGCCGGCGGGCCGGGCTGGCCGTCGACAACAGCCGGCTCTACGGGCGGCAGCGGCACGTGGCCGAGGTGCTGCAGCACAGCATGCTGCCCGAACTCCCCGACATTCCCGGCATCGAGCTGCACGCTCGGTATCTCCCGGCACAGATCGGGGCGGCCGTCGGTGGCGACTGGTATGACGCGTTCGTCCAGCCGGACGGCAGCGTCATGCTCGCGGTCGGCGACGTCTCCGGGCACGACATCGAGGCCGCGGCGACCATGGGGCAGGTCCGCAACCTGGTGCGCGGCGACGCCTACGGCCGGGACGACGAGCCGGGGCCGCTGCTCGCCCAGCTCGACCGGGCCCTGCACGGACTCGGCATGCCCGCCGCCGCCACCGCCGTGCTGGCCCGGGTCACCAGGGACGACGACGGCTACGACCTGACCTTCGCCAACGCCGGCCATCCGCCGCCGGTGCTGCTGCGCCCGGACGGCGAGGTGGAGGTCTGGTGGGAGGACCCGGAGCCGCTGCTGGGCCTGGTGCCGCGGGACGACCGGAGCACCCACCGCCGCCGGGTCCAGCCCGGCTCGACCGTCCTGCTCTACACCGACGGGCTGGTGGAACACCCGGGCACGCTGATCGACGACGGCATCCACCGCATCCGCGCGGCCCTGACCGGCAACGCCGCCCTGCCCCCCGACGAGCTCTGCGTCCGCCTCCTGAACACCGCCACCCGCCGCGACGACGACATCGCCCTGCTGGTGATCCGCCTGAATTAGGCGGGCTGCTGCTCTTCGTAGGGCGCGGGCGGGCCACCGTGGGTCCACGGGGTCTCGGTGGGGTCGGGGAACGCCGCGCCCGGCCGGTAGGCCTCGCTCAGCGTCGTGAGCAGGAGCTCCTCGCCGACCAGGGGCACCGTGCCGGGGTCGGCCACCAGCTTGCGGCCCATCCCGCCGGAAAGCTCCAGGAGCACGTCCCAGCCGGTCGTGGTGGGGGCGACCGAGATGACCCTGGCCTTCTGGGCCGGGCGCGCCGGGGACGTCAGGCTCGCGCCGGCCTCGACCCGGACCGTCTCGGTGGTGGCGACCATGATCCGGGGGCGCAGGACCGGGCGTTTGCCGGTGTCGTCGACCCGGTCCGGGTTGGCCAGCGTCACCACGCCGCCGAACGCCGCGCCGGTCAGCCGGTGGTCGGCCATCACCAGCGGGTCGTCGAAGGCGCGCTGCACGGCGTAGCGGGTGGCCGCGTTCTCCAGGCGCTGCAGGCGGGCGGCCGCGGCCACCGCACCGTCCCGGCGGGGCTGGGGTCCACCGCCCTCGGCCAGATGCTCCACGAAGGACGAGTAGGAGTCGCGGTCGCCGTCCCAGCGGCCCGCCACCCGGTCCCCCGGCGGCAGCCTGCGCAGCAGGGCCAGCGCCCGCCACATCTGCTGCCAGGTCGGCAGCAGCAGGTCGTGCAGCACGGCCGGCAGGGCCGGGTCGCCGTCGGCGATCAGCGGGGCGAGCACCCGGTTGTCGAAGTCCGGGTCGGTGGCCGGTCCGGCGACCGGGCCCGACTCGGCCTCGCGGGCGGCCGCCGCGCCGGACTCGATCCAGGCCATCAGGGACGCCAGGTGTGCGTCCTCGGCGCCGCTCTGGCCGGTCGCCCAGTGCATGCCGAGCGCCTGCACCGCGTTGAGCAGCAGCGCCGAGCCGGGCATCTCGGACGCGCCGGCCAGGAAGGTCAGCCATCGGCCGAGCAACGGCACGGTCGGCGGCACCGGGTAGTCGCCGTCCACCCGCCGGAAGCGGGTCGAGCGGCCGAACAGCCGCAGGAAGTCGATGCCACCGGTGTTCGGCACCCACACCTGCGGGGCGTCCAGGAAGCGGTGGCGGACGTCGCGGCCACGATCGACGGCCACCGCCTCGGTGTCGCCGGCGAACGACGTCAGGTACGGCACGAGCTCGGCGGCCAGCGCGTCGGCGAAGGCGAACCGCTCGTCCCGGTTACGCGGCTGCGCCACGAACAGCAGGCGCGGCTTGTCGGCGGCGGAGCCGACCATGGCGGCCAGCGGCGCGTTGGCCTCGCCGGCCATCGCGAGCGGGATCAGCACGAACGGGTGGTCATGGACGTGCAGGTGCCGCACGGTGGCGATCAGCTGGGCCCGCCCGGCCGCAAAGGCCTGCGCCCGAGCCAGAGCGACAAGCGTGCTCATCCGGCAGCGCGGCCGGCGGAGACGCCCGCAGCACGGTCGGCAGCGGGGCCGGCGGCGGCGAGCGCCGAAGCGCGCAGGCGGGCCGCGGTGCGCAACAGAGCGGCCGCCTCGTCCTGCTCCGGAGTCGGCTCCGCGGCGCCGGTCGACAGATCGAGGGCGAGCGCGACCGTGTCCACCCCGCCGAGGGACTCGCGGACCGACCGGCCCAGCGCCGCCGTGGTCCCGGACGCCTCGTGCCGGCAATAGACCGACATCTCGCACGATGAGAGGCATTCGGGAACATACCGCGCAGAGACCGCTTCGAGGGACGAGATGAGCGTTTCGGGGGAGAGGGACATGTCGAAAGACACGGAGGGCGGTAAAGCGGCGATCAACGACGAGACCGACGACAGACGGGACAACTGGCGCTTCAGGGTCGAAAGCTGCTTGCGCACGTCCAGAACCACGGCGGCCGGCTGGAGCGAGAAATTCTCCGGGCAGACCAGCACCACCTCGTGGCTGACCCGGTCCTCGCCGAGCAGGTCGCGCAGGGCCAGCACATACACCGCGGCCTGCACCGCGGCCGCCGACACCTTGGCCGCGTCGGCCTGGTCGTCGACGATCGCGAACGACTTGATCTCGACGACCCGCAGCCGGCCCTCGCTCTGGAACGCGATCAGATCGGGTTCGAGGAAGACGGTCTGGCCGGCCACCGACAGGGTCAGCAGCGGGTGGTCGATCAGCGCCGACGTTGACGACGCCAGCAGCTCACGGGTGCGGCCGTGCCGGGCGGTCAGCGTGTCGTCGGTGTCCTCGCCGAGGTCCTGATAGTCGACCACGCCGACGTCGAGCACCGACCGGAGCAGCGCGCAGTCGTCCGCCTTGAGCATCGCCTCGAAGGCGTTTCCCCTGGCCAGCGCGAAGCGGGACTGCCCGAAGCTGCCCGCGAACCCGATCGTCTCGGCCAGCTTGACCTTGTCGACCCCGGCCGCGTCGAGCACCGAGCGCCGCTCGCATCCGGGGTTTCCGGTGAGCGCCGCGATGGTCCGCGCATTGTGCCTTTTCGCCGCGGCCGAACCGCGCAGCCGATCCGCGTTCACCCAGGTCCTCGCTGGTGCGGCACGGTCGGCACACCGAAGAGTTGCTGCCGGGGGTCGAGCGCGGCGGCCCGCGCCACCGCGTCGTCCCGGGCCGGCGCCTCGGCCGCGATCTCGGCGACGAGGCGCGGTGCGGTCAGCGCGGCACGCGCTGCCTCGGCAAGGTCAACTGCTTCCGACCCATGGGGTACGCGTTGAGCAAGCTCCCGCATCAGGCGAACCGGCGACCGCCCGGGCCGCACGACCGCGAACTCGGCCAGCCGGGCGATCATCGCGAGCTCGTCGGCCCGGCGCTGCGCGGGGGTGACGATCCGCAGGTCGAGCGGCCACTCGGCGAGCGCGAGCAGGCCGGGGGCGGCGGTCAGGTCGGGCCGCAGCGCCGCGCACAGGCCGGTCGCCCGGGCCCGGATCAGCCCGGACACCCCGGCCATCGACAGGTCGCCGTCGAAGAACGCCTCGTGCACGTCGACCACGAGCCGGGCGCCGGCGGGCGCGCCGAGCAGGAGCAGCGCGTGGCGGGCCTGCTCACCGGTGCTCGGCAGGGTGCTCAGATGGTTCACCGGGCCGCTCTCGGGTCGGGGTCTGGCGGAATCGACTCTAGATCTTCTTACACCTGGGCGGCAATGTGGGGACGATCGCCACGTTTCACCCACGGTAGCGATTAAGGTTCGCATATCGGACGCCGGGCGCGGCGCGCGCTACGTTCGGTCTTATGCCGAAGGCCATCTGGAACGACGAAGTTATCGCGGAGAGCGACGACACCGTGGTTGTCGAGGGCAACTACTACTTCCCGCGCACGTCGCTGCGCGAGGAAGTGTTGCAACCCTCCGACACCCACACCGTCTGCCCTTGGAAGGGCAAGGCGTCCTACTACACGTTGTCGTCCAACGGGCACACCGCCTCGGACGCGGCCTGGTTCTACCCAGAGCCCAAGCCGGACGCCAGGGCCGTACGTGACCGGGTGGCCTTCCGCAGCAAGGAAGTCCACGTAGAAGCCTGACCACCGTGGGGCCCGCTCACGCGATGCGCGGGTGGGCCTCCTCGATCGCCGTCACCTCCAGGTAGTCGAGCATGTCCCGTTGTTCCTCGATGTCGAGCGCGCTGAACGCCTCGTACGCCGACGACCGGGAGTGCTCCGTCTCGGCCGCCAGCAGCGCGATGATCGCCGACCAGGCCAGCGAGACCCGGTCGAAGAGCCGCGCCCGCCGCAGCGACGTCAGCCTGCTCAGCATCGCCACCTTGGTCGCCGCGTCGTCGTCGTGCGCGACCCGGTCGGAGAGCTCGAACAGCGCCTTCCCCCGGTACGGATGCTCGGACTCGACCATCCTCGCCAGCTCCGCGTTGCTCATCGAGTCGACCGCGGGGGCCGGACCGCGCCGGGGAAGCTGGGGAACGTCACCGGGCACGGCTGTCCCTTCCGCTCTCGTATCCGTTGCCGGGCGACTGCTGCGGCAGGGTGGGCACATTCTGGAACGTGGGGAACGGCATCACCGGCATGGCCGGCCCATCCGGTTCGATCCTGGTCAGCGTGTCGAGCACCGCGCGACCGGCCTCGGTGTCCGCGCCGACGGTCTCGTCGACGACGGTGGTCACCTGCTCGGTCAGCGACGCCTGCGCTCGGCGCATGGTTCGTAGGATCTCGTCCGAGAGCGTCGCACCGCTCAACCGCTGCACGCGGTCGTCGAGCTGCAACCCGGTGACGGCACCGGACCCGGTCACGGTCACCGTGACCACTCCGTCGTCGCCGGTCGCGGACGCACTGAGCGCCGCGAGCCGATCCGCGAGATTTCCACCCGGCACAGTTTTGTCCTCCGTTGCCGACTTTCATGCTGTTGGCGTCCTATGAGATCACGGCTGCGCAACGGAGGCATCCGCACCCGCCCGCAGTCCGCCCGGGCACCACCCACCTCAGCGACCACCGTAACCTCAAGGCAATACGTTGATTGTTGCCACCGGCAGGGAGAGTGGGTGTCGTGGATCGGACCGCCGAGGACAGTGCCGAGGAGTGGCTCTCGCCGATGGTCGATGTCTCCGGCCTGTCCCTCGACGATCTGGCGGCCCGCGAGGACGACTCGGCGCTGACCCGGAGCCTGCGCCGGCTCGCCGCCGAACGGGACGAGCCGGGCGAGCCGATCGCCGGCTTCAACTCGGCCCTGTAATCGGCGCGGTAACACTTGCGAACCTTCCGGCTGACCGACGCGGCGTTCGGGGATCTTGCCGCCGGTCGCCCTTCGGCCGACACCGTCGACCTCCTGCGCCGGGCGCAGGCCAGCCGCCATCTCCTCCTGCTGAGTGCGATCCGCAAGCTGGGCGGCCCCATCCCCGAGCCGATTGATGTGTACGACCCGATGGCCGCGCTGCACACCTCCGCAACACTCGCGGCCCTGCACGCCGGCGCCGCTCCCCCGCCACCCCGGGTCAGCGCCGCCCACGAACTGACCGCCACCCACGACGGCCTGACCCTCCGGGTCCGCCTCGAGGACACCGACCCGCTGCGCGCCCGGCTGGGCCTGGCACCTTCCCGACAGCTGCTTCCGGCCGAGGTGGCCGAGTGGCAGCGCCTGCTGTCGGCCGGGTGGGTGCTGCTGACGACCCGGCACCGGGCGGCGGCCGAGGTGCTGGCCGCGGGCCTGCGGGTGATCGTCCCGGTGGAGGCCGATCCCGGTTCGGGCGGGTTGAGCGCCACCTCGGCCGAGGCGTTCGGGGCGGTGGCCATCTCCACCCCCGGCGACCCGCACTCGTTCGCGGTGGGCCTGCTGCACGAGTGCCAGCACAGCCTGCTGAACGCCACCACCTCCCTGTTCGACCTGGTCACGCCGGGTGGCCCGCGCGTCTGCTCACCATGGCGGGACGATCCTCGGCCGCTGTCCGGCCTGTTGCACGGCGCCTACGCCTACCTGTCGGTGACCCGCTTCCGGCGCACCGAGGCCGCCACCCGCGTTCCGGCCCCGCGAAGGGGTCCAGTGGCCCTGACGCCGCACCCGCTGCCGGCCGAGACTTCGGTTGCCCACCTTCCCGCTGCCGAGCCGCCCGTACTCACCGAGACGGGACCGCGCGGGCCGGCGGCGGGAAGTGCGGGCCTTCGCGGGCGCCTCGCCGAGTTCGAGTTCGCCCGGTGGCGGGCCGCCGTGGCCGAGGCCGCCGGCACCCTGCTGGACAGCGGGCAGCTCACCGCGGCCGGCACCCGGTTCGTGCGGGCGATGCGGGACGAGGCCGCCGGCTGGCTGAGCGAGCCCGTCGACCCACGGGTCGCCCGGCTGGCCGCGGGGGCCAACGCCGAGCATCGGGCCCGCTGGCGGCTACGCAACCTGGAGGTCGACCCGGCGGCCGTGGCCGAGCTGGTCGCGGCCTGGCGGCGTGGGGCGGCGGCGCCGGCCGTGCCGGAGGCCGGCCTGGCGGCAGATCGCGGGCGGCAGCTGGAGAGCAGCGAGCGACTCCGGCTCGTGCACCGGTTACTGAACGAGGGTGACCACCGGGGCCGGGCCGGAAGCGGCCTACGGCCCGGTGACGACGCCTACCTGGACGGAGATGCGGGTACGGCTGCCACGTCGTACTCAAAAGGGTTGGCATTTTCTTCTGATCTTGATCGTTGGTCGGGGCTTGCCGTCGTCTCGTCGCATGCGGCCATGCGGGATCGGCCGGAGCTGGTGCGGGCGGTGACGCTCGCGGCCGCGGAAGCCGGAGAAGTCAGAAATGTCGGACCGGAAGCCGTCGCCGCGTGGCTCAGTGGATCTCTCATGTCCGCCTGACCGGGACCGATGAAAGGCCCGGAGGTGAGGCATGAGTCCCGGCAAGGTCCTGGATCGGCTCCGGCATGGTGTCGACGACATCATGATCTTCGCGTCGCTGATGGTCCTGGCGTGGCCGATGGTCTTCGCCAGGCTGACCGCGGAGGAGGCCCGCGCCCTCGACTGGCTGCTGCCGGTGGCGGTGGTGCTGTTCGCCGGCTTCGCCATCGCGTGGCTCGCCAAGCGCTGGCCGCTCGCCCAATACGCGCCGGTCTCGGCCGCCATCGTGATGGCCGCGATCGTGCACCGCGGCGGCACCCCGGCCGAGGAGGGGCTCACCTGGCTGATCATCCTGGTGGCCGGGACGATCCTGGTGCGGCAGTTCCTCGGCACGCACACCAACGACGGCCTGATGCGCGACCTCACCCGGGAACGCGCGATCCTGGCCCGCCAGGCGTTCCGTGACCCGCTGACCGGGGTCGGCAACCGGGCCATGTTCATGGAGCACGCCACCGACGCGCTGGCCGACGCCGACGACACCATGACCGCGGTGATCCTGCTGGACCTGGACGGGTTCAAGGGGGTCAACGACACCTACGGGCACGCGGCCGGCGACGAGCTGCTGCGGGTCACCGCGCAGCGCCTGAACGCGAACGTGCGGTCCAACGACACCGTCTCCCGGCTCGGTGGCGACGAGTTCGTGGTGCTGCTCCCCCGGCTCACCGACGACCTGATCGCCGACACCGTGGCCAACCGCATCCTGCGCGACCTGCTGCAACCGCTGGCCATCGACGGCCTGGTGCTGACCATCCAGGCCAGCGCCGGCATCGCTTTCGCCCGCGGCGACTCGCTCGACGTGGACGGCATCCTGCGCGAGGCCGACGAGGCGCTCTATCAGGCCAAGGCCGACGGCAAGGGGGTTTCCCGGCGGTTCGACCCGGCCCGGTTCGCCGAGGCCGAGCAGCGCCGGCACGCCGAGCACGAGCTGCGGGTGGCGCTGGCCGAGCGGCAGTTCGAGGTCTTCTACCAGCCGATCGTCGACCTGGCCGGCGAGCACACGGTCGGCGTCGAGGCGCTGGTGCGCTGGCAGCACCCGACCCGCGGGCTGCTGCAGCCGGCCGCCTTCCTCGACCTGGCCGAGGAGATCGGCCTGCTGCCCGAGCTGGGCAACTGGATCCTCGAACAGGCCTGCGCGCAGGCCGTCGCGTGGCAACGCGAGAACCCGGACTTCGAGCTGAACGTCAACCTGTCCGTCTCCCAGCTGTCCAATCCGCACCTGACCGACGAGGTCCGGGCGGTGCTGGAGCGCACCGGCATGCCGTCCCGCCTGCTGGTGCTGGAGCTGACCGAGACGATGGCGCTGACCGACCTGGCCGAATCGGCCCGGATCCTGGCCTCGCTGAAGACGCTGGGCGTGCGGATCGCGCTCGACGACTTCGGCACCGGGTTCTCGTCGCTGAGTCACCTGGGCACGCTGCCGGTCGACATCGTGAAGATCGACCGCTCGTTCGTGCAGGCCATGCCGTCGAGCGCGAACGACGCGTCGGTGGCCGAGGCGGTACTGCAGATCGCCCGCACGTTCGGGCTGTCCCCGGTGGCCGAGGGCGTCGAGGACGAGGAGCAGGCGGCCTGGCTGCGCAACCTGGACTGCGCACACGCGCAGGGCTACCACTTCGCCCGGCCGATGCCGGCCGGCGAGCTCACCGACCTGCTGGAACGTCAGTCGGCGCGGCTATAGCGGCGGCAGGTCCAGATCGGTCTCGAGCCGCTCGCCGGCCGCGACCCGGACCAGCAACGGGTGCCCCTCGCCGTACGCCTTGGCCAGCGCCGCGGTGGCCTGATGCCGGGCCTCCTCGTCGCCGCCGTCGAGCACCGCGTTCCACCCGCAGGCCAGCGTGTCGGGGTGCTCGGGGCCGCGGACCAGCATGGACCGCTGCCAGGTGTCGGTGGCGAGCTGCTGGGCCTCCTGCCGCTCGCCCAGCCCGAACAGGTCGGTGGCGTAGCCGTTGGCGCAGGCCAGCGTGAACGGGTGGTCGGCGCCGACACTGCGGCGCAGGCCGCCCAGCGCCTCCTGGTCGATCCGGCGGGCCTCGCCGTGCCGGCCGCTCGCCCGCACCACGCCGGCCAGCCCGGCCGACGCGGCCAGGGTGAACGGATGGTCGTCGCCGAGCACCGAGTGGTAGCGGATCACGGCCCGTTCGAGCAGCTCGTGGGCCCGGTCCGGGTCGCCGGCCGCGCGGGCCGCGTTGGCCAGCGTCACCACCGCGGCCAGCGTCTCCACGTGCAGGTCGCCGAAGCGGCGGCGGGTCAGCGTCGCGGTCGTCTCGGCCAGGCTCACCCCTTCGGGGAGCCCGCGGCGGCGGGCCGCCATCGCCGCGACCCGGGCCGCCCACAGCGCGAACGGGTGGTCCTCGGGAATCTCGCCGCGCACCGCGGCGAGGACCTCGCCGGCACCGGTGTAGTCGCCCAGGCCGAACAGGTCGAAGGCGAGCCCGGCCCGGGACGACAGGATTTCCGGGTGGCCGTCGGCGAGGATCGCCTGCCGCTGCCGCAGAGTCTGCTCGTCGATCGTCCGGGCACCCCGGAAGTCGCCGAGCAGCCGCAGGTCGGCGGCGAGGTTGTTGGCGCAGCGCAGCGCGGTCGGGAAGCTCTCGCCGAACAGCCGCCGGTAACGCACCAGGTTGTCGCCGTCGAGCTGGCGGGCCTGCCCGAAGTGGCCGCGGATGCGCAGGTCGGCGCCGACGCTGTTGGCGGTGGCCAGGGTGGTCTCGTCGTCGCCGTCGAGCACCTCCCGCTGGGCGCGCAGGGTCTGCTCGTTGAGCAGCCGGGCCTCGGCCGTGCGGCCCACCGCCCGCAGCGCGTTGGCCAGGTGGAACGACGCGAGCAGGGTCTGCTCGTCGTGCTCGCCGAGGGTGTCGCGCCAGCGGGCCACCGCCGCCGCGGCCAGCGCCCGGCTGGAGTCGTAGTCGCCGCCCGCGTAGTGGTAGCGCACCGCGTTGATCACCAGCTGGCGGATCTCCTCGGTGCCCGCGCCGAGCACATCGGAGTGGATCAGGTGCGGGGTCAGCTCGGCGTAGCGCGGGTGCCCGGCCGGGTCGTCGGGGTCGCCCGGGTCGGCCGCGGCCAGCATGCCGCGGACGGTGCCGAGCAGCGTGCCGTGCCGCTCGGAGGAAAGCCCCTGGCCGAGCATGCCGCGCACCAGCGGGTGCACGATGAGATGCTCGCCGGGCGGGTCGAGGTCGGCCAGACCGTACTTGCCGATCAGGCGCAGCGCGGCCTTGAGCCGCCGTTCGATGCCGACCGTGCGGGCCAGCTCGGCCGGCAGCGGCAGCATCCGCGCACCCCACAGCAGCCGCCAGGAGACCGGCGCGTTGCCCAGGAAGGCGCACAGCTCGAGCAGTTGGTAGGCGGCGGGCGCGTGGGCGCGCAACGCGTCGGCGGCCAGCCCCCAGGCCACCCGGATCGGGGTGGGGAACGCCAACTCCTCGGCGAGCGTCTCGTAGCGCTCCAGGTAGTCGGCGACCGGCCAGCCGGTCGCCGCGCGGACCGCGGCGGAAAGATCGAGGGCCATCGGGACATCGGCGAGGCGGTCGGCCAGCCGCTCGGCGTCGGCGACGGCGAGTTCGGGGGTACGCCGCCGGAGCAGGTCGACGCTGTCCAGGCGATCGAAGACGCCGACCGGCATCGCCTGAGCCACCTCGGCCGGCCACCGTGGATTGCGGCTGGTGATCAGCACGTGCCCGGCGCCGCTCGGCAGATAGGACTTGATCTCCTCCGGCCGGTTGGCGTCGTCGAAGACGACCAGCCAGTTGCGGAACGGCTCGCCGCGGCTCAACGCGTCGCGGACCGCGGCCAGCGTGCGGTTCATGTCGCCGGTCTCGGCCAGGCCCAGGCGCTGGGCCAGGCCGATCAGCGCGGCCCGGGTGCCCGCGGACTGCTCGGCGGGGATCCACCACACCAGGTCGTACGTCTCGGCGTAGCGGTAGACATATTCCACCGCCAATTGGGTACGTCCAGTGCCGCCCAACGGATGCTCGGCCCCGGGCAGCAGGACAACCGGTCCGGTCGCCAACCGGCCCCGCAAATGGGTCAGCAGATCCTCGCGACCCACGAAACGGGGATTACGCGGCGGCAGACCGCCCAGGATCGGCACACCACGCTCCTCACGTGTTTGGTGATGCCGATTACCGTACGTGGAACCATGACGACTGTGGAAGAAGGACCCGTTGTCTGACGAGATCGTGACGAATCTCGACCGGGACGCCGACACCACCACCCTGTCCCTCGCCGGCGAGGTCGACGTGCTCACGGTCGACCAGGTCCGGGTCGCTCTGGAGGAGGCGCTGGCCGATCGCCCGCGCGAGATCGTGGTCGATCTCAGCGAACTTTCCTTCATCGATTCGACCGGTCTCGGCGCGATCATTTTCGGTTTTCAGCGCGCCCGGGACGCGGGCATCCGGTTCCGGCTGGCCCACCCGACCCGCACCGTGCACCAGATCCTGATGCTGAGCGGCCTGCTGGAGGTCGTCGAGGTCACGCCTTGACGGCGCTCTGGACCAGTCCGATGCCCGGCGCGATCGGCTTGAGCCGCTTGCCCGCGAAGAGCATCAGGCTCAGCAGGCTGGCCAGGATCGCCAGCGCCCCCGCGCCGTACCAGGCCGCGTTGTAGGTGCCGAGCTGGTCGCGGAGCAGGCCCGCGGTGGTGGCCGCGGCGGCCGCGCCGAACTGGTGCGACGCGAAGACCCAGCCGAAGACGACCGGCCCGGACGCGCCGAAGTACTCCCGGCACAGGGTGACCGTCGGCGGCACGGTGGCCACCCAGTCGAGGCCGTAGAAGAGGATGAACACCACCATGCTCGGGTGCGCGGTCGCCGCGAACAGCGACGGCAGCACCAGCAGCGACAGCCCCCGGCCGAAGTAGTAGACGCCGAGCAGGATCCGGCTGTCGACCCGGTCGGTGAGCCAGCCGGAGACGATGGTGCCGGCGATGTCGAAGAAGCCGACCAGGGCGAGCAGGCTCGCCGCCGTGGTCTCGGTCATGCCGTGGTCGTGCGCGGCCGGGATGAAGTGCGTGCCGACCAGCCCGTTGGTGGTGGCACCGCAGATCGCGAAGCCGCCGGCCAGCAGCCAGAACGGCCGGGTGCGGGCGGCCTGGCCGAGCGCGCGCAGGGCGGTCCGGGCGGCACCGGCGGGTGCGATCGGCTTGGGCTCCTCGTATTCGCCGCCGAGCGCGCCGAGACCGATCTGCGCCGGGTGGTCCCGCAGGCGCCACCAGACCAGCGGCACGACCAGGAGCGCGACGCCGGCCACGGTCAGGGCCGCGGCCCGCCAGCCCTGGCTCTCGGTGAGCCGGGCCAGAACCGGCAGGAAGACCAGGTTGCCGGCCGCGCCGCCGGCCGTGAGCACGCCGGTGACCAGGCCGCGGTGCTTGACGAACCAGCGGTTGGTGATCACCGCGACGAAGCCGAGCGCCATCGAGCCGGTGCCGAGCCCGACCAGCACGCCCCAGCAGAGGATGAGCTGCCAGCTCTGGTGCATGAAGATCGTCAGGCCGGAACCGGCGCTCACCAGCACGAGCGCCGCCATGATCACCCGGCGGATGCCGAACTTCTCCATCAGGGCCGCCGCGAACGGCGCGGTCAGGCCGTAGAGCAGCAGGTTTACCGAGACGGCGGCCGAGATCGTGCCGAGCGACCAGCCGAACTCGTCGTGCAGCGGGCGGATCATGACGGACGGGGTCGCGCGGAAACCCGCCGCGCCGACCAGGGCGATGAAGGCCACGCCGGCGACGAACCAGGCCGGGTGAATGCGGTACGTCTTCTGCACGGTACCGATCCTCGTTTCTTCCGGCCGCTCGGGCGAGTGGCCGGAAGGCCATCATGCGCAAGAATTGGGCCATGGCGCACGTTGTCGCAGTACTGATCCTGGACGGCGTGGTCGGCTTCGACCTCGGCGTCCCCCCGCAGGTATTCAACGCCGCCCGGCGCTCGGACCACGACCGGTTTTACTCCGTGCACGTGTGCGGACCGGGGCCGGCCCGCAGCACCGGGGGCTTCACCGTGGTCCCCGACTACGGCCTCGAGGAGCTCGCGGTGGCCGACACGGTGGTCGTCCCGGGCATCGGGCGCGGCGGCCCGGTCCGCGACGGCACCCTCGACCCGGCGGTCCGGGACGCGCTCCGGGCCGCCCACGAGCGCGGCGCCCGGATCGTCTCGATCTGCACCGGCGCCTCGGTGCTGGCCGCGGCCGGCCTGCTCGACGGCCGCCCGGCCGCCACCCACTGGGCCTGGAGCGACATCATCCCGCCGCTCTACCCGCAGGTCGACTGGAACTTCGACGTCCTGTTCGTCGACGACGGCGACATCCTCACCTCGGCCGGGGTCGGCGCCGGGGTCGACCTCTGCCTGCACATCGTCCGCAGCGACCACGGCCAGGAGGCGGCCAACCGGGCCGCCCGCCGCTGCGTGGTGCCGCCGTTCCGGGAGGGCGGCCAGGCGCAGTACATCGAGCGGCCGGTGCCGCCGAGCGCGGGCATCGGCACCGAGCCGACCCGCAACTGGGCGCTCGACCGGCTGGCCGAGCCGGTCAGCCTCGAGGAGATGGCGGCGCACGCCCGGATGAGCGTGCGCACGTTCACCCGGCGCTTCCGGGACGAGACCGGGATGAGCCCGCGGCAGTGGCTGCTGCGCCAGCGGGTGACCCACGCTCAGCTCCTGCTGGAGTCGACCGATCTGGGAATCGAGACGGTGGCCCGCCGGTCCGGCCTCGGCAGCGCCACCGCGCTCCGGCAGCACCTCCAGGCGACGATCGGGGTGGCACCGAGCGCATACCGGAAGACCTTCCGGCCGGTGCGTCCTGTGTCATAGCGGCTCAGATCGCACCGCCGATGTCCGATTGTGGGGGCAAGACCGAATTGTCTCCGCTGAGGATGTAATGGATCAGACCTTCCGCCCGCTGCTCGACGCGCTCAAGCAGATCGGTGTCGATGCGCGCGCGGTCGACGCCGCCGCGGAGGAGGCACAACGCAGCGGGCGCTCGGTCCGGGCCGTCCTGATCAACGACCAGGTCGTCACCGAGGAGCAGCTCACCTCGGCCGCCGCCGCCGCGTTCGGGATCAACACGGTCGACCTGGTCAGCTTCACCCCCGACCCGGTGGCGCTCAAGCGCATCCCGCTCTCGGTGGTGCTGCGGCACCGGGTCCTCGGCCTGTCGATCTCCGGCGGCGAGCTGGTGGTCGGCGTCACCGACCCGGGCGACGTGGTGGCGCTCGACGACGTGCGGGCGGCCACCGGCATGATCGTGCGCCCGGCGGTGGTGGCCCGCTCCGAGGTCCGCCGGATCATCGAGAAGCTCCAGCGCGAGTCCAGCGACCTGGCCGAGATGGCCGAGGAGGACGCCGACGAGCAGGCCGCGATGGCCGCCCAGTCGGCCGGCGTGGACGACGCGCCGATCGTGCGCTACGTGAACAACCTGATCGAGCAGGCCGTCATGAACCGGGCCTCCGACCTGCACCTCGAGCCGACCGAGGACGAGATGCGGGTCCGCTACCGGATCGACGGCGTGCTGCACGAGGTGGACATCGTGCCGCGCGGCGTGATGGCCGCGCTGATCTCGCGCATCAAGATCATGTCGGGCGTCGACATCACCGAGAAGCGGATTCCGCAGAACGGCCGGATCACCGCGCTCATCCGGGAGCGGCCGGTCGACCTGCGGACCGCCACCCTGCCCACGGTGTGGGGCGAGAAGATCGTGCTCCGGGTGCTGGACACCGGCGGCATCGACCTGGACATGAACAAGCTGGGCTTCACCCAGCACAACCTGGACCGGTTCGCCGGATCGTTCACCAAGCCGCACGGGATGGTGCTGGTCACCGGCCCGACCGGGTCCGGCAAGTCGACGACGCTCTACGCGACGCTGGGTCGGATCAGCAAGCCGGAGATCAACGTGATCACCGTCGAGGACCCGGTCGAATACCGCCTGCGCGGGGTCAACCAGGTCCAGGTGAACGCCAAGGCCGGCCTGACCTTCGCGGCCGTGCTGCCGGCCATCCTGCGGTCCGACCCGGACGTGGTGCTGATCGGTGAGATCCGGGACAGCCACACCGCCCAGATCGCGGTCGAGGCGTCGCTCACCGGCCACCTCGTGCTCTCCACCCTGCACACCAACGACGCGCCCGGCGCGGTCACCCGGCTCACCGAGATGGGCATCGAGCCGTTCCTGGTCGGTTCGTCGCTGGACTGCGTGCTCGCCCAGCGGCTCTCCCGGCGGCTCTGCGACTGGTGCAAGGAGGCGTACGTGCCGTCCGAGGAGGAGCTGGTCGGCGCCCGCTGGCCGTTCGACGACCTGGCCGTCCCGGAGGCGCTCTACCGGCCGGTGGGCTGCCGCAACTGCGCCAACACCGGCTACCGGGGCCGGCTCGCGATCCACGAGGTGATGCCGATCTCGCCGGAGATCGAGTCGCTGACCATCCGCCGCGCCTCCTCCAACGAGATCCGCGACGTGGCCCTCGACCAGGGCATGTACGAACTGCGCGCGGACGGCCTGGCCAAGGCGGCCGGCGGCCTCACCTCGGTCCGCGAGATCTCCCGCGTCGCCATCTGACGGCACGGCAGCCTACTCAGCCGAGGGCAGCTTCGCCCGATTCTCGGCAAAAACCCACTAAACCGGGCCGCCACGGTGCCGAATTTAGGTGGCATCACGATCGCCGACAGATTGCCGGGTGCGATGTATACGACCGACCAGCCGGTGCCACAGCAGCAGGTGGCGCCGATGGCACCGCCCGCCACCGCGACGGGCGATCTGGCCGTGCTCAATCAGATGCTGGTCACCCTGTGCGAGATGCGCGGCTCCGACCTGCACCTGACCGTCGGCACCCCGCCGATGATCCGGGTGCACGGCTCGCTGCGCCCGCTGCCCGGCTACGGCAACCTCAACTCGGCGGACACCGCGCTGCTGGCCCGCGCGGCGATCACCGCCGAGCAGTGGCAGACCTTCCAGGACAAGCAGGAGCTGGACTTCGCGCACAGCATCGTCGGCGTCTCCCGCTTCCGCGGCAACCTCTACGTGCAGCGCAACTCGTGCGGCGCGGTCTTCCGGGCCATCCCGCACGAGATCAAGCCGCTCGACGAGCTCGGCATGCCGGACACCGTGTCCCGCTTCGCCCACCTGCCCCGCGGCCTGGTGCTGGTCACCGGCCCGACCGGCTCCGGCAAGACCACCACGCTCGCCTCGATCCTCGACCTCGCCAACCGCAGCCGCGCCGCGCACATCATCACCATCGAGGACCCGATCGAGTTTCTCCACCCGCACAAGCGCAGCGTGGTGAACCAGCGCGAGGTGGGCTCGGACACCGAGGACTTCGCCAGCGCGCTCAAGCACGCGCTCCGGCAGGACCCGGACATCATCCTGGTCGGCGAGCTCCGCGACCTGGAGACCACGTCGACCGCGCTGACCGCGGCCGAGACCGGCCACCTGGTGCTGGCCACCCTGCACACGCAGAGCGCCACCCAGACCATCGACCGGGTCATCGACATCTTCCCCCCGCACCAGCAGCTCCAGATCCGGGCTCAGCTGGCCGCGTCCCTGCAGGGCGTGGTCACCCAGGCCCTGGCACCGAAGGCGGACGGCAAGGGCCGCGTGGTGATCGCCGAGATCCTCACCGCGACCCCGGCCATCCGCAGCCTGATCCGCGAGGGGAAGTCGCACCAGATCCCCTCGTTCATGCAGGCCGGCGGCAGTGAGGGCATGCTCGCCTTCGACCAGAACCTGGCCGAGAAGGTCCGTGAGGGCCAGGTGACGCTGCAGGTGGCCCTCGAGCTGTGCCACTCCCAGGAGGAACTCAAGCGACTCATCGGCCGGATGTGATGTCATGCCCGCGACCAGGACTTTCCACTACAACAGCATCGACGCGACCGGCCGCAAGACCAAGGGCACGGTAGAGGCGCCGAACGAGGCCGCCGCGACCCAGATGCTGCGGCAACGCGGCGAGGTGCCGCTGGAGGTCGCCGAGGCCGGCCAGGGCCTGAACCGGGATCTGAAGATCCCCGGGCTGGGCGGCAAGACCAAGCTCAAGGACCTGGCCATCTTCGCGCGGCAGTTCGCCACGATGACCGCGTCCGGCATGTCGCTGCTGCGGTCGCTGGCGATCCTCGAGGACCAGACCTCGGCACTGTCGCTGAAGAAGGCGCTCGGCGAGGTCCGCGCGGACGTGTCCGGCGGTGTCTCGCTCTCGGCGTCGATGGCCAAGCACGACAAGGTCTTCCCGCGCCTGATGATCGCGATGGTCCGGGCCGGCGAGACCGGCGGCATGATCGACCGCGCGCTGGAACAGATCGCGGACAGCCTGGAGAAGGACACCGCCCTGCGCGGCAAGATCAAGGGTGCGCTGACCTATCCGGCGATCGTGCTGTCCTTCACGTTCGTCCTGATCGCGGCCGTGTTGATCTTCATCGTCCCGATCTTCGAGGCGATGTTCAAGAGCCTCGGCGGCCAACTGCCGGCGATCACCCAGTTCCTGGTCGACACCAGCCACAACATGTGGTGGATCGGGCCGATCATCGTGGGCACCATGGTCGGCGGCTCGATCGCCTACAAGCATCAGCAGCGTACGAGTGCCGAGTTCCGGCTGTTCGTGGACAAGGCCAAGGTGCGGGCGCCGGTCTTCGGCTCGCTGTTCCAGAAGCTGGCGATGAGCCGCTTCTCCCGCAACCTCGGCCTGTTGCTCAACGTCGGCGTGCCGGTCATGCAGGCGCTGGCCGTGGTCGGCGAGACGACCGGCAACGAGGTCATCAATATCGCGATGAAGGACGTGCAGGGCGCCGTGCGGGACGGCCAGCCCATGTCGTCCGCCATGCGACATCACAAGATCTTCCCCGAGATGGTCACGCAGATGGTCGAAGTGGGGGAAGAAAGCGGTCAGATCAGTCAGATGCTCGACAAAGTTGCCGATTTCTACGACAGGGAAGTCGACAGCGCCGCCGAGTCCCTGACCGCTTCGATCGAACCGATCATGGTGCTCGTCATGGGTGCCGTGGTGGGCGGCATGGTGGTCTGTCTGTACCTCCCGATGTTCACGATTTACCAGAACATCCAGACCAACTGAGCCTCAAGTCGCGCCGCGAATGACCGAATCTTCCGGCGCCTGCACTATCCACACCCTTCCCCGCTTCACAGCTCAGCCATGGAGGCACCCCCAAATGACCGACATCATCAACCGGCTCCGCTCGAAGAAGGGCGACGAGGGCTTCACCCTCATCGAGCTCCTGGTCGTCGTGGTCATCATCGGCGTGCTCGTCGCGATCGCCGTCCCGGTGTATCTGAACTACCGCAAGGGTGCCGCCGACAAGTCGGCGCAGTCGGACGTGCGCGGTGGTGTCAGCGCGGTCGAGCAGTTCTACACCGACCACGGCAACACCTACCCGACGACGGCGAAGAGCGCTGTCAGCACCGCGCTGACCCTCGCGATCAGCGGCGACACCTCGACCCAGACGATCACCGTGTCTGACAAGTCCCAGATCGGCTACGTCAACAAGACCACCAGCTACCTGATCTGCGGCACCAACAGCGGTGGCAGCGGCAAGTACTACCTCTACGACAGCTCGACCGGCGGCTCGGTGAAGGCGGTCACCGCGACTCTGAACCTGGACACCTGCTCCTGACCACCCCCGGTGGTGGCGCCGGCGGCGCCACCACCGCACACCGATGAGGCCGAGGAGGTCCGGACATGCCGCAGGCGTTCCTGCTCGGCGTCACCGGCCTGCTCGGCCTCGCGGTCGGTTCGTTCCTGAACGTGGTCATCCACCGGGTGCCGCGCAACGAGTCGCTCGTCCGGCCCGGCTCGCACTGCCCGCACTGCGGCAGCGCGATCCGCAATCGGCACAACGTCCCGGTGCTCGGCTGGCTGATGCTGCGCGGACACTGTGCCGACTGCGCGGCCCCGATCAGCATCCGCTACCCCCTGGTGGAGGCGGGCACGGCCGCGCTGTTCGTGGCGGTCGCCGCGAAGTTCGGCTGGTCCTGGGAGCTGCCCGCCTACCTCTACCTGGCCGCCGTGTCGATCGCCCTGGCCGCGATCGACATCGACCTGATGCGGCTCCCCGACAAGATCGTCCTGCCGTCGTACGCGGTGGCGCCCCTCCTGCTGCTGCCGGCGGTGATCGCCGAGCACAGCTGGGACGCGGCCGTCCGCGGCCTGATCGCCGCGGCCGTGCTCTACGCCGGCTACTGGATCCTCGCCGTGCTCCCCAAGGGCATGGGCGGCGGTGACGTGAAGCTGGCTCCGCTGCTCGGCCTCTACCTCGGCTGGCTGGGCTGGAGCTCGGTGGTCGTGGGCGCGTTCGCCGGCTTCCTGCTCGGCGGCGTCGCCGGCGTCCTGCTGATGGCCGCCCGGCTGGCGACCCGCAAGAGCCGCATCCCGTTCGGCCCGTACATGCTCGCCGGCGCCTTCCTCGCGGTCTTCGCGGCGGCGCCGATCGCGGACTGGTACGCGAACCTCATCCTCCCCACCGCCTGAAACCCCCGGAAGGAACCGTCATGGCCGGTGCAATACCGATCGGGCTGGACATCGGCTCGTCCACGATCCGTGCCGTGGAGGTCCGCCGCACCAAGGAGGGCTACACGCTGGCCAACTTCGGCCAGGCCGCCCTCCCGCCCGGCACCGTCACCAGCGGCGTCATCCAGGACCCGCTGACCGTCACCACGGTGCTCAAGCAGCTCTGGACCACGCACAAGTTCGGCACCAAGCACGTCGCCATCGGGATCACCAACCCGCAGCTGGTGGTGCGTGAGATGTCGGTCGCCAACCTACCGGCCAAGGAGCTGCACCAGGCGCTGCCGTTCCAGGTCAAGGACGCGCTGCCGCTGGCGGTCGAGAAGGCGGTGCTGGACTTCTTCCCGCTCGAGGACCCGGGCAGCAACCCGACCGTGCGCGGCCTGCTGATCGCCACCC
Source organism: Paractinoplanes durhamensis (assembly GCF_016862175.1). Taxonomy (GTDB): domain Bacteria; phylum Actinomycetota; class Actinomycetes; order Mycobacteriales; family Micromonosporaceae; genus Actinoplanes; species Actinoplanes durhamensis. The sequence continues at coordinate 10,891 of NZ_BOML01000033.1, read as the reverse complement.
CCAAGGACGCGGTCCTCGCCGCGGTGGACGCGGCGCAGAAGGCCGGCCTCTCCGTCGACGCCGTCGACCTGGCCTCGTTCGCCCTGCTGCGCGCCGCCTCCCGGCTGGACACCCAGGTGGAGGCGATCGTCGACATCGGGGCCGACGTGACCAGCGTGGTGGTGCACGCCGACGGCGAACCGCTGATCGTCCGGACCGTCCCCCGCGGCGGCCACGAGATCACCGCCTCGATGGCCACCCGGCTCGGCGTGTCGCAGCAGGAGGCCGAGATGGTCAAGTGCCGCTTCGGGCTGCACGGCGACGGCAACCCGGTGACCGTCGACGCCGCCACCGAGGCGGTCCGCCCGATCGCCAGCGAGCTGCGCAGCTCGTTCACCTACCTCGCCTCCGGTGAGCGGCAGAAGCAGGTCACCCGGCTCGCGCTCTGCGGCGGCAGCGCGCTGATGCCCGGCCTCGCCGAGCACCTCCAGCAGCAGCTCGGCATCACCGTGATGTACGCCGACAGCGCCGGCCGGCTGCGGGACACCCGCAAGGGCCGGGAGAACGGCTTCGACAGCTTCGTGCCCTCGGCCGCCGTGTCGATCGGCCTGACCCTGGGAGCGGCAGCCTGATGACCACCACCAGCACGGCTCCGGTGCCGGCCGACGCGGCCGTCTCCCCCGAGCAGGCGATGCGGATCCTGCCGATCCGCGCCAACCTGCTGCCCGACGAGATCATGCAGGGGCGCAACGCGCGCCGCACCCGGGTCCTCCTGGTCGCCGCGGTGGTGCTGGTCGCCCTCGTGATGGGTGGCTGGTACTGGCTCGCCGACAAGGAGCGCGACCTGGCCGCATCCGACCTGGCCTCGGTCAGCGACCAGACCGAACGGGTCCGGGCCGAGACGAAGGCCAAGGAGTACCAGAAGGTCACCGACGCGATCACCGGCCGGGACGCGATCGTCGCCGACCTCAAGGTGGCACTGGCCAAGGACCTGCCCTGGGCGACCCTGCTGGACGCGGTGCGCGGTGCCGGCACCAAGCACGGGGTGGAGTTCACCAACGTGGTCAGCACGCTGATCACCGACCCCTCGGTCGCGGCGAAGAGCGACAACGTCGCCACGATGCAGATCTCCGGCACCGCCAAGAGCAAGGCGACCATCGCCGACTTCCTGGATTCCGTCGCCAAGGTCGACGGGGTGCAGGACGTCTACCTCACCGCCGCCACCGAGGTGGACTCCGGCTCCTGGACCTTCACCATGACCGCCGCCGTCGGCAAGGACTACCTCTGCGGCAAATACACCACGACCTGCGGGAGCAAATGATGGGTGCCCGGGGGAACAACCGGCTCTGGCTGCTCGGCGGGGTGGTCGCGGTCGTCATCATCGTCGCCGCCACCTTCCTGCTCGCGATCAAGCCGATCTACGCCGAGAAGGCCGACCTGCAGACCCAGGTGGACGACCAGGACCTGCAACTCGTCGAGCTGAAGGCCGACCTGACCGAGCTGAAGGCCCAGGCCGCGGACTACGACACGTACAAGGCCCAGCTGACGGCCAAGGAGGCCGCGCTGCCCTCGAAATACAGCATCCCGGAGTACCTGCGGGCGCTGCAGACCTCGGAGAAGGCGGTGACGGTCGACGTCAGCAGCATCGGGGTCAGCGTCCCGGCCAAGATCGACGGGTCGGCGACGGTCTACTCGGTGCCGATCACGCTCAGCGTGTCCGGCAAGATCGCCGACCTGTCCAAAGTCATCAACCGGCTGCAGAACGTGCAGAGCCGCGCCGTCCTGCTCACCTCGGTCGCGTTGAGCGGGGAGGACTACAACACCATGACCGCCACCATCGCGCTCGACGCGTTCTGCCGGTCCAGCACCGCCTGTCAGATCTCCACCAGCTAGGTGACCCGCCAGACCGAGGTCTCGCCGAGCAGCGTCGGGCAGATCAGATAGGGGCCTGCGTCCGGCGGGGGTGCCGGACGGTCGAGATCGATGAGGGGTATCACCGTGGCCATGGGTTCGGCATGCCCGGCGAGTGCGTGCGTCGGCATCTGGTCACCGTGAGTACTCTGCCGGTATGTCTTATGCGGTCCCTCCGACTCGCACCGCAGCCGTCGTCCGGCAGTTGCGCAACGAGATCGTCACCGGCGAGCTGCCACCGGGAACCCTCATCAAGGACGCCGAGCTCGCGTCCCGGCTCGGCGTCAGCATCACCCCGATCCGCGAGGCCATCGCCCAGCTCTCCGTGGAGGGCCTGATCGACATCGCGCCCAACCGGACCAGGCACGTCACCCAGGTGACGCAGAAGAACGCCCTCGAGCTGATCGACGTGATGAGCGTGCTGGCCTGCGCCGGTTTCGAGTGGGGGGTCGACAATCTCACCGACACCCACCTCGACCTGATGCGGCAGCGGCAGAAGGAGTTCACCGAGGCGCTGCGGTCGGGCAACGTGCTCGCGGCCAGCGCGGCCGGCGCCGACTTCAGCACCATCGTCATCCTCGCCAGCGGCAACCGTGAGTTGCAGTCCATGGTGGACCTGGTGGTCGCGCGCACCATGCGGATCCTCGCGATGACCGCCGAGAGCGGCCTGTGGAACGTGTGGATCGGCGGGCACGACGAGATCATCGCGCTGCTCGCGGCGGGCGACCGGCCGGGCGCCCTGGCTCGCTACCGGCAGATCTACGTCGACTACCGGGACCGGGTCGAGCGCGAGCTGTTCGACGATCAATAGGCTGCCAAGATCCCCGGGATCGCGTCGATCGCCGGCAACCGGACCGCGAACCGGGTGATCCCCCACCGCCGCTCGACGTCGCGTAGCTTCGCGATGATCTCGTCCTGGGTGCCGGCGAAGACGAACGGGCCGGCCGCCAGGTCGGCCTCCTTCTCCTCCATCTCGATCGCCCATTCCGCGTACGACCGGGCGGCGTCGTCGGTGATCAGGAAGCGCTGGACCAGCGCCTCCGTCGGTTTGTCGCCGCACAGGCCGACCTGCGCGTCGATCTGATCGATCGCCCAGCGGGTGGTGTGCGAGTGCCCGTCGGGCAGGGTGCGGCCCAGCCCGGACAGGCCGATCAGGTCGGCGTGCTCGGCCGCCCACGCCAGGAGGCGGGTGTTGCCGCCGCCGATCAGCAGCGGCACCGGCTCCTGCACCGGGCGCGGCTTGGTCAGCCCGTCGCCGGCCAGGATCGCCCGGGTGCGCTCGGCGACCTCGATGCAGTGATCGACCCGGCCACGCACGCCCGGCCGCTGTTTGCCGACCGCCGCCCACTCGGCCGGGGTGTGCCCGGCGCCGAGACCCAGCACGGCCCGGCCGCCGGAGACCACGTCGAGGGTGGCCACGTCCGCGGCGAGCAGGATCGGCTCGCGCACCCCGGCATTCGACACGTACGACCCGAGGCGCAGCCGGCTGGTGACCGCGGCCGCCGCGGCCAGCGCCACGAACGGCGAGGCACACGCGCCCGGATGGTCGGCGACGTAGAGCGCCGCGAACCCGATCTCCTCGGCCCGGCGGGCGAGATCGGTCCAGTCGGCGGCGGCGGTCGGCTGAGCCTGCAGCGAGAAGGTCACCATCGCTCGATCCTCACCGATGTGACGGGTGTGGCCCAGCGGTTCTGCCATCAGCAGACGGTGCTACCGGAAGGCAACCGGAATCTCGTTCAAGGTCACCCCGTCGCGGACGATCAACCCGTCGCAGAGCTGGAAAGGAGTTTCCTGATGACCGAGAACCTGATCCTCGTCGCCGAGGACGACGCCGACGTCCGCGACATGCTGACGTTCGCCCTCGAGGCGGCCGGCTACCGGACCGTGGCGGCCAAGGACGGCAACACCGCGGCCCGGATCCTCACCGTGGCCAGGCCGGTCGGCCTGATCACCGATGTGCGGATGCCGGCTCTGAACGGCATGGAGCTCTGCCAGCTCGCCCGTCGCAACCCGGAGATCCGGGACACGGCGATCCTGATGATCTCGTCCAACGCGCACGCCTACGACGTCGATGCGGGACTCGGGGCCGGCGCGGATCGCTACCTGCCCAAACCACTCTCGCCCAGGCGTCTGGTCGCCGAGATGCAAGACCTGCTCACCAACCGGTACCCGTCCATCCGCTAGGAGGTCCACCCGATGACTGCTCCGGTCTTCACCGAGCCGCGCCCCGACGAGTTCATCCAGGCACTCACCTCACGGCCGATCGCGCCCCCGCCCAGCTCCACGATCCTGATCGCGGACGACGATGACGACATCCGTGACGTCATCGCGTTCAAGCTGCAGGTGGCCGGTTTCCGCACGCTGAGCGCGGACAACGGCCGGTCGGCGCTGAGCATGGCCGTCGAGTCCCGCCCGCGGATGATCATCCTGGACGTGAGCATGCCGCAGCTGGACGGGCTCAGCGTCTGCTACGAGCTGCACGCCCGGCCGGAGACCGCGCAGATCCCGGTCCTGATGATCAGCGGCAGCCACCGGACGGACGACGTCGACCGGAGCTTCGCGATCGGCGCCGACGACTACCTGCCGAAGCCGTTCACCCAGGTGGAGATGCTGCGCCGGGTGAACTGGCTGTTGCTGGCCTCCGGCCAGCACTAAAAACCGCGCTTCCGAAAGGCTGGGATATGCCGGACACGTTGATCCGATCGTTGCGACGCACCCTCGGTTTCACCGTGCTCTACATCCTGGCTACGGTCGCCGGGCGGTTCACCGTCATGGACGGCGGCAACCTCAGCCTGGTCTGGCCGGCGGCCGGCGTCCTGGCGGTCTGGTTCACCACCCAGCGGCGGTCGCCGTGGCGCTGGATCGACGCGGCGTCGCTGGCCACCGTCACGATGGTGGTCAACATGGCCACCGGGGCGAACGCCCGGACCGCGGTCGTGTTCGTGCTCGCCAACCTGGTGCAGGGGATCGGTTTCGTCCGGCTGTTGGAACGATGGGTGCCCGGCGTGTGGACGCCGGGCGGCCCGCCGCTGACCCGGCTCACCGAGCTGTGGCGGTTCATCGCGGCCGCCGCGGCCAGCACGGTGGCCGGCGCGACCCTCGGCACGGCCGGCATGTGGCTGGTCACCAGCCATTTCTCCTACGAGTCGGCCCTGGTCTGGCTGGCCCGCAACACGGTCAGCATCCTGCTCGTCGGAGTCGGCCTCCGGCGGATCATCTGGCTCTGGCAGTGCCGCCGGCAGCGGACCGGGCCGAGCGCCTGGTCCCAGCTACGGCCGGCCCGCCGGGTCGAATATGTGAGCCTGGTCGCCGTCTCCCTGCTCGGCTACACCACGGCCTTCTGCCTCTCCGACGGCGCCCCGATGGCCTTCGCGCTGATCGGCCTGACCATCTGGGCCGGCCTGCGGATGCGCACCACCTTCGTGGTCCTGCACGACCTGACCTTCGGCACGCTCACCGTCCTGTTCACGCTCAACGGCACCGGCCAGTTCGCCGAGATCGGCGCGAACTGGCTGCGGGCCCTGGTGGCGCAGCTGTTCGTCGGGATGGTCGCGGTGGTCGGCCTGGCCCTGTCACTCGGCCGGGACGAGCGGGCCGCGCTGCTCGAGCAGTTGCGCGAATCCGAGCGGGTGGCCGTCGAGCAGGCCCGGACCATGACCACCATCGTCGACTCGATGGCCGAGGGACTCGGCGTCATCGACGAGGACGGCCGTCTGCTGGTCCGCAACCCGGCCGCCACCCACCTGCTCGGCGTGGCCACCAGCACGAAGACGGTCGGGCACAGCCAGTTCTACGGCCTGTTCCACCCGGACGGCACCCCGCTCGACAACGAGGACATGATCCACCGGCTGATCTTCAGCGGCCGCTACGAGAAGCCGATGGACCTGCTGATCCGCAACCCGGCCATCCCCGACGGCCGGATCCTGCAGGTCAGCGGCGTCGAAGTGGCGACCACCGCGGACGGCCGCCGACAGGCCGTGGTGGTCTTCCACGACGTCACCGCCGACCGCCGGCACCGCGACGAGCTCGCCTCGTTCGCCGGGGTGGTGGCGCACGACCTGCTCAACCCGCTCACCACCATCGAGGGCTGGTCCGAGACGCTCGCCGACGACCTGGGCGGCCCGCAGGGTGAGAGCGTGGCCCGGATCCAGCGGGCCGCCGAGCGGATGCGCAGCCTGATCAACGGGCTGCTGGCCTACACGACCGCGCGGGATGCGAGCCTGTCGCCGACCGCCGTCGACCTCAACGACGTGGTCGGCGACATCGCCACCGGGCGGCTCGACAACGCGGCCAGCCTGTCGTTGCCGATGCCCCGGTTCGAGATCGACGACCTGGCCGTCGTCGACGCCGACCCGGTGCTGACCCGGCAGCTGCTGGAGAACCTGATCGGGAACGCGATCAAGTACACGGCGACCGGGGTGGTGCCGCGGATCGCGGTGTCCTGCGAGCCGACCGGGGACGGGTTCGTCCGGGTCGCCGTCGACGACAACGGCATCGGTATCCCGGCCGGGCAGCACGAGGCGATCTTCCAGAACTTCCACCGGGCCCACGCCGCCGCCGGGTATGCCGGCACCGGCCTGGGGCTGGCGATCTGCAAGCGGATCGTGGAGCGGCACGGCGGCACGATCACCGCGGCCGGCAACGATCTCGGCGGCTCCCGGATGACGTTCACCCTGCCGATCCTCCGGGGCGGCGTGCTGTGAACCCGCAAAAATCGGAACTGCCCGCGCTGCGGTTGTCACGTTCCCCGCGCGTACCTCTCAAATTCTTTGTTTTCCGCGAAGCGCAACTCGGCTGCGGGTTCTCTGGTGACCGTGAGTAATACCGCGATGCTCAGCCAGACGTAGGTGTTGCTGCCGGGGAAGGCCGCCCAGCCGTGCGGGTGTGCCCACCAGATCCAGACGATGCTGCTGCTCATCAGGGCGAACCCGGCCCCGAGGGCGAACAGGAGACGGCGCCGCAGATCGGCCGGCTCGGTGCGCAGCACCCGGTCCAGCAGCAGGAACAGACCCGGGATCAGCCACACCAGGTGATGCACCCAGGTGATCGGGCTGATCAGGCAGGCGATCACGCCGGTCACCGCGAACCCCGCGGTCGGGCTCGGCCGGCGGGTGCGGACCCACCAGCACCAGTACGCGACGACCAGCGCCACCCCGGCCAGCCACCACGTCGACGGCGCGTCCAGCCTGGCCACGACGCCGCGCAGCGACTGGTTGGAAACGTAGTAGAGCTTGCCGATCCGGCCGGTGTCCCAGACCGCGTCGGTCCAGAACGCGCGGGAGGCGTCCGGCGCCACCAGCAGGGCCAGAATCGTCGCGGCGGCGGTGGTGACCGCCGCGGTCGCCGCCGCCCGATAGCGCCGGGCGAGGATCAGATAGCCGATGAAGATCACCGGGGTCAGCTTGATCGCGGCGGCCACCCCGATGCCGACCCCGGCGAAGCGCTTGTTGCGCAGATCGCTGCAGACCAGCACCAGCAGCAGCAGGTTGACCTGGCCGTAACTGAACGTGTCCCGGGACGGCTCGAACACCAGGAAACCCAGGAACATCAGGGCACACGGGGTCCAGACCGGCCGGCCGCGGCGCTGCAGGATCGGGACGAAATACCAGCGCAGCAGCAGGATCACGCAGATCGAGTTCAGGGTGAGGCTCGCCGCCACCGCGACCGGCCAGGACGTGATCGCCAGCGGGCTCATCGCCAGCGCCGCGAACGGCGGGTAGGTGAAGCCGTATTCGGTGCCCTGGTAGCGGTATTGGTAGAGGTCGCCGCCGTCGATCAGCCAGTAGCGCACCGCACCGCGATAGACCCCGAGGTCGAAGAAGTGGCGGAAGGTCGGGATCGTCGCCAGGAAAACCGCCACGGCGACGGCTACCGCCATCACGAAAACAAGCTGGGCGGTCTTCGAACGGGCGATCACCTCGCCGCCCGCACGGTTTCGGGCAGGGTCACTGCTACGCGTACGACGAGGAACGCCGCGATCCCGATCAAGGCGCCCACGACGGCCAGCAACACGCGCTCGGCATCGGCGGCGAACCCGTCCGGCAGCACCACCAGGACGAGCGCCGCGCAGAAGGCGGCCAGGCCGCGCCGCACCTTGGGGTCGACGGCCACCGCGGCCAGCGGCACCAAACCCCACACCACGTACCAGGGCCGGATCGCCGGGCCGAACACCACCACCGCCGTCAGCACGATGCCGAGGCAGTAGACCGGCCCCAGCCTGGCACGATAGGTCCACACCACGCCGGCCACCACGACCATCGCGAGCAGGCCCGCCCACCGCCCCAGCAGGCCGCCCGTCCAATGGCCGAGCAGGCCGGTCAGCGACCAGTTCTCGGTGGTGATCGGGGTGGCCAGCGCGCTGATCCAGCCGTAGCCGGTCCCCGCCACCGCGGTGATCGTCACGGTCGCGGCCACCGCGGTCACCGTCACCTTCGCCCACGGCCATCGGCCGCCCTGGGTGGTCCAGATCGCCGCCACCGCGACCAGCCCCAGCGCGGCCGGCCACTTCACCAGCCCCGCGGCCACCACCAGCAGGGTGCCCAGGATCGGCCGCTGCCGGACCGCGGCGGCCAGCCCGGCCGCGAGCAGACCCACCATGAGAGCGTCATTGTGCGCGCCGGCCACCAGGTGGATCAGGACGAGCGGGTTCAGCACCGCCAGCCAGGTCGCGCCGGACTCGCTCACCCCCGCCGAGCGGGCCAGGATCCGCAGCGAGACCGCCAGCATCACGATGCCGGCGATCGCCACCAGCCGCATCGCGACGATGCCGAGCAGCAGATGGGCGCTGAGTAGACCGGCCACCCCCTGAGCGACCAGCAGGAACACCGGACCGTACGGGCTCGGGGTGTGCTGCCAGATGTCCGGCACCTGGTCGGCGACCACCCCGCCGAGCACGGCCGGCCCGTGCCGGTAGACATCCATCCCCGAGTCGATCATCAGCCCCTGCGCGAGGTAGCTGTAGACGTCCCGGCTGAACATCGGCGGCGCCAGCAGCAGCGGCGCGGCCCACAGCGCGAGGGTGCGCCAGTGCGAGTCCTGCGCCGCCACCCGGCCGACCCACCACCAGGCCAGCAACAACAGCAACAGTCCGGTATAGACACAGACCAGGCCGAGACGTTCGTGGCGGCCGGCGGGAAAGAAGGGAACCCCGACCGGCAGCGCCCCCGCGCCGAGTCCACCCACTGCTATCAGGGCGGACCCGGCAAATCCGACAGCGCGCGCCGAGGTGTGATCGTTGAGCACGGCTGCACCTTCTCAATGGAGGGTGTCTCGCCGTAGTCGCGGACATTGATTCCTTATGGCAAAGCGAAAGGCAACTTGATGCCGTCGAGCGCGGCCGAGCACGGACAGGCACGCTCGACGGGGAGCTCGGTCACGGCTTCCAGGAGTACGCCACGGAGCCGCTCGGTGTTCTCCGCGAACACCCGGAACACCTCCTCCTGGGTCACCCCCTCGTCGCCCTCCACCCCCGCGTCGAGGTCGGTGACCAGCGCGATCGTCGTGTAACAGAGGGCCAGCTCGCGGGCCAGCACCGCCTCCGGGTGCCCGGTCATGTTGACCACCGCACCGCCGATCGAGGTGAACCAGCGGGACTCGGCCCGGGTCGAGAACCGCGGCCCCTCGACCACCACCATCGCGCCCCCGTCCACCGGCGCGACGTCCCGCGCCGCCGCCAGCAGCACGCCTCGCCCGGCCGGGCAGTAGGGGTCGGCGAACGACACGTGCACCGCCCCTTCGTCGTAGAACGTCTGCACCCGCCCGCTCGTCCGGTCGATCAGCTGATCCGGCACCACGAACGTGCCCGGCCCCAGCTCCGGCCGCAGCCCACCGACCGCGCAGGGCGCCACGATCTGGCGTACTCCCAAGGCGCGAAGAGCCCACAGATTCGCCCGGTAGGGGATTTTGTGCGGCGGGAACCGGTGATCTCGTCCGTGGCGCGGCAGGAAGGCGACCCTGCGGTCCCCCACCTGCGCCACCGTAATCGGGTCGGAGGGAGGTCCGTAGGGCGTGGACACCTCGACCTCCACGGCGTTCTCAAGGAGCGCGTAGAGCCCCGATCCGCCGATGACACCGATCTCCGCGGCAGCGTTCATGGGCAGACCTTATCCGGGCCCCGAATCACGGGCTAATGTGCTGAGCATGGCGTTGGCGCGGAGGGTCGCTCATGCATAGCGAGGGTCAGCGGATCGGAGGCCGGTCGATGGAGTCGATGACCGGCCGGCTGCTGGTGGCGACCCCAACCCTCAAAGATCCAAATTTCGACCGTACGGTCGTGCTGCTGGTGGCCCACGAGGCCGGCGGCGCCCTCGGCGTGGTCCTCAACCGCGCCACCGAGGTCCCGGTCGCCGACGTGCTGGGCAACTGGGGCGAGCTGGCCGGCGAGCCCGCGGTGCTGTTCGAGGGCGGCCCCGTGCAGCCCGAGTCGGCGATCTGCCTGGCCCGCACCCGCCCCGAGGTGAAGAAGCGGATAACCGGCTTCCACCAGGTGTCCGGAGCGCTCGGCACGGTCGACCTGTCCGCCGACCCCGACCGCATCCGCGACAGCGTGGCCGGCATCCGGGTCTTCGCGGGCTACTCGGGCTGGTCCGCGGGCCAACTGGAGGACGAGATCGCCGCCGGTTCCTGGTTCCTGTTCGACGCCCTGCCGGGCGACCCGTTCATAAACCGCCCCGACGACCTGTGGGCGATGGTCCTGCGCCGCCAGGGCGACATACTGGCCGCGGTAGCCCACTTCCCCCCGGACCCCCTCCTGAACTGACCCCGGCGGGTTGTGTAGTATTTCTTCCGTGCCCGGGCAACCGGGGGCGGTAAGGGGCTGTGGCGCAGCTGGTAGCGCACCACACTGGCAGTGTGGGGGTCAGGGGTTCGAGTCCCCTCAGCTCCACGAGTCTGGGGCTGGATCCTGCTCGCGGAAAGCGCGAGCCGGGCCAGCCTCGTCTTGTTTGGCGCCGACTTCGTCGGCGCGTAGCGGGGGCTTCGCCACCCGCACCCCCGCTGCCGT
>NZ_BOML01000032.1 GCF_016862175.1 Paractinoplanes durhamensis | reverse complement strand
CCGCACCGCATCGCACGGCACCGCCCCCACCGACCCACCCTCCCCGGCGGTGGCGGCTAGCTTTCTTTGTCGGCTACGAAGACTCCTACGCCGGACAGGCCCTCGACTAGGCCCTTTGCCTTCAGCCACTGCACTGCGTTGCGTACGACGGTGATGGACACGCCGTACTGGGCTCTTAGCTCTGCTGTGCTTGGCAGGCGGTCGCCTGGGGCCAGCTGGCCCGATTCGATCTGCGTGGTGATGTCGTCGATTACGTGCTGGGTCTTTGATTTTGCTGGCAACGTTCCCTACTCCCTGGTCCGCGAGGTCAGTTGACCACGCCGGCAGGAGGGCTGCAAGCATCAGTAGGCATCAGCATGTGTCTAGGTGTTGCCGTATGCATAAGGTTGGGCTAGGTTCGCGATGTCGCTTCCTGGTCCGCAAACCGGAGTGACCGCGGCGGCACGGTGGCCGAGGCATTGTCTGACGACCGGCGTCGCGGGATCTCATGAGCCGTTGACTGGCTGCTCGCCGGCCTGCCCGGCGGACATCCGGAAACTTCGACCGCACCGGCCGCCGCGTTTTTCGGTGTGTACGAAGGCCCGGTCCGACGACCGGGCCTTTTCTCATGTCTGCGTTTTCAGACGCCGATGCCGGACGCCGCGGTCAGCAGCGGGAGATACACCTGGGCGTAGCCACCCCCGTTCGGGTGGTAGGAATCGGCCGGCCGGGTCGCCGACACGTTGTTGATCCATGCCACCGTCGTGCACACCCCGTGGCCGGTGAACAGCGGGCGGGTGTCGGCGAAGGTGAAACCGGCCGCTTTCACCCGGTCGGCGGTTACCGCCGCCAGGCTGTCGGCGGTGTCGTTGAGCAGTTGCCGGCGGGCCGCGCTCAGGCCGCCGCCCGGGCAGGACGCCGCGATGTCGAACAGTCGGGGGTAGCCGAGCACGACCACGGTCGCGTTCGGGGCCTTCTGCCGGATCGCCTGGTAGGTCGCGTCCAGCTTGGCCGGCAGGATCTGGGCGATCGCGGTGCGCGCGGCGGCTACCTGCTGCTGGCACGCCGCGTCGGTGCCGGCCGTGCACACCGACAGGGTGGGCGAGAAACCCACGTCGTTGCCGCCGGCGGTGATGCTGACCAGGTCGGTGTCCGCGGTGAGGCTGGTGAGCTGCGACGTACGTACGTTATCGGTGGTTGCTCCGCCGCAGGCGGCAAGATGGAGCACCGCGGCCGGATGGTTGATCGCCCAGAGCGACGGATAGCTGCTCGGGCTCTGCCCGCAGGAACCGGCGGCGTCGGGGGTGCCGACACCCGCCGAATACGAATCACCGAGCGCCACGTAGTCGACGGTGGTTGTGGCCGCGGCGGCCGGCTCCTGCAGGCAGAGCCCGGCCAGCAGCACGGACACGACTACCGCAGCAGGACGAGAAGGACGGAAAGACAACGATGACCTCCGATGTGTGAACGAGCACAGGCAGCCTAGACGGATCGGACACCCGATCCGATCCGGGTCGCTTCGCCGCACCCGGAACCGGTGCCCTCACGGGATGAACGCCGGCGCCGATAGGTCCTAGGAGACGGGCAAGTTCCCTGGATGAAGGCGGTGTGAGTGGCGCGCTGGGCGAAAGCGGTACTGGTGACCCTGACGGCACTCGCCGCCCTCGCGGGGGCCGGTTTCGGGGCTTCCGTGCTGTATGCCGAGCACGTCGCCGCTCAGGTCGGCCGGGACGACATGCTCGGCCAGGCCTCGGCCCTGCCGAAGATCGCCAAGGGCTCCGAGTACGTCGTGGTCACCGGCCCGTCGACCGGCCCGAGCGCCCTTCCCGGCGTCGGCAACGGGGTCGAGGTGGGGCAGAACTTCCTGATCCTCGGCGTCGACACCCGCAGCGGCTGGACGCAGGGCCAGTCCCGCAGCGACACGATCATGCTGCTGCACGTCGACCGCAACCGCGAGCACGCCGGCATCGTCTCGTTCCCGCGCGACTCGTACGTCTACATCCCGCCGGTCGCGGGCCGCTGGAACGGCGGAAAGACAAAGATCAACGCGGCGTACGCGTGGGGCGGCGCACCCCTCGTGGTGCAGGTGGTCAGCCACCTGACCGGAGTGAACATCGACCACGTCGTACGGGTCGACTTCGCCGCCGTTCGCAAGATCACCGACATCGTCGGCGGGGTCGACGTGACCGTCCGCAAGACCACTCGGGACGGCCGCACCGGCTTCACGTTCAAGGCGGGCGTCAATCACCTCGACGGCAAGAAGGCCGAGATTTACGTACGCCAGCGGTACGGCCTGGCCGGCGGCGACTTCGACCGGGTGAAGCGGCAGCAGCAGTACCTGCACGCGCTGACCGGCAAGGTGCTGTCGATGGGCGTGCTCACCAACCCGATCCGCCTCAACCAGCTGCTGTCCGAGGCGGCCAAGTCACTGGTCGTCGACCAGGGCCTGAGCCTGGCCCAGACCGCCCGCGAGCTGTCCCACCTGAGCCAGGACGACCTCGGCTTCACGACGATTCCGTCGACCGGCTTCGTGCACACCACCGCCGGCACCGCGAACCGCCTGGACACGAACGGCTGCCGCGCCCTGTTCCTGGCGCTGCGCACCGACACGATGACCGACTGGTTCCGCACCCACAAGGGCTACCAGGCGGTCACCGGAGCGTGACATCGTGGCCGGCATGACCGACCACGACGAGCGACGCCTGCGCCAGCGGGCCGCAACCGGCGACCCGGATGCGCTCGACGACCTGATCGCCCTGGCCGTGGAGCGCGGGGACCTGAACGAGCTGCGCCGCCTCTCCGACGCGGGAAATTCCGACGCGGCTGCCCACCTGATCGAGCTGGCCGGCGAGCGAGGCGACCTGTCCGAGCTACGCCACCTGTCCGCCCAGGGCCACTCCGACGCGACCGCCGTCCTGATCGAGACAGCCGCCGAACAGAACAACCTGACCGAGCTACGCCGCCTCGCCGCCGCCGGCAACAGCGACGCCACCGAGGTCCTGGCCGAACTGACCGACGACGACTGATTCCCCCAGCTCCCCCGACGGCAAGCGGACTAGCCTCTGGGCCAAGGGGTCGTCATGACGGAGAGCGCCGCGGAATTCAACGTCCACCATGCGGCGACGAATCTGTCGCGCATCATCGGTCGTGTCGAGCACGGCGAAGAAATCATCATCAGCCGGTCAGGCACTCCCGTCGCCAAGGTCGTCCCGCTCAACCGCCGAGTCGACCGCGATCCCTTCGACCGGATCCTCATCGCGCAGGCTCAGCTCGAAGACCTGACGCTGATGACCCGCGACTCCGAGATCCAGAAGTACGAAGTCGACCTGCAAGTGGTGTAGAGCCAGTTCAGCGCTGGGGTGGGGTGCGGCGTAGTGCTCGCACGTTTGCCTCCGGTGACTCCGGCGCGGTGGCCGTACGCATGCCGTTGAGGTAGCCGTCGGTTTCCCGGCGCTCGCCGAACTCGGTGGTCATTTCGGCCAGCCGCTCGCCCAGCGCTGCCAGGTCACGTTCCCGGTCGGCGGCGATCTCGGCGCGCAGCCCGGCCAGCATGCCGCCCAACTCGCCGCTCAGCCCGCCCCCGGGCGACGGCGGCGGCTGGTGCCGGCGCATCTGCCGCAGAACCTGGTCGCGGGCGAACACCACCAGCACGGACAGCCAGGAGAGCACGAAAAAGCCGGTGACGACGGAGAAGAAGGCCAGCGGGCGCAGGCTCGGCGGAGGCGGGGCCATCCCGACCGGCGGGGGCGGCGGATTACCCGGGGGCATCGCTGTGAACAGCATGACGATCAGGGCGCCGGTGGCCGCCGTGGCGACGATGACCGCGACCACGAGCAGCTTGCTGATCTGGAGGTGGAGTCCGCTGGAGAGGTGCGGCCGCTCGGTCATGGTTGGAGGCTAGTGACCCGGCGGCCCGAACGCGACAATCGACCAGCGAGAACGTGCGTAGAGGCGGGTATCTGTCACCCGGATTTGCGACGGCGCGACAGTCTCCGATATGGATCAAGAAGCCGATCGAGGACCGTCTCGAGTGCCTCGCGGTCGGCGCGCGGGATCGGCGAGTCGTCGGCGAGGAGCCGCCCGAGCTCGTGCACCAGCGGATGAATGGCCGGCGTCGCCGGGACAGGCCCGCTGAGCCGATCGGGATAGGCGGCCAGCACGAGCTCGTTGATGCTGCGGCCGAGCACCGGCGCAATCCGCTCGATCGACGTGATGGTGGGCCGTTGCTCCTCGCTCAGCCACCGCAGCACCACCGACGGGTCGGTGCCGACTGCTCGCGCGAAGTGGCTCGGCGTCGGGAAGCGGGCAGCCAGGATCGCTTCCTTCAGGTAGGCGCCGAATCCCGATGACATCGACACAGCATAAGAGCGAACAGCGCGGGTGTACGTCCACAAGTCGGCGGATTGGCTAGCGCGCCAGTCACTGCTAACGTCGTTGTCTCGATAACCAATGACCCCGGGTGAGAGGTCGTGGCAACGTGGTTCGCACGATGGTCCTGGTGAGCATCGTCCTTTCCGCGACGGCGCTCGTGCTGTTCCGCCTCAGGCGCAACACACAAGCCCGACACCACCGCCCGGCATCGGCGGCACCGGGTGCTTCTGTGGCGGCGGAAGCACCCGGTGCGGCATCGAAGCCGGCCCCGCAGCGTCCCCGGCGCCGCCACGACAACAGCGGCTTCTCCCATTTCGCCACCGGCCGGCGCGGCCACGCCCGCATGCCCCGGATAGCCGAGCTCAAGAAGCGCCCCGACGCGGCCTCGTAATTAAGGAACGCTCGTTCTTGACTGCTCGTTCCTAAACTGGCTACGCTGGTCACGTGGGCAGACCAAGAGCATTCGACGAGGCCGAGGTGGTCGCTTCGGCCGCGGCTTTGTTCGCTTCCCGGGCGTACGACGGAATCTCCGTCGACGACCTGGTCAACCACCTCGGCGTGCACCGCAACAGCCTGTACCAGACGTTCGGCAGCAAACGCGGCCTCTACCTGACCGCGCTGCGCTGGCACCTGACCGAGCAGGTCCGCCCGGCCTTGCAGAGCGGCACCCTCACCGAACACCTGGACTTCCTGCTGCTGGCCGCGGTCGACCGAGCCCCGGACGACCCCGAGGTGGCCACCGAGATCACCGAGATCCTGGCCGAGTTCGACAAGGCCATGTCCCCAGCAGCAACGGCTTCCCTGCTCGGCGAAAAACTACGAGCCCGCCTACCCAGGTAAGGACGCGACCCATGGCGCAGATCAACATCGACGGCGACCACCTGATCGTGGAGATGGAGGGCTGGGACAAACTCTGGGCCTTGAAGAGCCGCCTGGAGATCCCACTGTCCAATGTCCGCGGCGCAACCGCCGACCCCGGCATAGCCCGAGAGCCGAAAGGCCTCCGCGCCCCAGGCGCCTACCTGCCGGGCGTAATCACAGCCGGCACGTTCCACATCGACGGCGAGCGAGTCTTCTGGGACGTCCACGACCCGACAAAGGCCGTAGTGATCCAGCTGGCCGACGAGCGCTACACCCGCCTGATCATCGAGGTCCCCGACCCCCGCGAAACCGTAGACCGCGTGGAACGAGCAATCGCCCGCCCCTGACCAGCTACGACGCCGGCGTGTCCGTCGCCTCGACCTCCGGTCCGTCCTGGGACGAGATAGCGGTGGAGATCAACGAATTCGAGACCGGTTCGGCCTCGATCACGTCCTCCGCCGCCCGGAGCTTCGGCGGCGCCGGCATCCACGGCTTCAGGTTCTGAATGACCTGCCCATAGAAGTCGTCGACGGCCCCGAGCACCGAATCGATGAACGACCCACGCCCGGTGCCCCGCTTACTGCCGGCCGGCGAGGTCACCGCGACCCGGAACGATCGGATCTCCTTGCCGGGATCACCGACGAGAATCGTCGGGCTGTCCCGCACCGCCTTCAGCAACTCAGCATTGCCAGGACCACGCGAGTAGGCCGTGAACGACTCGAGGCGCACGGACTCCGGCGCGTCCTTGAGCTGGCGTACGAGCCAGTTGATTCGCGTCGTCGGCCGGCCTTCGCGCGGCGCGTCCAGGTCGACGTGGCAGGTGATTTTCGAGGCTCGCAGGTCCGCCGTGATCGACAGCGCTCCGACCGCGCCCGGAGCGTCCCCGCCCCCACCGAGTCACGGGCCGACACCCACCGCGGCCCCATGTCGCTGAATTCGAGAGCACCCGACCGTGGATGTTCGAGGTAGCGAATCAGCTCACCCAGAACCCACGCCTGATCCGGGTCGGCGACCCCGCGGTACTCCTTCTGCATCACCGCCGCGGTGAGAACCTCCGACCAGGGAAGGTGATAAAGCGCCACCGTCTTCAGTTTCCGTTTGTCGATGACGGTCGGGTGCTGTCCGGCGATCGGCGGAATCTCGTTCGAGATCGTGATCAACGCATCGAAGCCCTGTTCGCGGGCAATGTCGAGATAACGCTCGAGCTGCTCCGTCTGCAGTTCATTGTTGCCCGTCTTGACCTCGACGAGGGCGGTCCACTGGCGCTGGCCGCGACTCACCCGGATAAGACCGTCCGGAAAGAACTTCCCGTCGCCGAGGTGAAACGGAACCTCGATGAACGTTTGCACCGGCCCCGCGGGCGCACCGAGAGGCTGCGTCAATGATCGGCCGAACTCCCGCACCGCACTCATCACGGCAAGCAGCGCGGACGTCGCTCGCCTTTCCTGCTCGTCGGGCCCGTTGATGCCCGACGTAGGAATGAGCCGCGCGGCAAGCCAGGTGTCTTCAGCCATGATCACTCCTCGTGACGAAGTATGCACGCGGAGGTTATGAGAGATAACGCGCTCGACATGTTGCCCATCCGGCCAGGAACCAGCAACCAACCGTACGTAATCCAGTCCGTACAGTCCGATATGGACCGAACATGCGATCGGCACGATTCCGTCATGATTCGGTCGCTATAAGTAACAGTGCCCTATGGCCTATCCCACATCGGCGCGGCGGCGTTTACCATTGGCGCCCGTGTGCGCCATGGTGTTGCGCGAGCATCATCGGCCCCCGACGAAGGGATGCTTAGTGGACCGGCGCTGGAGCCGCATCGGAATGCGTTCCGCCTCGGTGGCACTGCTGTTGGCCGGTTTGGCCACCGGTGTCTACCTGGGCCAGGGCCACGAGGCGCAGCGTCTCTCCACGCACGCATCCCTGGACGTCGCGCAGGTGGACGCGGACGACATGCAGTTACTGAAGCAGCGTCAGCGTGACCACGTGGCGGCCCGAGCATGGCAGCGCCAGGCCGAGGGCGACGCCGCCGACAAGGCCGCCGCCGAGGCGAAGACGGCCGCCGCGAAGTCCCACAACCTGAACACCAAGATGGCCGCCGCGAAGAAGGCCGAGGCCGACCGGAAGAAGGCCGAGGCAACCGGCGGCCCGGTCCCGTATGCGGGCCCGATCCCGGCCAGCTGCAACGAATACAGCGGCAGCCGCCAGATCGGTTGCGCCCTGATGCTCGACGCCGGCTTCGGCCTCGACCAGTTCCCCTGCCTGGACAAGCTGTTCAAGAAGGAAAGCGGCTGGAACTACCGGGCCGAGAACCGAAGCTCCGGCGCCTACGGCATCCCCCAGGCCCTGCCCGGCAGCAAGATGTCCTCGGAGGGCGCCGACTGGAAGACCAACCCGGCTACCCAGATCAAGTGGGGTTTGGGCTACATCAAGGGCAGATACAAGACCCCGTGCAAAGCATGGGCCCACTCCGAAGCCGTCGGCTCGTACTAGTCACGTCCGCTTGCACGGCTTGCTCAAGGTCGTAGACGGCGGCCTTGTTGACCGGCTCGCCCAGGCCCTCGCGAACGTGCGGCTGCAAGACTCCAGCTCGCCGTCAGAAGCCGGCGTTTCACCGTATCCCGGCGTCAGCGACATCAGTCTTGCGGCTGGCGCTCAGCCAAGAGACGCTCGACCTCCGGCGGCCGCACATACTCCGTCGGGACACTTCGCCGTTCGAGCCGGGCTGAAGCCTCCGTCGACCGCACCGCGAATCGCTTGACGGCATCCCGAGACACCGGACGTCGCTTAGCAACCCGCCGAATTTCCATAGCTCCAATGTTAGCGCCGCGCTCCGTATACAGCGCCCCGCGATCACCACCGCCAGGGGCCGCGCCACCCGCAGCCATTGTGTTCGGTTCTTGAAATCGTTCAGTTAAGCTGAACGCACTGAAAAACCGAACACCTGCCGAACTCGGCCACCGTCTCTTAGAGGTGGCCCGTGAGCGTCTGCGGGAGTTCGGCATCACCGCCGAGGTCGTGACGCTGTCGCATGCAGCGTCGCAGGCCCGATATGCGGTAGAGGTGCTGGAGCCGATGACGCTCAGCTCGCTGGCCTATCGGAGTCCGGGCCCTCGCCATACCCCCTGCTGATTGTCGGCGAGCACATCAGCCGACGCAGTGCCGCCGCGTTTCGCGAGGCGGACATCCATTTCCTGGACACGTTGGGAAACGCCTTCATCCTGTTCGATGGCGTACGCATCGAGGTGCAGGGCCGCACTGCCCCGACGAAGCACACCGCGAAAGACAATCCGCCCGCCGCGCCGCCGACTCGGCGGACCAATCTCTTCAGTTCGGGTCGTTCCCGGGTCATCTTCGCGCTCTTGGCCTGGCCAGAACTCGCAGGTGGGAAGATTCGCGAGATCGCAACGGCTGCGGGAATCCCGGTAGGGCAAGCCCACGATGCCCTGACTCGTCTCGAAGAAGCCGGCTATCTCATTCGCGCCTCCAGAGCGATGACCAGGGAAGACGACCTGCTCGACTTCTGGGCCGCCGCCTACCCGGCCGGACTCGGCCGACGCCTCGAGATCGCCCGCTACCACGGAGATCCGGTGAAGCCGATCAACAGCAGAACATGGAAGGCTCACCAAGCTGAATCCGACCATTCCTGAGCCCACCACTGCACCCGGTCAGGCCGTGGAACGAGGCATGAGTACCACCGCCTAAATCAGCTCTGGGGGACCCTCCGCACGAATCGGCAACAACGAACGTCGCCCAACAGAGGCTGTGCCCGTCGCGATCGCACAGCCGACCAGCCCGATCAGGACGGCCGCAACAACCATGCCGGCAACGGCGACTGAGCCAACGCCCACGACCACACCGAAGGCGCCGACCGCCAGTAGCGACCCGATCGCGCTGATCGACAGAATCGAATCCTTCGAGTAGACGCTCAGGATCGACCCGCTGGATGTCGCGGACCGAGGGCTTCAACGTCTTCCGAGCCGCCTATCGGTCCAACGGGATCGCGATCGCGCCCATGTAAGTCGGGGCCTCTGCCTCGTCGAGCATGGCGGCGGCCACCGTTGCGCGGCTCACGCGTGCGGGAAACAGGCGCTTCGGTGCCTCGGTCAGGGCGACTGTGCGGCGGGTCGGGCTCAGCGGGCCGTTCGACAACGGGCCCGCGTGGAATACCGTTCCGCCTGCGTCCATGATGGTCGCGTCGGCGGTTACCTTGTCGGACAGCTCGGCGCCCATCATTTTCAGCAGCGTTCGGGTCAAGGCGCCGGCCGCTCGCGCGGACGGGCCCGTGCCGAATGCGCCCAGCCAGATGGCACGTTCGGGTTGTGCTGCGGCGACCGCTCGGGCTCCGGCCGTCAGCGCATTCGGCCTGTCGCCGCTCGCATTGCCCAGGCCGGACAGCACGATCTTCTGGCCGGCCAGGGCCTCCTCGATGGAACGCCGGTCGTGCACGTCGGCCGACACCCGGATCAGCCGGGCCGAACTCGGAACGGTTATGCGGTCGGGGGTGCGCGCGATCGCGGTGACCGTGTGGCCCCGCTCCAACGCCTGGCGGGTCAATTCGAGGCCGGTCGCGCCGGACGCCGCAAGAATGGTGAGCTCCATGTCAGTGCACGTCTTCCGCTTGAAGAAGGGAAAGCAATTCCTTGTGTACGCCGGGGGCCGCGGCCAAAATGCCGGACTGCCCGGGCTTCCACGGCCGGCCCTGGAGATCGGTCACCACGCCGCCGGCCTCGCTGACCAGTAGGACGCCCGCGGCCACCCCGACCAGGTCGCATTCGTACTGCCAATAGGCGTCGACGTGCCCGGCGGCGAGATCCAGCTGCGGAAAGGTGCTGGGCACCGTGGAGCGGATGAAAAGAACGCTCGCCAGCAGGGTCGCCACCGCGTCGCCGAAACGGCGGTTCTGGGTGCGGGGCTGGGTCATGGTGACAATGGCCGCATCGACGTCGGTCTTCGCCGACACGCTGAGTGGCTCGCCGTTCAGGAACGCGCCCCCGCCCTGCAGCGCGGTCCACGTCCGGTCGCCGACCGGCTGGTGGACGACCGCCAGCACCGGCACGCCGTCCCTGACCAGCGTGGCCGTTACCGCCCACTGGTCCATGCCGTGCACGTAGTTGACGCCGCCCTCGATCGGGTCGACGACCCACCACTCGCCGGCCGGAAGTGCCGCCATTTCCTGTTCCTCGCCGGCCCAGCGCGCTTCGGGCCGGATGTCGGCGAGGCCGGGTTTCACGATGCCGGTGACGAGCTCGTCGAGGCGTCTACCGGCCACCGCCATCTCCGCTTTGTTCGCGGGGCGCGCTGTCTCGGCGTACCCCTCAAGCAGTTTTCTTCCGGCCTGGATGACGACGGCCGTGACCTGATCGAGCAGCTTCTCCATCGTGTTTTCCCTTCTCGACGCCGGGGACGTCAGCGCAGTGGGCGGAGGACGTCGAGGGCGGCCGCGTGCAGACCTGGCGCGGCCGCCAGATAGTTGTCGCTGGTGATCTGCCACGGCTTGCCGTCGAGGTCGGTGACGGTTGCGCCGGCCTCCTGCGCGATCAGCACGGGTGCGATGTGCGAGCGCAGATTGTCGAACTGCCAATGCAGGTCCATCCGCCCGGCGGCAACCTGCGCGAGTTGGTGACTGACCGGCACCGCCGCGCGGACGTAAAGGGCGTGCTGCATCATCGCCGCGATGGCGGCGCCGGCCCGCTGCGCGGCCGCCGGATCACGGTTGGGCTTGGCCTGTCCGGTTCCGGCCAGCGCCACCGACAGGTCGGTCTTTTTCGAAACGCTTACGGGTACGCCGTTGAGAAGCGCCCCTTCGCCGGCGACCGCGGTGAATGTCTCGCCGGACAGCGGCGTATGCAGAACGGCGAGGACGGGCCGGCCGTCGCGCACAAGGCTGACGCCGATGTTCCAGTCGGCCATGCCGTAGAGGGCGTGGAGGTTGCCGCCGACCGGATCGACGATCCACCAGTCGCCGTCGGGCAACCGGCCGGAGCCGTGCTCGTCGGTGTTCCAGCCGGAGCCGGGCAGTGCGGCGGTCAGGGCGGGCCGGAGCACCGCGGTGACGGCGTCGTCGTTGGCCTGCAGTCCGGCATGCAGCGCCGCGGCGTCGGCGGGCCGGGACCCGAGCACGGGCAGATGCTTACCGGCTTCTCGTACGGCGGTGATCGTTGCTTCAAGCATGGTTCAACCTTCGAGCCCACCACCGATTAAGTCCAGTGCACTCTTGCTAAGCTACGATTTACCACCATGCAATTGGACTTGAACCTGCTCACGGTGCTCGACGCCCTCCTGGAAGAGGGCAGCGTGGCCGGCGCCGCCGAGCGGCTTCGGCTCTCCTCCCCCGCGATCAGTCGTTCACTGGGCCGCATCCGCCGCCACACCGGCGACGACATCCTGGTGCGCACCGGCCGCACGATGACCCCGACGCCGTACGCGCTGGCCGTCCGCGAGCAGGTCAGCGACCTCGTGCGGCAGGCCCAGGACGTGCTGACCCCCAGCCGGGAGCTCGACCTGGCCGACCTGACCCGCACCTTCACCCTGCAGTGCCACGACGCGCTGGCCACCGCGTTGGCGCCACCGCTGCTGAACGTCATCGCGGCGGCGGCTCCCGAGGTCCGCTTGCGATTCCTGGCCGAGCCGGCCGTCGACACCGACGACCTGCGCCACGGCCGCATCGACCTGGCAATCGGCGCAACCGCCCCCGACCTGCCAGAGTTCCGCTCAGAAACGCTGGGTCACGACCGCGTGGTAGCGATCCTGCGCCGCGACCACCCATGTGCGGGCAACCTCGACCTGGCCGCATACGCCGCCCAGCCACACATCCTGGTGTCCCGCCGAGGCCGCCTGACCGACCCGATCGACGACGCACTGGCAGCACGCGGCCTGCACCGCCGAGTCCTGGCCTCGGTAGGCACGGCCGCAAGCGCCATGCTGATAGTCACCCGGAGCGACGCCATCCTGACCGCGCCGGAGGCAACCTGGCGCCCCCTGATCGAAACCTTCGCTTTGCGAACCGAGCCGTTGCCGCTCCCCGTGCCCGGCCCACCGATGATCAGCAGCTGGCACCAGCGCTACGACACCGACGCCGCCCACTCTTGGCTGAGATCCCAGGTCCGCAAAATCATGGCCGCGACCGTCCTCCCGCCCGATTAGCGTCTATCGGGCCGCGCGCCAGTTGCCGGTCTTGCGGGCTCGACGGATGAGGAGGTAGGCGGCGAACCCGCCGACCACGACCGCCCAGATGCTGGCCTCGGGGCCGAAGGTGCCACCGCTGAAGAAGGCGGGACCGTGCGGGGTGCCGGTGAGCAGACCACCGACGGCACTGTCGGAGCCGGAGACGGTCGCGCCGAAGATGCCGGACTCGGCGAAATTCCAGCCCAGGTGCAGGCCGATCGGCAGCCAGAGGCTACGGGTCGCGGCGTACGCGGCGCCGGCCAGCAAGCCGCCCTCGATGGCGATCGACGCTGCTCCCCAGACGGTGGCGTGGGGGTTGATCAGGTGCAGCCCACCAAAGACGACACCGGAGACGATCAGCGCAACCAGGGTGCCCCAGCGCTCCTCGACGATGCGGAAGAGCACGCCGCGAAAGGCCAGCTCCTCGACGGTGGCAACACCAACCATCAAGCCGAAGCTGGCAACCATGCCCCCGAACGACCCGCCGTGCAGCCGATAGCCGTTGCACATGAAGATCAGCGCGAGGGTGAGAACGAACAGACCAACGCCCAGCAGGGTGCCGCGGGTCAACTGCCGAGGCATCGCGCCGAGGCTGATCTCGGAAGCCCGGCGCCCCTCAAGCCAGGAGACGAGCTTCCCGTAGCCGAACAGGGCAGCCGCCGCCGTAGCCAGCCCAACGACGATGCTCAAGACCGGGTTGATCCCGGCCGCAGCCGTCAGCAACGGCGTGCAGAGCGCCTCAATCCCCAAGAAGACCACAAGCAGAAACGCGAGCCGAGCCCCAACGGACCGCAGCCACCGCGGCGCCCTCGACCGAACAACCGACCCAGAATCAACGGGCTCAATACGCATTTCTTCTCCCCAGCAGTCTCCGAAACCACCCCTGCACCAACGAGAAGAACGCTATTGAGATCGATCAACGCAAAAATCCCCCCGCGGTAGACATTCCCGTGTCCCCCACGAGAGCTACAAAGCCGGATCGTCGCTCGAACCGCCGCGCACCCGGTTGCTTTGAGACAACTAGGCGTGCGACCATTCGCCTCTCACGTTGGCCACGACGGAGGGGAGCACCCAGTGGCCGCGGCACTTAGGCCAGACCGGCAGTCCGCGCGAAGGCGTACGTTCTGTCGTACTTCCCGGGAGCCAGACATGAAGGTACTGACGATCACCGACGTCCGGAAGAATCTCGCCGCCGTCGTCGATGCCGTTATCGACGATGCCGAGGAGTGCGTCATCCCCCGCGGCGGCGGTAAGGCAGTGGTCATGGTGTCCCTGGACGAGTGGAACGCCATGAACGAGACCATTCACGTTCTCGGATCGGCTCGAAATGCCCGCCGGCTGTTGGAAAGCATCGCCCAGGCAGACGCAGGCCTCCTGGAGGAGCACCCGCTCGCCGCCCCAAGCTCGCCCGCTCCGCCCGGCACGGAGGCAGCGTGAGCCTGCGCATCGTCTTCACCCCGCACGCCTGGCAGGAGTACGACACCTGGCTCCGGCACGACACAAAGATGGCCCGCCCCATCAGCCGGTTGATCCTCGACGTCCAGCGAGATCCACACGGAATGGGCCTGGGCAAGCCCGAACTCCGGAAAGGCCCGCTGGCCGGCTGGTCTTCCCGCCGCATCAACGACGAGCACCGCCTCATCTACCGAGTCCGAGGCAACGACCTCGAAATAGCGGCTTGCCACGGCCACTACGAAGACAAATAAAGGATCCGAGTCCCCAAGACTCCAACTGCCCCATGCGGTGCGACCAACTGCAGATCCGCAACCACCGCGCTGATCCTCAGCCACGCACCGCGGGGTTTCCGGGGGCTCGGCCCCCGGAGCAGATATACCGGAACGGCCCCCGGTTCGCGCTTTCCGCGAACAGGAGGCCGTCAGGCAGTGGAGGTGCTGACCGCCTACTTGAACCCGGCCGTGGAACTGTCAACGCTGCGCGCCAGCCTAACCAACCGCAACTTTCCGCCTATGGCAGCCAGAGGATCGCCAGCGATACCACCGGATGCTCCGAAAGAACTCCGACTCAGACCGGCTGCAGCCAATCCTCAATGATCGGTGGTTCGGGTGGCCCCTTCGTGAGCCACGCGTTGAGCGCGTCTACCAGCGGGCCGACCTGCTGCCGAGAACGCGGAAAGGTTCGGCTACTCGTGAACAACAGTCCGGCAAGTGACGCGTTCGCCTGCAAGGCTCGCAGTTTGATCGGCTGAAAGTCCTTTACGTTCTCGGTCAGCAGCCAGCATCGCTGCGCAGCAGCCCACGCGAAGACCTCCTCGTCTGGCATAGCGCGCATTTCCGGCCGCTCAACCAGGGCGACTACCCTGTGGCCTTCCGCACGCAACGCATCGGCGATCATCGGTGAAAACATCTCATCCAGCAGCAGCTGAATCAGCTCCACCGGCTCAGTCACGCGATCAGCCTGCTCTGCACAGTCCAAGCGCGCTCGGCCCGCGTCGACGCCTCCTCAGCCGCCTCGATTTCCCCCTCGATCTCGGTGCTGTAGTCGCTGTAGTAACTGACGGCCGAGGTGATGCGACCGACATCAACTGCGAAAGTCTCAGCAGCGGCAACGAGGGCAGCCGGCCCTCGCTCATCGATCTCTCGGAGAAACTTGACGACTTCCCAGACGTCTGGCCCGTAGGCGAGAGCTGCACGACGGCCGGACGGGCCGGGCTTGAAGACAATGCCGGGATGTTCAGCCATCCGCAGGCCCTCATCAACGAGCCGGTGGGCTAGCGCCGACACGTTGTTGCCAACCTCGGTGGAGGCTTGATGCCGAAGCCTGGCAAGCACCGCGTCGTCAAACCGTATGGACCGGGGCGTCGTCGTCATGGCTACATCGTAGCGACCACGCTACGCAGGCAGCCACAGGAATTCCTGAAGCCCGCCGGCTTCGAGCAGCACCGCACAAGCCAGAGGACGCCGAGAAGCACGAAATGGTCCAAAACCCCCGCGTAAAGCTATCCCGATAGGCGAGCGGCGCTATGCGGGTATTCGCCAAGCCATCTTCGCCAAGCCGTATCGCGACTCGGACGATGACGGGACCTTTCGTGGCGCGGCCGACGAACTTACGGGCCTGATATCGCCGCTGACTGCTCATGCTGGAACGGCAGCGGCACCGCCGACGAGGGCGGTGCCGCTGCGGGTTCGAGCTAGAAACCCTCTCGTGGAGGTGCCGGGAATCGAACCCGGGTCCTTCGGTGTTTCGTCAGGGCTTCTCCGAGCGCAGCTCACTATGCCTCTACTCGCCCCTACCGATCATGTGAGCAAGTCGGTATGACGGGGCCAGCCGTGTTTAATCTCGTCGCGCGGTCCTCACGACTGGGACCGGTTGACCAACCTTCTAGCTGATGCCGGGTATCTGGGACGAAGGTGTTCCCAGTCCGACAGACACGCTACTTGCCTCAGGCGGCGAGAGCGTAGTCAGCGCGATTGTTATCGGCGCTTATAAGTTTCCGACGACCGATTCTCGAGACGACGTCGGCTTCCTCGGCTCGCTTCCCCTGTCTCCACGTACGAAGTCGAAACCAGTCACCCCCTGGTAGTGCTGCACATGCTGCAACCTACGAATCTTAGCTCACTCCGCACTTGCCGCCCACGACGGAGCAGCCGCTGGGCCGCGCGTTGCCGCGGCCGCCCTTGCTGACCTGGTAGCCGAAGGAGAACGAAGCCCCCGGTGCCAGCTCGCCGCCGGTGAAGGTCAGCCTGTTGCCCTGCTGGGAGCCGCGCGCGTTCCACGTGTTGGTCAGGCGCAGGTCGTCGACGCCGCTGTGGCTGACGGTCACCGTCCAGCCGGCCGCTCGGTCGCCGGTGTTCTTGATCCGCACCATGGCCACATAGCCCTGGTCCCAGTTCGCCCCGAGGCTCACCGTCGCCGAGAAGTCGTTGGCGGCCGGCCTGGTCGTCCTGGTCACCACCGGGGTGCGGCTGGTCTTCTCCGCCACCGGCGTCCTGCTCTTCTTGGGCTTGGCGGACGCGCTGGTGGCCGACGGCGTGGGCGTGGGCGACGTGGTCGGGGTCGCGGCCAGCGGCACGGCTGAGGCCGACGGCAGGGCGACCGCCGGCAGGTCGGATGCCGAGGCCGGGCCGACCGCTCGCACCGCGATCCAGACGACCAGCATGACGAGGACCGCGGTGGCGGCGCTGAGGATTATTCGGGCGGGACCGAGCGGGCGCGCGGAGTGCTTCGCAGACACGAGCCATCCCTCCGGTGATCTAGGGGGCGCCCGGGCACTTTACCTGGTCAGGCCATACCTTTGTTACGTCGGCCCATGGCGCGGGAAATTTCCCGCTGGGCGTCGCGGCTGGCCATGTCCTGGCGCTTGTCGAAGCTCTTCTTGCCTCGGGCCAGCGCGAGCTCGACCTTCGCGTACCCATTGTTGAAGTAGATCTGCAGCGGCACCAGCGTGGTGCCGTCGTCGCGCAGTTTGCCCTGGATCTTCCGGATCTCGTCGCGGTGCAGCAGCATCTTGCGGATGCGCCGCGGCTCGTGATTGGTCCAGGTGCCCTGCGTGTACTCGGGGATGTGCAGCGCGTGCAGGAAGACCTCGCCGTCGCTCTCCTGGCCGAACGCGTCGACCAGCGAGGCCCGCCCGGCCCGCAGCGACTTGACCTCGGTGCCGGTCAGCGCCAGGCCGGCCTCGAAGGTGTCCATGATCGCGTAGTCGTGATGAGCCTTGCGGTTGGAGGCAACGACCTTGCGCCCTTGTTCGCGTGGCATGTCCGCCCCCTCTGATAGCCAACCGCCCAAGGTTACTCGGATGGCAAAAAGGCGGAAAACCGGTTTCAGCAGAGGCAGGACGGCAGGTATCGGAGCGGATTCTTGGGTACGCCGTCGAAGCGCGTCTCGAAGTGCAGGTGGTACCCGGTGGACGCGCCGGTGGTCCCGACCCGCCCGATCACCTCGCCCCGCCGCACGTACTCCCCGACGTGCACGAGAATCCGCGACTGATGGCCGTAACAGGTCTGGAAGCCCTGCCCGTCGATCTTCCCGTGGTCGATGCACGTGTAGTTGCCGTACCCGCCGTTCCAGCCGGTCCGGATGACGTGCCCGGCCGCGGCCGCGTGGATCGGCGTCCCGCCGGGCGCGGCGATGTCGGTGCCGGCGTGGAGTTGCCACACCCGGTAGTACGGGTCGTACCGCTCGCCGAAGTCGCTGCTCTTCCAGCCGCGGACCGGCATGAGCAGCCGCCCGCCGAGATACCGCCCGCTGTCGCCGGACTTGACCGCCCAGCCGCGCAGCGCGGTCCGGATGCGGCGCTCCTCGGCGACCGCGGCCCGGTAGCGGGCGAGCACCCCGGCCCGCTGGGCGTTGGCGGCCCGCAGCGCGGCCTGCCGGGTGGCCGCCAGCCGGACCAGGGCCTGCTGGGCGGTGACCGCGGAGAGCTGGGCGTTCTTGGCCGCGGAGAGCTTGCTCCGGGCGGCGGCTTCGGCCTCCTCGGCCTCGCGTTTGGCGAGTCCGGCCCGGTCCTGGGCGGTGCGGGCCTGCGCCCGGGTGCGGATCAGCCGCTCGACGTCCTGCTGCTGGGTGCGCATGAGCTGGTCGACGAGGCTGAGCCGGTCCATGATGTCGGCCGGTCCGGTCGCGTCGACCAGCACGTTGATCCGGGAGAACTGGCTGCCCATGTAGGTGGCCTGGGCGATCTTGTCGACGCGCTCGCGGGCGTCGGTGAAGCTGCCCTGCGCCACCGCGAAGTCGCCGGCGACCTTGGCGTAGGCGACGCGGGTGGCGTTGGCGCGGCGGCCGGCGGTGTTGGCGGCGCTGATCGCGGCGGCGACGGCACCGCGGGAGGTGGCGACGCGCCGCTGCGCGGCGGGCATCGCCCGGGTGGCGGCTTCGAGGTGGAGTGCGGCGGCGCGAGCTTGCGCGGTCACGTTTTCCAGTACGGCGCCGGCCCGGTCCACTTCCCGGGCGGCCCGGCCGCTGTCGGTGTCGGCTCGGGCGGGAGATGGCGCGGCCGCCAGGCTGACAAGAGACACGCATATTGCCAGAATGGGCGATACCCGGCTATGTCGACATTTTGACCACACAGCGACCCAACCTACTCGCCGAATCACTAGCAAAGGTCCAAATCGCCCAACGGCCGCGATCCCGTGTCGGGGAGCGCGGCCGTTGGAGGTGAGTCAGCTGAGAAACGCTAGACCTTCAGGTAGAACCGCAGGGTGATCCAGGCGGTGACCGCGCTGACCACCGCGCCGACGCCCATCAGCAGCGGCAGCATGAGCCACACGTTGCCGTTGTGCACCGGGGTCAGGATCGACGTCAGCGCTTGTAGCTTGTGGTCGAGCAGTACGACCTTGCCGACGAAGAGCACGGCGAAGCCGATGACCGCGCCGATGACGCCGGCCACCACCGCCTCCAGCACGAACGGCGCCTGGATGAACCAGTTCGAGGCACCGACCAGCTTCATGACCGCGACTTCACGTCTCTTGCTGTACGCCGCCACCTGGATCGTGTTACCGACCAGCAGCAGCGCCGCGACAGCCATGAAGGCGGCCACCCCCAGCGAGCCCACCTGGAAGCCGTTGAAGATGTTGAACACCTTGTCCAGCAGGGTGCGCTGGTCGATGACGTCCTGGATGCCTTCCATACCGCTGATCTGGTCGGCGAAGCTCTTGTACTTCTCCGGGTCCTTCAGCTTGACCCGGAACGACTCGGGCAGGCTGTCCGGGCCGACCGACTTCACGAAGTCGGGCGAGTCGGCCCAGAGCTGCTGGAAGCGGGTGAACGCCTCCTGACGGGTCTCGTACGTCTTCTTGCTCACCAGCGGGTTGCCGGAGATCGTCGAATCGATGGCGGCTCGCTGCGCGTCGGTGACGTCCGAGCGCAGGAAGATCGACACCTCGATCTCGCCGTAGTAGTAGTTCTTCATCTGGTCGACCTGCATATACAGCAGGACACTGGCGCCCAGCATGAAGAGCGAGACCGACATGGTGATGATCATGGCGATCGTCATCGTGACGTTTCGCCACAGGCCCACCAGGACCTCGTTGAGGACGTACTTCAACCGCATCGGGGGGTTCCTTCCGGGACTCCGCGTCGTGCAAGTTCAGGGTCGGGGATGGGGACGGGAGCCGGGCTCAGCCGTAGACGCCGCGGGCCTGGTCACGAACGATGCGGCCGCTCTCGATCTCGATGACCCGGCGCCGCATCTGGTTGACGATGTTGGAGTCGTGCGTGACCATCACGACCGTCGTGCCGGTCCGGTTGATCCGGTCCAGCAGTCGCATGATCTCGATCGACGTATCCGGGTCGAGGTTACCGGTCGGCTCGTCGGCCAGCAGGATGAGCGGCCGGTTGACGAACGCCCGGGCCACCGCGACACGCTGCTGCTCACCACCGGAGAGCTCGTGCGGGTAGCGGTGCTCCTTGCCACCCAGGCCGACCAGCTCGAGGACCTCGGGCACGACCCGGCGGGCCACCGCCTTGGTCTTG
The DNA here is from genome assembly GCF_016862175.1 of Paractinoplanes durhamensis. Taxonomy (GTDB): domain Bacteria; phylum Actinomycetota; class Actinomycetes; order Mycobacteriales; family Micromonosporaceae; genus Actinoplanes; species Actinoplanes durhamensis. The sequence goes on along the minus strand of NZ_BOML01000032.1, from coordinate 81,371 downwards.
CCGATCACCTCGAGGGCGAAGGCCACATTTTCGTACGCAGTGCGGTTGGGCAGCAGTCGGAAGTCCTGGAACACGCAGCCGATGGAGCGGCGGAAGTGCGGCACCTTCCAGGAGCGGAGGGTCGTCACGTCCTTCGTGTTCACCACTACCTTGCCGCGGGTCGGGGCGACCTCGTGCAGGAGGAGCTTGATGATCGTCGACTTGCCGGAACCGGAGGGGCCGATGAAGAAGACGAACTCACCCTTCTCGATGCCTACGCTCACGTCGTCCAGCGACGGGCGAGACGCCTTGGGGTACGTCTTCGTCACGTTCTCGAGCTGAATCACGGGAACGGAGTCTACGCGGTGTAACGAAAACGCCAACCCCGGCGGGTGCGTCAATCTGCACCCGGCATGCCGGAACAGGCATTCCGGCGGCGGACGCCTGACCGAACGTTCAGACGCCGTCGCCGTACGTGGTGGATCTTGCTCAGCCTTCCGTCTGGCCGGTCTTGCGCCAACGGATCCCGGCCTCGATGAACTCGTCCAACTCGCCGTCGAACACCGAGGACGGGTTGCCGGTCTCGTACTCGGTACGCAGATCCTTCACCATTTGATACGGGTGCAGGACGTAGGACCGCATCTGATCGCCCCAGGAGCCGGTGGTGTCCTGCTTGAGGCCCGCCATCTTGGCCTCTTCCTCCTGGCGCTTGCGCTCGAGGAGCCGGGCCTGGAGCACCCGCATCGCCGACGCCTTGTTTTGCAACTGGGACTTCTCGTTCTGACACGTCACGACGATGCCGGTCGGAATGTGCGTGAGGCGCACGGCCGAGTCGGTCGTGTTGACGCTCTGCCCACCGGGCCCGGACGAACGGTAGACGTCGACCCGGATCTCGTTCTCCGGGATGTCGATGTGGTCGGTCTGTGCGACAACCGGCATCACCTCGACCCCGGCGAAGCTGGTCTGCCGCCGGCCCTGGTTGTCGAACGGGCTGATCCGGACCAGCCGGTGGGTGCCCGACTCGACGCTCAGCGTGCCGTAGGCGTAGGGCACCTTGACGGCGAAGGTCGCCGACTTGAGGCCGGCCTCCTCGGCGTACGACGTGTCGTAGACCTCGGTCGGGTAGTGGTGCCGCTCGGCCCAGCGCAGGTACATCCGCATCAGCATCTCGGCGAAGTCGGCCGCGTCCACGCCGCCGGCCCCGGCCCGGATGGCCACCAGGGCCTCGCGGGAGTCGTACTCGCCGGAGAGGAGGGTGCGGACCTCCATCTCCTCGATGGCCTTGGCCAGCGACACGAGCTCGTCACCGACCTCGGCGACCGAACTCTCGTCGCCCTCCGCCTCGGCCATCTCGAGCAGCAGCGCGGCGTCGTCGAGCCGGCCGCGAAGCTTCTCCATCCGGGCGATCTCGCCCGAGGCGTACGACAACCGGCTGTTCACCTCTTGTGCACGCGCCTGGTCGTCCCACAGGTCGGGCGCGGAGGCCTGCTCCTCGAGGTCCGCCTTGTCCTTACGCAGCTTGTCGAGATCGAGCACATTCTCGATATTGCGAAGGGTGGCGTCCAACGCCTTGAGTTGCTCGGGAAAATCGGCAGCCGTCACGACACCCAAGACTACGCCGCCCGGCCAGTGTTCCGGCCGGGCGGTCCGAACGGGTGCATTAGTTGGCGGGAGCGGTCTTCAACCAGCTCAGCGCGGCCTTGTGGTAGGCGACGGCGAATTCGAGTGCGGCCGACCCGTACGCGTCGCCGTTCTTCTTCGCCTCCTTCGCCTGCTCCTTGGCCATGGCCATCGCTTCCGAGTGGTATTCGCTGGCGCCGGAGTAGAGCTCTTTCAGCTGTCCCCCGCTGTGCTGCTCGCCGAAAGCGACGCGCAGGGCAACCGGGTTGCGGAGAGCATCCCGGCCGGGAGCCTCGGCGAGCCAGCGGCTGAAGGCGCGCTTGCCGGAGGCGGTGATGGCATAGGGCTGGCTGGAACGGGGGCCGGGCTTGCCGAGCCGGACGAATCCCATATCGGCGAGAACCGGCAATTCGCGGTAGACCTGGCTCCGCGTCATCGACCAGTAGGGCCCGAGGCGGCGTTCGGCAGCCGCCATGAGCTGTCCGCCGGTCATCGGCCCCTCGTGAAGCAGGCCGAGCAGCGCGGCAGCCGTGGGATTGATTTGAGTGTCGGGCATGCCTCCTACGCTGCCACTTTGTTGTGTCCACGTCCAGGATTTCGCCCGATCCGTCCAGTTTGCGTCTCCACAAACGACTGTCCCGCACAGACAGTCCGACCACGAGGGTCGAGACGGCGCGTTTAACCGGCGAGCAGCAGTCTGACCAGCTAAAATGGCCCTAGCAAACCGGTCAGACGGCGATGCCGGGCAGCAACCGGGCGAAACCGGCCAGACCGCCGCTCGCAAATCCCCCGAAGCGGCTTTTCTAGCCCATATGGGGATAGCGCCACGAGACTGGCGGCTCGAACGTCTCCTTGATGGTGCGTGGCGAGACCCAGCGCATCAGATTCAGCACCGATCCGGCCTTGTCGTTGGTGCCGCTCCCCCGCGCGCCGCCGAACGGTTGCTGCCCGACCACGGCCCCGGTCGGCTTGTCGTTGATGTAGAAGTTGCCCGCGGTGTAGCGCAGCGCCCCGGCCGCCCGGTCGATCACGGTGCGGTCGGTCGCGAAGATCGATCCGGTGAGCGCGTAGTCGGACGCGCCGTCGGCCTGTGCCAGCACCGCGTCGAACTCGTCGTCCGGGTAGACGTGCACGGCCAGGATCGGGCCGAAGTACTCGGTGCGGAACACCTCGTGCGTCGGATCGGTGCACTCGACCAGCGTCGGGGCCACGAACCAGCCCTCGGTGTCGTCGGCCGTCCCACCGGCGAGGACAGTGCACGCGTCGCTGTTCTTGATCCGGTCGAGGGCGCCGGCCAGCTTCGCGAACGCCCGCGCGTCGATCACCGCGCCGCCGAACACCGCGAGGTCGCTGACATCGCCGTACGCAATGGAACTGACCGAAGCCGCGAGGCGGTCGCGCAGGCCGCCACCCACCCAGAGGCTCCGCGGGACGTAGGCCCGCGAGGCCGCGCTGCACTTCTGTCCCTGATACTCGAAGGCGCCGCGCACCAGCGCCGTGTGCAGGGCCGCCACGTCCGCGCTCGGGTGCGCGACCACGAAGTCCTTGCCGCCGGTCTCGCCGACCAGGCGCGGGTAGGTGCGGTAGCGGTCGATACCGGCGCCCACCGTGCTCCACAGGTGCCGGAACGTCGTGGTCGAGCCGGTGAAGTGGATGCCGGCCAGGTCACGATCGGCCAGCAGCACCTCGGAGACCGCCTGGCCGTCGCCGGTGACCATGTTGATCACGCCCGGCGGGAGGCCGGCCGCCTCGAACAGCCGCATCGTGAAGTGCGCGGCGAACTGCTGCGTCGGCGACGGCTTCCAGATCACCGTGTTGCCCATCAGGGCCGGCGCCGACGGGAGGTTGCCGGCGATCGCGGTGAAGTTGAACGGGGTGATCGCGTAGACGAAGCCCTCCAGCGGGCGGTGGTCGAACCGGTTCCACACGCCCGGCGCCGACTGCGGCTGCTCGGCCAGCAGCCGCTCACCGAACGCCACGTTGAAGCGCAGGAAGTCGATCAGCTCGCAGGCGGCGTCGATCTCGGCCTGGTAGCAGGATTTCGACTGGCCCAGCACGGTGGCCGCGTTCAGGGTGTCCCGCCAGCTGCCGGACAGGAGCTCGGCGGCGCGCAGGAAGACCGCGGCCCGCTCGGCGTAGGGCAGCGCCCGCCAGCCTGCCGCCGCCTCCCGGGCGGCGGTGACCGCGGTCGCCGCGTCGGCCTGGGTGGCGTTGCCGGTCACGCCGAGCGCGGCGTGCCGGCGATGCGGCTGGACCACCTCGATCGGGGCGCCGCCGGCCATCGACTGCCGGCCCCCGATCGTCATGGTCAGGTCGGGGCGGGCGTCGCGCAGATCGGCGATCCGGGCCGCCAGCGCGGCCCGCTCGGGGCTGCCCGGGCGGTAGTCGCGGATCGGCTCGTTGCGCGGAGTGGGCACGGCAAGCTGGGCGTCCATCGGGTACTCCTCGACATGGTGGTCTGCTGAGTAGATCCGGGGCCCGGGGTGGCCGGGGCCGGATTCCTCATCCTCGCACCAGCTCCGGATCACTTCAGCCTCGCCGCGTACCCTGAGCCGCATGAGTGCCCAGGACACGACACCGGACGCCGAGCAGCCCTCGCCGCACGGTCTGTTCCTCGCGCTCGCCGCGCTGATCTGGATGGCCGCCATGCTCTTCTCGGCCCGCGTCTCGATCACCGGCCGGGCGGACGCCGAGATGGAGGTGACCTCCACGGCGTACGCGTTGCCGGGCGCCGTGTCGGCAAGCCTCGTCGCCGGGACCGCGGCGGCCCTCGCCGTGCTCGCCCTCCTCACCCGACGGCGCGCGCTGGGCTCGACCGCCCGGTTCGCGGTAGCCACCGGCACCGGCCTGCTGCTCGGGCTGGCCGGCGCGATGTCGATCATCACGATCAACACCGAGGGGTGGATCTACGCGGTGGTCGGCGGCACGATCGCCGCGGCCGCCACCATCGGCGGGGCGCTCGCCGGTTTCCGGCAGCCCCTGGTGCTGCGGGCGGTGTGCTGGGCCGCGATCGGGGTGTTCCTGGTCGGGTTCGCGCTCAACCTCGTCCAGGACGAGCTGCTCGGCGTCCTCGGCTCGGGCAGCACGCAGGCGTCGCAGGCGAGCGCCGCGCAGTGGTTCTCGTTCCTGCAGTCGCTGCTGTCCGGCCTGGCCGCCGGCATCATCTCGTACTCGATCCTGCGCCGGGCCCGCCGCGGGACCGCGTGGCCGCTCTACGCGCTGGCCGGCGCCGGTCCCGGGCTGCTGCTGGTCGTCGGCGAGGGGCTGACCCGCACCGCCGGCTCCCGGGTGCTCGACCTGGCCGGGAAGGTCAGCGAGCTGGAGCTGGCGGTGCAGCAGATGCTCAGCAGCTCCCGGTTCAACAGCGCGCTGATCGTGCTGTTCGTCGGGGCGATCAGCGCGACGATCGCGATCGGCCGGACGATCCGGCCGGCCGCCTCCGCTGACGAACCGGCCGCCTCCGCTGACGAAGCCGAGGATCAGGCCAAATCGTCCAGCTCCGACACCGCGTACCACTCCAGCTCGTGATCCTCGGCGCCGTCGACCGTGAACTGGGCGTCCGGGTCGCCGGCCAGCGCCTCCTCGATCGCGTCGGCGGCCGCGGCGACCTGCTCGGACGCGTCGGCGCTGTCCACGTGGATCGCCGCCACCTCCTTGAGCGACAGTGCCTGCGGCAGCCGCACGGTGCTGGAGCCGAGCTCGACGTCCTCCCGCACCAATGCGGTGGTCGGCACGTCGGCCGAGACCACGACCCGGCGGCGCGGAGCCGCGGGATCGTGCCGGAGCAGCCGTAGCGCGCCCTGGGCGGCCCGGGTGAACGCCACGTACTCCAGTTCCTCCTCGTCGCCCTCCGCATACCACTCGCGGAGGGCCGGGGTGACCGCGTGCGCTTCCACCGGCCCCTCCCCCAGCTGCCCGGCGGCGCGCAGGGCCGCGAGCATCGGCACGGTGGCCGGCACGTAGACCCGGACCAGATCGGTCATCGGCACGTCACGTCTCCTCCTGCGGCGGGATGGACCGTCCCCGTAGTACACCGTCGTAACGGCACCCGGAAGGCCCATTCCACCAGTCGTGTCCGGATCGTGGCGCGCCGGGGGCTCAACAGCCGCAGGCCAGGGCGAGCGGCGCGGTGAGCGGGTCGGCGTCGGCAGCGACGTCACCGTGGGGGGTACGCAGGACGAGTCCTTCCCGGACCCAGTACTCGACGCCCCCGATCATCTCCCGGACCTGGTAGCCGGCCAGTGCGAAGGCGAGCGCGGCCCGGGTGGCGCCGTTGCAGCCCGGCCCCCAGCAGTAGGTCACCACCGGCACGGCCGGGTCGAGGAGCTCGGCGTGCCGGGCGGCGATCTCGGCGGTGGGCAGGTGCACGGCGCCCGGGATGTGCCCCTGCTCCCAGGCGGCCGTGCTGCGCGAGTCGATCAGCACGAAGCCGGGCTCGCCACCGGCCAGGGCAGCGGCCACGTCGGAGACGTCGGTCTGGAACTCGAGGCGGGCCGCGAAGAAGGCGGCGGCGGTGAAGGTCGTCATGCCGAAAACGCTACGGTCGAGGGCCGGCCCGGGACAGAAGCGTTCCACGGCGCTGCCGCCCGCCGGCCGCGGATTGCCCGGTAGATTGCCGCCATGACCGTGGACTACACCCCCGACCGGACCGATTGGCGCTTGTTGGCCGAGCTGCAGCGGGACGGCCGCGCCTCCTACGCGGAGCTGGCCCGTGCGGTGGCGATGTCACCGAGCGCGGTCGCCGAGCGGGTCCGCCGCATGGAGGAGGCCGGGGTGATCGCCGGCTACCGGGCCGCGGTGGACCCGGAACGGGTCGGCCTGACCGTGATGGCCTTCGTGCGTCTCCGCTACCCCACCGGCAACTACCGGCCGTTCCATGCCCTGCTCGACTCCACCCCCGAGATCGTCGAGGCGCATCACGTCACCGGCGAGGACTGCTTCGTCCTCAAGGTGCTGGCCCGCTCGATGCGCCACCTCGAGGAGGTGAACGGCCGCATCTCCGGCCTGGGCTCGGTGACCACCAGCATCGTCTACTCCAGCCCGCTCTCCGGCCGGGCGATCGCCGAGCCCGGGACGCCCACCGCCACCACCGACCAGTAGGCGCCCCGGGGGTACAGGGGCCTTTCCTAGATGAGGCGCAGCGTCGTGGCCGACCACGCCTGATGGTGCAGCTCCATCCGCAACGCCATGGCCCACGTGCGCTCGCCGGTCACCAGGGCGATCGCGGCCTCGACCGCGCCCGGGCGCGGCTCGCACATGCGCAGGCGGACGACGGCGACCGGGGACGGCCGCCGATGGCCGGCGCGGCGGGCCGGCGGGCCGGTGCTTCTCAGCTCGGCCACCCGGCGGGCGCCGGCCAGACCCTGGGCGACCACGCCGGCCGCCTCCTCGGGGCGGGACAGGTGGCGGAGGTGGGCGGGTGGGCGGTGGCCGTTGAGCACCTCGACGGCCAGCCGCACGAAGCGGTGGACCGCCAGCTTGGCCTCCTGCGAGGCACCGGCCACCACCGAGCGGCGCAGCGGCGGTGGGGGCGGCGCAGGTGGCGGTGGAGGCGGTGGAGGCGGGGACCAGTCGAACGCCATCTGGTGCGCGGTCGCCCAGACGGTGGGCTCGATCTCGTCGTCGAACGGAGGCTCGCAGGGCGGGACCCTCCGGAGGCTGATGGAGGGGCGCGGGCCTCTGGGCGCGATCTCCACCGTCCGTCTCATCCTGCACCCCGATCGTTGCGTTTGCCTGCGTTTGCCTTCGATTCCCTTCAGAAGCGATTGTTGGGGCTCCGGTGACGGAGGGTCAATGTGGATGGACCGATGCGGGAAGACGCGCAAACCGGCCTACTCGGTCAGCGGGTTGCCCCGGACCCACTCGGCGGTCTCGGCGTACTTCTGCTGGATGTATTCCTCCAGCCTGGAGCGCTCCACCCGCCATTGACCGCGCCCGCCGACCTTGATCGCGGGCAGCTCGCCGCTGCGGACCATGTGGTAGACCTGCGAATCCGACACGTTCAGCTCGGCTGCCACGTCGGACAGCAGAAGGAACCTGGGCTCCACGACAGTTCCGCCTCCTAGCTTGCGATCGGCTCAGTTTGCCACCGTTTGCCAGCAAGTAAAGGATGCAGAACGGCCCGCCGGCGACAACGCCGGCGGGCCGCATCAAACGTCAGGTCACGCGCCCCCGGGGGCTCCGTGGCAGCGCTTGTACTTCTTGCCCGAGCCGCAGTAGCAGGGCGCGTTACGCGACGGCCCGGCCGACTCGGCCTGCCCGGACGAGCGGGACGCCCGGCCGGTGGTGTTGTGCGCGGGCGACGGGGGCACCGGCGAGTTGCCGAGGCCGAGCGCCGGCGCCTGCTGCTGCTGGATGACGGGAGCGCCGGCGCCGGCCTCGCCGTCGATCGCGGGCGCCGTGTACTGCAGGGTCTGCGGACGGCGGTTGCCGCCGAGACCCTTGGCCCGCACCTCGACCCGGTCGGACTCGGTGGCGTTGTCGTCGGACATCACCCCGCCGGCCGGCAACGGCACGGCCTTGCTGGGGTCGACGGTGACGTTCGGCGACTCCTCGACCTGGACCTCCAGGTTGAAGAGGAAACCGACCGCCTCCTCCTTGATGCCCTCCATCATCTGGTTGAACATGTCGAAGCCCTCGCGCTGGTACTCCACGACGGGGTCGCGCTGCGCGTAGGCCCGGAGGCTGATGCCCTCCTGCAGGTAGTCCATCTCGTACAGGTGCTCGCGCCACTTGCGGTCGATGACCGCGAGCAGCACCTGACGCTCGAGCTCACGGATCGCCTCGGCGCCGAGTTCCTCCTCGCGGCCGACGTAGGCGGCGGCCGCGTCGTCCTTGAGCTGCTGGATCAGGAACTCCTGGTCGATGGTGCCGCGCTCGCCGCCGGACTCCTCGATGATGTCGTCGATCGTGAGGGTGACCGGGTAGAGCCGCTTGAGGTTGGTCCACAGCTGGTCGAGGTCCCAGTCCTCGGAGTAGCCCTCGGACGTGGCCGCCAGGACGATGTCGCCGACCACGTCGGAGACCATGTGCTGGGCCTGGTCGTGCATGTCCTCGCCGTCGAGCACCCGCTTGCGCTCGGCGTAGATGACCTGGCGCTGCTTGTTGAGCACCTCGTCGTACTTCAGGACGTTCTTGCGGATCTCGGCGTTCTGACCCTCGATCTGGGTCTGCGCGCTGCGGATCTGCCGGGTCACCATCTTGGACTCGATCGGCACGTCCTCGGGGATGTTGAAGCGCTCCATGACCGCTTCGACCGCACCCGCCCGGAACCGCTTCATCAGGTCGTCCTGCAGCGACAGGTAGAACCGGGACTCACCCGGGTCGCCCTGCCGACCGGAGCGGCCGCGCAGCTGGTTGTCGATGCGGCGGGAGTCGTGCCGCTCGGTGCCGAGAACGTAGAGCCCGCCGGCCGAGGTCACCTCGGAGGCCTCGGCCTCACAGGCCTCCTTCCACGCGGGAAGGACCTCCTCGAGCGCCTTCGCGTACTCCTCGGGGCTCTCCGCCGCGTCGAGACCGCGCTGGTGCAGCTCGGCCGAGGCGAGGAACTCCGGGTTGCCGCCGAGCAGGATGTCGGTGCCACGGCCGGCCATGTTCGTCGCGACCGTGACGCCGCCCTTACGGCCGGCCTGCGCGATGATCGTGGCTTCCTGGGCGTGGAACTTCGCGTTGAGCACCGAGTGCGGGATGCCGCGGCGGCGCAGCAGGGTCGAGAGGATCTCGGAGTTTTCCACCGAGACCGTGCCGACGAGCACCGGCTGGCCGGTGGCGTGCCGCTCGGCGATGTCCTCGATGACCGCGTCGAACTTGGCCTTCTCGGTCTTGTAGATGACGTCCGGGTGATCGATCCGGATCATCGGGCGGTGCGTCGGGATCGACACCACGCCGACCTTGTAGACGCTGTTGAACTCGCCGGCCTCGGTCTGCGCCGTACCGGTCATGCCGCCGAGCTTCTCGTACAGCCGGAAGTAGTTCTGCAGGGTGACGGTCGCCAGGGTCTGATTCTCCTGCTTGACCTCCACCCCCTCCTTCGCCTCGATGGCCTGGTGCATGCCCTCGTTGTAGCGACGACCGTGCAGGATGCGGCCGGTGAACTCGTCGACGATGAGGACCTCGCCGTCCTCGTTGACGATGTAGTCCTTGTCCCGCTTGTAGAGCTCCTTGGCCTTGATGGCGTTGTTCAGGTAGCCGACCAGCGGGGTGTTCACCGACTCGTACAGGTTGTCGATGCCGATCCGGTCCTCGACCTTGGCCACGCCGCGCTCGGTGATCGCGATGGTCCGCTTGGCCTCGTCGACGTCGTAGTCGGCCTCGCCCTCCTTGCCCCGCTGCAGGCGGGCGACCAGGGCGGCGAACTCGCCGTACCACCGGGCCGAGTGTTCGGCCGGGCCGGAGATGATCAGCGGGGTACGCGCCTCGTCGATCAGGATCGAGTCGACCTCGTCGACGATCGCGAAGTTGTGGCCGCGCTGCACCAGCTCGTCCCGCGACCACGCCATGTTGTCGCGGAGGTAGTCGAAGCCGAACTCGTTGTTCGTCCCGTACGTGATGTCGCACGCGTACGCGGCCTTGTGCTCGACGGACGGCCGGTTCGGCAGGATCACGCCGACGGAGAGCCCGAGGAACGTGTGCACGCGCCCGACCCACTCGGCGTCGCGCTGGGCGAGATAGTCGTTCACCGTGATGATGTGCACGCCCTTGCCACTCAACGCGTTGAGGTAGGCCGGGAACACGCCGGTCAGGGTCTTGCCCTCACCGGTCTTCATCTCCGGGATGTTGCCGAAGTGCAGCGCGGCGCCGCCCATCAGCTGAACGTTGTACGCCCGCTGGCCGAGCACCCGCTTGGCGCCCTCACGGGCCACCGCGAACGCCTCGGGCAGCAGCGAGTCGAGCGTCTCGCCCTCCTCGTAGCGTTCTTTGAACTGCTGGGTGCACTCCCGCAACTCGTCATCGGTCAGGTCGACGTAGTCTTCCTCGATCGAATTGACCGCGTCCGCGATCGCCTTGAGCCGGCGCACCATGCGGCCTTCGCCGGCACGTAGGACCTTTTCCAATATCGACACGGGTCAGCGCTCCCCTAGACAGTCTGCCGGACCATCGTAGGCACCCCCTCGCGGAACCTGTGACCCGAGCCTCCAGTAAACCGCACAAACGGCGCGAAACATGGCATGGAGTTCGCTGAGAGCGCAGCGTTTCCGGCAGGATTACCCCCGAAAACGGCACCATCGGGAGGCAATTTGAGCATCACCACGGAGATCACCGGCGCTGGCGTGCGCCTACGGGCATTTCGCCCGGAGGATCTCGAAGCGGTCGCCGCCGGTTACGACGATCCACTCTGCTTCCGGTTCCTGCCACCACTGCCCTCGCCGTTCACCCTCGCACACGCCGAACGCTTCCTCAGCGAGGGCGTGACCTCGGTGTTCGCCGAGGGTGGAGCGGTCTACGCGATCGCCGATCCCGGCTCCGACGAGGTGCTCGGCGGCATCGGTTTCGACAAGGTGATACCCAGCCGCGGCCAGGCCGAGATCGGCTACTGGGTGGCCTCCTGGGCCCGCCATCGCGGGGTGGCCACCGCGGCCGTCCGCGCCCTGAGCGCGCACGCCCTCGGCACCGGACTCGCCCGGCTGGAACTACTCACCCATTGGGATAATCCGGTGAGTCAGCGTGTCGCGCTCGCGGCCGGCTATCGGCGCGAGGGAGTCCGCCGTGCCGCGATGCCCGGCCGCGACGGTGGCCGCGAGGATCTGGTGGCATTCGCCCGGCTGGCCGGCGACTCCGGTGAGCCGACCCCACGCCTCCTGCCCGACCTGCCCGGCGGCGAGCTCACCGACGGCGTCGTGACCCTGCGCCCGGCCGGCCCGGCGGACACCGACTTCATCGTCCGGCTGCGCAGCCTGCCCGAGGTCTGGCAGACCAGCGTGCCGGCCGAGCCGCCGGACCCGGCCCAGGTCGCCGAGCGATGCCTGCGGGCCCCGGCCCAGTGGCTGGCCGGCACCCGTGCCGAGTTGGTGATCACCGACGTGGCCACCGGGGCCCCGGCCGGCGAGATCGCGTTGTTCTACGAGGAGCCGCCCACCGGGCAGGCGATGATCGGCTACAGCATGATGCCGGCCTTCCGGGGGCGTGGCTTCATGACCCGGGCGGCCCAGATGGTCGCGCTGTGGGCATTCGCGGAAACGGACATCGCCCGCCTCATTGCGGGAACGCTTCCGTCGAACGCGGGATCGCAGCGGGTGTTGGAGAAGGCTGGGTTCCGCCGCGAGGCGTACCTCAGATCGCGGTTGCCCGGCCCGGGCAAGACGCGCGTGGACGACGTGCAGTTCGTCCTCCTCGCCGAGGACCTCCTGACCGAAGGCCCCCGGCTCGATGGCTGAGGCCTCATCCGCTCAGGCGGGGGTCTCCAGCGAAAGAATCCCGTAGTCGTAGCCGCGTCGCCGGTAGACGACGCTCGGCCGGCCGCTGTCCTTGTCGAGGAACAGGTAGAAGTCGTGGCCGACGAGCTCCATCTGGAAGAGGGCATCATCGACGGTCATCGGATCGGCGGGGTGCTCTTTCTCCCGCACGATGCGCCACGGCTGATCCTCGTCGTGCTCGGCGAGGGCGGTGGCGACGGAGGACGACTCCTCGGCGGCCGTGGTGGCCATGCTCAGATCGGTGGGCAGGCCGGCGGTCGCAGCCGCTACCGAGACGGGGGCGTGCCGCCCGCGGTGGACCCGGCGGCGGTCGGCGGAACGCCGCAGCCGGCCGTCGAGTTTGGTTATTGCTAGGTCCAGGGCTGCGTAGAAGTCCTTGGCGCAGGCCTCGGCCCGGATTACCGGACCTCTGGTCATGACGGTGATCTCGACGCGCTGGCACGTGTCCGCCTGCCGTGGATTGCGTTCGTGGAACAGCTCCACGTCGGCGCGGATCAGCTTCTGGTCGTAGCGTTCGACCTTGCTCAGCTTGTCGGCGACGTGTTCCCGATAGTGGTCGGGAACCTCTACGTTGCGGCCCTTGACGACAATGTCCACTCGTGACCTCCCCCAACGTTTTGTTCAGCGGGCGCCCTGATCGACCTAGGTGCCGGGGGCGCCGAAATGCGACGCGCTGCTGGTTACGGTGACGCCCGTTCCGCTCGGCTTGGGGAGCTCACGCGGCGTGACCGATCGCGAATGCGACGACTCCTTTCCGGTGGCCCTGAAGCGGATGACTCCGCGCTCTCCCGGTGGGCGAGTAGGCGATGAAACCTACCCTCGTCACCAAGACGCTAACGTGCCGATGCTCCCGCGTCACCCCTCGTTTCGGATACCTGATCCGTGACCTTTGGCCCTTTCGGTACCACGAGGCGGTTATCCGGAGAATTTTCCCCGGGAGGCTCGGCGCAGTCGAGTCGCGGCCAACACTGCGGCACCCGTGACCTGCATGTCCGCCTCCTTCAGGCGACGCGTCACCGCGGCCAGCGTGGCCCCGGTCGTGACGATGTCGTCGACCACCACAAGCGTGCCCCCGAACCGGGTCGCGCGTCGGCGAAATCCGATCAGAGCGGAGCGGATTCGCAGCGAACTCTCAGCCGCCGCACGGCGTTCGGCGGCAGAAAGTGACGCAGAGTCAGGTCTCGGTAACGCTCGGAGCGGCCGGACCACGCCAGCCTCCCAACCGGCCCCGCGCAGCCGTCGCACCGCCTGTCCGGCGAGACGTGCCATGTGGTCGCCGCCGCGCGCACGCATCGCCGCGGCGGTGGACGGCACCGTCAGCAGGGTGACCGGGCGGTCCCGCGGGGCGAGCTCGGCCACCGCGGCGGCGAGCAGCATCCCGAGCGGCCGGGCCAGCCGGTGCCGGCCGCGCTCCTTGTAGGCGAGCAGAGCACCCCGTAACGGCCCCTGATAGGTCCCCACGGCGACGCACGGGGGCAGGCCGGGTGGCGGGGGGCTCGGCGCGGTCCGGAACGGCCGCAGGGCTTCCAGGAGGGTCGCGCACCCGGCGCACATCCCGTAGCGCAGCGGGAGCCGCTCGGCGCCGCAGCCGGCACATGGCGCGGGCAGCACCAGATCGGCGAGATCGGCAAGAAACGCGACGGCCATCCGCGATCGGCTCCGGCTCGGCTAGTCGAGGAAGAACGGCGCGGTCGGTGCCGCCCCGGCCGGCGGCGCGCTGGCGGCCGGGCCGGCCAGGTCGGCCGCGGTGATCCGGACCGGCTCGCCGAGCACGTCCCAGGCGTCACCCGCGGTCTCGTACGCCTCCGAGTCCGAATTTTCCTCGCGGGACACCGGGTTGGCCGGGTACGCCGTGAGGTAGATGACCGTCTCCTTGCCGATGTCGGTGAGCCGCGCATAGGTCAGCGCCCCGTCGACCGACACGTCCATCACCGCGGACCGCCCGTCGGCCCGGGTGCCGGCCACCGCCAGGTAGGTCTCGCTGCTCCAGGCGACCGCCGCGACCGAGCTGAAGTTGGGCGGCTGCAGCTGCTCCGGCGCGCTCAGGGTCAGCGCGTCGCCGCCGGTGTCGAGCACCGTGCGGTAGAGCCGGCCGCCGGCCACCAGTGCGACCCGGTAGCCGTCCGGCGCCACCGAGATCGCGGTGATCGCGCCCGGGTCGCCCTGCCACTCGACCGGCACCGCCTTCGCCCCGCCGACGCCGAAGCTGTAGAGCTTCCCGTTCGCGGTGATCAGGCCGATCGCGCCGCTCGGGTCGTTGTCGGGGGTGATCGCCCAGACCGGCCGGCCCAGGTTGCCGGTGAGGCCGGGCACCTCGACCAGGTCGTTCTGCTGGCCGATCCGGGCCACCGCGACCCGCAGCTTCGGGCTCTTGCCGGCGCCGGTCACCGCGGCCACGTAGGTGTGCGTGGCCGAGGAACTCATCGCGGCCGACACGAAACCCTTGTTGTCCGGCGACTTGATCACCGGGATCGGGTCGGCCGGCTGCGCCGAGTCGTTGAGCCGGCGGATCGAGGAGTTGTAGACGACGAAGCGCTCCGGCCGGTCGGCCAGCCGGGCGGCGACGTTGCTGTCCTGGTAGTCGATGCCGGAGTAGCGAACCGGGTCCTGGTTGCCGATCTTGAGCTCGAGGTCGCGCGGGATCAGATCTCGCAGCGACCACTGCAACTGCCGGCGCAGCCGGTCGAGCGACTTGTCGTCGCCGGTCGGCACGGCCTGGGCGCTCAGCGTGACCTGCAGCGTCTCGTTGGCGGCGGCGGGCACGTTGTCGGGCGCGGCGGTGCCCGTCGGCAGGCCGTGCACGGTGTCGCCGAGCCAGGAGGCCGGCCCGTTGACCAGCCAGTTGAGGATCGTGGTGGGCTGCTGGACGCTGGGCAGGCTGCGTGGCATGTAGCGCAGGTCGGGCACCAGCGCGGTGTTGTCGTTGTTCCAGAAGTAGACCGTGCGGCGCAGGTAGTAGTCGTTCAGCGCGGTATCGGTCATCAACAGCCCACGCGGTGGCGGCGAGGTGATGAACAGGCCGGCCTCGCCGACCGTGCCGACCTTCAATTTGTATTCGGTGTCGGCGGGCGACGGATCGGGCGACGGCTCCAGCACGCCGTTGCTCTTGAGCGTGCCGACCTGCTGGGCCCGGAAGGTGATCTCGGGATCGCCGGGGGTGTAGAGCAGCTTGTCGGTCAGCCGGATCACCCGGACGTCGGCGGTGGCCGGGAAGCCGGGCTTGGCGTCCTCGGAGAGGAACGATTTCACCCGGTTGACCGCCCCCTCGGGGTCGCCCGCCGCGGCCTGCAGGTAGTAATTCACCAGCTGGGCCGGGTCGGTGGCGGACTCCCGCTTGGGTGGCTCGGAGGGCACGCTGTCGTCGGTGGTGGCGAAGCCGGCCGACGGCCCGTCGCCGATCACGGTCACGTCGGTGTCGTCCGGGATGCCGCAGCCGCCGGCCAGCAGCACGGCGGCCAGGGCGAGCGTTGCGTACCGGCGCATCAGATCACCTCGGCCGTCTCGTCGCTGAGCCGGCCGTTGACGGCGGAGCTGTCGATGGCCGGCACCCGGTCGCGCGGGATCAGCGTCAGCGGCGCGGCCACCAGCCGGTCACCGGAGCGCACCGGCAGGGTCAGCCGGAACTGGGCGCCCTCGCCGGGCGCGCCCCACGCCTCCAGCCAGCCGCCGTGCAGCCGGGCGTCCTCGGCGCTGATCGACAGGCCGAGGCCGGTGCCGCCGGTCTGCCGGGCCCGGGACGGGTCGGCCCGCCAGAACCGGTTGAAGACAAGGCGTTCCTCGCCGGGCTTGAGGCCGATGCCGTGGTCGCGCACGGTCACCGCGACCGCCGCCTCGTCGCAGGCCAGGGTGATCTGCACCGGCCGGCCCTCGCCGTGCTCGACGGCGTTGCCGACCAGGTTGCGCAGCACCCGTTCGATCCGGCGCGGGTCGATCTCGGCGATCACCGGGGCCTCCGGCACGCGCAGCTCGAGGGTGACCCCGACCCGGTCGGCCAGGCCGGTCAGCCGGTCGGCGACCCGCTGCACGATCGGGACCAGGTCGGCGTGCTCGGCGTCCAGGGCGGCGAAGCCGGCGTCGAAGCGGCTGATCTCCAGCAGGTCGGTGAGCAGGCTCTCGAAGCGGTCCAGCTCGGCCTGCAACAGCTCGGCGCTGCGGGCCACGGCCGGGTCGAAGTCTTCTCGCTCGGAGAAGATCAGGTCGGCGGCCATCCGCACGGTGGTCAGCGGGGTGCGCAGCTCGTGCGAGACGTCCGAGGTGAAGCGCCGCTGCAGCCGGGACATCTCCTCCAGCCGGACGATCTGCCGCTGCAGGTTGGCCGCCATCTGGTTGAACGACGCGGCGAGCAGCGCCAGATCGTCCTCGCCGTCCACCTTCATCCGCTGGTCGAGCAGGCCGGCCGAGAGCCGCTGGGCGGTCCGCGCCGCATCCCGCACCGGGAGCACCACCAGGCGGGTGACCAGGCCGGCCACCACCCCCAGCAGGATGACCAGGGCCAGACCGGTGACCAGCACGGTGGTGCGGATCTGATTGGCCGCGCTGTCCTCGGTGGTCAGCGGCACCAGGTAGTAGAGCTCGACGTGCCCGAAGCTGGTCGGCACCGGCGACCCGTAGACCAGGAACTTGGTCTGCCGGCCGTCCACCTGGGCGGTGCGGACCTGCTCGGCGACCTTGCCGTCGCGGGACACCGCCCGGATCAGGTCGGCGGTGATCAGCTCGCTGGTGTCCATCTTCGCCGAGGTGACCGCGTCGATCTCGGTGGTGAACTGGTCGGCGCGCAGGGACACCACCGAGCCACCGGACTCGGCCGGGTCGTCGTCGGCCAGCACGTCCACCGTGGTGTTGACGGTCGCCTGCAGTCGCGGGTCGCGCGCCTGGCGGTGCACGCTCAGCTGGGAGGCCGCATATTTCACCTTGCCGGCCATCGACGACTGGACCTCGTCCTGCGCGCGATTGAGCAGGATCTTGGCGCTGCGCTCGGCCACGAAGAAGCCGAACGCCCCGACCAGCAGGCTGGACGCGACAAGGGTCAGCGCCACCACCCGCAGTTGCAGCGAGCGCCGCCACTCGCGGCGGGCCGGGGCCAGGAACCGCTCCAGCCGGCGAGCGGACACGCGGAAGTAGCGCCGGAGCACCCTCAGGGTGCGCCGCACGGGCATCGGAAGCCAGGCCGGGGCACGCATCTCGCGGGCAAGGTTAGCCCCTCGGGGCTATTACCCGGTGCCCGCCTTGTAGCCGACCCCCCGGACGGTAAGGATGATCTCCGGCCGTTCCGGATCCGGCTCGATCTTCGCGCGCAGCCGCTGGACGTGCACGTTCACCAGCCGGGTGTCGGCCGCGTGGCGGTAGCCCCAGACCTGCTCGAGCAGCACCTCGCGGGTGAACACCTGCCGCGGTTTGCGGGCGAGCGCGACCAGCAGGTCGAACTCGAGCGGGGTCAGCTTGACCTCCTCGTCGTCGCGGGACACGGTGTGCGCCGGGACGTCGATGGTGATCTGGTTGCCGGGCGGCCCGATGGTGAGCATCTCCGGCGCCGCGTCCTCGCCCCGGCGCAGGCGGGCACGCATCCGCGCCACCAGCTCCTTGGGCTTGAACGGCTTGACCACGTAGTCGTCGGCGCCGGACTCGAGACCGAGCACCACGTCGACGGTGTCGCTCTTGGCGGTGAGCATGACGATCGGGATGCCGGACTCGGCGCGGATCGCCCGCGCCACGTCGATGCCGCTCATGCCGGGCAGCATCAGGTCGAGCAGCACGATGTCCGGCCGGCTCTCCCGGAAGGCGGCCAGGGCGCGTTCGCCGTCGGCGACGAAGGAGGGCAGGAAACCCTCGCTCCGCAGAACGATGCCGAGCATCTCGGCCAACGCTGGGTCGTCATCGACGACGAGTACCCGGGCTCTCATGCGGTCCAATATTGCACTGTCCTCCCCGGTACCGCGTACCCCGGTGCCGATCTTGCCGGCGGAAGGCCGCCGGAAGCTACGCGAAAAGGGCACGGCCCCAGTAATCGTCCGGCCCGCTGACGCCGGGAGGACAGGCGAAAAGGCCACTGGAGACGTGCCGGAGGTACTCGTTCATCGCGTCGTGCCGGGCAAGATTCAGCTGAATGGGTACGAAATGCGTACGCGGATCCCGCTGGTACGCGATGAAGAACAACCCCGCGTTGAGCCGGCCGAGCCCGTCCGAGCCGTCCACGAAGTTGTAGCCGCGGCGCAGCAGGTGCGCGCCGGAGTTGGTGGTCGGGTGGGCCAGCCGGACGTGTGCGTCGGCCAGGATCGAGGTCGACGTCAGGTCCGGCTCGTCGAACTCCTGGCCCTGGCCGATCGGGGCACCCTCGCCCTTGGTCCGGCCGACGATGTCCTCCTGCTCGCCGAGCGAGGTACGGTCCCACGTCTCGATCAGCATCCGGATCTTGCGGGTCACCATGTACGACCCGCCGGCCATCCACTCCGGCCCGTCCCCGGTCGCCGCCCACAGGTGCTCGCGCAGCAGGTCGGTCTCCTCGGCCTTGAGGTTGGCGGTGCCGTCCTTGAAGCCGAACAGGTTGCGCGGCGTCGCCTGGGTGGTCGAGGTGGACGACGTCCGCCCGAAGCCGAGTTGCGACCAGCGCACGCTGACCACGCCCATCCCGATCCGGGCCAGGTTGCGGATCGCATGCACCGCCACCTGCGGATCGTTCGCGCAGGCCTGCACGCCGATGTCGCCGGCGGAGAGGGCCGCGTCGATGGTGTCACCCGGGAAGTGCGGCAGGTCGGCCAGCGCGGCCGGCTTGCGCGCGGCCAGGCCGAAGCGGTCCTTGCCGGTGGCGTCGCGGAACAGCGTGGGCCCGAAGCCGATGGTGATGGTGAGCCCGGCGGCGGGCAGGCCGATGGCCTCGCCGGTGTCGTCCGGCGGCGCCTCGAGGATCCCGGCGACGGCGCCGACCTCGCCGGCATCCTTGCCCGCAGTCATCCGGGCGGCGGCCGCGGTCCAGTCCTTGAGCAGCTGGATCAGGCGATCGCGGTCCTTGGTGAGGACGTCGAACGCGACGAAATGCAGCCGGTCCTGAGCCGGCGTGACGATGCCGGCCTGTACCGGCCCGTAGAACGCCACCTGGTCGGCGACCGGGGCGGCGGACGGCGCGGAGTCCTGGCGGGCCAGGGCACCACCGATGGCAGCGGCGCCGGCCACACCGGCCACACCGGCACCGGCGAGCGCGATGGCTCGCCGGCGCGACACTTGCGAAGACGACATGAGAAACCTACTTCTGGGCGATGACCCCGGCGATCTTGCTGATCGGCTCGGCGAGCGCGTTGATCACGTCGGAGAGGCCCTTCAGCTCGGTCTGGGAGAGTTCGTTCTGGTACTTCCATCCGTCGCCGACGCGGTACTTCGCGAGCTCGTTGTCGACGTTGGTGAAGGCGGTGTCGATCTGCTTGACCAGGTCGGGGTTGCGCTGCTCAAGGGCCGGGCGCAGAGCCGCGACCGCCGCCTGCGAGCCGTCCACGTTCGCCGCGAAGTCCCACAGGTCGGTGTGCGAGTAGCGGTCCTCCTCGCCGGTGATCTTGCTGTTGGCGACCTCGTCGAGCAGTTCCTTGGCGCCGTTGGCCAGCTGCAGCGGGGACAGCTTCTCGGCCTTGGCCTTGGCCACGACCTCCTTGACGTCGGTCAGCAGCTGGTCGGCGACGGGGCCGTCCTTGCTGATGTCCTTGGTCGCCCAGAGGTCCTTCTCGATCTTGTGGAAGCCGGAGAAGGGCAGCTCGGCGGTGGCGTCGTCCTCGCGGCCGTCGATCTTCGGGTCGAGGTCACCGAAGATCTCCGCGACCGGCTCGATCCGCTCGTAGTAGGTGCGGGCGATCGGGAACAGCGTCTTCGACTTCTCGATGTCGCCGCCCTTGACCGCGGTCACGAAGTCGGTGGTCTTCTCGACCAGCGCCTCGCTCTGCGAGGTGATGTAGCGGCTGTAGCTCTCGGTCGCCTGCGCCAGCGCGGCGTCCTCGGTGAGCGGCGCCGCCGAGCCGGAGACGGTCAGGTCGGCCCGGATGCCGGCGCCGATCATGCCCGGCTTGCAGGCGGTCTGGTAGGTGCCGGCGGGCAGCTCGACACGCAGCTCGCGGGAGAGGCCGGGGGTGATGTTCTCGACCTCGCCCATCACCCGGTCGCCGGCCGCGTAGACGTAGAACTCGGTGACCTTGTTGCCCGAGTTGGCGATCTGGAAGACGTGGGTGCCGGCGTCGAGGGTGTTCTTGCCGACCTCGCAGGCCGTGTCGGAGGCCTTGACGGCGATCGGGCCGCCGGCGGACGCGGCGGTGTCATCCGACTTGTCGCCACAGGCGGCGACGGCGCTGACCGTGACCAGCGCGAGAATCAAAGGGGTGCGGCGCACGTGTCTCTCCTATGCGGGGGCGGGTTCGGCCTTGACCGGCTTGCGGGCCGGCCAGAGGAAAAAGACCAGGGCGGGGATGAGATAGAGCACCCAGGCCACGATCTCGAGCACGCTCGGCTGCGGGGTGATGTTGAACATTCCGGCGAGCAGGGTCGCGTACCAGGTGGACGGGTCGAGGAAGCTCGCCGCGTCGTACGCCATGTTGCCGATGCCGGGCAGGAACTCGGCCTCCTGCAACGAGTGCACGCCGTACTTGAAGATGCCGGCGGCGACCAGGATGAGCAGCACGCCGGTCCACTTGAAGAAGACCGACAGGTTGATCCGGACCGCCGTCGCGAACATCAGATAGCCGATCAGGATCGCGGTCGCGATGCCCCCGAGCAGCGCGACCAGCGGCCCCCCGTTGAGGTCGGCGCCCTGCACCGCGGCGTAGAAGATCAGCGACGTCTCCAGGCCCTCGCGGACCACCGCCAGGAACGCCATGAAGCCGACCGCGAACGAGCCGACCGCCAGCGCGTCCTCGAGCTTGTTGCGCAGCTCACCGGCGATGCCGCGGGCCGCCCGCCGCATCCAGAAGATCATCCAGGTGACGAAGCAGACCGCCGCGATCGAGGTGATCGCCTCGAAACTCTCCTGCTGCTTGAAGTCCTTGAGCAGCGTGGTCTCGGTGTAGCTGAGGAGCCAGCCGAACAGGACCGAGATCGCCACGGCCGCGGCGACGCCGATCCACACCAGCTTCAGCTTGTCCTTGCGGTCGGATTTGACCAGGAACGCGACGAGGATGCTGACCACCAGAGTGGCCTCCAACCCCTCGCGCAGGCCGATGAGGTAGGTGGCGAACATGTCACTCCGAAGCTAAGGCGACCCTAAGTTAGGTTGGGCATACCTTAGCCAGACAGCCGGAAGTCCCGTCAAGGGGGTCCTACGTTTTGTAGGTCACAAGACAAGAAAAAGGGCGGCCCCGAATCAGGGCCGCCCTCGGAACGCGGATCAGGCGCGGTCGAACTCACCGGCCCGGACACCCGCGATGAAGCCGCCCCACTGGGGCGCGGCGAACGAGAGCACGGGACCGTCGGCGTCCTTCGAGTCGCGCATCAGCACGGCCGCCGGAACATTCGCGACCTCGACGCAGTGCCCCGCGGCACCACTCCGAGTGCTCTTACGCCAGGTGAGATTGGCGTCCTGCATGGCAGTCCCCTTCCAGGATTGAGGCACTCCCATTTCAGCTCAAGAAGTGGCCGAAACGCGGAGGGCGTCCTCCCTTTCAGCGATAGCCGTTCGGCTGTCTTCTGGCGACAATGAGCGTTTCCGCAGGTCGTTGAGGGCGTCGCGGTAGACCTCGAGTTCGCCGGGCTTCACTCGGAAGAGACCTCCGGTCAGCCCTTCGATGTGGACGACCGGGGCGCGGGTGCCCTCCGCGAAGTCCAGAACCATGAACGACTCGGTCTGCCCGGCGTGCGCACCGGCCGAGAACGGCAGGATCAACAGCTCGATGCCGGGCCGCCGGCTGTCCTCGGTGAGCCGGGCCAACTGACGCAGCAACACGTCCCGGCCGCCGACCTCCCGGTAGAGCACCGCCTCGTCGAGAACCATCCGCAACATCGGCGGCGGGTCCCGGGTCAGCACCGCCTGGCGGGCCATCCGCAGCGCGAGCCGGCGCTGGATCACATCCGGATCGTCCACGTCGGCGCCGGCCTCGATCACCGCCCGGGCGTACTCCCCGGTCTGCAGCAGGCCCGGCACGACCTGCGCCTCCCACTCGCCGATCAGACAGGCCTCGCCCTCCAGGGCGAGATATTCGTCGTACGGGTCGGGCACCGACGACCGGTACTGCGTCCACCAGGCCCGGTCCCGGCCGCGACGGGCCAGATCGCGCAGCCGGTCGCGATCTTCCACCCGGACGCCGTAGGTGGTCAGCAGGCGGTCGAGATCGTCCTCGGTGATCGCGGTGTGGGCCGTCTCGATCCGGCTCAGCTTCGACTCGGACCAGCCCAGCGCGGTGGCGACCGTCGCACCGCGACGCTCGCCACGAAGCCGGCGCAGCTCGCTGCCGAGCTCGCGCCGCGCGGTAGAAGTTGGTCGGCCCACGCCGTCACCATAGACACGCTTCGGTGTCTCTCTGCAACTTGCATTGCACACTATGCACTTGCATGCAGGTCAGGCGGCATGGAGTAATGAACGTGAGACGACGGGGATCACGGTAGCGGCAACTGCCGGACACCCCCGGAGAGATCGAGCCCTCGTCCGGCGGCGGACGAGGGCTCGATCATGCGATCAGTAGCGGTAGAGCTCCGGCTTGTACGGTCCCTCGACCGCGACACCCAGGTAGGCGGCCTGCTCCTTGGTGAGCTCGGTCAGCCGGACCCCGAGCGCGGCGAGGTGCAGGCGGGCGACCTTCTCGTCCAGGTGCTTCGGCAGCACGTACACCCCGACCGGGTAGTCCTCGGTCTTGGTGAACAGCTCGATCTGGGCGATCGTCTGGTTCGAGAAGCTGCTGCTCATCACGAACGACGGGTGCCCGGTCGCGTTGCCCAGGTTGAGCAGGCGCCCCTCGGACAGCACGATGATCGAGTGCCCGTCGGCGAACCGCCACTCGTCGACCTGCGGCTTGATGGTGATCCTCGTGGTGTCCGCCCGCCGGGTCAGGCCCGCCATATCGATCTCATTGTCGAAATGTCCGATGTTTCCGACGATCGCCTGGTGCTTCATCCGGCTCATGTGCTCGTGGGTGATCACGTCGAAGCACCCGGTCGCGGTCACGAAGATGTCCGCGGAGGAGACCACGTCGTCGATCGTGGCGACCTGGTAGCCGTCCATCGCGGCCTGCAGGGCGCAGATCGGGTCGACCTCGGTGACGATCACCCGGGCGCCCTGGCCACGCAGCGACTCGGCGCAGCCCTTGCCCACGTCGCCGTAGCCGAGGACGACCGCCACCTTGCCGCCGATCAGCACGTCGGTGGCCCGGTTGATGCCGTCGATCAGCGAGTGCCGGCAGCCGTACTTGTTGTCGAACTTGCTCTTGGTCACCGAGTCGTTCACGTTGATCGCCGGGAACAGCAGGGTGCCGTTCTGCTGCATCTCGTACAGCCGGTGCACGCCGGTCGTGGTCTCCTCGGTGACGCCCTTGATGCCGGCCGCCACCCGTGTCCACCGCCGGTCGTCCTCCGCCAGCGAGCGGGCGAGCACGCCGAGGATCACCGCGTACTCCTCGGAGTCGGCCGACGAGGCCGACGGCACCGCACCGAGCTTCTCGACCTCGGCACCCTTGTGCACCAGCAGCGTCGCGTCCCCGCCGTCGTCCAGGATCATGTTGGGCGCCTCGCCGTCCGGCCACAGCAGGACCTGCTCGGTGCACCACCAGTACTCCTCGAGCGACTCGCCCTTCCAGGCGAACACCGGCACACCCTGCGGCTCCTCCGGCGTTCCCGCGCAGCCGACGACGATCGCGGCGGCCGCATGGTCCTGCGTCGAGAAGATGTTGCAGGAGGCCCAGCGCACCTGCGCGCCGAGCGCGGTCAGCGTCTCGATCAGGACCGCGGTCTGAATGGTCATGTGCAGCGAGCCGGTGATCCGGGCGCCGCGCAACGGCCGGCTCGGCCCGAATTCGCGCCGCAGCGACATCAGCCCCGGCATCTCGTGCTCGGCCAGCTCGATCTCCTTGCGACCGAAAGCGGCGAGCGACAGGTCGGCGACCTTGAAATCGCCGGCGGAAACCGTCCGCGGACGGCTGGTAATGGTCATCCAAGCTCCTCATGCGGATGGCGATGCACGTGCCTGACGCTTGGCACCCACGCCCGGCGACCCCAACCATCAAGACCACTTCATGGGTACGCGGGTGGACAGTCCACAACCGCACCGGCGCGCGGCCCGCCTCTCGGCGCGATCATCTGCAACACCGGCGCGTGACGCGCCTTTCGCGTGCGGCACGCCCACGCCGGCGTCGCCCCTGAAATGCAGCGTCGTCCCCGAAACGCGGCCCGGACCGGAATAGCGAACGGGGCGACAGGCCTAGACCCGCCGCCCCGTTCATCCCCCCGGTTTGGTACCGCGCGCGTCCGTGGGACCCCCCGATCACCAATGACGCTGCGTGGTTATAGATTCACACTCCGCAGTCGCCCATGTCAAGCAAATCGGGAAATTTCGTATCTAGACGGGCGGGTCGCGTCACTCTACGCACACGTGCAACGGTCCCAGCCCAGCCGAACTTCACACGCGAGAGGCGCGGCACGCGCCGGTGTGGCAAATCGGTCGCGCCGAGAGGCGGGCCGGGCGCCGGTGCGGTTGTGGACCGGCCGCCGCGTACCCGTGAAGTGGTCTTGATCTGGTTATGCCGGGACCGTGGCGATGAACGCCTGGCCGGCGCCGGCGATCTTCAGCTTGCCCGCGTCGGCGGGCGCATAGGCAGCGTTTCCGCAGGTCAGCTCGATGGGCGTGCCGTCGATGGACTCGCCGACGAACATGTCGCCGGCGGTGGCCAGAATGATCCGCGGGCCGTCGGCCGGAACCTCGACCGGCGCGCCGGTGCCGTCCACCTCGACGCGGTAGAGCACGAAGTCGGGGATCGGAACCGGCCAGGTCAGGATGCCGGGCGCCACCTCGGTCGCACGCAGGATCGGGTCGTCGAGGACCTCGAAGCGCAGCACCTTCAGGAGCTCGGGGACGTCGACCCGCTTCGGGGTGAGGCCGCCGCGCAGCACGTTGTCGCTGGCCGCCATGAGCTCGACGCCGGCGCCCTTGAGGTAGGCGTGCAGGTTGCCGGCGGGCATCCAGATGGCCTCGCCGGGCTGCAGGCGGACGTGGTTGAGCAGCAGCGCCACCAGGACGCCGGGATCGCCGGGGTAGAAGCCGGCCAGGCTGGTGGCCAGCTCGCTGGTGCCGGCCGCCACCACCGCGTCGATCAGCTCCCGGCGGTCGCCCTCGGGCCAGCTGAGCAGGGTCTGCACCGCCCCCGCGAGGTCGCCGGCGCGCAGCGCCGCCACCACCGGGCCCAGCGCGTCGATCCCGAAGGCCTCGATGTCGTCGGCGGCCGCTCCGGGCGCCCGGAAACCGCACAGCGCCTCGAACGGGGTGATCGCCACCAGCATCTCGGGCTTGTGGTTGGCGTCGGTGTAATTCTTGGGCAGGCTCGGGTCGGCTTCCTGGCGGGCGTAGGCCGCGCGCGCGTACTCCAGCGAGGGGTGCGCCTGCAGCGACAGCGGCGCCCCGGCCGCGAGGACCTTGAGCAGGAAGGGCAGGCGGGGGCCGAAAACGGCCGCCACCTGCTCCCCCAGCTGCGCTTTCGGGTTGTCGGCGATGAGCCCGGGCAGGCTGACCTGCGCGCCCTCGACCGTGACCGTGGACGGATCGCCGGGGTGGGCGCCCAGCCACAACTCGGCCTCGGGGGCCTCGGTCGGGCTGGGCCGGCCCTGCAGGTCGGCGATCACACTGTGCGAGCCCCAGGCGTAGGGGCGGATGACACCGGTGAGTGCGTACACGCTCATGGGATGGCTCTGCCTTTAATCCGTTTCAGGGTGGCGGGCGGGGCGCTGGGACGGCAGCTGCTACGCCGTGGCCGGGGCACCCTCGGCGACCGCGCCGGCCTTGCGCTCGCTGAAGATGTCCGGCTCGATGTAGATCACCCGGGCGATCGGCACCGCCTCGCGGATCCGCACCTCGGTCTCGTCGATGTGCGTCGCCAGATCGTCGGCCCGCTCGGCCCGCGGCACCGCGATCTTCACCGCGACCAGCAGCTCCTCCGGGCCCAGGTGCAGGGTCTTCATGTGGATGATCCGCTCGATGCCGTCGCCGGCCAGGATCGCCTGCTCGATCTTGCGGACCTCTTCCGGGTTGGCGCCCTCACCGATCAGCAGGCTCTTCGTCTCGATCGCCAGCACCACCGCGATCGCCACCAGCAGCACACCGATCGCCGCGGTGCCGATGCCGTCCCACACCCCGTCGCCGGTGATCAGCGTGAGGCTGACCCCGAACAGGGCCAGCACCAGGCCGATCAGGGCACCGGCGTCCTCGAGCAGCACCACCGGCAGCTCCGGCGCCTTGGCCCGGCGGACGAAGTTGACCCAGGTGGTCTTGCCCCGGGTGTGGTTGGACTCCTTGATCGCGGTCATGAACGAGTAGCTCTCCAGGCCGATCGCCACGACCAGGACCGCGATCGGGACCCACTGCCAACCGTGGATCGGCTCCGGGTGCCGGATCTTGTGGTAGCCCTCGTAGAGCGCGAACAGACCACCGACGCTGAACAGCACGATCGACACGATGAACGCGTAGATGTAGCGCTCCCGGCCGTAGCCGAACGGGTGCTCGGGCGTCGCCTTCCGCTTCGCCTGCTTGCCGCCGAGCAGCAACAGGAGTTGGTTGCCCGAGTCGGCCAGCGAGTGGATCGCCTCGGCCAGCATCGACGACGAGTTGGTGAGCAACCACGCGATGAACTTGGTGACGGCGATGCCGAGATTCGCGGTCAGCGCCGCGAGAATCGCTTTGGTGCCACCCTCAGAACTCACTGAATTCCCTCTGGCATCGGGTTCGACAGCTCCTTCATCTCGCTGATGGCGGGGACGGCCATCGGGTCGAGTCCATGTGCCAGAGCAAGATACAGCGAAGCGAAGTCGGGCACCGCGGTGAGCGAGGCCAGCCGTTCCAGCGCCGAGCCGCCCTCGGCGGTCAGCACGTCGCAGCGCACCCCGCGCCGCTCGGCCAGGGTCCGCACGGCGTCGGCGCGGCGTTCCTCGACGGCGACCGGCTCGTCCGCGTCGTCCTCGGGGTTGAGGCCGCCGTCGCGGAACAGCACGAGACGCAGCCGGGTGCCGAGCGCCTCCTCGGCCTCGTCGGGGTCGGCGAAGATGTCCCGGGACGACTCGGCGAGACCGCCGAAGACGCCGTCGAGCAGGCCGACCCGGCCGCGCCCGGCCTCGCCGAGCGCACCGGCCATCACCGGGTAGCGCGCGTTGGCGGCG
Organism: Paractinoplanes durhamensis; assembly: GCF_016862175.1. GTDB lineage: Bacteria > Actinomycetota > Actinomycetes > Mycobacteriales > Micromonosporaceae > Actinoplanes > Actinoplanes durhamensis. The sequence continues at coordinate 54,048 of NZ_BOML01000032.1, read as the reverse complement.
AGCGTGTCGGCGAAGCGGCGGGCGGCCACGGTGGCCAGCGGGGACGAGCCCCAGACGATCGGGATCGAGCCGGCCAGCCCGAGCGCGAGCGACTTGGCCGGGTTGACGAACGAGTCGGCACCGGGCCGGCAGCGCTCGGCGTCGGCGTCGAGCCGGGTCGCGGTCTCGGCCAGGTCGGCCTCGTTGACCTTGACCAGGCCGATCGCGCGCGCGGCGAGCAGCACCGGCACGGCCAGGCCCCAGAGGCTGGCCCGGGCGGGTGCCCGGCGCGGCACCGGGATGAACGGCGAGCGGGCCCGCTCGGCCATCGCCTGCAGCTCGGTGTCGGGGTTGCCGATCGCGACCAGCCGGGCACCGCGGCGGACCGCGGCCTCGGCGGCGGCGAGCGCCTCGGGGCTGCGGCCGGAGGCGGATACGGCGAAGACCACGTCGGCCGCGCCCACCCAGCCGGGGATGCCGGCGCTGCGGTGCCCGATGATCGGCACCGGGCAGCGCGGACCGGCCACGGTGGCCAGGATGTTGCCGGTCAGACCGGCGGTGCCGATGCCGGCCACGACGACCGCCCGGGGGCGGCCCTCGTCGGCCATCACGCTCAGGTCGGCCTCGGCGGCCAGGGCCGCCGACTCGCGGACCTGGGCGCCGGCCGACGCGGTGGCGCGCAGCATGCCGCCCGGGTCGTTGGCCAGCATCGACTTCTCGTCGTCGAGCAACGACTCGTCGGCGATGCGGTGGCCGTTGACGCCGGACCGGCCCTCCAGCGGGGTGGCCATCAGGCCTCCTTCGCGGAGGGCGTCCGCGCCTCGTCGAGAAGCAGAACGGGGATGTCGTCGCGGATCTCGAAGATCCGGCCGCACTCCGTGCAGGTGAGCGTTTGCGCCTCCGCGTCGTGGGTCAACGGCGCATGATGCGTGTCCGGGCAGGCCAGGATGTCCAGCAACTGCGGATCGAGGGCCACCGAACGACTCCTTTACGGATGGGGATAACGAGCCTCCCGATCCTACCGGCGGACGATCGCCAGCACTTCGTCCCTCAGCGATGCCATCCGATCCGGCTTCGGCGCCTCCACGTTGAGCCGCAGCAACGGCTCGGTGTTGGACGCGCGCAGGTTGAACCAGGCGCCGTCGGCGAGCGTCACGGTCATGCCGTCCAGCTCGTCGAACGTGGCGTCCGGGAACGCCGCCCGGACGTCGGCGACCCGTGCCGGGGCGTCGCCCACCGTGGAGTTGATCTCGCCGGACGCGGTGTACCGCTCGAACTCGGCGGCGAACTCGGACAGCGGCCGGGCCTGCCCGCCGAGCGCGGCCAGCACGTGCATCGCGGCCAGCATGCCGGTGTCGGCGAACCAGAAGTCGCGGAAGTAGTAGTGCGCCGAGTGCTCGCCGCCGAAGACCGCGTTGGTGCGGGCCATCTCGGCCTTGATGAACGAGTGGCCGACCCGGCTGCGAACCGGCTTGCCGCCGTTCTCAGTGATGATCTCCGGCACCGCGGCCGAGGTGATCAGGTTGTGGATGATCGTGCTGCCCGGGAACTTGGCCAGCTCGCGCTTGGCGACCAGCGCGGTGACCGCCGAGGGCGAGACCGGGTCGCCGTTCTCGTCGATGATGAAGCAGCGGTCGGCGTCGCCGTCGAACGCGACGCCGATGTCGGCGCCCTGCTCGCGGATGGCCTCCTGCAGGTCGACGAGGTTGGCCGGGTCGAGCGGGTTGGCCTCGTGGTTGGGGAACGAGCCGTCCAGCTCGAAGTACATCGGCACGATGGTCAGCGGCAGGGCCGGCAGCACCTGGTCGCCGAGCACGGCCGGGACGGTGAAACCGCCCATGCCGTTGCCCGCGTCCACGATGACCTTGAGCGGGCGAATGCCGGACAGGTCGACCAGCGAGCGCAGGTGCTCGGCGTAGTCGCGCAGCAGGTCGCGGCTCTCGACCTGGGGCGGCACGTCGGCCTCGGCGTTCAGGTCGTTGAGCAGCATCTCGGCGCGGCGGCGGACCACGGCGAGGCCGCTGTCCTGGCCGACCGGCCTGGCGCCGGCCCGGCAGAGCTTGATCCCGTTGTACTGCGCCGGGTTGTGGCTGGCGGTGAACATCGCGCCGGGCAGACCGAGGGCACCGGAGGCGTAGTAGAGCTGGTCGGTGGAGCCGAGACCGGTGTTGATCACGGCCGCGCCGGCCGCGTTGGCGCCGCGGGCGAAGGCGGCGGCCAGGCCGGGGCCGGACTCGCGCATGTCGTGCGCGATCACGATCTGGTCCGCGTCGTCGCCCGACTCGCGCAGCATCTCGACGAAGGCGGTGCCGAGCGCCCGGGCCACGGCCTCGTTGAACTGGTCAGGCACCGTTCCACGGACGTCGTACGCCTTGACGATCTTGGACAGATCAGACAATTCTCCCCCTCACCCCGTTGATTCCCGCTGAGAGTAGCCGAGGCATGAGAACAAGAAGGTGGCAACGCAAGGCCGCCACTGTTACGGGTTGTCTTGTCGTCCGGGGTGATGCGGGTCACGATGGGGAGGACTGGAGGTGGCCCGTGGCCAATCCCTGGCTCGCCCTCGATCTCGGCACCGATCCGGCCGAACGGATTCGGCAGGTCGGGCGCGCCCACGAGCGCTTTCTTTCCGGCGAAGGCGGGTCTACCCAGATCCGCTCGGTGGTGGCCGACTCGTGGAAACGCTCGGCGTCCGCGCTGCCCGGCGCCGACAGCACGCCGCCGATCGACCTCAGCGACGGCGAGCTCGAGGAATACCGGGCGGCCCACCCGCTGGCCCGGGTGCTGCCGATCTTCCGCGACCTGCTCGGCGGGCTGGCCGAGGACGGCGACCACCTGATGGCGGTCTGCGACGCGTACGGGCGGCTGCTCTGGGTCGAGGGGGCCGGGTCCATGCTGCGCGGGGCCGAGCAGATGAACTTCGTGCCCGGCGCCCGCTGGGACGAGGCGCACGCCGGCACCAACGCCCCGGGCACCGCGCTCGCCATCGACCACTCGCTGCAGATCTTCGCGACCGAGCACTTCAGCCGCTCGGTGCAGCGCTGGACGTGCGCGGCCGCGCCGATCCACGACCCGGCCACCGGCCGGCTGCTCGGCGCGATCGACGTGACCGGCGGCGACCACCTGGCCAACCCGCACAGCCTCGCCCTGGTCCGGGCGACCGCGCTGGCCGCCGAGGCCTACCTGGGCAGCCGGGCCACCCCGCACGCGGCCACCGGCCGGGTCACCGCGCTCGGCCGCAACGAGGCCACGCTGGCCTTCGGCGGCACCCGGCAGCGCCTCGGTCGCCGGCATTCGGAACTGGTCGTCCTGCTCCTGGCGCACCCGGAAGGGCGTACCGGCGAGGAACTTGGTTTTGATCTCTATGGGGAGGATGTCAGCCCGGTGACCGTGCGCGCCGAATTGTCGCGGCTGCGCCGCACGCTCGGCCCGGAGCTGGTCGAGTCGCGGCCCTACCGGCTGCGCGCCGAGCTCGACTCGGATTTCCGCACGCTGGCCCGGCTGCTGGAGCACGGGCGGGTCGCCGATGCCCTGGAGGAGTACGCGGGTCCGCTGCTGCCCGGCTCGGACGCGCCCGGCATCACCCGGCTGCGCAACATCATCGACGGGCAGTTGCGCGCCGCCGTGCTGGCCAGCCGGGACCGCTCGCTGATGCGCACCTGGCTGCACAACCCGTGGGGCGCCGACGACCTGGAGATGTGGGAGGGGTACGCGAAACAGCTCCCGCACGGCTCGCCGGCCCGACCACTCGCGGTCAACCGGGTCCACCAGCTCGCCGCTGAATACGGTCTTGCAACGTCGTTGCAACGTAGCCGTAACTAAGTTTCGCCGTACCTACCCCGCAGGTACGGAGGATGTCATGACCACATATTCCCCGCCCGGCTCCGACGGCTCGATCGTCAGCTACGAGTCCCGCTACGACAATTACATCGGTGGCGAGTATGTACCACCGGCCAAAGGTCAGTACTTCGAGAACCCTTCGCCGGTAACCGGCGAGGCGTTCACCGAGATCGCGCGGGGCACGGCCGACGACGTGGAGAAGGCGCTCGACGCCGCGCACGGCGCTGCCGACGCGTGGGGCCGCACCTCGGTCGCCGAGCGTGCCAACATCCTCAACAAGATCGCCGACCGGATGGAGGCGAACCTCGAGAAGCTCGCGGTCGCCGAGGCCTGGGAGAACGGCAAGCCGGTCCGGGAGACCCTGGCCGCCGACCTCCCGCTCGCCATCGACCACTTCCGCTACTTCGCGGGCGCGATCCGGGCCCAGGAGGGCACCGCCGGCGAGATCGACGACGACACCATCGCCTACCACTTCCACGAGCCGCTGGGCGTGGTCGGCCTGATCATCCCGTGGAACTTCCCGATCCTGATGGCGGTCTGGAAGCTGGCCCCGGCCCTGGCCGCCGGCAACTGCGTCGTGCTCAAGCCGGCCGAGCAGACCCCGGCCTCGATCCACCTGTTGATCTCGATCATCGGCGACCTGCTCCCGCCCGGCGTCCTGAACGTCGTGAACGGCTTCGGCGTCGAGGCCGGCAAGCCGCTGGCCAGCTCGAACCGGATCGCGAAGATCGCGTTCACCGGTGAGACCACGACCGGCCGCCTGATCATGCAGTACGCGTCGGAGAACCTGATCCCGGTCACCCTCGAGCTGGGCGGCAAGAGCCCGAACATCTTCTTCGAGGACGTCAGCCGGCTCGACGACGACTTCTACGACAAGTCGCTCGAGGGCTTCTCGATGTTCGCGCTCAACCAGGGCGAGGTCTGCACCTGCCCGTCCCGCGCGCTCATCCAGCAGAGCATCTACGCCGACTTCCTGGCCGCCGGCGTGAAGCGAGTGGAGAACTTCAAGCAGGGCAACCCGCTGGACACCGACACCCAGGTCGGCGCGCAGGCCTCCAACGACCAGCTGGAGAAGATCCTGTCGTACCTGGACATCGGCCGGCAGGAGGGCGCCCGGGTGCTGACCGGTGGCGGCCGGGCCGACCTCGGCGGCAACCTGTCCGGCGGCTACTACGTGCAGCCGACGATCTTCCAGGGCTCGAACGACATGCGGATCTTCCAGGAGGAGATCTTCGGCCCGGTGGTCTCGGTGACGTCGTTCGCCGACTACGCCGACGCCATCAAGATCGCCAACGACACGCTCTACGGCCTCGGCGCCGGCGTGTGGACCCGGGACATCAACACCGCGTACCGGGCCGGGCGGGCGATCAAGGCCGGCCGGGTGTGGACCAACTCGTACCACCTCTACCCCGCGCACGCCGCGTTCGGTGGCTACAAGCAGTCCGGCATCGGCCGGGAGAACCACAAGATGATGCTGGACCACTACCAGCAGACGAAGAACCTGCTGGTGTCGTACAGCCCGAAGGCCATGGGCTTCTTCTAGGCCCGTCGATATGGCTACCAGGGTTGACGTGACCCCCGCCGCTGCCGCCATGATGCGGCAGCTGCGGGGGCAGCACGGTCCGCTGATGTTCCACCAGTCCGGCGGGTGCTGCGACGGCAGCTCCCCGATGTGCTACCTGGACGGCGAGTTCCGCACCGGGCAGTCCGATGTGCTCCTCGAGTCGCTGAAGATCGACGGGGTGGCCGAGCCGATCACGTTCTGGATGTCCGCCGCGCAGTTCGAGCTGTGGAAGCACACCCACCTGACGGTGGACGTGGTCCCGGGGCGCGGTGCCGGCTTCTCGCTGGAGGCCCCCGAGGGCGTACGTTTCCTGATCCGTTCCCGCCTGCTCACGTCCGATGAGCTGGCCGAATTGTCCTAGTCGCCGAGTTCCGGGTACGGGTCGTCGCGCAGCCGGCTGAACAGCACGCCGTCCTGCCACTTCCCGGCCCGGAACTCGACCGACCGCAGCACGCCTTCCTGCTGGAAACCGGCCTTGAGCAGCGCTTTCCGCTCGGCCACATTGTCCACCTGGGTGCCCGCCTGCACCCGCTGCACCGGCCAGTGCTCGAAGACGTACGCCGTGAGCAGCGCCTGCGCCCGCCAGCCGATGGCGTAGAGCACCTCGAGCTCGTCGGCTCGGATCGGGCGCAGGCGGATGTTCATCCGTCCAGGATGGCCGGTTTGATCCTTGCGCGTGGTCCCTACGTTTCTTGGAGTAGAGCCGTCCGGCGGATGTTGCCGGTAGGCGAAAACGGTTGGATTGTCCGGGATCGGCGGGTGAACTACGTCCCGGAAGTGTGCCGAACGGGGGTCGCGAGTGGCCACGGGCCGGTTTTTGCGGGCACTGTCGTCATTCGAGACACCTGGGGAGGTTTTGATGCGGTTGTCGCGATCCAAGAAGCTGGTTCTGCTCGGCGTGGCCCTCGTGATGGTGGGGCTGGCCGGCCGGGCTTCGGCGGACACGACCCCTTCGGCCCAACCGCCGGCGTCGTCCGCGTCCGCACCTTCGTCGTCCGTACCTTCGTCGTCCGCACCTTCGTCGCCTGCGCCCACCAAGCCGGCCGTGAACCCGAAGCCGAAGCCCTCCGTGGTGAAGGCGAGCGCGAAGAAACCGGTCGGCCCGGCCGGGAGCCGGATGACCACCGGCACCAAGGGGGTGGCGCTCACCTTCGACGACGGCCCCGATCCGGCCCAGACGCCGAGGATCCTCAAGCTGCTCGCGCAGAACCACACCAAGGCGACCTTCTGCCTGGTCGGCAAGAACGTCGAGAAGTTCCCCGAGCTGACCCGCCAGATCGTGGCCGGCGGCCACACCCTGTGCAACCACACGTGGAGCCACGACCTGAAACTCGGCAAGAAGCCGGCCGCGAAGATCCAGGCCGACCTCGCCCGCACCAACGCGGCGATCCACAAGGCCGCGCCGAACGCGAAGATCAAGTATTTCCGGGCGCCCGGCGGCAACTTCACCCCCGGCGTGGTCGCGGTGGCCAAGAAGCTGGGCATGACCTCGCTCTACTGGCGGGTCGACCCGCGCGACTGGGACCACCCGAAGGGTGAGACGCACGCGCAGCACCGGTCGCGGGTGATCAGCCGGGTCGAGCACAACACGCACGCCGGCGCGATCGTGCTGTCGCACGACTACGCCCAGCCCGACACCATCGCCGCCTACCGCACGCTGCTGCCCTGGCTGCGCAAGCGCTACCAGCTGATCGCCCTGCCCACGGCCTAGCCGACCAGCAGGTCAGTGGGTGGGCGGGATGACCCGCAGATGTCCCCGGCGGCCGGTCTGGTGGCCGGGGAGATCCTGCTCGTCGGTGCGCGGCGGGGGCGCCGGCGGCCGGGCCGCCTCGCGCACCGCGTCGGCCAGCGCGACCAGATCGTCGGTGGTGGGCGGCGGGGGCGCGAAATCGCCGTCGTGCCGCACGAGTTCCCAGCCTCGGGGGGCGGTGAGGCTGCGGGCGTGCGGCTCGCACAGGTCGTACGTATGAGGCTCGGCGAACGCCGCCAGGGGGCCGACGACGGCGGTCGAGTCGCTGTAGACGTAGGTCAGAGTGGCGACCGCCTGTCGGGGACAGCCGTTCCGGGAGCAGCGCCGTGGGGACCTCACGGCGGCACGTTATCGCCCCGCGGGCTCGCGCGCGCGCCGAAACCGCCGCGACACGCCGACCCGGCGCGCATCACGATTCGGCCATGCCCGTTTCGACACGCCGCCCCGTTGGGAGGACTTGTCTTTCCGGATTTGCCCGCGCGGACTGTTTACCCCCCGGACACGCGGCAGAAGCACGCTGCCGCCGTGCACCACCGGCGGAGGACTAGAGTTGCGAGGTGACCACCAGCCCCGAGCGCCGACGCAGCGGCGAGTCCCCCCGGGTGACGCGCAAGGACGGGCCGGGGCATCCGGCCCGGCGTGACCGCCACGGCCGCGGCCTGCGTGGCCGGCTGGTGCCGGCCACGGTGCCGCTGGCCCGCACCAAGGCCGAGATCTTCGACGACCTGGTGCTGGACACGGTCGAGGGCCTCGAGCGTCGCTACGCGAAAGAGTTGGCCGGCGTCGAGTTCGCGGTGGAGGACGTTCCTCCCGATCTCAACGTCTACGACTCCGACGTGCTCGAGGACGGCGAGGTGCCGCTGGCCCGGCTGCTGCCCGGTCGCCCCGGCCGGCAGGAGCTTCCCCCTCGAATCGTGCTCTACCGGCGGCCGCTGGAGTTCCGGGCGATGGACCGCGAAGACCTCGCCGACCTCGTCCACGATGTGATCATCGAGCAGGTAGCCAACCTGCTCGGGGTGGATCCCGACGAGCTGACTTAGGCGACCCGGCGCTTCAGCTTGCGGCGCTCACGCTCGGACAGACCACCCCAGATACCGAAACGCTCGTCGTGGCCCAGCGCGTACTCCAGGCACTCGGCCTTGACGTCGCACCGGCCGCAGATCCGCTTCGCTTCCCGGGTCGAACCACCTTTTTCCGGAAAGAAAGCTTCCGGATCAGTCTGCGAGCACAGCGCCCGCTCCTGCCACTCGGGCGCGTCCCCGAGCAGGTCTACCCCTTCAACCTGCGCTTCCATCGGCGTGCCTCCCAATTCCCGCGCCGGCATCACTGCCGACGCTGACCCCCCACGCACGCGGCGTGTTTCTTGCAGCCCGGACACGAAAGTTTCGTAGCGCCCAGCCCACAACCCCACCGAAATTACACGCGTGTAAGACGTGCGTCGTCAAGCCGAACCTGATAAATAGGCCCGTTTCCCCGGCGCGCCTTCGGCGCGTCGTGGTCCCGTTCCTGCCCTATCTCTCAGGAGCCACACAGGGTTACGCCACCCTGGCGCGTCACGTCCAATTTAACCCGATTTGTGACCTTGGAACCAAGGTCCATCCGGTTGAGGTGATCAACCCGACAGGACGGCTACCTGCGGCCGTACACAGTCGTTCGCTCGACGGCGGGGCGACCCGCGGCCGCGGCGAGCTCCTTCAGCTCCGCGACCGTGCGCGCCGAACCGTGCTCCGAGCCGGCCATCCGGGAGATCGTTTCTTCCATCAACGTGCCACCAAGATCATTGCAACCGCCGTCGAGCATTACCCGGGTGCCGTCGTCGCCGAGCTTCACCCAGGAGCACTGGATGTTGTCGATCCGGCCGTGCAGCAGGATGCGGGCCATCGCGTGCACGACCCGGTTCTCCCGCCAGGTCGGGCCGGGCCGGGCGATGCCGGCCAGGTAGATCGGCGCGTTGGTGTGGATGAACGGCAATGCCACGAACTCGGTGAAACCGCCGGTCACGTCCTGGATGCCGGCCAGCACCCGGAAGTGGCCGAGCCACTGTCGCGGGTGGTCGACATGGCCGTACATCATGGTGGAACTTGATCGGATGCCCACCTGGTGGGCGGTGGTGACGACATCGATCCAGGTGCTGGCGGGCAGCTTGCCCTTGGTCAGCACCCAGCGGACGTCGTCGTCGAGGATCTCGGCGGCGGTGCCCGGGATGGTGTCCAGCCCGGCCTCGCGCAGGCCGGTCAGCCACTCCCGGACCGGCACGCCGGCCTTCGACGCGGCCGTGACGATCTCCATCGGCGAGTACGCGTGGACGTGCATGCCCGGCACCCGCTGCTTCACCCCGCGCACCAGATCGGCGTACGCGGTCACCGGCATCTTCGGGTCGATGCCGCCCTGCATGCAGACCTCGGAGGCACCGTCCTGCCAGGCCTGCTCGGCCCGGTCGGCGACCTGCTCGACCGACAGGCGATAGGCGTCGGCGTCCTTCTCGCGCTGGGCGAACGCGCAGAACCGGCAGCCCACGTAGCAGACGTTGGAGAAGTTGATGTTCCGGTTCACCACGTACGTGATGTCGTCGCCGTTGACCTCCTTGCGCAGGTCGTCGGCGATCCGGGCCAGTTCGTCCAGCGCGGAGCCGTCCGCGTTGAACAGCGCCATCGCCTTGTCCTCGTGCTGCTTCTCCAGCAGCGCGGCCGGATTTTCCGCGGCCAGCTTCAGGCCGGCCAGGACGTCGGTCGGGAGGCTCTTGGCGGTGTCGGTGGTGATGTGCGCGGCGACCTCTTTCCAGTCGCCGTAGACGTCGTCGAAGTCGGAGCGGCGGTCGGCGGTGCGGCCGGTGGTGTCGATCGTGGCGAAGAGGTCGGTGCGGCCGGTGCCGAACGCCTCGTCCGGCTCCTGCCAGGGCCGGCCCTCCACGGTTGCGTCTTCCCGCGCGAGGCCGTCGCTGTCCGCCAGCGCGCCCACGTGCGCCGCGAGGCGGGGGTCCAGCCAGCCCTCGGCCGCACGCTTGACGTACTCCGGGTAGATCGTGAGCCGCTCCCGCAGCGCAAAACCGGCATCAGCCGATTTTTCGCGGAGAAGGTCGATCTGCGGCCAGGGCCGCTCCGGGTTGACGTGGTCGGGGGTCACCGGCGAGACGCCGCCCCAGTCGTCGATGCCGGCCTTCAGCAGGAGGCCGAACTCCGTGTCGATCAGGTTGGGCGGGGCCTGGATGCGGGCCCGCGGGCCCATGATGATCCGGGCCACCGCCACCGTCGTGGCCAGCTCACGCAGCTCCGCATCCGGCATCCCGCGCATCGCCGTGTCCGGCTTGGCGCGGAAGTTCTGGATGATGACCTCTTGGATGTGCCCGTACTCGCGGGCGGTGCGCCGCATCGCGAACAGCGCGTCGACCCGCTCGGCCCGGGTCTCGCCGATCCCGATCAGGATGCCGGTGGTGAACGGGACACCCACCCGGCCGGCGTCGTCGAGCACCCGCAGCCGGACCGCGGGCTCCTTGTCCGGCGAGCCGTAGTGCGGGCCGCCCGGCTCCGACCAGAGCCGGGTCGCGGTGGTCTCCAGCATCATGCCCATGCTCGGCGCGACCGGCTTCAGCCGCTGCAACTCGTCCCAGCTCAGCACGCCCGGGTTGAGGTGCGGGAGCAGGCCGGTCTCCTCCAGCACGGCGATCGCGCAGGCGCGCACATAGTCGAGGGTGGAGTCGTAGCCGCGCTCGTCCAGCCACTGCCGGGCCGCCGGCCAGCGCTCCTCCGGCCGGTCGCCCAGCGTGAACAGCGCCTCCTTGCAGCCCTGCGCGGCGCCCTGGCGGGCGATCTCGAGGACCTCGTCGCGCTCCAGGAACGCCGCCGGCAAGCGGTGCGGCACGGTCGCGAACGTGCAGTAGTGGCACCGGTCGCGGCAGAGCCGCGTCAGCGGGATGAAAACCTTGCGGGAGTACGTGACCACACCCTCGCGGCCGGCCAGGCGCAGGCCCGCGTCCCGGATGCTGCCGGCGATCGCCAGCAGGTCGTCAAGTGGATCCCCGGTGGCGGCCAGCAGAGCGGCCGCCTCCTCGGCATCGATGGCCTTGCCGTCGGCGGCGCGGCGCAGGGCGCGGCGGATGCTCGCCTCGGTCGGAACCGGTTCCTCGTTGACCTTTACCACGCAGTGCAGCCTAGGCCGGAAAGTGACCGGTTGCCCCGGTCGTGCCCGGGCGCGCGCAGTGGAATACGACACGGCGGCGCCCGGGGCGTTCCCGGTGGCTGGAGCTTTACTGCCGGGGCGGGTCCTGATCGGCCGGGCCGAAGCCCGGGCGGTCGTCGCTGATCCGCTGGGTGCGGTCCTCGATCGGTGCCTCGGGCGCCCTCTCCACCGGCCGCACCATCTGGGTGGGCTCGCTCGACGGCGCCGCCGAGGCGGGCGCGGTCGGCATCGTCACCGGCGCCTGGTTCCACGTCGGCGGCTGGGGCGGCTGGCCGTACATGCCCGGCGCGGCGTAGCCCGGCTGGCCCGGGGCCGGCGGGTAGCCACCCTGCGGCGCCGGGTTGTACGCCTGCTGACCGGGGTTCTGACCGGGCGGCGGGCCGTACGGCTGCTGGCCGGGGCCCTGCTGGCCGGGCGGCGGGCCGTAGCCGGGCTGGCCCGGGTAGGTGCCCGGCTGGTTGAACTGCGGCTGGCCGTAGACCCCCGGCTGCGGCTTCGGGCGCGGCGTGTAGAACAGGTTGCGCCAGATCAGGAAGGTCGCGTACGCCGCCACGGCGAACACGGCCAGCCAGGCCAGCCGCTCCAGCAGCCCCTCGAACGCGCTCCGGGCACCATTGTGCGCGGCCTCGTTGATCAGGCCGATCAGCACCCCGAACAGCAGGCCGAAGACGGCCATCACCGCGTACTCGACGACGGCCACGGCGACGACCAACTGGGCCTTCGGGTGCTGCGGCGCGACGAACAGCGAGAGCAGCACGGCCGCGATCGGGAACGCGATGGTGGCCAGGTTGATGAAGCCGCCGAAGCTGCCCTGGGTGCGGTAGCCGAACTGGTCGGGACCGTCCGGAACCAGCCGGACGAGCGCCACGAAGAGCAGCACGGCGGTCGCCCCGATCAGGGCGTACGCCGCGAGATCGCGGAGTGGGCGAAGGTACTGGCCGGCCGATCTGCCCTCGCCCGGCGTGGGCTGCGGTTGGCTGGTCACGGTTTCTCCCTGACGGATGATGATTGAAGTCGGCCCAGCGTAGACCGGGCACGCATGCGGCACCCTCTACCCAGCGGCCAGTTCTGTCATACCCGTACGGGAGGATGACGACATGCGGATCGTGGTCCTCACCGGCGGTATCGGCGGTGCGAAATTCCTCGTCGGCGTGCGCGCGCATGCCCGAGCCATCGGCGCCGACGTCACCGCCGTGGTCAACGTCGGCGACGACGTGCGCATGCACGGCCTGCAGATCTGCCCCGATCTGGACAGCGTGATGTACACGCTGGGCGGCGCGCACGACCCCGAGCGGGGCTGGGGCCGGGTCGGCGAGACCTGGGTGGTCAAGGAGGAGCTTGCCGCCTACGGCGTCGAGCCGTCGTGGTTCGGCCTGGGCGACAAGGACACGGCCACCCATTTGGTACGCACCCAGATGCTCAACGCCGGTTATCCGCTGTCCGCGGTGACGGCGGCGTTGTGCGAGCGCTGGAAGCCCGGCGTCACCCTGGTGCCGGCCACCGACGACCGGCTCGAGACCCACGTGGTGGTCGACGTCGACGGCGAGCGCAAGGCCATCCACTTCCAGGAGTGGTGGGTCCGCTACCGCGGCGCCCTGCCCACCCACCGTTTCGTCTTCGTCGGCGCCGACGCGGCCAAGCCGGCCCCCGGCGTGCTCGACACGATCGCCGCCGCCGACGTGGTGCTGCTGGCCCCGAGCAACCCGGTCGTCAGCATCGCCCCGATCCTCGCCGTCGACCCGATCCGCGAGGCCCTGATCGGCGGCTCCGCCCCGATCGTCGGCGTCTCCCCGATCATCGGCGAGTCCCCGGTGCGCGGCATGGCCGACAAGTGCCTGGCCACCCTGGGCGTCGAGGTGAGCGCGGCCGGCGTCGGCGCGCTGTATGGCAGCCGCACCGACAACGGCCTGCTCAACGGCTGGCTGATCGACAGCGTCGACGAGGGCACCGAGGTCCCCGGCGTCCCCACCCGAGCCGTCCCGCTGTGGATGACCTCGGAGGAGACGACGGCCCAGATGGTCCGCGACGCCCTGACCCTGGCCGGCGTCGCATGACCGGCCTGCAGATCCTTCCGGTGCACGGCATCGGCGACGTGACCGCCGGCGACGACCTGGTCGCCCTGATCGCCACCGCCGCCCCGTGGCTGGCCGACGGCGACGTCCTGGTGGTGACCAGCAAGATCGTCTCCAAGGCCGAGGGCAACCTGGTCGAGGTCCCGGCCGACGGCCCCGAGCGCGACGCCGCCCGGGCCGCCGCCCTGGCCGCCGAGACCGCCCGCGTGGTGGCCCGCCGCGGCCCGACCACGATCGTGCAGACCCACCACGGTTTCGTGATGGCCGCGGCCGGCATCGACGCCTCCAACGTCGACAAGACCCACCTGGTCCTGCTTCCCACCGACTCGGACGCCTCGGCCCGCCGGCTGCGCGCCGGCTTCCGGTCCCGCGGCCTCGACGTGGCCGTGATCATCTCCGACACGATGGGCCGGGCCTGGCGAAACGGCCTGACCGACGTCTCCCTGGGCGCCGCCGGTATCCCCCCGTTCCGCGACCACCGGGGCGAGACCGACCCCTACGGCAACGAGCTGCAGATCACCCAGATGGCCGTGATCGACGAGCTCTCCGCGGCCGGCGAGCTGGTCAAGGGCAAAATCGACAACGTCCCGGTCGCCGTGGTCCGCGGCTACCTCAACGCCGGTGGCGATCGCCGCGTGGCCGACGACGGTCCCGGTGCCGCGCCGCTGCTGCGCGACGCGGAGAGCGACATGTTCAGCCTGGGCACGGCCGAGGCCCGCGCGGCCGGCCTGCGTGACGCGGCTCAGCTGGCCGACGGCCTCCGGTCGGAGGTGCCCGGCCGCCCGGTCCACCCCGACGCCGTGCGGCGCGCCCTGGAGACGGTCGCCGGCCACCTGGCCCGGGCCACCACGGTCACCCCCGCCGAGACCTTCGCGGCGAACGGCGCCACCGCCGCCCTGCACCTGCGGACCCGCGACGCCACCCCGGCCGGCCTGATGCGGCTGGGCGCCGACGCCCACCGCCTCCGCGCGGCCCTGGCCGCCGAGTCGGTGGCCAGCGTCGCCCTGCCCCACGACGACGGCATCCGCCTGGACCTCTCCGGAGCCCACGCATGACCGCCCTGCACGCCGACGGCATCCGCCTCGACCTCTCCGGAGCCCACGCATGACCGCCCTGCACGACGACGCCGTCCGGGTGCTGACCACCTGGCAGGCCACCACCGACGAGGGCGACGTGGCCCGCAAGAGCGTCCTGGAGCTGCTGACCGCCGGCCCGGTCGCGATGACCAGGGCCCACCGCCCCGGCCACGTCACGGCCAGCGCCCTGGTGGTCGGGGCCGACGGCCGGTTGCTGCTCTGCCTGCACGGCCGACTGGGCAAGTGGATGCAGCTGGGCGGCCACTGCGAGCCCGGCGACGAGACACTGGCCGGCGCGGCCCTGCGCGAGGCCACCGAGGAGTCCGGCATCCCCGGACTGACCATCGACCCCGATCCGATCGACGTGGACGTCCACGGGGTTCGCTGCGGCGCGGCCGAGGGCACCCCCGCCACGGAGTCGGTGCACTACGACGTGCGCTTCCTGGTCCGCAGTCCGGCCGGTGCCACCGAGCAGATCAGCGCCGAATCCGCCGACCTGGCCTGGTTCACCCCCGACGCCCTGCCGTCCCCGCTGGCCTCAGCAACCGCCCGCCAGATCGAGCCGGCCCTGTCCCGGCTGCCCTGACCTCTATGCGCCGCCGCGGGGCTGCCCCTGACCACATTTCGTCGTCGCGGGCTTCCCCAGCCGCGCTGACCCCTATTCGTCGTCGCCGGGCGTCCGCTGCGCCGGAATGTGCGTGGTGTCCTCGCTGATCTCGTCCGGCGGCCGCTCCGAGTTGAGAATGTTCTTGGCCCGCGGCCCACTCGCCTCGGCGACCCGAAGGTCCGGCGACACGATGCGCCCGGTCGGGTCCTCGGCGAAGTTGGGCGCCTCAGCGTCCGCAATGGACACCGACGACCCGTTCTTGGCCTTGGCGCCCGACCCAGACCCGGCCCCCGGCCCAGCCTCCTCGGCCCCCGGGCCAGTCACGGCACCCTGCCCAGTCTTGGCGCCCTGCCCGGCCGACCCAGTCTCGCCCCGCCCGTCCGCGTCCTGCTCGTTTCCGCCCTGACCGTCTTCGCCCTGACCGCCTTCGCCCTGACCGTCTTCGCCCTGACCGCCTTCGCCCTGCTCGTCCCCATCCGCAATGGACTCGTTGCCATCGGCGACCGGGAAGGTCACCACCTCGGCCCGCGTCCCCGGCGCCGCGACAAGGTGCGGCCGAATGATCTGGGTCCGCTCGTCATCCACGGTCTTCCCGACAAGCCGAATCACCTGGGTCTCGTCACCACCGACGTCCCCCGTGGCCCGATTGCTGAGATCCCGGGTCCGTTCCCCGATCCCGCGCACGTCCCGGGTAGGCCACTCCCCGATCGGCCGGGACGGAAACCGCAGCACCTGAGTCTGCTCGGTAGGGTCCGGCACCGGCTCGATGACCCGAGTCCGCTCCCCCGGATCGCTGATCGGAAACGGCAGCAGCTTCCGCCGCACGACTTCCGTCTCGTCCCCGGGTTCGCCAAGCGGAAGCCGAACGACCTGCGTCCGCTCCCCGTCATCCCGCACCGGAAGCCGAACCACCTGAGTCCGCTCCGAGTCGTCCCCGCGAGCCTCCCCGACGGGAAGCCGAATAACTTGGGTCCGCTCCGCCGGATCCGCCACCGGCAGCCGAACAACCTGCGTCCGCTCGGCGTCATCCCCCACCGGAAACCGAATTACTTGCGTACGGTCCCCCGGCACGACATCAGCAAGACGCACAACTTGCGTCCGCTCAGAGTCGTCCCCCGCCGGCGTCCCCCCGCCCGGCCCCGACCCGCCATCATCATCGCCACCGGCTTCAGCGCCCGACGCAGCCGCACCGCCAGAGCCGTCGTCCTCGCCGACAGCGCCCGGTTCATCAATCGCGGCAGCCACGGCCGCCGATTCATCGGTCACTGCAGCCGGTTCATCGGTCACTGCAGCCGATGCGGCCAGCCCATCAATCGCCCCGGCGGCCGGTTCGGCGGTCACGTCGGCGGCCGGTTCGTCGGCCGGTTCGTCGGACGCCTCGGCCGGTGCGACCTGCCCAACAGTCGCTTCGGCAACTGCAGCCTGGTCGTCGCCTTCGACGGTGGCAGACGGTTCGTCGTGACTGGACGTCGCGGCTACGGCCGCCGTCGACTCCTCATCCGCAGCGACGGTTCCCTCATCGCCCAAGCCCTCGGCTGCGTCCGCATCCGCATCCGCCAGGCCGGCGTCAGCGGACAGTTCCTCATCGACCTCGGGCGCTGCGACCGGCTCGCCATCCCCGGCAGCAACGGTCGGCTCGTCATCATCCGAGGCTCCGACGACAACCGTCGTGGGCTCGTCACCATCCGAGGATTCGACAACAGCCTCATCAGCCCCCGACTCACCGACGTCCGCGGTCCGTTCGTCGTGAGATCCGGTAATCGCGGCCGACTCATCGCCGCCGTTCCTCACCGCGCCGGCCGGTTCTTCGCCGACCCCTGCCGAAGTCAACTCAGCTGCCGGTTCACCGTCCCCTGCCGCTCCGGCAGCAGTCACCGTGGGCGCATCGCCGTCAGCCGCCTCAGCGACAGCCAAGGTCGGCTCATCACCGTCCGCAACAGCCACGGTCGGCTCATCACCGTCCGCGACAGCCACGGTTGGTTCATCACCGTCGCCGGCAACTACCGTCGGCTCATCGGTGGCGGCCGCGACCAGCGATTCGTTATCCGCCACATTCGTTCCGGCAGCGGCCGACTCCTCGTCGCCGGCCTCCGCAACATCGGCCGTCGCCGCAGCAGCGACAACCGGATCAGCGGCTGCCGACTCAGCCTTCTGCGCCGACTCACCCTCAGTCGCGGACTCCTCAGCTGCCAAAACTTCGTCGGACGGGGCAACCGTCTCGGCGTCGGCGTCGGCGACCGCAAGCACGGCCGTGGGCGGCTCGCCCTCAGCGGCCGTCGTCATCACGGAGGTCGACTCACCGTCAGCGGTCACGACCATCACCGTGGTCGAGTCGCCGTCCGTGGTCGGCACGCCCGTCCCGCCCTCCGGCCCGTCGACGTCAACGGCCTCATTCGCTGCCGCTGCCGGCAGTGAATCAGCGGCAGCTTTCACCACAGCCGTGGCCTCGTCGTCGGCAGTCGCCTCGCGGAAAGCCACCGTCGGCTCGTCCGCGGCCGCCTTGATCACCGTCGTCGGCTCATCCGCTGTATCCCCGGCGACATCGGCGACCGGCTCAGCCGCGTCACCGGCGACAGCACCGGCGGATGGTTCACTCGCCGGGTCGCCGGCAACGTCAACCGCAGGCTCAGCGGCCGCGCCCTCGACAACGCCGGCCTTCAACGCATCCGCCGCGCCCCCGGCAACCTCCGTCGCCGACTCGGCCGCCCCGTCTCCGACAACTCGAGCCGCAGGCTCAGCACCATCGGCCACCGCCTCAGCGACTTCAGCTGCGACAACCAAGACCGTCGCCTCGTCGGCGCCATCCCCAACATTCGCCGTCGGCTCATCGGAGTCAGCTGCACCATCAGCCGCTGGCTCGCCCGCGAGCCGGGGGTTGAAGTCGGCCGGGCCCTCAGCCATCCCAGCGACCGCCTCAGCCGCCTCAGCCGCCTCAGCCTCGGCAATCCCAGCCGTCACCTCACCGGCCTCATCCCCGACATCCGCCGCCGACTCATCCGTGTCGGCCCCGGCAACATCAGTCGCCGGCTCGCCCGCGGCCTTCCCGGCGTCATCCGCCGCCGGCTCATCGGCGCCGGCCCCAGCAACATCCGCCGTCGACTCATCGGCGCCGGCCCCTGCGACATCCGCCGTCGGCTCGTCCGCAGCCTTCCCGGCGACATCCGCTGTCGGCTCGTCGGTGCCGGTGACCTCCGCCGTCGGGTCGTTGCTTGTTGCGGCGTTCGGGAGGGTTGGGTCGTCGTTGTCGTTGGCTACGACGACTGTCGTGTTGTTGGACGGGCTGGTCAGTGGCGCTGTGTCGTCGTCGGGGGCCGAGGTGGCCACCGGCAGGCGGAGCACTGTGGTCGGGTCGGGATCGATGCCGGCGAGGGTGAGCACCGTGGTTCGGTCGGCTGCCATCGGGATGCCGGGGGCTCGGGCGGTACCCCAGAAGCGGCTGATGTCGCCGACGATCGGGAGGACCGGTGGCTCGTACTTTGCCCATCGGCGCGCGCTCAACGCCGTACAGATCAAAGGAACCGCAAGCAACGCCGCCAAGCCGTAGCCCGGACGCGAAAGATCGAAGCCGTCCTTGGCCACCGATGGTGGCCAGGCGTCGGCGTAAGCCGACGGGGACAGCAGGGCCCACAGGGTGATGATCAGGTAGATGGCACCGGCGGCCACCGGGCCCGCGGGGGAGATCGGACCGAGGACCAGGATTCCGTATGCGGCGCCGGCCAGCAGCAGGAGCAGCAGGCCGGTGAACGTCTCGACGGCGAAACCGTCGCGGCCCCGGGTGGTGAGGTCGCTGTTGAGGCCCACCCCGGTGAGCACCCAGGCGGCCGGCGCCAGGACCAGCGCATACAAGATCGACCGAAGGTGACGCAACGTTTCTCCCCGGGTGGTTCGCTGACTGGGCACGCTACCGATGCTGGGCAAGTGACCACCGTCATCATCGACTTCACCAGCGCGGGGCCGGGATTTGCTCGGCCGCCCGGACATAGTTGGCGGCCGATCAGCCAGCGCGGGAATGTGGTCGGCGCACGGCGAAGCGGGCCGGGTGTATCGGCCGGCTACATGGACTTACGGTGGGCGGGCGGGAGAGGCTCAATTCTTGATCGAAATGTGAGCCTGAACTGACGTTAAGGTGTGTGCATGACGGGCACAGTGCTGTGGGAACCGCCGGCCAACGTTCGGGACACGACCCGCATCGGCGCTTATCTGCGCTGGTTGGAGCGGGAGCGTGGGCTGAGCTTCGCCGACTATCCGGCGCTGTGGGAGTGGTCCGTCACCGACCTGTCCGGTTTCTGGCAGTCGATCTGGGACTACTTCGAGGTCATCAGCCACACGCCCGCGACGGCGGTGCTGGCCGAGGCGTCGATGCCGGGGGCGACGTGGTTCCCGGGGGCGACCCTCAACTACGCCGAGCATGTGCTGCGGATGCCGGGGCTCGGGGACGACGATCCGGTGGTACTCGCGTACTCGCAAAGCCGCGGGAAGATCGAGCTGACCGCGCGGCAGCTGCGTGACCAGGTGCGGAGCGTGCGTGCCGGGCTGAAGGCCCGGGGTGTCGGCAAGGGTGACCGGGTTGCCGCCTATGCCCCGAACATCCCGGAGACCTACGTCCTGATGCTCGCCGCGACCAGCCTCGGCGCGATCTTCTCGTCGTGCGCACCCGAGTTCGGCACCCGCAGCGTCGTCGACCGGTGGAGCCAGATCGAGCCGAAGGTGCTGGTCGCGGTGGACGGCTACCGCTACGGCGACAAGCCGATCTCGCGTACCGCCGAGGTGCAGCAGATCACCGAGGCGATCCCGTCGATCGAGCACGTGGTGACGATCGGCTACCTGGACCCGAGCGCGGGTGACTGGCAGTCACTGGCCGGCGATGACCCGATGGCGTTCGAGGCGGTGCCGTTCGATCACCCGCTGTACGTGCTCTACAGCTCGGGGACGACCGGCCTGCCGAAGCCGATCGTGCACGGCCACGGCGGCATCCTCATCGAGCATCTCAAGATCCTGGCGCTGCATCACGACCTGGGCCCGGCCGACCGGTTCTTCTGGTTCACCACGACCGGCTGGATGATGTGGAACTTCCTGGTCAGCGCGCCAATGGTGGGGGCCTCGATCGTGCTGTTCGACGGCAATCCCGGCTATCCCGACATGTCGGCGCTGTGGGATCTGATCGACGAGGCCGGCATCACCTACTTCGGCACGTCGGCACCGTTCCTCATGGCCTGCCGCAAGGCCGGTCTCGAACCCCGCAAGCCGGGCCTGAAGGCCATCGGCTCGACCGGGGCGCCGCTGCCGGCCGAGGGCTTCGACTGGGTCTACCAAGCGGTGGGTAGGCAACTGCAGTTGCAGTCGCTGTCCGGAGGTACGGATGTGTGCACCGGATTCGTCGGCGCCTCGCCGCTACACCCGGTGACCGAGGGCGTCATCGCCTGCCGGTGCCTGGGCGCGCGGGTGGAGGCCTACGACCCGGCCGGCAAACCGGTCGTCGACGAGCTCGGCGAGCTGGTGATCACGGCTCCGATGCCGAGCATGCCGGTCGGCTTCTGGAACGACCCGGAGGGCAAGCGGTACCAGGAGGCCTACTTCGACGTCTTCCCCGGCGTCTGGCGGCACGGCGACTGGATCACCATCGGCTCCGACGGCACCTGTGTGATCACCGGCCGCTCGGACGCGACGCTGAACCGGGGCGGCGTGCGGCTGGGCACCGCCGAGTTCTATTCGGTGGTGGAAAGCCTGCCGGAAATCGTCGACTCGGTCGTGGTCCACCTGGAGCAGGACGACAATCCGAACGGCGAGCTGCTGCTGTTCGTGGTCCTGACCGAGGGCCTCGAGCTGGACGATTCCCTGATCAAGAAGATCCGCGGCGAGCTGCGCTCGGCGCTGTCCCCACGGCACATTCCGGACGAGATTCATCAGGTACGGGCGGTGCCACGCACCCTGTCCGCGAAGAAACTGGAAGTGCCGGTCAAACGCATTCTTACCGGTACGCCGGTGGAGTCGGCCGCCGCCAAGGGAGCGCTGGTCAACCCGGAGTCGTTGGTGGCTTTCGAGAAGCTGGCCCGGGAGCGTTCCGCCGTCGCCGAATAACACAAATACGCCAGCGTCGATCATCACCTTGACCTGGCGGTTTGCGCTCGGGAAGCTGCTTTCCGTGGCGATTCGGTGGCGGATTCTTCCGGTGGTTCTGATCGTGGCCGGGTGCGCGCCCGCGCCCGCCCCGGTTACGGCTGCGTCCGCCGTACCCGTCTCCATCGCTCCGGCGGTTTCTTCGTCGCCCTCGCCGTCACCGTCGTTATCGCCGTCGTTGTCCCCGTCGTTGTCGCCGTCACCCTCCCCATCGCCGCCCGCTTCGAAGAAGCCGGTTTCCTTCTGGGGCGACACGTCCACGATCCCGAAGGCGAAGAACGTGCTCACCGTCAAGGTGCTCAATCGCACGAACGGCGCCTATCCGGACAGCAAGGTCTTCTGGACCTTCAACCGGCAGACCCACTCGATCGCCGACCGCCCGTATCTCGACATGCCGGCCAACTCGGCGGGCCGGATGTATTTCCACCTCGGCTCGGCAAGCAGCAAATACAGCGACTTCATCGAGTTCACGGTCGGCCCCGACCAGTTCAACGGCAACACCACCCGGGTCGACGCCTTCGTCCTGAAGATCGCCATGCGCCTGCACGCCGCGGACGGCTTCGACCAGGAGGTAGGCGAGTCCCGCAGGGTGTTCGCCGAGTCCAGGGCAACGACGTTCGCCCGTTTCAAGGCCGCGGTGCCCACCGAGTTCGACCACCTGTCCCAGGCCCAGGACCGGATCCTCTCCCCCGGCGGCGACCCCGAGTTCAAACCGGGCGGCCGCTACGCGAACTACTTCGCCGCCTACACGTCGGTCGCGACCAGCTCGGAGATCCTCGGCTGCGCCGGCCCGCTGTCCGGCAAGCCAGACGAGTGCGCCCAGCTGAACCGACACGTGACCGCAGCCCAGGCGAACAACCGAGCCGCCTATTACCAGGCGGCCCCAGCAAACTTCTACGCAAAGTTCTGGCACGACAACGCCATCGAGGCCCGCGCCTACGGCTTCCCATACGACGACGTAAACGCCCAGTCGACATACGTCTCCCACAAGAACCCGCAGTACCTGTTGGTAGCGGTCGGCTTCTAGGAGTAGTCGGCTTGCTACAACAGGCAACCATGCGGGTCATGAGAGTGACTCATGTAAATGTCCATCGCGGCTGGATCACCGTGGCCCTGTCCGCCGCCCTGATCATCGGGTTCATCTCCATGGTCGTAGCGTCGCCGTGGCTCTTGAGCGCCGTAGTAAGCCGTTCGGCAGACTGGCATGCGCTCTCGGAGGTGGGTCAGGCATACGGCGGGATTTCGGCGATCCTGTCCGGGCTGGCCTTCGGCGCCATCGCCGCCTCACTGCTGCTGCAATGGCGCCAGATCCGCCTGACCCAGACCGTCATGGCACGCGAGCGCCATTTCGAACTGACGAAATTGGCCGTGGACGATCCGAGGCTCATCTTCCCCGCCCTGCCCGGACGATCCGACGAGGAAAAACGACGGTGGATGTACCTCAACCTCTGGGTCGCTCACTGGGCAATGTTGTGGGAGACGGGAGCCATGACCGCGCCGGGGGCACGCGGGAATTTTCGCATTCTCTTCGAGGACGACATGGCGCTGGAATGGTGGGCCGAGCGGGGTTCCGCATGGTCCTCGAACCCCTCCCGGCGCCTCAGCACGTTCTTGACGATTGCCGACGAGGCTTACCGCCAGACGGTCGCCGACAGATCGGCGACCGCCGAACCTCCTGCATGACGCCGCTCAGGTCAGCAGGATTGTTGCTTTTTCGGACTCGGCGCGGGGCTTTGTCTTTGCGGGGTCCAGGTTGGCGCACAGGATCACCGACGCGCCGACGGCCAGGGGGGCGAAGAGCCAGTCCTCCGGCTCCGGGTAGGCGCGGGTGTCGATCAGGATGCGGTCGCCCGCTCCGATGCCCAGCTCGGCCGCCCGGACCGTTGCCGTGCGCATCACCGCCAGGTGGCTCATCTCGACCGGGCCGGCCAGGGCCCGGTCGTCCTGGTCGATCGGCGCGCCGCGGAAGTGGTCGCCGTAGTTGCGCACCTCTGTCACATAGTCGACAAAACCCGGGGGTAGCTCGCGCAGCGGCATGGCGAGCGGCAGCAGGCCGGTGATGAGCCGGTCGCCGGTCGCCCACGCGGCCGACCGCTCGGCCCTCGAAGGGGCCGTGAACAGGGCATCCACCGGCTGCGGGTCGTCGCCCAGGTCGGCCGCCACGCCCGCTGCGGCGGCGCCCAGCACGATCGCGGCGGTCTGCCAGTGCGGCGGCAGGAGGACGGCGATGTTGTCGCCCACCCCCAGACCGAGGCCGTCGATCAGCAGGTTGGCGGTCTTCGAGACCCAGTTGTCCAAGGTCGCCCCGGACAGCTCGGTCCGATCGCCGGTGGCGTCGTCGTACCAGGTCAACAAGGGCGTCGTCGGGTCGCGGCGAACCGCATCGGCGAGGGCCTGCGGGATCGTGGTCTGCACGGCACCAACGATAGGGCCGTCACCGTACGTAACCGATCCTGAGCATGCGATGAAGTCCGGGACACGCTTCGAATCAGGCGGTGTCGCGGTCACATGCCCGATGCATTCCGGGCGTAGGCTTGCCAGTGGTCTGCATAACAACCTCTTTGGGAGTTGCCTCGTGACCGCCGGTCGCCCCCCGCGAGTGCTCGTCGACGCCACCAGCGTCCCCGCTGATCGGGGAGGCGTCGGCCGATACGTCGACGGCCTTCTCGGTGCCCTCGGCCGGTTGGACCCGGAGAGGGTCGATCTGGCCGTCGTGGCCCAGCGTTCGGATGCGGAGCGTTACAGCCGCATGCTCGGCGACGCCGAGGTGATCGCCGGCCCGGCCGCGGTCGCGCACCGGCCCGCCCGGCTCGCCTGGGAGCAGACCGGGCTGCCGCTGCTGGCCCAGCAGGTCGGCGCCAAGGTGCTGCACTCGCCGTTCTACACGTGCCCGCTGCGGGCCGGCTGCCCGGTGACGGTGACCGTGCACGACGCGACGTTCTTCACCGAGCCGGAGCACTACGACAACACCAAGCGGACCTTCTTCCGGAGCGCGATCAAGACGTCGCTGCGCCGGGCGGCCCGGGTGATCGTGCCGAGCAAGGCGACCCGCGACGAGCTGATCCGGCTGCTCGACGCCGACCCGACCCGCATCGACGTGGCCTACCACGGCGTCGACCAGGCCGCGTTCCACGCCCCGACCGACGAGGAGAAGGCGCGGGTCCGCGCCCGCCTCGGCCTCGGCGACTCCGGTTATGTGGCGTTCCTGGGGGCCAAGGAGCCGCGGAAAAACGTGCCCAACCTGATCCGCGGCTGGGCCCGCGCGGTGGCCGACTGGCCGCACCCGCCGGCGCTGGTGCTGGCCGGCGGCCAGGGCCACGACGACGAGATCGACCGCGCGGTGGCCGAGGTCCCGTCGCACCTGCGCCTGCTGCGCCCGGGCTATCTGCGCTATGCCGACCTCCCGGGCTTCCTGGGCGGCGCCTTGGTGGCCTGCTACCCGTCGTTCGGTGAGGGCTTCGGCCTGCCGATCCTGGAGGCGATGGCCTGCGCCACGCCGGTGCTGACCACCCCCCGGCTGTCGCTGCCGGAGGTGGGCGGCGACGCGGTGGCGTATACGACCGAGGATGCCGATCGCATCGCCGCTGACCTGGCCGATCTCCTGCACGACGAGCAGCGCCGGATCACCCTGGCGAAGGCCGGCTTCGACCGCGCCAAAGAGTTCACCTGGGCGTCAAGTGCCGAGGTACATGTCACCACCTGGAAACGTGTGGCCTCGTCATGACCCACTACACTTCGTGCGCATGATTGAGCAACAGGGTGCGTTGTACGGCGTGGTTTTGGCAGGCGGCACCGGCACCCGCTTGTGGCCGCTGTCCCGCGCCGGCCACCCGAAGTTCCTGCACCCGCTGACCGGCACGGACGCGTCGCTGCTGCAGGCCACCGTCGACCGGATGGACCAGCTGTCGTCGTCCGACCGGGTCTTCGTGGTGACCGGGGTGGCGCACGCCGCCGAGGTGGTCCGGCAGCTCACCGAGGTCCCGGCCGACAACGTGCTGATCGAGCCGTCGCCGCGGGACTCCTGTGCCGCGATCGCGCTGGCCGCCGCGGTGATCGCCCGGCGCGAGCCGGAGGCGATCATGGGGGCGTTCGCGTCCGACCACCTGATCGCCGACAAGGCTCAGTTCACCCGGGTCATCCAGCAGGCGATGGGCGGCGCCCGGCAGGGCCTGCTGATGACGCTCGGTATCACCCCGACCCGCCCGGAGACCGGCTACGGCTATCTGGAGTGCGGCAGCGTCGTCGGTGACGGCCCGGTGATGGCCGTGCAGGAATTCAAGGAGAAGCCGACGTACGACGTGGCCGAGAGCTACGTCAAGTCCGGTAACTACCTGTGGAACGCCGGCATGTTCGTCTGGCGGGTCGACGTGTTCCTGGCCGAGCTGTCCCGGCAGCAGCCGCAGCTCGCGGCCGGCATCTCGCGCATCGCCCAGGCCTGGGACTCCCCGGCCCGCGAGGAGGTGCTCGGCGAGGTCTGGCCGACCCTGCCGCGCATCTCGGTCGACTACGCCGTGATGGAGGGTGCCGCCACGGTGGGCCGGGTCGGCACGATCCCGGGCGACTTCGGCTGGAACGACGTCGGCGACTTCCACACGCTCGGCGAGGTGCTGGTCTCCGACCATGCCGGCAACGTCGTGGTCGGCAACGAGGCCGACGGGAGCAAGGCGGGCGTGCTGCTCCGCGAGACGGAAAACCTGGTCGTGGTGCCCACGCCGGGCCGACTGGTGGCCGCCCTGGGCGTGCGCGACCTAGTCATCGTGGACACCCCGGACGCGGTGCTGGTCTGCCCCCGCGACCGCGCCCAGGAGGTAAAGAGCCTGGTCGACGCGTTGAAGGACACGGACCGGCTGCACTACATCTGAGTGGAAGCCGCGAGGCCCCGGCCGTGGGGCCTTCGCGGCGATTCACTCGTCCGCCTGAGCATTAGTACAAATGATCGAGAAATGTAGTATCGTCACCGCATGGCTTCCCCAACGGAGCTCACTCCCCGCCAGCGGCAGATCCTCACCATGCTTCGCGAGTGGTTCGACCAGCACGGTTATCCGCCCACCATGCGCGAGATCGCCGCCGCGGTCGGCCTTGCCTCACCATCCTCGGTGGCCCACCAGCTCGACCGCCTCGAGGAGCTCGGCCACATTCGACGCGACGCCCGCGGTTCCCGCGCGGTCGACATCCGCTCCGAGTCCGACCAGCCCCGATCCGAGAGCGACGTCCGCGTCCCCCTGCTCGGTTCGATCGCGGCCGGCACTCCGATCCTCGCCGACGAGCAGGTCGAGGAGGAGCTGACCCTCCCGCAGACCCTGGTCGGGCACGGCACGCTCTTCGCCCTGCGGGTCAAAGGTGACTCGATGGTCGAGGCCGCGATCTGCGACGGCGACCTGGTCGTGGTCCGCCAGCAGCCGACCGCCGACAACGGCGACATCGTCGCCGCCATGATCGACGGCGAGGCCACGGTCAAGGTCCTGCACACCGAGGGCAGCCGGATCGACCTGGTCCCCCGCAACCCGGCGTATGACGTGATCCCCGGCAACAACGCGGTGATCCTCGGCAAGGTGGTCAGCGTCCTCCGCCGGGTCTGACCCCGCCCAGCCTGAGTGAACGTTCCCTGAACCCTCGGCGCGATCGTCCAATCTCCACCGTCGGCGCGTCGATAATTCGGTCATCGAGTTCTGGTGGAGTGTGGCGCTGGCGACCCTTGGTGTGGTCGTCCCCGGAATCGCGGCGTTGTACGAGTTCGTCGTCAAGGGCCGTAAGCGTCTCGGCTATCGGGTCCAGATGGACACCACCGCCAGCAACGTGGTCAAAACCCAGCACGACGGCCCGTTCGCCCAGCTGGTGGTCGGCACCCGCAAGCTCGAGGACCCGACGATCGTGCTGCTGCGCATCGAGAACAACGGCGCGACGAACATCGACGAGGGCGACTACTCGCGTTCGCACGCCGACGACACCGGCATCACCGTCACGTTCACCGACCGCAACGTCGTCGGCGCCGTGGTCACCGAGGTCAGCGACACGAACATGGGTTCCAGCTTCCAGAACGGCGGTGGCTTCACCGTCACCGAGAACGTTCTGGAGCTGCCGAAGGTCCCGATGAACCGCGGCGAGCACTACAAGGTGCTGCTCGCACTGGAACGCGCCGACGGCGGCAAGGGCCCGCGGCAGTACCCACCGCCCGATGTGGATTGCACCGTCAAGGGCGGGGTCGGCGGCGGCCGCATCCAGGAGACGAAGAGCCGCACCGGCACCCCGAAACGCGTACTCGCCATGATCGGTTTTCTGGTCGCGATCGTCGTCGCCCAGCTGGTCATCTTCGCGTCGAGCGGGGACAGCGCCCCGCTGGACTGCGCCTCCGGCCACCTGCGGCTGACCGGTTCGACCGCATTCGAGCCGGTCGCCCGCGAGGCCGCGAAGTCCTATCACGACCTCTGCCCCCGCGCGAGTTTCACCCTGGAGATGCGCGGCAGCGGCGAGGGCCTGCAGACCGTCGACCAGGCCGGCCGGGACGGCAGCGCCACCGACCGCCTCACCTTCTCGGACGGCGAGAAGCCCACCGGCATGCCCGGGCTGCTGCCGAGACCGATCGCGTTCTTCCTGTTCACGCTGGTGGTCAACGGCGACGCGGGCATCCAGGACCTCACCCTCGACCAGATCAAGCAGATCTACCAGGGCAAGATCACCAACTGGCAGGAGATCGGCGGCAACAACCTGCCGATCCGCCTGATCAGCCGAAACCCGGGCTCCGGCACGAGGGCTGCGTTCCAGCGGCGGGTCCTGGCCGGCGAACGCGAGCCGGGCAGCAACTCCGACGACTGCCAAACCCGCGACCCCGGCTCCCCGGCCGGCGTGGTCCGCTGCGCCCGCGACACCACCGACGCGGTGTTACGCACGGTCGCATCGACCCCCGGAGCCCTGGGTTACAGCGAGCTGAGCGCCGCAACAGGCCGTAACGGCCTGATCTCCACCCGCATCAACGGCCACGCGGCAACGGTCGAGGACGCCGACCACGGCACCTACCCATTCTGGGAAACCGAATTCGGCTACACCTACGGCGAACCACCGGCCAATTCCCTGGCGGCAAGCTTCCTGCGCTACCTGACCAACCAGACCGGCGCCGACATAATCCGCTCACACGGCGACCGCCCCTGCGCAGAGCTGGCCAACCCCCAACTCTGCCACCCAACCTGAAAACCTTCAGAAGAGTACGAGCCCGTGCCAAGTCCCCGGCGCAGGGAAGAGCAAGGTGCAACACCGGCTCCTCACCCGCCTTCGGGCGGGCCCGACCCTCACCCCGGGATCAGCTGATCAGCAGCCGGATAGCTCGACCACCACGTCTCGCGGTGGTGTTTGACGACCTTGCCATCGGCTCGCACCAGGACCAACAGATCGCTGTTCAGAACCAGTGCGGCGTCCTCGTCGCCGGAGTCGAGAAGCCGGCGGACCACGGAGAGCATGTTCGCGACGGCCCATTCCGGATCGGCGGCCTTACCCAGCCGGAAACCGACCGACACGCTGGGAACCGGCTCCCATTCCCACCGCCCCTGGTCGGATGCCGCCTCCACGTAGGCGTCGTCCTCCGCCAGAACGGTGACCTCAAACCCGTAGGGCTCGAAAAGGGCGGCCGACAGAAGCGGCACCACCCCCGTGGGGCGCTCGGCCAGAGCAGGAAATGCACGCGCCGCAACCAGCTCGATCGGCGTGCTGCCGCCAAGAACGAGGTCGTATTCAATCGCCATGAGCCACGCCCTCACTCGCTCTCTCGAGGCAGGTCGATCTGAATGACGCTGCCGTCCGGCAGGATCGCTTTGACCTCCTTGAGATCGGCGATCGGCCAGTCATCGAACTGTTGTCGCAGCTCGGCGATATCGCCGTCCCAATCCCCCAAGTGGACCACCACCCGCTGAGCCTGCCTCTTCCTGACTTTCTTCCGGACACCGGACCAGACGTTACGCACGCTGGTTCCCGCGCCCGGCGCACTGCAGTCGAAGACCCGCCCTTCGACAAGGTAGTCCGGTTCCGATTCCGGCCGGCCGACGTCACCGGTGGCTTGCCGAGCCCGGACGGCCTCGGCCAGCGAAGGGTTCCGGTGGACGCGATAGCCCTGGGCCGCAAGCGTCACTGCGCCCTCGTTCTCCAGCTCCAGCGAACGACGGGTTATGTCGTCCGCCTTCGGGCGAATGTAGGTCGAGTCGCCGGTGGGCCGGCCGTCCGGTTCCCCACTGCGAGCGGTGAACAGATGGCCATTTCCGGCTCGACCCACACGGGCGACCTCGTCGACGATGTCCTCGTTCTGACGGGCGCTTGCGCCGGCCGAGTGCGCTCTTGGGGTTCGGCGCGGCTCAGGAGCCTCGTCGCCGTGGCCTCGGCCTTTCGGCGGCATCCGGCTCAGCCCTCGAGCAGCTGGGTCAGGTTTCGCAGGCTGCTGACCAGCGCCGTGGTGTAGCCGAGGATGCGGCCGGCCCACTTCACGACCGCGGCCACGATCTGGGCGGCCACCAAGGGGATCGTCACGACCAGGAGGGATTCGGCGGCCCAGACGATCACCCGGGCCACCAGGTCGGCGATCAGGTCGCGGACCAGGTCTCTGGTGAACTGCACCAGGTTTCCGGCGGCCTCGGTCGACGCGGACATCGTCGCGGCCAGGGCGCTCAGGCCGTCGATCGCCTCGACGTTGTTGGCCATCAAACCGTGGTAAGTGGTAGCGGCGGCGCCCTGCCAATCCGGCAGGTCCGACAACAGCGCGGACTTCAGATCGGCGGCCATCGACTGCAGCTCCGCCGCCATGTGGTTCCAGGTCTCGGCGTGGGCCATCACCCGGTCGGGAATGCCGGCCAGATGGTCGAGCATTTCGCGGAGCGGCTCGAAATACTCCATTGCCCAGCCGAGGCCGTTCGACAGCAGGGCGCTGATCGGGTCGAGGGCGGTGGCCGCGGCCTCCACCGCGAACGCTCCCCCGGCCAGCGCGCCGTCGACCCAGCCGCCGCCGTTCACCGATTGGTAGACGCCCTGGAAACTGTCGGCCAGTGACGCCCCGGCCCAGGCGGTGCGGGTGGAATGGACGTCGGCGACCAGCGAGACATCCGTCATCGGGTGCCTCCGGCGCGGCGGACGCGATCGGCGGTTTCGTCGTCGGCCCGGTCGTAATCCTGGCCGGTGCGGATCAGGGCTTCCGAGGCGAGGCGCAAGTTTTCCGACACGTACGCCAGTAATTCGTCCTGTCGCATGTGCCGGCGTTCGAGGATCGCCGAGATCCAGCCGCAGAGCCGGCCGTAGGCCGCGTCGTCCTGACCGATGGCCATGCTCGCGCCGCGCACCGCGGCGAAACGGCGTTGCACCTCGTCGACCTTCGCGGCGTGCGCCCGGATCTGGTGCGAGTCGACGGTGAATCCGTCAGTCACGGTCGCCCCCGGCCAACTGCTGCGCCATCCGGTCGGCGATCGCCCGGCCGGCCACCGATTCCTCGCCGACCGTTTCCTCGACGATCTTCCGGGCCTGCACCGCCGCGGCCAGGCGGGCCTTTCGCAGGGCACTCAGCACGGCTCGGGAAACGGCGTCCGGGGCGACGCGGTGAATGCGATCGCCGAATCGGATGTCGAGCAGCGCGCCGGTCGAGTCGATGACGACGTCGACCAGGTCGTTGTCGTCGGTGGCGGTGACCCGCAGAGCGCCGAGCCGATCACTCATGGCCTGCGTGTCGGCCGCCATCCGATCGATGCGGCTTTTCCAATCCCGCAGATAGCCCGCCGCGGCATCCGGGTCGAGGAGCCCACCGGGGTCCGTCACCATCCACGCCCCATTCATGATCGATCACCGTGGATGGCCCGACATTACCAATCCCGGTCCACCCGGAGACGCTCCGTGATGACGTCGGCTGATGCCGGCCGACCGAAGTGGAATCCCTGGCCGTGGTCGCAGTCCAACGCGCGCAGTAACCGCTCCTGATCGCCGGTTTCGATGCCCTCCCCGGTGACCGTCACGCCGAGTGCATGGCACAGGCCGATGGTGTGCCGCAGGACCTCGGTCGAGGCCGCGTCGGCGATGAACTCGGCGGCCAGCTTCACGGTGGCGACCGGCAGCCGGGACAGCGTGGCCAGGTTCGACCATCCGGTGCCGAAGTCGTCGACGGCCAGGCGTACGCCCAGGTCGGTGAGTTTTTGCAGGGTTTCGTTCCCGCCGTTGAGCGCGACGCTCCCGGTGATCTCGAGTTGCAGGTTGCCGGCCGGCAGGCCGGTGCGATGCAGGATGTCCGCCACGTCGGCGGCGAGGGTCGGTTCGCCGAGTTGCAGCGGCGAGAGGTTGACGCTGATCAGCAGGTCGTGGCCGGCCTGCCGCCACTGCGCGCCCTGCCGGCAGGCCTGGTCGAGCAGAAACCGGCCGAGCGGGCGGATCAGGCCGGTGTGCTCGGCGAGGGTGATGAAGTCGGGTGGTCCGAGCACCGGGCGGTCGCCGGGGCGCTGCCAGCGGGCCAGCGCCTCGACGCCGATGATCGCGCGGTCGGTGAGGCGGTAGAGCGGCTGGTAGTAGGCGAGGAACTCGCCGGCATCCAGGGCGGCCGGCATGTCGGCGGCCAGGCGGTGGCGCCGGCGGTCGGTGTCGGCCCGGCCGGTTTCGAAGACGGCGTGGTCGCGGCGGTCGTGCCGGGCCCACGCCAGAGCGAGCCGGGCGTCGCGCAGCCAGTGGTCGTCGACGGCGCGGGCGTCGACGATGCCGGCCGTGACGTCGATGCGCAGCGCGTGGCCGTCGAGCGGCAACGGCGCCTGCAGGGCACGGCGGCACTGGTCGGCCAGCTTGATCATGTCGTCGGCGCCGGTGACGTCGGCGATCAGGGCGAACTGGTCGCCACCGACCCGGGCCAGGAAATGGTCGCCGGCCAGGCGGTGCGCGACGGCGGTCAGCAGCTTGGTGACGTTGTCGGCGCCGAGCGCGTCGGCCAGCTCCGCGTACCGGTCGATGCCGAGCAGGCAGAGGCCGACCCGGCCGGTCCGGGTCGCCAGGTGCCGGCGCAGGTGCTGCTCGTTCGGCAGGCCGGTGGCCGGGTCGTGCAGCAACGCGTCCTGCAGCCGCTGTTGCAGGTCGGTCTGCACCCGCCGCCAGTGGATCTTCTCGGAGCGGTTCATCTGCTCGGCCGCGCTGACCGCCGCGTCGCGCTGGGCGGTGACGAAGCCGATCACCAGGGTCTCCAGCAGGGCCGGTACGCGGGCCGGGTCACCGTCCACGAAGGAAGGCAGCCGTTCGGCGAGCAGGCGCACCGTCATCCCGATCACCGGCGGGGAGGACATTCGCAGGTCGACGAGCTCGGCGCCGATGCGGCGGCCGGCCGCCGGGTCGAACGGCTCGGCCCGCAGCGCCGCCACGATCTCCTCGAGCAGCTCCTGCAGGGCGGCACGAGCGCGGGCCCGCACGCCGGGGACGAAGCCGGAGCGGGTGATCCCGCGCAGCCACTCGCCGACGAGGGCGGCCAGGTCCGGCGATTGCCCCATGTGCTGCCGCCTCCCCAGTGCGCGTCACCATGAACGGCCGCCGAATTATGACCATTGATCGACGCAAGGGCCATTCCTGCCGTGATGGCCGTACTGCGCTAAAGGTCAAGATCGCTACGCTTGGTCGGGTTGAACGTTCACACCCCCACCGAGGGTGACGCAGTTGCACCGATTTACGCGATTGGTGGGAGAAACGGCATAGCGCTCAGCGCTTCCGGGCCACCGCCACCAGCGCGGTCGGCTGCGGCGGGTCGTCAGCCTCGTCCGGGTCCGGGTGCCAGTCGGTGGCGCTCACGACGCCCGGCGCCACGATCTCGAACTCCGCCCCGATCAGGCCGGCGACCTCGTCCGGGCTGCGGATCACCACCGGGGTCGGCGTACGTTCGTAAAGCTGCCGGGCCCGCTCCTGAAGCTCTCGCCCCTCGGGTGTGACATCCGGCCCGAGATGCGAAACCACCAGGTAGCTGCCCGAGACCATGGTGTCCGCGAGTCGCTTCATGATCCCGGCCGGGTCGGCGGAGTCGGGCACGAAATGCAGGACGGCGACGGTCAGCACCGCGACCGGCTCGGCGAAATCCAGCAGTTGCAGCACGTCGGGGTGGTAGAGAATGCGCTCCGGATCGCGCAGGTCCCCCTCGATCACCCGCGCGTAGGGATTGCCGGACAGCAGGCTGCGGCTCTGCTGCACGGCGATCGGGTCGATGTCGACATACATCACCCGGGCCGCCGGATTGGCCTCCTGGGCCACCTCGTGCACGTTGCCGAGGGTCGGAATGCCCGACCCGATGTCCAGGAACTGCCGCACCCCGGCCTCGGCGAGCCAGCGGACCGCCCGCCCGAGAAAGGCCCGGTTGGCCCGCGCGACCAGGCCCGCCGTGGGGAAAGCCGACTCGGCCCGGTGCCAGAACTCCCGGTCGACCGCGAAGTTGTGCACGCCGCCGAGTGCGTAGTCGTACACCCGCGACGCATCCGGAACGGTGATGTCCACACCTTCCGGCACCCACCCGTAAGCCTCGGTCATCCAGCTATTTAAGTCTCCCGATGGGATTCGGCACCAGGCCCAGCACCATCAGGTCGGCGGTCAGGTCGATCAGCCGGTCCTCGGTGATGCCGGGGGCCGGCTGCAGCGCGATCCGCAGGCAGGCGTTGAGTGCCACCCCCATCGCCAGGTGGATGCGAGCCTCCGCCTCGGCCTGGTCCAGGGCCGGGGCGTGCACGGCCACGAAGATCCGGGTCACCTGGGTGAGCTGCCGCTCCACCTCGGGCAGGATGTTGCCGTGCGCCCCCAGCGGTGCCTCGTCGATCATCGCGGCGGTGATCGCCCGGTGCCGCTTCAGCGCCGTGACCAGCACCGCCAGCACGTGCCGGACCCCGTCCCGGGCCGGCATCGCCACCGCCGCGGTCAACGCCCCGGTCAGGTCGGCGAGCACGTCGGCCGAACTCCGCGCCCGCAGCTCCTCGATCAACTCGTTCTTGTCGGCGAAGTAGCGGTACAGCGAGCCGACGCTGACCTCGGCCCGGTCGGCGACCCGGTTGGTGCTCAGCCCGGCGTACCCGCGTTCCTCCAGAACCTGAGCAGCGGCGGCGAGGATGCGGTCGATCATCTCCCGGGAGCGGCGCTGCCGCGGCGCCTTCCTGGTGTTATGTGCCGTCATCTCGTCGCTCCCGAACACGAGTAGAAGCCGAGCATCCGCTCACTTTAGTGTCGAAGCATGACCACCCCGACCAGGTTCGCCGCCGACAAGCGGTGGAGTGAGAAGGCCGCTCGGCCGCTGCGGATCTTCGCGGGCCCGGGCGCCCAGCCGACCGAGGACGAGATCGCCGCCCTCCGGGACGGGCTGGTCCGCCGCGACGAGCCGGCCGCCGCGCTGGTCAAGGCGGTCCGCGACACACCCGGCCTGGCCATCCGCGACCTGCACCGGTTCCTCGCCGCCGGGCCGACAGCCGCTGGGCCGACAGCCGACGGGCCGACCGCCGCCGGGCCGACCGCCGACGGGCCGACCGCCGCCGGGCCGACCGCCGACGCGCCGGAGCCGATCCGCGCCTTCTTCGACGTCGTCACCGCCCGGCCCGCCTGGGTCGACGACCGGCTCCTCGCCCGCGGCGCCGAGGCCTGTCGCGCCTTTGGCATGGACGCCGGCCTGGTCCTCGCCTACGGTTCGCTGCTCGGCGGGTACCGCACCGCGGCCGCCCTCGAACCGCTGGTTCGCACCGGCCGGCTGACCGGCGGCGAGACGCTGCGCCGGATCAAGGAGACATCGGTCTGGTGGCGGGCGGTGACCGCCCCCGGCGGGCTGGCCACCGACGGCGAGGGCTTCCGCCTCTCGGTGCACGTCCGGGTCATGCACGCACTGGTCAACGCCCAGCTTGAGGCCGACCCGACGTGGGACTTCGCCGGGCGGGGCGTGCCGATCAACCAGTACGACCAGGCCAGCACGCTGGGCGTGTTCAGCACCAGCTTCCTGATGCATCTGCGCCTGCTCGGCGTACGCGTATCAAGCAGGGACGCCGCGGCGGTGATGCACCTGTGGTCGTACGTCGGCTGGTTGATGGGCGTCGACGACGCCTGGCTTCCCCGCACCGAGCGGCAAGGGCGCCGCCTGCTGTACCACTTCCTCTCGAACGACCCGCCGCCCGACGCCAACACGCTCGCCCTGGCCAAGGCCTTGATCCAGATGACCGACGAGGAGGTGACCGGGCGCTGGCGCCGGCGCTACGAGCGGGAGCGGGCCCTCTCGGTCAGCACCTGGCTGCTGGGCCGCACCGCGATGCGCGACCTCGGCCTGCCCTACCGCCCACCCTGGTACGGGCTGACCCGGGTGTCGGCGAATCTGCTGGTCAGCCAGGGTCTGGGCCGCCTGCCCGGCGGCCGCAAGCTGCTGCTCGACCGCGGTGAACGGCAGGCCCGGGCGCAGTTCGCCCGCTGGGGCGAGACGCTGCCGACCCCGTAACACTCAAGGCGTCCCCTCGGCGGCCGATGGTTCGGGTCCGATCCGTGGAGGGTAGCGATGGCCAAGGTTGCACTGTCGGCGCTGTTCGCCGCAGCCATCGTCATCGCCGTGATCCTCACGGTGATGGCCTGGCAGCGCCGACGCGACAGCGCCGGTTTCACCGCGATCGCCGCCATCGCCGGCGGTGCCGCCTGGTGGTCGCTGGCCACCACGGTGCCGCTGTTCAGTCGCAACCCCACGGTGGTCCTGGTCGCCGACCTGATCCTCTATCCGGGCGTCTTCCTGGTGGTGTGCGGCTGGTACGGGACCGCGCGCGCCCTGACCAACCGGTTCTGGAAACTCGACCGGCGCACCGCCCTGCTGCTGGCGATCGAACCGGTGCTGTGCACCATCGCGATCGTCACCAACCCGTGGCACCACCTGTTCATCAGCGGCATGAAGACGACGATCATCGACGGCGCCCTGGCCGCCCTGTTCGGTCCGCTGTTCTGGGTGCACACCGTCTACTGCTACGTCATCGTCGTCTACTCGTCGGTGGTCGTCTTCCGGACCTACACCCGGCAGACCAGCCGGTACCGCGGTTATCTCGTCGCGGTGATCGCCATCTTCCCGGCGTCGGTGATCAACATCATCGGCATCCTGGCCGGCGGCCGCCTGATCGACCTCACCGCCTGCGGCTTCGCGCTGAGCGCCCCGACGATGTACTGGGTGGTCCGGCACTCCACGCCCTCGATCGCCCCGGTCGTGCACCGCGAGGTGTTCCAGAACATGAACGACCCGGTCGTCGTGCTCGACCCCGCCCATCGGCTGGTGGAGGCCAACCCGGCGGCCACCGAACTGGTCGCCCGGCTGGGCGTCGACAACCAGGAGGTCGCGCTGCACCTGGCCGCACTGATGGGCCGGCTGCCGGCGAACACCGTCAGCGACTACGCCATCCTCGACGCGTACGGCTCCGGCCTGGACTTCAACGTTCGGGTCAGCCCGCTGCGCGACCGCCGCGGCACACACAGCGGCTCGATCCTGGTCGCCCACGACATCACCGAACAGAACCGGCAGACCGAGCAACTGCGCGCCCAGCTCGCCACGATCGAGGCGCTCCGGGCCAGCCTCGCCGAGCAGGCCGCCCGCGACTACCTGACCGGCCTCTACAACCGCCGGCACCTGATGACCGAACTGGGCGGCGCCCTCGAACGCGGCGCCACCTTCTCGTTCGTGCTGCTCGACATCGACTTCTTCAAGCAGATCAACGACCGGTACGGGCACAACACCGGCGACGACGTCCTGGTGCACCTGGCCGGCCGCCTGGTCGCCGCCCTGCAGCCCGGCGACATGGCCGCCCGCTACGGCGGCGAGGAGTTCGCCCTGATCCTGCACGGCATGTCCGGCCTCGAGGCAGCGGCCTGGGTGGACAACCTGCGGCACGCGGTGGCCTCGGACCCGGTGCCGGTCGACGGCGTCCCGATCGCGGTGACCTTCAGCGCCGGGGTGGCCACGAGCGACGGCCACCGCTACCCGGTAAACCTGATCGACCACGCCGACCAGGCCCTCTACGCCGCCAAGGCCAACGGCCGAAACCGAGTCGAACAGGCCACCCTGGCCGCGGCCCAGTAACTGCCGCCTGATTGCACGCTGCAGATAGTATCGCTTGAGATACTATCGCTAGCGATACTATTGTCGCACCAGGTCAGGGAGCCAATGGTCGCGTTCATCGGCAGAGAGCACCAGCTCGCCGGGCTCGATGCGCTCCTCAGCGAAGTACGCGCTGCCATCGGCGGCGACGACCCTCGCCCGGGAAAGTGCCTGCTCATCCGGGGACGTCGCCGCATCGGCAAGTCCAGTCTCGTCGAGGCATTCGTCGACCGGGCAGCCGTTCCAGCGATGTTCTTCACCGCGGCCGGCGCCTCCACCGAGGTGGAGCTCGAGTCGTTGATCGAGGCCGTCAACTCCTCGACGCTGCCGGATCGGACGGTGTTCGACGACGCGACCCCGGGGAATTGGAGCGCCGCGCTTCGCCAGCTCGCCGGGATCCTGCCCGATGACCGACCGAGCGTCGTCGTGGTCGACGAGGTGCCGTATCTGGTCGATCGGGTGGACGCCTTCGAGGGAATCCTTCAGCGCGCGTGGGATCGCGAACTGAGCCGCAAGCCGGTCCTGTTCATCCTGATCGGTTCCGACCTGTCGATGATGGAAGCGCTCAGCTCCTACGGCCGGCCGTTCCATCAGCGCGGCAAGGAGATGGTTCTCGGGCCGCTCAACCCGGCCGAGGTGGGCGAGATGCTCCAGCTCGCTCCGGCCGAGGCCTTCGACGCGGCCTTGGTGACCGGTGGCCTTCCACTGATCTGCGCTGACTGGCCACGAGGCGCCGATCTCTGGCAGTTCCTCTCCGCCGAGCTGGCAAATCCCGTCGCGCCGCTC
This sequence comes from Paractinoplanes durhamensis, assembly GCF_016862175.1. Lineage (GTDB taxonomy): Bacteria > Actinomycetota > Actinomycetes > Mycobacteriales > Micromonosporaceae > Actinoplanes > Actinoplanes durhamensis. The sequence goes on along the minus strand of NZ_BOML01000032.1, from coordinate 16,024 downwards.
CTGGTCTCCGCCGAGCGATCACTCGCCTCGGAGTTCCCGGATTCCGCGATGGCCCGCGCGGTGTTGTCGGCGATCGGTAGCGGAGAGCGGACATTCACCAACGTCGCCCGAGCCGCCGGCGGTATCTCCCACACAACCCTGACGCGGGCCGTCGACGTGCTCGTCAACAAGCGCATGGTCGCCGCCGACCTGCCGATCTCCACCAGCGCCTCGAGGGAACGACGGTATCGAGTCACCGATCCGTACCTGCGCTTCTGGCTGACCTTCGTGGCCCCGTACCTGGCCGAGATCGAACGCCTGCGCGGCGACCTCACCCTGCGCCGGATCGAGGCCGGCTGGACCAGCTGGCGAGGTCGCGCCATCGAGCCGCTTCTCCGGGAATCGCTCGCCCGGCTCCTACCGGATGACGCCCTGCCGGCGGCACCGGCGATCGGCGCCTACTGGACGCGCTCCAACAGCATCGAGATCGACGTCGTGGGTGCCGACCGTGAACCGATCGCCCGGCAACTGCTGTTCCTGGGCTCGATCAAATGGCTGGAGAACTCGGCGTTCGACGGTCATGACCTGCTCGCGCTGCAACGGCATCGCGCGACCATCACCGACGATCCGATCCCGCTGCTCGCGATCAGCCGCAGCGGCGTCGAGACCGTCGGCCTGGACGCTTCCTACGGACCGGCCGAACTGATCCAGGCCTGGCGTCGGCTCGGTTAAGGCAGCTTTGCGACGACGGCGTAGCACATGGCGTCGGTGACGCTGGTCTTTGGCGGGTTCGCCGGGTCGGGGTGCCACTCGACGCTGGAGACCAGGCCTGGCTCCTCGATCTTCAGGCCGTCGACGAACGCCTCGATCTCGGCTCGGGTGCGAGCCCGGTAGACGCCCTGCTTGCCGGTGGCCAGCATCTTGGTGACCGCCGTGCTGGTCTCCTCCGGCAGCGTGTCGAACGTGCCGTGCACGATCACCAAGTAGCTGCCCGGGGCCAGGGCCTCCCGCAACCGGCGGACCGCGGCGTATGCCTGCTCGTCGTCGTCGATCAGGTGCAGCACGCTGGCCAGCAGCACCGCGACCGGGCGGCCCAGGTCCAGCACCCCGGTCACCACGTCGCCGGCCAGCAGCGCGTCGATGTCGCGCAGGTCGCCCGGCTCGAACTCGGCCCGGCCCTGCGCGCTGCTCATCACCGTGCCGCGGTGGTGGACCGCGACCAGCGGGTCGTTGTCGACGTAGACCACCCGGACGGCCGGGTCGACCTTCTGGGCGACCTCGTGGACGTTGGGCGCCAGCGGCTGGCCGGCCCCGATGTCCAGGATCTGGCGCACCCCGCACTCGGCCACCAGGTGCCGGACGGCCCGCAGGACGACGGCGCGGCCCTCGCGGGCGGCGTCGATCATGTTGGGCAGCACGGCCATGACGATCTTGGTGGATTCCCGCTCGACGCCGGTGTGATCTTTCCCGCCGACCCACTGGTTGTAGCGGCGCGAGGTGTTCAGGGCGGTGAGATCAGGCTTCTCCGACATGGGCAAACCCTCACGGATACGGCAACGGGGTCGACGCAGGGGCCACTGTAGTCGCACTCGACGACCCGGGGTGGCCCCCATTTCGATCAAGAAGGGACAGCGAGGTGCGGGGGCCGCGGGTAGCGTTCCCGGTCGTGGAAGGTGAGCAGCGCGGCCCGTGGATGCGGCGGAGCACGACCCAGATCACGCAGGGAAAGCGGTTCGCCGCGTATGCCGATGAGGTGACCGATCCGGGCGGCGGGTCCGGGCGGTACGAGTGGGTCGAGACGCCCGATCTGGTGCGGGTCGCCGCGCTGACCGGCGACGGCCGGATCTGGCTGGCCGAGCAGTACCATTACCTGCCCAAGCGCCGGATGCTGCAGGCCGTCGGCGGCGGTGTCGACCCGGGCGAGGAGCCGCAGGTCGCCGCCGCCCGCGAGCTGGCCGAGGAGACCGGGCTGACCGCGGCACGCTGGCGTTCGCTCGGGGCGGTGTGGCCGCTGCCGGGGCTGTCCCCGGCACGGATTCATCTGTTCGCCGCCGAGGACCTGCGGGCAGGGACGGCCCATCCGGAGGCGGCGGAGGCCGACCTCGAGGTGAAGGCGTGGCCGCTGGCCGAGGCGGTCGCCGCCGCCCTGGACGGCCGGATCGGCTGCGCGGCCTCCGCGCAATTGGTGCTGACCGTGGCCGAGGCTCCCGGACGCCGCTGACCGGCATCCGGGAGCATCGACCGGGCTCAGCTCGGTGCGTTGGTGCCGGTCGGCGCGGCCTCGGCGGTGAGGCGCTCGGCCGAGGCGATCACCGCGGCAGGGGTAGGCCCGGTTCCGGGGGCGTGCAGCTTGCCTTCCAGGTCGTACGCAAGCTCGGCATGCTCGACCACGTCGATGCCCGCCGCCTCCTTCTCCGGGGAGAGCCGGAAGCCGATGGTTTTCTGGATCGCGTAAGCGATCGCCAGGGTGACCACGAAGGAGTAGCCGAGCACCGCGAAGGCCGCCACCGCCTGCTTGCCGAGCAGGCCGAAGCCGCCGCCGTAGAAGAGACCGGCCTGACCGCTGGGCGCGTCGGCGGTGCCGAGGAAGCCGACCAGCAGGGTGCCGAGCAGGCCGCCGACCAGGTGCACGCCGATCACGTCGAGCGAGTCGTCGTAGCCGAGGCGGTACTTCAGCGAGATCGCGAGCGGGCAGATCGCACCGGCGATGGCACCGACGAGGAGCGCACCCATCGGGGTGACCGCGCCGCAGGACGGGGTGATCGCGACCAGGCCGGCGATCGCCCCGGACATCGCGCCGAGGGTGGTGGCGTGCCCGTCCCGGAACCGCTCGACCAGCAGCCAGGCCAGCATCGCGCCGCAGGTGGCGTTGAACGTGGTGAGCATGACGACCGAGGCCGAGTTGCCGGCCGCCAGCGCCGAGCCGCCGTTGAAGCCGAACCAGCCGAACCACAGGATGCCGGCGCCCGCCGCGACCAGCGGAAGGCTGTTCGGCCGGGCCTGCTTGGGCCAGCCGACCCGTTTGCCGACCACCAGGATCACCGCGAGGGCGCCGATACCGGCGTTGATGTGCACGGCCGTTCCGCCGGCGAAGTCGACGGCGCCCAGCCTGTTGGCGATCCAGCCACCGGCCACGCTGCCGTCGGCGGAGTCGAACGCGAAGACCCAGTGCGCCACCGGGAAGTAGACCAGGGTGGCCCAGACGCCGGAGAAGAGCAGCCACGGCCCGAACCGGACCCGGTCGGCGATGGCGCCGGCGATCAGCGCGGTGGTGATCACCGCGAAGAGCGCCTGGAAGATCGCGACCGCGGCGGGCGGCAGGGTCGCGGCGTCGTCGCCGGCCACCAGATCGCCGAGTCCCAGATGTTCGGTGAGGTTGCCGAGCAGACCGAGGCCGCCGTACGAGTCACCGAACGCGGCCGAGAAGCCGTAGAAGGTCCAGAGCACGCCGACCACGGCGACCGCACCGAACACCATCATGATCATATTCAGTACGGATCTGGAGCTGACCATGCCGCCGTAGAAGAGCGCCAGGCCGGGAATCATGAGCGCGACAGCCATGCTGCTCGCCAAGACGAATGCGGTGCTTCCGACGTCCAAGGGGATCCCTCGTCTACTCTGAGTGTCCACCGTTTGATGGCAGTAAACAGAGCGACTGTTGCCCGTAGATGTCAGCGGTGCGGCGCCACCGTGTCCGGGAAGGCGATCACCGACAGGAAGCGGATCGGCAGCTCGATCAGGTCGGCCGGGCCGTGCGCGCCCTCGCCGTCCATCTGCAGCGAGTCCCCCGGGGTGAGCCGGTGCACCGAGCGGCCGTGGGCGTAGTCCATCGTGCCCTCCAGCATGTAGATGAACTCGGTGCCGGGGTGCTGGAAGAGCGGGTAGGTGCTGCTCTTCGCGGTCAGCGTGACGTGCAGGCACTCCAGCCGGCGGTGCTCGCCGCGCAGCGACCCGAGCAGCCGGTACTCGTGGCCGGCCTGCGAGCCGTCCCGGACGATCGCGGTGCCCTCGCCGGCCGGGACGAACGACGACGGCCGCTCCTTCTCGGCGCCCCGGAACAGGCTGGTGACCGGCACGTCCAGGCCGCCGGCCAGGGCGGCGAGGGTGCCCAGGCTGCACGACGTCTGGGCGTTCTCGATCTTCGAGAGCATCGCCTTCGAGATGCCGATCCGGGTGGCCAGCTCGGCCACCGTCAGGCCGTACTGGTTGCGCAGCTCGCGGACGTTGCGGCCGATCGCCACCTCCAGCTCGAGCCCGCCGAGCGGCTCGTCGGCCGCCCGTTCGCGAGCGGTACCGGTGTCGTTGCGCAGCAGCGGGCCCTCGGTCACCTGGTCACCCTAGTCAGCCGAGGGCAGCCGGAACTTGGCGGCGGGCCGGGCCCGGCCGGTCGCGGCGTCGGCGATGATCGCGCCGAGCAGCGGGGCGAACTTGGCGCCATGCCCGGAGCAGGGCGAGGCGACGGTCACCGCACCCACCGTGTCGATCACGAAGTTCTCGTCGGCCGTGCAGGTGAACACGCAGGTGGTCTCGGCGTAGGGCTCGGGAATCAAACCCGGCAGATGGCGTACGACGTAGTCCACCAACCGCTGCCGGTTGCCGGGGTCGACGATCCCGTCGTTGGCCGACGCGGACGCGATCTCGGATCCGCCGAAGTACTCGGCGACCTTCTGCCCCCGATGGTCGGCATCCCGGCCGCCCGGCAGGCTGTACGTCGACATGCCGGCCCGCTTGTGCACGAAGGTCGGCCACCGCTGGGCCTCGGCCGGATCCCGGTACGGGAAGTGGAAGGCCTGCTCCTGGCGGACGCGCACCGGAACCGCGGGCATGAGCTCCGGCAGCCAGCCGCCGGCCGCGAGGACCACGTGGTCGACGGTCAGTTCGTCGCCGTCCGCGGAGCGGACCGAGACCCGGCCGCCGCTCTCCACCACGGCGGTGACCGTCCAGTTCTCGTGCACGGTCGCGCCGGCCGCGCGGGCCAGCTCGGTCATCGCGAGGACCGCGGCCTGGGCGTCGATCACGCCGGCCGCGGGGTGCCACAGGACCGGGCCGTCGACCCGGATGCCCGGCCACCGCTCGGCCGCCTCCTCGGCGGCGAGCAGCTCGTGGTCGACGCCGGCCTCGGTCAGCACCCCGGCCAGCTGGTGCGGGTCGCGGACGGCACCGAAGTCGAGGGCGCCCGTCTTCCGGAAGAACGTCGCGCCGGTCGCATCCTCCAACTCGGACCAGTGCTCGCGGGCCTCGACCACCAGCTTCGCGTAGAACGGGTCCGGGTAGGCGTACCGGAAAATGCGTGCCGATCCGTGCGAGCTGCCCTGCGGATTGGCGGGCGTCGCCCGCTCGAGGAGCGTGACCTGCGCGCCGCGCTGAGCCAGCCGCCAGGCCGTCGCCGAACCGGCCAGCCCGGCCCCGACAACGGCGATCCTCACCGCGCGCTCCCCGGAATCCAGTCGGTGCCGGCCAGCGGCACCCGGGCCATCGCGGCCGCCTCGATGGTGACCGCGACCAGGTCCTCCGGTTCGAGGTGGGTGACGTGCGCCTTGCCGCAGGCGCGCGCGACGGTCTGCGCCTCCATGGTGAGAACCCGCAGGTAGTTGGCGAGACGACGGCCACCCTCGACCGGATCGAGCCGGGCGGCCAGCTCCGGGTCCTGGGTGGTGATGCCGGCCGGATCGCGCCCGTCCTGGAAGTCGTCGTAGAAGCCGGCCGCCGAGCCGAGCGCTTCATACTCGGCCGACCAGCGTGGATCGTTGTCGCCGAGGGCGATCAGCGCGGCGGTGCCGATGGCGACCGCGTCCGCGCCGAGCGCCAGGGCCTTCGCGACGTCGGCGCCGGTGCGGATGCCGCCGGAGACGATCAGCTGCACCCCCTTCGCGCCCTGCCGGTGCACGCCGAGCTCCTGCAACGCCTGCACGGCCTGCGGCAGCGCGGCGAGGGTGGGGATGCCGACGTTCTCGATGAACACGTCCTGGGTGGCGGCGGTGCCGCCCTGCATGCCGTCCACCACGACGACGTCGGCGCCGGCGTGCACGGCCAGCTTGACGTCGTAGTACGTACGGCTGGCACCGATCTTGACGTAGATCGGCTTTTCCCAGTCGGTGATCTCGCGCAGCTCCTGGATCTTGATGGTCAGGTCGTCGGGGCCGGTCCAGTCCGGGTGCCGGCTGGCGCTGCGCTGGTCGATGCCCTGCGGCAGGGTGCGCATCGCGGCCACCCGCGCGTTGATCTTCTGACCGAGGAGCATGCCGCCGCCGCCCGGCTTGGCGCCCTGGCCGAGGACGATCTCGATGGCGTCGGCCCGGCGCAGGTCGTCCGGGTTCATGCCGTAGCGCGACGGCAGATATTGGTAGACGAGGTGCTTGGACTGGCCGCGCTCCTCCGGCGTCATGCCGCCGTCGCCGGTGGTGGTGCTCGTCCCCACCTCCGAGGCGCCGCGGCCCAGGGCCTCCTTGGCCTGGGCGGACAGCGCGCCGAAGCTCATTCCGGCGATGGTGACCGGGATGTCGAGGTGGATCGGGTAGGCGGCGTTGCGACCGCCGAGCACGACGTCGGTGCCGCACGCCTCGCGGTAGCCCTCGAGCGGGTAGCGGGACATGCTCGCGCCGAGGAACAGCAGGTCGTCGAAGTGCGGCAGGGCCCGCTTGGCGCCCCAGCCGCGGATGTCGTAGACGCCGGTCGCGGCCGCACGCTGGATGGCGTGGATGGTGGCCCGGTCGAAGGTGGCGGACTCGCGCAAGCCGTCGCTCATCAGTATTCGTTCCCTGCGTGGAAGTGGTACAGCTGCCGCGCGGAGCCGTAGCGGGTGTAGTCGGCGGTGTCGTCGTCGTAGCCGGCCCGCTCCAGGAGCGCGCGCAACTCGGCGTGGTGCTCGTCGCGCATGTCCTTGGCGATGCAGTCGGCCCCGAGCGAGGCGACCTTGCCGCGCACGTAGAGCCGGGCCTCGTAGATCGAGTCGCCGAGCGCCTCGCCCGCGTCGCCGCGCACCACGAGCCGGCCCGCTTGGGCCATAAAGGCGCTCATATGGCCGATGCCACCGCCGACCACGATGTCGACGCCCTTCATCGAGATGCCGCAGCGGGCGGCTGCGTCCCCGGTTACGACCAGTAGGCCGCCGTGCGCGGTGGCACCGGCCGATTGGGAGGCGTTGCCGGTGATGAAAACGGACCCGCTCATCATGTTCTCGGCGACACCGACGCCGGCGTTGCCGTTGATCACGACGTCGGCCAGCTGGTTCATTCCGGCCGCATAGTATCCACAATGTCCATTTATATATACTTTTATCGCTGTACGCAGGCCGGCGGCCACGCTGTGCTTGCCGTGCGGGTTCTGGATCTGCACGGTGCCGGCTTCCAAGCGGTGCAACGTGCGGTTGACCTCGCGGAGCGGCGTCTTTTCCAGGTCGAAGATCATCGGGTCCATGCGTAGATCCGTTCCGGCTCGGGCTCGAAGATGCGCGCCTTTTCGATGCCCGGCAACCCGACCAGCGCCCGATATTCCGACGCCATCGCCACCCACGCATCGGTCTCGGCGATGACCGCCGGCTTGCAGGCGATCGCGTCGCGGACCACGGCGAAAGAGTCGCGATTGGACACCAGCAGCGTGTAAAAACCGTCGAACTGCGCGCACAGATCCTTCAGCGCGGATTCGACATCACGGCCGTCGGCGATTTGCTGCGCGACGAATCGGGCGCCGACCTCGGTGTCGTTCTCGCTGTCGAAAACCACCCCGCGGGCCTTCAGGTGGCGACGAATGGTCGCGTGATTAGCAAAAGATCCATTGTGTACGAGGCATTGGTCCGGCCCGACCGCATAGGGGTGCGCACCACTCGGGGTGACCGCCGACTCGGTCGCCATCCGGGTATGACCGACGCCCTGCCAGCCCTGCGCATGGTCGAGCCCCCAGCCGGCCGCCAGCGCACGTGGGTGCCCGACGTCCTTGAGCACGGTCAGTTCCTCGCCGAACCCGGCGATCAACGCACCCGGCAACTGGCTGCGGACGGCGGCCAGCAGCGCGTCGACCGGCATCGGCGCGTGCACCACATGGGTCGCCCCGAGGCTGATGATCGTGGCCTCGTCGATGGCAAGATCGTCGACCGGGCCGAGAACGGTGACGGTGGCGTGCCCGGGCGGCGACCACACCGGATCGCCGTAGACGGCAACCCCGGCCGAGTCGGCGCCCCGCTCGGACATCTCGCACAGCATGCCGGTCAGCAGCTGACCGAGGCGCGGATAGAGGCTGGGGTCGCGAAGGTGCAGACCAACAATCCCGCACATATCTCGAACTATCCTTTCAGAACGCCTGCAGGTACTGGTCGATCTCCCAGGGCGACACGGCGCTGTGCCAGGCGAAGAACTCGGCCCGCTTGAGCTCGGCGAAGTAGTCGGCGACCCCGCTCCCGGCCGCGTCGAGAACCCCGGTCAGCAGGTCGTCGGCCGTGAACGCCTGCACGGCGTCGAGCAGCGTCAACGGCAGCGGATCGCCCTTGGCCTCGCCCGCGCCGGGCCGGCCCGGATCCAGCGAACGGGCGATGCCGTCCAGGCCGGCGCCGAGGGCGCCCGCGATGGCCAGGTACGGGTTGGCCGAGCCGTCCCCGCCGCGCAGCTCGACCCGCTGGTCGTCGGGGACCCGGATGTAGTGGGTGCGGTCGTTGCCGCCGTAGGTCGCGTGCTTCGGCGACCAGGACGCGCCGGACGCGGTCGACACCGCCCCGGTCCGCTTGTAGGAGTTGACCGTCGGCGCGAGCAGGGCCTGCAGCGCGCACGCGTGCTCCAGCACCCCGGCCACGAACGCGTACGCGGTGGAGGACAGCCCCAGACCCCGGTCGTCCTCGCTCGCCGGGAAGACCTTGTGGTCGCCGGACGTCAGCGACATGTGCAGGTGCAGCCCCGTGCCGGTGCGATCGGCGAACGGCTTGGGCATGAAGGTCGCGGTCATGCCGCGCTGCTCGGCCAGCATGGTCAGCAGGTACCGCAGGGTGATCACCCGGTCGGCGGTGGTGAGCGCGTCGGCGTACGCGAAATTCTGCTCGAACTGCCCGTTGCCGTCCTCGTGATCGTTGGCGTAATTACCCCAGCCGAGCTCGTTCATCGCCGTCGACACCGCGGTCAGGTGCTCGTACATCCGGGTCACGCCGCGGGCGTCGTAGCAGGGCTGGGCGGCGGTGTCGAGCGCGTCGGCCGGCCGCAGGCGACCGTGTTCGTCCCGCTCGACCAGGAAATACTCGACCTCGGCGCCGACCCAGGGCGAGAAGCCGGCCTCGGCCGCGCGGGCCAGCATCGCCTTGAGGATCACCCGCGGCGCGAACTTCCACGGCACCCCGCCGACGTGCGGGTCACAGTGGACGATCGCCAGGCCGGGCTTGAGGAACGGGACCGGGGTGAACGAGGCCACGTCCGGGATCGCCATCAGGTCCGGGTCCTTGGGCTGCTGGCCGATGGCGCCGACGGCGTACCCGGCAAATCCGACGCCTTCGGTGGCGAGCGTTTCCACGGCTTCGACCGGCACGAGCTTGGCGCACGGCTTGCCGCGCAGGTCGACGAAGAGCGCGAGGATGAAGCGGACGTTCGCGGCTTCGGCGAGCCGCGCAAGTTCGGATGCCGGTGACACGTGACCTCCCCCAACATGATTCTGCACAAGAAACTCTGTTTCACAAGAGTGAACACAGCCTCTGTTACAGGGGGAGGCACCGTTCGTTACAAACTCAGCGGAGCAGATAGGCGCCGTAGCGGACCGCATTCGGCAGACGGACCGCGGTCGCCAAGATCAACGATCGATTGAGGTACGCATACCGACCGGCCGGGCTCTCCAGGCGGACCATGAGGCGGAAGTAATAGTCGGCCGGGTCGACCGTTTCGCCGGCGGTGAGCCGCTCGATCACCTCGGGTGGGCCGTGCCGGTAGCCCTGGGTGCTGACGTAGATCAGGCCGCCGTCGCCGGTCGCGAGCGTGTAGCGGGTGTCGATCACCGCGACCCCGTCCGGGCGGATCAGCTGCCAGTCCGCGCCGCCCGGCAAAATCTCGCCGGCCAGCTCCGGCCCGTCGAAGGTGCCGCCGGTGATCGGGATGATCCGGCGGCAGCCGGCCGGGGTCTCGCCCAGTTCCTGGACCGGGCCGAGGGTGATCTCGGCGTCGGCCAGGAACTCGAGCTCGGGCTTCACACCGCCGGCCTCGTGGGCAGGTCGACCCGGGAACGGTGGCTCGGGTCGTGCCGGATCTCCTGGTGCGCCCGGTGCAGGATGCGGGCGGTGCCGGGCGGCTCGTCGCCGCCGGTGTTGCGGGCGTAGCGCGGGTGCGCGCCGGAGCTGATCTGGATCCGGATGCGATGCCCGGCGCGGAACCGGTGCGCGGTCGGCCACAGCGGCACGGTCACCTCGCCCTCCTCGGCATCGGCATCGACCCGCCGGATGCCGTCGCACACCGTCCACGACTTCCCGTCCGGGTGCACGTCGCAGATCCGTACGAAAAGGTCGGTGTTCGCTCGATCGGAGCGCAGCGCGATGGTGGCGACCGGTTCGCCCAGCACCTCGACCGCCTCGGTCAAGGCGACGGAGGTGAAGGTGAGCACGTCGGCCCGGCGCTCGTGCTCGGTGTTGTCCACCGGCCCGGACTTCGGGTCGAGGGCCGGCCCGCCCAGCGCCGGCGTGGGGTCGGCCGGGTCGTAGACGTAGCGGCTGGGCGCGCACACCGGCGCCGGGCCGAGGCCCAGGCCGCCCTCGGGGTGCAGCAGCCACGACGTGCGCACGCCGGGCGGGGGCCACTCGGCGTACCCGCGCCATTCCTCGGCACCGGTGACGTAGACCCGGACCGGGTCGGGCCGGGTGGCCGGACCGCCCATCAGGCGCCGAGTCAGGAAGTTGTGCACCGCGGCCGGGGTGTCGCGCAGCAGCGGCGGGCTCGCGTGACCCCACGGTCCGACGGTCAGCTCCGGCGGGTTGCCGGCCTCGACCAGTTGCCGGTAGGTGCGCAGCTGCCAGGGCAGGAAGATGTCGTACCAGCCGGCGATCATCGAGACCGGCGCGGTGACCTCGGGCACCGCGGCGGTGTGCGACTGGGCCGTCCAGTAGTCGTCGCCCAGGTCGGCGCGGTTGACCCAGTCCTGATACCAGTCGATGGTCGCGCCGGTGGATACCCGGTCGCCCTCGGCCAGCGGGAGGTGGTCGAAAGCCGCGGCCAGCCGCCGGTCGGGCAGGACCTGCCGCAGCGGGGCGGCGAACCGGTCGCGGCGGGCCATCATCGCGCTCCAGCCGAGTGCGTTGCGCAGCGAGAAAGCGCCGTTGTCCCAGGTGACCGCGCCGAAGTCGGGCATCGTGACCTGTAGGCACATGGCGTCCGGCTGCGTTTTGCCGGCGACCGCCCATTGGGTGTAGCCGAGGTAGCTCATGCCGGTGGTGACGAGCCGCCCGGTGAACCACGGCTGGGCTCGCACCCACTCGTGCGTGTCGATGCCGTCGGACTGCTCGTTCAGCTGCGGGGTGAAGACGCCGCCGCTGCCGGCCGTGCCCCGGCAGCTCTGCGAGAAGACCGGGAAGCCCTGCTCGGCCAGCAGCCGGCAGATCGGTGCGCCGATGCCGGCCCGGCCGTACGGGCTTCTGATAAGGACGGTCGGAGCTTTTTGGGTGTTCGTTAAAAATGGTAGATAGAGGTCGCCCAGCAGCAGCGTTCCGTCGCTCATCGGCACCTCGATGTTGCGGCGGACCTCGTAGCGGTGGGTGGCCGGCGGCATCCCCGGGAACGCCTTGTGCAGCAGCAGGCTGGTGAGTCGCCGGAGCATGTCAGCGCACCCCGCGGATCGGCAGGATGAACAGCGCGCTGACCACCGCGGCGCCCACGCCCGCCACGAACAGCGCGGTGTACGAGCCGAGCGCGAGCAGCGCGGGCGCGGCGGCCGGGACGATCATCACCGGCAGGCTGTTGGCCAGGTTCATCACGCCGAGGTCCTTGCCCGGGTTGGCCGGGTCCGGCAGCACCTCGGTGACCAGGGCGAAGTCGACCGCGAAGTAGACCCCCTGGCCGAGGCCCAGCACGCCGATCGCCAGGAAGAAGGCGGGGATGCTGGTCGCCACGGTGACCATGGCGAGCCCGGCCGCGAAGATCAGCGCCGCGACGATGACGAACGGTTTGCGCCGGCCGATCCGGTCGGAGATCTTGCCGGCGATCGGCGCGAAGATCAGCGAGACGGCGGTGAGGATGAGCGTCGCGAGGAAGATCGTGGTGCCCACCGTGGCCTGGTCGACGTGCTGCACGTCGATCAGATAGAAGGCCTGGTACGCGTTGACCGCGGCCACGCCGAGGAAGATGAACAGCCGGCTGAACCAGGCGAGCCCGAAGCTGGGGAACCGGACCGGGTTGACCCAGAAGGTGCCCAGCCCGATCTTGACCTGGTCTTTTTCCCGGGGCTGCGGGCTGTCCGTCAGCACCAGACTCAGCAAAACCAGGGCCAGCACCGCGACCCCGGCCGGGAGCAGGATCATCGCGGCCAGGTGCGGCTGCACCAGCTGAGCAAGGAAGAGTCCGAGGACCGCACCGATCGGCGCGCCGAGACCGACCATGCTGGACGGTGTGCCGCGGTGCTCCGGCGCGTACTGGTCCGGCACGATCGCCGAGGCCGCCACGGTCGCGGCCACGCAGCCGGTGCCGACGATCACGAACGCGACGGTGAGCAGCGCGGTGTTCGGTGCGACGACCACCAGCACCGAGCCGGCCCCGATCAGCGCGGCCCCGGCGAGCAGGTAGGGCCGGCGCCGGCCGAGCCGGGAGGTGGTCCGGTCACTGAGCCGCCCGATCAGCGGGTAGGCCACCAGCGAGGTCAGGCCGCCGACGGCCACCACGATCGACAGGATCGTGGTCGACCGGTCCGGATCGATCTGCTCGGCCTTCAGGGCCAGGGTCAGGATCGAGTCGGCCAGCAGGGTGCCGGTGGTCGCCGCGATCGCGAAGAGAAAGAAGAAGTAGAAGTGGCCACGGGGGTTGCGCCACTCGACGGAGGCGGCGTCCGGGGGTACGGCGGGGGCAAGGCTCACGGGGGCTCCTGGGTCCGCTCCGGTGTGGTGCGGCTCACGCTAGAAGTTAAAAACCTAAGACACAAGGTTTCCGGCGTGAAAACCTAAGATTGCAGGTTTTCACTCAGCGAGAGCCCGGTATACGGTGAGAGCCGTGCGGGAAGACAGGGAGCGCGGCAGCTACTCGGTCGGCCGCGCGCGCCGCGAGTTGATCATCGATGTGGCGATCGCCAACTTCGCGGAGTTGGGCTACACACAGACGTCGATGGCCAAGATCGCGCAAGACGCGGGCCTGACCGGCCCCGGCTTGACGCACCACTTCCCCACCAAGAAACACCTGCTGGTGGCGGTCGCCGAACGCCGCTTCCACATGCTGCTCCAGCTGGCCCAGCAGGCGCCGGAGGACACCGACGGCACCGGCCCGCTACGGCAGATGATCTGGCTGGCCGGCCTCCTGCACGCCCAGCCCGGCATGATCGAGCTGTTCGTGCAGGTCACCGCCGAGGCCGCCGACCCGACAAGCGCCGCCCACGACCTCTACCTGGCCCGCTACCAACGGGTGGTCGACGAGTTGACCGCCGGCTTCCGCAAGGGCGTAGAGGCCGGCCACCTGCGCGCCGACCTCGACTACGACGGCCTGGCGCGCGAGTGCATCGCGGTCGCCGACGGCCTGCAGTTGCAGTGGGTGCTCACCGGCGGCCGCATCGACCTGCTCGGCCTGATCCGCAACCACCTGGAACGACTGGCCCCCGCCATCCTGATCTCGGGACGCACGGTCGACCTCTCCGCCGAGATCAGCCCAGCCAGGCGGTAAACCGCTCCACTGTACGAATCGCGGCCGCCCCACCGGGCTCGTTCAAATAGCCGTGCGCGGTCCCGCGTTCCCGGACCACGGTGACATCAACACCGGCCAGCGCCAGCTCCGCGGCGAAACCTTCACCGGACTTGCGCAGCCGGTCCGCTTCCGCATTGATGATGTACGCCGGGGGAAGTCCACGCAGGTCATGCCCCGCCGGATAGACATACGGATCGTCGAGCGACCCACCGGCGTAGTTGTCGTTGATGGCCTTCATCGCCGCCGACGGAAACGTCAGGAACGCCGGCATCCCCGCCAGCATCTCCTTCAATTCCGCATCCACAGCCGGAACCTCGTTGTGCAGAACCGGATAGACGAGCAACACCGAAGCCGGCCGTACGCCACCCCGGCCCCGCAGCCGCATGGCCGCACTGGCGGCCAGGTTGCCACCCGCGCTGGCGCCGCCCACCGAGACCCGCCCAGGTTCCGCACCAAGTGCCGCCGCATTGGCCACGGCCCAGTCAAAAGCGGCCGCGACCTGCAACGACGCCACCGGAAACCGAGCCCGCGGCGCGTCGGAGGCAGGCAGCGGCGGCAGCGGCGCATCCGGCCCCACCCCACCCGGCGGCAGCAGAGCCGGAATCGCATCGAGCGGCGCCAGCGTGTAATCCACCGACACCACCGCGACCCCACGCTCGGCCAGCTCACGCCCGACTTGATCGGCCTCAGGCATATCAAGGTCACCAAACATGAACGCACCACCGTGCATCCAGACCAGCACGGCCCCGCCAGGAGCCTCCGGCCGATAGGTCCGAACCCGAAACGCATGCCCGCCGGCGTCGAGCGCAACCTCGTCGATCTTCACCGCATCAGAGTAACCACCAAAACCTTGTACACAAGGTTTTGGTCGACCTCAGTCCGTGCTGAGCCCGCTCAACACAACAAAGGCCACCACGACCAGCGCAGCCGCAGACCACCAGGGCACCGGGGCAAGCCCGGAGTCCTTGGTGACCCAGGCAGCGATGGTCGACCCCAGGGCAACGAGCGGAATGACCGGCAACAGCCAGGCGAGATAGACCCGCCGCGGAAGAGGTTGGGGCACTTGGTCAGTCAGAAGCGCAACGACACCAAGAACAAGCGCGGCAAAGAGCACAACAACGGTGACGGTGGTGCTGAGCCCCAGCCACCCGTCGGCCCCGGCCCAGTGCAGAACAAGCCACACCAGACCGACCGGAACAACCATCAACCCGAGCAGGGCAAACCCACACCCGCTCCCACTCCCCCGCCGATCAGCCACAGCCGAGGATTCTTCACGCGATCGAGCCACGAGTCTGTCGTGAACTAGTCCTTCAGGAGCTGGCGGGCCATCACGATGCGCTGGACCTGGTTTGGTGCCCTCGTAGATCTGGGTGACCTCGGAGTGACAAATCCCAGCCAGCAGCAACCAGCAACGACCGCGGCGAGGATGGCGCGGTCGTGGACCGCTCGTCCGTGGCGGGGCAGGTTGCGGGCTGGAATCGGTGGGCGTCGACGTGTGCCTTTCTCGCCAGCAGAGTGGTACCGCATCCGGTACAAGTCCAGGGGGAATCGTGACGGCGGCTATCAGTGCGAGCGAGGCGCGTAAGTCCCTGTTCCCGCTCATCGAGCGGGTCAACGAGGACCACACGCCGATCGAGATCGTCTCCAGGCGGGGCAAAGCGGTGCTGGTCAGCAAGGAGGACTGGGACGCGATCATGGAGACCAACTATCTGCTCCGCTCGCCCGCCAACGCCAAGCACCTCATGGAGAGCGTCGAGCAGTGGCGGGCCGGCCGCACCACCGAACGCGACCTGGTGGACCCAGAGGCGTGAAACTCAGCTGGACCGATCGAGCCTGGGACGACTACCTGTACTGGCAGACCCAGGACCGTAAGACCCTCAAACGCATCAACGCACTAATCGCCGACATCAAACGCGACCCCGACGGGCCCGGCATCGGCAAACCAGAACTCCTTCGCAACAACCTCGCCGGCCTCCGATCACGTCGCATCGACGATGAACACCACCTGGCCTACGCGGTCGAGCCGAAAGAGATCACGATCATTTCGTGCCGCTACCACTACGAATGAGTACCGAGTGTGGTGGTCCTGTCCGCGAGCGTCAGTCAGTGAGCGATTCTCTGAGATGAAATACTTTCCTATTTTGCTGTTGGCCAACTTGGGTGGCCTGGGCTGTCGGTGTCGGTGCTGGTGTGGACGTCATGTGCGAGAGTGTCAA
>NZ_BOML01000031.1 GCF_016862175.1 Paractinoplanes durhamensis | reverse complement strand
GAGGTGACCATCCAGGTTGCCGGTCTGCCGACGCAGGGCACCGCGCAGTGCGCCTCCTGGGCCGGTGACGGCTCGCACCGTATCCCGATGATGGAGCGGGCGAACGAGACCCCCGCCTTCGACGCGGTCAAGCTGCGCGTCGTCAACTGATCATCGAGCCTGCCGCAGACCGGTAACGAACCTGAACGGGGCAGGGCCGCCGACACGGCCCCGCCCCGGCCAGGACCCCCCGTCGAAGCCGGTGGTCGTCCTTCCCCCTGACGGATGGCCGAATGTGGTTGGTTCCAGGCGATTCGGATCACTCGGGTGTCCGATCGCCAAGTCCGATGGCCCTGACCGGGAGCGCGGTCAGGGCCATCGGCCTGGAAAAGAAACAGGGGAAGAACAGGCTAGGGTGGCCCGATGACGCGCCGGCTGATCCCGCCCGAGCGGTATCACTTCGGCCGCACCCTGGCCCCGCTGCTGGCCCCCCGGTTCGACCCGATCGGCCGGCTGACCGCCGATGAGTTCCGCCTCGCCGCCCGGACGCCCGACGGGCCCGGATCGATCCACCTGAAGCGGGAAAAATCGGGGGAGATCGAGGTCGAGACGTACGGCGAGGGCGGGGACTGGCTGGCGGACAACGCCGACGCGATCGCCGGCCTCCGCGACGACCTCACCGGCTTCCCGGAGATGGCGCGACAGCACCCGGTGCTGCACCAGCTGGCCAGGACGTTCGCCGGCGTCCGGATGCCGCGGACCGGGATGGTCTTCCACCGCGTACTCCGGGCGGTCCTGGAACAAAAGGTGACCGGCGTCGAGGCCTTCCGGTCGTACCGTCAGATCGCCCGGAAATTCGGTGAGCCGGCGCCCGGCCCCGGAGATCTCCTCCTCCCACCCGATCCGGCCGCGATAGCGGCGACCCCCTACTGGGCCTTCCACCCGCTCGGCGTGGAACAGCGCCGCACCCAGGCCCTGCTGCGCGCCGCCCAGGTGGCCGCCCGGCTGGAGGCCAGCGCCGACGCCACCGACGCGACCCGGAAGCTGACCGCGCTGCCCGGCATCGGAGCGTGGACGGCGGCCGAGGTGACCCGCGTCGCCTTCGGTGACCCGGACGCGGTGAGCGTCGGCGACTACCACGTGCCCAACACGGTGGCGTTCGGGTTGGCCGGCGAGCCGCGCGGCACCGACGAGCGGATGCTGGAGCTGCTGGAGCCGTTCCGCGGTCATCGTGGCCGGGTCTGCGACCTGCTCGCCCACGGTGGCATCCGGGCCCCGCGGTACGGCCCGAGGATGCCGATCCGGTCCTTCGCGAGGTTCTGACGGGCGTATCCCCGCCACTCTGGGTAAGTTGGTCCCCTCGTGATCGCTTTGGCCCTGGAGAGCTGACGATGGGTGGCACCGCCGGAGAGATCGTTCTGGTCCTGGTGCTCGTGCTGGTGAACGCCGTCTTCTCGGGTAGCGAGATGGCCTTGGTGTCCCTGCGCGAGAGTCAGGTCCAGCGCCTCGAACGACAATCGAGCAGCGGAAAGGTGCTCGGCCGGTTGACCCGGGACCCCAACCGGTTCCTGGCCACCATCCAGATCGGCATCACGCTGGCCGGGTTCCTGGCGTCCGCGGCCGCCGCGGTCTCGCTGTCCGAGCCGCTGCTCGAGCCGCTCAGCTTCCTCGGCACCGCCGCCCAGCCGGTGGCCATCCTGATCGTCACGATCGCGCTGACCTTCATCACCCTGGTGATCGGCGAGCTGGCCCCGAAACGCATCGCCATGCAGCGCACCGAGGGCTGGGCGCTGCTGGTGGCCCGCCCGCTCGACATCCTCTCGATGATCTCCCGCCCGGCGGTGTGGCTGCTCGGCGTCTCCACCAACCTGATCGTGCGGCTGGCCGGCGGTGACCCCACGGCCCAGCGCGAGGAGGTCACCACCGAGGAGATCCGCGACATGGTCGCCGCCCAGCAGGACTTCTCGGCCGAGCAGCGCACCATCATCAGCGGCGCGTTCGAGATCGCCGACCGGATCCTGCGCGAGATCCTGGTGCCCCGCCGGGACGTGCTCACCCTGCCGACCGGTTGTCCCGCGCACGAGGCGCTGCGCGCGCTGATCGCCGGCAGCCACTCGCGGGCGCCGGTGGTCGGCCCGGCCGGCCTCGACGACGTGATCGGGGTCGTGCACCTGCGCGACCTGGTCGACGCCGAGGGCCCGGTGGACGCGGTGTGCCGGCCGGGCCTGTTCCTGCCGGAGACGCTGCGGGTGTCCGACGCGCTGCGGCAGATGCGCGGCGAGCGCACCCAGCTGGCGCTGGTGGTCGACGAGCGCGGCGCGATCGACGGCATCATCACGATGGAGGACCTGGTCGAGGAGATCGTCGGCGAGATCTACGACGAGACCGACCGGGACGTGGCCGCGGTGGTCCACGAGGACGACGGCGCGCTGCTCATGCCCGGTGCGTTCCCGATCCACGACCTGCCCGACATCGGTTTCCACGAGGAGACCGGCGCGCACGACGACGGCGACTACACGACGATCGCCGGCATGGTCCTGGCCAAGCTCGGGCACATCCCGACCGCCCCCGGCGAGGTGGTGGAGTTGCCGGAGTTCACCGCCGAGGTGGTCGAGGTGACCGGCCGGGCCATCACCCGGGTGCGCCTGCGCCCTCTCCAGGCGGCAACCGAGGAAGAATAGGGCGGGGAGGTGACCTCCATGCAAACTGGTGGCGTGGCTTTCACCCTGACGATCGACTGCGGCGGCGGCGGCATCAAGGGCTCGGTGCTGGATGAGGCGGGCACGATGCGCGCTCATCCGCTGCGCGTCCCTACCCCCTATCCGCTTCCCCCCGACCTGTTCGTCAAGACCCTGATGCAGCTGGGCGAGCGATTGCCCACCGCCGACCGGGTCACCGTCGGCATGCCCGGCATGCTGCGGCACGGCGTCGTGGTGGCCACCCCGCACTACGTGACCCGCAGCGGCCCGCGCACCAAGGTCGACCCCGAGCTGGTCGACCAATGGCACGGCTTCGACGCCCGCACCGCGCTGGCCGAGGCGTTCGGCCTGCCCACGCTGGTGCTCAACGACGCCGAGGTGCACGGCGCCGGGGTGGTGGCCGGCACCGGTTGCGAGCTCATGCTGACCCTCGGCACCGGCCTGGGCTGCGCCCTCTTCGACGGCGGCGTGCTCGCCCCGCACCTGGAGATGTCGCAGGCCCCGGTGCGCTGGGGGATGTCCTACGACACCTACATCGGCGAGCACGAGCGCCGCCGGCTCGGCGACGCCCTCTGGTCCCGCCGGGTGCGCAACGTCATCGAGGGCCTGCGCCCGGTCTTCCTCTGGGACCGTCTCTATCTGGGCGGCGGCAACTCGCGCCTGATCACCCCGACCCAGCTGGCGCGGATGGGCGACGACGTGGTGGTGGTGCCCAACACGGCGGGCATCGTCGGCGGCGTCCGGGCCTGGACGCTCGGGACGTCCCGCTGACATGCGACCCGGTGCCGTGCTGTTCGACTTCGGCGGCGTCCTCGCGGATGCTCCGCCGCAGCGCTCGGCCCCGCCCGCCCTGGTGCTGCGGATCTACAACCTGGCCCGGGGTGCGCTGAGCCCCGGCGAGATCCAGCGGTCCCTCACCGACGGCGCGGCGGCGTGGGCGCGGTGGCGCGACGAGGAATGGCCGGACGAGTTGTCGCAGGCCGACGTCTGGGAACGCTTCGTGCTGCCCGGCTGGCCGCCGGCCGCTCAGGTTCCGGTGCGGGGCGCGGTCCGGCATCTGAGTTACGACTGGGCCTGGCGGGACAATTGGGAGCTTCGCCCGGGAATTCCGGAGGCGGTGCACACCATCCACGACGCCGATATCCCGATGGCCGTCGTCAGCAACACCCTTTCCGGCGCCGCCCACCGCGATTTCCTGAAAAAGACCGGCCTCAATCCGTACTTCGCCGTGCAGATCTACAGCGACGAGGCGGGCGTCCGGAAACCCAATCCGCAAATGATCTGGAACGCCACCGACGAGCTCGGCATCCCGCCCGAATCATGCTGGTTCGTCGGCGATTCCCGCCGCCGCGACGTCGTTTGCGCCCGCCGCGCCGACGTGGCTCGCGCCATCCTGATGCGCTCCCCCCGCACCGACAAGGAACGCGAATTCGACTGGCCGACCCCCGACGACACCATCTGCGACGGCCACGAACTCTGCGACCTGATAGCCAAAACCCTTTGAGAGTACGACGTGGAACAGCCCCCGCCGAGCAGTCAGACCTGGCTGCAACACCGGGCCGTGCGCCCGCTACGGCGAGGCGTTCACACGACCTGCCAGATCGCGGTGCGGCGAATGGTGACGCTCTCCAATGACTCGTTAACCGGCACGTCATAGGTGGCCCGCTTGATCAGCCCGGCCGGCAGATAGGCCCGCCCCGGGTCACCGACCAGCACCAGCGACCCGCGCGACGCGGCCCGGCGCAGGAACGGCAGCACCCGACCGGCCATCTCCCGGCTGTAGAAGACATCCCCGGCCAGCACCACCTGCTGCGCCGGCACGGTGTCGAGAAGGTCCGCCTCGACGGTGTCGACCGCGACCCCGTTCGCGGCGGCGTTGGCGGCCGCCGCGGCCAGCGAGTACGGGTCGATGTCGTTGGCCACCACCGGCTTCCCGCCGGCCAGCGCCGCCGCCACCGCGACCAGCCCCGACCCGGTCGCCAGGTCGAGCACGCTGCGCCCGGAGATCAGGTCGGGCTGGTCGAGCAGATGCCGGGCGAGGGCCTGCCCACCGGCCCAGGCGAACGCCCAGAACGGCGGCGGCTGCTCGGCCCCCGCCGCTTCGGTCTTCTCCCAGAGCGCGATCGGTTCGTCCGCCTGAAACAGCATGACCTCGGGAACGAACGGCACCGGCGCGGGCGTGGTGTTACTACGAATGAACTCCAGGAGCACGTCTCGATTGTGCCGGTCCGATCTCGCCGTCTTCTTACCGGCCCTGGCCCGCCCGGCGGGCGCCGAGGTCGAGCATCACCGCGTGGACCTGCTCCGCCGTCAGTGGCGGGGCAGGCAGCGGGTGGGCCGCGGCCGGGCGCAGGCCGTCCAGGGTGAAGGCCAGCGCCCGCCGCCAGGCGTCCGGCGCCCGGCCCGCGGTGGCCCGCACGATCGTCGAGGTGGTCCAGAGAAGGTAGGGCAGGTCCTCGGCGGTGAAGTCGGGCCGTAGCTTCCCGGCCGCGTGCGCCTTGGCGATCAGCCCGCGCACCCCGTCCATCTGCGCCTCGCAGATCTCGTTGAGCCGCTTCGCGTCGGCGTAGCGGCGGCTCACCGCGTCGTTCATGGCCAGGTCGCCGGCCTGCATCTCGCACAGCAGCGTGACGTAGAGCGCGAAGCCGTCCCACGGGTCGTCCTCGGCGTCGGCCCGGGTCATCGCCTCGCGCACCTTGGCCTCGACCACGTCCGGCATGACCGCGTCGATGAGCGCGTCCCGCCCGCCGAACCGGTTGTAGAGCGTGCCGGCGCTGACCCCGGCGGCCCGGGCGATCTCCTCGAGCGGCGCGTCCAGCCCGCGCTCCTTGAAGACCTGCCCGGCCGCGGTGGCGAGGCGCTCGACGTTGCGGCGGGCATCGCGACGCATCGGCTGTTCCATGTCACCGATTCTCCACCACGATAAAGTTGACGAAGCCCTCAAGTTCGCCCTAAGTTGATGCCTACCTCAACTTAGGGAGTCGCCATGTCCAGAACGGTTGTCGTCTTCGGTGCCGGAGCCGGCCTCGGGCAGGCGGTCGCCCGCCGGTTCGGTCGCGAGGGTTACCGGGTGGCGCTGGTCGCCCGGGACGAGCCGCGGCTGGCCGCGCTGACCGCCGAGCTGGCGGCGGAGGGGATCGAGGCGGCGGCCTTCCCGGCCGACCTGACCCGCACGGCGGAGATCCCCGCCCTCGTCGGCCGGATCCGGGAGCGGTTCGAGCGGATCGACGTGATCGAGTACGCCCCGATCACCACCGACCTGTTCATCCGGGCGAGCGACCTCGACGTCCCGACCGCCCAGCACTACGTGAGCCTCTACCTGCTGACCCCGGTCGCGATCGTCCGCGAGGTGCTGCCGGAGATGCTGGCCCGCGGCGACGGCGGCATCCTGATCGGCCAGGGCATCTCGGCGGTCCGCCCGATGCCGAACCTGAGCGGCCTGGGCCCGGCGATGGCCGCGGCCCGCAACTACGTCCTGTCCCTGCACGGCGAGATCGCCGCCCAGGGCGTCTACGCCGGCGTCCTGCACATCGCCGCGATGATCCGGGGCAGCGCCGGCCACCGGCTGGCCACGTCGGGCGAGCTGTCGGTCGGGGTCGACTTCAGCAAGGTCCCCACCGTCGAGCCGGCCGACCTGGCCGAGACGATGTGGACGATGCTGACCAAGCGCGACCGCGGCGAGGACGTCGCGCCCTAGCGGTCAGGACTCGCGGCGGCTCGCGGCGCGGCCCGCGTACAGGCGGTCGGTCAGCGCGGGCAGCGTGTTGGCCAGGGTGATCGCCGGGCGGTATTTGAACGGGACGACGATCCGGCGCCGGGGACGCTGCAGGGCGCGCTCCACGGCGGCCGCGACGATCTCCGGGCCGGGCAGGCCGCGGCGCCGCTTGGTGAGGTCGGTGGCGATGAAGCCGGGCTCGACCAGCGTCACCCCGATGCCGGTGCCGATCAGCTCGCGGCGGACCGAGTCGCTCATCCCGCGCAGGGCGAACTTGGTGGCCGAGTAGGTGCCGCCGAGGCCGATCTCGCCGGCCACCGAGCCGATGTTCACGATCGCGCCCGAGCCCTGTTCCGTCATGATCGGCACGACCGCGCGCATCAGCCGGATCGGCGCCATCAGGTTCACCTCGATCATGCCGGCGACCACCTCGTCGTCGGCCAGGATCGACGACGGGCCGCCGATGCCGGCGTTGTTGACCAGCCCGTCGATCCGGCCGGTCACCTCGATGGCGGCCGAGGTCAGTGCGGTGATCGCGGCCGGGTCGCGGACGTCGGTGGGCACCACGAGCGCGTCGCCGCCCTGCGCGCGGATCTCGCCGGCCACCTTTTCCAATTCGTCGGCACGGCGGGCGGCGAGCACTACGGTGGTGCCGGCGCGACCTATCCGGGTGACGGTGGCCCGGCCGATTCCGCTCGACGCGCCGGTGACGATTACGACCCGCATGTGTCCCTCTTTCCGAAAAACGGCGCCCCCGCGTGTGCGGGGACGCCGTTTATCCGACGACGGGGATCAACCTATCGCTTGCTGTGGTACGCCTCGACGATGTGGCTCGGGATACGGCCACGCTCGGACACCTCGAAGCCGTTCTTGTTGGCCCACTCGCGAATCGCCTGATTCTGGTCGCGGCTGGCCCGCCCGGTGCTCGCCGGTGCGCTGCGCCGGGCCGGAGAGAGGGCGCCGCTGCGACCGACCCGGGTGGCCGAGTTGAGGAACGGGTCGAGCGCCTTGCGCAACTTTCCGGCGTTCTTCTCGGAGAGGTCGATCGTGTAGTTCACACCGTCGAGTCCGAACTCGACGGTGCGGTCGGCCTCTCCGCCGTCGATGTCGTCGGTCAGAAGGGTTATTACCTGCTTGGCCATGGTGTGCCTGCTCCTACAGCGATGTCATTTGAGTGACGACTATGCGCACGCGGCGTGGGCGCCGCGAATGTCGATACGCCATTATTCTGTCTCCCGATAGTTCTCAGTGCAAATTGCCGCACTGCATGTCGCAATTATGTGCACACCCCGGTGCTACCGGGGACGGTCGTTCAGATCCGGGCAGTGCCGACTACTTTTCAGCTTCGTGAATGTCCTGTAACGTGCGGTGGGAGCGCTCCCACAGCCCCGTCCCCGCGGGATCCCCTCTCAAGGAGCTTCGTAATGAGACGTGCCATCCGCGCCTTCATGGCCCTCGGTCTTCTGGCCGCCGGTGCCGTGACGGCGTTCGCCGTCGCCGGACCAGCGGCGGCCGACACGCAGATCTGTGATCAGTACGGCTCCACCACCATCGGCGGCCGCTACGTCGTGATGAACAACCGCTGGGGCACCTCCGCCCAGCAGTGCATCAACGTGACCGGCACCGGTTTCTCGGTGACCAGCCAGCATGGCACCGGCAACACGAGTGGCGCTCCGGTCTCCTACCCGGCCGTCTATCTCGGCTGCCACTACACGAACTGCTCACCCGGCACCAACCTGCCGATCCAGGTCAGTGCCATCTCCAGCGCCACCAGCAGCATCTCCTACCAGTACGTATCCGGCGCCACCTACGACGCGGCGTACGACATCTGGCTGGACCCGTCGCCGAAGAAGGACGGGGTCAACCAGCAGGAGATCATGATCTGGTTCAACCGGCAGGGCTCCATCCAGCCGATCGGCTCGGTGGTCGGAAACGCGACCATCGGCGGCCGGAGCTGGGAGGTCTGGCGGGGCAGCAACGGTTCCAACGCGGTGATCTCGTACGTCGCGCCGTCCCCCATCGCCAGTTGGAGCTTCAGCGTCCTCGATTTCATCAACGACGTGAAGAACCGCGGAGCGATCACCAGTTCGTGGTATCTGACCAGCATCCAGGCCGGTTTCGAGCCGTGGATCGGCGGCGCCGGCCTGGCCGTCACCGACTTCTCGGCCGCGGTGAACAGTGGTGGCCAGAGCACGACCGCCCCGACCACCGCCCCGACCACGGCACCGACGACCCAGCCGACCACCGGCACGGCCGCCTGCCGGGTCACTTATGGCACGAATGTCTGGAGCAGCGGTTTCACCGCCAACGTGACCGTCGCCAATACCGGAACCAGTGCGATCAACGGCTGGAACCTCGGATTCACGCTCCCGTCCGGTCAGTCGATCACCAGTTCGTGGAACGCGAACATCACCGGTTCGAGCGGCGCGATCACTGCCGGCAATGTCACCTGGAACGGCAGCCTGGCCGCCGGGGCGAACGCCTCCTTCGGATTCCAGGGCACCTACTCGGGCAGTTTCACGAACCCGTCCGGATTCACGCTCAACGGATCGACCTGCACCACCGCCTGATCATCAGGCTCGCCAGCCCGAGCCGCCTCGTCGCCGATTCTCCGGTGCCGGGGCGGTTCGTCCAATTCGCCCGGCGAATTCATCTGGTCGTCAGCCGCAGGGCGGCCGGCGCGTGGGCCGGAACGGCGGGGGAGTGCGGCGCGATCGCGGCGATCCGGCGATATTCCGTGCCGAGTGCCGGCCGCTGATCATTTTCGCCCTTGTTCGGCCACAGCGAGATCGCCCGCTCGGCCATCGCGGTGATCGTCAGCGACGGATTCACGCCGAGATTCGCGGGCACCGCCGAGCCGTCGACGACGTGCAATCCGGCATACCCGTAAACGCGGTGATAGGCGTCGAGCACCCCGGCCGCGGCGGATTCGCCGATGGTGGCGCCGCCGAGAATGTGCGCGGTCATCGGAATGTCGAAGATGTCGCCGACGGTGCCGCCGGGAAAGCCACCGATCTTGTCGGCGATCCGCCGGACCGCCTCGTGCCCCTGCGGAATCCACGTCGGGTTCGGCTCGCCGTGCCCGGGGCCGGTGGTCAACCGGCCACGCTTGGTGCGCCGCACGGTCAGCGAATTGTCCAGGGTCTGCATCACCAGCGCGATGATCGTGCGCTCGCTCCACCGGCGCACCGACAGCGACCGCGCCAGGACGTACGGGTGGCGCAGCATCTGGCCGAGGAACTTCAGCGGCCGCGGCACCCGCCCGCCCCCGTCGACCAGCAGCGTCGCGAGCAGGCCCATCGCGTTGCTGCCGGGCCCGTAGCGGACCGGCTCGATGTGGGTGGTCGGGTCCGGGTGGAACGACGAGGTGATCGCCACCCCTTTCGAGTAGGGCTCGGCCGGCACCGACGCGGCCTGCGCGCCGAGCAGCGCCTCGGAGTTGGTGCGGGTCAGCGAGCCGAGCCGGGCCGAGACGTGCGGCAGCACGCCGGTGTCCCGCATGGCGTGCAGCAGCCGCTGGGTGCCGAGCGCACCGGCCGAGAGGATCACCTGACCGGCCGTGAAGCGCCCGGTCCGGGTCTCGACGATCCAGCCGTCATCGACCGGCCGGATCGTGGTGACCTCGGTGTCCGGGTGCACCACGGCGCCGGCCTTCTCGGCCAGGTAGAGGTAGTTGACGTCGAGGCGGTTCTTGGCGCCGACCTTGCAGCCGATCATGCAGTTGCCGCACTCGGTGCAGCCGGTGCGATCCGGCCCGGCGCCGCCGAAGAACGGGTCCGGCACGGTCTTGCCCGGTTCCCCGAAGAACACCCCCACCGGCGTACGCCGGAAGGTCGAACCCACCCCCATGTCCTCGGCGACCGAGCGGATGACCACGTCCGACGGCGTCATCGTGGGTTGCTCGGTGACCCCGAGCATGCGGGACGCCTGGTCGTAGAACGGCGCGAGCTCGGCCGCCCAGTCGGTGATCCCGGACCAGTGCGGATCGGCGAAGAACGTGGCCGGTGGGCGGTAGAGCGTGTTCGCGTACACCAGGGAGCCGCCGCCGACGCCGGCCGCCGACAGCACCATGATGTCCTTCAGCAGCGTGATGCGCTGGATGCCGCGCAGCCCGAGCTTCGGCGCCCAGAGGAAGTTGCGAAGGTCCCAGGAGGTCTTCGGGAGTGTTTCGGGGGTGTAGCGCCGACCGGCCTCGAGCACGCCGACCCGGTAACCCTTTTCGGTCAGGCGCAGCGCGCTCACGCTGCCGCCGAAGCCGCTGCCCACGATCACGACGTCGTAATCCGTCATCGGCCCACCTTTGCATTACCGGCAGGTAACCACCAGGGGTCGCGCCCCTCACTTAGCCGGAATCAGGCACCGAGCAACACTTTGACGTGCGCGCCGCTCGCCGCGTCGGCGAACGCGGCGGCGGCCTCGTCCAGCGGCCGGACGGTGGCCAGCCCGGACACCGTCACCGCGCCGCTGACGAGCAGCGCGATCGCCTCGGCGAAGTCCTCCGGCAGGTAGGTGGCGCTGCCCTGGATGCGCAACTGGCTGTCCTGGACCAGCGGCAGCGGGATGGTCACCGCGGCCGGCGGCACCCCGACCACGACCACCGTGCCGCCCTTGTCGGCGATCGCGATCGCCTGGTCCATGGTGGACTGCTCGGCCACGCAGTCGAACACGACGTCGGCGCTCTCGCCCAGATGCCCGCGCACCTGCTCGGCGGCGTCCGGCGCGGTCGCGTCGACCACCGCGTCCGGCCCGAACGTCGCGGCCCGCTCCCGCGACCGGGGCGACCGCGCGGTCAGGACCACCCGCGCCGCGCCCTGCTGCCGGGCCACCTGCAGGGTGAGCAGCGCGATCGTGCCGGCGCCGAGGATCGCCACGGTGCGCCCGGCGAGACCGCCGGCCAGCCGGGCCGCGTGCACCGGGGTGCCGAGCGGCTCGATGAACGCGGCCTGGGTCCAGTCGAGCGCGTCCGGCACCCGGTGCAGCCGGCGCTGGTCGACGGTGAACAGCTCGGCCATCGCCCCCTGGTCGTGCCCGCAGCCGAAGAAGCCGAGCCGCTCGCACAGGTTTTCCCGCCCGGCCCGGCACTGCTTGCACTCCCAGCAGGGCAGGAACGGTTCGAGTGCGACCCGCTGCCCGGCCGCCACCCGGGTGACGCCGGCGCCGACCGCCTCGACCGTGCCGGCCACCTCGTGGCCGGGCCGGTAGGGGAGCGCGATGTTCGGATGGCGGCCCTGGACCGCGTGCACGTCGGAGCCGCAGATGCCGGCCAGCACCGTCCGCACCAGCACCTCGCCCGGCCCCGGAGTCGGCACCGCGGCCTCGGTCACCTCGACCCCGGCCGGGGTCACGATCACTCGCTTCACGGCAGGAATCCTAGGCGCCGCGCGGTCACCACCGTCTCCATCCGGCCATGCGTGCCCAGCTTGCGCATGGCGTTGCGCAGATAGCTCTTCACGGTTTCCGGCAAAAGCCCCAGTCGACGCGCCGCCTCCGCGTTCCCGCAGCCGACCGCGACCATCGCGAGCACGTCGAGCTCGCGCGGGGAGAGCGGAGGGGGCGCCGCGGCGCCCGGGCGGGCGCCGACCAGGCGGTCGGAGATGTGCTGCAGCCGCTCCCGCAGGGTGGGGTCCGAGGTTTCCGCGGCGAGGGTACGCAGGTCGGCGTGCGCCAACCGCACCTCCTCCCACTCGCGGGCGGTGGCATCGCGGGCGTCCCGGGCGGCGGCGACCTCCAGCTCGGCCATCCGGCGCGCGACCTCCCGGCGGACGGTCACCTCGGTGCCGAGCCGCAGCGCCACCCGGCCCATCGCGTCCAGCGCCCGGCCACCGACCGCGATCGGCTCGCGCGTCCCCGCGTAGAGCACCGCCAGCACCGAACCGCCCATCGCCACCGGCACGGCCGCGATCGCGCGCAGCCCCTCGGCGGTCACCGGCCCGTCGTACTCGTGGCTGATCCGCGGGTCGGCCGCGTAGTCCGCGACCCGGCCCGGCCGCGCGGTCGTCACCACCCGGCCGCCGAGCCCGTGGCCGGCGCTCACCACCAGGCCGTGCAGCGCGAGCGTGCTGGTGCCGGCGAAATCGGTGAGCCGCATGTGCCGCACGTCGGCCGCGACCACGCCGCCGAACGCGACCGGAAGGCCGGTGACCCGGCGGATCCGGCCGAGCGCGGCGGGCAGATCGGCTGTTTCGAGCACATTGACAGCATGGCACGGGCACTGCCTTGCTAGGCCTACCCCCGATCGGGGCTGGTGGGCCGCCGGACAGCGGCCCATGCTGCGGGAATGCTGTCCTACGCCTCCGCAACCAGCACCGCGCCCCTGCTCGGCGAGACGATCGGGGCCAACTTCGAACGCGCCGTCGCCCGCTTCGGCGACCGGGAGGCGCTGGTCGACGTGGCGGCCGGCCGGCGATGGACCTACGCGGAACTCGACGCGGACGTGAACCGCCTGGCCCGGGGTCTGCTGGCGCGCGGGATCGCCAAGGGCGACCGGGTCGGCATCTGGGCCCCGAACTGCGCGGAATGGGTCATCACGCAGTATGCGACGGCGAAGGTCGGGGCGGTCCTGGTCAACGTCAACCCGGCCTATCGGACGCACGAGCTCGAGTACGTGGTGAAGCAGTCCGGGCTGACCCTGCTGATCAGTGCGGTGGCGTTCAAGTCGAGCGACTACCGGGGCATGATCGAGTCGATCGGGTTCGCTGACGTGGCGTACATAAGCGAAGCAAGTTTTGAAGATCTTCTGCTCGACGGGGACCTGACCGGGATCGCGGCGCGCGCGGCCGAGCTGGCCTTCGATGACCCGATCAATATCCAGTACACGTCCGGGACGACCGGGTTCCCGAAGGGTGCGACGCTCTCGCACCACAACATCCTCAACAACGGCTACTTCGTCGGCGAGCTGATCAACTACACCGAGCAGGACCGGGTGTGCCTGCCGGTGCCGCTCTACCACTGCTTCGGCATGGTGATGGGCAACCTCGGCGCCACCTCGCACGGCGCCTGCATCGTGCTGCCGTCCCCCGCCTTCGATCCGGCCCGCACCCTGGCCGCGGTCGCCGCCGAGCGGGTGACCTCGCTGTACGGCGTGCCGACCATGTTCATCGCCGAGCTCGGCCTGCCGGACTTCGCCGGCTACGACCTGTCCACCCTGCGTACCGGCATCATGGCCGGCTCGCCGTGCCCGGTCGAGGTGATGAAGCGGGTGGTCGCCGAGATGAACATGGCCGAGTTGGCGATCTGTTACGGGATGACCGAGACGTCCCCGGTGTCCACCATGACCCGTCCCGACGACAACCTGGCCCGCCGCACCGAGACGGTCGGCCGGTCGATGCCGCACCTGGAGTCCAAGGTCGTCGACCCGGCCACCGGGCTGGTCGTCGAGCGCGGCGAGCCGGGCGAGCTGTGCACCCGCGGCTACTCGGTGATGCTCGGCTACTGGGAGCAGCCGGACGCCACCGCCGAGGCGATCGACGCGGCCCGCTGGATGCACACCGGCGACCTCGCGACGATGGACGCGGACGGCTACGTCAACATCGTCGGCCGGATCAAGGACCTGGTGATCCGCGGCGGCGAGAACGTCTATCCGCGGGAGGTCGAGGAGTTCCTCTACGGCCACCCGGACATCGCCGACGTGCAGGTGATCGGCGTCCCGGACGCGAAATACGGCGAGGAGCTGATGGCCTGGATCGTGATGCGCCCCGGCACCACCGCGCTGACCGCGGCGGCGGTCCGGGAGTACTGCGCCGGCCGGCTGACCCACTACAAGATCCCGCGCTACGTGCACGTGGTGGACGGTTTCCCGATGACCGTGACCGGGAAGGTCCGCAAGGTCGAGATGCGCGAGAAGGCCGTCGACATCCTGGGTCTGGCCGACGCTGCGTCGATCCGAAACGCGTAGGTAGCAGAACGTCCATGTGGTTGCCGTAAGGTTAATGGAAGGTGTACGGGGGTAAGCCGCCCCGCAACCTCGTTCCGCGCGCGTTTGCCGCGGGGCGCACGGAAGCGAGGAGGACATTCACCGTGACGGGATTCTGGCAGCCTGACCCGCTGCAGAGCCTCACCGGCCAGGCCACGAACGTGGAGCTCAAGGTGGTGCTGCCCCGCCACGGCGGTCGTTCGCTGGGGATCAACTCGGACCGCGGCCCGTCCCGCCGGATCTACTTCCTCGACACCCCCGACCTCGAGCTCTACCGCAACGACGTGATCATCCGGTTCCGCGACCGCGCCGACCAACGCGACGACGCGGTGGTGAAGCTGCGCCCGGTCGTCCCCGGCCGGATGCCCGGCTGGCTGCGCAACGCCGAGCAGTTCCACGTCGAGATCGACGCCCTGCCCAGCCACGCGGTCTGCTCGGGCGCCCTGAAGAAGCGCCTGGGCCGGCGCGACGTCTCCCGCGCCGTCGCCGCCGGGCGCCCGCTGATCACGCTGCTCTCCACCCAGCAGCGGCGGATGCTGACCAAGTACGCCCCGCCGTCGGTGCGGCCGAAGGACCTGACCGTCTTCGGCCCGATCCACGTGCACCGCCGCAACTTCAAGCTGCGCGGCCTGAAGCAGGGCCTGACCGCCGAGCGCTGGCGCTACCCGGACGGCACCTACCTGTTGGAGCTGTCCACCCGCTGCCCGGTCGACGAGGCCGGCGCGGTCGCCGCCCGGGTGTCCCGGGCACTGCGCTCGCACGGCGTGGCCCCCGCCGACCTGCAGCGCACCAAGACCGAGATGGCCCTGCAGGCCGCCGCCTAGCATCCAGGCTGCCACCGGCCGGAACGCCGCCGCCACACCCCGGACCTTTCCGTTGGTGGCAGGGGTGGGATTTGAACCCACGACCTCGGGCGTATGAGACCCGCGAGCACTCCGAGCTGCTCCACCCTGCGAGTGCGCCGCCGGGGTCTCGAACCCCGAACCCTCCGCTTAAGAGGCGGATGCTCTACCGATTGAGCTAGCGACGCTTGTGTTGCCGTGCCCCTGGAGAGATTCGAACTCCCGACCTCCGGATCCGTAATCCGGCGCGCTGTCCAGCTGTGCCACAGGGGCTTCGTGTCGTCGGGTGGTGTCGAACCAACCGGCCTCCGCCTTATGAGGGCAGTGCTCTACCGCTGAGCTACGACGACGTGTGCGTGGACCCGGCCGGGATCGAACCGGCCACCTCCCGTTTGCAGGACGGGCGCTCTACCAGATGAGCTACGAGCCCTCGGAGCGAAAGGGGCGGCGGCGCCCTGCGTTGGCCGGGTAGCGCAAGTAATCCCGTCCAGCTAGCCCGGCGGTCGCCCTACCCACCGCAGCCGGCCCGCTGAGGCCGCCGCTCCTTCCACTATTTTTGGACACCACAATTGCAATTTAAATTGCCGCACGGGCGGCAGGAATTGAACCCGCAACACACGGCTTTGGAAACCGTTGCTCTTCCGATTGAGCTACGCCCGTAAGTCATGCACAGACGAAAAAACCGCCCGTCCCGAGGTGGGAGGGCGGCGACGGAAACCGTTACGGCATCAGCCGTTTCGCCAGCTCACTCCCTGGGAGCGCCACTTCGGCGCGCGTCGCATGCCGATGGGCATCGCGGCGGCGAGGTGGACCATCTTGGTGGCCTGCCACTTCATCTCGATCCCCTTTCGCGTGCTCCGTGTTGCGGACTTCCCAAACAGTAATGCACCACCACCGCCGCAGCAATGCCTTTTTCGGCGAACAATGCGGCGAACAAAAGAAAGCGTCAGGCGCCGTGACGATGGCCACCACCGCTGTCAACTCGACCGTACCGTCGAGTAACTTGGTGCTTCCGCCGAGCTAGGAGCGCCATGTCGCCGAGCGCGCCCCTGGTCCTGATCGCGCCCGCCATGGCGATCGGGTCCTCCTACTACCGGCCGCTGGTCGAGGACTTCCAGCGGCGGGGGTGGCAGGCCCGCGCGCTGCCGCGTCGTGGCTTCGAGCGTGGGCTGCCCCGGGCGAGCCGTCAGCACGACTGGTCCTATGCCGACGAGATCGACGACATCGCCGAGGCCGTGGTGCAGGCCCGCACCGAGGACCGCGACCGGCCGGTCCTGCTCCTCGGGCACAGTCTCGGCGCTCAACTGGCCGCCGGCCACGAGTTGAGTCGCGAGCCGGTCGACGGGGTGATCACGGTCGGCGGCGCGCTGCCGTTCCACCGGCACTACCCGCTCGGCGGGCTGCCCTTGGTGGTGATGGCGACCGTCGTCGTGCCGGCGCTGACCACGGCGTTCGGCCATCTCCCGAAGCCGGCCTTCGGCGGCCCCGGAGCGCGCACCCTGATGCGCGAGTGGGCCCGGATGGCGGTGTCGGGGCAACTGCCCTTTCCGGCCGACCGGTTGATCGAAACGCCGTCGCTGATCATCAGTCTCGGCGGCGACCGCCTCGCCCCGGCGGCCGCGGTCGATGGCTTCGCTCGCCGGCTGTTCGCCCCCGAGCAGGTGACCCGCTGGGAGTACGACGACGTCCTCCCCGGCAACAGCAACGACCACGTCACCTGGGTCCGCGGAAGCAGCCAGATCGTCGACCGGGTCACCGCCTGGTGGGCCCCGGCCGACGTTGTGACCGGGGCCCCCTGACTCAGATCGACCAGCCGTCGCGATAGTCGACGGCCGGCTGACCGGTGTCACGGCGGAGCTCGCCGTGCCATGCGCCGGGCATCGGCGACATCCGGATCACGGCGGGCCGGTCCACCACGACGCAGTGCTGTTCGCCGGGCCACCACCAGCCGCCCGACCGGGCGAGCGTCGTCCAGGCCACGAAGGCCGAGCCGTCGCCGACCGAGATCAGGCCGAGCCGCCGCAGCACTTCCAGGTGGGCGATCCAGGCGGCGTCCTGATGGCCGTACCAGCAGACCGGCAGCGCCGGACCCAGCGCCGCCCGGATCGGGTGGTAGATCTGATCGGCCAGGGTCCGGAACAGCGCCTCCCGGACGCCCTGCCGCACCAACTCGTGGAACGGCAGGCCGGCGTCGAGGGCCCGGTCGACCGGCAGGACCGGCCAGGGTTTGCCCTTCTCGCGCTTCATCGGTTTGCGGTCCGGCAGCGGTTCGGCGTACGTCTCGGCCAGCACCGAACGCAGCCGGGACAGGCCGGCGGCGATGTCGCTGGCGAGGGGTGGCCGGCCGGGCGGCCGGCGGTCGGCGACCCACGAGCGCAGGGTCGCGTGGGTGGGCAGTCCGGCGAGGTGCGGCACGGCGGCCGCGGGCGAGGACACCCAGCGGAATTCGGGACGGCCGCGCCGATGCCGGGCGTAGATCGAGGCGATGGCCTCTTCGGTGGCGGACCGGTCGGCGGGTTCGGTGGTCAGCCCGATGTCGAGCCATTCCTGCCGGATCTCGGTGGCCTGGACCCAGAGGTCCGAGACGAGCGCGGTGCTACGCCGCGCGGTCGCGATCAAAGCGCGAGGGCGCGTACGCCCTTTCGAGTGGAGTTACGCATCGGGCCATGATGACCGCCCCCGGCCACCCCGGCAAGGGGATTAGGCCGGGGGCGGCCGGCGTCACTTCGGCGCGCCCAGGTCGTCGAGCGCCTTGACCGCCCCGCGGTGCAGCGGCACCGGGTCGGTCTTGCGGGCCTTGTCGAGGGTGATCTCCTTGGCGGCGGCGTTCGCCTGTTCGAGCTGGGTCTTCCGGTCGAAGAGGACCTTGGTCAGCACGCAGGCCACATTGGCGTCGAGGTCGGTCCGGACCAGCAGGAAATTGGGTACGACGATGGTCGGCGCATCGGCCGTCGTCTTGTAGGTGGCGGCCGGAATGGTGCCGGCCTCGTACACCGGATTGATTTTCTGCAGTTCCGGCAGGACGGTGGTGACGTCCAGGAACTGGACCTTGCCGGCCGACGTGGTGAGCAGGTCGGTGATGCCGGGAGTGGGGAGCCCGCCCGACCAGAAGAGGGCGTCGATCGAGCCGTCCTTCATGCCGTCGACGGTTTTGGTGAGGTCGAGTTTCTGCGCGCTGATGTCCTTGGCCGGGTCCAGGCCGGCCGCCTTCAGGATGCGGTTGGCGATGACCTCGGTGCCGGATTTCGGCGAGCCGGTGGAGACCCGTTTGCCACGCATTCCGGCGACGTCCTTGATGCCGGCCGCGGTGCGCACGATGACCTGGGTGTAGTTGGTGTGGATCCGGGCCAGCGCGGCGACCGGCTGCTTCTCGGTGAAGCTCCCGGTGCCGTTCACGGCGTCGGCGGCGGTGTCGGCCAGCGCGAACGCGACGTTGTAGGTGCCGGCCACCACCTGCTGGATGTTCTGCACGGAGGCGCCGGTCTCGGCCGCGGTCGCCTTGACCTTTCCGCCGGCCGCGCCGATCTGCTCGGCATAGGCATTGCCCAGCGCGAAATACACGCCGGTGGCATTCCCGGTCGCGATGCCGACCCGGGTCTCATTCGTGACGTCGCAGGTGACGTCCCCGCCGCTGTCGGTGGTCGCGGCATCCTGCCGGCCACCGCAGGCCGCGATCGAGACGAGCATCAGTCCGGTAACTCCGATTGCCATTCGTCGCATGTCATCCCCGTTCCGTAGGCGATTCCTTCTTCCCATCAAAAAACGCCCATCCGGCCGCGGCGGCCAGGGCGAGTACGCCGATGGTGATCGTCAGCGGCTCCAGGTAGAGGAGCAGCAGGCCCGCCGCGGCCGCCAGCACGCGGCTCGGCGTACCCGCCCGGCCGATGCCCGGCACCCAGCCGCCGGTCGCCACCGCCAGCGCGAGCACCGCCAGGCAGGCGACCGCCGTCGTCCAGACCATGCCGGTGAACGAACCCTGGGCCAGCAGGTCGGATCCGGAGTCGGTCAGCACGAACGCCACCGGGACGAGGAAGGCGGGCAGCGCGTACTTCAGCGCCTGCCACATGGTCGGGACGGTGCGGCCGCCGGTGATCGCGCTCGCGCCGACCGCGGCCAGGGCGGTGGGCGGGGTGACCTCGGAGAGGACCGAGTAGTAGAAGACGAACATCGCCGCCGCGGGCGCGGGCACGCCCAGCCCGAGCAGCGCCGGCCCGATGATCACCCAGCCGATGATGAAGCTGGCCGTCACCGGGACGGCGAGGCCGAGGATGGCCAGCGCCACCGCGGCCAGGGCGACGGTCAGCGCGAGCACCGCGGTCGGGTTGGTGGTGACCGCCTGGGCGCCGGCGACCAGCAACGACGCGAGCTGGGCGCCGAGGCCGGTCTTGGTGGTGGTCGCGGTGATGATGCCGGCCGCGGCACAGACCGCGACCACCGGCAGCACCCCGCGCACCCCGGCCGACAGCGCGGTGAAGACCCGCGGCGGGGTCATCCGGGCGCGCGGGTCGAGGAACGAGAGCAGGAAGGCGGCCAGGGTGGCGTAGACGACCGCCCGCGTCGCGTTGACGTCGAGGGCCAGCAGGACCACGATCAGGATCAGCGAGGAGAAGTGGTAACCGAAGCGGAGCAGCAGCCGCCACGCGCTGGTGGTGGGGACCTCGATCGAGCGGACCCGGAAGCGCCGCACGTCGATCTCGACGGCGAGCAGGATGCCCAGGTAGTAGAGCAGGGTCGGGATGGTGGCCCAGCCGAGGACGGTCAGGTAGGAGACGTCCAGGTATTCGGCGACGATGAACGCGGCCGCGCCCAGGGTGGGCGGGGAGAGGATCGCGCCGACCCCGGCCGCGGCCAGCATGCCGCCGGCCTGCTCGGGTGGGTAGCCGGCCCGGCGCAGCAGCGGCCAGGTGACCGCGCCGACGCTGACCGCGGTCGCGGTGCCCGAGCCGGAGACGGTGCCGAGCAGGAACCCGGCGGCCACCGCGGTGCGGCCGGCCGCGCTGCGCGACTTCCGGAACGCGGCCACCGACAGGTCGACGAAGAAGCGGCTGGCGCCGCTGAGGTCGAGGACGGCGCCGTAGATGGTGAACAGCACGATGTAGGTGGCGGCCACGTCGAGCGGGGTGCCGTAGAAGCCGCTGCCCGAGTTGTACAGCGCGTCGACGATCTGGGCGAAATCGAGGCCGGCGTGCGCGATCGGCCAGCTCTGCGGAAGCAGGCCGCCGTAGTAGCCGTACGCCAGAAAGGCCAGGCAGACGAGCGGCAGCGCGATCCCGGTGGTGCGCCGGCAGGCCTCGACGACCAGGATCAGCAGGACCGCGCCGAGGACGATGTCGATCGGTTCGAGCAGGCCCTGCCGGTCGAGGAAACCGTCGTAGCCGCCGTGCAGCGGGCTCACCGGATAGAGGCAGGTGACCACGGCCAGCCCGGCCAACAGCCAGTCCGGCAGCGTCGGCCGCTCCCGGCCGGCGCCGGTGATGCGGGCCCGGTACGCGAGGAAGACCAGCGGCAACGTGCCCGCCAGAAAGATGATCAGGTAGAACTGGCTGCCCCGGGCCAGCGGCCGGAACACCTGCCCCAGGACCAGCAGCGCGACCAGGAACGCGACGATCGAGACGCCGAGCCCGACGCGGCCGGAGAGGCTGCGGGCGGGCAACTCCTCGTCGTCGTAGTGGACCGCGGGCGGATCGTCCATGGTGGACGTCAACGCCCCCGCGTCGCCCGGTGAATATCGATCACCGCCCATGTGACGGAGAGTACTACGGCGCATATGAATAGTAACGACTCGTTTTGTAACGGGAGACACAGCAAATTCCGAGAGATCATCATTAACCTGCCCCGCTGTGGCCGTGACCTTGGAAGAAATCCGCGAACGCACCTACAAACCGCGTGACGCATGGTGGACCGTGCTGCTGGTCGACCCGGTCGCCTCGCGCCTGGTCCGGCTGGTCGCACCGCATCGCCGCATCACGCCGAACATGCTCACCGTGCTCGCCACGGTGATCGGCCTGGCCGCGGCCGGCTGCTTCGCGATGCAGACCCGATGGTGGCTGGTGGCGGGCGCGCTGCTCTTCCACGTGAGCTTCATCGTCGACTGCATGGACGGGAAGATCGCCCGGCTGAACGGGACCGGCTCGATCTTCGGAGCCTGGTTCGACTTCGTCTTCGACCGGATCCGGGTCTTCATCTGCGCGCTGGCCCTCTTCGGCGGCCAGTACCTGCGGACCGACCGGGAGACCTATCTGTGGCTGCTCGCGGTCGTGGTCTTCCTGGATCTGTTCCGCTATCTCAACGGCAGCCAGATCACCAAGGTCCGGGCCGAGATGCGCGAGAAGATCGAGGAGGTCCGCCCGGTGCGCGCCGAGGCGGAAGCGGCTGAGCCGGTCCCGGCCGGCCAGGTGTCCCGCAAGCGGCAGGCCGGCGACTTCCTGCGCAACCACCGCATCCGGACCCACCTGTTCAGCGGCATCGAGTACGAGATGACCGTTTTCATCATCGCCCCGCTCACCGGCTGGCTGATCTCGGTCACGGTCGCCGCCGGCTTCCTGCTGATGGCGTTCGAGGCATGGCTGGTGCTGAAGTTGTGGCAGGCGGCTCAGGCGTTCCCGGCGAAGCTCGCAGCGGCCGAAGCCGAAGCCGAAGCGGCGTACATCCCGCACCCGAACTGAAACCGGAACCGATCCGCCCGCACAACCCACCGCTTGTGGAATAGGCGGCATGATCGAGCTGGAGACGCTGCCGGACCGTGGACTCGCCCGTGACTTCCCGCTGGTCCGGCGTCGCCGGATGATGGGCCTGGCCGGCGGCACCACGGTGGCGGCGGTCGCCGCGGGGCGCACGTTCGCCCCGCTGGTCCGCTCGGGCATCGTGCGCAGCGACATCCGGCGCAGCTTCGGCACCGCGTCGGGCGTGGCCCGGGGCGTGCCGCTCGACATCCGGCTGCGCCTCACCAGCGCCAACTCCGGCCGCCCGCTGACCGGTTACGCCGTGTATCTGTGGCACTGCGACCAGAACGGCAACTACTCCCTGTACGGCGAGGGGCTGGAGCGGGCGAACTACCTGCGCGGCGTGCAGACCGCCGACACGGCCGGCTGGGCCCGCTTCACCAGCATCTTCCCGGGCGCGCACGACGGCCGCTGGCCGCGCCTGCACGTCGAGATCTACTCCGGCCCGGCCTGCCGCGACCTGCTGCACCGCGCGCAGATCGCGCTGCCGGGCGACGCCGCCGAGCAGGTCTACGCGACCGGCGGTTACGCCGCGACGCTCGACGCCGGCACGATGAGCATGCCGCTGGAGATGGCCTGCGTGACCGGCGACGTCCGGCGCGGGATGGTGGCGACGAAGACGCTGGCCATTTGAGATGATCGCCACCCCCGTTCGGGGCTACCGTTCATCGCCCGCCCGAGCGCAGTCTGTCCCCTGACCTGGACGGGCTGAGGGGACATCATGGCGGGCACGGCGGCATTTCGGCAGGCACGGGACTTCCTGGTGGCGCACGCCGAGCAGTACGAGACGGCCCTGGCCGGGTTCTCGTGGCCGGAGCTGGGCGAATTCAACTGGGCGCTCGACTGGTTCGACGTGATCGCCGAGGGCAACGACGCGCCGGCCCTCTGGATCGTCGAGGAGGACGGCTCCGAGCAGCGCTTCTCGTTCGCCGAGATGGCCCGCCGCTCCAACCAGGTGGCGAACTGGCTGCGGGCCCAGGGGATCGCGCGCGGCGACCGGATCGTGCTGATGCTCGGCAACCAGGCCGAGTTGTGGGACACCATCCTGGCCGCGATGAAGCTGGGTGCCGTGCTGATCCCGGCCACCCCGCTGCTCGGCCCGGCCGACTCGGCGGTCCGGGTGGCCCGCGGCGGCGCCAAGCACGTGATCACCACGGCGGCCGCGGCCGCCAAGTTCGCCGACCTCGACGTCACGAAGATCGCGGTGGGCGGTCCGGTCGACGGCTGGCTGAACTTCCACGACTCGTACGCCGGAAATGAAGCTTTTGAACCGGACGGGCCGACCCGGGCCACCGACACGCTGCTGCTCTACTTCACGTCCGGGACGACCGCCGAGCCGAAGCTGGTCGAGCACACCCACCAGTCGTACCCGGTCGGGCACCTCTCGACGATGTACTGGATCGGGCTGCGGCCCGGCGACGTACACCTCAACATCTCCTCGCCCGGATGGGCGAAGCATGCCTGGAGCAACGTCTTCGCCCCCTGGAACGCGCAGGCGTGCGTGTTCATCTACAACTACGCACGGTTCGACGCCGGTCGGCTGATGGCCGAGATGCAGCGCTGCGGCGTGACCAGTTTCTGCGCCCCGCCGACCGTCTGGCGGATGCTCATCCAATCCGACCTGTCCGCGCTGCGCACCCCGCCGCGGCTCGTCGTGGGCGCCGGCGAACCGCTGAATCCCGAGGTCATCGACCAGGTGCGCAAGGCGTGGGGAGTGACCATCCGGGACGGTTTCGGGCAGACCGAGACGACCGTGCAGATCGCCAACACGCCCGGCCAGCCGGTCAAGCCGGGCTCGATGGGCCGCCCGGTCCCCGGTTACCGGATCGAGCTGATCGACCCGCACACCCAGCAGCCGGCTACCGAGGGTGAGATCTGCGTGGCGCTCGACCCGCGGCCGACCGGGCTGATGGTCGGCTACCACGGCGACGCCGAGCTCACCACCGAGCGGATGGCCGGCGGCTACTACCACACCGGCGACGTGGCCGCCCGCGACGACGACGGCTACATCACCTACGTCGGGCGGACCGACGACGTGTTCAAGGCGTCCGACTACCGGATCTCGCCGTTCGAGCTGGAGAGCATCCTGATCGAGCACGAGGCCGTGGTCGAGGCGGCGGTGGTGCCGTCGCCCGACCCCCTGCGCCTGGCGGTGCCGAAGGCCTACGTCGTGCTCGCGGAGGGGTGGGACGCTTCCGCTTCGACGGCGGAAGCTATTTTCGCGTACGCGAAGGAACACATGCCGCCGTACGCCCGGATCCGCCGCCTGGAGTTCTCGGTGCTCCCGAAGACGATCTCCGGCAAGATCCGCCGCGTCGAGCTGCGCGCCGCCGAGCTCGTGAAGCGCGCCGACGCGGCCGCCACGCCGGACGGCGAATTCACCGGCTAAGTTTGCGCGGTGCCGTGGAAGCGTCTGATCTATCCCCTGATCGTGGTGGCGATGCTGGGGGGCATGGCGTTCGCGATGGTCACCACGGCGCTGCAGCAGTCGCCGACCATCGACGAGCCGGTCTACGTGGCCACCGCGGAGGTGCTCACCCAGCAGCACAGCCTGCGCTACAACCCGGAGCATCCGCCGCTGGGCAAGCTGGTGATGGCGGTCGGGCTGGCCTTCGACGACGCCAAGCTCGACCCGGCGTACCCCGGAACTCAGACGGCCTTGGGCCGGCACCTGCTCTACGAGACCGGCAACAACCCGTTCCGGCTGATGCTGCTGGCCCGGGTGCCGATCATCGTGCTGACGCTGCTGTTCGGGCTGGTCGTGCTCGGGTTCGCTCGCGACCTGGCCGGGCGGTGGGCGGGGTTGGTCGCGCTCGCGCTCTACGCCTTCTCACCGGACGTGATCGCGCACGGCTCGCTGGCCACGCTGGACGTGCCGGCGGCCGGGCTGCTGCTCACCACGTTCTGGATGCTGTGGCGCTCCCGCCTGCGACCACGGCTGTATCTGCCGCTCGCCGGCCTGGCCCTGGGCGCCGCACTCGCGACCCGGATGAGCGCTCTCCCCGCCGTACCCGTAGTCCTGGTCCTGGCTCTTCTGTCGCCCTTTCTGATCGGGAAACCGGGTGCCTGGTGGCGGAATCTGGGCTGGCGGATCGTCGGTGCCCTCGGGGTCGGTGTCATCGCCGTGGCCGTGGTCTGGGTCGTCTATCTGGCGGTTGATCCGCGGATGCGCTGGACGACGCCGGCGAATCTTCCGCATCCGGGTGGGCTCAAGGGGCTCGCGGTCGATCTGCTGCCGCTGCCGAAGGCCTATCGGGACGGGATTCTGATCCAGTTCAAGTTCGAGGCGCGCAGCTTCAACGGGTTCCTGCTCGGGCGGGCCTATCGCGGGTCGCCCTGGTATTACCTGCCGGTCGCGCTGCTGATCAAGACGCCGCTCGGGATGCTCGCGCTGTGGGTGGCCGGCACGATCACCATGCTGGTCAAGCCGGCACTGCGGATCGCGACGCTCTATCTCCTGCTGCCGGCGTCGGTGCTGATGCTGGTGGCGATGACCGGGTCGCGCGACTACGGCACCCGCTACGTGATCTTCATGCCGATCTTCCTGGCCGTGGTGGCCGGGACGGTCATGCTCATCCGGCTGCGGTTCGCCTGGGCCGGGGTGGCCGCGCTGACCGCGTTCGTGGCGGTCAGTTCGATGCTGACCTTCCCGTACTACCTGCCGTATTCGAACGAGGCCTTCGGCGGGACCTCGAAGACGCACCTCAACCTGCACGACGCCAACGTCGACTGGGGGCAGGACCTGGCGCGGCTGGGGATCCGGCTGCGGGACAAGTATCCGAACGAGACGGTCTGGCTGGTCTACAAAGGTAGCGGCGTGCCCGGATATTACGGTATTCAGGGGAAAAATCCGCTCGGGGTGCCGATCGATGACGTGCATGGGCTGCTCGTCGTCTCGGATTCCCGGGTGGCGCTGGCCAAGGGCCGGCTGAAGCAGCTGATCGACTCCAGCACCGAGATCGACAACGTGGGGTACTCGATGCGGATCTATCGGCGCTGAAAGCTTAAGGCTTTCAAAAGATCTTCAGCATGACTCGGTGGGAGCGTTCCCAGTAAAGTCCCGCGCTGATGAGTACGAATGACGTCGCACCCGAGGTTCCCGGGCACCGCAAGCCTGGATCGCCGGTTCGCCGGTTTGCCCTGATCGGTGTGGTCGCGGGGGTTGCCGCGGCCGTCGCGGCGGCGGCGTTCATCCTGCCCGCGGGGGCCACCGGGTGGCTCTCGGCGTCCTCATCCCCGTCGTCCTCTGCGTCCACGTCCTCGGCGGCCGCGTCGTCGACCTCCGGCTCCGCTTCCGCCGCCCCCGTCGGCGCACCCCCGTCGGCATCCCTGCCCAGCGCGGTCCCATCCGTCTCCGCTTCGACCGCCCCGAAAACTGCCGGCCCCTGCGCCCGCGCGGTCGGCGCGGCCCCGGTCACCAAGGTCACCCAGGTCAGCGTGGGCTCGTCGGTGAAGGGCTACGGCGGCGAGGGCGACACCGAGGCACTGCCGATGGCGATCGCGGCCACCCCCACCGGCGGCTCCTGGCTGGCCTGGCTCGGCACCGACGGCAAGGTGCACCTGGGCAAGCTCGGCTGCGACGACAAGCTCGTCGGCACCCCCACCAGCTTCACCGGCATCGACCTGCAGGACGTGCAGGCCGACGCGACCGGCGGCGTGCTGCTGCTGACCCGCAAGGGCGACTGCCACACCGGCCCGCTCTGCGGCGGCGAATCCAGCCCGTGCAACCAGATGGTCATGGTCCGCTTCGACAACAACGGCAAGACCGTGTGGGAGCGCCAGGTCAGCAACCTGACGTCGGCCCGCGGCGGCTACGACGACGGCGCCCGGTTCGTCTGGTGGTACCAGCACCACGGCCGGCTGGCCTACGACGGCAGCAACTACGCCGCGTACTTCGGCGTCGCCATCACCGTCAAGAACGGCAGCTGCGTCGACATCCACGAGGGCGACCGGATGCAGGTGGTCAGCAAGTCGGGTGCGCTGCTCAGCGGGCACAACAGCTTCGAGGTCGGCTGCAGCCACGCGTGGACGTCGCGGATCGTCTGGGATCCGCGCGCCAAGAAGTTCGCGATGGTCTGCGCCACCGACAACGACTGCCGGATCGCGCAGCCCAACCCGTACCGGACGGTCGCCGCCGGCACCTGCGACGGCACCCTCTTCGGCGGCGACCTGGTCCTGGCCAAGTCATCGGGCTACTGGACGGCGTGGAGCCAGGGCGGCACGGTCCGCCTGTCGCATTTCGC
Organism: Paractinoplanes durhamensis; assembly: GCF_016862175.1. Lineage (GTDB taxonomy): Bacteria > Actinomycetota > Actinomycetes > Mycobacteriales > Micromonosporaceae > Actinoplanes > Actinoplanes durhamensis. The sequence continues at coordinate 242,216 of NZ_BOML01000031.1, read as the reverse complement.
GGGCAGCGCGGCCGCCAGCAAGACGATCAAGACCGGCGCCAGTTCCAGCCATCCGCACCTGGTCACCTACGGCTCCGGCAAGATGCTGCTGACCTGGCAGTCCGGCTCCACGATGAAGGCCCAGGTCTACGACTCGGGCACCGCCGCGGCGATCGGCAAGCAGTTCACGATCGCCGCGAAGGACCACGACTACCAGGCCTTCAAGACGTACGCCGACGGCAGCGCAGCCTACCCCGCGGCCGGCTCGACCAGCACGTCCATCAAGGTGGCCCGGGTGCTCCCGAGCTAGTCGTTACCGGGCGTGAGATCCTTGACCTCGTCGTAGCCGACCTTGGCCGGCGCCTCGGCCGGCGCGTAGATCACCCGGATGACGCCGGTCGGGAAGGCTTCGGTCGAGGTCACCGTCAGGTGGTACGGGCTGTCGCCGTCATCGAACAGCTTGCGCCCCTTACGCGCCGCCACCGGATGCACGAGCAGCCGAAGCTCGTCGACCAGCCCCGCCGCGAGCAGCTGCTGCACGACCGAGATCGACCCCGGGATGAGAATCCCCTTGATGCCCGCGTCCGCCTTGAGCACCCGGACGGCGTCCACGAGGTCGCCGTCGATGAGCTCGGACCCGCGCCAATCGAATTCAAGCGGCTGGCGAGAGACCACGACCTTGCGGATGTCCCCGAGCTGCTTGGCGAAGGTGGCGTCGTCCCCACCGGCCGCTTCCCGCCCGGGCCAGGCGCCCGCAAAGCTGTCGTAGGTGACCCGCCCGATCAACAGCACGTCCGCGGTGTCGTAGTCCTCCCCGACGGCCCGCCCCATGTTGTCGTCGAAGTAGGGAAAGTGCCAGTCCGGGTCGACCTCAGCCACCCCATCAGCCGAGATGAACAGGGTGGAGATGACCTTAGCCATGGCAATGTTCCCTTCACGTCGAGTGGTGTCAGCCAGGTAGACCACCGCAGCATCCCAAACTAATCGTCCCAACGTGCCGAATGACCGTTCCCGGGCCGACCACCTCGTCGGGCCCTCGGGCACCAGACCGGTGGCGGTGGTTCACTACCCTGACGTATTGACGTCGATCATCGTCCGGGTGGGGCAGTGAATGGCACCGCCGAAGCCGCGAGGCTCGCACACCGGTGGCGAAGGTGAGGGCGGGTCGCCGTCCGCGCCCCGGCCCCGCGTGCACGGCGGTGGTGGTGGCGAAAGCATGGCCGCCCAGGAGAACGCGGTGTCCGCGCGGCTCGAAACGGGGGAGGCTGACAAGTCGCCTTCCGGGAACGCCGGTCGAGCCGGTCCGGCCGGCGAACACGATGTCACGCTCGAATCCGCACAGCCCGATGCCGGTCGTTCGCCGGAATTCGTCGACGGCCTGGTCAGCAACCCCAAGTCGGTCGTCGGGCAGTCGGCGCAGGGCCTTGCCGATCAGTTCACGGCCGCGGGTTACCCGGCGCATGTGGAGCAGAGCACCAAGAAGGGCACCTCGCAGCGGGCGCAGCAGGTGCGCGTCGAAGGGCATCCCGAGATCACGAACATCCAGGTGCATCCGGGCGGCGGGCGGCACACTCCAGAGGGGTCGCCGTACTGGAAGATTTCCACGAATACGCAGGGAAAGACCTGGGTTGTCCCGCGGGACTTCCGGGGCGCCGACGAACTGGGCGGGAATGTAGTGCGCTATGACGAATGACCTGATCAAGGTGGACCGGGTCCGCTCGGCGGGCGAGGCCGTCGCCTTCGAGAAGCTGGGGGCGGATCTCCTCGGGGTCGACCTGACGCCCGATCCGCGGTTCGACGACGGCCGGGAGATCTCCGTCGAACAGGCCGTCGGGATCGACCAGGCGTTGGAGCGGGCGACCCTGGTGCCGAGGCTGGACCTCGTCGACGAGCCGGACCGGATTCTCCGTATTGCTCAGGCCCTGCATGCCCGGATGGTGCAGTCGTCGCGTCCCACCGTTCCGCCGGCCGGGGTGCGGGCCGCGCTGAGTGACGCGGGCATCGGGATCGTGTACGGCGGCATCGAGATCGCCCACGACGACGACCCGGGCTGGGTGTTCAGCGGATACACCGACGAACAGGATCTGGCGGTGTCGTTCTTCCAGGCCGACGTCCTGCCGGAGTACCGCGATTCATGGACCTTCCTGCGCGACCGCGCCCCCGAGTACGACGACGAATTCCAGATCGCCGACCTCGACTCCCTGGCCACCGAACGCCCCTTGGTCGTGGGACTGGACTTCACCGCGGAAAACGTTCGCGAGATTCTCGGCGCCCTTCCGCACGTACGAGGTCTGGTTCTCACGCTCGCCGACCACGCTCGCCGTGGCGGGGTGCGTTTCCACTCCTATCTCGACACGCTCGACACACTGCAGGCGCTGAGGGGGTGACCGGTTGATGGCGGACGGGTTCGCGGTCGATGCGCAGGAGATCCGGGCGCACGCGGCCAAGCTCGAGGCGCTGCGGCAGCGGTTCGGAGCGATCAAATCGGCGAGCGCGAGTATCGGCAGCAACGACGCTGCCTACGGAATTCTCTGCAGCTGGATGGCCGGGATCCTGGAGCGCCGGCATCAGCGGCAGAACGAGCTGTACGCGCACGTCGAGGCGAACCTCGGTCGCGCCGCCGACGCGCTGATCCGGACGAGTCAGGAGTACGGCGACATCGATGACAAGGCGGCGGGCCGGATCCGTCGCGCCGGGCAACTTTAGGACTCGGGATGCCGGACAGATCATTGGTGGCCGGCGCGGTCACGACGCGTACCGGAACCACGGGTTTGGGTCTTGCCGACAGCTTCCAGGGCCTGAACCAGGCGGTGAACGGCGGGAGCTGGGTCGAGGGCGCGCTGGCCGGCGGTGCCTTCGCGACGGAGGTGGCGGCGACTGTTCTGGACCCGTTCAGCGCACTGCTGTCCGGCGGGCTGAGTTGGGCGATGGAGTACTTCGATCCCCTGCGTGAGGTGCTCGACCGCCTGGCCGGCATTCCGGATCTGATCGCCGCGAATGCCCGGACCTGGGCCAACATGGCCGGCGAACTGCAATCACTGGCCGGCGATCTGGAGGCCGACCTGGCCTCGGACCTGCCGGGCTGGCAGGGTTCGGCCGCCGAGTCCTACCAGAGCCTGATGGCCGCCAACGTCGACGGCCTGGGCGGCCTGAGTGTGCTCGCGTCGACCATGGCGGCGGCCACCCAGGCGGCGGGCAACCTGGTGCAGTTCACCCGCGACATCGTTCGTGATCTGATCGCTGACCTGGTCGCCCGGGTGATTGTCTGGGCGGCCGAGTCGCTGCTGGTGGTGACGATTCCGGTGGTGGCCGCGCAGATCGCGTCCGCGGTGGTCAAGTGGGCGGGGCGGATCATGAGTTATGCGAGCGCGCTGATTGCCAGCCTGACTAACCTGCGCGTGCTCCTCGAAGGGTGAGCCCGCATCGATCGGGGCCACTAGGATTGCGCCGATCACGGGGGAGCGGTTGGGGTATGACGCGCGGTCGGGTTGTTGTCGGGGTTGTTGTTCTGCTTCTTGTTGGGCTTGTCGGGGTTGGGTATGCGGGGGCCACCGGGGCCTGGAGTGACCGGTCGACCAGTGTGCTCGGGCCGCCGGTTGTTGATCCGTCGGTGCCGGGGCATGAGCTGTTGCAGCAGGCGCTCGACATCGATGCCCAGTGGCGGGCGGGTGGCATTCAGCATTTCGCCTTTCTGCCGGCCGAACGCCCGCCCGATCTGCGCAAGCTGGAAACCATCGACGCTGATGACGGCATTGTCGACGTCTACGACGTGGGTACGCCGGTGTTGCGGACCATCGTGAAATACACCGCCCGTCGGCCCGGGCCCTGTGGTGCGCCGGTCCCCGGAGTGGCCCTCTGCCTGTTCAGTGGGCCGGTCGGTGGTGGGTCGCCGGATGCGCCGAGCGTCGCCTATGCGCGGGTCCAGCTGTCCGGCGGGCCTAAGGCGGGTGATCCGGTGACGACCCGGGCCGCCGCGTTCTGGGGCAAGACCGAGCTGGTTCCGCTCCGGGAGGCGCCGTGGTTTGCCGACCTCGTGCAGGAAGCTCTGGTCGCGGCCGGGCGGGCGTAACCCTAAGGGCCGACCTGAGAGATGTCGTAGCCGTCGGGGTAGGTCCTGGTGGGGATGCCGTCCTCGAACAGGCCGACCGGGCGCGGGCGGTGCAGATGCCTGATCAAGCGCGATCTTGTCGTCAAGGCCGTGTGCAGGGCCGCGCGCACCGGCCACGGCGGGGTGGCCAGGCCGGCCACCTTGCGCTGGCGCTCGTCGTAGATCGCGCTCACCAGGGAGTTGCCCAGTGGGGAGAGCGGGCGCGGCAAACGTTTCAGCATGCGTTCGCGGGTGGTTCGCTCGATGGTGGCGGCGGCCTCGTTGGGGATCAGGTGGGTGCGGTCGTAGGACTCGAACCACGCTTCCGTCTCGGCCAGGGATGCGGGCATGCCGGTGACGTTCATGTGCCGGCCCAGCTCGCGGAAGTACTGGTAGGTCGCCTCCCGTTCGTGGCAGCACGGGCGGCGCCAGCCGTAGCGGTCCAGCCAGCGCAGGGGCAGGACCACTCCGGCGGCCAGCACGTAGACGTACTCGTCGGGGGAGACGTGCCGGTAGGGGCGGTGGATCTGGTTGACCCGGCGGATGGCGGCTCGGGCCCTCGGGTGGTCGAAGCCGTGCAGGACCATCTCGTACATCAGGATGCCGGTGTCGTCGGCTCGCTTGCGCGGGCGCTCCGTGAGCTCGCCGGTGCCGATCAGGATCTCGGCTACCGCGGGCACCGAGAACGAGCGGTTGAACGCCAGGTTCAGGGCCAGTCGCAGGTCCCAGGGGAACTCGAAGCGCAGCATCGTGCGGAAGATCTGCTCGTAGTCGCGGGCCGGGTCCAGGGTGCGGGTGCGGGCCAGGTTGGCGTATCGGGTTCTCACGTCGTCACATTCAACCAACCGCCGTCGATGTAATACGTGGAGCCCACCGTGTAGGAGGCTCGGTCGGAGCTCAGGAAGACGAACAGGTCGGCGATCTCCTCGGGGGTGGCGAAGCGGCCGATCGGGGCGTTGTCGTCGGCGATCTTCTGCAGGTACTGCTCCCAGGTCTGGTCGGTGCCCTCGGTCAGCAGCTTCGCGGTCTTGATCCAGTCGCCGGTCATCACCAGGCCGGGGTTCACCGCGTTCACCCGGATGTTGTCGCCGATCAGCTCGTTGGCCAGGCACTTGGAGAACATCACCAGGGCCGCCTTGGTCACGTTGTAGATCGGCTCGTAGCCCAGCGGCTGGGTCGCGCAGATGGACGCGTTGTGCAGGATCACCCCGCCGCCGCGAGTGCGCATACCGGGGACCAAGGCCCGGGCCAGCCGGATCGCGGCCATCACGTGCAGGTCCCAGTACCACTGCCAGCGGTCGTCGGGGGCCGTCATGATCTTTTCTTCGCTGCCGGTGCCGGCGTTGTTGATGAGGATGTCGGCGCCGCCGAATTCCTGCTCGACGACGGCCGCCACCCGCAGTGCGTCGTCGGGGACGGTCAGGTCGGCGGGGACGGCTACCACCCGTACACCCGGAAAATCGACGGACCGCAAGCGCTCCTCGTCGCGTGCCACCAGAACCAGGTTGGCGCCTTCGGCCGCCAGGCCGTGGGCGATCGCGCGGCCGATGCCGGCACTTCCTCCGGTGACGACGGCCACTTTGCCGGTGAGACGTAGATCCATGGCGAACTCCGTTCCGAGGCGGGCGCGCGAGGCGAATCTGCGCAACATCTAGCCTCGCAGCCCGGCGCCGACGGAATGCAGGTGGCGTAGGGCCTGGGCGTACGACGAAGTCAGCGACGTCTCCTCGTAGGGCACGCCGATCTCCGCGCAGTACCGCCGGACGATCGGCTGTGCCCGGCGCAGGTTCGGCGTCGGCATCGACGGGAACAGGTGGTGCTCGATCTGGTAGTTGAGCCCGCCCAGCGCGTTGTCGACCAGCCGGCCGCCGCGGACGTTGCGGGAGGTCAGCACCTGCTTGCGGAGGTAGTCCTCGGTGCCGTCCGGGTGCGGCATGCCCTTGTGGTTGGGGGCGAACGTCAGGCCCAGGTAGACCCCGAACAGCGCCTGGTGCACCACGAAGAAGGCGAGCGCCTGCAGCGGCGACAGCACCAGCAGCAGCGCCGCCACGTAGAGGACCAGGTGGGCGGCGAGCAGGACGCTCTCCACGCCGCGCTTCTTCACGGTGCCGTCGCGCAGCGCCCGGATGCTGTCCTTGTGCAGCGAGATGCCGAGCAGGGTGAGCAGCGGGAAGAAGAACCAGGCCTGGTAGCGGGTGAGGAAGCCCTTGCCGCGGGCGCCCTCGGCGCTCCACACCAGCACGCCCGGCCCGACGTCGGGGTCGAGGTCGTCGTGGTTCGGGTTGGCGTGGTGCTTGGTGTGCTTGTCCATCCAGTAGCCGTAGGACATGCCGATCGCCAGGTTGCCGGCGATCAGCCCGGCCCGGCGGCTGGGCGTGTTGGTGCGGAACACCTGCCGGTGCGCGAGGTCGTGGGCGACCAGCGCGACCTGGGCGAACACCACGGCCAGGAAGGCGGCGACGGCCAGCGTCCACCAGGAGGAGCCGATCAGGAAGAACGCGGTCCAGCCGCCGGCCAGGGCCGCGGCAACCACACTGAGGCGTACGGCGTAGTAGCCCGGCCGCCTCTCCAGCAGGCCGGCCGCGTTGATCCGCCGGCCCAGCTCCGCGAAGTCGCTCCGCGGTCGCTCTGTCATCGTCGTCATACTCATCAAGCCAACTCCTCGCGCGGGCTCGCGTCAGGAGTGCCAGGTCCACCTCACCGGTAGTGCTAGCACTACTGAATTCCGGGCGCCGGCCCGCCACTATGGGTGCATGGAGAGGCGAGACTGGATCCGCGACGGATTGCGGGCGGTGGCCGGCGGGATGCTGGCGATCCCCCTCGCGGCCGCGAATGTCGTGCTGATCCCGCTCTTCATCGTGTCGCTGGTGCTGACCGTCCCGCTGCCGTTCGTGACCTCGCTGGTCCGGCTGCGGGCCAACGCCGCCCGGCGCATCGCCGGCTGGCACGACGTCCCGATCGACCGGCCCTACCGCCCCCGCCCGGCGAAGGCGCACCTGATCGGCCGGCGCACCTACCTGTGGATCGTCACCGACCCGGCCACCTGGCGCGACCTCGCGTGGCTGCTGCCCGGCGCGGCGATCGGCCTGATTCTCGGCGTGCTCTCGCTGGTCATCCCGCTCTACGGCGTGCAGGGCATCCTGCTCCTGCCACTGTGGATCTGGCTGGGCACCGGGTGGTACGGCTACGGCGTGATCTGGCCGATCGAGACGGTCAGCGAGGGCATGCTGTCGCTGCCGCAGGGCGCCCTGTTCCTGGCGTTCGGCCTGGCCGCGGCGCCCTACCTGCGGCGGTACGATGCGCTGTTCGCCCGGCTGCTGCTGGCCCCGACCACGAACGCCCGGCTGCGGGCCCGGGTCGCCCAGCTGTCCTACAGCCGGGCCGACACGGTCGACGCCCAGGCGGCCGAGCTGCGCCGGATCGAGCGCGATCTGCACGACGGCGCCCAGGCCCGGCTGGTGTCGCTCGGCATGACGATCGGCCTGGCCGAGGAGCTGGTCGAGCGCGATCCGCAGGCCGCCCGCAAGCTGCTGGCCGAGGCCCGCGAGGTCAGCACGACCGCCCTGGTCGAGCTGCGTCACCTGGTGCGCGGCATCCACCCGCCGGTGCTGGCCGAGCGCGGGCTGGACGGCGCGGTCCGGGCGCTCGCGCTCAACCTGCGCCTCCCGACCGCGGTCGAGTCCGAGGTGACCGGGCGGCTGGACACCCCGGTCGAGTCGGCCGCCTACTTCGCGATCGCCGAGGCGCTGGCCAACGCGACCGTGCACAGCGGGGCGACGGCCGCCTACGTGAGCATGCGGCGCGACGGCGAGACGTTGCGGATGGAGGTCGCCGACGACGGCAGGGGCGGCGCCGACCCGGCCCGCGGCACCGGCCTGACCGGCATCGGCCGCCGCCTGGGTGCGTTCGATGGCACGATGACGCTGTCCAGCCCGCCGGGCGGGCCGACCATCGTGACCATGGAGTTGCCGTGCGCGTTGTCATCGCCGAGGACCACGCTCTCCTCCGGGACGGATTGACCCGGCTGCTGGAGGCGTTCGAGTTCGAGGTGGTCGCGACCGTCGACAACGGCCCCGCGCTGCTGCCGACGCTGCTCGACCACAAGCCGGACGTCGCGATCGTCGACGTGCGGCTGCCGCCGACCTTCACCGACGAGGGGTTGCAGGCGGCGATCGCGGCCCGCACCACGGTGCCGGGGATGCCGATCCTGGTGCTGTCCCAGCACGTCGAGCCGCTGTATGCCCGGGAGCTGCTCGGCGACCGCCGCGGCGGCGTCGGCTACCTGCTGAAGGACCGGATCTCCGACGTGGCCCAGTTCATCGACGGGGTGCGGCAGGTCGCCGACGGCGGCACGGTGATGGACCCGGAGGTGGTGGCCCGGCTGCTCGACCGCAGCCGCCCGCTCGACGTGCTGACCGCGCGGGAGCGCGAGGTGCTGGGCGAGATGGCGGCAGGCCGCTCGAACGCGGCGGTCGCGGCCAAGCTGTTCGTGACGGAGAAGGCCGTCAGCAAACACATCAACAACATCTTCACGAAGCTGGGCCTGCCACCCTCGGACGACGACAACCGCCGGGTGCTGGCGGTGCTCGCCTACCTCAACGCTTAGGCCTTGGGGGCGGCCAGATACTGCGAGTTGGTCACCGCCATCGTGCGGATCTCGTCGGCGGTGAAGCCGGCTTCGAGGAGCCGGTCGGCGAACAGCGCCAGCCCGTCCTCGACCGGCGGGTTGAACGGCTGACCCAGGTCGCTGGAGAGCACCGAGTGCTCGACGCCGACCGCCCGGATGTTGGCGAACAGGTCGTCCCAGGAGACCTTGCCGGTGTACGGCGTGGTGAAGCACCGCTCCAGCAGCGCACCCTCGGCCGCCAGCTCCTGCTGCTGCGCGACGGTCAGCCGCTGCGAGGTGAACTCCGGGTGGGTGACGACGACCCGGCGCACGCCCTCCTCGCGGGCGGCCCGCACCACCGCGAGGATCTCCGGCGCCGACAGGTGCCCGGTGGCCAGCACCAGGTCGTGCCGCGCGATGACGCGCAGCACCTGCCGGACCTTTTCCAGCACCGACCCGTCGGCGTCCACCACCTCGACCACGTCCGGCACGATGCCCTGCGCGTGCAGGTCGGCCTGCAGCGCACCCCACATGGCCGGCTTGCTGCCGGGCAGGTCGGCGGCGGTGCTGCTGCGCTGGTTGCGCGAGTCGACGGTGGGCATCCAGACGATCCGCGCGCCGAGCCGGCCGGCGATCTCGACGGCGGCCGGGTTCATCCCGCCCATCGACCCGTTCAGCGTGATCGCGCCGAGGACGTCCGTCCCGGGGACGGCGGCCCGCACGACCGAGGCCCGCTCGGCGGTGGTCAGGTAGTGCGACTTGATCACGAAGCCGGCCAGGCCGACCTCGGCGAACCGGGCGGCCAGCGTCAGGTCGTCGATCCGCCGTTCCATCACGTCCGGCGCGATGTGCACGTGGGTGTCGTACCCCCCGGCGACGATCTCGCGGGCGGCGGCGGACGGTACGGGATGCTCGCTCATGACTCTCCAGATTGCACTAATGGCGGCGGCGCGCGGCCTGGGACAGCGCGGATTCAACATGGCTCAGGTGATGCCGCATGGCGCGCTCGGCGGCATCCGGGTCGCGGCCGGCGATGGCGTCCACGATCGCGGTGTGCTCGGCGAACGAGTGGGTGGCCCGCCCGGGCACCAGGATCGTCCGGAACTGGAACCGCACCAGCTGCGCCCGCAGCCCGCTGATCAGCCGCGCGGCCGTCTCGTGCCGGGCGGCCGCGATGATCGCGGCGTGCAGTTCGGCGTTGCCCTCGGAATAGCCGAGCAGGTCACCGGATTCGAGCCGGCGGCCCATCCCGGCCAGGATGCGGCGGATCGCGGCGATCTCCTTGGCGGTGGCGCGGCGGGCGGCCTCCCGCGCGGTCAGCGCTTCCAGCACGGCCCGGGTCTGCAGGATCTCGACCGCCTCGGCGTCGGTGACCACCCGGACGCGGGCCCCGCGGTGCGGGGTGAGCACGACGATGCCGTCCTGACCGAGGCGGACCAGCGCGGTGCGCACGATCGCCCGGCTGACCTCCAGCCGCTGGGCGAGTTCGATCTCGACGAGTCGCTCGTTCGGCATCAGCTCGCCGCTGTAGATGAGGGACCGCAACCGCTCGTAGGCGTCGTCGACGGCAGGCGACGTCACGAAAAGTGGTCTCCCTAGGACGATGTGAAAGGAGGCACGGATTGCTCACAATCTTGTGCACAGCATCGCGTTCGGCCGGATCACTGTCAACCGCCGCTTGACCTGCGTCGATGTCCATTTCGGAAGGCAGTGGCCAGTATATGACGGCCGATTTAGCCCGAAAAGTCTGCCATGACAGGTGATCCCCCCTGCTCTACGATCTCGACCGAACGCGGGACCGGACGGACGATTGTCAATTGACGCACCGTCCACGCAGGTCAGACGAACAGTCATCGCCGCCGATCGGACCGGCGGATTTCAGGAGGCTTAGGGATGTTCACACGCTCTCGGGTGCTGGCGGCGACAGCGCTGCTCGCGGTGCTCGTGACGGCAAGCGCTTGCTCCTCCGACGACGACAGCAGCGGTGGCGGCAGCACCGTCGCGGGCGCGTCCGGCGACCTGAAGAAGGTCACCTACGTGACGGCGTTCGGCGCCGTGGGCCGTGACTCCTTCATCTGGGTGGCGAAGGAGAAGGGCTACTTCAAGGACGCCGGCATCGACATCGACATCCAGAAGGGCGCCGGCAACGTCCAGAACCTCACGCTGATCAAGTCGGGCGGCGCGCAGTTCGCGGCCCTCGACTTCACCGGCGCCGAGATCCAGGCCGGCCTGGGCAAGTTCACCAACTGGCGGGCGATCGCCGCGATCCACCAGCAGACCCTGGTCTCGATCATGACGACCGCCGACACCAACATCACCAAGCCGACCGACCTGGCCGGCAAGAAGGTGGCCACCGCCAAGGGCTCGGTGAGCGAGCTGCTGTTCCCGGCGTACGCGAAGCAGGCCGGCCTCGACGCCAAGACCGTGACCATCGAGGGCGCCCAGACCACCGCGCTCAACGGCCTGATGGCGCAGCGCAAGGTGGACGCGCTGTCCACCTTCCTGCTGAGCAAGAAGGCGCTCGAGACGGTCTCGAAGAAGCAGGTCACCGTCCTGCCGTACTCGGAGTACCTGTCCGACCTGTTCGGCAACGCGATCATCGCCCGCGAGGAGACCATCGCGAGCGACAAGGACCTGGTGAAGAAGTTCACCGCGGCCGCCATGAAGGGTCTGCAGTACACCCTGGACAACCCGGACGAGGCCGCGGCCATCCTGAACAAGGCCGAGCCGACCGCCGCGGTCCCGGCCGCCGTCGGTGAGATCAACGCCATGAAGCCGTACGTGTCGCCGCCGAACGGCGCGCCCCTCGGTCACCTCGACCAGGAGCGGGTCGCCCGCAGCATCGCGGTTCTGCAGGGCAACGGCCTGATGCCGGCCGGTCTCACGCCCGAGAAGATCGTCGACTTCAGCTTCATCCCGGCAAGCTGACGCGCGGCGCGGGGCGGGTAAACTCCCGCCCCGCGCCCGCTCTACACAGGAGCAAGTAAATGACGGACATCGAGGCCGGCTCGCGGATGTCGCGGGTGTGGACCAATGCCGTACTCCCCGTTCTCGGCGTGGTCCTCACGGTCGCCCTGTGGTGGGGCATCACCGTGGCCTTCCACATCGACCCGTTCTACGTGCCGTCGCCCGCCGACGTCGTCGACTCCTTCATGCGTACGCCGCAATTCCTGGTCGAAGAAACCTGGACGACGGTGCAGCGCGTGCTGATCGGGTTCGCGATCGCGGTGCTCACCGGGCTGGTGATCGCGGTGACCCTGGCCGCCTCCCGCACGGTCGAGCGGATGGCGATGCCGGTCCTGGCCGCGGTCAACGCGGTGCCGAAGGTGGCGCTGGCGCCGCTGCTGCTGGTCTGGATGGGCTTCGGCGACGCCCCGAAGATCGTCATGGTGGTGCTGCTCAGCTTCTTCCCGGTGATCGTCTCGACCATGGCCGGGCTCACCTCCACCCCCGCCGACCTGCGCGAGCTGGCCCGTTCGCTGAAGGCGAGCTGGTGGCAGACGTTCGTCAAGGTCCGGCTGACCTGGGCGTTGCCGCAGGTCTTCGTCGGCCTCAAGGTCGCCACCCCGCTGGCCATCATCGGCGCGGTGATCGGCGAGGTGGTCAACCCCGATCGCGGCCTCGGCTCGGTGATCGCCGGTTCCGGCGCCTCCAACGACACCCCGCTGGCCTTCGCCGCGCTGGTCCTGCTGGCGGCCACCGGCGTCATCCTCTTCTACCTGGTCGCCGGGGTCGAGCGCCTGCTCGTCCCCTGGGCCCGAGCCATCTCAGCCTGAGGACGCACATGATCACCATCGACGGCGTATCGCAGACGTTCAAGGGCCGCTCCGGCCCGGTAGAGGCGATCCGGGACATCAACCTGTCCATCGCCGAGGGCGAGTTCCTTACCGTGATCGGCCGGTCCGGCTGCGGCAAGTCCACCCTGCTGCGGATGGTCGCCGGCCTGCTGAAACCCACCCGGGGCGAGGTCCGGGTGGCCGGCGAGCTGGTCCGCGAGCCGCGCCGCGACGTGGCGATGGTCTTCCAGAAACCGGCCCTGCTGCCGTGGCGCTCGGTCGAGGACAACATCCTGCTGCCGGTCGAGATCTTCGGCTGGAAGAAGGCCGACCACCGCGCGAACGCCGACCGCCTGCTCGAGATGACCGGCCTGACCGCCTTCCGCAAGCGCCTGCCGCACGAGCTCTCCGGCGGCATGCAGCAGCGCGTCTCGCTGTGCCGGGCGCTGATCCAGCGCCCGAAGGTGATGCTGATGGACGAGCCGTTCTCGGCCCTGGACGCGCTGACCCGCGAGGAGCTGGCGGTCGAACTCCAGCGCATCCACATGGAGCTGGGCACGACGATCATCTTCGTGACCCACTCCATCCAGGAGGCGGTCCTGCTGGCCGACCGGGTCGCGGTGCTGAGCTCCCGCCCCGGTCAGCTGCGCCGCCTGGTCGAGATCCCGATCCCGCGCCCGCGATCCTTCGGCCACAACGCGCATCTCGACGAGGTCGCCAAGGTCTCGGCCGAGCTGCACTCGCTGCTCCTCAACGACACCCACCTGCCAAAGACCTCAACCATTTAGACGTACGCCCCACCGCCGGGACAACCGCACCATCGCGAACCCCGCCTGCGGCGGCTGCCGCCGCGAGCCGGGCGGTCGGTCCCGGCCGCAGCGCGCCTCTCGCGTGTATCAGTGCCAGCGCAACGTGGCCACGCGCCCCTGCTCACCCGAGGCCCAGCAGGCACCGTCGCCGGCGCACAGCACCGCGTCGAAGCTGCCGGTGTCGAAGCGCGTCCAGGTCTTCCCGCCGTCCAGCGACAGATCGCTGCCGGTGGGCCCGACCGCCAGCGCCGCCGGCCCGTCGCCGATCCAGGCCGACCCCGAGCGGTACTCGCCGGGCACCGTGCGCGCCACCGTCCAGGTGCGACCGCGCAGGTAGGCCGCGCCATCCGGCGCCGCAGCCGGGACGGCGTAGTCGCCGCCCACCGCCAGGCCGTGCTCGCGGTCCCGGAAGGCCAGGCTGTAGATCCCGGCGCTCGGCCCGCTCGGCACCGGCGTAGCGGTCACCGACCAGCTCCGGCCGCCGTCGGCCGAGGAGAAGACCCGGGCCGCCGATCCACCGCCGGTAGCGAACCAGGCTCGACCACCCGCCGACACCAGGCAGGTCCCGCTGGCCGCGAAGGCGAACTCGCCGTCCAGCGCGGCCGGCATCCCTTCGGGGGAGCGCACCGCCCACGACCTCCCGCCATCACTGGTGGCGAGAATCCGGAACTTCCCGTCGACCGGGTCGGACAGCGCCAGCCCGTGCCGCCGGTCGAGGAACGTGACGCAGTCGTAGAACGCGTTCGGGTCCTCGTTGCGGAACGTCTCGGTCCACGACTTCCCGCCGTCCGCGGTCGCATACAGCCGGGAGTCGGTCCCGTTCCCGATGGTCAGCGCGACCGCACTGCGCGCGTCGAACGCCTCGATGTCCCGGAACTGCAGGGCGGCCGCGTCGGCCGGCCCGACCGACTGCCAGTCCCGCCCGCCGTCGGTGGTCCGCAGGATCGTCCCCGCGGTCCCCGCCGCCCACGCGACCCGGTCGCTGACCGGCGCCAGCCCCCGGAACCGCACGGTCGGCGTCCCGGTGTCGGTGAGCTGCCACGACGGCCGCCCATGAGTGAAGCCGCCCACCGAGCCCACCACCAGAAGACCAAGAAGAGCGATCGACAACTTTCGCTGCAACGTCATGACCGGAAACTACCGCTAATGATCGAGAAGAGCACGCAGTCGTACGGTGTCGGCCACCGTCCAGCCGACCGGTGGCGCCACCGCGGCCCACCCGTCGACCGTGCTCGACTTGTAGACGTGGCCGTGCCCGACCGGGACCTTGTTCGCGAAGATCAGGTCCACCGTGGTCTGCCAGAACGTGACCACCGGATACCAGTGCATGTCCGGCGTGACGTCCGGGCCGCGCTCGCCGCGCAGCCACCCCGGCCGGTGCCAGAGCAGGCTCGGGTTCCACCAGACCACCGGGTCGGACGAGTTCTGCATGTAGACGACCTTGGGCTGCCGCCCGGTCAGTTCGCGCAGCTCGGACGCCCGCGAGGCGAACTCGATCGGCAGCCCCGCGTAGTGCGGATCCCAGACCGTGCTGCCCGGCTCCCGGCCCTCGGTGAGCTGCCGGTGGATCGGGTTGGCGAAGGTCGGCCCCTCGAGCAGGATCCCGTCGGCGCCCTCGACCATCCGCTCCGCGGTGCCGAAGGTCTTCTCCGTCCCGTACGTGCCGAGGCTCTCCCCGAAGATCAGCAGCTTGGGCCGGGCGGTGACCGGCATCGCCGCCCACCGGTCGTGCACCGCGGTGATCAGTGCGGCCGCCGCCTCGGTCACCTTGGTCCGGTCGACCGCGAACGAGATCGAGCTGGGCAGGTACGAATACTGCATCGACACCAGCGCGGTGTCCCCGCCGTACATGTACTCCAGCGAGCTGGTCACGTCGTTGTCCACCCAGCCGGTGCCGGTCGGGGTGAACACCGCGACGACGGCCCGGCCGAACGCGCCGGTGCGGTCCATCTCGCGGACCAGCAGCGCGGCCCGGCCCTGGACGTCCTCGGCCGAGGCCAGCCCGGCGTAGAGCCGGATCGGCTCGGACGCCGGCCGGCCGTTGAACGCGCTGAGCTGCTCGACCGACGGCACCCGGGCGACGAAGTTGCGGCCCTGCCGGCCGAGCGAGTCCCAGCTGATCAGCGACTGCGGCGCGCCCGAGCGCAGGGTGGTGGCCGGCTGGACCACGCCCCGCCCGGTCCCGCTGTCGGTGAGCGCGGCCGACCGGTCGGCGGTGGTGTAGAGGTTGCCCATGAGCAGGCCGTCGAACGCGCCGTAACCGAGCATGGTGACGACCAGGAAGCCGGCGCAGTAGGCGGCAGACTCGGGCACGAGCCGGCCGAGGAGGCGGGCGATGCCGTGCGCGGCCAGCCGCAGCAGCCGGGCGATCAGCAGCAGCACCCCGAAGGTGAGCAGGCTGATCCCGACCGTGCGCAGGGCGTCGTACTCCTGCTGGGGTTGCATGCCCAGGCGCACCCGGAGCTCGCGCTGCCAGCGGGTGCCGAGCCACAGGAACACCAGGATCAGCACCGGGAGCAGGGCGAACAGCAGGCGCCAGGCGATCCGCTCGACCCGGCGCGACGGCCACCATCGCAGTCGCACGAGAGCGCCGATGGCGGTGCCCACCGCGTACCCGATGGCGCCGGTCAGCCCGGCCACCACGCCCTGCAGGAACCAGGGGCGGGGGAGCAGCGACGGGGTGAAGGAGAGGCAGTAGAAGACGGCCGACAGGCCGAAGCCGGTGACGCTGAGCCTGCAGCGAACCATCCGGCGGCGCGGGACGACGTTGTTCTCGGGGCTGCGCCGCGGTGCTGGAATCCAGCTGCGCCGCGGCGCGGATGTCTCCGACGGGTCCGTCACCACCAGCTTGCGCATCAGGCGTTCCCCCCTCGCCGGCGGACTCCGTCAACCCATCTTCAACCACCGATGCCAGCGGCTGGGGGGCTCAATAGCTGGGCGGACCGTCATTTCGCATCATCTGGGGGAGACGGCCGCGGATCTGGTTGCGAAAAGGGTTCAGGTCGAGCGCCACCGGCCGATCACTGGCTGCGAGGAGGTGTTCACCATGCGGCTGCGAAACTGGATCGCGGTAGTGGTCAGTGTGCTTTTGCTGGCCGCGGCGGGGACGGTCGGCATCCTGGTCAACCGGTCGGCGCTGCGTGCGGCCGACGCGGTGCACCGCAACGACTCGCAGGCACTCGCGGTCAACAACGGCACTCTCACCAAGCAGCTGCAGTTGCTCTCGGCGAAGGAGCTGGCCTCCTTCCTCGGCGACCACACGCTGCACCTGGGTAAGAACAGCGCGGCCGACAAGGCGACCCTGGCCACGCTGGTGACCAAGAGCTCGACCTTCTCCTACGGCGCGCTGATCACCGACCTCAGCGGCACCGTGCTCACCGCGAGCCGCACCACCGGTCTGCCGTCGGCCACCGACGCCGCCTGGAAACCGCTGCGCGCCGCGCTCCTGGCCGGCCAGCCCGGCTTCTCCTCGATCATGAACGTGAACGGCACCTACCTCGAGGCGGTGGCGGTGCCGATCACCGTCGGCGGCAGCGCCGCCGGGCTGCTGATCGGCCTGAACGCGGTCGCCTCCACCTCGCTCCAGCAATACCTGGAGACGCTCAAGGACGACACCCACACCACCGTGGTGGTCGACGCGGCCGGCACCATCGCGGCCACCGACAACGCCGCCGACGTGGGCACGACGGTGGACTCGGCGATCCGGTCGGCGATCGCCGCCGCCCCGGCGAGCGGCACGTTCGTCGAGTACACGGCCGGCTCGACCAAGATGATCGCGATCGTGGTCGGGCAGCTGCCGGGCGGCTACGCCTACGTGCGGACGCAGACCCGCCAGTCGTTCGACGGTGCGGTGCACGCCAAGAGCCAGACCCTGAACATGACCCTGCTCGCCATGCTGCTGATCGGCGTGGCCGCGGTGTCGATCCTCGGGTACCGCACGATGCTGCAGCGCCGCCGCTCCGACGAGCGGTTCCAGGCCCTCTTCCAGCACGCCCCCGACCTGGTGTCGGTGCTCGACGCGGACGGGCGGATCGCGTTCTCCAGCCCGAGCGGCGCCGCGATCCTCGGCTTCGGGACCGGCAAGCTGGTCGGCACCAGCGTCTTCGACATCATCCATCCCGAGGACCGGCCGTACATGATGCAGCAGTTCGGGATGCTGCTGAACGAGAAGGACGCGGTGATCCGGCTGCAGTGCCGGGTCCGGCCGGCCACCGGCGAGTACCGCTGGTTCGAGTTCACCGCGTCCAACCAGATGGGCAACCCGGCGCTGGCCGGCGTGGTGATCAACGCCCGGGACGTGTCCGAGAACCGGGCGTTCCAGGAGCGGCTGGAGTTCGAGGCGCAGCACGACGCGCTGACCGGCCTGCCGAACCGGCGGCGGATGCAGGACGTGCTGGGCGCGTCGCTGCCGTTCGACGCGGTCGCGGTGCTCTTCGTCGACCTGGACGGCTTCAAGCCGGTCAACGACGCGCACGGCCACGAGGCCGGCGACGAACTCCTGCGCCAGGTCGCGGCCCGGCTCAGCGCCTGCGTCCGGGAGAACGACGTGCTCTCCCGGGTCGGCGGCGACGAGTTCGTGGTCCTGATGCCGGGCGTGCTCGACCCGGGTTCGGTCGAGGCCACCAGCGCCCGGATCCGCTCCGCGATCGAGGCTCCGTTCATGATCGACGGCAACGAGGTGCGGATCGGCGCGAGCGTCGGCGTGCACCTGGCCCCGCACTCCTGCGACCCGGACGAGGCGCTGCGCGCCGCCGACCACGCGATGTACACGATCAAGAAGGCCGGCGGCAGCCGGGCACTGCGCGAGCCGGTCGTCGCGGGGGTGTCCGGGAGGCACCGCGCCGAGCCGTGAGAGGGCACACTGGGGGTCTGAAGCCCCCAGCGAGCGCGAAACGGCGGTGCCTGCGGTGTCCCGGATCCTGTCCCGGCGTGACCTCGACTTCCTGCTCTACGAGTGGCTCGACGTCGAGGCGCTGACCTCGCGGGAGCGCTTCGCCGAGCACTCCCGGGAGACGTTCGACGCGTTCCTCGACGTGTCCGCCCGGATCGCCGAGCGGGATTTCGCCCCGCACAACCGGCGCAACGATCTCGAGGAGCCGACCTTCGACGGCGAGCGGGTGACGATCATCCCGGAGGTCGCGGCGGCGCTGAAGGCGTTCAACGAGACCGGCCTGATCTCGGCGAACATGGATGCCGAGGTCGGTGGCATGCAGTTGCCGCACGTGGTGGCCCGGGCCTGCTTCCTGTGGTTCCAGGCGGCGAACACCGGCACCTCGGCCTACCCGATGCTGTCCATCGGCAACGCCAGCCTGCTGCTCGCGCACGGCACGCCGGAGCAGATCGAGACGTACGCGAAGCCGATCCTGGACGGCCGGTTCACCGGCACGATGTGCCTGTCCGAGCCGCAGGCCGGCTCCTCGCTGAGCGACGTGACCACCAAGGCGGTGCCGGCCGGCGACGGCAGCTACCGGGTCACCGGCAGCAAGATGTGGATCTCCGGCGGCGACCACGAGCTGAGCGAGACGATCGTGCACCTGGTGCTGGCCCGGGTGGCCGGCGCCCCGCCCGGCGTGAAGAGCCTGTCGCTGTTCATCGTGCCCAAGCACCACGTCGCCGCGGACGGCACGGTCGGCGACCGCAACGGCGTCGCCCTGGCCGGGCTCAACCACAAGATGGGCTACCGGGGCACCACCAACGCGGTGCTCTCCTTCGACGACGCGACCGGCTACCTGGTGGGCAGGGAGGGGCACGGCCTCGCCTACATGTTCCACATGATGAACGAGGCGCGGATCGGGGTGGGCTCGGGCGCGGTGGCCCTCGGCTACACGGGTTACCTGCACGCCCTCGCGTATGCCCGGGAGCGGCTGCAGGGGCGGCCGGTCGCGGCCAAGGACCCGGCCGCGCCGCCGGTGCCGATCATCGAGCACCCGGATGTCCGTCGCATGTTGCTCGCCTCCAAGACGTACGTCGAAGGGGGTCTCGCTCTTGTGCTCTATGCGGCGAAGCTGCTGGACCAGCCCTCGGCCGAGAACGACCTGCTCCTCGACGTGCTGACGCCGATCGTGAAGGCGTGGCCGTCGCAGTGGTGCCGGCTCGCCAACGATCACGCGATCCAGATCCACGGCGGCTACGGCTACACGCGCGAATATCCGGTCGAGCAGTTCTACCGGGACAACCGGCTCAACTCGATCCACGAGGGCACCGACGGCATCCAGGGCCTCGACCTGCTCGGCCGCAAGGTCCTGATGCGCGACGGCGCGGGCCTGGCGCTGCTGCTGGATCGGATCCGCGCGACGGCTTCGGACAGCGAGCTCGGCAAACCCGTGCTCGCGGCGGCCGATCGGGTCGCGGCCACCACCGCCAAGCTGTGGGCCGACGGCAACCCGACGGTGGCGCTGGCCAACTCGACGGCCTACCTCGACGCCGTCGGTCACCTGGTGATCGCCTGGATGTGGCTGGAGCAGGCCGCGGCCGTCGGGGACAAAACCGACAAATTCTACGAAGGCAAGCGGCTGGCCGCCCGCTACTTCGTCACCCACGAACTGCCACGCACCGGCCCGCTGCTCGACCTGCTCGACTCGCGGGACACGCTGCTCGCCGACCTCGACCCGCAGGTGTTCTAGGTGGGCAGCGCGACCACGGTCCAGGCCGGCGACCTCGAGGTCCGCATCTCCAACCCCGACCGGATCTACTTCCCCGACCTCGGGCTGACCAAGCTCGACCTGGTCAACTACTACCTCGCGGTCGGCGACGGGATCGTCCGGGCGCTGCGCGAGCGGCCGTGCATGCTGCACCGCTTCCCGTCCGGCCTGGCCGGCGAGAAGGTCCACCAGAAGCGCGTGCCGAACGGCGCGCCGCCCTGGCTGGAGACGGTCCGGGTGACCTTTCCGCGATACCACCGGCACGCCGACGAGCTGTGCGTGACGAAACTGGCCGACGTGATCTGGGCGGTACAGATGTCGACCGTCGAGTTCCACCCGTGGAACTCGCGCCGAGCCGACACCGAGAAGCCCGACGAGTGGCGGATCGACCTCGACCCGATGCCGGACTGCACCTACGACCGGGTCCGCCGGGTCGCCGCGGTGGCCCGCGAGGTGCTCGACGACCTCGGCATCACCGGCTACCCGAAGACGTCCGGCGGCCGGGGCCTGCACATCTACGTGCGGATCAAGCCGGAGTGGGAGTTCGGCGAGGTGCGCCGGGCGGCCCTGGCGTTCGCCCGCGAGGTCGAGCGCCGCGCCCCCGACGACGTCACGACCACGTGGTGGCGCAAGGACCGCGACCCGGCCAAGCTGTTCGTCGACTACAACCAGAACGCCCGAGACCACACGATCGCGAGCGCCTACTCGGTGCGCGGCGTGGCGGCCGGCACGGTCTCCACCCCGATCGAGTGGTCCGAGATCCCCGACGCCGACCCGCACGACTTCACCATCAAGACGGTCCCGGACCGCTTCACCCGCCTGGGCGACCTGCACGCCACGATCGACGACACCGCATACGACCTGACCACCCTGCTGGAGTGGGCCGAGCGCGACGGCCTGGAGACACCCCCGGAGGACTAGGACGCCCTTGATCGAAACACGGGCGGGGCAGGCTGCTTCCTGTGGAGATTCTGCTGCTGGTTCCGGGGTCACCGGGGCGCTGGGGTCAGCCGCTGCCGGCGCTCGAGCTGCTTGACCATGCGGTTCGGGTCGGGCCGGACGATCGGCTCGGCCGGGTGACCGACGCCGTGCTCGTGGATGCCCGGCCGCATCCGCGCGAAGCCCGCGAGACCTGCCGCACCCTGCGGTTCGACGGCCTGGCGGTGCCGTTGATCGCGGTGGTTGCCGAGTCGGGGCTGGCCTCGGTCACCGCCGACTGGGGGCTGGACGACATCGTGCTGGCCGGCGCCGGGCCCGGTGAGCTGCAGTCGCGCCTGCAGATGGCGGCCGGGCGGCTGGCCGCCCGGACCGTCGACGGGCCGATCGAGGCCGGGCGGCTGACCATCGATCCGCGCTCGTTCAGCGTCACCGTCGGCGGGCGGCGGGTCGCGCTCGCGTTCCGGGAGTTCGAGCTTCTCAAGTTCCTGGCCCTGCATCCGGGGCAGGTCTTCACCCGCGAGCGGCTGCTGCGGGAGGTCTGGGGCTACGACTTCGCCGGCGGCCACCGCACGGTGGACATGCACGTCCGGCGGCTGCGGTCCAAGCTGGGACCGGGCAACGAGTTCCTGATCGCAACGGTCCGCCAGGTCGGTTACCGGCTCGGCGGCACACCCGAAGTAGATATCTTTAAAGATAGTACTTGCGATCTTTATAGATCGGAGCTACAACTGAGACATGGCATCTGTGACGATCACCTTCAACCCTGACCTCGAGGGGGACATCGAGGAAGCTCGCTCAATTCTGGACCGGCTCAGCGAACGCAGCGCCGCAACTTCGGTCAGCCCCGAGGTGGTGCGGGAGAAGATCATCGCGCTGCTGCGGGGTTATGGCGAGAAGCGTACGGAGTACATCCGGCAGGTGGCCCTGGCCGCTCCGGGCCGTGCCGCGTTCGCCGACCTCACCGCCGTGGTCGGGTCGGCCAAGGCCATCGGCGGCACCCACTCGGCGATCGAGCGGGCGTGGCGGGCCAAGGGCATGTCCACGACGTTCATCTCCACCGACCCCAGCGGCAACGCGCGCATGGAGCCGCACCTGGCCACGATGGTGCTCGAGGTGCTGCACGACCAGGTCGACGAGCCCGACCCGCTGCGCAGCGCCCGCTTCTAGGCACGGAAAAGGGTCCGCCCTCACGAGGACGGACCCTTCACCCCGGATGGATCACTCGGCGAGAGCCCCGCAGCAGGTCTCGATGATCATGCCGGCGACCACGTAGGGGTCCATGTTGGCGTTCGGGCGACGGTCCTCGAGCCAGCCCTTCTTCGCCTTCTCCACGGCCCACGGGATGCGCACCGAGGCACCGCGGTCGGAGGCGCCCCAGCTGAAGTTCTCCCAGCTGGCCGTCTCGTGCGCACCGGTCAGCCGGTCCTTGATCCCGGCACCGTACGCCTCGACGTGCGCAGCCGCGTTCCGCCCCAGCGCCTCGCACGCGGTCACGATCGCGTCGTAGCCCTGCATCGTGGCCTTGGTGGAGAAGTTGGTGTGCGCGCCCGCACCGTTCCAGTCACCGGGCATCGGCTTGGCGTCGAACGAGACGACCACGCCGAAGTCCTCGGCGATGCGGTGCAACAGCCACCGGGCGACCCACATCTGGTCGCCGATCATCGGAGCCGGCAGGACCCCGATCTGGAACTCCCACTGGCCCATCATGACCTCGGCGTTCGTGCCCTCGATCGAGAGCCCCGCCTTCAGGCACGCGGCGGTGTGCGCCTCGACGATCTCGCGGCCGACCATCTTCTCGCCGCCGACCCCGCAGTAGTACGGCCCCTGCGGCGCCGGGTAGCCGTTCTCCGGCCAGCCCAGCGGCCGGCCGTTCTGGAAGAACGTGTACTCCTGCTCGATGCCGAACATCGGTTCCTGATCGGCGTACTTCTCGGCGGCCGCGACGCAGAAGGCGCGGGTGTTGGTCGGATGCGGGGTGAAGTCGGTCAATTCGACATCACACAGCACGAGGATGTCGCCCTCGTTCCGCAGCGGGTCCGGACAGGTGTAGACCGGCCGCAACACACAGTCCGACTGGTCACCGGGCGCCTGATTGGTGCTCGATCCGTCGAATCCCCAGATTTCGGGTTCTTTGCCATCCGCCACGATGCGGGTCTTGTTCCTGAGCAACGGCGACGGCTTAGTGCCATCGATCCAGATGTATTCGGCCTGATATGGCATCCCGCAGCTCCCTCGGCGTTCTTCCGCTGGCGCGACAAACGTTTCAGGACGGAAAGTCGCGAACCATTGCCGCCATATGACAGGCCGGTAAACGGAGGCCGATCCGGCCAAGGCAAAGGCTTTTTGTCGTACGCCCCTGCCAGGCTCCCGCCATGACGAGTCCACTGCGCGACCGAGATGAGTTGATCCGAACCCTTTCACCGCTCCTGGGCGGAGAGGGATGTCACCCATCTCGGGGACACTCTTCAGCCTGAGTTTCCGTGACATTGCTGCGGCTGCGGGCGTAACGTCGGCGATAGCAATTCTGTTATCGTCTTGGGTCATGGCCTTCACGACGGTGCTGTTGCCTCAAGCTGCAGACGAACTCGGTGCCCTGCCGAGCGGCGAAGCCGTCGCCGTGGCCAATGTGATCAAGAAGCTGGAGTCGGTGGGGAT
This sequence comes from Paractinoplanes durhamensis, assembly GCF_016862175.1. GTDB lineage: Bacteria > Actinomycetota > Actinomycetes > Mycobacteriales > Micromonosporaceae > Actinoplanes > Actinoplanes durhamensis. The sequence continues at coordinate 218,724 of NZ_BOML01000031.1, read as the reverse complement.
CAGTTGAAGACCATCGACCAGGTCATCGAGGAACGCAAGCAGACTGACCCGGATTTCGCCGACGAGTGGGATCGTGGAGCGTTTGCTCGCGAGGTAGCGCTGGCGATGGTGCGGTATCGCACCGAACAGCAGCTCAGCCAGCGCGATCTGGCGAAGCAGACCGGTCTCAAACAACCCGTCATCGCCCGGCTGGAGACCGGCGAACACCCGCCGTCGTTGATGACGCTCGCGAAACTGACCCGGGCGACCGGGCTCGAGTTCCGCATCGAGATCACCCAGGGCGGCGTCGCGATGCCGCAGCGCCGGCTGACGTTCACCGCGCGATACCGGTGCAAGATGTCGTTCGACGTCCGCAATCGGGACGACAGTCGGCTGACCTCGGCCGAGCTGGCCTCGGCGGCCGACGCTCTGACCGCCGAGCTGCACAATCTCGAGGAATGCAACGAGTCCATGCGGGACTCCGTGGTCTTCAGGGACGCCGAGGCCGGCACGGTCACCGTCGCGATCACCGTCATCGCGGACGACGAACCCGGGGCCGCCCAGTTCACGTCCGACGTCTGCCGGACGGCCATTCACGCCACCGGTGGCTCCACGCCCGGGTGGTCGTCGGACTCGGAGGGGCCGTCGAGTCCCGACTTCCGGCCGACGGACCTGCACGTCAAGAACGCGGCCTGACCAGCGCCGCGAGTGCTAGTGGCGGCCCCGATTCAAGGGTTTGCCGTTGATGGTCAGGTGCAGGCGGGAGCTTCGGACGCCGCCCAGGTACGGCTCCAGGCGGTCCAGGGCGTAGTTGATGGCGCCGGCCTTCTTGTCCGGGTTGTGGCCGGGGAACTCGATCACGTAAGCGCCGGCCCGGGTGGCGGCCTCGGCGGTGTGGTCGGTGCAGTTGTTGGGCACGACCACGATCAGCTCCGGGCGCTGGGTCTGCCGCCGCAGCGAGGCGATGGTGTCGGCGATCGCGGCGGCCTCGTTGTAGGCCGGCACGACCGCGGCGACCCGCAATTGCCGTCGCTCGGTGCGGACTTTGCGCGTCAATTCACCCGGTGAAGAAAGCGGGAGCGCATTGTCTGTGTGTATTCTGTGCCGGGGCTGTGCGAACATGCCGGCGGTCATGCGAATCCTTGCTGATCGGTGAGCGTGCCCAGGGGACTTGGGCGTGTTGATCTTAGGAATGCGGCCGGGCCGGCCAGGTAGTCCGTCTGGTTTGGACAGCGATTCCGAATGGGCCACCCGAGTGGCGTATTCTCCCGGAAATTCGGGAAGGAAATGAATTGCGGGGTACGCACGTTTGATCGTCCTGATTCTTGGTGGGACCGCGGATGCCCGGGCCCTCGCGGGGGCGCTGCCGGGGCACACCGTGATCAGTTCGCTCGCCGGGCGGACCAGCTCGCCGCTGCTGCCGCCGGGTGAGGTGCGGATCGGCGGGTTCGGTGGCGCGGACGGGCTGGCCGGCTTCCTGACCGGGCGTGGCGTCGACCTTCTGGTGGACGCCACCCATCCGTTCGCGGCGACGATCAGTGCCAACGCGAGCCGGGCGGCGGCGCTCGCCGGGGTTCCGCTGCTGCATCTGCGGCGGCCGGGGTGGGTCGAGGAGGCGGGCGACGCCTGGCACCGCGTACCCAATCTTGGGGAAGCTTCCGCTCTTCTTCCCCGGCTCGGCCGGCGGGTTTTTCTGACCACCGGGCGGCAGGAGATCGCGGCGTTCGCCGGGGTGGAGGGGTGCTGGTTCCTGGCGCGGTCGGTGGAGCCGCCGGCTCCGCCGATGCCGGCCGATCTCGAGGTGATCCTGGATCGGGGGCCGTTCACGCTCGAGGGCGAACGGCAGCTGCTCGCCGGTCATCGGATCGACGTGCTGGTCAGTAAGGACAGTGGTGGGCCGGCGGCCAAGCTCGCGGCGGCCCGGGAGCGCGGGATTCCGGTCGTGCTCGTCGATCGGCCGCCGCTGCCGGCCGGGGAGATCGTCGCGACGGTGCGCGAGGCGGCGGCCTGGGTCACCCGGAAGCGGGACTCAGCGTAACCGCGCTGTTGCGCGCCGGTGGCACCCTCGGGCTATGTCACGCCGTCAGCTCTGTGGAGACCTCAATGGTGTTCGTGCGCTGGTGGCGGACGGGCTGGCCCCGCTCGAGGAGATGCCCGAGGACTTCTGGGTGACGTCGGCGCTGGTCCGGGTGCGCGGCCTGGACGGCATGCTGGTGGCGGCGGCCGGCGGGCTGTCCGCCTGGAGTCGCACGCTGATCAGTTCGGCCCTCGTGTTTCCGCTGCTCTGGGCGGTGGCGTGGGCGGCCGGTGCGGTCGGTCTCGGGGCCGTCTGGGTGATCGTCCTGACCGTGCTGGCGCTGGCCGTGGCCATGCCGGCGCTGCTCTGGGTGACCGGGCGCCTCTCCCGGACGGTCGACAGCAGACGGATGGGGCCGGCGCCGGCCGCGGGCGAGGCCGGCAAGGAGGACGTCGTCGAGGTGCTGCTGCGGGCCCGGGTCCGGCTCGTGTCGGCGGCTCTGCGACAGGTGGGATCGCGGCGCTGGGATGCCGGGCATCTGACCCGGCTGGTGCACACGGACCGGGTGGTCAGCCGGATCGCGGATGCCGATCTGCTGCTCTGCCAGGCCATCGACTTTTTGGAGATCCATGCGGCGGAGCAGCGGCGGGGAATGGTGGCATGACGGACGAGGACATCTTCGCCGGCGACGTGGAGGGCCGGCTGGAGAGACTGGATCGGCAGGTGCGGGCCGTGGTGCTCGACGCGCAGTGCCGGGACTGGATCGCGGAGAGGCCCGACCGGGTGGGGTTCGCGCGGCTCGGGCAGGTGCACCATGAGTTACGGTCGGCGATCCGGCGGTACAACCCGATGCGCAAGGCCGAGGACTGGGTGTGGCCGGTGCTCAGCACCGCCACCTGGCTGGTCACCACGCTGGTGATCCTGCTCGTCGCCGATCGTCCGGCGGCCCCGCTGACCCTGGCGTTCGCGCTGGTGGCGGGCCTGATCGTGGCGCAGGCGGCGATCTCGGTGACGGAGCAGCGGAAGAAGAAGGCGGCGGCGGCCGGGATCGAGGACCCGGCCCTCTACGCCGACCTCACCCAGCGGATCGAGGCGTGCGCGGCGACGGCGCGGGCCGATCCGGAGCAACGCGCCGCCGCCGAGGATCTCGGGCGGGCCCTGGACTGGGTGTCCGCGACCCGCGACGAGATCAGCCGTGGGTCTTCGCCAGCAACTCGATGATCTCGGCGGTGGTGCCGGTCTCGCCGAGGCGGGGGAAGATCTTCTCGACGCTGTTGCGGTGGGTGACCTCGTCGATGTCGGTCATCGCGTCGACCGCCAGGGTCACGTGGTAGTTGTGCTCGTGCGCGGCCCGGGCGGTGGACTCGACGCCGATGCTGGTGGCGATGCCGGTCAGCACGACCTGGGTGACGCCGCGGCGGCGTAGCTGCAGATCGAGGTCGGTGCCGTGGAAGGCACCCCAGTTGCGCTTGGTGACCACGATGTCGCCCGGGCCGGTGATGTCCTCGGCGATGACGTCCCAGCCCTCGGGGCGGGGGCGCGGCGGGCGCGGGCCGCCGTCGATGCGGCCGGTGACCGCGTCCGAGCCGTCGGCCAGGTTGGTGACCCGGACCAGGACCACCGGCAGGCCGTGCGCGCGGAACGCGGCGGCCAGCGATGCGGTGCGGGCGACCACGTCGGGGGCGGCGATCGGGGCGGTGGGTGTGGCCACGATGCCGCCCTGCAGGTCGATGACGACCAGGGCGGTCTTCGGGTCGAGGGTGGTGACGGGCATGGTTCAGGGCCTTTCATCGGAAGGGGTGCCGATCCGGCGCAGGGACCGGTCGGCGAGGACCACGACCAGCAGCAGGGTCGCGACGACGAGCAGGAAGATGGCGAGGTCGTGCAGGCCGGCGGTGTCGGCGCCGTGCTTGAAGAAGGCACCGGTGGCGGCCGAGGAGACCATCGCGCCGAGGTAGGCGAACGTGCGCAGCAGGCCGGCCGACGCGCCCATCCGGTCGGGGTCGGCCTGGAAGTAGACGGCGTTCTGGTTGGCCAGGCTGTTCAGGCCCTGCGGCAGCCCGCAGACCAGCGAGATCAGCACCAGCAGCCAGAGCGCGCTGCCCCCGTGCAGGATGAGCATCAGCGCCGCCACCGCGATCTGGCTGACCGCGCCGACCAGCAGCTTGCCGCGGAACTCGGCGCGCCGGCCGGTGAGCGCCGAGACCCCGATCGCGACCAGCGACATCGGCAGCAGGATCAGGCCGGCGTGCGCGGCGCTGAGCCCGCGACCGGCCTCCAGCCACTGGGTGAAGCCGTAGAGGAACGCGTACGCCACGGTCTGGGCGAGCAGGGTGCGGACGTACGTGGCGATCAGCGGCGCGTTGCCGCCGAAGACGCGTACGTCCAAGAACGGGTCGACGTAACGCAGCTCGCGCCACCCGAAGCCGGCGGCGAGGACGATCGTCAGCGGCAGCAGCCAGAGGTGCCCGATCGACGGGCTCATCAGGAAGAGCATCAGCGCGGTGAGCGTGCCCGCGAACAGCCCGATGCCCAGGTGGTCGAGGCGCGCGTGGGCCTCCGGCCGGTCCGAGCGGGGCAGCAGGATCGCGCCGAGCACGAGACAGAGGACGGCGAGCGGGATGTTGACCGCGAACAGCGCACGCCAGCCGGCCGCGCCGATGAGCAGGCCGCCCAGGGTCGGGCCGACCACGACGATGGTCTGTGCCGAGACGGCGAGGGTGGTGAGCAGGCCGCCGGGCTTCTCGACGCCGGAGCGGCGGATCAGATACATCGCCGCCGGGTAACCCGCGCAGGTGCCGAAGCCGAGCAGGACCCGGGCCGCCACCAGCACCCACAGCGACGGCGCGAACGTGCCGATGATCCCGGCGATGCCGACCACGGCGGCGCCGGCCAGGTAGAGCGGCCGGGCACCGTAGCGGTCGACGAGCCGGCCGACGACCGGCTGGCCGGTGGCGGTGGCCAGGTAGAGCCCGGAGACCAGCCAGGCGGTCTCGGCGGGCACGGCGTGGAAGGTGATCGCGATCGGGACGAGCGCGACCGCGAGCATCGACGAGTTGACCGGGTTGAGGATCGAGCCGAGGACCAGCGGCAGGATCAGCCGCCGGTCGAAGGTGCGCGGCGGCGCCTCGACGGCGGCGGTCACTGCCCGGCCAGCCGGTCGAGCAGGCCCATCGCCTCGATCACGGTCTGCCGCTCGGCCTCGGTGAAGTCTCGGGCCAGCGCCTCGGCCAGCCACTCCTCCCGCTCGCGCCGGGAGCCCTCGACCACCTGGCGGCCCGCCTCGCTCAGCGAGATCTGCTGGCGGCGGCCGTCGGTCGGGTCGGGGGTGCGGTCGATCAGCCCGCGCTCGGCGAGCGCCGCGACCAGGGCGGCCATCGACTGCGGGCGGATCCGCTCAAGGGTGGCGAGCATGCTCGCGGTGGCCGGGCCGTCCTTGGACAGACGGCTCAGCACCGACGTCTGCGAGGGGGTCAGGTCACCCAGATCGGCGACCTCGCGAAGCCGGCGGCGCAGACGGCTGTAAACCGTCCGCACCTCGCTGGCCGCACGACGAGCCGAAGCCGGGGTCTCTGTCATGCCCCAACCATAAACTCGTCAGTCTGAACTGACAAGTTTGAACTGATCAGTTGTGCCTGCCGTATTACTGCCCCAGGAGCCATGTGTGCGGCGCGGCCAGCCCTCGCGCCTTGGCCGGCCCCCACGAACCCAGCGGGTAGGAGATCGGGCGCGACGGGGTGTCGAGCAGCGGCTGGACCGCCTTCCAGGCGGCCGACAGCCCGTCCGGCCGGGTGAAGAGGGCGCGGTCACCGACCAGCACGTCGTGGATCAGGCGGGAGTACGGCGGGAGCGGGTCGGCATCCTGCACGCTGGTCAGCGGGAGCGCGACCCGGGCCGGCTCCAGCTCGTCGGCGATCCCGGGCTGCTTGGCCAGCAGCGACAGGTCGACCTCACCGGTGCCGGCCAGCGAGAACGACAAGACGTTCGATTGCGGTGGGAGCTTCGGGAACGGCTTTCCGGGGGTACGCAACACCAGGCTCACCCGCTGCTCGCTGACCGTCATCTTCTTGCCCGTACGCAACAGGAACGGCACGCCCTTCCATCGTGGCGAGTCGATCCACAGCTTGGCGGCGACGAACGTGTCGGTCCGCGATCGTGACGCCACCCCCTTGATGTCCTGGTAACCGGCGTACTGGCCGAGCACCGCCTCGGCCGGGTCGATCGGCCGGAATTTGCGGATGACGGTCTCCCGGGCCGACTGGAGCTCGGCCGCGGACAGTCCGGCCGGCGGCTCCATGGCGACCTCGGCCGCCACCTGGAACAGGTGGGTGACCAGCATGTCCAGCACCGCGCCGGTGGCGTCGTAGAACTCGGCCCGGTTGTCCACCCCCAGCGTCTCGGGCACGTCGATCTGCACGCTCTCCACGTGCTCACGGCTCCACAGCGCGCTGAACGCGGTGTTCGCGAAGCGCATGGCGTGCAGCTGCTGGGTCGCTTCCTTGCCGAGGAAGTGGTCGATCCGGTAGACCTGCGACTCGTCCAGCACGGCGTGGACCTGCCGGTTGAGCTTGCGGAAGGCGTCCGGCGAGGTGCCGAACGGCTTCTCGTAGACGACCCGGGCGCCGGTGGCCAGGCCGTGCTTGTCCAGCGCCTTGGTGAGCTCCGGGAAGGCCACCGGCGGCACCGCCAGGTAGTGCACGAGCTGGGCCTTCGGGCCGACCTCGGCCCGGGCGTCGGCGATCACGTCGAGCAGGCTGCCCGGTGAGTCGGTGTTGAAGCCGCCGCCGGCGAACCGCAGCCGCTTGGCGAACTCGCGCCACGGCCCCTTGCCGGGCGCCGGCCCGAACTCCTCGAGCGCCTCCCGGACCCGGCCGCGGAAATCCTCGTGCGAGACGTCGCCGCGGCCGTTGCCGACCAGGATCCACTTCTCCGGCAGCAGGCCCTCGATGGCGAGCGTGTAGAACGCCGGCAGGACCATCCGCCGGGCCAGGTCACCGGTGGCGCCGAACAGCACGAAAACCGTCATGACCGGCAGCTTTCCCGCTGCCGGGCCCGCTCACACCGGGCGGCGCCGTCGCGTAGGTCTCGGACGCCCGCCATCGCCGGGGTTCGCCACCACCAATCTGCAACTTGCACGGAGGGGGGTGCCATCGGTGCCCACCAATGGGGCACAGTGGACAGATGCTCACCGACGTGGACCTGCCCGCGCCCGGATTGCTCTGGACCAGGTGGGCGACGATCGCCGCCTCGCTGGCCGGCCTCGGGTTCGCCGATGTCTGGTTCGTCGACGACCGCGGGGCCCACCACGACAAACACGGCGGCAGCTGGGCCCGATTCGCGCTGCTCGACGGCGCCCGGGCCGTGCTGTTCGGCTATGACCTGGAACACAGTGCGACCGCCGCCGCCGATCCGCCGATCGACCTGCTCACCGGCGCGCCCGGCTGGCTGCCGTGGGCCGAGCTGACCGAGCTCGCCGATCAGGGCCGGCTCGGTTTCGTGGTCTGGCACGCCGAGGGCCGCTGGTCGCGGGTCCGCTACCGGGACGACATCGGCGACGGCCTGGTGCAGACCACCGGCGCGGTGCTGAGCAGCGAGAACACGCTGCGCGAGCTGGCCGACGTCATCACCGAGTGGGGCGAGCACGACCTGAGCACTCCCGCCGAGCGCGACGAGGTGCGCGAGGCGGCCGAGAAACTGCTGGCCGCGGCGGTGCGCGGCGAGGTGGCGGCCGGCGCGTTCGAACGGCTGCTGGGCCGGCTCCCGTCGCTCGACCTGAACAACGCGCTGTTCGCGGCGGGCCGGGGCGGGATCACGGCCGGCACCCGCCCGCCCCGGATCGAGCCGGGCGAGCGGCCGCCGATGCGCCGGGTCCGGCAGCTCAGCGAGGGCGAGCACGACCGGCTGGTCTGGGCGGCCATGCACGACACCGGGGAGCTGCGCCGGCCGGTTCCGCCGGTCACCGCCGAGCTGGACGCGCTGGCCGACTGGGCCCGCGGGCGGGCCGCGGCCGGGGACGGCCGGTGCACGGTGCTGATCTACGCCGACGCGACGAGCATCGGCGGCCAGCCGGGCGAGCATCCGCCGGCCGAGTTTCCGGGCGAGGACCGCCGGGAGGTGTTCCGCGAGCTCACCGACCTGGTGCGGGCGCTGCGCCGGGCCGAGTCCGACCCGCGCTACGGCCGATGGCTGTTCCTGCGGCTGGAGACGACCGGCGACGGCCTGCGGGTGGAACGGCGCTACGACACCTGGCCGGAGTGGTGGCCGGACGACGGCGTGACCGGTCCGTGGCGCACCAACCTCCAGGAGGAGATGGACGGCCGCGCCCCGGACTGGCGCCCGGACTGGGTGCGGCTCCTCGACCCGTCGGTGGCGTTCCGGCCCTGATCGCGCCAGCTTCAGCTGCGGCTTTAACTGCGGCAGCGGTCGGCGGAGTACAGGTGGCTGTCCGGGAACTGGGCTGCGGTCAGGGCCGGGCCGATCACGATCACCGCGGTTCGGCGGATGTCGGCCTCCTTCACCAGAGCCGCGATCTCGGACAGGGGGGCCCGCAGGATCTGCTCGTCGGGGCGGCTTGCCCTGGCCACCACCGCCACCGGGCAGTCCGGGCCGTACGACGGGAGCAGCTCGGCCACCACCGCGTCGATTCGCTGGACGGCCAGGTGCAGGACCATCGTCGAGCGGGACGCGGCCAGCGTGGTCAGGTCCTCGCCGGCGGGCATCGCGGTGGCTCGCTCGGCGGTTCTGGTCAGGATCACCGTCTGGGCCACGCCGGGGACGGTCAGCTCGCGGGCCAGCGATGCCGCGGCGGCGGCGAATGCCGGCACGCCCGGGGTCACGTCGTAGGGGACTCCGGCGGCGTCCAGGCGGCGGAACTGTTCGGCTATCGCGCTGAAGACCGACGGGTCGCCGGAATGCAGGCGGGCCACGTCCTGGCCGTTCGCGTGGGCCCGGACCAGCTCGGCGATGATCTCGTCCAGGGTCAGCGACGACGTGTCGATCTTGCGGGCGCCGGGCGGGCAGATCTCCAGGAGCTCCTCCGGGACCAGGCTTCCGGCGTACAGGCAGACCGGGGACGCGGCGATCAGCCGCTGGCCGCGCACCGTGATCAGGTCGGCGGCGCCGGGGCCGGCGCCGATGAAATGGACCGTCATACCGTCACCGACCAGATCGTTACCGGCATCATCGTTCTCCATCCCGTGAAACCACCGACCGGGGAACCCCGGCTCACCGACAGGCGGACCAGCTCGCCGCCGTGCTTCGCATGGGCGGCGGCCACCGCCGCCTCCGACTCGACGGTCACCGCGTTCGCCACCAGGCGGCCGCCCGGCGGTAACGCTGCCAGGCCGGCGTCCAGCACGCCGTCGCGGGTCAGGCCGCCGCCGATGAAGATCGTGTCCGGGGTGGGCAGGCCGGCCAGCGCGGCCGGGGCGCGGCCCTCGACCACCCGCAGTGACGGGACGCCCAGTGACCGGGCGTTCGCGCGGATCGTCGCGCAGCGTGCCGGGTCGGACTCGACGGTTACCGCCCGGCAGTCCGGGTGGCTGCGCATCCACTCGATGCCGATGCTGCCCGAGCCGCCGCCGACGTCCCAGAGCAGAGCTCCGGGGACCGGCGCCAGCAGCGCCAGGGTCACGGCGCGGACCTCACGCTTGGTGAGTTGACCATCAGTTTCGTACGCGTCGTCGGGCAGACCGGGCACGACGGGTACGGCCGGGCCGGCGCCGCAGTCCACGGCGATCACGTGGAGTGGGTCGACCTCGTGCGACCACTCGGCGGCGGTGCCCTCGACCAGGCGTTCACCCGGGCCGCCCAGCTGCTCCAGCACGGTCAGCCGGGCGGCGCCGAAACCAGCGTCCACCAGCAGCTCCGCCACCTGGGCGGGGGTGCCGGCGTCCCGGGACAGGACCAGGATCCGGCGGCCCGGGTTGAGCAGCCGGCGCAGGGCCGCCGGGTCGGCGGTGACCAGGCTGAGCACGTCGGTGCCGGCCAGCGGCCAGCCCATCCGGGCGGCGGCCAGCGACGCTGCCGATGGGTGCGATTCCACGCGTACGCGATCAATGCCCAGCAAACGCACCAGGGTGGCGCCGATGCCGTGGAACATCGGGTCGCCGCTGGCCAGCACGCAGACCCGCCGCCCGCGGTGCTCGTCGAGCAGGCCGGGCAGGGCCGGGAGCAGGGGCGATGGCCACGGGACGCGGGTGGCGCCGACCTCCGGCGGGAGGAGCTCCAGCTGGCGGGAACTGCCGAAAATCACCTCGGCTGCGGCGAGGGCGCTCATCGGCGTACCCGCAAGATCGGACCAGCCGCCGGCGCCGATGCCGACCACCGTGACCAGATCGGGGTTGTCGGCGCGCATGGCGTGACGTTATCGCGGTGCCGGACGCTGAGATTTTCTGCCTCCGGTTGAGCGAAGCCGCCGTGGGCTGCGTACTTCAACCAGACGGCTCCCCGAGACCGGGTCGTCACGCCGCCCGCAGGGGGTGGGCGGCGCCGAAGACGACCGCCGGACAGGTGAGGACGATGGCGCAAGGGCCGCCGATGTTCCAGACCTCTCGCGAGAAGCGCGAGCAGCGGGACCAGCGCGAGCAGCGCTCCCCTGGGGAAGAGGACGCACAGTTCTTCGCTGACCTGCGGGCCGCTCCCAACGATGACAACTGGGGAACTCAGCAGCCCTCCCGCTATGACGACGAGACGGACTCGCGCTATTCGACCGGTACGCGGTTGTCGGACCCGCGGATGCCGATCGAGCGCACCCCCGTCGACCCGTGGAGCGGCGCTGACCAGGACGAATACGCCTCGGAGCGGCGGGCCGTGCCGGAGCTCGACGACCGGCGGCCGCAGACCTGGGACACCTACATCGCCGACCGCGAGGTCGACGATCCGTACCGGCGCAGCGACATCCTCGTCGAGTCGCACACCGACCCGACCGGCTGGAAGGCCTCCGGGCCGGCCCAGCCGCCGATCCCGGACGACCGGCCGCCGGCCGAGGCTGTCAGTGGAAACCGGCTGCTCACCATCCTGCTGTTCTTCTCCGGGCTGGCCACCAGCGTGTCGCTGTGGCTGTTCGACACGCAGGCCGGCGCGATCAACGACACCGCCACCGCGATGCTCGCGGCCGGCCGGATCACCGGGCTGATCGGCGGCTACCTGCTCTTCATCCAGCTGCTCATGATGAGCCGGGTCTCCTGGCTCGAGGAGTGGGTGGGCGCCCGCGACCTGCTGCGCTGGCACCGCTGGCTGGGCACCTCGCTGGTGGTCGCGGTGCTCGCGCACATCGTCTTCATCGTCTACGGGTACGCGCTGACCGGCGACACCGGCGTGGTCGATCAGGGCTTCACGATCATCACGACGTTCCCGGACATGCTCAAGGCCACCGCCGCCACGATCATCCTGGTCGTGATCAGCCTGATCTCGATCCGCGGCGCCCGGGCGAAACTCCCGTACGAGCTGTGGCACCTGATCCACCTCACCGGCTACCTGGTGCTGCTCCTCGGCTACGGCCACCAGGTCGCCACCGGGGCCGACCTGAGCGGCAAGTTCGCCTCGGTGTTCTGGCCCGCCCTCACCGCCCTGGTCATCTCGGCGCTGGTCTGGGGCCGGCTGGTCGAGCCTCTCTGGCTGAACGTCCGGCACCGCTTCGAGGTCGCCGAGGTCGTGGCCGAGGGCACCAACACGTTCTCGATCTACATCGACGGCAAGAAACTCGAAAAGCTGCCCGCGCAGGCCGGCCAGTTCATGCGGTGGCGCTTCCTGACCCGCAACGGCTGGTGGCAGTCGCACCCGTTCTCGCTGTCCGCGGCGCCCAACAAGGAATGGCTGCGGCTCACCGTCACCGCCGTCGGCGGGCACACGTCACGCCTCGGCATGATGAAGCCGGGCACGCCGGTGTGGGCGGAGGGGCCGTTCGGCACGTTCACCGCCCAACGGCGTACCCGTCGCCGTGCCCTTCTGATCGCCGGCGGCAGCGGCATCGCCCCGATCCGCGCCCTCCTCGAGGACATGCCGCCGGACACCATCGTGATCTACCGGGCGTCCCGGCCCGACGAGCTGGTCTTCCGCGGTGAGCTGGAGGAGCTGGCCGAACGGCGGGACGCGTGGGTGCGCTACATCGTGGGATCGCGCAACGACCCCGGTCCGCGGCGGCTGTTCACGCCGAACGGGCTGCTGGGCCTGGTGCCGGACGTGAGCCGGCGCGATGTCTACCTGTGCGGGCCGCCCGGGCTCGTCGAGGCGGCGGTTTCCACGCTGCGGGAGCTCGACGTGCCGGACAGCCAGCTGCACCTGGACCCGTTCGAGTTCTGATCCCCCTTTCGGCTTTCGGCCCTCAAGCAAGGAGATTCGCGATGCGACGCAGTACCGCCGCCGCTGTCGGCACTCTCACCGGAGCCGCCCTGATCGTCGGGGTTCGGCTGAGCGTGCAGCCGGTTGCGCCGATCGCCGCACCGCCTGCTGTCGATCTCGTGGACAGCACACCGTCGGCTTCTCCGTCCAAGGCGGCGTCCTCGAAGAAGCCGGCGGCGTCGTCTTCTTCCAAGGCCGCCGAGAAGGAAGAGACCGGCCTCAAGGACGGCGTCTTCAAGGGCAAGGGCTCGCAGAACATCTACGGCACCGTCCAGGTCTCCATCAAGATCGCGGACGGCAAGATCACGGCGGCCGAGGCGACCTACCCCACGACCGGCAACAGCGCCACGATCAACCCCGGCGCGGTCGCGAAGCTCAAGCAGGAGACCCTGCAGAAGCAGAGCGCCAACGTCGCGGCGGTGTCCGGGGCGACCTACACGAGCAAGTCGTACCAGGAGTCGCTGCAGGCGGCGTTGGACTCAGCCAAGGCGTAGGGTCCTCCTCGTGCGCCACGTCGAGCAGGTGATGGGTACGGCCGTCAGCATCGAGCTGGCCGACGACCGCCCCGAGCGGGAACTCCGCGAGCTGATCGCCGACGTGTGCCGCTGGCTGCACGAGGTGGACGCGCGCTTCTCCACGTACAAGGACGACAGCGAGGTCAGCCGCATGCGCCGCGGCGAGCTGACCGCCGCCGACTGCTCGGCCGACATGCGCCACGTCCTGTCCGCCTGCGCCGACCTCTGGCGAGACACCGACGGTTACTTCGACGCGTACGCCCTGGGTCCGCTCGACCCCTCCGGCTACGTCAAGGGCTGGTCGGTGGAGGTCGCCTCGGACCGGCTGCTGGCGGCCGGCTCGGCCAACCACTACATCAACGCCGGCGGCGACATCCGCATGCGCGGAACCCACCCCGAGGGCGGCCCGTGGCGGGTCGGCATCCGCCACCCGTGGGAGTCCGACAAGGTCAGCTGGGTGCTGGCGCTGACCGACGGCGCGATCGCGACATCGGGCACCTACGAGCGCGGCAACCACGTGATCAACCCACGCACCGGCCAACCGGCCAAGGGGCTGCGCTCGGTGACAGTGGTCGGCCCGAGCCTGGCGTTGGCCGACGCGTACGCGACGGCCGCACTGGCGATGGGCGAGCCCGGCCTGAACTGGCTGGCCAAGCTGGCCGCCGACGGTTACGAGTCGGCGGTCGTGACCGACGACGGCCGGGCCTTCAGCTCCGCCAACCTCCCCGCCGCGGTCTAGGGCGCATCTGACGGATCACCCAGGGCTGCGGCGTGGCCCAGAGCGCGCCTGACGGCGCCCGCGACGCGCCCACATACAACACCGGTATGAGGGCGCGTCGCGGGCGACGCCAGCCACACTCTGGACCTCGCCTCGCACTTGGGTGATCCGTCAGATGCGCCCTAGCTTCGTTCTGCGTTCTTTTCTGCGCGGGCCTCCAGGTACTGCCGTTCGGGCAGGCTGAGCGTGCGCCGGGCGGCCAGCCGGTACTGCGCACGTGCCGCCGCCCGGTCGCCGGTCATCTCCAGCAGATGTGCGCGGACCGCCGCCACCCGATGGTGTTCGGCCAGGGCCGGATCGGCCGCCGCCGTCGCCAACTCGGCCAGCGCGACCACCGGACCGTCCACCTCGGCCAGCGCGACGATCCGGTTCAGCGTGACCATCGGCCCCGGCGCGAGGAGCCGCAACAGCCCGTACAGCTGCAGGATCTGCGGCCAATCGGTGAGCTCGGGCCGCGCCGCCTCGTCGTGAATCGCCGCGATCGCGGCCTGCACCTGAAACGGCCCGATCGTCGCGCTCCGCAACGTCCCGGTGATCAGCGAAACACCCTCGGCGATCGTCGTGGAGTTCCAGAGCGTGCGGTCCTGCTCGGCCAGCGGCACCAGACCGCCGTCGGGCCGCGTGCGCGCCGGCCGCCGCGCATCGGTGAGCAGCATCAGCGCCAGCAGCCCGGCCACCTCACCGTCTTCGGGCAGCTGTCCTCGCAGCTGCCGGGCCAGGCGGATCGCCTCGGCCGTCAGCTCGACGCGGCTGAGCTCCGCACCGGAACTCGCGGTGTGCCCTTCATTGAAGATCAAATAAAGCACCTGGAGTACGGCGGTGAGCCGCGCCGCCCACTCCTCCGCCGACGGCATCTCGAACCGTGCGCCGCTCGCCCGGATGCGCTGCTTGGCCCGGCTGATCCGCTGCCCGACGGTAGCCTCCGGAACCAGCAGAGCCCGCGCGATCTCCGCCGTGGTCAACCCGCCGACCGCCCGGAGCGTCAGCGCGACCTGCGAGATAGGCGTGAGCGACGGATGACAGCAGAGAAACAGCAGGGTCAGCTCATCGTCACCACGCGGCTCGACCGCGTCCGGCATCCGCCCGGCCGTCTCCTCACGCCGGCGCCGGGCACTCTCGTTGCGAGTCAGCTCGACCCGCCGGCGAGCGGCCACCCGAATCAGCCACCCGGCCGGACTATCCGGAACGCCCTCGACCGGCCACTGCTTCGCCGCCGCCAGCAGGGCCTCCTGCACCGCGTCCTCGCAGGTGTCGAGGTCACCGTAGCGACGCACCACCGCCCCCAGCACCTGCGGCGCGCACTCGCGGAGCAGATCGTCGAGCGCCCTCACATGTCCCCTCACATGTCCCACTGGCTCATGTCCAGCACGGGCCGCACCTCCACCTCGGTATTGGCCGCGTCCGGCACCTTGGCCGCCCAGGCGACAGCTTCGTCGAGCCCCGCGCAGTCGATCAGATAGAACCCGGCCAGATGCTCCTTCACCTCCGCGTAGGGCCCGTCCGAGGCGATCGTGCGACCGTCACGGACGGACACCCACTTGGCCAGCTCCGGATCGGCCAGCCCTTCGGAGGCGACCAGCACACCCGCCGAGCCCATCTCAGCGCTCAGCTCCATGTGCCCACGCCCAAAATCCATCCGTTCCTGATCGCTCAGCTTCGCCCAGACCGCCAGCGACCGCTCATTCGACTGAATCAGAATCAAGTACTTCACGGTCTCTCCTCGCTTCCCCGCCATCGTTTCGGTGTCGCAGAGATGTCGAAGCCGAGATCGCGGTTTCGACGTACCGGCGGAAAGGAGTTGCCATGTCGAACGACGAGACCCAGATCCGCAACATCCTCACGGCGCAGGCCGCCGCCCTGCAGGCCGGCGACGTCAAAGCCATGCTGTCCCATTACGCCCCCGAGGTGGTGTCGTTCACGCTGGCCCCACCGCTGCGCCAGCAGACCGACCCACACGACCCCGCCCCCACCGAGCGGTGGATCGCCACCTTCGAGGCGCCCCCAGCCCGCACATACACGCAGGTGACCGTGACGGCCGGCGCGGAGGTAGCTTTCGTGACCGCCCTGACCAGCCTGTCAGCCACCCCGAAGGGCAGCCCCGAGCCATTCACCCTCTGGCACCGCACCACCATCGGCCTGCGCAAGACCAACGGCCAGTGGCTGATCACCCACGAACACGAATCCGTCCCTTTCGAGATGGACGGCTCCTTCCAGGCCTCAGTCAACTTGAAGCCGTAACCCAGCCCTCCGTTGGTCAGAAGTCGGCGAACAAGTAGGGCAGCTGGCGGGGGAACATCATGGCCAGGGTCGGGATCGCCGCCGGCGTGATTTCGCCCAGGCCCCGGGTGAAGACCTCCACCGGGTCCAGGACGCCGTAGACCAGGGCGCTGAAGCCGGCCGCCGTGAGAGTGGCGGCTGGGGTCGTGCCCTTGGACACGGCGAGGGTGCCGTCGCGGGCGTCCAGGTGCCAGATGCCGCCGATCAGATCGTCGTCGGCGATCTCGACAGTGACCTCGCCCGGGCCGGCCTGCGAGCCGGACAACGCCTCGATGTCGAGCACCCGGACCATCGGGGCGTTGTCGGTCGGGTTGTCGACCTTGCCCGCGACGGTCACCGTGAAATCGACGCCCCACAGCTCGGGCACGTCGTCGGCGCTGATCCGGACCGAGACGCGGGCCACCTGGTCGACGTGCCGGGCGAAGAACTGGAGCAGCAGCGCCCGGCCGAGCGGTCCCGTGCAGTGCAGATCATGCGCGACCAGGTCGCCGCCGTGGGCCTCGATCACGTAGCGCACCACGCCGACCACCTCGCCGCCGGAGCGGGCCACCGCCACCCACGACTTCATGTCCCGGTTTTCCGAGGCGCGCACCTCGTCGAAGACCGCGAACCCGTGCCGTCGGCTCATCACGCGCTGGATGAGCCCGTCATACTCCTCGAAGGCCTCGCTCATCGGCAGGCGCTCCACCTCGCCCGGGAGCTCCGCGCGCAGCAGATGACCGAGCCCCTCCGGGGCGAAGACGGCGGTCCGGTGCCGGGGGATGCCCACGAAGCCGAACTTCGCGTAGAAGCTAGGGCGGAACGGGTAGAGCGCACTCACGGCACAGCCCTCCTCGCGCACCTGCCGCAGCAGCCGCTGCAGGAGCTCACGCACCAGCCCGCGGCGGCGGGCCGCCGGATGCGTCGCGACCGAGGCCACGCCGGCCATGTCGTAGACGGTGCCGCGCACATTCTCCCGCATGCGCAGGGCAGCCACCCCGGCCAGCGTCTTGCCGTCCTCCTCGGCGATCAGGTTGACCGCCGTCTCGAAGAACCGCATGCGCCCGCGATAGGTCTCCTCATCCTCCGAAGACCACGGCGAAGGCATGAACGCATAGCTCTGCAGCGGGAACATGGTCGTCGTGCGCTCGGCCGCGCTGATCTGCCGGAAGTTCATGGAGTTATCCAACACCGGGAGGCCGGGGGAGTGCGCGCCAGATTTCCAGGCTGTGGATAACCGGGAAAGCGCAGCTTGCGGACCGGCGGCGACGCGCCGGGGGACCCCGGTTTGGCAAGGCGGACGGCAACAGGCTAAGGTTTCATCCGTCGCCAGGGAAGCGCAAGCGCCCCGGGAGAGACAAGCGGACGTAGCGCAGCTGGTAGCGCATCACCTTGCCAAGGTGAGGGTCGCGGGTTCGAATCCCGTCGTCCGCTCGGAGTGGCCTTGCGGGGCTGACTCGGTGGAGTGGCCGAGAGGCGAGGCAACGGCCTGCAAAGCCGTGTACACGGGTTCAAATCCCGTCTCCACCTCGGCGAAAGCCAAGGGCGATTGGCGCAGCGGGAGCGCGCTTCCTTGACACGGAAGAGGTCACTGGTTCGATCCCAGTATCGCCCACCAGCTCAGAGGCCATGTCCAGACGATGGACATGGCCTCTTCTGGTTGCTGAGTGACTAGCTGAGTGACTATCCCTCCATGCTGGAACTCCGTGCATCGAAGACGCGGTCCAGGGCTGTCACTCTGCTGAGCAACGTGTGAGCCACGTCTGTGGTGCCGTGCCGGCTCGCGGCTTCCGCCCGGTGCCGGCTAGTCCTGTCGCAGCCAGAGCGGGCGACACAGCGCATGCTCGGGCAGGTCCCGGCGGAGGAGGGCGACTGGGGCTTTACGAGACTCGAACGCCTGAGGGGTTTCCCCAACACGCTTTCCAAGTCTGCGGAGTGCCGTCCGGGGCGGGTCGATCACGTTCGCTACCTGAGAGAATCCCCGTGCAGCCTGACTCCCGGACATGGCCGTACAGAGACGAATGAGACGGAGACTGAGACGGGTCGGAGGGTTCCCGGGCCGCCGAGGAGACGAACGCATGACCTTCTCCGAGTGTGCCGACGGCGACGGCTTTGACGGTGCGGGTCTCGCGACGGCCGTGACCGCGGTCGCAGGTCGTGGAAGTGCATGCCGGGCACGACCGGTGCGATCAGGCGGCGGGGGTTGCCGTCGGTGGCCGGTCGCCAGTAGCGGCGGCTGAAGTTGGAGCGGCGGTAGAGGCCGCCCTCGGCGCCGACGAAGACGTGAGTGTGGTCGTGGGAGTCGAGGTGGTCGCGGAGCCGGGTAACCAGGAACGGCGGCAACAGGATGTTGCGTACGGCGGCCGGGGTCTTGGGTGGTCCGAGTTCGAGGGTGCCGGCGATCTCGTGCAAGGAGGAGCTACGAGCAAGGGCTTTAGCTTGAGACGAGGGTGTTGGCGGTGTCCGCGACCGCGCCGATGGTGGCCTGGGTGCGGGTGTTGGCCGCATGCAGGGCAATCGCCATGGCGCCGACCTCGTCCCTGGTATGCACATCGGCGGTCACGGTGAGGTCCCCGCCGGCGATCGCGTCGACGGTGGCGGACACTCGGCGCAGCGGCGCCACAATGCGCCGAGCGGCATACAACACCAAGCCGAGCGCGAGCCGGATACCGACAATCAGCACCACGATGACCTGCGAGCGCCCCTGCTTGACAGTCGGCTCTGGCCGCAGCCCCGGTGCGGAGGCCCTGGGCCGCTTCAGCCTTCGCCGCGACGGCCAAGAGACCGGCCGCGCCCGCTGTCGTCGGTGCGGCCACTGTCAGATCGTGTGCGCAGCGGAGGTTGCGTCCAACCACGCGGCAGCGCGGGCACGGACCGGCGAATTTCTCCGGACCACGGCAGTCATGCCGGTAAGAGCGCCATGCTGATTGCGCCTCCATGAAGGCGGTGCGATCGGTCCCGTCGCGACCGTTTCCTGCGGTTGATGCCGTCGAACTGTTCCTTCCGATGCGCAGATGATCAGGCGCGTAGCGGTGGTCACGCGGACCGGCGGGTATCGGCGATCCGGCGTACCAGTGCATGGACGGTCGTGTCGATCGTCTGTCCTTCCCGGGCGGCGGCCGCGATCATCTCGGAGAAGTTGTCGACCCCGGACAGTCGTTTGGCTGCTTCCCGGACGAGGCCGCGAATCTGGGCGAACAGTTTGACGGCGTCGGCCCCGTCGTCGATCCGGCTGCATTCGACCCGGCCGTTGAACGTCAGGGTGCCCATCTCCCGCAACAACGCGTCCAGCTGGCCGAGCGGCGTTCGTAGCTGCGGCATCAGGTCCCGTAACTCGCCGAGGAGCCGGCTGGTGGTCCGCACGTCGTCCGAGATCCCTTCGGCCAGCAGTCCCAGGTCGTCGATGAGGATCGGGTCGGGGGCCTGGTCGCGGATCAGTTCCGTGACGAAGGTCCGCAACGCGTCGGCCTCGAGCTTCGAGGCGGCGACGGAGTACGCGAGCGCACCGAGGGTGGTGCGAATCCGGTCGATGATGTTGGTGAGCAGTTCAGCGGCGGCGAGGATGCCGCCGACGCCGTCCTTGACGAGCCCGGCGACCGCGGAGACCCCGGCGGCGCGCTCACCGAGCTGGTGACCGAGCAACGCCGTCTGCAACGAGAAGAGGTAGATCTTGCGAGCAAGGTCCCGGACGTACGCGGACTGGTCGGCGAGCTGCGCGCCGTGGGACTCGAACATGTCGATCCGTTGCACGAGCGCCAGCAACGAGTCTGAGACCCGGGCGTACTCCTGGCCGAGTTCGGCGGCCTGCAGCGCGGCGCCGCGGCGGTCGGGCCGGCCCGACGCGTGGAACTGCTCTTGGGCAGCCTCCATCACCTCGGTGCGGGCGGCGACCTCGGCCGGGAGGAGTTGGCCCATGAACGCCTCGTAGCCGGCGAACCCGGCACCGGTGAGCAGTTCGCCGAGCTGGGCCGTGCCCGCCGCGATGATTTCCGGGCCCGCCGCGCCGGCCGCCTCGGCGGCCCGCTCGGCGTTGAGGACGTCGGTGTAGATCGCCTGGACGGCGGCGAACAGTTCGGGGTGGCACGGCTTCTGGCGGATCGACAGGTATCCGCCGGTGACGGGCCGGATCGAGGCGAGCACCCAGTAGTAAGAGCCGTCGGCGGCGAGGTTCACCGTGTAGGCGCTGATCTGGAGCCCGGCGGCGAGCCGGTCCCAGACGAGCGCGAACACCGACCGGGGCATCCACGGGTGCCGGACCATGTTGTGCGGCTCGCCGATCAGCTCCTCGCGTGCGTAGCCGGAGACGCGGACGAACACCTCGTTGCAGGACAGGATCCGGCCCTTGGCGTCGGTGCGGGAGAAGAACAGGTCACTGACCCGGAACGTGCTCTCTCGTCCGGTGACGGCGGGGCGGGCGTGACGCACGAGGTCCTCCAGCGTAGTGGTCTGCCGACAGGACCGCGCCGTGTCGAGTCCAGCACTCGCCGACGCCCACCCGGCGGGGTAAGGGCTCTACGGCAGCCGTCAAGCGAAGCGGTGGCGGCCTGCCCCCGGATGGCTCGTTCCTCCCCGACTACTTATCGGCCGATCCATCCGCGAGCGGAGAGCATCCGACTGAGCAACGTAAGGCCCTCGCCCGGTTCGAGCATCGGCCAGGCCGGGCTTGCCACGCGGGCGGCCCTACGCGAGACGGCGAACTCGCGGCCGGCGGGCGACGCGGTCACGCACACGCTTGCTCCGCTGCATCGCCTGGCAAGCGTCCTGGAGGGCGAGCTGGACCTCAAGATCACAGTACGACCATGCGCGCCGAGTCCCCGCTAGCCTCGTGGTAGCCGCACCATTTCGAGAGTCCCGCCGCGGCCTTGGGCGTCGGAGCGCAGCGCAGTACACCCGTCATGGTGGCCGGGCGGCAGGGCTCGCTGCACCGTCGCTGTTCGAGCATCGGATCAGTCTGGCGGCGCTGCCCGGTGACCGGCGTTGGGCTGGTCAGGTGTTGCGTCGGCGTACGGCTGGTAGCGTCACAACTGGCCCCTGAGCTGCGGGTATGCGGTTCGGATTCTGCCAAGTACGGTCCACCATATCCGCTGGTCAGCGCCTTGATCAGCGTCTGTTCTGGACTGTGATCTTGCGTTTGTGGGAACAGTTTTGCTCCCACAGTAACTGAAGAGGTCCCATTCGACCGTTACCAGAAGCTGCCGCTGTCCAATGCTGACACGGAAGTGGTCACTGGTTAGGTCCAAGTATCGCCCACCATCTATATATGCAGGTTAATCGGCCGGTTACCGATCAGTTGGTAATGTGTCTTATGGTATCTCGCCCGTTACGTCGGAGCATGGTCACCGCTCTCGTCCGGGGTGACAGCTTCCGTTAGCCGATTGCCCTGCTCCCCGGTGAGCACTTCCTACTTGCCAAGGTTGTTGGCGGAGGCAACGGCCGTTCCGGAGCGGCAGCGTTCGCCGCCCGAGCCGTGGCGGAGCATCTTCGTTCCCGGACCCCAGAGCAGGTTACCGAGGTCGCGGCTGCTTCGCCGCCGCGACCCGCGGCGCGCGCTGCGGGTGGCGGCCGGGTGGTTGGCCGCGCTGCTGCCTGCCGCAGTCGTCACCCAGCCGTGGGCGTAAAGCCGAGGTACCGCTTGCGGGAACACGGTTGGTACCGGGAGAACATCCCGGCATGAGCTGGCCGAGATGCGTATGCCGTCCGCATGGCCGCCGGTAACGGGAACCCAGCCGCGCCTCCGCCTCCCGCAAGTCGGCGTCGTCCCAGCCGTCGCCGACCACGATCGGGCTCGCGTACTGGGCAGCGAACAGGCGGATGAACCGCCACGCGCCGACGGCATCCCTCAGGCCTCGGGCAAGCTCGACATGAAGATCGAACTGGGCTCCCACAACCCGACACCGTAGCCGGGTCAGCCCGCACTACTGACGCGCATCTGTCTCCGGATCTGGCGAGTCGCTCGCAACGGGACAAGCCGATGATCACCGACGGTGGTTCCCCGTGCGGGCCGGACAGCGGCGCCGTCGATCGGCTGGTTGGATGGTGTCGTGCAGCCGGATATCGAGTGGCTTGACGGCCAAGAGATCGATGGCGTCGTCGAGCGATCATTTCGCGTCACGCTGCCGGGCCGCCGTGTTCCGGGTGTGCTGTGGCTGCCGCCGTCGGGGTCCGCCCCGGTGCCGCTGGTGCTGTTGGGTCACGGCGGCAGCGGGCACAAGCGAAGTGTCCGGGTGCTCGAGCATGCCCGCTGGTTCGTCGCTCAGGCCGGATTCGCCGCGGTCGCGATCGACGGCCCGTACCACGGCGAGCGGGTGCCGGCCCCGGTACCGGCCGAGCAGTATCAGGCCCAGATCGCCGAGCTGGGGATCGAGGTGGTCCTCGACCGGATGATCGACGACTGGCGGGCCGCCGTGGACGCCGTTGCCACCTCCGGCGGGGTCGACTCCGGCCGGCTCGGCTATCTGGGCATGTCCATGGGGGCGCGGTTCGGCCTGGCGCTGGTGGCCGCGATGACCGACCGGTTCGGGTGCGTGGTCCTGGGCAAGTTCGGTCTTCGGCATGGAGGCGATTGACCACCTGGCAGAGGCCGGTCCGGGTCTTGGCAGGCCGCTGGTCGACCGCATTCACGGCAGCCGGCTGCACAACCTGAAGGAGCTGCGGCCTGGCTCCGCCGGGCGGTCGGAGATCCGCCTGCTTTCGTCTTCGACGTCGAGCGGGAAGCGGTGATCCTGGTTGCTGGGGACAAGGCGGGCCAGTGGAACCGCTGGTATCGGGAGAACATCCCCGTTGCGGAGGAGCGGTACGAGCAGTACGCGGTCGAGCGTAAGAACAAGGAGGGGCCATGACCGGGCGTCGGTGGAGCGAAGTGAAGGCCGAGGCGGTGGCCCGCCAGCCGTGGCTGGCCAGTGACGAGGCGGGGGAGCAGCGAGCGGCGATTCGAGCCGAGAACCTCGGCCGTATCCGGGGGGCATGAGCTGGCGGAGATGCGCAAGTCGGCCGGGCTAACCCAGGCCGAGGTAGCGACGACTCTTGGGGTGAGCCAGGCCCGGATCTCGCAGATCGAGCATGGCCAGGTCGACAGCCTGGACACGCTGCGCGCGTACGCCGAGGCGCTCGGCGGCGAGGTTTCTATAGTTGTCTCCCGCGGGCCGCTGACTTTGCGGGTCGCCTGACCCGGTTGTTGGTTGGCCGATTCGTCCGGCGGTGGGAATGTCAGAGGCCCCGTCGTCGTCCGGCACCGAGCCGAACAGGGCTCGACGGCGATGGTGAGGGTGGCGAGCGGTGGGCCTCTGGGAAGTCCGCGCCTGGTGTCCGGCGCGTCGGAAGGCGAGGCCGGTGCGCTCGCCTGCATTACTTCGTTTGTCCTGGTAGTGGCCCGCATGGCTAGCGGATGTGGGGAGCGCCGGACGATGATTGCCGCTGACCGGTGCGATGCCGATCGGTCGACAGCGCGTTGAGCTGAAATATTGGCTGCTCATGCGAATGTGAGCAGCATCCTCGGCATACTCGGGGTAGGCGCCGAGGCGATCCAGGCGCTTTCGAGCGTGGCCCGCTTGACCCGGTACATCGCCTCCCTGAGGGGCACACCGTTGCTGCGGTCGATGGTGGCGTAGTAGTCGATCAAACCCGTGCCGTGGTTGGTCCGGTACACGCGTGAATGCGGCGTCTGCAGCTCGTAGGTGCGATTGGTCTCCAGCCGGCCCGCAGGCCGGTGACGCACCCGAAGGCGAACACCATGTCGCTCCGCCCATGCCGTGACACCTCCGATTGTCTCGAGGACTGGTGAGGTAGAGCTTCGTGCGAGTCGGAACCGCAGCAGCAGCGCACCCACTGGGCGGCCGTGGCTAGATACGGTGCCGATACGCTCGGGCGCATACCGGATCGGTTGGAGCGGGCCATGCTGGAGATCGACAAGTTTGATCTTGACGAGATCGCGTTCGCGTTGTCGGATCAGAACGTCTACGACGAGCACCTGCACCTGGTCGACCCGGAGACCGGGGAGATGATGCTGTGGACCCGTGACGGCGGCATCGACGGCAAGACCCCGGTCGACCTGGACGACCTGGACCTCGTCGCGATCCGCCCCCTGCCCTCGTACGTCTGGCATGAGGACATGGCCGACTTCACCGAGTTGGTCAGCGATGACCAAGCGGCCCGCCGGCTCGCCCGCGCGATCAACGGCCGCGGTGCGTTCCGCCGGTTCAAGGACGAACTTCACGAGGAGTACCCGCACCTGTTACCGGCCTGGTATGCGTTCCGTGACGCCCGAGCCGCACGCCGGGCGGTCGACTGGCTGTTCGACGCTTCGCTGATCAGCCACGACGCCGCGGACCGCTTCCGGGCAGAGCATCCCGATCCGGCTGTGCCCTGAGGCCGATCCCCCCTAACGGGTGCGTCCGCGAGGTTGTCGGGTTGGTAGCGTTGGCGGCTTGCCGGGACCAGATCGGGCGGAGATCAGTGGGTAAGAACAGTCGCGAACGGCACAAGGCCAAGCGGAAGACGGCGGACGCGGCGCAACGCCGAAGGTCCGAGCGGGCGGCGGGTGGTGCCGATGATCCGTTGGGCCTGTTCGGTACACCGCGTGTTCCCTCGCAGCTGGAGCTCGCGGAGCAGATCATCGAGCAGGCGATCCACGCCCAGCATGGCGAACACAGCGCCGAGCTGGACCGTTGTCATGCTCTGTTGATCGCGGGGCCGGGTGGTGCAATCGGGATCCAGGTCGTCAACCGTGCCCTGCTGGCGCGGTTGCTGCACGATGTGGAGCAGGCGTGGCGGCGCGGCTGGCAGCCGGCCGAACTGGTCCGGGTGGCGCGCCGCGAATGCGGCGCACGTCATGGCCGGCTGATGGTCGATGCCATCGCGGCGCGGATGCGCGGCTATCCCATGGCCACCGTCGACCCGTGGTGGCAGTCACAGCTGGCGATCCTCGAAGCACGGGTCTGGTGGGACCACGATGACCATTACGTGAGGATCTGGGGTGACCGGCAGGGTCTGGACCGCGCCACCTCGATCGCCGCGCTGATCGACGTGCTTCATCTGCTCGCGACGCTGCCGGCGATCGAGGTGGTCGGCCCGGCTCCCGGCGATGCCCGGCCGGCCACGGCGCCCGCGCCGACGGACGTCGACCAGCGGATGCTCGATCGGGTCCGGGCGTTGCTGGCCAAGGCGGAGTCTACCGACTTCCCGCAGGAGGCCGACGCGTTCACGGCCAAGGCGCAGGAGTTGATGGCCCGGCACCGGATCGACCACGCCCTGCTGGTGGCCGCGACCGGTGAACGCGACCAGCCGGTCACCCGCCGGGTCGCCGTCGACAATCCGTATGAGGCGCCGAAGTCGTTGCTGCTCCAGGTCGTCGCGGAGGCGAACAGTTGCCGGGCGGTGTGGGCGAAGCGCTTCGGTTTCACCACCGTCGTCGGCTTCCCGGCGGATCTGGATGCCACCGAACTGCTGTTCACGTCGCTGCTGGTGCAGGCGACCAGGGCGATGACTCAGGCCAAACCCACCACCGACGAGTACGGGCGTAACACCACCCGCTCGTTTCGGCAGTCGTTCCTGACGGCGTACGCGTCGCGGATCGGTGAACGGCTCAGCGCCGCGGCCGACGAGGTCGGCCAGGAAGCGGCCGGCTCGGCCGGCGGCGCCCAGCTGCTACCGGTGCTCGCGGCCCGTGACGACGCGGTACGCGAAGCGTTCGAGAAACAGTTCCCTCAGCTGACGCACCATACGACGAATATCAACAATCGGCAGGGCTGGGCGTCGGGCCGGGCCGCCGCCGACCGGGCAGCACTGCACGGCCGGCACGCGGTCGCCCACGAGTGAACCCCACCGGCAGCCCCGGCAGCGGCCGGTTTCGCTCTTCGCGGTGTCCGCTGCCGGCCGTACGGAGTGTCGCCCGCATGCATGGCCGACGCCCGGGGCGCTTCCCTGGTCAGGCGGTGCGGGTCGAGGCGAGTATGACGGTGTCGAGTCGGCGGTTGGCGTCGGCGGTGTCGAAGTGCGCTGGGTCGAAGTCGCTGCCTTTCTCGATGCCGAGCCATTCCAGCAGGTGCTGGTGTTCGGGGTGGGTGGGATCGGCGAGTGTGTCGATGAGGTCGGCGTAGCCGTGGACACCGCCGCAGTCTTCCGGTGGGCAGGCGCTTGCACCGGCCGTGCAGGTGGGGTACCGGCCGCCGGGCTCAGCGGTCAGCAACTGTTCCAGCACGATTTCGTGTTCCCAGCAGTCGCCGAAGTCGTACTCGTACCTGACGGTTTCGCCTTCTCGATCGGCCAGATCGCGCAGGGTCGTGCGGCGTTCGTCCTGCAGCGGGGAGTCGAGGTCGGGCACGCCGTAGCGGCCGCTGGGATGGATGAACATGTGCAGGTGTGAGTTGGTCCAGCCCATGGCGGCTTGAATCACCCGGTCCAGCCGGTCGAGGCGGATCGTCGCGGGCACGAGCAGGCGGCGCCACACCGGCGGTTCCGCGTCCAGCAGGGTGATCTTGAGCTGGGCGATCTGGTCGCCGGGCGCGACGGCGCCGTACCGGGAGCGCAGAGCCCACTCGGCCAACGGCGTCAGCCGTAGCGTCCCGGCTGCGGCGTCCTCTTCGGCGAGCGCGCCGAGGGTCACCAGACCGGCCGCGGCGCGGCGTACGTCATTGTCTGTGGTCTTGCGCAGGCGAGTCAGTTGCTCGGTCGTGGCGTCGTCCAGGTAATAGCGCGCGCTGAGCGCAGACCAGACCTCCTCCTGCACCGCGCCGGTGGGCGCGGCACCGCCGCCGTCCGCGATGCCGCCGAAAAGGACGGCGATGCCGTCGGCGAAGTTGTCGCCAAGCAGCGACTGGAACCAACCGGCGGAGCAGATTGCCGGTCCGAGTTGGTCGAAAGCAGCGAACATGAGGTTCCACAGCTGGGCCGGCCGATCGATCAGCCGCTGGTTCTTCTTCACCGGGACCAGCCGGCCGTGGACGACGCGGACGAGTCCCGCGGCCTTGGCCCACGCCACCACGATCGCGAGGACAGGCAGCTCAGCGCTGCTGCGGGTACGGAACACCCGCTCGCCGATGACGGGATCGATTTCGTCGCCGGTATCCAGCAGGCCGACCAGATGGCGGGCGTCGGCCATGGTCAGCTGTCCGGTCTGAGTTAGCTTGCGGCCCTGTCCGACCCACCGTGTCAAAGCGGTGACCTGCCTTAGCGCAGGTGTGGAAGCTGCCACGGCGGCGAGATCGTCTTCAGGCATGGGCAGTAAACCTCTCGAGCGTCATCGTCATCATCGACAGCTGCGACAACAACCGTACGGCGACGCGCACGCGGGGCTGGCCGCGCTCGATCTGCCGGCCACCAGCGACCGAACGGGCGGGACGCCGGCTCTCATCCGAATTTGGCGGCTGGCGATCGAGTTCGACGTCATTCAGCTCCGTCGCACCCGAGTCCTCGCCGGCTCAGGCGCGAGTCTCATCGCGAACACACTGGCGGGCGCCGCAGAGCCGGAACAGGTCCTCGACTTTTGGTCCGATCTGGCCGACGAGTTGCTGGATCCTCCGGCGCCGGCGATCGCGCCGAAGAACGGCGAGCACCTACGTGACTGGATGAGGCCCTGGATGCCCCGGTTCCTCGGCATCTTGTACACCGCTACAGCAAGCAGCGAACCCGCCGTCCTGGACACCATGATCGACCAATTGCTCGACGAGTACGAGCGCCGCCTCCCGCCGGGCGATCCCGCGCTGTTTGCCGGACTGGCCGCCGCGGTCGTCCGCAACACCCTTTCCGACCTGGCCTCCCGCAACGGGTTTGCCTGCGCCATTCTGCTCGGGGTCGGCGCCCCGGGGCGCCGACCGGACTGCGACTTCTTCTTGTGCTTACGAGACACCGGCACGGCCCCGGATCGTACCCGGGGCACAGGGCAGTTACCGACCCCGGGAATACCCTTCGGACCCTGGAGCCGCTCGGTCAACATGCTTCAGGTGAGCCTGCTGGCGAGCGCGGACAAGGATGTCACGGCCAGCAGCGCGGCTCGCGGCATGGACGGATGCGGTTGTCGCCACCCGAGTGCGCAGTCATTCGGCCGAGGGATACCGAGGGCTTCTTTCCGGGGCCACCCTCGAGGAGGGGCCGAAGGGCTAGGAGGCGGAGATGGTGAACCGGCGGCGTGTAGCGACGAACGTCAGAGTCCTAGCGCCTGAGGTCGTCCCCATAAGTCCCGAGGA
Organism: Paractinoplanes durhamensis; assembly: GCF_016862175.1. Classification (GTDB taxonomy): domain Bacteria; phylum Actinomycetota; class Actinomycetes; order Mycobacteriales; family Micromonosporaceae; genus Actinoplanes; species Actinoplanes durhamensis. The sequence goes on along the minus strand of NZ_BOML01000031.1, from coordinate 190,659 downwards.
CTATCAGAAGGCCGTCACGGCACTGGCCCAGATGATCGAGCAATGGTGGCGCAACCACCACTACAACGAGCCCTCTGATCCTGGCCGGCCGGCTGGTCTGCCCCACTCGCCTCTGGTCGGCCGACCTGGGCAAACTTGAATCGAGGGTTTGATCTCCAGGCTGTTGTACAATATGACGTACAACACTGGAGGGGTCATGAAGGTCATCACTGCTTCGGACTTGCGGGCGAACCTCGCGAACGAGTTCGACGCCATCGAGAACGACGCCGAAGATCTTGTAGTTACCCGCAGTGGGCACGAGCCGCTGGTCGTCATGCTGAAGAGCGACTATGACGCGTGGCGCGAAACTGAGTACCTGTCTCGTGGCGCCAACGGCCGCGAGTTGCGCCGTCGGCGGGCGGAGATGGAAGCCGGTGGGCTGGTCCAGCATGAGCTCATCGAGCCGGACGCGGAGGGCTCTGTGTGAAGCTCGTCTGGCACCCGGATGCGTGGGACGAGTACGTGGGCTGGCAGTCTGGTGATCGCAAGACCCTTAAGCGGATCAATGATCTCATCAAGGACATTCAGCGAGGCGAAGACGGCGGCATCGGTAAGCCGGAACTCCTCAAGGGCGACCTCTCGGGCTGGGCCTCGCGGCGCATCACCGAAGAACACCGGCTCGTGTACCGCGTACTGGACGCCCAGGACCAGTTGGAGATCATGTCCTGCCGCTATCACTACGGTCGATAACGCTTCGTTCCTGATCAGGTGCTGCTGGCCTGGCCGGGCTTCCACCTCGGCGGCCGGTGGGTTTCCATGGCCGAGTTGTTCGGATCCGGCGAGCAACTCACCGCCGGTGGTGGGTTCACCGGCGGCGACGGAGAGATGTTCTTTGCCGCCGTGGCACGCACTGCTGTGGACTGGGACGGGGCGGCCCACGGGTTGATCTTGACCGCTGATCGTGGATACACCAGCGCGGCGAGGTGGACGAACGGTGAGCCGGGTCAGGGTATCCGTCGGCGGACGGCTGGTAGCGTCACGATCGGCCCCTGAGCTGTGGGGATGCGGTTCTTATTCTGCCAACTATGGTCCACCAATAGGCCCTGACCTGGGCAAACGTGAATCGGTTGTTGGCAGTGCGCGAACCATGTCGGTCAGACATATGGTGAGCTGGGAAACCCTCTGCTAAGGCGGCCACCCGGTAACCGGGGCCGTCTGGCTCGTGCGCAGAGATGATGACGAGCTCAATGCGTTGCCGGTCCGGGCGTTGGTGCCGCCGGACGTGGCGCGAAGTTCAGGTGCCGGGCGTTCTTGTTGCGGCGGTCGGGGCCGGGACCGACTTCGTTGGTGTCTTGCGGAGACCCAGTAGCAACACTGTGGCCGATGAGAGCAGCACCGCCGGTACGGGCAGATCGTGCGGATCGAACGATGTCACGCCCGCCACGCCCGCTTCCGCGACGAAGATCTTCTGAATGATGTAGTTGAGCTGGTAGACGCCGACGGCAAGGCATGCCGCGGTGCCGAGGGCGTAGCCCCAGGCGGTCCGGCGCCAGAGTTGAACCGCTACCAGGGCAACCGCGGGAACGAGCAGGGTGAGGTCGAGCGCGTAGGCGAGGTGTACCCGTTGCGATGGCATGGGCAGCACGTCGGACGGTTGTTGTCCGGTGATGGCGAATCGCACCGCCGCCACGCTGTACAGCACCACGATCGCCGCTGCCGGGAGCGCCAGCAGGACGCTGATCCACCGGACCGGCGTGCGGCGTGCGGACCGCTCGTCAACCGAGGTGACGTCGAGGGCTGCCAGTGCCAGCCCGAAGGCGAACACTGACGACACGAATGCGGCCACGTGGAGCAGGAACAGGTCGTTGAACTGCGCGCCGAAAACGTAGTAGGCGAGGCTGTAGATCGAGTAGGCGAGCATCCCTATCCACGCCAGATGCGCTCGCAACGAGCCGCGTATGGAGCCGATGACGGCAAGGGTCAACGCCGGCATGCCGACGAGCATGGTGGCCAGATCGTTGCCGCGAAAGGCCGCCGCGGCCACCGCCGCGTCAGGGTAGAGACCATCGATGAGAAGCCCACCCGTGGCGGCGGCGCCACTCAGGACCAGCACGAGTCCACTCGTTGCCCATGCCAACCGTAGTCTGGTTCGGGCCTTCCCGCCGTGGATGTCCAAAGGGTGAGGCCGGCCGCGATCATGGGTCCGGATGTCAGGTGCCGACGGGATATCCATGTGAGCCTCCAGGTGACCGCTACGCCCCAGGGTGACGCGAACCGACCGCGGCGATTCGACGGCAACGTAGGCAGGATCGCGAGGAGACCGCCAGGGCCGGGCGGCCCGTTGTCCTAAGGCTGAACAGGCCGCCGTAGGGCGGTCGTGCGGGGTTCGGTTCCTCCGCTGGCGAGCCGAGGGGGTCGGCGCCTGTCCCGGCGCAGCCGTCGAGTGACAACACCACGGCCACAGCCACTGAAGGGCCGTTCGTCAGCACTTCGCGGTGGACACACCGCATGTTTCAGTCAACAATGAAACCTATGAAACGGCCATCCGGCACTGAAGAGTCCAATCACGATGCCTCAGTCGGACCGTCGGCGGACGTGCTGGAATGGGTCGAACGACTCGCCAAGTACTGCTCGGACCAAGATGGCGTGCCGTTGATCGCCGGGCGTGTGCTCGGCTGGCTGATGATCTGCGACCCGCCCGAGCAGTCCGCGCAGCAGATCGCGACCGCGATCGGTGCCAGCCGGGCGTCGCTGTCGACGAACCTCCGGCTGCTCAGCTCCGTCGGGTTCGTCCGCGTCCTGACCAAACCGGCAAGCCGGACGGTGTACTACCGCGTCGACGACGACGCCTGGGAGAAGGTCGTCCAGCGGCAGATCGCCTCGCTGGCCTCCCTCGGGAACATCCTGCACGACGGCACCCCCCTTGCCGGTCCATCACCCGATCGCGGTGGACGCCTCGCCGCCGCCAACGAAGTCTTCCGATGGATGCAACAGATCTTCGACAACGCGCCACCGCTGCCCTCATCCACCCGCGCAGCCAAGGAGTAGCGACGATGACAGCACGACCACCTGCAGCACAGACCGCCTTCGGCCCGATGGTCATCGCCGCATGCGAACAGATCCTCCCCGCGGATCAACGCTTGTTCGACGACCCGGACGCCGTTCGTCTGCTACCACCCAGCCAACGCCTGATCGTCGGCGCCTGCCGGTGGAAACCGGTCTACCAACTGCTCGTCCGGGCCACCGACGGTAAGGCGCAGGGACTCTGGGCCAGCATGCTGTGCCGTAAACGGTATGCCGACGACAAGGTCCGCGATGCTTTGCACGACGGCATCAAACAGTTCGTCTTCCTCGGCGCCGGGCTCGACACCCGGCCTGCCCGCCTCGTGGCACCGACCGGCGCCCGCTCGTTCGAGACCGACCTGCAAGCCAACATCGCCTACAAGCGCCGCCGCCTCATCGAGACCTACGGCCGGCTACCGGCCAACACCACCCTCACCGCCGTCAATCTCGAAACCGACGATCTCACCGCCGCGCTCACCGCGGGCGGATTCGACTGGAACGAACCGGCCATGTTCGTCTGGGAGGCCGTCACCCAGTACCTGACCGAGGACGCAGTCCGCAAGACACTCGCCTGTCTCACCCCGGCCACGTCCGGGAGCCGGCTCATCTTCACCTACATCCGCCGCGACTTCCTCGACGGCACCGAGGACTACGGCGCCGCACCGGCACGGCGCGAGTTCGTCATCAAACGCCACGTCTGGCACTTCGGGCTGCTCCCCGACGAGACGCCCGCGCTGCTGCGCGACTACGGCTGGACCGAACACGAACAAGTCGGACCCACCGAGTACGCCGATCGTTACCTCAGCCCCCTCGGACGAGACCTGACCGTGTCGCAGATCGAACGATTCGTGTACGCCGACCGCTCGACCGACGAGGCTCACACCTGAACCGAAACCATCATCATCAACATCTCTGCAAAGGGTTTGGGCCAGGAGGAGGTTGCGCCTTGGCGTTCGTGATCCAGCAGTGGTGGGCAGGCGGCCACGGCCGCAGCCGATCGGATCGGCATGGTGGCGCTACGGCGGGCGGCGGCCGCTGAATCGGTCAGGTCGTGCGACGGCGTACCGCCGGTAGCGTGACGATTGGGCCCTGAGCTGCGGGTATGTGGTTCTTATTCTGCCAACTATGGTCCACGAGCACCTGAGCGCCTCCTGTCCGCAAAACGCGCGGACCGGGGGCGCTCGTCATATCAGCGCAGGGGGCCGAGCCCCCTGAAACCCCCACGGTGCGATGGTTGCGCTCGCTGCTGTGGTTGCGCTTGTTGGTCTTGGTTGCGGTTGCTGGTTTTTTGGTTAGGTCAGTGGGTGGATTACCTCGTTGGCCAGCCACTGGGCGTTGTGGTGGGTCAGGGCTGCGGCTATGACTATGTGCTTTATGTCGGCGTCGATCATTTGTCTGATGGTGTCTTGGGCTTTTTGGGCGGCGTCTGGTTCGGTGGCTCGGACTATCAGCTGCATGGATCTGGTTATTGTGGCTGGGTCTCGGCCTATCTCGTGGCAGTGCTGGATCAGCTTGGCGTTGCGGGTGGCGTACGCCTCGTCCAGGCCGCCTGGGTAGTTCCAGATGTCGGCGTGTTCGGCCACTATCCGTAGCATGCGGTCGCCGGCGCCGGCGACCATGATCGGTGGGTGTGGCCGTTGTGTTGGGCGTGGTGCGCAGATTGCTCCGCGCAACGTCAGGGAAGGTCCGTCGTAGTCGAAGGGCTGCTCTGTCGTCCACAATCGGGTGATCACGTCTAGGGCTTCTGCCAGGTCTTTTACGGCTTGGCCGGGTGTCACCAGTGGGAAACCGTATGCTGCGAACTCCCGCACTGCCGGGTTGGGGCCGGGCACCCGGCTTCCGCCGGCGCCGATGCCGAAGTCCAGTCGGCCGTTGGCGATCACGTCGACCGTTGCGGCCATCTTTGCCAGGAGCGTTGGCGAGCGTAGCCGGTTGCTCGTGACGATTACCCCCAGTCGCAGGCGGCTGGTCTGCGCAGCCAAGGCTGCCAGCAGCGTCCAAGCCTCCAGTGCGTCGGCGTCGGCGTTGCCGCGTATCGGAATCAGGTGGTCCCAGAGCCAGGCGTGCTCGAACACGTCGATCTGATCGGCTTCTCGCCAAATGGCCTGGATCTGGTCGTACGTCAAGCCGATCTGGCTGGTCTTGATCCCGAAACTCACCGGCATTCGTCAGCGCTCCAAATCATCAGCAGAACTGACGATCAGCCTAGGCTTAAACTTGCCGGGTGCCAACACCGCGAGTCGCCGGACGTCTGGGCTACCTGCTCAAACACGCCCAGATGCAGTACGCCGAGCTGACCACCGAGGCGATGCGACCGCACGGCATCACCGGCCGGCAATGTGCGGTGCTCACGGCGATCGACGACCAGGAACCGCAGTCTCAGCAGGAAGTGGCCCGGCGCCTCGACCTGGACCGCACCACCATGGTCGCGCTGATCGACGAATTGGAGGCCAAGGGCCTGGTCAGCCGCAGCCCCGCCCCCGACGACCGCCGTAAGAACGTCGTCGCCCTCACCGCGCTCGGCCGCGGGACCTTGACCGCGGCTCTGGCCGCGACGACGGAAGCCGAGAACACCTTCCTGGCGCCACTGTCCCGGTCCGATGCCGAGGCGTTCCGGCGACTGCTCGCCGCCGTGGTGCGCACCTGAATCTCAGGCCTCCGGCCCGGGCGCGGGCGGGGCGGTCTCGCGCCGGGAGCGCGGCTACCCTTTGCCGGGAGCGGCGGTGATCGGCTCCGTGCCGCAACTGGCGATTTGTTTGGCCCGGAGTTAACGGCTGACCTGCGCGGGTTGCACGATACCGAGTGTGAGCCTGTCTCCGATCAACCTGTTGGCGTCCAACGCCGTCCTGCTCTGCGCGCTCGTCCTCGGCGTCGGGCACCTGCTCGGCAGTATCCGGATCCGGGGCGTCGCGCTCGGCGTCGCCGCCGTCTTCTTCGTCGGTCTTGGCGTCGGCGCCCTGGACGAGCGCCTGCGACTGCCGGACTTCGCCGACCAGTTCGGGCTGGCCTTGTTCGTCTATCTCATCGGCCTCGCCGCCGGCCCCACCTTCTTCGTCGCCCTGCGCCGGCGTGGTCTGCGCGACAATGCCTTTGTCGCCGGAGTCCTCGCCGTCGCGTCGCTGACCGCGGTCGGAGCCGCGAACGCCTTCCACCTCAACCCCGCCACCGCCGCCGGAGTGTTCGCCGGGGCGCTGGTCAACGTGCCCGCGCTCGGTGGCGCCCAGGAGGCGCTGCGCGCCGTCGACCCGACCCACGCCGGCTCCCTGGCCAGCGACGCAGCGGTCGGCATGAGCCTGACCTACGGGTACGGCGTGGTCGCCATGATCGGTGCCCTCATCACCTACATGATGTTCGTCCGGGTCGACTTCGCGCGCGAAGCCGCCGAGAACGAGCACCTTGCTCCCGCCCCGAGGACGCTGGTCCAACTGACCCTGCGCGTCACCCGAGGAGCCGGCACGGACATCCGTGAGCTCACCGACGAACTTGCCCGCGACGGCGACGTGCTGCTGGTACGGCTGCGACGCGGCGACCGGGTGCTCCTGGCCACCACGGTTGCCGCCCTGGACCAGGGGGACCTGCTGTCGGTCGTCGGGACCCGCACCGCCACCGGTGAACTCGTCGCACGCCTCGGCGAGAAGGCCTGGCCGGCATTGTCGTTGGACCGCGGCGCCCTCGACTTTCGCCGCATCACTGTCTCCGACCCCGCCCTTGTCGGCACTGCCATCGCCGACCTGGACCTGCTGCGCCGACACGGCGCGCTCATCACCCGCGTACGCCGTGGTGACCACGACCTGATCGCGACCCCCGTCACCCGGCTGCTTCTCGGCGACCGGGTCCGCGTCGTCGCCCCCCGGGATCAGATGTCCGACGTGACGGCCCTGTTGGGCGACTCCGACCAGTCGCTGGCCCGGGTGGACTTCACCGGCCTCACCCTCGGTCTCGCGCTGGGCCTGCTGCTGGGCGCGGTCGCGGTGCCGCTCGCCGGCGGCGCGACCCTCCGCCTCGGACTGGCGGCCGGGCCCCTCATCGTCGGACTGATCCTGGGCCGGGTCGGGCGGACCGGCCCGATCACCTGGCAGCAGCCCCGATCGACGATCCTGGTTCTTCGCCAGGTCGGCGTCGCGCTGTTCTTCGCCGGCGTCGGACTGAAGTCGGGCGGCGCGCTCGTCCGAGGGTTCTCCGACGGTGGCGCTTGGAAAATGATCGCCGTTGGTGCGCTGGTGGCGGCCGGCACCGCCGTAGCGTGCATCGCCGTCGGCAGACTCCTGCGCATGCCGCTCTCGTGGCTGATGGGTGTGATGGCCGGCATCGACACCAACCCGGCCGTGCTGACGTTCGCCGAAGACCGGGCCAAGAATGAGCTGCCGGCCCTGGCGTACTCGATGGCTTTCCCGGTCGCGATGGTCTTGAAAGTCCTCATCGCGCAGTTGATGGTCGTGCTGCTGTCGCACCAATGACCGGCTGCGGTAAGCGCCGACCCTTTTGGGAGGCATGAGTGGCTCGGGGCCGCCTCTTTCGGGGCGGTGGGGGTGTGCGGTTGCGGGCTACCCTTTGCATGATCGTGGATGTGAAGAGGGTGTTTTATGCCTAACGATGTCGATGCCGCTGAAGACTGGCTTGATAGCTGGGCGGCTGGGGTCAGTGCTCAGGCTGAGCGGGCCGTTGCTCTGTCTCGCCGGGTTGCGGCGCTCAGCGCCAGCGCGGAGAGCCGGGACGGATCTGTTCGGGTGACCGTTGGGCCGTCTGGGCAGGTGGAGTCGCTCGAGCTTGAGGATCGGGAGCTCGCTGAGCGCATTCTTGCCGTTATGCGGCAAGCGCAGGCCGGCCTTGCTCGCCAGGTTGCCGCTCAGGTTGAGGACACCGTTGGGGCTGACTCCGAGACCGGGCGGGCGGTCATCAACTCGTTCGATACCCGGTTCCCTGAGCGGAGCGCCGGTGACGAGAACGACGGGGAGGCCGGGCGTGGCCGGTGAGCGGGTGCAGTTTCCGGGCTACCTGGTGGAGCGGCATGCCGGCAGTGTTGAGCAGGTCGGCGACGCTGTTGACCTGGCTCGCTCGGCGGTTCATGACGTCGTGATGGACACCGGGGCGTACGGGCAGTTGTGTCAGTTTCTTCCGGGGATTCTCAGTCCGATCTTCGGACTGGGTGCGGACGCCCTCTACAAGACCGTTGACGTGCTGCACGAGACTGCTGCCAACCTTCGCACCACCGCGGCGGACATGTCCGGTGCGGACACTGCGAGCAGCCGCCGAGTCACCGAGGCGGGGCCGGCTCTGGAGTTGCCGCTGTGACCAATCCGCTGGTCGCGTCGGAGCAGAGTTCGACGACCTGGTACACGGGGCTTGGGCTTGTCGAGGATGCGGAGCAGATCTCCAGCGGCATTCATGACAACAGCTGGGTCGACGGCACCCTGGGTACGGTCGGGGGCACCCTCGACGTACTCGGAATGGTTATTGATCCGATCGGGTCTTTGGTGGCCTGGGGCGTTTCGTGGCTCATGGAGCACGTCAAGCCGCTCAAGGACGCGCTCGACTGGCTGGCCGGCAACCCGGACGCCATCGCCGCCCACGCTACGACCTGGCAGAACGTCTCCAAGTTCAGTGCCGACGCGCAGGCGCAGTTCATGGACGCCATCCGGCAGGAGGTCGCGGACTGGCAGGGGTCCTCCGGCGACGCCTACCGGGAGCACGCCGGGATGCTCGCGCAAGTCATCTCCGGGATTTCGTCGGCCGCGCACGGCATCTCGTACGCCGTGGAAGGCGCGGGACTGCTCGTCGGTCTTGTTCGCGGCATCGTCCGGGACCTGATCGCGCAGTTCATCGCTACGCTCGCTGCCCGGCTGCCGCAGTGGCTCGCCGAGGAAGGGCTGACCCTCGGGCTCGCCACCCCGGTGGTGATCGGGCAGGTTGCCGCGCTGGTCGCCAAGTGGGTCGAGAAGATTCAGCACTTCATCCGTGGTTTGCTCAGCAGTCTTCGCCGGCTGATCGGGAAGGTTGGCTCGCTCGGTGACGTCCTGGACGGGCTCACCGGCAAGCTGTCCGAGTTGCTCCGGTCGGTCCCGGGTGGCGGCAAGAGCGGCGGCGGCGAAGAGCCGAACCTCCCCAAGGGCTGGCACGAAGGGGACCAGATCCCGGCGCCGCGCAGCGGTGGGGAACTGCCCACCGACGCGCACCTGGGCGGCCGATATGTCGGCGAGAACGACCCGACCAATCCGAGCCGGGCGTTCTATCCGGACACGGTGCACTACATGGACGACGCCGAGCGGGAGGCGCATCGGCTGTTCGTCGACGGTGACGGCAACCTGCGCAGCGCCGCGGACGGCAGCCTCTACGACACGTCCACCGGCACCACCGCCTGGTCCGGCGGCGGCCGGGCGATCTTCACCATGGACGGCAGCGGTAACCTCTACGCGACGCTTGACCAGCGTGTCGGCCAGACCCACCACTCCTCGCTGCTCGCCGGTGACTCGGTGGTGGGTGCGGGCGAGATCGAGGTGGTGGACGGGAAACTGGTCGCGATGACCGACCAGAGCGGGCACTACCATCCCGGGGCCGAGATGAACGACAAGGTTCTGCAGAGCCTGCGGGATCAGGGCCTGCTGACCGATCCCGACTTCAAGCAGTACGGATGGGGTGGCGAAGAACGGTGACCGTGGATCCGGATGTGACGCGCGGCGTCATGAACCAGCTGCTTTACCCGATCGACGGCGCTCCCGACCTGAGCGACGCCACCGCCGCCCGGCTGGTCGACAACATGATCGACGGTCAGGTGTACAGCACGGTGGTCGCGGATTTCGCCGCGGCGATCGACCAGGTCCTGCGGGACGGTGCGCTTCACCCGCAGACCGCCGCGATCAGCGGGCGGTACTCCGAGGCCGAGTTGCTGGAGTTCCTCCGCCGGGTGGCGCAGCGGCTCGCGGAGCGCAAGCCCTGGCCGCCGCCGCTGTTCACCAAGCTTGACGTCGCGGAGTGGCCCTCGTTCGGTGACGCCACCGTGCTCGGCCGGATCGATCGGCCGATGCATGCGGTCAAAGGGGCGATCAAGCATCAGTTCGACGCGGTGCCCGCCGGTGACGGCAAGCTGCCGGTGCTGATCCTGCAGCTGCGCACCGGTGAGGCCGTTGCGGTGATGGGGTCGGTGGACCCGCGGGCCACGTCGTTCGTGCTGCTCTACCGCGGCCAGGACGACCCGGCCGAGGTCCTCGCCCACTTCCGCGAGCTGACCCGCTTCCGGCCCGGTGACATCGTCGCGGTCTAGGTGTTGCCGGTCTAAACGCGGGCCGGGATCAGCGGGGCGCTGTTGGCCACGGGTAGTTCGGCGTGCACGGTGAAACCGTCGGCGGTGGGGCCGGCGGTGAAGACGCCGCCCAGGGTGCCGACCCGTTCGCGCAGACCGAGCAGGCCGTGGCCGGTGGACAGCCCGGCGTCGGCCGGGCGGTGCCCGCCGTGGTTCGCGACGTTCAGCGTCAGGCTGTCCCGGTGCCAGGCGAGGTGCACGTCGATCGCGGCGTCGGGGCCGGCGTGCTTGACCGTGTTGGTCAGCGACTCCTGGACTATCCGGTAGCAGGCCAGCGAGACGCTGGGGTCGATCGGCGCCGGGGTGCCGGCGGTGCGATAGGAGATCGTCAGGCCGGTGTTCCGCATGCTGTCCAGCAACTCCTCGATGCCGTCCACGCCGGGGCCGGCGGTCGCGTCGTCGCCGGTCTCCCCGGCCTCGCCGGCCGAGCGGAGCAGGCCCAGCAGGCGCCGGAGTTCGGCCATGGCCTGGGTTCCGGCGTGTTGGATGACGCCGAGCGCCACGCCGACCCGGTGCGGGTCGGCGTGCAGGACGGTCTGGGCACCGGCGGCCTGTACGACCATCACACTGACCGAGCCGGCCACGATGTCGTGCAGTTCGCGGGCGATGCGCAGCCGCTCATCCCGCAACGCTCTCGCCTTGGCGTCCCGCTGCTCGGCGGCCAGGGTGTTCAGGTGCATCCGGGCGGTCCAGGCCCGGTAGCCGGCGCCCCAGACACCGAGCAGCAGAAGCCCCTGGAACAGCAGGATCAGTTCGGGCTGCTTCACCTTGTCCAGCTCCGGCGAGCTGACGACCTGCGCGACGATGACTGCGGCGGTGGCGAACAGCCCCGGCGCCGACCATGCCGGCTCTCTCCGACTGGCCACCGCGTAGAGCCCGACCAGCAGGCCGGCGATGAGTCCTACATCGGGTACGAGCGCCACGACCAAGATCCCATACCCCACCTGGACGGCGAGCACCGCGACCGGGAACCGTCGCCGGAACAGGAGCGTGCCCATCACGACGGCAGTGCATACCGGCAGCACCACGCCGCCGGGCATCTTCCCGTCGTCCATGCTCGCCATGACATCCACCGTGATGGCCAGTGCGGTCAGCAGCACGTCCCGAAGGAGCGCCGCGGCGAGCCCCCGTGGGTGCCCGCCGCGGCCGTTACCGGTCATTGCCAAGGGGAAGGTCGGCGGACACCTGCGGAGCAAGGAGAGACCCCAGATCCGCCTCCGGCGGGAGGACGACAACCCAGTGGTCCGGGAGGTCATGCGTCCAGTCGTCCGGGAGCTGGTGGTCCCAGTCGTCCGGCAACTGGTGGTCCCAGTCGTCCGGGAACTGATGGCCTCCGTGTCCAGAATGATCGTCGGAGCACCACTCCGGTTGGGCCTTGCACAGCCAGAACCATGCCGTCCCGGGGTTGACGCAAATCCGCGCCCCGGTCGGGCATGCCGCAGCGGGCCCGTTGCTCGACGGAGCGGCCTCGGCCGCGCCGCCCGTCCCCCCGAGCATGGCCGAGGTGGTCAGGGCGGCCATCGCAACCGTGGCGCAAGTTTTCCAGAACATCGTCGTTCCCCCGTGTTTCGTTCCTGACCATGGCCGACTTAACTCGCATTTCGGTCACGGCGTTGCCATCACAGTTTCACGCGCCGGAGCGGCCGTGTCGTCATTCGCGAGCGGTACCTGAGTCGTACATCCGTCGCGGTATGCCCCTGATCCGGCCCAGGGGGAGCAGCAGCATCAGGTAGATCAGCAGCGCGGCCGGCATGGCCCGCGGGAACTGGTCGTTGATCAGCATCACGGCGATGCTCGCCTCGACCGGCAGGGCCCGCTGCCGGCCGGGTGCGCGGTCGGCAACGGCGGGCGTGCGGTGGGCCAGGGCGAGCGCCCAGCTCATCCGGTGGGCGGCCGCCTGCGGGTGGTCGCCGAAGGCGAAGGCGGCCGCCGCGACACATCCCTCGGCACCCGAATGCCGGCGAAGTGCCGCGGCGACCGCGTCCCGGACCTCCCCGGGTGCGGGCGCGGAATCGGTTTCCAGAGCACTGACAAAAATTGCGTACGCGTACGTCTGCAAATCCATTTTATTGCCCCCGTGTTCGCCGATGATTCGACTTTTCGGAGGTAATCATCGCCGGGTTGGCTGCCGGGCGCGTCCGTCCGTAGCGGTCAATACCGCGTACATCCGGAGCGTCAGTTCCCCTCGGGGATATCGTCCGGCCGCACCAGGCCGCCCTGATAGGCCATCACGACCGCCCCGGTCCGGTCGCGCACCCCGAGCTTGTTGATGATCCGGCACACGTGCGTCTTCACCGTGGCGATCGAGAGGTGGAACTTGGCCGCGATGTCGTCGTTGCTCATCGCGTACGCCATCTGTACGAGAATTTCTTTCTCGCGGGTGGTGAGCCGGTCCAGGGCGCCGGGCGCGGGACGACCCGCGACGGGCCGGCTGGCGATGTCGGCGATCACGCCGGGCGTCACGTTGGGCGCCAGGTAGGCCAGACCGCTGGCCACCGACTCGATGGCGGTCACCAGTTCGGTCGGGGCGGCGTCCTTCAGAAGGTATCCGGAGGCGCCGGCGCGCAGGGCGGCGCAGACGTCCTCCGGGGCCGAACCGAGCCCGGTCAGCATGATGACCTTGATGGTACGGCTGGGATCGCTGGTGAAGTCGTCGCTGGTCAGCTGCCGGGTCGCGGCGACGCCGTCGAGCTTCGGCATGGCGAGGTCCATGACGACGACGTCCGGCTGCAGCCGGCGCGCCATGGCTACCGCCTCCGCCCCGTCGCCGGCCTCACCGACCACCCGGATCCGGGGGTGGGTGGACAGGAGCATGAGCAGCCCGCCGCGGAAGAGGGGCTGGTCGTCGGCGATCAGAACGTGAATGTCGGCCGAGCTGGTATCGGTAATCATGAACATGCCTCCCTGGTGCCGCTGATCTACTGGCGTCCGCCATTATGGACAAAATGACGGCGCGAGCCGGCTCATCCGCCAATTTGCCCGCTGTTCAGGGGCCAGGCCCGGGTCGCGTCATTCCCTGGCGTTACCGGCCATTCGGCGAATACCGCGGCTGCTTTACGTCATTGCCTCGGCAATTACATGCTCAGCCCGATGTGCTGCGGGCCCTGCCCGGGCAATTCTTGAACGGTCCGAACAAGCGATCCTTCAAGAAATGCGAGGCAGTCAAATGCCAACCAATCCCATCAGCCTTATCGGTAACCGCACCGTGTCCGTCGGGGTTCACGAGGAGACCGACCCGGCCAGCACCCGGGGCCGATTCCCGGCCGCCCGGGTCGGCCGCGAATTCATTCCGCCGCTGCGGCCCGGGAAGCGGCCGGAAAAGGTGTTCGACGACATCCGCGAGCTCGCCGCACCCTGGCGGGGCGGTGGCGTCTACGTGTCCTACAAGCCGTCGCCCCGGGAGGTCGCGGCCGGCCGGTGGACCAGCGTCCACCGCGAGATCGGCGCCTGGCTGGCCGACCACCCGTGGGTCGGGATCATCGTGCATCACGAGCCGGAGGGCGGGCCGGACCGTCTCGACGGCGCGACCTTCCGGGCCGTGTTCGAGCGGTCCCGCCAGGAGATCAAGGCCGGCTGGTCCGGTGCGCGCGTCGCCTACTGCGCGATGGCCTACCAGTGGCGGCCGGGCGGCCGGGCCGCGAACCGGCCCGGTGACTGGCGGAAGGTCGTCGCCGACGAGTACCTGTGCGACGTCTACTCCGGCAAGAACGAGCGGAACGGCGCGTTCCCGGCCGACCTGATCCTGCCGGAGCACCCCGGGTACATGGGCTGGTTCAACGAGATCGTCCGCCCGCACCTGGCGGCCGGCGAGCCGGTGACCTACGGCCTCGGCGAGCGCGGCTTCATGGGTGCGGACAAGATCCGGGCCGCGACCATCCGCCGCGAGTCGGCCTGGCTGACCTCGGTCTTCGACCGCTATGCGGCCGGCCGGCAGACGAAGTACCTGCCGCCGAGCGTCTACCTGGCCTGGAACAGCCCGGGCCGGGAGAAGGAGTACGCGTGGGTGCTGACCGGCGACTCCGCCGTCGCGATGCGCGAACTGACAGCCGAATTCGCCAAGCACGTCTGATCGGAGAGAGAGATCATGCCGCACAGTCAGAACGGCTGGGTCGCCGGCACCGTCCGCAAGCTCGGCGGTCTCGACACCTCACCCGTACCGGGCACCACCATTCGGCTTCCGCAGGGCGTACGCCGTGGCGACGTCGCCACCGTCCTGCTCCACGTGGCCGGACAGTTCCACCGCACCGTCGAGCCGCTGCACGCCGGGCAGTGCTGGGGGTACGCGTACCGGAGGATCCGGGGCTCGACCGTGTTCTCCAACCACGCCTCGGGGACCGCGATCGACCTGAACGCGCCGGCCCACCCGATGGGCGCCGAGGGCACGTTCACCCCGAAGCAGGTGGTCGCGATCCGCCGGATCCTCGCCTTCTGCAACGGGACGGTCCGGTGGGGCGGCGACTACCACGGCCGTACGGATGAAATGCATTTCGAAATCGTCGGGAACGCGAGCGACGTGGCCCCGATCGCCAAGAAGATCGAGCACCGCCTCTGATGGAAGAGGGCCTTCGACCGCACGCCCGGGTCGGAGGCCCTCTTCCCCGGTTGAGGGGTAAAGCCAGAACCTCCCTGGCCGCCGCCGGGCGTGACACCGTCGAGGCATGTCATCACGGCGTGGTTCTTCGCCGCCGTCGCGGGCGTCGGCCTGACCCTGTTCCAGGAGTTGATTACCCGGCCGGGGCTCGCGACCGGCCTCTACACCAACACCCGCCGGCTGGGCGCGGTCGTTTCCGGGCCGCTCATCGGCTTCGGATCGGCGACCCGCCTCGGCTACGGCGGAGTGTTCCTCGCCTGCGCGGTGGTCACCGTGGCCGCCGCGGCCGGGCTTCCCCTGCTGGACCGAAGATCAAGGAGAAAGACATGCGAGCAACAGTCATCTACGGGGCCGGCGACGTACGCGTAGAGAACGTGCCGGACGCCGCCCTGCGAGAACCCACCGACGCCGTGGTCCGGGTGCTGCGATCCTGCATCTGCGGCAGCGACCTGTGGCCGTACTCCTCCCGTCCGGCGTCGGACCACCCGGACCGGATCGGGCACGAGTTCCTCGGCGTGGTCGAGGAGACCGGCTCGGCGGTATCCGGCCTTCGCAAGGGCGACGTCGTGGTGGCCCCGTTCGTGTGGGCCGACAACACCTGCGACTTCTGCCGGGAAGGCCTCCAGACCTCCTGCCGGCACGGCGGCAGCTGGGGACGCAACGGCGTCGACGGCGGGCAGGGCGAGGCCGTACGCGTCCCGCAGGCCCAGGGCACCCTGGTCAAACTGCCGGTCGCGGCGGACTCGGCGCTGCTGCCGTCGCTGCTGACCCTGTCCGACGTGTTCCCGACCGGCCACCACTGCGCGGTCACCGCCGGGGTCGGCCCGCGCACCACCGTGACGGTGATCGGCGACGGCGCGGTCGGCCTGTCCGCGGTGCTGGCCGCCAAGCGGCTCGGCGCCGAGCGGATCATCCTGATGGGCCGGCACAAGGACCGCACCGACCTGGGCCGCGAGTTCGGCGCCACCGACGTGGTCGCGGCGCGCGGCGAGGAAGGCATCGCCGCGGTTCGCGAGCTGACCGGCGGCGACGGCACGCACACCGTGCTGGAGTGCGTCGGCCTCGAGGACGCGATCACGACCGCCTTCGGCGTCGTCCGCAACGGCGGCACGGTCAGCCGGGTCGGCGCCCCGCAATACCCCGCGGTCCCGGCCGGCTTCGGCGTCTTCCTGCGCAACATCACCCTCACCGGCGGCGTCGCGCCGGCCCGGGCGTACATCGAAGAGCTTTTGCCCGAGATCCTCGACGGCCGCATCCAGCCCGGGAAGGTCTTCGACCGCACGGTCTCCCTCGCCGACGTGCCGTCCGGCTACCAGGCCATGGCCGGCCGCGAGGCCCTCAAGGTCATCATCGAGTCGTGAAAGGCACTCCCATGAACCTCACCCTCAACAACGGCGTCGAGATGCCCGCCCTCGGTTTCGGCGTCTTCCAGACCCCGCCGGACGAAACCCGCACCGCCGTCACGTCCGCGCTGGAGGCCGGCTACCGGCACATCGACACCGCTGCCGCCTACGGCAACGAACGCCAGGTCGGCGAGGCCGCCGCCGGCTCCGGCGTCTTTCTCGAAACCAAGATCTGGATCAGCGATTACGGGTACGACGAGACGCTGCACGGATTCGACAAAAGTGCCGGCAAGCTCGGCGTCGACCAGATCGACCTGCTGATCCTGCACCAGGCGTTGCCGTCCGACTTCGACCGGACGCTGGCCGCCTACCGGGCCCTCGAGACGCTGCTCGCCGACGGCAGGGTCCGGGCGATCGGGGTCAGCAACTTCATGGTCGAGCACCTGACCGCCCTGCTCGACGTGTCGACGGTGGTGCCCGCGGTGAACCAGATCGAGGTGCACCCGTACTTCCAGCAGCGCGAGGTGCAGGAGTTCGGCGCCGCGCACGGCATCCTCACCCAGGCGTGGGCACCGATCGGCGGCATCACCTTCTACCGCGACAGCGGCCACACCAGCACCCTCGACGACCCGGTGATCGGCGAGATCGCCCGGGCGCACGGCAGGACTCCGGCCCAGGTGATGCTGCGCTGGCACCTGCAGCAGGGCCGCTCGGCCATCCCGAAGTCGGTCCGCCCGCAGCGCATCGCGGAGAACTTCGCCGTCTTCGACTTCGAGCTCACCGCCGAGCAGTTGACCGCGATCGACGGCCTCGACACCGGCAAGCGCGGTGGCCCGGAGCCCACCGACATCACCCTGGCCACGTTCGGCCGCGAAATTCCGGAGGCTTGATATGCGTACGGCTAAATTGGGTGACCTGGAAGTCGGCCGCATCGGCCTGGGCGCCATGGGCATGTCGTACGGCTACTCCGGTGCCGGCAGCGACGACGCCGAGTCGATCCGCACCATCCACCGCGCCGTCGACCTGGGCGTCACCCTCATCGACACGGCCGAGGTCTACGGCCCGTACGTCAACGAGGAACTGGTCGGGAAGGCCCTGCGCGACCGCCGTGACCAGGTGGTGCTGGCCACCAAGTTCGGTCTCGTCTCGCACACCGGCCGCGGCACCGGCCGGGCGGACAGCAGCCCCGACAGCATCCGGGTCGCGGTCGAGGGTTCGCTGAAGCGGCTCGGCACCGACCGCATCGACCTGTACTACCAGCACCGGGTCGACCCGGACACGCCGATCGAGGACACCATCGGCGTCCTCGCCGACCTGGTGCGGCAGGGCAAGATCCGGCACATCGGCCTGTCCGAGGCGTGGACCGACACCATCCGCCGCGCCCACGCGGTGCACCCGGTCACCGCCCTGCAGTCGGAGTACTCGCTGTGGACCCGCGACCAGGAGGAACTGCTCCCGGTGCTGCGCGAGCTGGGCATCGGCCTGGTCGGGTACTCGCCGCTCGGCCGCGGTTTCCTGACCGGCGCCCTGCGGACCCCGGCCGACGTGGAGAAGCTGGACGACAGCGACTTCCGCAAGGGGCACCCGCGCTTCACCGGCGAGAACTTCCAGCGCAACCTGCGCCTCGCCGACCAGGTGCAGGAGATCGCCGGCCAGATCGGCGCCACCCCCGCCCAGGTGGCCCTGGCCTGGCTGCTGAGCAAGGGCGACGACATCGTGCCGATCCCCGGAACCAAGCGGGTCACCCGGGTCGAGGAGAACATCGCCGCCGACACCGTCGAGCTGACCCCGTCGCAGATCGGGGTCCTGGACGCGATGGCACCCGCCGAGGGCGGCCACCACACCGACACCCAGATGCAGATGATCGAACGCTGACTTCTCGGTTGTGCAGGACCGCCCGCGCCGCGTGGGAGGTCCTGCCAGTACCGGGTCCGACCGATACTCCCTGACCTGCGGTTTTCCGGCCGTTTCGACCTGATCGGCGCGATGTGCGCGACGCTGGGCATGACCGCACTGGTGTACGGCATCATCGAGTCCACTTTCGCGGCGATCGGCGTGGGCCTGCTGCTACTGGCAGCGCTGGTCGCCAACGAGGCCCGAGCCGACCAGCCGATCATGCCACTGCCACTGTTCGCCGACCGCCGCCGCACCGGCGCCTACCTGGTCCGGATGCTCTACCTGGGCGGCATGATCGGATTCTTCTTCTTCACCTCGCAGTACCTGCAGGGCGTACTCGGCTTCAGCCCTCTCGACGCCGGAATCGCATTCCTGCCGATGTCCGCGGTCAACTTTGCGGTCGCCGTGCTGGTCAACCGGGCGGTGCGCCGCTTCGGCGCCACCGGAGTGCTGATCGCCGGCGTAGCCGCCACCCTCGCCGGTCTGGCCCTGCTGAGCCGGGCCGGCGCGGACAGCGACTATCGCACCGCGGTAGCACTGCCGATGGTGCTCATCGGCATCGGCCAGGGCCTGGCATTCGCCCCGATGACCGCAGCCGGCCTGGCCGGCGTAGCCACCGAAGACGCCGGCGCCGCCGCCGGCCTGATCAACACTTTCCACCAGCTCGGCAGCGCACTCGGTCTGGCCGTCCTGGCCGCGATCGGCTCCGCCGCAGTCCCACCCGACGCCGTTGGCACCGAAGCCTTGGTCGACCGGGTAAGCGCCGCCCTGACCGGCAGCAGCATCCTGATCGCAGGCGCGCTGCTGCTGGTCATAGCCTTGATCGCTCCCCACGGGCGAAGCCGTAAGGACAAGGTGGAACGGCGCCGGGACCGCGAGCCGTCGCTGAGCTGACTGCGGGTTTCGGCCTGCGGATGGTAGGCACGACTATGGCTCGCACCATCGTGATCTGTTGCGACGGCACCGGTAACACCTTCGACGAGCCGTATCGCCAGTCAAGCTTCCGCACCTGCGGCACAACCCGATCGTGCGGAACGTGGCGCACGCGCTCGCGCTCCACGAACGGCGAGCGTGGTTCAAGGCCACCACGTGGGGACAGCTCGACATCGATTGCTGCCGGGCAACGACGCGAGTGCACGAACAGCGAGACCGCCGCGCTGGGCTCCCACGTTGCCTGCAAGACATGGCGGGCGCCAAGCGGATCCGTGCAGCACGCGCCGCCGGCCGAGCCGCCGGGCAGCTGACCCCAGACCCCGCAGCTAGATCACCCGGCTCAACGAGCCAACCGAGCCCGCTCACGATCGGCCGGCTCGGCCTGGTTCGACGTTGTTCCTGTTGCAGGTGGCCGTGGCGGAGCGCGTTGGGTGTGAGGTTGGGGTGTGGCGGCGGGTAGGGCCGCTGTCGTGGCGGTGGGTTCATGGGCGTGGGTGGTAGAGGTTGCGTCGGGGGTGTTGCTGCGGGTCGATGTCGGGTGGAGGGATGAAGTCGGGTAGCCCGTCGGGGCCGAGGCGGATCTTCCAGCCGGCGGCGGGGTGGTGGATGAGTCGGTTGGTGGTGTCGGCAGAGCAGGACCAAATTGTTGAGGGAGGTAGTGCCGCCGTTGGTCCAAGGGGTGATGTGGTGGGCGTCGGTCCAGTCAAGCGGTTCATTTGTCACATTCGGTGGATCCGATGATTCGACGGCCGTCCGTACCGATCCAAGTCGGGCGGTTGGCCCGCAGCCTCCGGCAGGTGTGAGAATGAGCGGGTGGGTATCAACCAGATGCTGTCCCGCGCAGGCAATGTTGCCGACCGTATTCCCGGCCAGGGCGAGTTTGCCGGTCCAGCCGTCGGCCTGGTCGAGCTGCCCAATCGCCTGTGCTGGTCGGGCAGCCCCGTGTTCGACGTCACGAACCCGCCCCGGCGACTGACCCTGTACACAACATTGATCGGCGAAGGGCAACGGGCTGACCTGGCCCGGTGGATCAACTGGGCACACCTGATCGAGGATTGGCCGAAGGTCCGGCGACTGACCGCCAGAGACCTGATCGGCGTCTGGGAGAAGCAACTCCCGGATCTCGCAGCGGTCTGACCCGGGCGTGGATCCGTTCCACCAACAGCTCGCCCGGATAGCCTTCGCCGCCTCCGAGGACCTCGGCCTCGTCCTGGCCGGCGGGTATGCGATCAGCGCCCACCAGCTGACCAGCCGACCATCTCGCGACCTCGACTTCGCGACCGTGTCCACCCTTCCTCTTGACGTCATCACGGACCGGCTCTCCGACGTTTACCGCGCCGCCGGTTACGACGTTCAGGTCATCGAATCAGCTCCGACCATGGCCCGCTTCGAGGTCCACGACGGGAACCAGCGCTGCGAAATCGACCTGCTGAAGGCAGGTATCCAGCCGCCGGTACGGTTGGGCATCGGCCCGGTCCTCGCGCTCGACGATGCGGTCGGACTGAAAGTCGGCGCGTTGCACGACCGGGGCACCCACCGCGACTTCATCGACGTGCACGCCGCACACACCCGAGGCGGCTATTCGCTGCACGAGCTCGAACGCCTCGGTGCCGCCCACCTCTCACGGTTCACGCCTCGCGAACTACTCGACCGGCTCGAATCGGTCGAATTTCTGGACGACGAGACTTTCACCTCCTACGGCCTGACCGACGACGACGTCACCGCCCTGCACCACTGGTCGCGATCCTGGGCCGGCGACATACGTACCCGGATCGTCACGGACGACGATATGAGCCTGCCGGCCGAACCGGATCCAGACTGGGACTCGTACCTCGACGATTGAGTCGGCACTTACGAAACACCGCTTCCGCTTCACCGGATGTAATGCGCGATTCGCGCCCTCGTCGACGGCGTCGTCGCTCCTGCGGCAGGATCGAGCACAGCGTGGTGCAGGCCAATATGGCAGCTACGTTCCACGCCCGGCTCGGTCCCGCAGGCGTCGACCCAATGTTCTTATGGTGCCCGCCGCCCCAGCGGGGTGGGCGGTCGCAGTCGGGGTGGGCGCAGCCGCGGTCGCGGATGGCGAGTGCTTGGCGTAGGACTCCGGTGGCCGGGCGTCGGCTGCGGCCGGCGTCGAGGATCTGCCCGGGGGCCGCCGAGAGTCATTGGCAGGATGCGGGCGTCGCAGGCGAGCCGGCGGGCGGTGGTCGCGGAGAGTCGGTGGCCGGTGTCGGTTGTCGTGGTGCCCAGGGCTTGGGTGAGTGGGTCGTAGGCGACGGTGACGGTGACCTGGGGTGGCTGGCCGCCGTCGTCGGGTAGTTGGTTGGTGCGTAGGGCGAGGCGGCAGATGTCGATGAGGGCGTCGGCGCGTTGTTGGGCTGGGCTGCGTTTGTCGCCGGGTGTGGGTGTGCACAGGGGGTGCAGGGCGGCTTGCAGGGTGGCGGCGTCTTCGAGGCCCAGGGTCCCGCGTAGGTGGATCATGCCGTTGACCGGCGCTGACAGGGTGAAGCCGCGGCGGGTGTGGGCGCGGGCTTCTTGGCGGGCGAGGGCGGCTTCGTCGGCTTGGTCGGCCAACATGGGACCATCTTCGAACATGCGTACTACAGTTTTCGGCCTCCCGGACCCGGCTGTAGATCCACATTCACCATCTGCGAACAGGGGCCAACGGGCTGACGTGAAAGCTCGCGTGAGCCTGTGGCTCGGGCCGCGACGTAGCCGTGGGCGACCGATCTGTGCAGGCCGGCCTCTGTGCGGCCGGGCCGCACCTGCTGCTTCGGGTCTAGCGGGTGGGCGGCTTGCGGCGGTGCGCTCGTGTTTGTTTTCCGGGCGGTTCGGGTCGCCAGGTGGCCTGCGGTGGTCTGGAAGCAGATGGTCTGAGATCCGCCGGCGATGGGGAGCGCAATCCCCGCGGCGTTCCCCATCGCCTCCCTCGCGTTCGCGCAGTCCACGCGGTCGAGTCGGCCGTAGTCCTCGTTCATGGCGTGGCGGGCCGGGCCGCCTTTGTGCTGGTGGGTCACCCATGGGGGCACGGCTACCTCGGTGAAGCGAGAATTGCTCAGCTCGGTGGGGCGTCTCTGATGAAAACGATCCCGTCGAAGCGGGGCAGGTGGGCCGGGTCCAGCGGGGCGTAGCCGAACCACGGGGACACGCGCGGGGTGAGCGTCTCGGCGGCCAGTCGGCGGGGGTCCGCGATGAATCGGTCGCCTGGTTGGGCGTACAGGAAGCCCTCGATGGTGTTGGGGGGTGGGGTTTCCACGTTGTGGGTGCGGAGCGTGCCCACGGCGGTGGGCAGGAAGGCGTAATCGTCGCCCAGCCGGCTGCTCACCGTTGCGCCGGCGCTCCACCACTCCAGCGGCATGCCGCCCATGCGCATGCTGCTCCGGTCGCGCTGCAGGTGGCTGTTGTGCGCGTACACCAGGGTCGGCGAGCGCTCGGCCAGGGCCAGCAGGTTGGCGGCCATCATCGCGGCCCGGATGCCCAACAGCCACGGCAGCCGGCTCGGCGAGCTGTCGGCCATCCAGAAGTGGTAGCGCAGCAGGCCGACGGCGGTGCGGGCGTTCAGCCACGCCCGGGACCAGCCGTCGGCGATCAGCAGTGGCGTCTGGATCTCCAGCAGCGCCACCAGATTGTCGGCCAGCCGGCGCAGGCGGTCGGCCGATGCGGTCTGGCCCACCGACTGGGCCGGGTCGCGCATCGCGGCCGGATTGGTCCAGAGGTCGTCGGCGCCGAGGAGGTCCTCCAGCGTCTCCAGAGTGCACGGGAGCAGGCCGGGGTCGACCCGGTCGGCCAGGTAGCCGTGCAGGGCGGTCAGGGCCTGGCGCGGGCTGGAAGCGGCGGTGATCTCCAGCGGGCCGTCGAAACCGGCGAAGCGCACCTGCTCCGGCGCGGGGCGGTCCTCGTTGTACGAGCGCATCCAGCTCACCAGCGAACGGTTGGGCGGGTAGGCGCCCCACTCGTGGCTGAAGCCCTGGGCCATGACGGCGTCCAACGAGCCGGCGCCGGATGTCACGTAGTCGTCCACGAGCTGGGCTCGCAGGCAGTCGATCTCCAGGACGATGGTCCGGTAGCCGGCCTGCTCGACGAGCTGGCGGAACAGGTCGTTGCGGACGTCCAGCAGGACGTCCTCGCCGTGGGTGGGCTCGCCCAGGGCCAGCAGGCGCGGACGAGCCGGAAGCAGACTCAGCACGGTGTCGGCGTTCATGCCGTAAACGCTATCGTTGAACCTTCGGTGGAAACTTTTGCGCGATGAAGGCGAAAAAGTGCGGCGAAACCTTCAAACCAGGCCGGTTGATCTGGCGCGGCGGCACGGGCTCTCGACCCAGGCGGTCCGCAACTATGAGGACGCCGGCATCCTTCCGGCCGCCGATCGCACCGAGCACGGCTATCGCATCTACACGCCGCGGCACGCGCAAGCCCTCGGCACCTTCCTCGCCCTGGTGCCGGGGCACGGGCATCCGGCGGCCACGGCGATCATGCAGGCGGTCAACCGGGACGACGTGGGGGAGGCGCTGCGGCTCGTCGACGAGAGTCACGCCCAGCTGCTCGAGGATCGCCGCACCCTCGAAGCCGTCGAGGCGGCGCTGAAAGACCTGGTGCCGGTGGCGGCGGAACGTGGTGACACGTTCGTCGGGCCGCTCGCCGGAAAGCTCGGGATCCGTCCGGCCACGCTGCGCAAATGGGAACGCGCGGGGCTGATCGAGCCGGGCCGGGACCGGCAGACCGGCTATCGGGTCTACCGGGCCGCCGACGTGCGCGACGCCCAGCTCGTCCATCAGCTGCGGCGCGGCGGCTACCCGCTGGCCCGGATCGCCCCGCTGATCGCGCAGGTCCGGACGGCCGGCGGCGTCGCACCACTGGCGTCGATGCTGGCCGATTGGCGGGCCCGCCTCGCCGACCGCGGCCGCGCGATGCTGGCCGGCGCCGCGGCGCTGGACGGATACCTGGGATCAGTTGGTGTTGACGGTCAGGGTGCCGATGCCCTCGACCGAGTCGATGTCGATCCGGTTGTCGGCGTCCGCCCAGCCGGCTGAGTTGATGACCTTCCCGGGGGTGGTGTCGTTGCGGATCACCCCGTCGAGGACCACCCGTCCGGCGCCGACGCGCAGGGTCATCCGTACCGGAACGCCGTTGGTCTTGATCTTCAGTTGGTTCATGCCGTGGGTGATGCGGAGCGGCAGGGTTCCGCTGGCCGGGGGCGGGGTGAGGGTGAAGACGTGGGCGCCGCCGGCCAGCTCGAGGGCGGCGAGTTTGCTGTTCGCCAGGTTGGCGGTGGTGTCGTAGTTGCCCGCGCTCAGTTTCAGGCTCCAGCGGACGCCGGAGTTCAGCGTGATCGTGATCGCCGGCGCGGCGGTGCTCGCCGCCTTGACCAGGGTGAGGCGGTGGTTGGTGCCGCTGTCGGCGACCTTCGCGGTGACCTTGCCGGTGGTCTTGCCCAGGGTGACCCGGTAGAGGTCGGTCCCGAGTTTCTGGCTGCGTACGGTCACCGAACCGGAGCTGGCCGCCACGTCGAAAGTGCCGTTCGCGGGCAACTTCGGCGCGACCGTCGTCGGCGGTGGTGCGGCCGGCGCCGACGACGGTGGCGCCGAGGACGTGGTGACCGACGGCTCGGGTGCGATGACCGCGGGACCGGTCGGGACGGGTGAACCGGTGGCGTCGTCGGGGCTGGTCGCGGTGGCGGACGCGGCGTTTCGCTCGGTGATGTGCCGGGCCAGCACGCCGCCGCCCACCATGAGCAGGGCCAGCACGACCGAGCCGGCGAGGATGAGGCGCGGGCGGCGGTCGGGCCGCTTGATCACGGGGGCGGGTGGGAGATCGTCGGTCGCGTGTCGCGGGCCGGTGGTGGGCCAGAATTCGGCGACCGGCGGTGCGGGGTCGGCCCTGGGCAGATCCACGAGGTTCTCCTCCCCAAAGGTGCACGATGCATCCATGGGTACGGAGGAAGGGGGCGGAATGGATCAGGAGGTCGACACACTCCCCGCCCTTCTTAACGTATAGCGCACCCGGGGTCTTGCGGCAAGACCCCGGTGGTGACGGAGAATCGTCGGGCTACCGCGGAAATACCCCCAAATGGGAGCTGCTGACGTGAGTGCCGTTACGGACAGTGTTTTCGATCTATCTGAGCATCCGGCCAAGGCGGGGGCGGCGTCGATCGCGGCGGACGAGCTGCACTTCGCCGGGATGGCGGCGAGCCTGGCGCAACTGCTGGCCGAGCTCACCGATCGGCTCGATGTCGCGCGCCGGGCGCCCGCCCGGATGGGCCGGCAGGCGGTCGACCGGGATCAGGAGGTCCGCCGGCTGAGTGGTCGCCTGCGCACCCTGCGGCGCTTCAGCCTGGACCTTTGCCTCGGGCGCATGGTGGGTACGGACGGCGCGGACCCGGTCTACATCGGCCGGCTCGGGCTCGCCGACGTCAACGGGCAGCGGCTGCTGGTCGACTGGCGGTCGCCGGCCGCCGAGCCGTTCTTCGCGGCCACCCACGCCGCGCCGATGGGCCTGGCCAGCCGCCGCCGCTACCGCTGGAACCGCGGCCGGATCACCGACTACTGGGACGAGGTGTTCACCCCGGACGGCCTCG
This sequence comes from Paractinoplanes durhamensis, assembly GCF_016862175.1. GTDB lineage: Bacteria > Actinomycetota > Actinomycetes > Mycobacteriales > Micromonosporaceae > Actinoplanes > Actinoplanes durhamensis. The sequence goes on along the minus strand of NZ_BOML01000031.1, from coordinate 164,983 downwards.
ACGGGAACGCCGCGCTCGACGACCAGTCGGCCTTCATCGCCAGCTTGGGCAGCAACCGGTCGGCCCGGATGCGCGACGTGCTCGGCACGATCCAGGCCGACCAGGACGCGATCATCCGGGCCGGGTCGGCGGGAGCGCTGGTGGTCGACGGCGGTCCGGGCACCGGCAAGACCGTCGTCGCCCTGCACCGCACCGCCTACCTGCTCTACTCCGATCCGCGGCTCCACCAGCGCCGGGGCGGTGTGCTGGTGGTCGGCCCGCATCAGCCCTATCTGAACTACATCGCCGACGTCCTGCCCAGCCTCGGTGAACAGGACGTGCAGACCTGCACGCTGCGCGATCTGGTCCCGGAGGGCGCGTCCGCCGGGCCGGAGACCGACCCGGAGGTGGCCCGGCTGAAGTCGTCGGCCGACATGGTCACGGCGATCGAGGCGGCCGTCCGGTTCTACGAGGAGCCGCCCGTGGGCAACCAGGACTGGGCCGCGGCATTCGACGCGGCCGAGCCGGGGACCCCGCACAACGAGGCGCGCGAGCAGGTCTGGGCGGAGCTGCTTTCGCTGCTCAACCCGCCAGAAGAGCAAAAACGCGATTTGCGTACGGCGTTCAGCCGCGCCTGGCCACTCCTCGAACCGACCGACCTGGTCGCCGACCTGTGGTCGGTGCCCGCCTATCTCCGCAAGTGCGCGCCGTGGCTGACCCCGGCCGAGGTTCGCACGCTGCAGCGCCCGGACGCGCAGGCCTGGACGCTCGCCGACCTGCCGCTGCTGGACGCGGCCCGGCAGCGGCTCGGCGATCGGGAGGTCGCCGCCCGGCAGCGCCGCAACGACGCCGCGCTCGCCGCCGACCGCCAGCGGATGGACGTGGTCGTCGACGACCTGATCGCGGCCACCGCCTACGACGACGGTGAAGGAGTGTGGACGATGCTGCACGGCGAGGACATGCGGACCTCGCTGGCCGATGAGTCGGGGCTGCGGTCCGCCGACCCGGATCGGCTGGCCGGCCCGTTCGCGCACATCGTCGTGGACGAGGCGCAGGAGCTGACCGACGCGGAGTGGCAGATGCTGCTGCTGCGCTGCCCGTCCCGCAGCTTCACCATCGTCGGCGACCGCGCCCAGGCCCGGCACGGCTTCACCGAGTCGTGGCGGGAGCGCCTGGAACGGATCGGCCTCCACCGGATCGGCCTGGCGTCGCTGAGCATCAACTACCGCACCCCGGCCGAGGTGATGACCGAGGCCGAGCCGGTGATCCGCGCGGTGCTCCCGGACGCCAACGTGCCCACGTCGATCCGCAGCAGCGGGATCCCGGTCCGGCACGCGCCCGCGACGGAGCTGACCGCGATCCTCGACCGCTGGCTCGACGAGAACGCCGAGGGGATCGCCTGCGTCATCACCGTCGACCGGCCGACCTTGAAAGCCACCGACCGGGTCCGGTCACTGACCCCGGAGCTGGCCAAGGGCCTGGAGTTCGACTTGGTCGTGCTGGTCGATCCGGAGCGATTCGGCGACGGCATCGAGGGCGCTGTCGACCGTTACGTTGCGATGACCAGGGCGACCCGCGAGCTGGTGGTGACTCAGGGCTTGCGGGCAACGCCGCAGTAGGCGGAGAGGACCAGGGACGGGTCGGGGTCGTCGACGGCCGGCCGCCAGCGCGGCAGCTGGACCAGGCCGGGCGCGACCAGTTCCAGGCCGGTGTAGTAGGCGGCCAGCTGCGCTGTCGTACGCAAATGCTGGTTGGTCGGCATCCGCTTGTTGAGGCCCTCGGCGGAGGCGGCGACGTTGGCGTCGGCGCTGATGTCGAGCGCGGTGTCCGAGTGCGCGAGATAGCTGCCGGACGGCACCGCGTCCATGATCTCGCGGACGATCCGGGCCGGTTCGTCGGCGTCCGGAATGTACTGCAGGATCATCAGGAACAGCACCGCCACCGGTTGGCTGAAGTCGAGCGTGCCGGCCGCCTCGGCGAGGATGCGGCCGGTGTCGCGGGCGTCGGCGTCGACGTAGGCGGTGGTGCCGGTCTGGCTGGTCAGCAGGGCCCGGGCGTGGGCCAGCACGATCGGGTCATTGTCCACATAGACCACCCGGCTGTCCGGCGCCACCTCCTGCGCGATCTGGTGGGTGTTGCCGGCGCTGGGCAGCCCGGTGCCGATGTCGAGGAACTGCCGGATGCCGGCCTCGGCCGCGAGGTAACGAACGGCCCGCCGCAGGAAGGCCCGGTTGGCCCGGACGCCGGGCAGGATCTTCGCGCCGCCGGCCAGGGCCCGCTCGCCGGCCTGCCGATCGGCCTCGAAATTGTCCTTGCCGCCGAGCCAGTAGTTGTAGACCCGGGCCGGGTGCGCAACGGTGGTGTCGAAGGGGAACTCAGCGGTCGCCAACGCGGCCTCCTCAGGATCGCAAACGCCGCCAACATCCTCTCGCGCCGGGCCACCCGCCCGCTACCCGAGATCACGCAGTGCGTCGGTGACGGCCGGGTCGGCCGGTGAGGTCACTGCCGGTGGGCGGCCGCGGACCGCGTCCCACGCCGCCTTGCCGCTGGCCAGGTAGTCGCGGATCGACTTCGACGTGCGCAGCGTCCATGAGCAGTGGCAGGGGGCCACCACCCCGTCGGCGTCGACGTCCAGGTGGCGACAGAGGGTCACGGCCCGGTCCACATGGTACGACTGGGTCACCACCAGGGCGCGCTTGATTCCGTAGACGTCGCGGGCCCGGGTGCAGGAGTCGTAGGTGTCCAGGCCGTGCGGGTCGCGGACGATCCGGGCCGCGGGCACGCCCAGCGACACCAGGTAGGCCGCCATCGCCGCGGGCTCGTCACCGGACGAACCGTCGCCGTCGCCGGAGACCAGGAGCACCTTGGCGCGGCCGCCGGCGATCAGCGCGGCGGCGGCCTCCAGGCGGCCGCGCAACCGGGGCGACGGCCGGCCGTCGATCACCTCGGTGCCGAGGACGATCGCGACGTCCGCGGTGGGTGCGTCACTCTCCGCGTACACATGGCCTTGTGCGGAGAGTGAAGTCCAGGCCCAGGGGGTACTGACCGCGATGAGTGCGGCGACGGCCGCGGCGGACAGCCGCTTGATCTTCATGGCGGAGCCGAGCCTAGCCCCCACGCGCCACCGACAAACTGGTATACATCGATGCATGGGGAACCGATGACCGACGCCAATGTCCTTGCCGCTCAGCAGTGGGTGAATGCCACCTATCAGTCCGCGCCCGGCTACCTCCGCTGTCCGGAGGACGGGCTCACCGGGTGGGCGACCGTGCTGTCGCTGACCCAGGGGCTGCAGTTCGAGCTGGGCATTTCGCCGACCGTCCAGAACTTCGGGCCGGGCACCTTCACCGCGGTGAAGAACCGCAACCGGCTGCCCGCCGCCGAGACCAACGCCAACCTGATCCGCATTGTCAACGCCGGGCTCTGGTGCAAGGGCTACTGGGCGTCGAGCGACCTCGGGGTGTGGACCGCGCAGTCGCAGTCCTCGCTGGTGCAGCTGTTCGCCGACGCCGGCCTGGTCTACGGCAGCACGGCCTGGCCGCACATCTGCAAGGCGCTGATGCGGATGGACCAGTTCCGCCTGGTCGGCAACGGTGACCTCACCGTGCAGAAGCTTCAGCAGCGGCTCAACTCGCGCTACACGGTGGGGCTGGCCATCCCGGCGATGAGCCTGGTGCCGTGCGACGGCGTGGCCTCGCGCGACCTGCAGAACGGCCTGATCATGGCCGTGCAGTACGAGGTCGGCATCGCGGTCGCCTCGATCAACGGGTATTTCGGGGCCGGCACCCAGGCCGGGCTGAAGAGCAAGGGCACGGTCGTGCCGCTGCCGGCCGACCTGCGCTACCTGTTCCGGTCGGCCTGCTACCTCAACTCGCCGGCGCTGGGCGTCGCCTACGACCCGGCCGACATCGAGACCGGCACCGACACCGCGAGCCACCTGGCCTGGCTGCGCGCGTTCCAGCAGTTCAGCCAGATCCCGCAGACCGCCACCAACGACTTCACCACCTGGGCCGAGCTGCTGGTCGCCAGCGGCGACACGGCCCGGCCGGCGACCGGCTCGGACGGCATCGCCGAGATCACCGCCGAGCGGGGCCAGGCCCTCTACGCGGCCGGTTACCGCATCGTCGGCCGCTACCTCGACGAGCACCTGCCGCCCACCGACCCCTATTACCTGGGCAAGGCGCTCAAGCCGGGCGAGCCGCAGACCATTCTGGACGCCGGGCTCCGGCTGTTCCCGATCTTTCAGTACAACGGGACGGTGCTCACCAACTTCACCTACGAGAAGGGGTACGACCAGGGCACCATCGCGCACGCGAAGTCGGTCGAGCACCGGCTCCCGGCCGGGACGTGCATCTACTTCGCGGTCGACTACGACGCGCTGGACGCCGACGTCGACACCAACATCAAGCCGTACTTCGAGGGTGTGAAGCAGGCGCTGGCCGCGGCGGGCGAGCGTTACACGTTCGGCATCTACGGCGCCCGCAACGTCTGCACCCGGGTCTCCCGCGAGGTCGGCGCGACCTGGTCGATGGTCGCCGCGATGTCCTGGCAGTATTCCGGCAACCTCGGCGTCCGGATGCCGGAGAACTGGTCGTTCAACCAGATCCGCGAGTACGACTTCCAGCCCGGCTGGGGCCTCGACGCCGACGTGTGGCGCGACGGCGCCGACCCTGGCGTGTCCATTCTCGACGCTCTCCCGGAGGTCTGACCCGTGGTTACCCGACGCACCCTTTTCGGCGCCGCGGCCGGCGCCGGCGCGATCACCCTGGTCCCCGGCACCGCGGAAGCCGCCGGCCGCAGCACGTTCAACGGCTGGCGGATCGACCCCGGCGCGATCACCGAGTACCGGATCGAGGGCTCCCGGGCCACCGTCCTGCTGCGCACCGGCGCGGCCGCGGCCGTCCTGCTGCACGTCGCCCGCCGCTGGCACTACGAGATCGCGCCGCTGGACACCGGCGAGGGTGGCGTCACCGCCTTCAGCACCGACCGCACGGCCGGCGCCGCCTTCGAGTCGGCCTACCTGTCCGGTACGGCGATCGCCCTGCACCCGCACGCCTACCCGCTCGGTGGCAGCGAGACGCTGTGGCCGCACCAGGAGGCGATCGTCCGCGACATCCTCGCCGACCTGGACGGCACGGTGGTCTGGGGCGGCGACCTGAAGCCGGCCAAGCTGTCGCACTTCCACCTGGCCGTCGGCCCGGCCGACAAGACCCTGCGGGCGGTGGCCGCGCGGGTCGACACGAGCCGCCCGGTCAGGGTGCGCCGGCAGACCGCGGGAGCGGTGGCCGACCCGGCTGATCACCGAGCAGGGCGGCGCCCAGGGGTGTGATCGTGTGCAGCACCGCCTTGCCGACCCGGCTGGTGTGGATGAGCCTGGCCTCGCGCAGCACCGCCGTGTGCTGACTGACCGAGGCCGGGCTCACGCCCACCCGCCGGGCCAGCTCGGAGGTGGTGCTGCCGGCCCCGATCGACTCGAGGACCGAGGTGCGGGTCTGCCCGATCAGCGCGGCCACCGCGGTGTCCGACATCCTGCGGTCGCCGATCACCGACGGGTCGCGCGGAACCGGGTAGACCAGCACCGGCGGCAGCGACGCGTCGCGCAGCACGTCGGGCTGACCCCAGGAGAAGTAGGACGGGACCAGCCACAGGCCGCGCCCGTCGAGCGAGAGCTCCTGGTCGAACGGGGTCTCCACCTCGAGGACCGGGGAGCTCCACCGCATGATCGGCCGGAAGCTGTCGAGCAGGCCGTCGTAGCCGTGGTCGAGCAGGGCCCGGGCGCGGCGGGACCGGTCGGCCTCGATGTGCGCCTGCGCCTCGGCCCAGAACGGCTCGACCACCGACTGATATTGCGAGTGCATGGCGGCGGCCAGCCGCTGCAGCATCGGCCGGTCGCCCTCGGCGAGCTTGCGCATCCACGACGGGGTCGGCTCGCCCAGCCGGCTGAGCTCGACCATGTCCTGCATGAGCCGGGTCTTCGGGGTGGACAGCAGGGCCTCGATGCCGTCCGGCATGCCCCGCCGGCCCTCGGCCGGGGTGAGGAAGTCGGGGTAATAGCGCCTGCGGATCAGCGGGATCAGCATGTCGAGGTCGGTGCGCCGGGCGGCACGCACCGCGTGCTCACGCCACGGCCCGTAGATCGGGGCCGGGCCGGGTCGCTGGAGGCGGAAGACGCTGAACACCGTCTCCCACATCGGGTCCGGCTCGCCGGCAATCCGGACGCGGCCGATGTCCTCCGGCGTGAAGAAGATGCGCAACACGTCGGCTCCCGGGGGCTGCCTTGCTGTCCCGGAATCTTAGCTCGGCGATCAGGAGGGGCCGAGCCGCCGCCGCACGCACCCCCGGCTGGGACCGTCCCCCGTATTACGCAACCGCCACAGCAGTCAGCTCGCCCGGTGGCCGGCTCGACCAGATGACCATCCCCGGCCCGCGCAGTTGCAACAAGACATTTAATGCCTCGCTGAATAGTTAAGACTCCGAACTGCCCAGGTTCGTTGCCTTCCGATGGCGGATGTCCGATCCCGGACGGGCTCCTCCGCACCCGCCACGAATGGTTTCCTACAGGCATGCCGACCGCCATGACGTACGCGGAGTTCGCGGCCCGGGAGGCGCACGGTGTCTCGCCCGCCTACGAGACGCTGTCCGTCGCCGTGTCGCACGACCCGGACGTGCTCGCCCTTCTCGACACGCTGCCGCCGGCCAAACGCCAGCCCAATTTGCTGTACGCGGTGGTCACCTTCCTCGGCGGCCCGGTCACCGACCAGGCCGCGTTCCGCGCGTTCGTCCGGGAGCGCTGGGCGTCGATCGTGCCGGAGATGCGCACCCGGGCGACCCAGACCAACGAGACCGGTCGCTGCGCGCTGCTGCTGCCGGTGCTCGCCGCGCTGCCCCAGCCCCTCGCCCTGCTGGAGATCGGCTGCTCGGCCGGCCTCAACCTCTACCCCGATCGCTACGCCTACCGCTACGGCGATCACCCGCTCGGCGACAGCCCGGTGGTCCTCGGCTGCGACCTGACCGGAACCCCGCCGCCGGCCGCGTTGCCACAGGTGGTGTGGCGGGCCGGCCTCGATCTCAACCCGCTCGACATCACCGATCCGGCCGACGTGCGCTGGCTGGAATCGCTGATCTGGCCCGAGCACCACCACCGCCGCGAACGGTTGCGGGCGGCGGCGCGCATCGCGGCGGCCGATCCGCCCCGGCTGCGGCGCGGTGATCTGGTCGACGATCTTGCGGTAGTGGCCGAGGCGTCGCCCGAGGGCGCCACGCTCGTCATCTTCAACACGTCGGTGCTCTATCAGGTGCCGCCGGACCGGCGGCGTGCGTTCACCGATCGGGTACGCGACCTGCCCGGCCACTGGATCTCGGTGGAAAACCCGGCAACCTTTGCGTACGCCGGAATCCCGGACCCACCGGACGAGACGCTCTACAACATCCTCGCCCTCGACGGCCGCCCGCTGGCCTGGACCCGGCCGCACGGGCAGGCGATGAGCTGGTTCGGACGGGAATAGGCTCGGCGGCATGCTGACCCCGCTCGTCGTCGCCCCGATGGCCGGTGGTCCGACCACCACTGACCTGGTGATCGCCGCGGCGAAGGCGGGCGCGACCGGGTTCCTGGCGGCCGGCTACAAGACGCCTGCGGCCGTCGAAGCCGAGTTGCGAGCGGTGGCCGGCGAGCCGCACGGGCTCAACATCTTCGTGCCGATGCCGGCCCCGGCCGACCCGGCGCCGCTGGACGCATACCGGCGGTTGCTGCAGGCCGAGGCCGACCGGTACGAGGTGGACCTGCCCCCGCTGCGCCTGACCGACGACGACCACTTCGCCGCGAAGGTCGAGCTGGCGGTGGCGTACCGGGTGCCGCTGGTCAGCTTCACGTTCGGCGTACCCGATCGGGTCGTTGTCCAGGCGTTGCGCGACGCCGGCAGCAGCGTACTCATCACGGTGACCTCGGCCGGCGAAGCCCGCGCCGCCCTCGCCGCCCGCCCGCAGGCGTTGATCGCCCAGGCCGGCACGGCCGGCGGGCACGCCGCCACCACCCACCCGGACGGCTATCGCGGAGCCGGCACCGCACTCGAGGTTCTCGCCGCCGTGCGCGCGGTCGCCGACGTCCCGGTGGTCGCGGCCGGCGGCACCGCCACCGCCGCCGATGTGCACGCCCTGCTCGACGCGGGCGCCACGGCGGTGCAGTGCGGCACCGTCTTCCTGCTGGCGGAGGAAGCCGGCACCCGGGCTCCGCAGCGCGCCGCCATGCTGTCCGGCGACTATCGCGAGACCGTGGTGACCAGGGTGTTCACCGGCCAGCCGGCCCGGGCGCTGCGCAACCGCTTCACCGACACCTACGGCGATCGCGCGCCGATCGGCTACCCGGCGATCCATCACCTGACCGCCCCGATCCGCGCCGCGGCCGCCGCCCGCGGCGACGCGAGTGCCCTCAACTTATGGGCGGGCACCGGCTTCGCCGATGCCCGCCCTGCCCCCGCCGCCGACATCATCGGCGGCCTCATCAACGCTTGAGAATCAGGTCGCGCACACCGCGTACGCGGTCCGGGACCAGTTGCTCGCATAGCCGTTGCGGTCCTCGGCCGAGCTGAAGTTGACGTGGTCACCGCTCACGAACAGGCTGGCCGAATCCACCTGGCCGAAGCCGGAGTTGATGGTGCCGCCACCGCTGAGCGCCCGGGTGCCGGCCGGGCAGAACACCTGGGTGGCCAGCTGGGCCGGCGGGGACGCCGTCTCGGACGAGTTGAACTGCACGCTCAGGCCGGCCACCGGGTTGGCGCAGACCGCGAACGCGGTCACGAACCAGGTGTTGGCCGCGCCGGTCTCGTCCTCGAACGCCCGCACGGTGACGCTGTTGAGGTTCAGGCTCGGCTGGATGTCGTCGAGGATGACGTTGAAGTTGCCGGTCGACACGTCGCCGAACCCGCCGAGCATCTGCTTGCCCGGGCTGCACGTCGCGGTGGCCTCCCGGCTGCTCGCCGAGTTCTCCCCGGCGAACGGCGAAATGATGAGCTCGTAGCCGGGCGGCGTGACGGCGCAGATCGCGGTGATGGTCAGCGCCCAGTTGCCGGCCGAGCGGGTCTCGTCCTCCTCCGCGCCGTAGACGATGGTGCCCTGGTCCTGGCCGTTGATGCCGATGATCGGACCGGTGACCCGGACGAAGACCCCCGGCTCGCCGAAGGCGATCGCGGATCCGCCGACGATCCGCTGCCCGACCGGGCAGTTCGCGGCCACCCCCTTGTTGTCGAAGGAGTTGGTGGCACTGATGGCGTTGACCCGGGTCAGCGCCGAGACGGTGGTCGCGGCGAGCGCCGCGTTCGCGGCCGGTACGCCGCTGAATACCGCGGTGACCGCGACGACCACGGCCAACGCGACCCGAACGGGCCGGAAGTGAATAGTCATGGGCCACACGGTCGCCGGGGCCGATGGGCAACCGATGGGGAACCGATGGGAAGTCCACTACGCGACATCACGGTCAACTGCGGCGTCGCGAACGGTTAGCGTGCATTTGTGCGCTTCGATTTTCTCGGACCCTTGGAGGTACGGGACGGCGAGCGGCTGGTGGCGCTCGGCGGGCCACAGCAGCACACGGTGCTGGCCGTGCTCCTGGCGCACGCCGGCCAGGTCGTGTCGGTCGACCGGATCGCCGACCAGCTCTGGGGTGAGGCGGTCCCGCCGCGAGCCCGGAGCCTGGTGCAGGGATGCGTGGCCGGCCTGCGCCGGGCGCTGCGCGACGGCCCGGCCGGCCTGCTGGCGACACGCAACCACGGCTACCTTCTCCAGCTGCCACCGAGCTCGTCGGACTTGCAGCGGTTCGAGGAGCTGGCCGAGGCGGCCCGGCGCTTCGCGGCCGAGGAGTCGCCGGCCGACGCGAGCGCCCTGTTCCGGGAGGCCCTGGCCTGGTGGCGCGGCCCGGCGTTCGACGGCATCGACGCCCCGGCCTGCCGGGCCGAGGCCGCCCGCCTCGAAGAGCGCCGGCTGAGCGTGCTCGACGAGTGCATCCGGGCCGAGCTGCTCCTCGACCGGCCCGCGAGCCTGGTGGCCGAACTGCGCGGCCTGGTGCAGGACCACCCGCTGCGGGAGTCGTTCTGGGCGCACCTGATCACCGCGCTGCACCGGGGCGACCGGCGGGCGGACGCGCTCGCCGCCTACCGCACGGCCCGCCGCACCCTGGTCGAGGAGCTCGGCATCGAGCCCGGCCCGGCCCTGCGTGAGCTGCACCGCCGGATCCTCGACCCCGGGGAGCAGACCCCACCGCCCGGCCGCCCGGCGCCCGCCCAACTGCCCGCCGCGGTCTCCGCGTTCACCGGTCGTGCCGCCCACCTCAAGCGCCTCGACGCACTGGTCAGCCAGGACACGGTCGCGATCGGCGTCATCTGCGGCACGGCCGGGGTCGGCAAGACCACCCTCGCGATCGAGTGGGCGCACCGGGTCGCCGACCGGATGGACGGCGGCCAGCTCTACGTCAACCTGCACGGCTACGCGACGTCGCCGCCGCTGCAACCGGCCGAGGCGCTCGGCGGCTTCCTTGCCGCCCTCGGGGTGCCCGCCGACCAGATGCCGGCCGAACCGGACCAGGCCACGGCCCTCTACCGAACGCTGCTGGCCGGCCGGCGGATGCTCGTCGTGCTGGACAACGCGTCCAGCGCCGAGCAGGTCCGGCCGCTGCTGCCCGGCGGCGCCGGCTCGGTCGTGCTGATCACCAGCCGGCAGACGCTCGGCGGCCTGGTCGCCCGGGACGGCGCCGAGCATCTTCGACTCGGCGTGTTCGACCCGCGGGAGGCGGACACGCTGCTGGCCCGGGTGCTGGGCGCCGAGCGGGTCGCCGCCGAACCGGCCGCGGTGGCCACCCTGGCCCGGCTCTGCGCCTACCTGCCGCTGGCCCTGCGGATCGCGGCCGCGAACCTCAAGCTCGCGCCGGAGTCCACGGTGGCCGAACACGTCGCGGAGCTGCGCGGCGACCGCGGGCTCGGCGCGCTGGCGGTCGGCGGGGACGACGCCAACGCCGTACGGGCCGCGTTCGATCTTTCCTACGCCCGGCTGGACCCCTTCACCCGGCGGCTGTTCGGCCTGCTCGGCGCCGCGCCGGGCCGGGATGTCACGGTCGCCGACGCGACCGCCCTGGCCGGAACGGACGCGGCCGCCGCACTGACCCGGCTCGCCCAGGCCCACCTCATCGACGTCCGCGGCGGCCGGTACGCGTTCCACGACCTGCTGCGCCTGTACGCGGCCGAGCGGGCCGCGGCCGAGGACCGCGACGACGCGCTCGGGCGGCTCTACGACCACTACGTCCGGCACGCCGAGGCGGCCGCCGACGCGCTCTATCCGCACATGTTGCGGCTGCGCCCGTCGCCGCCGGACCTGCCTCCGATGACCCATGCGACGGCGCTGGCCTGGCTGACGGCCGAGCATCACAACCTGGTGCTGGCGGTAGCGGCGGCCGCGGGAGGGGCCGGTTGCCTGCTCGCCGACGCCCTCCGCGGCTATTTCCACCTGTCCCGGCACACCGCCGACTGGCTGACCGTCGCCGAGGCGGCGTTGGTCGCGGCGCGGCGCGGTGGCGATGTCCGGGCCCAGGCCGCGGCGCTGCACAGCCTCGGCACCGCGCGGCGCAGCATGGGCGAGTTCGACGTCGCGCTCGACCACTACACCGAGACCCTGCGGCTGGCCCGGGCCTGCGGCTGGACCGAGTCGGAGGCCACCACCCTCGGCAACCTCGGCATCGTCTGCCGCAAGCAGGGCCGGCTGGCCGAGGCGGCCGCGCACCTCGACGCCGCGCTCGCCGTCGACCGGCGCAGCGGCCGCCGGGCCGGCGAGGCCAACAACCTGGGCAACCTCGCCGCCGTCTACCAGGACATGGGCCGCCTGGCCGAGGCCGCGGACTGCTACGCCGCGGCGCTCACCCTGAACGGCACCCTCGGCAGCCGGCACGGCGAGGCACTGGCGCTGACCGGGCTCGGTCAGGTCAGCCACCAACTCGGCCGGCTCGACGATGCCCGCCGGCACCTCGACGCCGCGCTCCGGCGCTACCTGCAGGTGGGCGACCGGGACGGCCAGACGGTGATCGAGTGCTGCCTGGCCGAGCTGGACTGCGACCTCGGCCGGCCGGCCCGGGCGCAGGAGCGGGCCGCGGCGGCGCTGGAGGTGGCCCGGGAGACCACCGACCGGCAGACCGAGATCATGGCGTTGAACGCGCTCGGCCGGGCGGACGGCCTGCTCGGCCATCATCGCCGGGCGATCGACCAGCACCAGCTCGCGTACGACCTGGCCCGCCGGACGGCCAGCCTGCAGTTCGAGGGTCTGGCCCTGATCGGCCTCGCGGTCGTGCACCGCAAACTCGGCCGGCACGACGACGCCGCCGGGTTCGCGCTGCGGGCCAAGGCCCTGGCCGGCCGGGCCGGCATGCGCCTGCTCGCCGATCAGGCCGAGGCGACGCTCACCGCGGCGTGAGCGGGCCGGTGAGCCGGGCCGTGAGCCGGACCGTGACCACCAGACCGCCGGCCGGGCCGGGGACGAGGTCGAGGGTCCCGTCGTGGGCGCGGACGATGCGGTGCACGATGGCCAGCCCGAGCCCGACGCCGGGGTGTTCGTCGGTGCGGACCCGTTCCGCGCCACGCTGGAACGGCTCGGTGAGGGTCGGCACCAGGTCGGGGGCGAGCCGGGGACCGGTGTTCGCGACCCGCAGCACGCTCGAGTCACCGTCCGTCCCGGTGTGGACCGTCACGGTGCCGCCGGACGGGAGATTGTGGACGATCGCGTTCTGGACGAGGTTCGTCACCATCCGGGCCAGCAGCTCGGCCGAGCCGGCCGCCGGGGCCGCGCCGCCGGTCACCTCCAGGGTGATCCGGCGCTGTTCGGCCGGCGGGAGCAGGGTTTCCGCGGCCTCCTCGGCGAGCAGCGAGAGGTCGACGGGGTCGCGGGTGACGCGGTCGCCGCGGCTGAGCAGCAGGAGGGCCTCGGTGAGGTCGATCGCCCGGGTGTTGACCTCGTGCAGCCGCTCGACCAGCTCGGCCCGGTCCGACGCCGGATCCTTGCGGGCGACATCGAGGAGCGCCCGGGTGATCGCCAGCGGCGTACGCAGCTCGTGCGAGGCGTTGGCGGCGAACCGGCGCTGCTCGGCGACGTGCGACTCGAGCTGTTCGAGCATCGCGTCGAACGCGTCGGAGAGCTCCCGGAACTCGTCCCGGCGGCCGGTCATCCGGATCCGGTGGGCGAGCGACCCGCTGCCCACCAGCCGCGCGGCCGCGGTGATCCGGGTCAGCGGGGCGAGCATCCGGCCGGCCAGGATCCAGCCGCCGACCAGGCTGAACACCAGCAGCAGGGCGAGGACCGCGGCGGCCCGCGGCGCGAAGGCGCGCAGCAGCTCGGACCGGACCGGGAAGACGCCGTCGACCGGCGGGTTGCCGGAACCGGGCGCGATCAGCCCTTGCTCGGGGACGTAACGCAGCAGGAACACCCACACCGTGGCGAGCAGCAGCACCCCGGCGACCATCAGGAAGGCGGCGTAGCTGAGGGTGAGTTTCAGCCGGGCGCTAGCCATGGGTCTCGATCCGGTAGCCGACGCCGGGCACGGTCACGATGATCCACGGCTCGCCGAGCCGCTTGCGCAGGGCCGAGACGGTGATGCGTACGGCGTTGGTGAGCGGGTCGGCGTTGCCGTCCCAGGCCCGTTCCAGCAGCTCCTCGGCGCTGACCACGCCGCCCTCGGCCGCGACCAGGACCTCCAGCACGGCGAACTGTTTACGGGTCAGGGCGACGTACCGCTCGTCCCGGAAGACCTCCCGGCGGAACGGGTCGAGGCGCAGCCCGGCCAGCTCGCGGACCGGCGGCCGGGCGTGCGCGCGCCGCCGGTCGAGCGCCCGCAGCCGCATGACGAGCTCGCGCAGCTCGAACGGTTTGGTGAGGTAGTCGTCGGCGCCGAGCTCGAACCCGGACGCCTTGTCGTCGATCCGGTCGGCCGCGGTGAGCATCAGGATCGGGATGCCGCTGCCGGAGGCGACGATGCGCCGCGCGACCTCGTCGCCGGACGGGCCGGGAATGTCGCGGTCGAGGACGGCGAGGTCGTACGAGTTGACGCCGAGCAACTCCAGGGCGGTGTCGCCGTCGCCGGCGATGTCGGCGGCGATCGCCTCCAGCCGCAGCCCGTCCCGGACCGCTTCGGCCAGGTAGGGCTCGTCCTCCACGATCAGTACGCGCATGCCCGCAGCCTAGGATCCGCCGGCTCCGCGGCGGGGCGGCGCCACCAGCGCCGCGACGCGAGCCCGGCCAGCACCGCGCCGGCCGCGTTGACCAGCACGTCGTCCACCGACGACACCCGGTCCAGTTGGAAGACGTACTGCGCGATCTCGACCAGGACCGAGCAGCCGGCGCCGAGCGCCAGGATCCGGGGCACCGACGCGAGCGCCGCGAACCGGATCGGGGCGAAGAACCCGAGCGCCGCGAAGATCACCAGGTTGCCGCCGATCCCGAGCGGTCCCATCGTGATCAGGTCCCGCAGCGGGATCAGGCTCAGCCGCCCGGGCACGACCCCGGCCCCCGGCCCCGGCTGCAGGGTCAGCCACACCATCGGCACCGTCCCGTAGACCATGCCCACCTCGGCCAGCGACTTACGCCAGGCGTCGGCCCGCGGCACACGGGACAGCGCCGCCACCACCAGCGCGGCCACCGGCAGCCCGGCCACCAGCATGAATACGATCCCGTTGTCGGTGTCGTAGCAGCCGTGCCAGTGCCCGGCCAGGCAAGACGGGGCGGCCATCAGGAACATCCGGCGCATGGCGAACAGCGCGCCGGCCAGGCCGACGATCGCCAGGCCGAGAGTCGCTTTACCCACCGGCGCCGCCGTCCGCCGTGGCTCCGGTGATGGCCTGCTCCTCCTGCGCGAGCATCTCCTGCAGCGGGGCACCGTCGGAGTTGCCGAGGATGACGGCGACCCAGCCGGTGTCCGGGTAGATGCTCCAGTTGGCGCCGACCCCCGGGTTGCCGCCGGCCCGCTGCCACTGCCACTGGCCGTTGGAGATGTGCATCGCGATCCCGTACGTCGCGAACGACGCCGGCCCTTGCGGGATCTTGGGCGCGAGCAGCACGTCGGCCCAGACCCGGTCGAGCAGTGTGCCGTCGCGCAACGCGGTCGCGAAGCGCACCAGATCCGGGGCACTGGCGAAACCGCCGTCGCCGGGCGCGTCGATGAAGGCGCGGCCCGGGTTCTTGCCGAGCACGTACGGGAGCGGGCTGCCCTGGCCGAGGTGGCGGAGGGCGTCCACCTGGCGGCCGTCGGCCAGCGCCATGTACGGATGCGCGAGGTGCCGGTCGGTCAGCCACTGCGGCCGGGTGGCGAACGACGCACCGGTCATCTTGGCGCGCCGGAGGATGTTCTCCTCGACGTAGTCCCAGTACGACTTGCCGGTCACCGCCTCCACGATCAGCGCCGGAATGGTGACGTCGGGCTCGGCATGGTCGGTGTTGGGGGTGCCGGGAACGCCCACCAGCTTCGCCTGCCGGGCCCGCCGTTCGTAGAAGTCGTGCACCTCGGCCCGGCTCTGGAAGATCCGCTGCACGTCCTCGGCCGGCCCTTCCAGCCGGGAGGTGCCGGACAGCATGTGGTGGATGGTCACCTGATCGGCGACGTCGGTGGCGAAGCCGGTCAGGTGGGTGCCGATCGTGTCGGTCAACGCCAATCGGCCCCGCTGGGCCAGCTGCAGGATGGCCACCGCGAGGAACGGCTTCCCGGCCGAGCTGAGGTTGAACGCGGTGCTCTCCCGGTTGGGGATGCCCCGCTCCCGGTCGGCCATGCCGTAGCTGCGGGACAGGACGGTCCGGCCGCGATGCGACAGCAGCACCACCCCGGAGAACTTGCCCGCGGCGGCCAGCTGCGCGACGTACCGGTCGTAGGCTCCGATGGTGTGAGGCTCGGCGCCCGTCAGTGGCACCCCGACGGCGACCAGCCCCGTCCACCCGAGCAGCCGCCGCCGGTCGATGCCCGCTCCCGAAAGATTCATGCCTTCACCCAAGCCGACGGCCTGTTGCAGGGGCGTATGCGTTTTCCGATACGCCGGCGATACATCGATCAGCCGGGGGCGAGCCGGACCGCGAGGATGTGCTTGCACGGCCCCCGCCCGAGACCGTGGCTCGCGAACCAGGTGCAGCGTTCCCCCGAGCTGCGCGGCTGCGCCTGCAGGAGGCGGCGCACCTGCGCGGCCGGATAGACGGCGGCCGGTCGCATGGCGCGGGCGATCACGGTCAGTTCGGCGAGGCTGCGCACCCAGCGCTCGGGCAGCGGAACCCGGCGCTCGACCGCCTCGGCATCCAGGGTGCGGACCCGGACCTCGTCGTCGCCGACCGCCAGGTGCATCGGGTCGGCGCCGGACAGCCCGGCGAGCGCGTCCCGCATCGGGCCGTTGAAGTCCACATTGGTGGTGCCGCGGGCGCGCGGCGCCGAGCCGAGACCGTCCGGCAGCACGTCCAGCCGGGCATAGACCCCGCAGTCCGCCGAGAAGCTCTCGAACCGCAGCATCGCGCCGTCGCTGGTCACGATCGGGTCGGCGGCGCGCAGGATCGCGGCGAGCATCGCCGGCGGCGTGTAGAAGCGGGTGCGGGCGACCCGGGCCACGGTGAGCAGCCCGGCCGCGACGATCGGCGGCCGTTCGATCAGGCCGCGCCGGCCATCACCGGCACCGGGATCCGTCGCGGGACCAGCGTCGTGAGCGCCTCGGCCGCCTGGATGCGGCAGCCCGCGTCCTGCGCGGTCAACGCGGCGGCCAGCACGGTCGCGGCCATCGGCCCGAGCCGCCCGGGGTGGGCGAGCAGCGCGTCGAGGCGTTCCGGGGTCCGGCCGTCGTTCTCCGGGTAGGCGGCCGACATCGCCTCCTCGATCTCGGCCGCGAAGAACGCCTCCGCGTCGTGCGGCCAGGTCTGCGCCTGCCACCGGACGAAGTCGGCCGCTCGGGCGGCCGCACCGGCTCGTCGAGGCGGCTCAGCTGGTCGGCGAACCGCCAGCCGAAACGGTCGTCGGCCGGGATGTCCGCGAGCGCGGCGACGATCTCGTCGACAGAAGCCATGATCGGATTCTGCCGGATCGAAATCAGTTCGACGAGGATGACAACCGGGCGGGCGGCCGTCCCCGTCCAAGGGGTGACGAACCTACGGAGGGCCGGGGCGATGCAGGTTGGTGCGAACGAGGAATACGTCGAATACGTCGCGGCGAAGATCCCTTCCCTGCGGCGACTCGCGTACGTCCTCGCCGGCGACCCGCATCGCGCCGACGACCTGGTTCAGCAGACCATCACCACGCTGTTCGTGAAATGGCGGCGGGCGCAGACCGCCGACAACCTCGACGCGTACGTGCGGACCATGCTGGTGCGCACGTTCCTGGACGAGAAACGACTGGCGTGGGCCCGGGTCCGGCTGTTCCGGGAGTTGCCCGAACCGCCGCCGTTCAGCGACGGCGGTATCGAGGATCGTCAGGTTGTCCGTGCCGCGCTGGGGCAGGTTCCCCGGCGGCAGCGGGCCGTGCTGGTGCTGCGGTTCTTCTACGACCTGCCGGTCGAGGAGGTGGCCGGCGCGCTCGGCTGCTCCGCCGGCACGGTCAAGAGCCAGACCGCACGCGGACTGGCCACCCTGCGGCGCCTGCTCGGAGAGCGGGAGCTCGCGGGTTACACCGTCCAGAACTGAGAGGAGCCGACCCACCATGCCTTCCGAAATCGATCTGCTGCGGTCCCTCGACGACGAACCGCCGGCCCCGTCCACCGTGAACATCGACCGTGCCATCCAGTCCGGGCGCCGCCGCAACCGGCGCCGGGGCTGGGGGTACGCCGGGGTCGCGGCGCTGACCGTGGTCGCGGTCGCCGGCGTCGCGGTCGTCAACGCCCGCACCACCAAGACTCCGTCCAACCTGGCGGCGACGAAGAAGCCGACCGCCACCGCCAGCGCCAAACCCAAGGCCGCCTACACGATCCCGGGCACGGCCGGCTGGGTCGCGCCGGTCGCGGCCGCGCCGACCAGCTGCACCATCGCCAAGCTGCCGGTGCCCAGTAAAGAACCGATGGCGCTGGTCTCCGGCGGCGACCCGACCGGGGCCTACCACGTCGGCCGCACCTATCCCAAGGGCGGCGGCTATCAGGCCGTCATCTGGCACGGCGGCACGGTGACGAAGGTGATGCTGCCCGGCGACCTGGAGGAGTCGCTGCGCGACGTCAACTCCGCCGGCACCGCAGTCGGCTGGAGCTACACGGGTGGCAGCGAGGAGGAGACCGGCTCGGTGCCGTACGCCTACGTCAACGGCAAGGTGGTCAAACTGCCCGGAGTGCAGCGGGGCGGCGCCGAGGCGATCAACGAGGCGGGCGCTATCGTCGGCGACGACGAGAGCGCACCGGCGACCGACGCGAGCTCGCACGCGATCTTCTGGCCGTCGGCGACGTCGAAGCCGGTCCGGCTGCCGGTCCCGGCCGGGGTGCAGGCGTCGGCCGCCGTCGACATCGACGAGGACGGCACCACGGTCGGCAATCTCGACCTGAAGACGCCGTACGTCTGGTTCGCCGACGGCACCCACCACGACCTGGCGCTGCCCACCAACAAGGGAAAGACGGCCGTGGCCGCCCGGGTCTTCTCGATCCGCAACGGCATCGCGGTCGGGGTCGCCGACGAGACCGACCGCAACGGGGGCGGAGCGGGCAAGATGTGGGCGGTCCAGTGGAACGTGCGCACCGGGGAGACCAAGGTCCTCGGCGGCTTCGACATGAGCCCGGACGCGATCAACGCCCAGGGCTGGATGGTCGGCATCGACACCAAGGGCTACGCGATCCTCGACACCGGGGGCCGCACGCTCCAGTTGCCAATGCTCGCCAAGCACGACCCGGGCAGCCTGACCAACATCCCGAACGCGATCAGCGACGACGGCCGCACCATCGTCGGTCAGTCGGACAACGCCAACGACGTGATTCAGCCGGTGGTCTGGCACTGCCAATAGTTTGCCGCGGCACAGGGGTCGCTCAGCCATCTCACAGAAAGTCGACGCACAGTAGTAGGAGCTACCCCGTTCGGTAACTGGAGGAAAGATGCTCGCCCTTCTCAGCCTGGTGCTGCTGCTGTTCCAACTGTTGCTGGTGGCGCGTGCGGTGCTCGACTGGTCCGTCGCGCTGGCCGGGCCGTCCATGGCCGGTTCACTCCGGTACCGATTGACACGCGGAGTGACCGCGGTCACCGAGCCGATCTTGGCCCCGATCCGCCGGGTGATCCCGCCGTTGCGGGTCGGCGGCATGTCGATCGACCTGGCTTTCATCATCGTGTTCTTCGGAATCGTGCTGGTCCGTTCGTTCATCTCCTGACGACAGAGCCGGGCCGGTTGTTGCCTCATCCCGCGAGGGGGATGCGAGAGGCACGACCGGCCCGGATTCTGTATCCATGACTGTTCAGTTCACCGCCGACGACTACGCCCAGCGGATGCGGCGGGCGGTCGAATCGGCGACCTCGGCCGGCCTGGCCGGCGTGCTGGTCGGCATCGGGCCCGACCTGGCCTGGCTGACCGGCTACAAACCGACAGCGGTGACCGAGCGCCTCACCATGCTGGTGCTCACCCCCGACCGGCCGGCCACCCTGGTGGTGCCGGCCCTCGAACGACCGGACGCGGCCGCCGCCCCCGGAGCGCCCGCGCTCACCCTGCTCGACTGGTACGACGCCGCCGACCCCTACCACGTGGTCGCGCCGCTGCTGCACCCCGGCGGCCGCTACGGCATCTCCGACTCCACCTGGGCGATGCACCTGATCGGCCTGCAGGAGGCGCTGCCCGGCACCGGCTATCACGCGTTGTCGGTCTGTCAGCCGATGCTGCGGGCGGTCAAGGACCACCACGAGCTGTCCCGGCTGGCCGCGGCCGGAGCGGCCGCCGACGCGGCCTACGGCGAGATCCTCGGCGTCCGCTTCGCCGGCCGCCGGGAGACCGAGGTCGCCGCCGACCTCGCCGCGCTGCTCCGCAAGTTCGGCCACGAGCAGGTCGACTTCACCGTGGTCGGCTCCGGCCCGAACGGCGCCAACCCGCACCACGAGGCCGGCGGCCGGGAGATCCACGCCGGCGACGCGGTGGTGCTCGACTTCGGCGGCCTGCTCGACGGCTACGGCTCGGACACCACCCGCACGGTCAGCGTCGGCGAGCCGGACGCCGAGGTCCGCGAGGTGCACGCGATCGTCCGGCGGGCCCAGCAGGCGGCGTTCGAGGCGGTCCGGCCGGGCGTGCCGTGCGAGGAGATCGACTGGGTGGCCCGGCAGGTGATCCAGCAGGCCGGCTACGGCGAGTACTTCATCCACCGCACCGGCCACGGCATCGGCGTCACCACCCACGAGCCGCCCTACATGGTCGCGGGGGAGAAGCAGCCGCTGGTCCCGGGCATGTGCTTCTCGATCGAGCCGGGCATCTATCTGCCCGGGCGCTTCGGCGTGCGGATCGAGGACATCGTCACGGTCACCGCGGACGGCGGACGCCGGCTCAACAACACCGACCACGGCCTGGCGGTGGTTTCCTGAATTGGGCCCGCCGCGAGCTGGGATTCGCGGCGGGCCCAACCATTTTGGGGGTGGATCAGGAGACGGTCTTCGGCTGGGTCAGGTCGTAGACCGTGCTGCTGCCGACGGTGGTCGCCGTGTAGTTGGCCGCGACCCACTCGCTGATCGACGAGCCGCCGCCACCACGGCCGCCGCCGCCCATGCCGCCGCCACCGATGTAGTAGTGGATCTCGCCGGCCTTCACGTAGGCCTGGAACTCGGCGAGGGTCGGGGACGGGTCGCTGCCGGTGAAGCCGCCGATCGCCATGACCGGCCGGCCGCTGCCGAGCTGCAGCGGCGCCGCCTGCATCGAGCCGTTCGTGGCCGCCGCCCACCGGTTGCCGGTGGCCTTGAGCAGCGCCACCACCTCGGCGCTGGCCTGCCCACCACCGAAGCCGCCACCGCCCCCGGTTCGCCCGGCACCGTTCTGACCGGCACCGCTCTGACCGGCACCGCTCGGCGGGTTGCCGCCGTTGTTCTGACCGGTGCCGCCACCGGGGAAGCCACCACCGGGGAAGCCTCCGCCGGCGTCCGCGGTGCCGCCCGGGGCGCCACCGGGGAACCCGCCGCCGGTGCGATCGCCGCCGAAGCCGCCGCCGCGACCGAAGCCGCCGCCGGACGACACCCCGGAGGGCCCGGAGGTCGGGATCGACCCGCTGTGCGCGACCCCGGCGGTGCTGACACCCCAGGCGGCCGTGGCCGCCCCGGTCGTCGCCACCGCCACGGTCGCGACCGCCACCACCCCGACCCGGCGGAGCAGCTTGGCCGGAACCAGCAGCGCGAGGCCGGCGACGATCCCGGCGATCAGCACGAACCAGCGCAGCCCCGGCGCCCACGACACCCGGCCGAGCAGCACGTAGTCCCAGACGCCGGTCACCACGACCATCGCGGCCAGGCCGAGACGGGCGAGGATGCTGTCCTTCCAGCCCCACAGCACCCGGGCACCGATCGCCACCAGCGCCGCGATGCCGGGCGCCAGAGCGATCGTGTAGTACGGGTGCACGGTGCCGCTCATGTAGCTGAAGACCAGGCCGGTGACGACGGTCCAGCCACCCCAGAGGACGGCCGCGGCCCGGGTGCGGTCGGTGCGCGGCGCCCGCGCCGTACCGATCAGCAGTGCCACCAGCGCGACCAGCGCGGCCGGCAGAAGCCAGGAGATCTCCAGGCCGAAGCTGTCGCCGAACATCCGGGCGATGCCGGTCGAGCCGCCGAAGCCGGTGTTCCCGCCGCCGCCGCCCGGCCCGCCGCCGCCCCCGCCGCCGCCGTTGCCCTCGCCGCCGAGGATCCGGCCGAGGCCGTTGTAGCCGATCGCCAGCTGCCACAGCGAGTTGTTGGTGGAACCGGCGATGTACGGCCGGGAGTCGGCCGGCCACAGCGACACCAGCAGCACCAGCCAGCCGCCGGAGACGATCAGCGCGAGCCCGCCGATCAGCAGGTCGCGCAGGCGCTTGAGCAGGCCGGTGGGCGCGGCGATCAGGTAGACCAGCGCGAACCCGGGCAGCACCAGGAACGCCTGCAGCATCTTGGTGAGGAAGCCGAAGCCGAGCAGCACGCCGACGAGCGCGAGCCACTTCCAGGACGCGGTCTCGACCGCCCGGACGGTGGCGTACGCGGCCGCGACCATCAGCAGCACGAGCAGCGCGTCCGGGTTGTTGAAGCGGAACATCAGCACCGCGACCGGGGTGAGCGCGAGCGCGGCCCCGGCGAGCAGGCCGGCGGCCGGCCCGAACCAGCGGCGCACCGCGGCGTACAGCAGCGCGACACTGCCGACGCCCATCAGTGCCTGCGGGGCCAGCATGGCCCAGCTGTTCACCCCGAAGATCCGCATCGACAGGCCCATCACCCACATCGCGGCGGGTGGCTTGTCGACGGTGATGGCGTTGCCCGCGTCGAGGGAGGCGAAGAGCCACGCCTTCCACGACTGGGATCCGGCCTGGGCAGAGGCCGCATAGAACTCGTTCGCCCACCCGGAGGCGGACAGGTTCCACAGGTAGAGCACCGCGGTGCCGGCGAGCAGCACCCACAGCGCGGGCCGGGCCCAGGCGGGGTCGCCGAGCCAGGCGCGGCGCCGGGGCGACGGCGGCTGCTCCTGCTGCTCGGCGGTGGTGGCGCCGTCGGCCGGCGCGGAGGACCCGCGCCCTTCCGGGGCGGAGTCGAGGGTCAACGTCATGGTTGCCACTTTCGCCCGGAGTGCTACGCGGACTCTAGGAGCAACCTGTGCGGTAGCTGTAGATCTCTGCTGAAGTTACGCGGGTATTACGCCTGATTTGAGCACCCGTAACGCCGTCGAAACGGTCTCCGCCATCGCCGAGCGCGCCGACGCCAGATATCGACGCGGATCGACGAGGTCGGGCTGGTCGCCGAGGGTCGCCCGGACCGTCCCGGTGAACGCGGTGTTCAGTGCCGTCCCGATGTTGATCTTCGCCATGCCGCCGCGCACCGCCGCGGACAACTCGTCGTCGGGCACCCCGGACGAGCCGTGCAGCACCAGCGGCACCGGGACGGCCGCGGCGAGCCGGGCGATCAGGTCGTGGTCGAGCCGGGCGCTGCGGGTGGTCATCGCGTGCGACGAACCGACCGCGACGGCGAGCGCGTCCACCCCGGTCGCGGCCACGTAGGCGGCCGCCTCGGCCGGGTCGGTGCGGGCGCCCTTGACGTGCGCGCCGCCCTTGCCGCCGATCTCGCCGAGCTCGCTCTCCACCCAGAGCCCGGCCGCGCGGCAGCGGCGGACGGCGGCCGCGGTGGCGGCGACGTTGTCGGCGTAGGAGAGCCGGGACGCGTCGTACATGACCGAGCCGAAGCCGTTCGCCGCCGCCTGCGCGAGCAGATCGTCGGACTCGACGTGGTCGAGATGCAGCGCGACCGGCACCCCGGCCGAGGAGGCGATGGCCCGGGCGGCCGCGGCGATCGGCGCGAGCCGGCCGTGATGGAACCGCACGGCGTTCTCACTGATCTGCAGGATCACCGGCAGCCCGGCGGCCTCGGCGCCGGCCACGATGGCCTCGGCGTGCTCGATGGTGATGACGTTGAAGGCGCCGACCGCCCCGCCCGCCGCGTGCGCGGCCGAGACCAGGTCACCGGTGGGTGCGAACACGAGAACCTCCTGATGCGGATGCGGGGATGGCGGCCCGGGTCTGCCGGTAGACCTCGGGATCGAAGGCGCCGGCGACCGGCGCGGCGACGGCGGCGGCGCTGAGCGCGACCGCGTCGGCGAGGAGTTCGGGCCAGGGTGTGTGGTCCCGCAAACCCCGGCTGAGTGCGGCGACGCACGCATCGCCGGCCCCCGTCGGGTTTCCGTCCACGGGTACGGGCGGGGCGCACTCCCAGACCTCGTCGTGCGCGACGGCCACCAGCCCGGCCGCGCCCCGGGAGACCACCACCGGCCCGGTCGCCAGCGCCCGCGCGGCCGCGACGACCGGTCCGGGAGCGAGGGCGGCGAGTTCCTCGGCGTTCGGCTTGGCCATGGCCGGGGCGGCGAGCAGGCCGTGCCGCAGGGCCGGCCCGCTCGTGTCGAGCAGGGTGGGCACGCCGGCCCGCTTGGCGTGGGCGATCAGGACGGCGTACGCATCAAGCGGGACGCCCGGTGGGAGGGAACCGCTCAGAGTGACTACCGTGGCCGGGCCCAGCAGCTCGCGGAACTCGGCGAGGAAGAGGGCCCACTCGGCCGGTGTGATGGTCGGGCCGGGCTCCCAGAAACCGGTGGCGTCGCTGCCGTCGACGACGGCGACCGTGCGCCGGGTCTCGCCGCCGATCCGGACGAAGCCGGACCGCACGCCCTCGTGCCGCAGCAACTCGGCGACCCGGGTGCCGGTGGCGCCGCCGAGCAGGCCGGTGGCCAGGACCGGCTCGCCGAGCTGGTGCAGGACGCGGGCGACGTTGAGGCCCTTGCCGCCGGGGCGTTCGGCGACCGTGGCGACCCGGTGGGTGCCGTACGGGACGAGCGCGTCGACCGCGTAGGTCAGATCGAGGGCGGGGTTGAGGGTGACAGTGACGATCATGATAATTGCCCCGTCTCGGGCCGAATACTGACCGAACGTGCCTGTAGAAACCAGCTATTTGCCGCGTACCGTGCTGCGGGATCGAAGAGGGAGACGGACATGGTCGAGTTCGACGTTCTGGTGGTGGGCGACGCCAACCCCGATCTGCTGTTGCGCGGCGACGTGCGGCCCCGGTTCGGCCAGGCCGAACAGCTGCTGACCGCGGCCGACCTGGTGCTCGGCGGCTCGGCGGCGATCACCGCGGCCGGCTGTGCCCGGCTCGGGCTGCGCACCGGGCTGCTGGCGGCGGTCGGTGACGACGTGTTCGGCGGGCTGGTCCGGGCGCAGTTGTCGGCGCTCGGCGTGACGCTGCTGGCCGCCGACGGCCGGGGCGCGCCGACCGGGCTGACCGTGGTGCTGTCCGAACCGGACGATCGCGGCATGCTGACCCTGCCCGGCACGATCGCCGCGCTGCGACCGTCCGATGTGACCGATGACCTGCTCACCCTGGCCCGGCACGTGCACGTGGCGTCGCTGTACCTGCAGCCGGGTCTGGCCGCCGGCCTCGACGACGTGTTCGCCCGCGCCCGGCGCCACGGCCTGACCACGTCGCTGGACACCAACTGGGACCCGGCCGAGGAGTGGCAGTCGATCGCCCGGATCCTCGAGCACACCGACGTGTTCCTGCCCAACGCCAACGAGCTGCGCGCGATCGCCGGCCTCGACGACACCGACGAGGCCGCGTCGAAGCTGGTCGCCAGCGGCACGACGGTGGTCATGAAGAACGGCGCGGCCGGTGCCAGGGCCTGGTGGCCGGGCGGCAGCTGCGACGCCCCGGGCCGGGTGGTCGACGTGGTCGACACGACCGGCGCCGGCGACAGCTTCAACGCCGGCTTCCTGGCCGGCCGGCTGAGCGGCCTGCCGATCGAGGAAGCGATCGGCTGGGCCGCGGTCGCCGGTTCGCTGAGCACCCGGGCGGCCGGTGGAACGGCCGCCCAGGCGACCCGGGCGGACATCGTCAGCCCTTGATGCCGGTGAAGGTCATCGTCGCGATGAACTTCCGCTGGGCGAAGAGGAACGCCAGGATCAGCGGCATGGTGGCCACCACGTTGCCGGCCATCAGCTGCGACCACTGGGTGCGCCGCATGCCCTGGAAGTTGGCCAGCCCCACCTGCAGCGTGAACGTGTGGTCGTCGGAGATCGCGACCAGCGGCCAGAGCAGGTCGTTCCAGCTCCACAGCAGAGTGATGATGGCCAGCGTGGTGAGCGCCGGCTTGGCCAGCGGCAGCACGATGCTGCGGAAGGTGCGCCACCGGCCGCAGCCGTCGATCAGCGCGGCCTCCTCCAGTTCGGCGGGCAGCCCGAGGAAGAACTGCCGCATCAGGAAGATGCCGAACGCCGAGGCCAGCCACGGCACGTACGCGGCGGCCAGGGTGTCGACGATGCCGAGCCGGGCGAACATCAGGTAGGTCGGGATCATCAGCAGCTGGATCGGGATCATCACGGTCGCCAGGATCAGCACGAACGCGAGGCCGCGACCGGCGAACTTGAGCCGGGCGAAGCCGTAGCCGGCCATCGAGCACAGCGCCAGGTGGCTGACTACGGCGATGCCGGAGACAAGCACCGTGTTGATGAACCAGCGCAGCGCCGGTGTCTCGCTGAACAGATGCCGGTAGCCTTCCAGGTGCAGGCTGGTCGGGATCAGCTTGGGCGGGAACTGGTTGATCTCGGCGCTGCTCATGAACGAGGTGAGCAGCATCTGCACGAGCGGCAGCACGAAGATCAGCGCGAGCGGCATGAGCAGCAAATGCCAGGGGCTGAACGGAAGTTTCCAGCGCATCAGAAGACCTCCGAACCGCGGCGCCGCGAATACCAGATGACGAGCAGGCTGAGCAGTAGCGTCACGATGAACAGCAGATAGGCGGCGGCCGCGCCGTACCCCAAGCGCTGGGTTTGAAAGGCCAGCTCGTAGATGTAGTAGACGATCGTCTGCGTGCTGTTCAGCGGCCCGCCGCGGGTGGTGGTGTAGATCAGGTCGAACAGCTGCATCGCGGTGATCGTCTGCCAGATCGCCGCGAAGACCGTGACCGGCCGCAGCTCCGGCAGCGTCACGTGCCGGAACACCCGCCACTTCGACGCGCCGTCCATCCGGGCCGCCTCGATCAGGTCCTTCGGGATGTCCTGCAGCGCGGCCAGGTAGATGACCGTGGTGAAGCCGACCTCACCCCAGAGCGCGATCAGGCAGATGATGTAGATCGCCTGGTGCTGGTTCTCCAGGAACTGCTGCTGCGGCAGACCGAGGTGGCGCAGCACGTCGTTGGCCACGCCGAACTGCGGGTTGAAGACGAAACCGGCCAGGATGCCGGTGGCCGCCGCCGACGCCACGTAGGGCACGAAGATGCAGGTGCGGTAGAAACCGATCAGCCGGATCTTCTGGTTGAGCGCGATCGCGATGACGATGCCGAGCACGATCGAGCCGGGCACGAACAGCGCGGTGAGCAGCAGCGTGTGCTTGGTCGCCGCGATCATGTCCGGGTCCTGCAGCAGCAGCTGGTAGTTGCGCCAGCCGACCTGGGTCGCCGGGGCGATGCCGTTCCACTTGGCCCGGGAGATGAAGAACGCCCAGACCGCCGGGAAGATCGACAACCCGATGACGATCGCGGTGGCCGGCCCGGCGAACGCCCAGCCGGTGAGGTTCCGCCGCAGAGCGCGGCCACGAGGGCCGCGCTGTGCGGGAGGCGGGGTGTGAGTACGCGGCGTCGCCGCGAACGTGAGCGCCATCAGTTCACCAGGGCGTCGGCCGACTTCTTGGCCGCCTCGTCCAACGCCTCCTTGGGTTGGCCCTGCCCCTGCATCACCTTGGCGATGGCGTCGCCGACGTTGCGGGACAGCACCTCGTAGCCGGGTGCGGTCGGCCGGGCCTGCTTGGCGTTGGCCAGGTTGTCGAAGAACTTCTGGCCGCCCGGGTACTCCTTGACGTAGGCGGCGAACTCGGGGGAGTCCTTCTCCGAGGTGCGCAGCGGCAGGTTACCGACCGCGAGGTTCCACTTCGGGTCGATCTCCTTGCTGGTCAGCCACTTGGTGAAGTCGCGGGTGGCACCGGCCCGGTTCACGTCGCCGTGGTCGAACAGCACCCACAGGTCGGGACCGGAGACGGTCTGGTGGTCGCCGTTGTAGCCGGGCAGGTCGACCACGCCGTACGCAAGCTTGGCCTCTTTGATCTCCAAGAGGGACCAGGGGCCGGAGAGCATCATGGCGACGTGTCCGCTGTTGAACAGCGGCGCGTACTTCTCGTCGGTCTGGTCCAGATACATCGACTTGTCGTCGACCGCCATCTGCCGGAACGTCTCCAGCGCGGCCACCCCGGCGTCCGAGTTGAAGGCCGGCTTGGTGCCGTCGAGGATCTTGCCGCCGTGCTGCCAGAGCAGCGGCCACAGGTGCCAGGTGGTGTCCTCGCTGCCGGAGACCGAGTAGGCCGTCCCGTACGTATTGGTGGCCTTGTTCGTCAGCTTCTTGGCCGCGGCCCGGAAGTCGTCCCAGGACCACTGGTCGGTCGGGTAGGCCACCCCGGCCGCGTCGAACAGCTTCTTGTTGTAGATCAGCGCCAGGTTGTCGACCAGCGCCGGGATGCCGATGACCTTGCCGTCGGCGGTGGCCACCTCGCGGGCCGCGGCCGGGAAGTCGTTCCAGTCGAAGGCCGCGTCGTTCACGTAGGACGTGAGGTCCTGGGTCTTGCCGCTCGCCCCGAGGTCACCGGCCCAGTTGCCGAAGGCGTAGGAGACGTCCGGGTAGCTGTCGCTGGTGAACCCGGCGGACAGCTTGGTGAGCAGGTCATCGGTGGTCGGGGCGCCCGGCGAGACCTTGATCGTGACGTTCGGATGCGCGGTGTGGTAATCGGCCGCGAGCTGCTCGGCGACCTTCTCCTGCTCCTCCGGTTGCCCGGTCCACCAGGTGATCGTGACGGCGGCCTTCGGGTCGTAGCCGGCCGCGGCGTCCTTGCCGGAGTCGGTCGTTCCGCCCATGCAGGCGGAGAGGGTCAATGCGGCGCCGAGGCCGCCTGCCAGCAGCCGGAACGACCGGCCGCGCCGAAGGTTGGTCATCTCGTGCACCTCTTCAGGGGGTAAGAACCACGGATCGGGTGAGCAGTCGAGGACGGTCCGGATCGAGACCGCGGTGCGCGGCCATGGCCAGCGCGAAGCGCTGGGCGAGCACCAGCTGAGCGAGGGGATCTTTCTTGTTGCGGTACGCCGTGGCCCCGGCCTCGCGGGCCACGTCGTCGAGCTCGATCGGGGTGGCTCCGAACGACCAGACCAGCGAATTGCGCCCGGCCACCGCGACCGGGCCGTGCCGGAAATCCTTGGCGGGGTACGACTCCGAGTAGGCCTGAGCCGCCTCGCGGACCTTGAGCGCGGCCTCATGAGCGAGTCCGACGGTCCAGCCGGTGCCGAGGTAGACCAGGTGTTCGATGTGCGCCGGGTCGGCCGGCAACGGCTCGTCCAGCGCCGCCCGGCCGTCCGCGATGACCGGCTCGATGTTCTCGCCGAACGCGTGCCGGGCCAGCACCAGCGTGGTGGTGGGGAACCGGGTCTGCACGACGCTGCGCTCGTCGGCGAAGTCGAGCACGAGCTGGCTGTTGGTGAGGCCGTCCACGGGTTCGCCGCGGACGGCGGTGATCGCGATCGTGCGGGTCGACGACGGGACCATGCGGAGCGCCTCGAGCACCTCGGTCGAGGTGCCCGAGCGGGTGACCGCCACGATGCGGTCGTAGTGGCGGCGGGGCACGAACTCGGATGCGCAGACCGCGTCGGTCTCGCCGAAGCCGGCGGACTCCCGCAGCTCGGCGAGGCTCTGCGCGACGAACCAAGAGGTGCCGCAGCCGAGGATGAGCATCCGCTCGCCCGGGGCGATCAGTTCCGCCCGGGCCTCGTCGGTCCGGCTGAGGCTCTGCCGCCACACGTCCGGCTGGCTGGCGATCTCGGCTGCGGTGTCATTCATGTTCGAGGATTATGCTCGTTTGCGCTCGCTTAACAAGATGTGCGCATCAAACGAACAGTCCAGAGTGCGCGCTTACCGTTGGAGTCATCGCAGGGCCTCCGGAAGCAGGTCGCCGTGGGCCGCGGTCAGCTCGTCGCAGAGGTCCCAGATCTGCTCCACGGTCAGGGTGGCGGCGGTGTTCGGATCGACCATCGCGGCCTGCCGGACCATCCGCTTGTCGCCGGTCAGCGCGGCCTGCACGGTCAGCTGGCCGACGCTGACGAAGCTGCGGTTGAGGGCGGCGCACTGGGCGGGCAGATCGCCGACGCGTTCCGGGCGCACCCCGAGGCGGTCGACGACGCACGGCACCTCGACCGCGTAGCTCTCCGGCAGGTTGCTGATCAGGCCGCGGTTGGCGACGTTGCCGTGGATCCGGCGCATGGTGCCGGTGACCATGCTGTGGATGACCTGCGGGGCGTACTCGGTGGCGTCCCGCGTCAGGTCGAGCTTCTCGCCGTTCTGCAGGGCCGCGCGGGTCGCGTGATATTCGGCCACGTTGTCCGCGCTGATCCGCAGGTAGTCGCCGACCGGGATGCGCAGCCGCTCGATCTCCTGGTCGTGGTGCAGATACCAGGGGACGTACTCGGCGGAGTGCTCGCTGGTCTCGGTGGGGAAGTAGCCGAGCCGCTTGTACATGTCCATGCGTACCCGTCGTCGCAGCTCCGGGGTCTTTTCGAGGAGCTCGTCGAGTTTCGGGTAGAGCGATTCGCCGCGGTGCTCGAACCGCAGCAGCCAGGCCTGATGGTTGACGCCGGCGCCGGTGTAGTCGATCTCGTCGAGCGGCACGTGCAGCAGCTCGGCCAGGTCGTGCACAGTCCAGAACACCGAATGGCAGAGGCCGACCGCCTTGATCTGGGGCGCCTTCGCCGCGAGGTAGCCGATGTTCATCGCCATCGGGTTGGTGTAATTCAGTAGCCAGGCATCCGGACAAATCTCTTGGATGTCGCGCGCGATGCCGTCCAGAACGGGAAATGTCCGGAGTGCTCGGAAGATGCCGCCGACCCCGAGCGTGTCCGCGATCGTCTGCCGCAGCCCGAACTTGGCCGGGATCTCGAAGTCGCGCACGGTCGCCGCGTGCATGCCGACCTGGATCGAGTTGATCACGAAGTCGGCGTCCTGAAGGGCCCGCCGCCGATCCAGCGTCGCCTTGATCATCGGGTGGCATCCGAGCTGGTCAGCGGTTTGCCGGGCGATCGCCTCGGCGGTCTGAAGGCGCTCGGGGTCGATGTCGTGCAGGGCCAGCGTCACGTCGCGCAGCTCGGGGAAGGACAGGATGTCGGCCAGCAGCTCGCGGGTGAAGACCACGCTGCCGGCGCCCAGGAAGGCGATCACAGTCATGGGCGGATTCTTGGCGTACGCGCTTGGAACGCGCAATACCAACTGGTGTATCGCTTGAAAACGAACTACATTGACTGCTCGTTTGATCATTGCCGATATCGAGGGATCCATGAGTTCGCTTCGCCGGGCCGACCGGGTGTCGGCCATCCTCGAACGGGTCGCCAGCAGCGGCTCGGTCGACGCCGGGCACCTCGCCGACGAGTTCGCGGTCTCACCCGCCACCATCCGCCGCGACCTGCAGGTCCTCGAAGATCAACGGCTGCTTTCCCGTACGCACGGTGGCGCGGTCGCCGTCGACGTCGCCTACGAGTTGCCGGTCCGCTACCGCACCGGGCAGCACCGCGAGGAAAAGGCGCTGGTCGCCAAGACCGTCGCCGCGCTGCTGCCGAAGGGCCCGCTGACCCTCGGCCTGACCGGCGGCACCACCACACACCTGCTGGCCCGGCTGCTCGCCGAGCGGGTCGACCTGACCGTGGTGACCAACGCGCTCAACATCGCGGCCGAGTTGGCCCTGCGCCCGCGACTGAAACTGATCATGACGGGCGGGGTGTCCCGCACCCAGTCGTACGAGTTGGTCGGCCCGATCGCCGACCAGGCCCTGAAGGGGCTGAACATGGCGGTGGCGGTGGTCGGGGTGGACGGCATCAGCGCCCGCGGCGGCCTCACCACCCACGACGAGATCGAGGCGAACACCAACGCCACGATGATCCGCCGCGCCGACCGCGTCATCGTGGTCGCCGACGGCTCCAAGGTCGGCAAGATCTGCCTGGCCGGCATCTGCCCGATAACCGACGTGTCGATGCTGGTCACCGACGCGAGCGCCGACTCCGTGGGGGTCGAGGCGATCCGCCGGGCCGGCACCGAGGTGGTCGTGGCGGGCTCAGCATGACGGTTCGATTGCTGCTTGTCGGTGCGGGGCAGCGCGGGACCACCTATGCCCGGCGCGCCGAAGCAACCGGGGCCGGGCGGGTGGTGGCGGTGGTCGATCCCGATCCGGCTCGGCGGGCGCTGTTCGCCGTTCCAGGCTTCGCCGACTGGACCGCGATCGACTCGAGGATCGCGGACGCCGCGATTGTGGCCACTCAGGACCGGGACCATGAGGGCCCGGCCGTTCATCTGGCCGGGCTCGGCTATCACCTGCTGCTGGAGAAGCCGATGGCGCCGGTCGAGGAGTCGGCCCTGCGAATCGCGGCGGCGGCTGACGACGCGGGGGTCATGCTCGCGGTGTGTCACGTGCTGCGCTACACGGCGTACACAAATTGGTTAAGTCTTTTCTTTTATCAGGAAAAGTCGGGCGAATAGTCAGCGTGCAGCACCTCGAACCTGTGGGGTGGTGGCATCAAGCGCATTCGTTCGTGCGCGGGCATTGGCGTGACACCGCGAGCTCGTCGCCGATGCTGCTGGCGAAATCCTGTCATGACATCGACTGGCTGCTCTATCTTGTCGGCGATGACGTGCGGCGAGTGAGTTCGTTCGGGGGGCTGGCGCATTTCCGGCCGGAGTCCAAACCGGCCGGGGCCGGCGATCGCTGCCTGGACTGCGCGGTGGAGCACGACTGTCCCTACTCGGCGCCGCGGTTCTATCGGAACGCCGGGCCGGGCTGGCCGGTCTCCGTCGTGACCGATGGTGATCTGACGGAGGCGCTGCGGACCGGGCCCTACGGGGAGTGTGTCTACAACGGGCAGAACGACGTCGTTGATCATCAGGTGGTCTCGATGGAGATGGTCGGCGGCGCGACGATCTCGTTCACGATGACCGCGTTCACGCCGGCCGAGCAGCGCAAGACCCGGATCTTCGGGACGCACGGCTACCTCGACGGGGACGGCGCGAGCGTCCGGTACGTGGACTTCCGGACCGGCGCCGAGGAGATCTTCACCGTGTCCGATGACCCGTCGGCCGGTCACGGCGACGGGGACGACGGGCTAGCCGACGCGTTTCTGGCCGCCGTTGCCGACGGCGACCCGTCGCTCATCCGGTCGGACGCCGCCACCAGCCTGGCCGGCCATCGCGTGGTCTGGGCGGCGGAGCGGGCCCGGCTCACCGGGACGGTCGTAACGCTTTCCTAGCCGCTGGCCGGGCAGCTCGATGTAGCGGTAGGCGAGCCAGGACAGGCCGAGCAGGGCGGCCAGGAACACGGTCGCCGCCGGGATCTGGGCCGCGCCGTGGAAGTGGTCGCGCAGCCAGGGGCCGGCGAGCACGAAGACCGGCACGTGGATCAGGTAGAGCGAGTAGCTGATCACGCCGACCCAGGCCAGCGAGCGCGGCACGCGGCGGTGCCGGCAGGCGAAGCCGATCGCGAAGGAGCCGCCGATGATCACCAGGGTGATCACCGCGCGGGTCATGTAGACCGGCGTCAGAGCGTTCAGCGAGCGCAGCTCGGCGAACCAGTTGATCAGGCACGCGACGCTCACCGCGGCCGCCGCGACGGCCGCGTGCCGTTTGCGGATCTGGCCCTTCTCGGCGCGGTAGATGGCCGTGCCGGTGAACATCACCGCCGGGATCAGCAGGCCGTCCCAGACGTGCGACGGATCCTGGCTCGCGAACAGCAGGGCCAGGACCAGGGCGATCAGCGCGAGGGCGCCGGCCACGACCGCGGCCCGCCGTTTGCTGAGCAGTCCGGCCAGGCCGGCGATCAGGACGGCGGCGATCGCCAGCGGCAGCATCGGGGAGAAGAGCTGGCGCGGGGGCAGCGGCACGGTGGCGACCGCGGCCACCGCGAGCACCACCGCGATCGGCGCGCTCGCCCGGTGCGCCCCGAGCGCGAACAGGCCGGCGACCAGCAGGTAGAAGGCCATCTCGAAGCTGAGCGTCCACATCACCGGTGTCACCAGGTCGTAGCCGCTGAACTGCGGAAGCATGGTGAGGTGGGCGATGGTGCCGGCCGCCGGGTGCTCCTTGAGGTAGGGCGCGACCGGCAGCACCAGGACGACGGCGACGCCGACCGCCAGGTAGAGCGGGAAGAGCCGGGCGGCCCGGGCGACCCAGAACCGGCGCAGGTCGCCGTGCCGTTCCAGCGACGCCGGGATGATGTAACCGCTCACCAGGAAGAACAGCATCACCCCGGCCACCCCGGCGTTCAGCCAGCTGGAGGTGAAGGCGCGGACGTCGCGGAACAGGAAGTGGGTGAAGTGCGCGTAGACCACGAGCAGAGCGGCGACCGCGCGCAGCGCATCGAGCCAGGCCATTCTCTGATGCGCTGCGGCGGCGGGCATCCGCGAAGGATACTCACGGTTTTTCTCAGTAGCCCACTCGGAACGTCGCGTCCTGCTTCTCGGTGGTGGTGCTGACCGGGTCGATGCGCAGCACGTAGTTGGAGTGCCGCAGGTATCGATCCGGATAGTTGTACGACCGGAACGACGTCCACGAACTGTCGGCCAGGCCGGCGGTCTTGTAGAAGGTCGCGTCGGCCTTGAAGGCGGTCGAGCCGTCGCTGGTGGCCAGCTGGATCGCGTAGTTGGAGTGCCGGAGATACATGGTCGGGTAGTTCACCGACTGGAACGACACCCCGGTGCTGTCGGCCAGCCCCGGCACCAGCTTCCACTGCTGGTCCTGCCACTGGTCGAACGGGTATTCGTCGATCCGCCCGACGTTGCTGTAGTGCCGGATGTAACGGCCGGGGTAGTTGTAGGACTTGACCCGGTTCCAGCTGGGCGAGCCCCACTTGGTGAGCAGGTTCGACATCTCGGTCGCGGTGAGCGGCGTGATGCCCAGGTGCTTGGAGTTCAGCGGCTGGGTGTAGGTGCGGTCGTTGAGCAGCGACCAACTGCCGGTGGACAGCGCGCTGGTCGACCAGGCGAAGAACCGCCCGTTCGGGCTGTAGGTGTCGCCCCACAGCGTGTACCCGTTGCCGGACAGGGCCGGCACCAGCTGCGGCGCCTCGACGCCGCGACCGGGATTGATCACGCTGGTGTAGGTGGTGAAGCTGCCCGGGTTGAGCGTCGACGACTTCGCGCCGAACAGGCCGCCGGTCCCGCGGTAGTAGAAGTAGTTCACCCCGCCCTGGCTGACCAGGTTGCCGTCGATGACGTCGGTGCCGTTGTCGAAGAACACCTGGCCCTCGGTGGCGGTCTTGAAGTCGGTCGTGTAGCTCACCATGATCACGTTGTGGCCGCCGACCACCGACGAGTAGATGACGCCGTACTGGTTGCGACCGGCGTCCCAGTAGGCCTCGGGCGCCCACGAGTGGGTGGCCAGCGAGTTGACCTTGAGCCGCCGGTAATTGGTGAAGGTGCGCAGGTCGGTGGAGTCCCAGACGTGGATGTACTGGCTGTTGTAGCTCCAGTCGGTGCCCTTGAGGTCGGTGGCCAGGACCTCGAAGGTGCCGTCCTGCTTACGCAGGATGTAGGGGTCGCGCAGGCCCTGGGCGCCGGCCGTGGCGGTGGCGACCGGGGCGTTCTGGTTGAGCGGCGTCCAGTTCAGGCCGTCGCCGCTGACCGCGATGTGCAGGTCGTAGTTGGCGGCCGACATGTTGGGGGATTCGGTGAAGTACGCCATGGCATAGCCGGCGTAGGTGGCTGCGGCGGCGGGGGAGGCCGAGCCGAAGACCACGGCGAGAACGGCGGCCAGTACGGCGCCGCCAAACTTCCGCTTTGAGGACATGTAGTGAACGTTAACAATCACTACTTTCAATGGAAAGAGCCGACGCTCTCCATCCCCGTGTCATACCGCTTCCAGGTGCCCTTGCCTGCGGATTTGGCGGCATACATCGCGACGTCGGCCCGCCGGATCACCGCCGAGACACCGTCGCCCGGCTCGGCGCCGGCCGCCCCGATGCTGGCGTTGGCGACGATCCTGGCCCCTTCGACGGAGACCGGCTCGGCCAGCGCGGCCAGCAGGCGCTGGGCCGTCTGCTCCGCCTCCGGGCCCTGGCAGTCGCGCAGCAGGATGCCGAACTCGTCGCCGCCGAACCGGGCCGGCAGATCGCCGTCGCGCACCGCGGCCCGCATCTTGTCCGCCACCGAGATCAGCAGCTGGTCGCCGGCCGCGTGCCCGAACGAGTCGTTCACCTGCTTGAACCCGTCCAGGTCGATGAGCAGCACCGAGGTTCGCTGGATGTCGGTGGCCAGTGCCGCCTCGACCTGCTCGTGGAAGTGCGTGCGGTTGGCCAGTCCGGTCAGGCCGTCGGTCAGGGCCTGATGGCGCAGCCGGGTCTCGTGCTCGCGCAGCTTCTTGATCAGGTCGGTGTTGTCGTGGAAGGCCACCAGTTGCCGGCCGGCGACCAGCGCACAGATCAGGCCGAGCCCCACCACGACGCCCCACAGCCGGAAGTCGACACCCTGCGGCAGCACCACGATCAGGGCGCCGAAGACGATCGCGATCGCGCCGTACGGCAACAGGCTGTAGGGCTTGCGGCGCCGCTCGGTGAACGGCGCCGGATCGAACTTGGCGATCACCAGTTGGATGCGCGGGCCGAGCGCGACCAGTAGCGACGGCATCAGCCGGATCAGGTAGATGGAGCCGGCCAGCGCGCCGCCCGGCTCGGGGGCGACGAAGAAGCCGAGCGCGGTGAACGCGGCTGCGGCCATCATCGTGATCGCGGCGGTCTTCCGCATCGGCGCGTTGCCGCTGAGGATCATCTTGACCGCGCCGAAGCAGGCGGTGATGGCGGCGCCCGCCGCGGCCAGGGTCGCGGCCAGGTCGGAGAAGTCGTCCTGCCCCGGGTGGGCGGCGAAACACCAGGCCACCACCGCGCCGGCGACCAGCACCGAGGCCGAGTCGAGCCAGAACGCGAGCCGGGTCCGTCCGGTGCGTCCCGGGTGTGGGTAGGCCAGCGTCGCTACCACCATCACCACGAGCCCGATCGCGAAGCAGCTGGACTGCACCAGGCCGCCGGTGGTCGACCAGGTTCCCGGCGGGTCGAGGAAGGTCAGGACCGTCTGAAAGGTGTCGCCGAACAGGAAGAGCACCCCGGACGAGGCCAGCACCCGCCAGAACCGCCGGACCGCCCCGGACGCGATGCGCGAGACCTGCCAGGACGAGATGACCAGCAGCGTGTCCAGCGGCAGCTGGAACGTCCAGAAGACCTGCACCTGCCGGTCGGCGTTCGCGGCGAGGAGGTAGAAGAGCACCGTCGCCAGCCCGGTCCACAGGATGGCGGCACTGATCACGGGATCGCGAATCCAGCTCCGCAACCGCTCAGCGCCCTTCACAGCCGTCCTGATCGACCGGGGCGCGCTCGGCTTGAGGATGTTGTGAATCCTGATCTTTGCAAAGCCTTCCAAGGCTCTGAACAGGCACTCGTCACAGCAGCCCCACAGGTCCTGCAAGATCTTTCAGGAAGTCATTGACGTATTTGAAACAATCAAGCATCCTCGTCGTAACGGACGGCCGTCCCATCCCTTTCGCCCCCGCATCCTTAGGAATCCCCTATGAAGCGAAGCCTGCGTGCGATAGCCGCCGGTGCCGTTCTCGCGGCGAGCGGCCTGGTCGCGTTCACCGTCCAGACGGTCACCGCGAGTGCGGCCGTCACCCTGAACAACAGCGATGTGACCGCCAACCTCTGGAGTTGGAACTGGAACTCCATCGCTAAGGCCTGCACCGACCAGCTCGGCCCGGCCGGCTACGGCGCGGTCCAGGTCGCCCCGCCCGCCGAGTCGGTCAGCCTGGCCAGCAGCGACAACGGCGCCCACCCGTGGTGGGAGATCTACCAGCCGGTCTCGTACAACCTGACCAGCCGCTTCGGCACTCGCGCGCAGTTCTCCACCATGGTCACCACCTGCCACAACGCCGGGGTCCGGGTCTACGCCGACGCCGTCGTCAACCACACGGCCGGGGCCAACAACACACTGACCACGACGTACGGCGGCAGCACCTTCAGCCCCACCGGCTACACCTACCCGGCGGTGCCGTACACGTACGACGACTTCCACCACGCGAACGACGGCTACTGCAGCGACGACGACGCCGTGATCGACGACTGGAACAACGTGTCGGAGGTCCAGAACTGCATGCTGCTGTCGCTCTCCGACCTCAAGACGCAGAGCACCACGGTCCGGGCGAAGATCGCCGCCTACCTGAACGACCTGATCGGGCTCGGCGTCGACGGCTTCCGGGTGGATGCGGCCAAGCACGTCGCCAAGACCGACTTCGCCGCTATCCTCGCGCTGCTCAACAAGACCACCGCCGAGAACAAGACGCCGTACATCGCCCAGGAGATCTTCACCGGCGCGAGCAACAGCGAGCTGCTGCCGTCCGCCTTCACCTCCAACGGTGACGTGCTCGGCTTCTCCTACGCGATGGGCCTCAAGACCCAGTTCAACAACGGGACGCTGGGCAACCTGGCGACCATCCCGTCCTGGAGCCTCGACGCGACCAGCGCCCAGACCGCCGCGATGGTCACCAACCACGACCTCGAGCGGGACGCCACCACCCTGCGGTACATGGACGGGACGAAGTACACGCTCGCCAACTACTTCCTTCTTGCCTACCCGTACGGCAAGCCGTTCGTCTACGACGGCTTCGCCTTCTCCACCTCGAACACCGGGCAGTCCCCGCCGGCCGACTCGAGCGGTTTCGTCACCGACACCAGCTGCACCAGCGGCGCCTGGCAGTGCATCACCCAGTCGACCGGGGTGAAGGGCATGGTCGGCTGGCACAACGCCACCGCCGCGACCACCACGGTCTCCGACTTCACCACCACCAACGCCAACGTGATCGGCTTCCACCGGGGCTCGCTCGGCTGGGTCGGGATCAACAACTCCAGCAGCGCCTCCACCGCCACCTACACCACCGGCCTCGCCGACGGCGTCTACTGCGACGTGATCACCGGTGCGGCCACGACGTCCGGTTGCGCCGGCACGTCCGTCACGGTTTCCGGGGGTACGGCGTCGGTCACCATCCCGGCCAACAGCGCGGTGGCGATCCACGTCAACGCCAAGTCCGGGGCCGGCAACCCGACCACGTCGCCGACCACCACACCTACTACTACACCTACCACTACACCCACCACCGCGCCGACGACGTCCACGCCCACCACGTCGCCGACCAGCAACCCGGCCACCGTCGCGGCCACCTTCAACGAGTACGCCACCACCGCCTACGGCACGAACGTCTACGTCGTCGGTAACGTCGCGGCGCTCGGCAGCTGGAACACCGCCAACGCGGTCGCCCTCTCGGCGAGCTCCTACCCGGTCTGGTCCGGCACGGTGAACCTGCCCGCCAACACGGCCATCGAGTACAAGTACATAAAGAAGGACGCCGCCGGCAACGTCACCTGGGAGACCAACGCGAACCGTACGGCGTCGACCGGCACCGCCGCGGTGACGTACGACGACACCTGGAACGTGGCCGTCGACGCCGCGGTCAACTTCAGCGTGACCGCGAGCGCGGCGACCGGCACCGGCGTCTACGTGATCGGCTCGATCGCGGCGCTCGGCAGCTGGGCGCCCGCCTCGGCCATTCCGCTGACCGCGAGCGGCACGACCTGGCGCCGCGCGGTGGCCGTGCCGCAGAGCACCAGCTTCGAGTACAAGTACATCAAGAAGGACGCGGCCGGCAACGTCACCTGGGAGTCCGGGAGCAACCGGACATACACCACCGGAACGGCGTTGACGTACAGCACAAGCGACACCTGGAAGTAGCCGTTCGGGCAGCCGGTCGTGGCGCACTTCGCCACGACCGGCGTGGCCTGCGTCGCAGGCGCGCGCTCATAATTAATGAAGGGTTATTGTGACCGCATGCGTGCACGTCTCTCGGATATCGCCCGACAGGCGGGCGTCAGCGAGGCGACGGTTTCGCGCGTCCTCAACGACCGCCCCGGCGTCTCGGCCGACACCCGCCAGGCAGTCCTTACTGCCCTCGATGTCCTTGGCTACGAACGACCGGAACGCCTGCACAAACGCAGTGCCGGTCTGGTCGGCCTGATCGTCCCCGAGCTGGAGAACCCGATCTTCCCGGCCTTCGCCCAGGTGATCGAGTCGGCTCTGGCCCAGACCGGTTTCACCCCGGTGCTCTGCACCCAGACCCCGGGCGGCGTGACCGAGGACGAATACCTCGAGATGCTCCTCGACCGTCAGGTCAGCGGCATCGTCTTCGTGGCCGGCCTGCACGCCGACACGACCGCCGACCACGACCGTTACCAGCGCCTGATCGACCGCCCGCTGCCGATCGTCTTCGTGAACGGCTTCGCCGACGGCATCTCGGCCCCCTTCATCTCCTGCGACGACAAGCAGGCGGCCGAGTCGGCGGTGTCGCACCTGGCCGCCCTCGGCCACGAGCGGATCGGTTTCGTCTCCGGCCCCGAGCGGTTCCGTGCCGTCCAGCGCAAGCTCGACGGCTACCACAGCGCGATGCGCCGGCACGTCCCCTCCTACGATCATCGATCCCCGTCCGAGATGGTCGCCCTGACCCTGTTCGGGGTCGAGGGTGGCGAGGTCGCGGCCGGCCAGCTGCTGGACCGGGACGTCACCGCCGTGGTGTGCGGCTCCGACCTGATGGCCCTCGGCGCGATCCGGGCCGCCCACCGCCGCGGCCTGCAGGTGCCGCGCGACATCTCGGTGGT
Source organism: Paractinoplanes durhamensis (assembly GCF_016862175.1). GTDB lineage: Bacteria > Actinomycetota > Actinomycetes > Mycobacteriales > Micromonosporaceae > Actinoplanes > Actinoplanes durhamensis. Next base: position 124,633 of record NZ_BOML01000031.1, on the reverse strand, counting down.
CGGCTTCGACGACTCGCCGTTGATAGCTTTCACCGACCCGCCGCTGACCACGCTCCGCCAGCCGGTGGCCGCGATGGGCAACGCCGCGGTCCGGGCCCTGGTCGACGAGATCCACGGCCACGCCGCCCCGCGCTCGGAGTACGTTTTCCCGGCCGAGCTTGTGGTCCGCGGATCGACGGCGGCCGCTCCGACCCGCCGGCTGACCAAGCAGACCCACATCCCGGCGGCCTGACCTGGGGTTCCGCGTGATCGCGGGCGGGTACATGACGACGGGGACGGCATCCGGTGGCGGCCGGGTGCCGTCCTCCCCCTCCTCGAACTTGGTCAGGTGAAGCGGGCCGCGATCCAGGTGGCCACCGTGCTCGCCGAAAGAACCACGGACGAGTCGTGGGTGGCGCCGGCCAGCTCGGTGAACGTCACGGGCTGGGTGTAGGCCTGCAACTGCGGCAGCAGCAGATCGTGCGTGATGAAGTAGGGGACGGCCTCGTCATCGGTGCCCTGCACGATCAGGATCGGCGCGCTCGGCGCGGTCTGCGCCGGGTTGTCGTTGTTCGCGAGCTTGGTGACCACCGCGTCCGGCAGCGCCCCATCGACCAGGAGCTGCTCGGCGGTCAGATTCTCGTAGGCGGCCAGGATCTCCATCAGGCAGCCGCTGGTCAGGGCGGACGTCTTGGTCTTCGCCTGGGCGGCCAGCACCGTGTTCGGGTTGAAGGTGGAGTCGACCGCGGCCAGCCCGTAGAGGCCCATCACCAGGTAGCCCTGGCCGGGCGTGCCGGGGATCAGCGGGGCGAACGCGTCCACGTTGGAGACCGGCGCGATGCTGGCGGTGCCCTTCAGCACCAGGGCGCCGTCGTAGCTCGGGGCGATCTGGCTGGCGAAGAGCGCAGCCTGGCCGCCCTGCGAGTGGCCGTCGATCACGTACTGGGTGGAGAGGGCACTGTCGAGGTTGCGGGCGGCCTTGACGCTGTCGATGACCGCGCGAGCCTCGCTCCCGCCGACCAGGTAGGGGTGCGACTGTGTGGTGCCGAGGCCGGCGTAGTCGGTGGCGGCCACCGTCCAGCCGCGGCTGAGCAGGGCGGCGACCGCGGTGCGGGCCTCCGGCCAGAAGACGTTCTGGTTGGCGGACGGGGCGCACTGGTCGGCGAGTCCGGTGCTGCCGTGCGCCCAGGCGACCGTGCGGTTCTTCTTGTTGGTCTTGGGCGTGAGGATCAGCGCGGTGGCGTAGATCAGGCTGCCGTTGATGTCCGTTGTGACGTATTGGATGCGCTTGCCGGTCGCCAGCGGGCTCAGCTCGGACGGCAGGGTGGCCGTCGCGGAGGTGAGGACCACGCCGGGCAGCGAGGCGGCGGAGGCTGCCCCGGCCGGCGCGGAGAGGGTCCCGCAGACGGCCAAGATAACGACCAGTAGTAAGCGCGGACTTGTTTTCACACGTGTTCCATTCCCGTGAGTAGGGTTGATGATCAGAGCCGGGGCATAGCGTATGGCGATTACCGACCCCGGCTGAAGTACGCAGATGCGTAGTCCTTCTGGTACTGGCTCCGGAGTACTGATCGCAGCGCCGACCGAAAAACGATTCAAATGCGACCTGATTCGACAAACCATTCCGGGATTTCGAGGCGATCAAATTCCAAGATCAAAATCCGCGCCGAGTACGCCGTGAGCCGGCAATTCCGCAGGCCGCAGCCCTCGTGCCGGCGGTCGCGGAGATCGCCGCCCGGGGCCCGCCGAACCTCCACCGAACGTGATCGTCTGGTAGTCCGGCGCTTTTCCGGTCTGACCGATTCTGATAGGTCGGCCCACGAAGCCTTCAGCGGCTCGAATATCGCCCGCTAGCTGCTCGTACCTCTCCGTGACGCCGCCGCGGACGGCGCGCGGGGCGTCGAGGATGCATCGTGATCGACCGCCGGTGACCCCGTCCGAGATGACGTTGAGTATGCGCCTGGATCATCGTCGGCGAAAGAGGGGGATTCGCGAGCTTTCGCGCCTGGCGGCAACCGGCGCCGGCGTCGCCGAACGCACCTTTGCGCAGGTGGTGGGCGGTGGCGATCGGGATGATCGTCGTGTTAGGACAGCCAGGTCAGGCGGCAGTGTCGAGCGGTGTCGAAGTGGGCCGCGGGAAGGCATGCGGCACCCTTGCCCGGCGGCAAATAGTCGCAGGTGAACAGCGCCGCCGGCCGCCATGGAGGCGGCCGGCGGCGGTTGCGGTTAAGATCCTTGCCGGGAGATCCGTTCGTCAATTGATCACCGTTATTTGATCTCTGGGCGGGTGCCGGTAATCGTCGTGGAGCGGCAATGAAGGCGGGTGCGGCAATTGGCGGGCCGCCCGCAACTTGCACAGTTTCGGGCACCGTGGAGCCCGTCTCCGGCGATTGGCACATTCAATCGGCGAACACGCATTGTGTTTGCGGCGTCACTGTTCGTACTCTGTTGAGCACTAGATCATTGATCGGTGTGAGTGCGAGCAAGCGGGCCGCGTCCCGCGGGGGAGCAAAGCATGCTTATCAAAGTCGTCGACCAGATCACGGATGAAGATCTGCACAGCGCTGCATGGCGCCTCTACCAAGACGCGTTCGACGAACTGAACACGCTTGCGGTCCAGCGGCACATGATGTTCCCGTCCGAGTTCGACGAGGTGATGCGTGACCCGCGCGTCAGCAAGTACCTCGCCCTCACCGACGAGGGCACGCTGTGCGGGATTGCCACGTACACCAACGACCTCGATGCGGTGCCGTTGATCGCACCTCAGTACTTCGAGCGGCACTGGCCGGAGCACTACGCGTCCCGGAAAATCTGGTACATCGGCTTCGTCGCCGTGAGCCCGGAGCACCAGGGGCGCGAGGCGTTCGCGCAGCTGGTGGAGCAGATGTACCTGGTCGCAGCTACCCAGAACGGCCTGGTCGGGCTGGACATCTGCAGCTACAACGATGACGTCCGGCACATGTCCCGCATCTTCCGCCTGATGATCAGCCGGGTGACCGGCACCATGAAATTCAGTCGGATCGACCAGCAGTCCTATTGGCTCTACGAGTTCCCGACCGCCGCGTAGCGCGATCTGGTCGCCTCAATCCATCGGCGACCTCCACATGGTCCAGAGCGGCGGCCCGTCGGGTAGATCGATCACGGACCGGACCTGATATCCGTGTCGCAGGTACAGGTCGCGGTTGCGCGGGTCGTTCGCCTCCAGATAGGCGGGTAACCCGGCCGCGTCGAGCCGGCGATGATGCCGGCGCAGAAGCGTGCTGCCGAGCCCGAGGCTCTGCTCATCGGGCCGGACGGCGAGGAAAGCAAGATAGTGGTGCGGCGTGGTGGGGTGTTCGGCCTCCATCACCGCATCGAGCAGGCACATCCGATCGTGTGCCTCGCCGGCGATCTCCTTCAGCCGGCGCTCGTAATCGATCGGTGACGGCAGAGCGGCCGTGAGCGGGAACCACAGGGCGGCACCGGTCAACCGGCCGGTGCCGTCCTTCGTCACGTAGATCTCGCCGTGCCGCACCGCGTGCTCGATGAAGATCGCGAAGTAGTCGGGGCTGGCCGCGTGGCGCACGTCGTCGTCGGGCTGCAGCCATCGGGCAATGGGCCCGTCGTGCATGGCGGCGGCGACAAGATCGGTGAGCTCGTCCGGGTCGACGGGGTCGACGCTGCGGATCACCAGATCATGGACGGCGTGCGTCATCGCGCGCGTCTCCTTATTACTAGTAGGGGTAGCCACGGGCGCCGACCGGGTCCGCGTGGAGTTGCTTGGGCGGGAGCGCCGCTTCGGACAGGATGCTCACCCGGCCGTCGGCGCCGCGGCCGATCTGGGCGTAGACCTCGGGCCGGCCGGCCCGCATGATCGCGGCCCAGATGAAGCCGAGCCCGGCCACCGCGAGGTAGAGCACGGGGATCAGCCACTGGAAGACCGAGTCGCCGTCGACCTGGAGCAGCTCGCCGAAGCCGATCACCGTGGCGGTGAGCGCGACGGAGAGAAGAAGGAAGGAGAGGAACGGTGCGATGTACGCCCGCCAGACGCTCTCCGACCGGCGGCTCCGCATGAAGAAGCCGATCACCGCGGCCGAGGTCGCCCACATCAGGATCAGTACGCCGAGGCCGCCGATCGTGGTGAGCCAGGCGAACACGTAGACCAGTGGTTCGGCGCCGGCGAACGCATACGCCGTCAGGACCAGGATGGCCAGCACGCTCTGGGTGATCGAGCCGGCCAGCGGCGCACCGGTCCGCGGGTGGGTGCGACCCCACGCCGCCGGCAGCACACCCTCACGACCGAGGGCGAACTGGTAGCGGGCCACCGCGGCGTGGAACGCGAGCAGCGCGGCGAACACGCTGGTCAGGAAGAGCAGGTAACCCATGTTGACCAGGGGTGCCGGCAGGTGCTTGCCGACCAGGAAGAAGACCAGGTCGGTCTGATGCTCGGCGGCGGTCGCGTGGATGTTCTCCGGCCCGGTGCTGACCGCCATCGCCCAGGAGGACACGGCGCACAGCAGCCCGGCGAGGATGACGGCGATGTGGGTGGCCCGGCCGATCGTGCGCTTCGGGTCCTTCGTCTCCTCGGAGAGGACGACGGTGGCCTCGAAGCCGACGAAGCCCGCCACGGCCAGCACCAGCAGGGTGCCGACGACCGGGGTGAGCAGCGGCCCGGGGTTGAAGGGAGAGAAGGTGATGTGCCCGTCGGCCGGGTTGCTCACCATCACGAAGTCGTAGAGCAGGACGATCGCGATCTCGGCGACCAGCAGGACCGCGAGGACCTTGCCGCTGAGGTCGACCCAGAGCAGGCCGAGCACGGTGACCACCAGCCAGGCGGCGATGGCACACACATACCAGGGGGTGACCACGCCGAACGCGGCGAGGATGCCGGAGGCGGCCGAGCCGAAGAGACCGAACAGGCCGATCTGCATCAACGAGTACGCCGGGAGGGCCACGAACGCCGCGCCGACGCCGATGACGCGGCCGAGCCCGTGACTGATGTACGAGTAGAAGGCGCCGGAGTTGACGATGTGCCGGCTCATCGCGACGAAGCCGACCGTGAAGAGGGACAGAATCCCGGCCACGGCCACATACGCGATCGGTACCGCGGTGCTACCGATGATCGCGTAGATCGCGGAGATGGCTCCGATGATCACGGTCAGCGGCGCAGCGCCGGCCACACCGAAGAACACCACGGACGGGACGCCGAGCCTGTTCTTGGCCAGCGCCCGCGCCACGATGTCCGGCTCGGCGGGTTCCTTCTGCAGCATCAACATCCTCCCGGCCCATTGGTCTGTGTTGTTCCGCCGGAGGTGGTGCCGCCCGATGGGGCTCACCGCCGACCGACGGTAAGAACCGAGCCAACCGAGGCCTCGGTGAATTCGATGAGGTCACGGAGATCCCCGGTGAGCGCGCTGACCGCGCTCGGCAGCGAGTGGAACGCCTGCCGGTGCATCTCGAAGTCGTAGAGCACGTGCCGGGTCAGCCCGGTCGCGGCTACGAGACCGACCAGCACGCGGTCGGTCAGGCTCAGCTCGATGCCCCGAACCAGCAGATTGGCCAGGCGAGCGGGGGCCCACGCGGCCGCGTTGCGCTGCTCGGCGCTGTTCGGCAGGTAGACAGTCTCGGTGGAGAGCATGCGCCGGCGGGTGACGAGGTCGACCGCTCCCAGTCGCACCAGCCGCTCGCCCACCCGAACCTCGGCGTCCTGCGAGAGGAACGCGAGCCACGTGCGGACATCACGGTGTTGCGGCTGAGCTATCAGCAGGTCGAGAATGTCGTGCGCCAACGCGTCGGCCGGAGGGTGCCGATCGAGGATGATGAGGTCGCCCTCGGCGATCCCGATTCGTCCTTCGAGGATCAGCTCCCCCAGCAGCGCCGCGGCAAGTCCTAAACCGGTCGCGCGCGGGTGCAGTCGGGACCGGCCGGTGCGGTCCTGGTGTGCGATCAGGAAGTACTGGTCAGCCAACACGCTGCCACGCCCCTTAGACCCAGATAGACCCAAGTTTTGAAAGATCACTGTGAGTACAGGAAGTCAATACTCGATGTCTGCCGCATCATGTACCCAACATCAAGGTCAATACAAGAAGTACTAGACTTCTTGTTTAGGGCTTGAGTCCACCTTGGATCATGAGCGGGCCGGTCCGTAGGATCGGCTACCAGAGGAAACCTGAGGACCAAGGGGAGTCCAGGTGTCCGTTGATGAAGGTCCCACGCTGCGACGGCGCCGACTGGGCGCGGAGCTGAAACGGTGCCGCGAGGCTGCCGGATTGACGCAGGAGAATGTCTCGCGTCATTTCGAGTGGCACGCTGCGAAGGTCACGCGGATCGAGACCGCGCGCGTGGCCGTGACCGCGCGCGATGTGCGCGATCTACTCGATCTCTACCACGTCCGGGACGAGGCGTACCGCGAGGCGCTCATCGAGCTTGCCCGCATGTCCCGCGAGCGCACCTGGTGGAGTGACTACCGGGACGTGATCCGGCCGGGCAACTTCGTCGGCCTGGAGGCCGGTGCCTCGGCGATGCAGACCTGGGAACCGACCATCGTGCCTGGTCTTCTGCAGACCGAGGCCTACATCCGGGCGCTCATGCGCACCGGCCGGTCGTTCGACCCGCCGCACGAGATCGACCGGCGGGTGGCGCTGCGCCTGACCCGCCAGGGCCGGCTGACCGAGCGGCGCCCGCTGGAGCTCACCGCGTTCATCGACGAATCGGTCGTGCGCCGCGTGATCGGCGGTCCGGAAGTGATGGCGGAACAGCTCCGTCATCTAATAGAAATGGCTCAATTACCGAATGTGATGGTGCACATCCTACCGTTCGGTTCCGGTGAGCACGCGTTCCTCGGTGGACCGGTAGCGCTATTGGAGTTCCATGGCGTAGACGCGCAGATGAACCATGGGATATCCAGACCGGAAACCACCCATCTGGATGTTGTCTATCTTGAAGGTCTTGCGGGAGACTCTTACGAAGAGCAACCGGCCGAGGTTGCCCGTTACCGAAAAGAGTTCGAGCGATTGAGCGCGAAGGCGCTCGACCATCGCCAGACAATCAAGATGATCGAGAGCCTGCTGGTCGCTTAGGGCTCCGAGACAACCGCATATTTGAAGGGGGGTGCTTGAGGTTGCTCACGCACCATCTCAACGGCGCTGTCTGGAAAAAAGGCAGCCGCAGTAACGGCAGTGGCGGCAACAACTGTGTCGAGGTCGCCATCCTCGACACTGGCGTTGCCGTCCGGGACAGCAAGGACCGGTCTGGCCCGGCTCTCATGTTCACGCAGGCGGAGTGGATCGCCTTCGTGGACTCGGCCAAGGACGGCGAGTTCGACGTTTCCTGATCCGAGAGCCTACCGATAGGCACGCACCGATGGGAAGTGCTTACGCAAAGTCAACTTCTCTCGATGTGGGACTAGCGGGGTTGCTGCAGCGCCCCTCACGGGGCGTTGCAGCGCCGATACTTCCCGTATTTGCCGGTCGCATTTGCCGAGGTCGGGCGACTCGGCGGGATCGGTGTGCTCAAATTGACACACTCAGATGGCCGAAATTAACGTGAAAAAGCTTTCGGCCGGGCCCGGGCGACTCTAGGTTTCCAGATGTGGAGCTGGAGTTACGCCATCTTCGAATGGTGCTGGCCATCGCCGAGGCGGGCAGTGTCACCAAGGCCGCGGCGGCGCTCGGCCTTGCCCAGCCTGCCCTGACCACGCAGCTTCAGCGCATTGAGCGGATTCTCGGCGGTGCGCTGTTCACCCGTGATCGGCGGGGTGTTCTGCCGACTCCGCTCGGCGATCTCGTGCTGGCCCGGGCCCGGGTGCTCATCCCGGCCGTGACCGGCCTGCACGACGAGGCCAGCGAGCTCATCACGGCCGGCGGGACGGCCCGGTATCGGGTCGGCGCCACCAACGGGCCGATCGTGGCCGGCCTGGTCCGGCGGCTCAACGACGCCCACCCCAACGGCCCGGTCTCGATGCGCTCCACCTCGTCGGGGAACGAGATCGCCCAGTCGGTGGTCGAGGGACGACTCGACTACGTCGTGCTCGGTGCGTGTGCCAACCCGCCCGCGCTCCTGCCGTCCGGCCTCAACTGGCAGGTCGTCTCGGTCGACGCGGTCTGGGTGCTGATCCACGAGCGGCACCCGCTGGCCGGCCGGGACGAGATCGCGCTCAGCGAGCTGGCCGACGAGCAGTGGGTCGGTGCGCCCGGCGACGGGTGCTTCTACGAGTGCTTCGCGGCCGCCTGTGCCCGCGAGGGCTTCGCGCCCCGGGCCCCGACCGAGATCGCCGTCAGCAGCGCGTTCGACCTGGTCGCGGCGGGTGATGCGGTCGCTCTCAGCCAGGGCACGGTGCGCCGGGTCGAGGGGGCCGTCGCGATTCCGCTCGCCGGGGTGCCGCTGCGCTGGCGGCATCTGCTCGGCTGGGACTCGGAGACCCCGGCGGCCGGGCATGCGGCCGAGCTCTACGGGTATGCCGTGGAGGCCTACCTCGAGGTGCTCCGCCAGCGGCCCCGCTACGCGCGCTGGCTGGCCATGCATCCGGAGCTCGGCGTCCAGAAATCGGTGTCGCTCTTCCCGACGCACGGCACGCCGGGTCGCCCCGGCCAGAAGATCGGCCGGAGCGACCCGAAGATCGCCTAGCGGTTGCTCAGCAGGTGCCGAGCATGCTGGTCAGCGCGGTCTTCTCGGCGCTGGTCACGGTCAGCGCCCAGACGTACTTCACCCGGACCCAGGCCTTGGCGTAGGTGCAGTAGTAGCCGCTCAGCGGCGGCTTCCACGAGTCCGGCGACTGGTCGCTCTTGGACTGGTTCACGTTGTCGGTGACCGCCCACAGCTGCGGGTTGGTCAGGTCGTTGGCGAACGACTCGCGCTTGGCGGTGGTCCAGCCCCAGGCGCCGGAGATCCACGCGTTCTTCAGCGGAACCATGTGATCGATGTCGACGTCGGACGCGGCCGTCCAGGTGGCGCCGTCGTACGGGCTGTACCACGAGCCCGAGGTGGCGGCGCAGGCCGAGCTGACGACGACGTTGGTGCCGTCCCGCTTGAGCACGGTCTCCCGGGTGTTGCAGGTGCCGGAGATCGTGTCCCAGGTCGGGAACAGGTCACGGTCGTACGTGGTGGTGTGGGTCCACGCGGCCACGGTCAGGCCGGACAGCTGGGTCTTGGCGGCCGACGTGGTGGGAATGCCGGGTGCGGTGGCGAACGCCGGACTGCCGAACCCGAACTGGAGCAGGGTCGCGAGCAGGAAGGTGGCGAGCGCCGAACGAAGGAGTGTCTTCAACGGGGGGGTCCTCCGGGAGTCGCGGAACGCGGCTGTTGATCCAGGAGTCTCGACGTTGAAATCGATCACCGTCTAATGTCAAAAAGTATATTCACGTACGACTATGGAACGAATGCGTTTCGGTTGATCGCTCCGAACGTGTCGATCATGGATTGACCTGGGCCTTTGCCGAAGCGGCCCACCAATCGGCGGCGACCAGCTCGGCGATCAGGGTTTCGGTCAGCAGGCGTACCCGGGAATCGTCGTCGTGCCGGAAGCGGACCGCCAAGGCCGCGCCGGGCGCCGCGCCGCCGACCGACACGATCGTGGAGCCTCGGCTGTGCATCCATTCGAGGGCCTGCTCGTCGTATCGGGAACCGGGGAACAACAGCGATCGGTACCGGAGAGTCTTTGTCAGATATACGTCTACGTGCGCCCAGTCGCCGGTCTCGCAGCCGTCGGCCGCGACCCGGGGGCCCTCGCGGAACATCAGTGCCGATTGCAGGGCCGAGGAAAGGCGTTCGACCGGGGCCATCGGGAAAATGCCGTCGGCGTTGCCGAGCAACTCGGCGCAGCGGGGGAACCAGGCGTCGCGGCGGTCGAGCAGGTCCTCGGTGGCCTCGGCCGCCCGGGTGACCAGTGCGGCCGTGTCCGGGCCATCGGTCAGGCGGGTCACCAGGGCGTCCAGCAGGGCCAGGGTGTGCTGGAACGAGCGGCAGGCCACGCCGCCGGCCTCCACGCCGGCGGCCATGTCCACCACGGCGGTCGCCTGTTCGGCCAGAGGTGAGGACGGGACGTTGGTCAGGGCCACGTAACGCGGGATCTTGGCCACCGCGTCGAGCGTCTCCCGGCTCGTGCCGGAGGCGGAGATCGCCACGATCAGGGTGTCGTCGCCGGGGAACGGGAAGCCACCGTCGGCCGACGCGTACTCGGCGGCCGCGTCGATGCCGGCCGCGCGGAGCCGGCGGGCGGCCACCTGGGCCGCGTAGCGGGAGCTGCCCATGCCCAGGAAGATCACGCGGCGGACCGGGCCGGCGAAGGCCCACGGGTCGTCGGTGGCCAGCCGGGCGGCCAGCGCGCGCAGGGCGGCCGGCTTGGCCTCCAGGTCGGCCTTGAACAGTGCCGGATCCAACGTGATCACCCGTACCAGGATCGGAGGACACCCATCGGCGCGTATCGCCAGCGGGGGAGGAAGCGGGCCGCGTAGATCAGCTCGCGGCATTCCTGCTCGACCTCGAAGGGCCGCAGCAGTTTCTCGTCGAGCAGGTGGGCACAGCCGTGCGCGGCCAGGCCGGCCCGGTACGCGGTGAGCAGGGAATCCGCGGCCTCGCGGCCCCAGGCGAGCAGGGCTTCGCGGTGCCGGCCCGCGGTGCGGCGGTTCGCGATCTCGGCCACGTGCAGGACGCTGGTGCGCAGCTGGGCGAGATCGCGGGCGACCGGTTCGGGGCGCGGCGTGACGGTCGGATTCCCGTCGAAGTCGGTGACCGCGTAGCCGTCCCGCCAGCGCAGCACCTGCCCGACGTGCAGGTCACCGTGCAGCTCGATCGGCGGCGCCGGGGAAACATAGCCCGATAAAGCGGAAATGTCGGCGGAGATTCGCGGTGCGACGTCGCGGAGCCAGACGCCGTCGGCGTCGTCACCGACGGCGGCAAGGGCTTCGGCCAGCGCTGGGCTGCTCGTGTTGGTGAGCAGAGCAGGGGTGGTGTTGGTGAGCAGAGCAAGGGTGGCGTGCAGGTCGGCGGCCAGTCGGCCCAGGTCGGGGGCGAAGTCGGCCGGGGGGCCGCCGTCGAGCGAGGCCAGCAGGGCGTTCGTGCACCAGTCCCAGCCGTCCTCGGCCTCCGGGAGGAAGCCGGTGACCAGGGCGACCAGGGCGCCGTCGCGGAACAGGGCCGCGTGCGGGGGCGGCATCCGGGTGAAGCCGGCCGCGGCCAGGTGGGCCAGCAGGCGCGGGGCGCGGGCGTCCGGCTCGGGGGTGCGCATCCACTTGACCACCACCCGCTCGCCGACCACGACCGAGACGTTGGTCTGGTCGACCGTGATCGGGCGCTCGTCGCGGGGGACCGGGCCGAGCGGCACGTAAATCCGCAGGTCGAAGCCGGGTGGTGCGGCGCCGGTGGTGATCGCGTCGACCAGGTCGGCCGACGCTGCGGGGGCGATCGTCACGCGGCGGCCCGCAGCGGGTTGCCGGTCACCTGACGGGCGTAGGACAGGATCAGCTCGGCCGCCTCGTCGGTGCGCAGCGTCGGATGGCGGGCCACTATGCGGTACCCGTACGCATCCTCCAAGGCCACCAGGTTGCGGCCGAGGGTGAGCGAATCGGCGGTGAGGGTGAAGGCGCCCTGCGCCGCACCCGTCTCCAGGATGGTCTGGTACATCGACACCTGGCGGTCGAAGAGCGACGTGAGCAGCGCGGCGTAGACCCGGTTGCGGCCGGCCAGGCCGCCCAGCTCGCACAGCAGGCGCACGTCGGCGTCCTCGCCGTCGACCGGCAGGCCGGAGCGGATCGTCACCACCAGCTTCGCCGCCGGGTCGGTCAGGCCGGCCAGGCGCTGCATCCGCTGCTCGTAGAAGCGCTCCATGCCGGCCTGGTTGGCCTCCAGCAGCAGATCGCTGAGGTCGGGGTAGTGGTAGAGCACCGCGCCCGAGGTGAGACCGGCCTGTTCGGCGACCTGATTGAGCAGCACCCCGTCGGGCCCGTGCCGGAGCATCGCCCGCTGCGCCGCCTGGATCAGGTCGGCACGGCGCTCGGTCCTCGACTTCCGCGTTGCCATCTTCCAGCTCCCCGATTCAATATGCGGCCATAACCATAGGCTCTGCATATTGACTGTGCGCAAGGGCGCTTGTTGAATTCACCTTCAACAAGCCAACCCGGGAGAGTCGATGTCCCTCACGGTCCTGTTCATGCCCGAGAGTGCCTACGGGCCGACCAACAACTGCATCGGTATCGGCCATGTGCTGCGGCAGCGCGGGCACCGGGTGGTGTTCGCGGCCGAGGCGTCGTGGGCGGGCAAGCTCACCGCGCTCGGCTTCGAGGAAGACCTGGTCAGCCTGGCCCCGGCGCCGGACGAGCCGCAGGACGCCGGGCAGTTCTGGAAGGACTTCATCCGGGACACCGCGCCCGAGTTCCGCAAGCCGACGATCGAGCAGCTGGAGACCTGGGTCAAGCCGGTCTGGCAGGAGCTGATCGACGGCGCCCGGTTCTGCCAGCCGCAGCTGCTCGACATCATCGCCCGGGTCAAGCCGGACGTGATCGTCGAGGACAACGTGGTGGCGTTCCCGGCGCTGAACACCGCGGGCGTGCCGTTCGTCCGGATCGTGTCGTGCAACCCGCTCGAGGTGAAGGGGCCGGACATCGCGCCGGTGTTCTCCGGCTACCCGGCCGACGACCGCAGCGGGTGGGCCGACTTCCTCGCCGAGTACGACCGGACGCACCGCCCGATGTGGGAGCAGTTCAACGACTGGGTCGTCTCGACCGGGGCGCCGGCGCTGCCCGACCTCGAGTTCATCCACGAGGGCGACCACAACCTGTACGTGTACCCGGAGGTGCTCGACTACCGGAAGTCGCGGCGGCTCGGGCCGAACTGGCAGCGCCTCGAATCGTCGGTGCGGGAGACCGACGACTCGTACGATCTGCCGGAGGGCTTCGCTGACGGGCACAAGCTGATCTACTTCTCGCTCGGCTCGCTCGGGTCGGCCGACGTCGAGCTCATGCGGCGGGTCGTCGCCGCCCTCGGGGCCACCGAGCACCGTTACATCGTGTCGAAGGGCCCGCTGCACGAGGAGATCGAGCTCGCCGACAACATGATCGGGGCCGAGTTCCTGCCGCAGACCTCGATCATCCCGCTGGTCGACCTGGTCGTCACGCACGGCGGCAACAACACGACCACCGAGGCCATGCACTTCGGCAAGCCGATGATCGTGCTGCCGCTGTTCTGGGACCAGTACGACAACGCGCAGCGGGTGGACGAGACCGGCTACGGGGTCCGGCTGGACACCTACGGCTTCCGCGACGAGGAACTGCACGCGGCGATCGACCGGCTGCTCGGCGACGACGCGCTGCGGGCCAAGCTCGAAGCGGACGGTGCGGCCATCCGGGCGGCCGACGGCGTACGCGTCGCGGCGGACGCCATCGAGAAGATCGGGTTGGAGCGCAAGTGACGGAATTGGTGAACCCGGCCTCCGGCGTGCGGCTGGAAGATATGCCGGACAGTGCGGTCGCGGACGTCGCCAAGGCCGTCGCCCGCGCTCGCGGTGCTTTTGAGCAGTGGCGGGAAGCGACGCCGGGGGAGCGGGCGCGGGTGCTGCTCCGCGTCGCCGACCTGGTGGAACGGGACGCCGAGGAGATCACCCGGCTGGAGGTCGAGGAGACCGGGAAGCCGCTGCCGGTCATGCGGGACGGGGAGTTGACCTTCGGTGTCGACAACCTGCGGTTCTTCGCGGGGGCGGCGCGGTCGCTCGACGGGACCGGCGCCGGGGTGCTCTCGTCGGGCTACACGTCGATGCTGATCCGCCGGCCGGTGGGCGTGGTCGGGTCCATTGCGCCGTGGAACTTTCCGCTGGTCATGGCGGTGTGGAAGATCGGTCCCGCGGTGGCGGCCGGGAACGCCGTGGTGATCAAGCCGGCGCCGCAGACGCCGCGGTCGACGCTCGCGCTCGCGCGTCTCTTCGAGGAGGCGGGGGCGCCGGCCGGACTGGTCGGGGTCGTCACCGGGGGAGCCGCGATCGGGTCCGCGCTGGTCCGGGACGACGGCGTCGACATGGTCAGCGTGACCGGGTCGACCGCGACCGGGCGGGAGGTGATGCGCGGCGCCGTCGACGGGCTCAAGCGGGTGCACCTCGAGCTCGGCGGCAAGGCGCCCGCGGTGGTGTTCGCCGATGCCGACCTGGCGGAGATGGCGGGCGGGGTGGCGATGGGCGCTACCTACAACACCGGGCAGGACTGCACGGCCGCGACCCGTGTCTACGTGGAAAAGTCGGTGTACAAGGATGTGGTGGCGGCGCTGGAGGATGCGCTGCGGCGGATCCGGCCGGGCGATCCGTGGGCGGCGGACACCGACATCGGGCCGCTGATCTCCGCCGTACACCGTGATCGGGTTGCCGGTTTTGTCTCTCGGGCCGTTGACGGTGGGGCACGGGTGGCGGTTGGTGGCCGGGTTCCCGACGGGCCGGGATATTTCTACCCGCCGACGCTCGTGATCGACGCCGCGCAGGGCAGCGAGATCGTGCAGGACGAGATTTTCGGGCCGGTGATCGTGGTGGTGCCGTTCTCGTCCGAGGACGAGGCGGTGGGGCTCGCCAACGACACCCGCTACGGGCTCGCGTCGTCGATCTGGACCCGGGACGTGGGCCGGGCGCTGCGCGTGGCGCATCGGCTCGACGTCGGCGTGACCTGGATCAACGATCACCTACCGATCGCGTCCGAGGCGCCGCACGGTGGGGTGAAGGGGTCCGGCTTCGGCAAGGACATGAGCCAGGAGGCGATCGGGGAGTACTCGGTCACCCGGCACCTGATGATCAAGCACGCGGCCCCGGTGGCCAGGGATTCGTTCCGGCCCGCTTAGCTTTACCCGGTTAACCAGAAGACGGCCGGTGCCCGCCAGCACCGGCCGTCTTCCCTACCTTCTGATGTCAGATGCGGCCGAAGTCCTGGGTGTAGTACGGCGCGCCGCCGGCGGTGTACGCGACGCCGACGCCGACCGCGATGCTGCCGCAGTTGAGGATGTTGGCGCGGTGGCCCGGGCTGTTCATCCAGCGCGAGACGACCTCCTGGGCGGTGCGGTAGCCCCAGGCGATGTTCTCGGCCGAGGCGCCCCGCTTCGGGTAGCCGGCCGCGACCTCGCGGGCCACGAACGTGCTGCCGTTCGAGCCGGTGTGGTCGAAGAAGCGCTCGGCGACCATGTCGGCGCTGTGCGCCCGGGCCGCCTTGATCAGCCGGTCGTCGATGCGCAGGGCCGGGCAGCCCTTGGCGGTGCGCTGCACGTTGGTGAGGCGCACGACCTCGGTCTCGAGCTGCGTCATCGCACTGGTGGACACCTTCGGCTTCGAGGCTGCGCTGTCGGCGGCGAAAGCCGGGGCACTCGCGAGAGCGGGCGCGGCGACCAGGGCGGCGATGACGGCGGCGCGGCGAACGAAGCGCTTCAAAGTGTGTCTCCCTCGGCATGCGGTGTCTGGCGAGATACCGATCGGGGGGAAGCGCCGCGCGGTGAGCGGGTAAACCGACCCGCACCCCCGCCTCACCGAAACGCAACCGAGGCTCAGCGGTCGAGCCGGGCCCGGACCTTGCCGGTGTCCGGGTGGCGCAGGTCGGTCAGGATGCTCATCGCCTGCTGCCACGCCTCGCGGGCGGCCGCCGGAGCGCCGGCGGCCTGGTGGGTGTCGCCGAGGCGGGTCAGGGTGTCGGCCTCGTTGAAGCGATTGCCGAGCGTACGGAACAGGGTCAGCGCCCGCCGGAAGCAGTCGACCGCCTCGGCGTGCGCGCCGAGCCGGTGCTGGACGAAGCCGAGGCTGTCGAGGGTGTTGGCCTGGCCGTGCTCGTCGCCCAACTCCTCGAAGATCGCCAGCGCCCGGCGGCAGCTGTCCAGCGCCTCGCGGTCGTCGCCGAGCTGGGCGGTGTACCACCCGATGCTGTTGAGGGCGTGCGCCTCGCCGTTGCGGTGGCCGGCCTGCCGGTACAACTCGAGGGCCAGCCGGCCGTGGGCCAGCGACCGCTCGGGCGCCTGCCGCCGCTCGAAGAGGTAGCTCAGGTGGTGGTGGGCCCGGGCCTCGCCGGTCCGGTTGCCCAGCTCGCGGTACTGCGTGAGGCCGAGGTTCAGCTCGTCCTCGGCCTCGTCGAGCCGGCCCAGCCGGACGCTGGTGGTGCCGAGCTGATGGTGCGCCCGGGCCTGGACCGCCGGGTCGTCGAGGCGGACCGCGGCGGCGAGCGCGGTGCGGGTGACCGCGGCCAGCTCCGACCACAGACCGCGCCGGCCGAGCACGGTGCGGACCGTCCAGACCAGCTGCCACGCGTGCGCGTCGAGGCCGTGCGCGGCGGCGTGGTCGATGGCGGCCAGCAGGGTGGCGTGCTCGGCGGCGAACCAGTCGAGGGCGGCCCGCTCGTCGGCGAACGACTCGGGCCGCACCGCCGGCCCGGGCGCGGCCAGCGACACCGGGTCGCGGGCCGGATAGAGGCGCCGGTCGGCGGCGTACGCGGTGTGCAGGTAGTGGTCGAGGACGCGGAGCCGGGCGGCGTCGTGGTCCGGGTCGGCCGCGGCCAGTTCGGCGGCGTACGCGCGGAGCAGGTCGTGGTGGGTGTAGCGGCCGGGCCGGTGCTCGAGGAGCAGGGATGCGCCGGTCAGCTCGGCGAGCAGGGTGCCGCTCTCAGCCGGCGCGAGCGCGGCGAGCGCGGCCGCCGCCGGGGCCGCGATGTCGTGGCCGGGGTGCAGGCCGAGCAGCCGGAACAGTCGCCGGGCCGGGGCGGAGAGCGCATGGTACGAGTGCGCGAGCACCGCCCGCAGGTTGGTGTGCGGGTCGGCGCCGGCCAGCGCGTCCAGCCGGTCGCGGGCCCGGTCCAGCTCGCCGGCCAGGGCGGCGAGCGGCGCGGTGGGCCGGGCCGCGGCGCGGGCGGCGGCGATCGCCAGCGCCAGCGGCAGCCGGGCGCAGCTCTCGATGAGACCGGTGACCGCCTGCCATTCGTTGACGACCCGGTCCGCGCCGAGGCGCCGGCTCAGCAGCTGGGCGGCCTCGTCGGTGCTGAGCAGCCCGAGGTCGACCGGGTGCGCGGCCTCGGCCGCGACCAGGCCGGTGAGGGTGCCCCGGCTGGTGACCACGACCAGGCAGCCGGGCGTGCCGGGCAGCAGCGGCCGGACCTGGGCCTCGTCGAGCGCGTTGTCCAGCACGATCAGCAGGCGGCGGCCGGCCAGCTCGGACCGGAACAGCGCGGCGACGGCGTCCAGCCCGGCCGGGATCCGCCGGGCCGGCACGTCCAGCGCGAGCAGGCAGCGGCGGATCGCCTCGGCCGGGTCCATCGGCGGCTCGGCCGGGTCGAAGCCGCGCAGGTTGAGGTAGAGCTGCCCGTCCGGGAACCGGTCGGTGAGCCGGTGCGCCCAGTGCACGGCGAGGGTGGTCTTGCCGACCCCGGCCGTGCCGCGGATCAGCACGATCGCGCCGGGGTCGTCGGCCAACTCGTCGAGGCGGGCCAGGTGGTCGTGGCGGCCGACGAAGCCGCGCACGTCCAGCGGCAGCTGCCGGGGCCCGGATGGCGGTGGCGGCGCGCGGTAGGACACCATCGGCGGCACCGGGCGTTCCTCGTGCAGGACGCTCTGGTGGGCCCGGCGCAGCTCGGCCCCCGGACTGACCCCGAGCTCGTCGGCGAGCCGGTGGCTGACCCGGGCGTACCGGTCGAGGGCCTCGGCGGTGCGGCCGGCCGCGTGCAGTGCCCGCACGTAGGCGGCGGCGACCGACTCGACCAGCGGGTGTTCCTCGGTGAGGTCGGCGAGGGCGGCGGTGACCGTGGCGGCGTTGCCGGCCTCCAGCTCGGCCAGCGCCCATGCGGCGACCACGTCGAGCCGCTCGTGCTGCCAGGCCGAGCGGACCCGGCCGGCCCAGTCGCCGGGCAGCCCGGCCAGCGGCTCGCCCCGCCACAGCCCGACCGCCTCGCGCAGCAGCCGGACCCGGTCGGCGCCGGCCGCGGTGCTCCGGGCCCGGTCGGCGAGCCGGCGTAACCGGTGCAGGTCGATCTGGTCCTCCTCGGCCTGCACCTGGTAGCCGCCGCTGCCGCGGATCACCCGGACCGGGCGGCCGCCCAGCTCGGCCGCGACCCGCAGGGCCACCCGGATCCGGGACACGTGGGCGCGCATGGCGGTGCGGGCGCCGTCCGGCACGTCGGTTCCCCACACCCGGTCGACCAGCGTCGGCCAGGTGACCGGGCGGTTGGCGTCGACGACGAGGGCGGCGAGCACGTGGTGCTGGCGGGGTTGCAGGGGCGCGACCGGTTTGCCGGCCACCCGTATCTCGACCGGACCCAACAGGAGTAGCTCGGTCATGACCCCGCCCCCACGGTGCATATACACGGCGCCACAACGTTTTCACAACGCCGCACACCATCACAACCATCAATCATTTCGCGGGATGCTCATCGATGGACCCGGGGGCGGCAATGGGGACGAATGTGACCGCACGCCGAATCGTGGCGTGCCTGGCCGGACTAATACTGATCATGGCCGGGTTGCCCGGCAGCGCGGGCCAACTGTCCACCATGGCCGCCGCGGCAAATGACGAGCCGGCCGCCGCCACCCCGCCGCCCGACGGCTGCACCGGCACGACGACCAAGCAGGTCACGGTGACCGCCAAGGACGTCGTGGCCGCCGATCATCGGGTGGCGGTCGCACCGGCCGGCGCCACGATCGACTACCAGGGCGTCCGTCTCACGGTCGGGCCGGGCGCGGTCTCCTCGCCGATCGAGATCGGGATCAGCGCGCTGAGCTCGGCCGAGCTGCCGCAGATGGGCGACGAACTGGCCAACGTGACCGGCGGTGTCCAGCGCGGCTGGCGGTTCACCCCGCACCCCTACCGGTTCGCCGCGCCGATCGAGATCGCCCTGCCCTACGACCCGGCCACCGTCACCAAGGACTTCCGCCCGCAGGACGTCTACTCGTTCTTCTTCGACGATCAGGCCGGCTGCTGGAAGGCCCTCGACCGGGTCCGGGTCGACGAGAAGAACCACCTGGTCGTCTCGCGCACCGACCACTTCACCGACATCGCGAACGCGGTGCTGACCCTGCCCGAGTATCCGCAGGGCACCTCGTTCAACCCGACCCAGATCAAGGATCTGCAGGCCGCCAACCCGGCGACCGGGGTCACCATGATCAGCCCGCCCGGCGCGACCAGCACCGGCGAGGCCCGGTTGTCCTACCCGATCGAGGTGCCGGCGGGGCGGGCCGGCGTGCAGCCGGACCTGTCGATCGGCTACCACTCGGCCGGCGCCAACAGCTGGCTCGGCCAGGGCTGGGATCTGACCGTCCCGGCCATCACCGTGGACACCCGGTGGGGCGTGCCGCGCTACGACAACGGTCTGGAGTCGGAGACCTACCAGCTGGGTGCCGATCAGCTCGCTCCGGTCGCGAACCGGGGGCCGCTGGTCGCCCGTACGGCGGAAAAGGTTTTTCATCCCCGGGTCGAAGGCTCGTTCGCGAAGATCATCCGGCACGGGTCGGCGCCCTCGGCGTACTCGTGGGAGATCGTCGACAAGTCCGGCACCCGCAGCTTCTACGGCGGCACGCCGCAGTCGACGCTCGCCGACGACGCCGGCCACATCTTCGAGTGGGCGTTGCGCGAGGTGCGGGACACGCACGGCAACGTGATGCGGTTGCAGACCGTGATCCAGGAGGACGCCGGGATCACCGGTGGTAGCGTGCCCGGCCGCAACCTCTACCTGCAGAAGATCACCTACACCGGTACCGCGAACGCCGACGGACCCTACGCGGTCACCTTCATCCGCGACCGGGAGCTCGAGGAGGCGCGCCGCGGCGACGTCTCGATCGACGCGCGCGGCGGCTTCAAGCGGGTCACCGCCGACCTGCTGCGCCGGATCGAGGTGACCCTGGACAGCCTGCCGATCCGGGCCTACGACCTGGACTACACCACCGGCGCGTTCGGCAAGACGCTGCTGAAGTCGGTGACCGAGCTCGGCGACGACAACCTGCCGTTCGTCACCCACTCGTTCGGCTACTACGACGACGTGCGCGACGGCTCCGGCGCGTACCAGGCGTTCGATCCGGTGTCGTGGACCTCGCCCGACGATGACGTGCGCAACGCCGCCCTCGGCGCGGTCGGCGGCGGCGAGGCCGGCGCCCTCAACGCGAACAGCAGCACCAGCGCCGGCGGCCACCTGTACGTCGGCTTCGGCCCGACCCGCTCGAAGACCAACTCGACCGGCATCAAGGCCGGCTTCAACAGCACCACCGACACCGGCCTGCTCGCGCTGGCCGATGTGGACGGCGACAACCTGCCGGACAAGGTGTTCACCCGCGACGGTTCGGTGGTCTACCGCAAGAACCTGTTCCGGCCGGGCGGCCAGGCCCGGTTCGCCGACGAGGTGCTGCCGCTGCGCAACCTGCCCGGCATCTTCCGGCAGAACAGCAGCTCCTCGACGGTCGGCGTGGAGAGCTACCCGGGCGGCGCGGCCGTCCAGCTCGACCACGTGGACACGTTCACCACGACCACCCGCTACCTCGCCGACGTCAACGCGGACGGGATCACCGACCTGGTGGACGGCGGCACCGTGCTGTTCGGCCGGATCGGCGCGGACGGTGCGCCGGTCTACGGGCTCTCGTCGGAGACGCCGGTGCCGATCGGGTCGGCCCCGGTGGACGCCGCCGGGCTGGTCGGGGACCTGACCGCGGACCGGCAGCGGGAGATCGAGTCGCACCCGCTGGTCGACACCGTGCGCCGCTGGGTGGCGCCCTACGACGGCACCGTGGCCATTTCCGGCGGAGCGCGGCTGACCGGCGAGCCGGCGGACTACGCCAAGGCCGACGGCGTGCGCGTCGCGATCCAGCGCGAGGACAGCGAGCTGTGGGCAACGACGATCGGGGCGACCGACCACGGGACGCACGATCCGTCCGATGTGGACGCCGTCACGGTCAAGCGCGGCGACCGGCTCTACTTCCGGATCCAGTCCCGCTTCGACGGCGCCTTCGACCAGGTCGCCTGGGATCCGCACATCGCATACCCCGGGTTGCCGGCAACCACCGACGTCAACGGCCTTGATGTGTACGGCTACCAGGCTTCCACCGATTTCACCCTGGCCGGCCGCGCGAGCACGGTGACCGCACCCACCGACGGGACCCTGCACCTGGCCGGCGCCCTGACCAAGAAGGGCGCGACCACCGACGACGTCACCGCGGTCATCACCCGGGACGGCCAGACCGTCTTCACCGGCACGCTCGCGGCCGCCGACACCGGCTCGATCCCCGTCGACCTCGACATCCCGGTCACCAAGGGGCAGGCGCTGACCTGGCGGGTGCACACCGACTCGCCGATCGACCTGAGCCAGATCTCGTGGACGCCGACCGCGTCCTATCCCGGCTCGTCGATAAACGCGCCCTACGACATCGACACCTACACCGTCGACGACCTGACCGCGCCGCAGGCCGCGTACGTCGCACCGGCGACCGGCGACCTGACCGTGCGGCCGGCGGTGACCGGCGACGGTCGCACGGTGCTGACCGTCAAGAAGCGGGGCGCGCTGCTGGCCAAGAAGGTGGTCGGGGACGGCGACCTGGTGGTTCCGGTGACCGAGGGCGACGAGCTCTTCTTCGACCTCAGCACGCTCGACGCCGCGGTGACCGGCGGCTCGGTGCAGGCCGGCCTCGATCCCGCGGCACTGACCGACGCCCCGAGCGCGCTCCACCGGGCCGCGGTCGAGGGTGCCTTCCCCCGCCCGTACCGCGGCTGGGGGGTGATCGGCTACAACGGCAACGCCGCCGGGCCGATCGCGCAGAACAGGCTGGTCATCGACGAGTCGTGGACGGCCGACCTGCCGTCCTCGGTGGACCCGCAGGCGCAGAAGGACGAGTTTGCCGCCGACCCGAGGGTCAGCCCGCCGGACGCGTTCCCCTACGCCCCCGACCCGGCCGGCAACCGCTGGGCCGCCGACGACCGTACCTGGGCCGGCCCCGGCACCGCCGCCAGTTCCCGGCTCGGCACCGAGGCGATCGCGGTGCCGGCCGCGGGCGACTTCGCCACCGTCAACGCCGTACCCCGGCTGTCCCGCTCCACCCAGATCTCGCTGACCGGCGGCGTCTCCGGCGGCATCGGCAGCCTGGGCGGCAGCATCGCCACCGGCGACAGCACCGCCGAGCTGGACTACCTCGACCTCAACGGCGACGGTTTCCCGGACGTCATCGGCGCGGGCGGCATCCAGTACACCGACCCGACCGGCACGCTCGGCGCGACCCGGGCCACCCTGCCGGACGGCGACGTGCGGCGCACCGCGACCGAATCCGGCAACGCCAGTGCCGGCAGCGCCGCCCGCACCATCACCACCGGAAGCGGCCACGCGGCCCCGCCCGCCGATGCCACCGCCAACTCCGCGCAGACCGGCAACGACATGCCGCCGCTCGGCGTCGGCGGCAACCTCGGCACCGGTCGCTCCGACACCGCGTTCGACCTGCTCGACATCAACGGCGACAGCCTGCCCGACCGGGTCTACGCCGACGGCCGGGCCGCGCTCAACCTCGGCTACCGGTTCGCCGCGCCGGAACCGTGGCCGGGCGGCAAGCTCAACGCCGGCGACAGCACCAGCAGCGGCGCGAACATCGGCTTCAACACCGACTTCTACGGCTTCGCCGGTGGCGCCTCGTTCAGCACCAGCCACAGCTCGACCAACGCGAGCCTGGCCGACGTCAACGGCGACGGCCTCGCCGACCGGGTGTTCGCCGGCAACCCGATCCGGGTGGCGATCAACACCGGGTCCGGCTTCGCCGAACCGCAGCCGTTCGCGGGCGGCCCGTCCGGCGTCAACGACGACGCGAACGCGCAGCTCGGCGGCGGCGCGTACATCACCTTCCACGCCTGCTTCTTCATCATCGCGGGCTGCGTGATCATCAACCCGGGCGCGAGCGTCAGCACCGGCGTCGGCCGCACCGAGCAGGTGCTGCGCGACATCAACGGCGACGGGTTCGCCGACCAGCTCCGCTCGACCAGCGACAACCAGCTGACCGTCGCCGAGAACACCACCGGCCGCACCAACCTGCTCAAGACGGTGAGCCGGCCGATGGGTTCGCGGATCGACCTGGACTACACCCGGGCCGGCAACACCTTCGACCAGCCGCAGTCGCAGTTCACGCTCAGCCGGGTGGCGGTCGCCGACGGCCACGCCGGTGACGGGGTGGACAGCCAGGTGACCACGTTCCGCTACGGCGGTGGCGTCTACGACCGGCTCGAGCGGCAGTTCCGCGGCTACGGGTCGGTGGTCACCGAGCTGCGGGACACGGCCGATGCCGTCTACCGGTCCACCACCCGCACGTATGCGACCGACAGCCACTACACCCGCGGTCTGCTCACCGCGACCCGGACCACCGACGCCGGCGGGCGGGTCTTCCAGGAGACCGCCCGCAGCTACCAGCTGCGGGCGACCGCCGGTGGGTTCTTCCCCGCCCTGGTCCGTAGCGACGAGCGCTACTTCGAGGGGCAGGCGACGGCCGGCAAGTCGACCTACACCGAGTCGAGCTACGACGACGTCGGCAACGTGGTCCGGCAGTTCGACGCCGGGGACGCGGGCACCGCCGACGACGTCGAGACCAAGACCCGCTTCACGTACGAGGACACCGCCTGCCGGGCGACGAACATCGTCGGCGAACCCAAGTCGGTCGACGTGCGCGGCGGCGGGGTGCTGATGCGGCACCGGGAAGCCACCGTGGACTGCGCCAACGGCGACCTCAAGCAGTTCCGGGCCTACCTGGCCGACGGCAGCGTGGCCACCACCGACCTGCTCTACTTCGCGGACGGCAACCTCAAGTCGGTCACCCAGCCATCGAACGCCCAGGGGCAGCGGTACAAGCTGACGTACGCCTACGACCCCGCGCTGGCCACCTATGTCACCTCGACCACGGACAGTTTCGGCTACACGTCGACGGCCAGTTACAACCTGAAGTTCGGGCAGATCGAGACCAGCACCGACGTCAACGGGCAGCAGTCGCGGACCCTCTACGACCGGGTCGGCCGGCCCGACACGATCACCGGCCCGTACGAGACCGCGTCCAACCACCCGACCGTCGACATCGAGTACCACCCGGAGGCGGCCACCCCGTACGCGGTCACCCGCAACATCGACCGCAACGCCGACGGCACCATCCGCACCAACTCGATCGACACCGTCGTCTTCACCGACGGCCTCGGCCGGATCCTGCAGACCAAGAAGGACGTCACGCTCGGCGGCGTCGAGGCGATGACCGTGTCCGGCCGGATCGTGCACGACTTCGCCGGCCGGATGGTCGCCCAGTCGTACCCGGTCAGCGAGGCCAAGGGCGTCCTCAACACCCGCTTCAGCACCAAGGTCGACACGATCGCGCCGACCCGGCTCGACTACGACATCCTCGACCGGCCGACCCGCACCGTGCTGCCGGACGGAACGGTGACCACGGTGGCCTACGGCTTCGGCGCCGACCGGGCCGGCACCACCCAGTTCGAGTCGGCGACCACCGACGCGAAGGGCGCGGTCACCCGCACCTACAGCGACGCCCGGATGCTGGAGACCGCGGTCAAGCAGGCCGGCATTTGGACGAGTTACGCCCACGACCCGCTCGGTCAGGTCACCGCGGTGGTCGACGACAAGGGCAACACCACCCGCAGCGCCTACGACAACCTCGGCCGCCGGACCCTTGTCGACAACCCCGACACCGGCAGGACCAGCATGGGGTACGACCTGGCCGGCAACCTGGTCAAGGAGGTCACCGCCGTCCTCGCCGCCGAGCGGGACGCCATCACCTACGCCTACGACTACAACCGGCTCACCGGCATCGACTACCCGTCCGACGACGACGTCGGCTACTACTACGGCGCGCCGGGGGCGGCGGACAACGGTGCCGCCCGGGTCACCAAGGTGGTCGACGCGGCCGGCACGGTCACCCGCGGTTACGGGCCGCTCGGCGAGCTGACCGCCGAGACCCGCACCGTCACCGAGGGGGTCTCGAAGGCGACCACCTACACCACGAAATACCAGTACGACACGTGGAACCGGGTCCAGCGGATGACCTACCCGGACGGTGAGGTGCTCACCTACCACTACGACAGCGGCGGCCTGGTCGACAGCGCGATCGGCAGCAGCACCTACCTCGCCAAGATGGAGTACGACGTCTTCGGCCAGCGGACGCTGATGCAGACCGGCAACGGCGTGCGGACGGCGTACACCTACAGCGCCGCCGACCGCCGGCTCGCCACCCTGCAATCCAGCCAGGCCGACGGCACCACCTTCCAGAACGCCAGCTACGGGTACGACCAGATCGGCAACGTCACCTCGATCGCCCAGACCGCCGGGCCGCTCGGCGGGCTCGGCGGGACCGGCGCCGAGTCGTTCGGCTACGACGACCTCAACCGGCTGACCACCGCGCAGGGCAGCTACTTCCCGGCCTCCGGCAAGACCGACCAGTTCCAGCTCACCCTCGGTTACGACAGCATCGGCAACATCACCGGCAAGAACCAGACCCACGATCTGGTCACCGGAGGCGTGGCGGCCGCGGTCAAGGACACCAGCTATCAGTACGCGTACGCCTACAACGGCACCCAGCCGCACGCGCCCAGCTCCGCCGGGCCGTTCACCTTCAAGTACGACGCCAACGGCAACATGACGTCACGGTCCGGCCCGGGCAAGCAGAAACTGCAGCTGACCTGGAACGACGCGAACCAGCTCGCCTGCTCCGGCAGCAGCGGGTCGGCTACCGACCTCGTACTCGTAACCGCTTCTTCGTCGTCTTCTTCCTGCGAGACCCGTTATGTGTACGACGATCAGGGCAACCGGGTCGTCAAGGACGGCGGGTCGAACGATCTCGCCGTCTACCCCAACCAGAACTTCACCCAGCGCAACTCGACCACCTACAAGCACGTCTTCGTCGGCAGCGACCGGATCGTGTCGAAGGTCGTCCAGACCGGCGCGCAGTTCTACTTCCAGACCGACCACCTCGGCTCCACCGCGTACGGCACCGACGGCACCGGCAAGGTCGTCGAGCACAACCGGTACCTGCCGTCCGGCGAGAGCTGGGCCGCCGAGCGGACGACCGCGGCCCCGAGCCCGTACGGCTTCGCGGGCAAGGAGCTGGACACCGAGACCGGGCTCTACTACTTCGGCGCCCGCTACTACGACCCGCGGACCGCGGTCTGGCAGACGCCCGACCCGATGATCGGCAGCTACCTCGACGGCGCACCGGCCGGCGGCGTCGGGAACCCGGGCAACCTGTCCGCCTACACCTACGCCGGGAACAACCCGGTCCGGCTGGCCGACCCGGACGGACGCTGGATCACCATCGCCGCCGGAGCCGCGATCGGCGCGGTGATCAGCACCGGCTTCGAGGGCTACGCGCAGTACCGGGCGGGCGAGTTCAGCGCCCGAAGACTGGTCGGCGCGGCGGCCGGCGGCGCGGTCAACGGCGCCATCGAGGGCGCCACGCTCGGCGCCGGCTTCCTGGTCCGCGGGCAGGTCGCCGGGGTGGCCAACGCGGTCGGCAGCAGCGTCACCCGGACCATCACCGGCGAGGCGCAGAGCCTCGACCAGACCAAGGCCGACTACGAGAACGGCGTCATCTTCCACGGCCTCGGCACCGCGGCCGGCAAGGTCGGTGGCAAGGTCATCGACGCCGCGAAGTCCCGCTTCTTCGGCAAGACCGAATCGGCGGCGGCATCGGCGGAGACCGCGGGCGGCCGGCTCGGCTGCAACTCGTTCGCCGCCGACACCCCGGTGCTGCGGGCCGACGGCTCGACCACCCGGATCGCCGACCTCAAGCCGGGGGACAAGGTCCTGGCCACCGACCCGGCCACCGGGAGAACGTCGATCCGGACGGTCACCGAGACGCACGTCAACCTCGACACCGACCTGACCGACGTGACCGTCCGGGACCGCTCCGGCGCCGTGCAGGTGGTCCACTCGACCGCCGGTCACCCGTTCTGGGACGGCACCCGCAAGGCCTGGGTGATCGCCGCCGACCTGCGGCCGGGCGAACGCCTGCGGACCGCCGACGGCACCGAGGTGACCGTCGTCGGGGTCCGGTCCAAGCTCGCCGGGCAGGACATGTTCAACCTGACCGTGAGCGGCGTGCACACGTTCTACGTGCTGGCCGGCGCCGTCCCGGTCCTGGTGCACAACGCGAGCTGCTCCACCAACGCCGAGATCCTCGGCGCGGCCATGGTGAAGGCGGGGATCGCCCGGCCCGCCGAGACCGCGGCGCACCACATCGTGGCCAGCGGCGCGGTGAGGGCGGATCCGGCCCGGCAGGTGCTGAAGAAGTTCGGCATCGACGTCAACTCGGCGGAGAACGGCGTGTTCCTCCCGCAGAACCTGGGTTCGGCCAACCCGACCGGAGCGTCGGCGCACTCGGTGATCCACAGCGGCTACTACTACGACTACGTCAACGATCTGCTGTCGAGGGCGAAGAACGCGACCGAGGCGCAGGCGGCCCTGGATCAGGTCCGCCAGCAGTTGAAGGACGGCCGCTGGCGCTGAACCGGCCCGCACCCGGATCGCACATCGACCGCACCCGAGTCGGGCGCCACGGCCGCTAAACCGGCGGCCGTGGCGTCCGATTGGCTGGTGACCAGATCGCTGACCAGGGGAGTCCTACGATGTCGAAGCTCAACATGATCGCCGCCTACCTGCGCAGTGCCCTCGACAACGACGAGGGTGCCACCGCGGTCGAGTACGGCCTGCTCGTCACGTTCATCGCGATCGTGATCATCGTCGGGGTCAGCGCCTTCGGCACCCACCTCAGCGACGTCTTCACCAACCTGACCTCGAAGTTCTGATCTCGGGGTTCATCCGGCCGCTGGGGCGGCCGGATGACCTCCATAGATTTAAGGTTATTTAAAGTTAGACATCGATGTGCCGGCCTACTGTTAACCACCTTGCCAATCCCCCCGAGACGGCTAACAGGTAGGTATCCCCATGCACAGACGGAAGCTGCTCGCGGTCGCCCTGTCCACCGTCGTGGTCGGCGCGCTCGGAGTCCTCGGCATCACCAACGCGTCCGCCGCCACCCTCGACCCGACGCTGCCGCCCGGCGGCAACTTCGACCTGGCCATCTGGCAGCTCCAGCTGCCCACCGGCTCACCCGGCTCGCCGGACACCATCTCCGCGGCCAAGCTCAAGGGCGCGAGCGGGTACCGCAACCCGGCCTACTTCTGGACCGACAAGACCGACGGCTCGATGACCTTCTTCGCGCCGGAGAAGGGCGTGACCACGCCCAACTCCAACTACGCCCGGTCCGAGCTGCGCGAGATGAACCGGGACGGCTCGGCCGCCAACTGGACGCTGGCCGGCAGCCACACGCTCAGTGCCCAACTGCGCATCCCGTCGGTCACCAAGAACGTCTGCGTCGGGCAGGTGCACCTCGGCACCGGCGGCTCGTCGACCAAGCCGCTGCTGGAGCTCTACTACCGCCCGAACGGCGACATCTACCTCGGCACCGAGAACTCGCCGGCCGGCGGGCAGACGCTGCACAAGGTCGGCAACGTGGCGCTCGGCGTGAAGTGGACCTACGTCATCAACGTGACCGGCAACAAGATCAATCTCACGGTCAACGGGACCAAGACGTCGTACACGATCCCGTCGTCCTTCAACCCGTACCGGCAGTACTTCAAAGCCGGCTCCTACAACCAGTCCTCCTCGGAGAGCACCAGCAACGGCGCGAAGGTGAAGTTCTACAGCCTCACCGTCACGCACAGCTAGCCGCGCAGCACTTTGATCACCTCGGCGAACTGCTCCATGAAGAGGGCGTTCACCCCGATGTAGGAGACGTCGAACTCCTCCCGGCGCCGGCACAACAGGTCGGCGATCCGCTCGGCCGAGCCGACCAGGAACGCGATGCCGCCGTTCCAGGCCATGTCGCGCGGATCGCCACCGACCATCCGGGACAGCCACGACGGAATGGCGTCGACGGTCGCGGCCACGGCCGCGACATTCAGGTGCAGCTCCAGCTGGTCGAAGCGCTCACCGGCCGCGTCGCGCAGTTGCGATACCGTACGCGCGAGCTCCGGCTCCAGGGTCTGCGGTGGCAGGCCGAGCGCCACGATGTCGGCCTGGGCCGCGGCCAGTCGCAGCATCCGGGGCCGGCTCGCGGCGATCATCACCGGCGGCGCGTTCTCCAGCTTGCGGACGGCCGCGATCGTCGACGCCACCCTCTGGAGCCGGTCCGACGGCGTACCGAAATCGCCGCCCAGCGTGGCGGCGTCCTCGGCCGCATCCGGCCGGCCGCCACCCAGTCCGAGCTCGAACCGGCCGTCGCTCACCTGCTGCAACGTGGACGTCTCCCAGGCGACCAGCCCGGGGGAGCGGTTGGCGGCGCTCAGCACATAGCTGCCGACGTGCAGGGTGGAGGTCGCGGCGGCGGCCGCGGCGAGTGCCGGGAACGGGGCGAACGTCTGCAGGGTGTCCGGGACGAGCAGGGTGTCGAAGCCCAGCTCCTCGGCCCGCCGCGCGGTGGCGGCCCACTCGGCGCCGGACGGTGCATTTCCGGCGACGACGCCGAATCGGAACTCACGCTCGGTCATCCGGGCATCGTCTCGCGGGTGCCCGGCGGGGGTCGTCCGACCTGGGGATGCTTCCGTCGTACGACCTAGGGAGTATGG
This sequence comes from Paractinoplanes durhamensis, assembly GCF_016862175.1. Classification (GTDB taxonomy): domain Bacteria; phylum Actinomycetota; class Actinomycetes; order Mycobacteriales; family Micromonosporaceae; genus Actinoplanes; species Actinoplanes durhamensis. The sequence goes on along the minus strand of NZ_BOML01000031.1, from coordinate 95,121 downwards.
CCCGGAAAGCGCTCCCACGGGTGGCGCAAGGGTTTTCCCTGATTCGGAGACACCCATCGATGCCTAGCGTCTCACTTCAAGTCGTCCTGGTGTGACTTATCGTCCACTGGACCTTGAGCCTGCCCAAACCCCCGGGCAGAAAAAGGAGTACCCGCGTGAAACGTCGAACCCCCCTGATCATCGCGCTAGCAGCCGGTACCGCGGCTGCCGGCGCGCTGGTCTCGGTGGCCGGGCCGGCCACCGCAGAGCCGATCGATCCCGCCGCCGCCGTCAAGCTCGCCGCCACCAAGGCCGACGCTCTCGTCGCCAGCAAGCCTGCCGTCCTTCAGGCCAGCTCGAGCGACACGTTCCAGCGTCAGGCCGTCCTCTCGTCGCACGGTCTCAACTACACCCCGTACCTCCGGTTCTACAAGGGCCTGAAGGTCGAGGGCGGCGACTTCGTCGTCCTGACCGACGCGAGCGGTGCGACCAAGTACACCTCGGTCGCGCAGAGCAGCCCGATCGGCGAGCTGTCCGTCACCCCGAAGATCGCCGACACGGCGGCCCAGGCCACGGCCAAGGCGCAGCTCAAGACGGTCTCCGGCGTGGAGGGCACCAAGCTCGTCGTGGTCGCCGCGGAAGGCAAGGCCGCCAAGCTGGCCTGGCAGACCACGGTCAACGGCACCGGCGCCGAGGGTGCCAGCCGGCTCACGGTCAACGTCGACGCGCAGACCGGTGCCGTGCTCGGCACCAAGGAGCACGTCACCGAGGTGACCGGGACCGGCTCCGGCTGGATCAACGGCTCGGTGTCGATCGACACCACGCTGTCCGGCTCGACGTACTCGATGAAGTCCTCCACCCAGGCCACCATGCAGTGCCAGGACGCGTCGACCAACACGACGTTCAGCGGCACCGACAACGTCTGGGGCACCGGCGTCGGCACCAGCAAGGAGACCGGTTGCGTCGACGGCCTCTACGTCGGCGAGGGCCAGACCAAGATGCTCTCGGCATGGCTCGGCCGTAACGGCCAGGACGGCTCCGGCGGCGCGTGGCCGATCCGGGTCGGCCTGAACGACCAGAACGCGTACTACGACGGCACCCAGGTGCAGATCGGCAAGAACACCGCCGGTCAGTGGATCTCGTCGGCGGACGTGCTGGGCCACGAGCTCGGCCACGGCATCGACGACACCACCCCCGGTGGCATCTCGGCCAGCGGCACTCAGGAGTTCGTCGCCGACACGTTCGGTGCGGCGACCGAGTGGTACCTCAACAACGCGAACGACCCGCCGGACTACCTGGTCGGCGAAGAGGTCAACCTGGTCGGCTCGGGCGAGATCCGCAACATGTACAACCCGTCGGCGCTCGGCGACGACAACTGCTACTCCAGCAGCACTCCGAGCGACGAGGTGCACGCCGCGGCCGGCCCCGGTAACCACTGGTTCTACCTGCTCGCGCAGGGCACCAGCGGCAACGGCCAGCCCGCCTCGACGACCTGTAACAGCACCACGATCACCGGCCTCGGCATCCAGAAGGCCATCACGATCATGTACAACGCGATGCTGCTGAAGACCTCGTCGTCTTCGTACCTCAAGTACCGGACCTGGACGCTCACCGCGGCCAAGAGCCTGTACCCGACCGACTGCACCGCGTTCAACACGGTCAAGGCGGCCTGGACCGCGGTCAGCGTGCCGGCTCAGACGGCCGACCCGACCTGCACCGCCAGCACCACCGCGCCGACGACCGCGCCCACCACGGGCACGACGACGACGCCCACCACCGCCCCGACGACCGCCCCGACCAGCGGCACCTGCACCTCGGCGCAGCTGCTCGGTAACAACGGCTTCGAGAGCGGCGCGACCACCTGGACCCAGACGTCCGGCGTGATCTCGACGGCGTCCGGCACCAACACGCCGTACGCGGGCACCTACTTCGCCTGGCTCGACGGCTACGGCTCCGCCCACACCGACACGCTCACGCAGTCGGTGACCATCCCGTCGACCTGTTCCGCCGCGACGCTGAGCTTCTACCTGAAGATCACGTCGTCGGAGACCAGCACCACGACGGCGTACGACAAGCTGACGGTCAAGGCGGGCTCCACGACGCTGGCGACCTACTCCAACCTCAACAAGGCCACCTGGGCGCTGAAGTCCTTCGACGTCTCCTCGCTCAAGGGCCAGACCGTGACGATCTCGTTCAGCGGCGTGGAGGACTCCTCCCTCGCGACGTCGTTCCAGGTCGACAACACCGCCCTCAACGTGAGCTGAGGCTTCAACACCCCCCAAAGGTGGGAGGATCGGCGCTGGTGGTCGGCGTCGGTCCTCCCCTTTTGTGGACCGAATCCTGTTGTCTACGGAATGATGGCCTCGACCGCCCGCAGCGTCGCGCCCGCCTCGACCGGGTCCGCGCCCGCGCTGGTCAGGAACTTGCGGCCCTCGGCCAGCTCGAAGTGCATCGGGTCGGAACCGCCGCGCCAGGCCATCCCCGGCTCGAAGCCGTGCGCGACCATCGACTTGACGAACATCAGGCCGTAGCCGTGCTCCCCGCTGAACTTGCCGGCCTTCGCCTCGTTCTCTCCCCCTTCGGGGTCCGGGGTGAAGAAGCCGCCCCGGCTCTCCGGCATGAGCCCGAAGAGTTGGTCCAGGGCCGGGTCGTTGACGTCCAGCTTGGACCCGAAGACGAAGCCGTCGGTGTTGTTGATCAGCCCGTCCTTGAGGCTCTTGAGCGTCAGCAGCTGGAACTTCTCGTCGATCAACGTGTCGATCTTCTTCTTGCCGAGCACCGCCGTCTTGTCGTCCCGGAACTTGCGGCGCAGCGCGAGGTCCTCCTTGGTGGTGACGACGTCGGCCTCGTTCTGGTCGAACGTCGCGGCGGCCGGCACGATCCGCTTGGCCAGGTCGGTGAAGCGGGGCCCGAGCTTGTCGGCGGCCGCCTTCAGCGTCGCGACCGTCTCCTTGGCCGAGCCCACCTTGGCCGGCTTGATCTCGAACTTCGCCTTCGGCACGATCCCGGTCAGCGCCTCCTCCAGCGGGTCCACGCCGCGCAGCACCCCGCCGACCGCCTCCTCGACCTTGGCGAGGTCGGGGTCGGACAGACCGGCCGCCTTCGCCGCGTCGATCCGGGCCTGCAGCGCCACCGCGTCCTGATGCAGCTGCCGCAGCTTGCCGACCTCCGGGCCGGCCTTCCGGGCCGCCCCGGCGTCGGCCTGCTGCAGCGCGGTGATCTTGTCGGCCCGCTCCTGGAGGCCGAAGTCGCTGGTCAGCAGCTCGACGTCGATGTTCGCATCCTTGAAGTGCTGGTCGAGCACGGCGATCTTCTCGTCGATCTTCTTCGTCCACGGCTCGAACAGCTTCGGCAGGTCGGGGCCGATCTTGGTGCGGACCTCCGTGTAGTGCTTCTCGGCCGCCGCGACCGCGTCCTTCGCCGCCTGGATCTCCTCCGGCTTCGCCTTCGGCCGCTTGGCCAGCAGCCGGGCGAGCTTGCGCTGGGCGGTCGGCACCGCGAAGCGGGCCTGCTCCAGCTCCCGGAGCCGATCCATGGTGCCGGCCGGCAGGTCGGTCTTGAACTTCTCCGACCCCTCCTGAAGCCGCTTGTACTCCGCCTCCACCGAGTCGAGCAGCTTCTTCGACTCGACGGCGTCGGCGGTGCCGGCCCCCATCTTGATCTCCAGGTCGATCCGCTTGTCGCTCTCGACACTCGTCTTCATGTCCGGCCGGCCGCCGGTCACCATCTCGAACAGCGCGATCAGCCGCGGGTCCTTGATCTTCGGCGTCGCGGCCGCCCGCCAGTCGACCGCGAACCCGGCCGCGTGCGTGAACCAGCCCCGGCTCAGCTTCTTTTCCACCCGGAACAGATGGTCGCCGCGCATCCCCAGACCCACCGTGGTGCCCGGCATCGGCACCCCCTGCGCCTCCAGCTCGGCCTTCACCTCCAGCAGCCGCTCCCGGGTCGAGACGTGCGCCCACAGCTGCTCGCCGTCGCCCACGTCGATCGGCTGGATCTCCTCGAAGTGCTTCTGGATCACGGCGTCGTCGTTGCCCATCGCCCACCGCATGGTCTTCATGAAGGTCACCCGGTTGCGGGCCCGCGCGTCCAGCAGCGCCTGGTTGCCGGCGTCGGCCGCCTTGACCTGGCCCTCGCTGAAGTTGTCGATCTGCCGCTTGATGTGCGCGGGGAGGGCCTCGATCCAGTCGATCGGTGGCGGCGGCTCCGCCACCTTCGCCACCGGGGGCGTCGTGCCGGCGGGCTGCGGCGGCGCCGGCGCTTTTTGGGGTACGCCGGTAGTAGTTCCCGGCCCGTTGGTGGTCGGGCCGGGCGGCGCAGGGCCGAACGCCAGCGGACCCGCGGGGCCGGCCGACGGCGTACTCACATCGGAGCCCAGCCATTGCGCCACCGCGCGGTTGCCCGCCAGGCCGCCGATCGCCGCGACGTCGTCGCGGCCGTTCGGAGCCGCGCCGAGCCTGGCCACCGTCTCCTGGTTGCTCTGCACCGGCGGCCGCGCCGGCACCGGCGCGGACTCCTGCTCCGCCGCCGCATCCTCCGCCGCGCGGAGCCGTCCCACCATGCAGAGACCGTAGGCCGTCACGGCCGTCGATGGTGTCAGCTAGACGTCGATCACTGGGCGAGCGAACTGTCGCACCCCGGGAGCACAATGCAGTCGTGGCGAGTCAGGCGCTGGTCGGCAGAGTGGGCACGGTGATCACCGCGATCCGCGGCGGCGAGCGCGCGGGCGAGGTGCGTCTGAAGGTGGATGGTCTGGCGCACTACTACCTGGCGTTCGCGGCGACACCCATCGCCGCCGGTGCCGAGGTCCTCGTCATCAACCACCGTGGCGCGCGCCAGGTCGACGTCGAGCCATGGCCCGTCGAAGAAGGGTCGTAGGACAGTGTTCGGTTATCGGGTGCCCGCCCCCAACGAAGCCTTGCTGATCAGTGGTCGCAAGCAGCGGGGTGCGGACGCGTTGCCGTTCAAGATCGTCACAGGGCACGGCGTGTTCGTCGCGCCCGTCTTCTCCAAGGCCACCCGGCTGACCCTGGCCATGCAGGAGGCCGAGGTCATCGAGGACTGCTACACCAAGCAGGGCATCATCCTGGCGGTGCAGTCGGTCATCGCGTTCAAGGTCGGCGACGACCACGACTCGATCGCCGCCGCGGCCCGCCGCTTCCAGGGTGACCAGTCGCAGATGCCCACCCTGGTCGGCCGGATCTTCTCCGGCCACCTGCGCAGCATCATCGGCAGCATGACCGTCGAGTCGATCATCCGGGAGCAGCAGACCCTGGCCGACGCGATCGTCGACGCCAGCAAGACCGAGATGGCCCGGATCGGCCTGGCCGTCGACTCGCTGCAGATCAGCAGCATCGACGACAAGGGCGCCGGCTACATCAAGGCGCTGGCCGCGGTGCACGAGGCCCGGGTCAACCAGGAGGCGAAGATCGCCTACGCCGAGGCCGACCGGGCCAGCGCCATGGCCCAGCAGGAGAGCATCCGCCACCAGGCCGAATACGCTCGGCAGACGGCGATCGCCAAGGCTCAGTATCAGGCCGAGATCGACCAGGCCCAGCAGACGTCCGCCCAGGCCGGCCCGCTCGCCGCCGCCCGCGCCGCGCAGGACGTGCTGGCCGAGCAGGCGGTCGTCGCGCAGAAGAACGCCGAGCTGCGCCAGGCCCAGCTGATCGCCGAGGTGATCCGCCCGGCCGAGGCCGAGGCCGAGCGCATCCGCGCCCTGGCCCGGGCCGACGCCGACGCCACCAAGCTGTCCGCCGAGGCCGCCGCCGCCCAGGGCCGGATCGCCCTCGACCAGGCGATCATCGACAAGCTGCCGGAGATGATGCGGGCCGCCGCCGAGGGCCTGCAGGGGGCGAATGTCACGGTGCTCGACGGCGCCGAGGGCCTGAACAGCGTGGTCGCGTCGCTGGCCGCGCAGGGCATGACGATGCTGGAGACGCTGCGCGGCGGCCTGCGGGGGGAGACGCCTCCCGGCACCGCGGTGGCGCCGATCGCGCCGAGGTCGGTCGCCTGAGTTGCGGTTCTTCCCGAGCCGGCCGGCCTGGTCGGCTCGGGTTGCGCCGTGCACGGGCCTGGTTATATTGGGCCGTCGGTCCCCCACAGGAAGAAAATGTCGTTTTGCTGCCCTTGATGCGGAAACTCGTCCTGGCCGGCGCGGCCATCGGTCTCACCCTCACCGCCGCTGCCGGTTGCTCCGGCAAGCCGGAGGGCGACTCCGGGCCGATCTGGGCCGGCTCCACCCAGAGCCTGCCCACCTCGGCGGCCGCTCCACCCGCCGCCACCGCGGCCGCCCCGTCGCCGTCCGCCACCGCCGCCACGAAGGTCACCTACACGTTCCCGGTGATCGGCAAGAACAGCTACGCCCGCACCCACCACGACTACCCGGCGTCCGATGTCATCACGGCGTGCGGCAACAAGTTCGTGGCGGTGACCAGCGGCGTGGTCCTGGCCGTGTCGGCCAAGGACACCTGGACGGCGAAGAAGAACGACGGCGCCACCCGGGGCGGCCTGTCGGTGTCGATCCTCGGCGACGACGGCGTCCGCTACTACGGCTCGCACCTGTCCTCGATCGCCGACGGCATCGAGCCCGGCGCCCGGGTGAAGACCGGCCAGACCCTGGCCAAGACCGGCGACACCGGCGACGCGAGCGCCTGCCACCTGCACTTCGGCATCTCCCCGCCGTGCGCGAAGCAGGGCGACTGGTGGAACCAGCGCGGCACCCTCTACCCGTGGCCCTACCTGGACTCATGGCGCAAGGACGGCCAGAAGTCCCCGGTCGCCGCGGTCAAGGCCTGGCAGAAGAAGAACGGCTGCCCCAAGGCGCCCACCGCCGACGCCTGAGCTCACCCCGGCGTCCGGCCGCGGATCGCCCAGGCGGTGGCGGTCAGGGCGATCGAGCCGTCCGGGCGGCGGGGCAGGCGGGCGTCCAGCAGGTCGCGGATCTCCCAGCGGCGGTTCGGAACGAGCCGGGACAGATAGGCCGGGGCCGCGCCCTGGCCGCCCAGGAACGGCTGCCAGTAGTCGTCGAAATCGGTGAACACGGTCGGGACCGTGATCGGCCTGGTCTCGACGTCATCCAGGCCGGCCGCGGTCCAGGCGGCGGCCAGGCCGGCCGGGTTGCAGATCGGGAAGCGGACGGCCTCGTCCTCGGCGGCTGCCGCCGGGTCGACCGCGCGGGCCGCGTCCCAGAACCAGCGCATCAACTGCATGCCGTCGGCGTAGTCCCAGACGTACGACGCCACCGTCGCGCCGGGGGCGGCCACCCGGGCGAACTCGGTGACGGCCTGCTCGGGGTGCGGCACGAAATTCAGGGCCAGGCCGCTCACCACCGCCCCGAACGCGTCGGCCGCCAGCGGCAGGGCGGCCGCGTCGGCGTTCAGCACGGTGCCGGCGCGGGGCTCGCGCAGGAAACCCAGGGACATGTCGGCCCCGACCACCAGGGCGGGGGCGGCGGCCGCGAAGATCGCGCCGGTCAGCGCGCCGGTGCCGCAGCCGGCGTCCAGCCAGCGCGCGCCGGGCGGCACCGCCAGCCACCGCACGAACTCGGCGGCCACCGGGCGGCTCCAGCGGCCCACGTATGCCTCGTAGGCGGCACCGACAGCCCACACGTCACCGGCCATACCCGGTAGGATATGTGTGCCGACCACACTGCGCGCCCGCGGCCCGCGGTGGGAGGCTTCGGCGATGGAAGAGGTCTCCGTCGCCGTCCGCGGCATCTCCCTCAACGTTCTGGTCGACGGCCCGGCCGACGGCACCCCGGTGCTGCTCGTGCACGGCAACTGTTCGTCCGCCGCCTTCTGGCGGCCACTGCTGCGGCACCTGCCGCCCACCCTGCGGATCGTCGCCCCGGACCTGCGTGGGTACGGAAGCTCCGAGACCGCGCCGGTCGACGCCACCCGGGGTCTGCGCGACTTCGCCGACGACGTGGCCGCCCTCCTCGACGATCCGGCGCTGTTCGCCGGTGATGAAAAGGTCACCCTCGTCGCCCACTCGATGGGCTGCGGCGTTGCCATGCAACTGCTCGTCGATCACCCGGAGCGGTTCAAGAACCTGCTGCTGGAGGCGCCGCTCAGCCCGTACGGCTTCGGCGGCACCCGCGACCTCGACGGCACTCCGCTGCCCGACTTCGCCGGCACCGGCGGTGGCGGCGCCAACCCCGACTTCGTGCAGCGGATCCTCGCCGGCGATCGCAGCGCCGACAGCCCGACCAGTCCGCTCACCGTGCTGCGCACCGCCTACGTGGCCGACCCGGCCAGCCTCGGCGCCGACGAGCAGCTGCTGCTCGACACCGTGCTGAGCACCGCGATCGGGGACGACAACTACCCGGGCGACAGCAAGCCGGTGGACACCTGGCCGGGCATCGGGCCGGGCGACCGGGGTGTGCTCAACACGATGGCGCCGAACCACTTCAACGTGGCCGACGCGCTGGTGGCGGTGCCGGTGAAGCCGCCGATCACCTGGGTGCGCGGCGATCGGGACGCGATCGTCTCGGACACCTCGTTCTTCGACCTCGCCTACCTCGGCTCGATCGGCCTGGTGCCGGGCTGGCCGGGAGCGGACGCCGCGCCGCCGCAGCCGATGGTGAGCCAGACCCGGGCGGTGTTCGAGCGCTACGGGCCGTACACCGAGGTCGTCTACGAGAACTGCGGGCACTCGCCGCACGTGGAGCGGCCGACCGAGGTGGCCGCGGAGCTGCTGAAGTTGACCTAGATCTGGCGGTCCCGGCCGGCGTAGACGCCGGCGATCAGCTGCGGGACCATCAGGGCGATCATGAAGGCGAGGGGTACCCGCCAGCCACCGGTGTGGTCGTGCAGCAGGCCGATCAGGATCGGGCCGGGAATGGCCAGCAGGTACCCCACGCTCTGCGCGAAGGCGGACAGCTTCACCACCGTCGCGGGCGAGCTGCCGCGCAGCCCGATCATCGTGAGGACCAGCGGGAACGCGGTGTTCACGATGCCCAGCAGGATCACCCACAGCCAGGGCGCGGCGGCCGGGTCCCACCACAGGCCGGCGTAACCGGCGATGCCGAACAGGGCGAGGGTCGCGGCGATGACGCTCTGGCTGCGCAGCCGGCCGGCCAGGGCGGACAGCGCCAGGCCGAGCGGCACGCCGAGGAACGACGTGGTGGCGAAGAGCAGGCCCGCCTCGTCGGCGGAGAGACCGGCGTCGCGGTAGATCTGCGGGAGCCAGCCGATGATCACGTACGCCGAGGTGGACTGCATGCCGAAATACACGGCGAGGGCCCACGCCACCGGGTGCCGGCTCACCCGTACCAGATCATCGGCTTTTGTCACTGGGCCCTGGGAAAAAGGTTCCCGGGTCAGCGGGAGCCAGGCGGGCAGCGCGACCGTGGCCAGGATCGCCCAGCAGGCCAGGCCGAGCCGCCAGCTGCCGCCGAACGCGTGGGTGAGCGGAACCGTCGCGGCCGCCGCGAGCGTGGCGCCGAGGTTGAGGGCGACCGAGTAGAGGCCGGTCATGGTGCCGACCTGGGTCGGGAACTTCTCCTTGACGATCACCGGCAGGAGCACGTTGACGACCGCGATGCCACCCAGTGACACCAGGCTGAGCAGTAGGAACAGGGCGACGCCGGGGGCGTAGGGGCGCAGCGCGAGGCCGGCCGCGAGCACCGACAGGCCGACGATGATCACGCGAGCGGCGCCGAAGCGCCGAGCCAGCCGGGGCGCCGCGAGGCCGACGGTGGCGAAGCAGATGACGGGGACCGACGTGAGCAGCCCGGCCGTGGTCGAACTCATGCCGAGCCCGTCGCGGATCTCGCTGAGCACCGGGCCGATGCTGGTCACCGCGAGGCGCAGGTTGAGCGCCGCCAGGAGCAGGGCGACCACCGCGGCGATCCGGCTGCGACGGGAATCGATTGTCAGCTGCTCTTCCGCGGTCACCACTTACACATCATCGGTGTCACACACCGGAAACGCGCGGGGGAGTGCCCCCACTCACACGGCTTCCTGCTCCTGTTCGACCTGCTGGTTCCACTCGCGCTTGGTCGACTGCCAGCCGTCCTCGTTGAGGCCGCGACGCCAATAGCCGGAGATCGACAACTGGTCGAGCGGGATGGCGAGCTCCTTACGCAGGAACGCCCGGATGTCCTTCACGAAGTTGGCCTCGCCGTGCACGAACGCCTGCAGCTTGCCGGCCGGGAAGTCGAGGGCGCGGACCGTCTCGGCCAGCAGCTCGCCGACCGGGCGGGCGCCGCGGTGCAGCCAGACGATCGGCGCCTCGGTCTCCACCTTCTGCTCCTCGTCGGGGCCGTCGACCTCGATGAACGCGTGCACGAGGGCACCGGCGGGCATGCGTTCGAGGGCCGCGGCGATGGCCGGCAGCGCACTCTCGTCGCCGGCCAGCAGGTGCCAGCCGGACTCGGCCTCGGGCGCATAGCCGCCACCCGGGCCCATGAAGTGGAACTCGTCGCCGGGCCGGGCCCGCAGCGCCCACGGGCCGGCCACGCCCTCGTCGCCGTGCACCACGAAATCGATCCACATCTCCGGGATCTCGGGGAGCCAGCGGCGGATCGTGTACGTCCGGACGACCGGCCACGCCTCGCGCGGCATGGTCTCGCGGACCGCGCCCATGTCGAACGGCTCCGGGTAGTCGAAGCCGTGCTGCTTGAACAGCACCTTCACGTAGTGGTCGGTACAGGAGCCCGCCTCGATCGCGCGCAGGCCCTCGCCGCCGACGACCACGCGGACCATGTGCGGGGTGAGCTGCTCCACGCGGGTGACGACTGCCCGGTGGGCAGGTCGCGCCGGCCTGTTCGGCATGCTGGTCCTCTTCCGCTCGGAATCAGTGGTAAGGCTACCCTCACCTCTTCCGATCCCGCATACGACAAGACGGCCCGGTCGATTTCGACCGGGCCGCCGTGCACATCGCGGTACTACTGCCAGGGAGTACCCGGGCGACGGCGCCGGGTCAACGCCATCAGCGAGAGGCCCGCCAGCATCATCACGACCGCGCCGCCGAGGAAGGCGACCGTGTTGGTGCCGGTCAGCGCCAGCACCCCGCCGCTCTTCTGGTCCTGCTGCGTGGTCTTCGCCGCGACCTGGTCGATCGTCGGCGCCTTCTCGCCGGAGTTCAGCACACCGTCGTCGTTCGAGTAGGTGTAGTCGGACGCCGCGGCCTCGGAACTCTTGCTCGCCTTCGGCTTCGCGGTCACCTCCGACTTCGTCGAGCTTTCGGTCGCGTCACTCTCGGTGGTGTTGCTGTCGCTGCTGCTTTCCTCGCTGCTTTCGGTGGTACGCGTGGAAGCAGGCTTGCTGGTGCTCGTGGTGGCCGGCTTGCTGGTCTGCGTGGTGGCCGGCTTCGTGGTGGTGATCGTCGCCTTCGGCGTGAAGTCGCTCTTGGTGTCCGGCTGAGCGGCGGTGGCCGTGGCGGTCGGCGTGGGAGCGGTGGTCGGCGCGGTGGTGGCGGTGCCGCCGTTGTTCCCACCGTTGTTGTTACCGCCGTTGTTCTGGCCCCCGCCGTTGTTCTGGCCGCCGTTGTTGCCGCCCTGCTGGCCGCCGCCGTTGTTGCCGCCGTTATTCCCGCCCTGCTGGCCGCCGTTGTTGCCGCCGCCGTTGTTGCCGGCGGGGGTGGCGGTGACCCGGATGCGGATCGCGTCGATGGCCGGGGTCTCGTTGGCGCGCTCCATCATCGGCACGCGGTGCGAGCCGTCACCGGCCCACGAGGCGCACTGAGCGGTGCCCTCCTGCGGCAGGCCGGCCACCTGGATGGTGACCTCGTCCGGGGTCTGGCTGCCCTTCTTGTCCTCGGTGGCCACGAAGAACGCGGGCACCGGCGACGGGTCGGGCGCCTCCCGGGTGGAGGTGAGCATCCGGCACGCGGTGTGGAAGTGGCCGCGCTCGATGCCGTTCTGCAGCACCGAACTCTCCACGTAGTACCCACCGGCGCCGGCCGCGAGGAAGCGGTCGCGGATCAGGTTGCGGGTGCTGACCTTGAGCGTGAACGGGGTGTTGACCTGAACCGTCCGCGGCGACTGGGTGATCAGCAGCGACGGGTTGTTCTTCGCGGCGCTGACCTCACCGAACTCGGTGGAGACGCAGCGGTCGCCCTTCTGGAAGCCGTCGTGCGCCAGAAGGTTCGAGTCGACGCAGGTGTCGGTGAGGATCACCTGGCCGTTGACCACCTTGCCGGCGCCGCTGCCCGCGGGCACGTCGTTCTCGGCGGCGCTGGAGATCGTGGTGAACGCGACGACCGCGCCGAGTGCGGCGATCACCGCACCGACCGCGAGGAGCCGCCGGTTGCCGCCGGATGGCGCGGCAGCACGTCGGTAAGCCGACCTACGCATGCGCGATACCTCTTTTTCGAAGAATCTGCCCGGTTCCCTGACAACCGGCTCCCAGACGGTAAGAGGCAGCCCGCGAAATAGCAATTAAGGAAGCCAATTTGATGAATTCTTGGTCGAGTCTTAAAGAAAAGATATGGCGGCGGGTTCGAACCCCGAGCATCCTCCGAACGGATGATGCTCGGAGTTCAACAAGATCACGATAAATTTCGCTGACCTGCGAAGATCGACAGAGCCCGCTGTACGCCCCCGCGCACCGGCCGCTCGCCCCGCACCGCCCATGAAATGTAAACCATTCGCGACCGTGCGAACCTGAGAGGTCGCTATGAGTATGAATCAGGCGCCCATTGTTCTGCGCTATTCGGGCCAGCTTCCGCGGGCCGCATAGGTGTCCCGCAGGGCGGTCAGGTCGTCGGTCATGATGCCGTCGACGCCGAGGTCGAGCAGGTGGTTGATCTCGGCCGGGGAGTCCACCGTCCAGACGTGCACCTGCAACCCGGAGCGGTGGCAGCTCCGGAGGAACGCGCGGTCCACCACCCGGAACCGGCCGTGCCGGACCGGGACCTGGGCCGCCACCACCGAGGGCGGCAACCGGAGGCGGGCGCCGGCCAGCGAGGCCAGCCGGAGCCGGGCCACCCCGCGCATGCCGAGGGAGGTGGCCGCCGCCGGGCCGGCCAGGCGGCGCAGCGTCGCCAGGCGGGCGTCGCTGAACGACGCCAGCAGGACCCGGCTCTGCGCGCCGGCCCGGCGGACGGTGTCCACCGTGGGCGCACCACCGGAGTCGGCCTTGACGTCGATGTTGAAGCGGATGTCCGGCCAGGCCACCAGGACGTCCTCGAGGCGGGGGATGGCGGCCGCCCCGCCGACCCGCAGCGTGGCCAGGTCGGACCAGCGCAGGTCGGCGATCCGCCCGGCCTGGCCGGTGAGCCGTTCCAGGGTGGCGTCGTGGAAGACGACCGGCACGCCGTCGGCGGTGGCGTGGACGTCGGTCTCCACGTATCGATAGCCGAGCTTCACCGCCCGCTCGAACGCCTCGGCGGTGTTCTCGTCGCCGTCCGCTGCGCCGCCGCGGTGGGCGAACGCGAGGGGGGTCGGGGCGTCCAGATACGGGTGGGCCGGCACGACCGGATTCTACCGAGGCTGATCTTGAAAGGACGCGTTTGTTGCGCAGAGGTAAAAGTCTGTCGATGCCATTGACGATCTTGGGAGTTGCTGACCAAGGTGTGATCACGGCGCGACGGAAGGTGGCGCAAGCTGGACGCGAGCGAGTTCGACGTGGTCATCGTCGGAGGTGGGACGGCCGGTTCGGTCATCGCCTCCCGGTTGTCCGCGGACCCGGCGGTGCGGGTGTGCCTGATCGAGGGCGGCCCTTCGGACGTGGGTGACCAGCGGGTTCTGCAGTTGCGGAACTGGCTGAACCTGCTGGAGACCGAGTTCGACTACGACTATCCGATCGTCGAGCAGCCGCGCGGCAACTCGCACCTGCGGCACTCGCGGGCCCGGGTGCTCGGCGGATGTTCCTCGCACAACACGATGATCAGCTTCCTGCCGCTGCCCGGCGACTTCGCCGACTGGGTCGCGGCCGGGGCGACCGGCTGGTCCTACGACGAGATGCTGCCGTACTGGAAACGCCTCGCCGTCAACATCACCCCGGTGGCCGAACCGCGCAATCCGCTCGCCGCCGACTTCGTGGCCGCCTGCCACACCGCGCTCGGCGTGCCGATCGTCGAGGACTTCAACGCGTCGCCGTTCGTCGACGGCACCGGCTTCTTCTCGGTCGGCTACCACCCGGAGACCGGCGTCCGCTCCTCCGCCTCGGTCTCCTACCTGCACCCGCACCTCGACCGCCCGAACCTCACGATCATGACCGAGACCTGGGCGTTCCATCTCGACCCGGCGACCGGCGTCACGGTCCGGCAGGGCGACGAGGTCAACATCATCAAGGCCCGGCACGAGTACGTGCTGAGCGCGGGCGCGATCGACACCCCGCGACTGCTGCTGCTCTCCGGCATCGGCCCGGCCGCCGACCTGGAACGGCTCGGCATCGACGTGCGGGCGGACGTGCCCGGCGTCGGCGAGCACCTGCTCGACCACCCGGAGTCGCTGATCCTCTGGGAGGCGAGCAGGCCGATCCCGCCGATGTCGGCGATGGACTCCGACGCCGGCCTGTTCGTCCGCCGCGACCCGTCGGCCGAGCGCCCCGACCTGATGTTCCACCTCTATCAGATCCCGTTCACGGTCAACACCGCACGGCTCGGGTACGACGTGCCCGCGCACGGCTTCGGGATGACCCCGAACGTGCCGCGCCCGCGCAGCGCGGGCCGGCTCACCCTGGCCGACGCCGACCCGGGCACCAAGCCGCTGCTCGACTTCCGCTACTTCACCGACGCCGGCGGCTACGACGAGCAGACCATCGTGGACGGCCTGCGGCTGGCCCGCGAGGTGGCCGCCACCGAGCCGTTCGCCTCCTGGATCGCCCGGGAGATCGCCCCCGGCCCGGCGCTGCGCACCGACGAGGAGCTCTCCGCCTACGGCCGGGCCGCCCACCACACCGTCTTCCATCCGGCCGGCACCTGCCGGATGGGCGCGGCCGGCGACGAGCTGGCCGTGGTCGACCCCGAGCTGCGGTTGCGCGGCTTCCCGAACGTACGCATCGCCGATGCCTCGGTCTTCCCGACGATGCCCACGGTGAACCCGATGGTGGCGGTGTTCCTGATCGGGGAACGCGCCGCCGACCTGATCAGCGCCGATCTGAAGTAGGCCCGGAGGGCACATGACGTCCACGATCACGGTCGAGCACCTGTGGAAGGTCTTCGGCCCGAAACCGGAGCGGGTGGTCGGCACCGAGCTGGCCGCCCTGCCCCGGGCCGAGCTGCGGGCCCGGACCGGCTGCCTGGCCGCGGTCAAGGACGTCAGCTTCGCGGTCGAGGCCGGCGAGGTCTTCGTGGTGATGGGGCTGTCCGGCAGTGGCAAGTCGACGCTGGTGCGCTGCCTGACCCGGCTGATCGAACCGACCAGCGGCGAGATCGGCATCGACGGCGAGCCGGTCCGGGAGATGAACCCGCGCCGGCTCCGGGAGCTGCGCCGGCACCGGGTGGCGATGGTCTTCCAGCACTTCGGGCTGCTGCCGCACCGGTCGGTGCTGGACAACGTCGCCTACGGCCTGGAGATCCAGGGAGTGGGCCGGGCCGAACGGCATCGGCGGGCCGGCGAGATGCTCGCGCTGGTCGGCCTGGACGGCCACGAGCAGCAATACCCGGAGCAGCTGTCCGGCGGCATGCAGCAGCGGGTCGGGCTGGCCCGGGCGCTCGCCATCGACCCGGCCGTGCTGCTCTTCGACGAGCCGTTCAGCGCCCTGGACCCGCTGATCCGCCGGGACATGCAGGCCGAGGTGCGCCGGCTGCACGCCGAGGTCGGCAAGACGCTGCTGTTCATCACCCACGACCTGGCCGAGGCGCTGACCCTGGGCGACCGGATCGCGGTGCTCCGCGACGGCGAGCTGGTGCAGGTCGGCACCCCCGAGGACCTGGTCGGCGACCCGGCCGACGACTACGTGGCGGACTTCGTCCGGGACGTCCCGCGCTCCGACGTCCTGACCCTGAAGTGGATCATGCGCGACCCGGCCCCCGGCGAGACCGTCGAGGACCAGCCCCTGCCCGCGGCCACGGTGATCCGCGACGCGATCCCGCGGGTGCTCGGGGCGAAACTCCCGATCCCGGTGGTGGACGGCGACCGCCGGGTCGGCGTGGTCGACGCCGACCAGCTGCTGCCGGCCCTGATCGGCCACCACCGCCAGGTCCCGGTATGACGGCGACGATGACGCGGCCGGTGCTTAGGGCGGGGGCTCCGCGATGGGGGCGAGTCCTGCCGGTGCTCCTGGTTGTCGCCGCGGTCGTCGGGTATCTCGTTTTTCGCACCGATGCCGCCGCCGACTCCGAGGACGCGGCGGCGTTCCGGTTCTTCACCCAGGTGCGGGACTGGGTGGACGCCAACCGGGACACCAGCCCGGTCTTCCTCTACGGCGTCAACTACGTGCGGCTCGGGGTGCGCCTGCTGGTCGACGCGGTGCGGAGCGGGCTCTCCGGGCTCGGGTTCGCGGGCCTGGTCGCGGCGGTCACCGCGCTGGCCGCGGTGCTGGCCGGGTGGCGGACCGCCCTGGTCGCGCTGGGTGGGTTCCTCGCGTTCGGGTTTCTCGGACTGTGGACGGAGAGCGTCGACACGCTCGTGCTGACCGTCTCGGCGGTGCTGCTCGCGGTGCTGATCGGGGTGCCGATCGGGGTGCTCGCGGCCCGGGTCGGCTGGGTCGGCGCGGCGCTGCGGCCGGTGCTCGACGTCATGCAGATCATGCCGACCTTCGCCTACCTCGCGCCGATGACGCTGCTCTTCCTGATCGGCGAGCCGGCCGCGGTGATCGCCACCCTGATCTACGCGGTGCCGGCCACCATCCGGATCACCGAACTGGGCATCCGCGAGGTGCCGGTGACCACGGTCGAGGCGGCCACCGCGCTCGGCTCGACCGGGCGGCAGCTGCTGACCAAGGTGCGGCTGCCGCTGGCCCGGCCGACCATCGTGCTCGCGGTCAACCAGACGATCATGATGGCGCTGTCGATGGTGGTGATCACCGCCCTGATCAACGCGCCCGGCCTGGGCCAGAACATCGTCCAGGCCCTCGAACGGGTCAACGTCGGTGCCGCCTTCGACGCCGGCCTGGCGATCGTGGTCATGGCGGTGGTGCTGGACCGGATCACCGCCGGCGCGGCCCGCCGCCGGGCCGGCCGGTGGGGCCGGGGCCGATGGGCCGCTGCGGCCGCGGCGCTGGTCGCGGTGGTCGTGGTCGCGCTGCTGCCGATCGGCGAGGACCTGCCGCGGGTCTCCTTCGCGGCGCCGGTCAACGACCTCACCGGCTGGATCGAGCTGCACTGGTACGACGCCACCGAATGGCTCAAGAACGCGGTCAGCGCCGGGCTGCTCGACCCGCTCGAAACCGTGCTCACGACCACCCCCTGGTGGCTCTTCGTGCTGGTGGTAGCGGCCTTCGGCGCGCTGGTCGGCGGGTGGCGGACGGCCGGGATCGCCGGCCTGGCCGCGGCCGGGATCGCCGGGCTCGGGCTGTGGCAGCACGCCATGCAGACGCTCGCCACGGTGCTGGTCACGATCGTGCTGACGATGGCGATCGGGGTCCTGCTCGGCATCTGGTCGGCCCGGCACGACTGGTTCGCGGCCGGCCTGCGCCCGGTGCTGGACGCCGCGCAGACCATGCCGTCCTTCGTCTACCTCCTGCCGGCCGTGGCGCTCTTCGGCGCGAGCCGCTTCACCGCGGTGGTGGCCGGTTTCGTCTACGCCTTCCCGCCGGTGGTCCGGCTCGTCGACCGGGGGCTGCGGGACGTGCCGGCCACCGTGGTCGAGGCCGCCACCGCGGCCGGCTCCACCTCGTGGCAGCTGCTCTGGAAGGTGCAGCTGCCGATGGCCCGCGGCGGCCTGCTGCTCGCCGCCAACCAGGGGATCGTCATGGTCCTGGCGATGGTCGTCCTCGGTGGCCTGGTCGGCGCGGGCGCCCTCGGCTACGACGTGGTCGCCGGCTTCTCCCAGCGTGAGGACTTCGGCAAGGGCCTCGCGGCCGGTTTCGCCATCGTCCTGCTCGGCATCCTGCTCGACCGCCTTACCCAGGGTTTCCACCATGCGAAGGGACCTCGCTAGATGAGACTGCGGACGGCTGCCTCGGCGGCTCTGATATTGACCCTGACCGCCTGCGGCGGCGCCACCTCGGGCGCGGGCGAGACCGCGCCGAGTGCGGGCGCGAAAGGCACCGTCAACCTCGCGGTCAACCCGTGGGTCGGCTACGAGTCCAACGCGGCGGTGGTCGGCTACCTCCTCGAGAAGAAGCTCGGCTACAAGGTCGACAAGAAGGAGCTCAAGGAGGAGGTCTCCTGGCAGGGCTTCGAGACCGGCGAGGTCGACGTGATCCTGGAGAACTGGGGGCACGCCGACCTGAAGAAGACCTACATCGAGCAGAAGAAGGTCGCGGTCGAGGTCGGGAAGACCGGCAACAAGGGCCTGATCGGCTGGTACGTCCCGCAGTGGATGGCCGACCAGTACCCGGACATCACCGACTACAAGAACCTCAACAAGTACGCGAGCCTCTTCAAGACCTCCGAGTCGAAGGGCAAAGGGCAGCTGCTCGACGGTGACCCGTCCTACGTCACCAACGACGTGGCGCTGGTCAACACCCTGAAGCTGGACTACACCGTGGTCTTCTCCGGCAGCGAGGCGGCGATCATCAAGGCGGCCCAGCAGGCCACCGCGCAGAAGAAGCCGCTGCTCTTCTACTTCTACGAGCCGCAGTGGCTGTTCGCCAAGGAGAAGTACGCCCGGATCACGCTGCCGCCGTACACCGCGGGTTGCGACGCCGACCCGAAGAAGGTCGCCTGCGACTATCCCATCGACGAGCTCGACAAGATCGCCAGCAAGAAGTTCGCGGACGCCAACAGCACCGCCTACCAGCTGATCAAGAACTTCCAGTGGACCAACGACGACCAGAACCTCGTCTCGGACTACCTCACCAACCAGGGCATGAGCGCCGACCAGGCGGCCGAGAAGTGGGTAAACGAGCACGAGTCGACCTGGAAGCCGTGGATCCCGGCGGGGAGCTGACCCATGCCCGGACCGAAGGTGGTCATCATCGGTGCCGGCATCGTCGGCTGCTCGCTCGCCGATGAGCTGACCGCGCGCGGCTGGACCGAGGTCACCGTGCTGGAGCGGGGCCCGCTCTTCGTGACCGGCGGGTCCAGCTCGCACGCGCCGGGGCTGGTCTTCCAGACCAACCCGTCGCGGACGATGGCCCGGATGGCCCGCTACACCGTGGAGAAGCTGGCCGGCCTCGACTGTTTCCGCTCGGTCGGCAGCCTCGAGGTGGCCACCACCCCGGAGCGGCTGGCCGAGCTGCACCGCCGCTTCGGGTACGGGCAGTCGTGGGGGATCGGCTCGGCGGTGGTCGACCCGGCCGCCTGCGCCGAGCTGTTCCCGCTGGTCGACAAGGACCGGGTGCTCGGCGGGCTGCACGTGCCGACGGACGGGCTGGCGCTGGCCGTGAAGGCGTGCGAGATGCAGGCGGCCCGGGCGGCCATGCGCGGCGCCCGGTTCGTCGGCGGCGCCGAGGTGGTCGAGATCCTGCAGCTCGGCGGCCGGGTGGTCGGGGTCCGCACCGCGGACGGCGACTTCCCGGCCGAGATCGTGGTCAGCTGCGCCGGTTTCTGGGGGCCGCGGATCGGTGCCCTGGCCGGGGTGCCGATCCCGCTGCTGCCGATGGCCCACCAGTACGCCCGGACCACGCCGGTCGGGGCGGCCGACGACCTGCCGATCCTGCGCCACCAGGACCGTGACCTGTATTTCCGGGCGCACGGCGACACCCTCGGCGTCGGCTCCTACCTGCACGAGCCGATGCCGGTCGACCTCGACGGCCTGGCCGCCGGGGCGCATCCGTCGATGCTGGCGTTCACCCCGGACACGTTCGCCGAGTCGTGGGCGGCGGCCGGGGACCTGCTGCCCGCGGTGCGCGACGCCGAGCCGACCGACGGCTTCAACGGTGTCTTCTCGTTCACCGCCGACGGCTTCCCGCTGCTCGGCGAGTCCCGCGACCTGGCGGGCTTCTGGACCGCCGAGGCCATCTGGGTCACCCACTCGGCCGGCGCCGCCAGGGCCGTCGCCGAGTGGATGGTCACCGGCCGGCCCGGCGACGACCTGCACGAATGCGACCTCAACCGGTTCGACCCGGCGCAGCTGGCCCCGGCCTACGTGCGGGAGCGGTCGATCCGCAGCTTCGTCGAGGTCTACGACATCCTGCATCCGCTCGACCCGCCGTCGGTGCGGGACCTGCGGGTGAGTCCGTTCCACGAGCGGCAGGCCGAGCTGGGCGCGGTCTTCGGCGAGGCGGCCGGCTGGGAGCGTCCGCTCTGGTACGCGAGCAACCCGGCACCGGCCGACCCGCCGGCCCGGGACGAGTGGTCGGCGCGGCACTGGTCGCCGATCGCGGCGACCGAGGCCCGGCTGACCCGGGAGACGGTGGCGCTCTACGACATGACCCCGCTGACCCGCCTCGAAGTCCTCGGCCCGGTCGGCTTTCTCCAATCGCTGACCAGCGGGAACGTCGACCGTCCGGTCGGCACCGTGGTCTACACGCTGCTGCTCGACCAGGCCGGTGGCATCCGCAGCGACATCACCGTGGCCCGGCTCGGCGAGAGCCGCTTCCAGATCGGCGTGAACGGGCCGCTCGACCTCGACTGGCTGCTGCGGCACGCCCCGGACGGGGTCACGGTCCGTGACGTCACCGGCGGCACCTGCGGGGTCGGCCTCTGGGGGCCGGCGGCGCGGGACCTGGTGCAACCGTTGACGGACATCGACGTACGCACGGAAGGGTTCAAGTATTTCCAGTGCCGGGAGGGTTATCTCGGGGCGGTTCCGGTGACCATGCTGCGCCTCTCCTACGTGGGGGAGCTCGGGTGGGAGATCTACACGCGGGCCGAGTACGGGCGGAAGCTGTGGGACACGCTGTGGGACGCCGGTCGTGAGCATGGCCTGATCGCGGCCGGGCGGCACGCGTTCACCAGCCTGCGCCTGGAGAAGGGCTACCGCGCCTGGGGTGTCGACATGACCACCGAGGACGACCCCTGGCAGGCCGGGCTCGGCTTCGCGGTGCGTGGCGACGTCGAAAGCACCTCTCCGGAGCGGCTGCTGACCTGTCTGGTCTTGGCCGATGCGGGCCATGTGCCGCTGGGGCGGGAACCGGTCTATCTCGACGGGCAGGCGGTCGGGCACGTCACCAGCGCGGCCTTCGGGCACACCATCGGCGCGCCGATCGCCTATGCGTGGCTGCCGGTGACCGCCCCCGGTACCGAGGTGGAGATCGGCTATTTCGATCGGCGGCTGCGGGCGACCGTGACCGCCGAGCCGCTCTTTGATCCAAAGCACGAGCGCCTTCGGCGATAAGGAGCACCAATGTCCTCGTACGATGTGATCGTTGTCGGTCTCGGCGGGATGGGCAGCGCCACCGTGCTGCAGCTCGCCGCCCGCGGGGTGCGGGTTCTCGGCCTGGAGAAGTACGGTCCCGCGCACGATCGCGGTGCCAGCCACGGCGGTTCCCGGATCACCCGGCAGTCGTATTTCGAGGGCGCCGAGTACGTCCCGCTGCTGCTCCGCTCCTACGAGCTGTTCGACCAGCTGGCGACCGACTCGGGCCGAGACGTGATCATGCTGACCGGCGGCCTGATGATCGGCCGCCCGGAGTCACGGACGGTGTCCGGCAGCCGGGCCAGCGCCGAGAAGTGGGGCCTGCGGCACGAGATCCTGGACGCGGCCGAGATCCGCCGCCGCTTCCCGACCCTGGCCCCGGAGCATGACGAGATCGCCCTGTTCGAGGCGAAGGCCGGCCTGGTCCGTCCGGAGGCGACGGTGGCGGCCAATCTGGAACTGGCCGGGCGGAAGGGCGCCGACCTGCGCTTCGACGAGCCGATGACCAGCTGGGAACCGGCCGGCGACGGGGTGCGGGTGACCACCGCGAAGGGCACCTACACGGCCGGGCAGCTGGTGATCACGCCCGGACCGTGGGCGCCGGAGCTCCTCGCCGACCTCGGCGTGCCGTTCGCGATCGAGCGGATGGTGCAGTTCTGGTTCACCCCGCGCGGCGGCATCGACCCGTTCCGGCCGGACCGGCATCCGATCTACATCTGGGAGGACACCGAGGGCGGCCAGATCTACGGCTTCCCGGCGATCGACGGGCCGGACGGCGGCGCCAAGATCGCGTTCTTCCGGCGGGGCACGCCGACCACGCCGGACACCCTGGACACCGAGGTGCACCCGGGCGAGATCGCCGAGATGACGGCCTACTGCGGCAAGCGGCTGCCCGACCTGCCCGGCGCGTTCCTGCGCGGCGAGCCGTGCATGTACAGCACCACGCCGGACGAGCACTTCGTGATCAGCCGGCACCCGGCGCACGAGGCGGTGACCGTGGCCTGCGGCTTCTCCGGGCACGGGTTCAAGTTCGTGCCGGTGGTCGGGGAGATCGTCGCCGACCTGGCCACCACCGGCACGACCGCCCACCCGATCGGACTGTTCGACCCCCGCCGGCTGACCGGAGCGCCATCATGACCTCGTCGCTGCTGCCCACCCTGGCCGGGCACTACTACACCGACCCGTCGATCTTCGCCGCCGAGCAGGAGCTGATCTTCGAGCAGATGTGGTTCTGCGTGGCGCGCGGCGAGGACGTCGCCACGCCCGGCGCCTACCGCACGGTCGAGGTCGGCCGGGAGAGTCTCCTCGTCACCCGGGCTCAGGACGGTGCCGCGCGCGCCTTCCTCAACGTCTGCCGGCACCGTGGCGCCAAGCTGTGTGTCGAGGAGTCCGGCGCGGTCAAGCGCACCTTCCGCTGCATGTACCACGCCTGGGCGTACGACCTGGACGGCAAGCTGGTGGCCGCGCCTAACCTGGTGAAGATGCCGGACGTGGACCGGGTCGAGTACGGCCTGCGGAAGGTGCACGTCCGCGAGTGGCTCGGCTACGTCTGGGTGTGCCTGGCCGACACCCCGCCGTCGTTCGAGGACGAGGTGATGGGCGCCTGCGTGGAGCGGCTCGGCGATCTCGCCTCGATCGAGCGCTACGGCCTGGACGCGCTGACCGTGGGCCGGCGGATCACCTACGACGTGCGGGCCAACTGGAAGCTGATCATCGAGAACTTCATGGAGTGCTACCACTGCTCGACGATCCATCCGGAGCTGGTGCACGTGCTGCCGGAGTTCGCCGGCGGGTACGCGGCCCAGTACTACGTCGGGCACGGTGCCGAGTTCGGCCGGGACGTCGAGGGATTCACGGTGGACGGCAGCGCCGGGCAGCGACCGATCTCGACGATCGCCGCCGAGCAGGACCGGCGCTACTACGCGATCACCATCAAGCCGCAGGTCTTCATCAACCTGGTGCCGGACCACGTGATCTTCCACCGGATGTATCCACTGTCCGCGGACCGGACGATCGTCGAGTGCGACTGGCTCTATCCGCCCGAGGTGGTCGCGTCGGGCGCCGACCTGTCGCCGGGGGTGGAGCTGTTCGACCGGGTCAACCGGCAGGACTTCGAGGCGTGCGAACGGTGTCAGCCCTCGATGAGCTCGCGGGCGTACGCCGCCGGTGGCGTCCTGGTGCCCAGTGAGCACCACATCGCGGCCTTCCACCAATGGACCCAAGATCGGCTTACGTCCCGGAAGTCCAATTTGAGGTAAATAACCGCGACTCGCTTACGCGGCTCTGCGCATTGTCCTACCTTTGGCCACGTCCAAGTAGGGCAAATCATCCGAATTGGAGCGCAGAACCGTGTTCTCTTCACGTTCTTCGCGAGTTGCTCGCGGCGGCCTCGTGGCCGCTCTCACGTTCTCGATAACGATCGCCACGGCGCCCGCCAACGCGTTCGGCGCCCGCGACGACGCGCTTATCGATTACCCGACCTTCTCCGGGGCGTCCAAGACGCTCGACCGCAACGGCACGGCCGACCTCATCACCTCGTCCGGCCGGGTCCACCAGCGGATCCTGCGCCTGTCGGCGGGCGGTTTCCGCCAGGCCGGATCGGCCTGGGACCGACAGAAGCTCGACGTGACCGACTCGTTCGAGTCGACTTTCAAGGTTTACCTGCACCATGGCGCTCCCGGTGCTGACGGCATCGCCTTCCTGGTGCAGAGCGAGGGCCCGCGCGCCCTCGGCGGCTGGGGCGGAGGTCTCGGCTACCGCGGCATCAAGAGGAGCGTCGCGGTCGAGTTCGACACGTTCCAGAACACGCCCGACCCCAGCAGCAACCACCTTGCGGTGGTGCTGGGCGGCAACCCGGACGTCCACAACACCGTGGCCGAACCGTCCATCCCGCTCTACGGCCGGCCGTTCCTGGCCCGGGTCACCTATGACGCCGACACCAACGACCTGCGCGTCTACGTGCAGTCGCTGCGGGCCGGTGCCGAGGAGCAGCTGGCGCTCGAGGACAACGTCGACCTGGCCCGCCAGATCAACGACACGGAAGCCTGGGTCGGCTTCACCGCGGCCACCGGCAGTGCGCTCTCGAAGCAGGACATCTACTCCTGGTCGGTTCAGGGCTTCGGCGCCTGATCCCGTCACCGGCGCCGCCGGTGTCGCGCATGTCCGGCGACACCGGCTACGCCTGCCGTAACTCCCCGTAACTCCCCGCACGACCGAGCCTTGGAGAACTGTCATGTCCACGGTCCCCTACGTTCCCCCATCAGCTGGGGCGGGTACCGCGTTGCCGCCGCCCTCGGTGGTAGATGCCAGCGAGCCCCTGGTCAGCGTCATCATCCCCGCGCTCAACGAGGCGCGAAATCTTCCGCACGTGATGGCCGCGCTGCCCGAGGTCGACGAGGTGATCCTCGTCGACGGTGGCTCCACCGACGACACCGTCGAGGTCGCCCGCCGCCTGATGCCCGGCATCCGCGTCGTCACCCAGAACCGGCGCGGCAAGGGCAACGCCCTGGCCTGCGGGTTCGCGGCGGCGACCGGAGACATCCTGGTGATGATCGACGCGGACGGCTCGACCGACCCGCGGGAGATCCCGAGCTTCATCGCGGCGCTGCGGGCCGGCGCCGACTTCGCCAAGGGGTCGCGGTTCCGCGGCTCGGGCGGCAGTGCCGACATCACCCGGCTGCGCAGCGCCGGCAACAAGTGCCTGAGCCTGCTGGTCAACACGATGTTCCGGACCCGCTACAGCGACCTCTGCTACGGCTACAACGCCTTCTGGGCGCGGCACCTGGACGTCTTCGACCTGGACAGCACGTCCCCGGCTCCGGAAGGGCGGGACGGCCGGCTGTGGGGTGACGGCTTCGAGATCGAGACCCTGCTCAACCTGCGCGCGGCCCGCGCCCGGCTGCGCATCGTCGAGGTGCCCAGCTTCGAGCAGGCCCGCATCCACGGGGAGAGCAACCTCAACGCGATGACCGACGGCCTGCGGGTGCTGCGGACCATCGCCCGGGAATGGCCGCGGCGCGGCGATGCCGTCCGGCGTGTCACGGAGCGCGCCCGGTGAAGATCGGCGTCGTCACCGGCGCTTACCACCCCGATGTCGGCGGGGTGGAGACGCACGCACGCCGGCTCTGCGCGGCCCTGGTCGCGGCCGGCGACGAGGTCGAGGTGCTCACCCAGCACGGGGTGGGCACCGACGAGACGATCGACGGGGTGCTGGTCCGACGCTTCCCACTCACCGTCGCCGCCCCGAACTACCGCTTCTCGCTCGCCCTCTGGCGGTACCTTCGCGACCACGCCGGACGCTACGACGTCCTGCACGCGCACAGCTATCACGCCCTCGCCGCGCTGCCGGCCGCCCTTACCAACGACACTCCGCTGGTCTTCACCCCGCACTACCACGGCACCGGGCACAGCCGGCTGCGCCGGGCACTGCACCCGATCTACCGCCCGGTCGGCCGGCGGCTCGTGGCCCGCTCGAACCGCCTCATCTGCGTCACCCACGCGGAGCGGGAACTGCTGGAACGCGACTTCCCGGAGGCCGCCGACCGGATCGTCGTCATCCCCAATGGCACCGACCCGGCCACCTTCGTCGGGCGGTGCGGTGCCGAACCGGCCGACGAACCAGGGGTGCGCATCCTCTGTGTCGGCCGGCTCGAACGCTACAAGCGGGTCGACCGGGTGATCCGCGCGATGCGGCACCTCGGCGACGACCACCGTCTCGACGTGGTCGGGTCCGGCCCGGCCCGCGACGAGCTCGAGCAGCTGGCCCGGCGGCTCGGCCTCGTCGACCGGGTGCGGTTCCACGGCCGGCTGGCCGAGGACGCGTTCGCGGGGCGGATGGCGGCGGCTGCGGCGGCCGTCTCCGCCTCGGCGCACGAGGCGTTCGGGATGGCGGTGGCCGACGCGCTCGCGGCCGGCCTGCCGACCGTGGCGTCGTTCATCCCGGCGCACCGGGAGCTGGCCGTGATGGCCGGCTCCGGTGTTCCGCTGTGGCTGGTCAACCCGGACGACGAGGCCGCGCTGGCCGACGCGCTGCGGACCGCGGCGTCGACCGCGCGGGCCGATCTCGGCCGGCACCCGCTGCCCACCTGGAGCGACGTGGTGCTGGAGACCCGGGAGGTCTACGCGAATGTCGCGCCGCGGGTGCGACTCATCCAACAGAGTGGAGCGGGAGCCTCCGAACGATGACCCTGACCGCGCCCGCCGCCGTCCGGTCCGAGGAGACCACCGAGCCCGGCCCCCGCCGGGACCACAGCGCCGCCTGGTGTGCCGCGTCGCTGACGGTCGCGGGTGCGGCCGGGGCGGTGCTGCTGGTCGCCGCCGACCGGGCCGCCGAATGGGGCCGGGGCCGCCCGTTCGAGCTGTTCTGGCTCGGCATGCTGATCTTCACACTGCCGGTCGCCTACTGGGCGGGACGGCGCGCGACCGGGGCCCGGCTGCGGCTCGCGGTGCTCATCGCGTACGCAAGCTTCTCCTTTCTCCCCAAACTCCTGCGCAACCCGACCGGTCCGCTGTACCACGACGAATTTGCGCATTGGCGGCAGAGCCGCCAGATCCTGCTCGACGGGCGCCTGTTCGAGGCGAACCCGATCGTCCGGGTGGTCGGCGACTTTCCCGGCCTGCACGCCACGGTCGCCTCGGTCTCGTCGCTGACCGGCCTCTCGATCTGGCACGCCGCACTGGCCGTGCTGATCTCCGCACACGTGCTGATGGTGCTGGGCGTGGCGGTGCTCGCCCAGGAGATCTGGCGGGACGCCCGGACCGCCGCGATCGCCGCCCTGATCTACGGCCTGAACAGCTCGTTCCTCTTCTTCGACACGCAGTTCGGCTACGAGTCGATGGCCATCACGCTGTGGGTGTGGACGCTGGTCGCGATGGTTCGCGCGCTGCGCTCGCCGGCCAAGGCCGGGCTCGCCGTGCTGCTGATCGGCGCCACCGTCGTCACCCACCACCTGACCGCGCTCGGCCTGATCGCCACCATGCTGATCATCACGCTGGTGGTGACGGTTCGCGCGATTCGCCGGCGGGAGGCCGGTCCGGTGCTCTGGACCGCGTGGGGGCTGACCCTCGCCGCGCTGGTGATGACCACGTTCTGGCTGCTGTGGGTGGCGCCGAAGACGGCCGGCTATCTCGACCCCTACCTGGGTAAGGCGCTCGACCAGTTCGCCGGGATGTTCAAGGACAACGGGGAGAGCGGGCGGACCCTCTTCAAACAGTCGATCGCGCCCTGGTGGGAGCAGAAGACCGCGTTCGCCGCCCAGATCTGCGCGCTGGTGGCGATGGCCGGGGCCGCGTTCCACCTCCACCGGAAGCGGGAACGGGAACCGGTCGCGCTGGCCATGCTGCTGATCGGCGCCTGCTACTTCCCGGCCGCGGTGCTCATCCTCACCCCGTCCGGGGCCGAGGGGGCGCGCCGCTCGTGGGCGTTCAGCTACCTCGGCATCGCGCTGGTGGTGGCGCCGCTCGCGGTCGCGCTGCTCGACCGGTGGTCGGCGAAGGCCGCGGCCGGGCTGCTCACCGTCTTCGCGATCGTGCTGGTCGGCAACACCGCGGCCGGGATGAACCCGTCCTACCGGTTCCCCGGGCCGCCGGTCTACGGCTCGGACACCCGCGCGCTCACCCCCGAGGTCGCGGCGGCCGCCGACTGGCTGCGCGAGACCCAGGGCCGGCGGCTGCGGATCGTCGCCGACCGTTACTCCGGGCTGATCTTCGGCTCGTTCGGCGGGCAGGACCCGGTGACCGGCTCGGTCACCTTCCCCACCTACGACGTCTACCTCACCCAGCCCGGCCGGCCGCTGCCGCCGGACCTGATCGGGCAGCTCAGCGCGTGGCGGTTCGGCTTTCTGGTGGTGGACCTGCGGATGGCCCGGCAGGTGCCGGAGATCGGCATCTACTTCGAGACGAACGAGCCGATCCCGCACAACGGCCGGCCCGGCTTCACCCTCGGTCAGCTCACCAAGTTCGACAACATGCCGGGGACCATCAAGATCTACAACAGCGGGCACATCGCGATCTACCGCTTCGACTTCGCCACCCTCGGTCACCCGGCGATCGGAGCGATGAAGTGACCACCCCCCGCCTCCTCGCCGCGGCGCTCACCGCCACCGGGATCCTCGCCCTCGCCGCCGGGCATCCGGAGATGCGCTGGTGGCTGCCGCCCTGCCTGCTGCTCACGCTGCTCGCGACCGGCGAGCTGTGGCTGCGGGTGCTGGTCGCCGAGGCGGTCGCGCCGGCCGCCCGGTTCGGTCTCGGCGCGATCTGCGGCCTGGTCAGCCTGCCGCTGGTCGCGCTCGTGCTGCAGCTGCTGTCGGTGCCGGTGCGGGCGGTGCCGATCACCGCCGGTCTCGCCCTGCTGGCGGTGCTGCTGAGCGGGGTGGCGCTGCTGCGGGAACGGTCCGGCCGGGTGCCGGAGGACCCGCGCTTCGCGCGAACCCTCGCGGCGATCGCGATCCCGGCGGTGGTCACCGCGGTCATCGGGGGTGCGGCTGCTTTGGCGTACGTGCGGATGCCGCACCCGGCCCAGCCCGGCTACACCAGCCTGGCCCTCGGCGGCTGGGCGGCCGACATCACCGGCCCGGTGGTGTTCCCGCGGGCCGGCCTCGACGTGCCGGTCCGGCTCCGCAGCAGCGGCGAACCGGGCTCGGTGGCGCAACTCCGGGTCAAGGTCGGCGACCGGCCCGCCGCCAAGCCGCTCCCGGTGACCGTGGTCGCCGACACCTCCCGCTCGTTCGACGTGCACGTGCCCGCTCCGCTGACCGGCTGCCTGCACCGCATCGAGATCAGCGTGGGCGGGGCGAGCACCGTCTTCTACGGACGAGGGCCGGCCGCGTGCTGAAGGCCGTCGGGCGGGACTCGCTGGCCCGCAACAGCGCCCTGATCATGGCGAGCACGGTCGGCACCAGCGGGCTCGGCTATCTCTACTGGATGGTCGCGGCCCGCGAACTGCCCCGGCCGGCGATCGGCACCGCCACCGCGCTGATCTCCGCGGCCACCGTGGTCAGCATGGTGGCCAACCTCGGCCTCGGGCACATGTTCATCCAGCGGCTGCCGGAGACCGGCACCGCCGCCTGGTCCCGGATCGTCAGCGCCGGGCTGCTGCTCGGCTGCTCGGCGACCGCGTTCGCGTCGATCGCGGCCGCGCTGGTGCTGCCCCGGCTGGCCGGCAACTTCGCCTTCCTGGACGGCTTCACCGCCACCGCCGCGCTGGTCGCCACCGCGGTCGCGCTGACCGCGTCGATGCTGCTCGACTACGTCTTCGTGGCGCACCGGGCCAGCCAGGGGATGCTCTGGCGCAACCTGGCGCTGGCGGCCGGCAAGGTGCTCGCGCTGGCCGGGCTGACCGCGGCCGGGCTGGCCTCGGCGTCCGCCGTCGTGCTCGCGTGGACGGTGCCGTCGCTTGTCGTCTCGGCGTACACGCTGCGGTGGAGCCTGCCGCGGCTGCGGCCCGGCTACCGGCCGGCCGTCGCCGGGCTCGGCACCGAGCTGCGGCACGTCCGCGGGTCGCTGACCGGGCACCACCTGATCAATCTCGCCCAGGCCGGGCCCAGTGCGCTCCTGCCGGTGCTGGTCACCGCGCGGCTCGGGGCGGCCGAGAACGCGCACTTCTACGTGGCCTGGATGACCGCGTCGGTGCTGTTCATGGTGTCGCCGGCGGTGGCGTCCGCGCTCTACGCCGAGCGCACCAACGCGGCCGGGGCGACGCTGCCGCGGGCCGCCGCGGTGACCCTTGTCGTGATCGGGGTGCCGGCCGCGGTGCTGTTCGTGGCGGGTGGGTGGATCCTCGGGCTGTTCAGTCCGGCCTACGCGGCGGCCGGTGGGCTGCTGCTGAAGATCCTGGTTCTCGCCGCCATTCCGGACGCGATCACCAACCTGGCGGTGGCGCACTGGCGGTCGCTCGGCGAGCTGCGCCGTTGCCTGTGGCTCAACGTGCTGATGGCCACCGCGTGCCTGACCCTGACCTGGCTGTGGTTGCCGTCGTTCGGCATCGAGGCGGCCGGGCTGGCCTGGCTGACCGGGCAGACCCTGGGCGCGCTGCTGATCGCGGTGAACGCCGGTCGGCGGCGCCTGGTCCGGTTCGTCTTCTGCGGTTTCGCCCGCGTTTTTGGCTACGCCGCCCGGGAGCGGGTCGCGCCGCGTCCTCGGCGGCCGCGCGGCGGGCCGCGTCCCGCCGCCCAGGGTCGCCCGGCCCCACGCTCCCGTCGCCCCTCTCCACATTCCCGCCCCCGATCGCGATCTTGGAGAGTTCCGTGAGGATCCTGCAGCTGACCAACCTCTATGCGCCGATCATCGGCGGCCTCGAACGCAGCGTCGCCACCAGCAGCGAGGAGTTGGTGCGGCGCGGTCACGAGGTCACCGTGCTCACCCTGGCCACCCCGGCCACGGCTTCGTCCGGGGCTTCCTCCGGGCCGGAGACCCGTAACGGGGTCCGGGTGGTGCGGGTCCGCAGCGTCGCGACCAGCCTGCTGCCGCGGGTCAATCAGGACCCGGGCAAGCCGTTCCACCCGACCGCGCCCGACCCGTTCACCGTCGCCGACATCCGGGCCGAGCTGCGGACCGGCGGCTACGACGTGGTGCACAGCCACGACTGGCTGATGTACAGCTACCTGCCACTGCGCTTCGGGCCGGACGGGCTGCCGCACGTGCACACCGCCCACGACTTCGGGCTGGCCTGCGTGAAGAAGACGTTCGCCCGCAACGGCGGCGGCTGCGTGCCGGGGCCGCGGCTGTCCCGCTGCCTGCCCTGCGCCTCCGCGCAGTACGGCAAGCCCAAGGCGGCGGCGCTCACCGCCGCGCTGCGGGTGCACCGGCACCGGGGGATCGACGCGCTCACCGCGATCTCGCCGTCGGTGGCCCGCGCCCTGGAACACGCGAAGCTGCCGGCCGGGCTGCCGGTGCAGGTGGTGTCCAGCCTGGTCCCGGACGGGCTCGACGAGCTGGCCCGGGACACGCCGCGGCCGGACTGGCTGCCGGACCGGCCGTACATCCTCTTCGTCGGGGCGCTCGGGCCGCACAAGGGCGTGGACGTGCTCTTCACCGCGTACCGGCGGCTGGTGGCCGAATGGTCCGGCCGCGAGCCGGTGCCGGCGCTGGTCTGCATCGGGACCTGGCGGCCGGACACCCCGCCGGTGCCGCCCGGGGTGCTGGTGCGGCACGACGTCGCGCACGCGCAGGTGATGGCGGCCTGGCACGGCGCGGCGGCCGGGGTGGTGCCGTCGCTCAACGAGGCGATGGGCCAGGTCGCGGTGGAGGCCCTTCTGGCGCGTACGCCGCTGATCGCCTCCCGGGTCGGCGGGCTCGCCGACATGATCCGTGACGGGGAGAGCGGCCTGCACGTGCCGCCGAGTGACCCGGACGCCCTGCACGCCGCGCTGGAGCGGCTGCTCACCGACCCCGACCTGGCCGACCGGTTGCGCACGGCCGGCTACCGCCGCGGCCTCGACTACACCGCCGCCCGGGTCGTCCCGCAGATCGAGGAGGTCTACCGTGCCTGCATCGCCTGAAATTTCAGGAAATAGCGTGCGAATCCTGGTGGTCGGCTCCGGCTGGCGGTTCCTGTCCGGGATCAGTTACTACACCTGCCGGCTCGCCAACGCTCTCAACACCCGGCACGACGTCGGCGCCGTCCTCATGCGACAGCTGCTCCCCGCGCGGCTCTATCCCGGGCGCGATCGCGTCGGGAGCAAGCTGAGCGAGCTGAGCTACGACGCCGACATCCCGGTCTACGACGGCGTCGACTGGTGGGGGATGCCGTCGCTGGCCTTCGCGGTACGATTTATGCGCAAATTTCGTCCCGAAGTGCTTGTCTTGCAGTGGTGGACCGGCACCGTGCTCCACTCGTACCTGATCCTCTGCCTCGCCGCGCGGCTCACCGGCGTCCGGGTGATCGTCGAGTTCCACGAGGTGCAGGACACCGGCGAGGCGGAACATCGGCTGGCCGCGGCGTACGTCCGCCGGTTCATCCAGCCGCTGCTGCGGCGCACCGACGGCGTGGTGGTCCACTCCCGCTTCGATCAGAAAACCTTGCGGGAGACGTACGCGTTGACCGACGTCCCGCTGGTGGTGGCCAAGCACGGGCCGTTCGATCATCACGACGCCGTGGTGCCCGAGCCGCGCATCCCGGGCGGCCCGCGCCGGCTGCTGTTCTTCGGCACGATCCGCCCGTACAAGGGGCTCGAGGACCTGATCGAGGCGTTCGGCACGCTGCCCGGCGACTACCACCTGACCGTGGTCGGCGAGACCTGGGAGGGCTGGACCCTGCCCGCCGAGCTGATCGCCGCCTCGCCCGCCGCCGGCCGCATCGAGTTCGTCAACCGCTACGTCGCCGACGCCGAGGTGGACGCGTATTTCGCGGCCGCCGACCTGGTCGTGCTGCCCTACCGGCGCAGCTCGGCGAGCGGCCCGCTGCACATCGCGATGAGCCACGGCCTGCCGGTCGTGGTGACCGCGGTCGGCGGACTGGTCGAGGCGGCCGAGGACTACCCGGGCGCCCGGTTCGCGCCGGCCGGCGACCCGGGCGGGCTGTCCGCCGCGATCCGGGACGCCGACCGCCTGGTCGGCCGGCGGCACGCCGACCCGTCGTCCTGGGCGAAGACCGTCGCCGCGTACGACGAGTTGCTCGCCCGGATCGGGGTGACGCCGGCCCTGATCGATCAGGAGTTGGTGACCACCACGTCGTCGAACCAGACCGAGCCCTTGTTGTCGCCCGACTTGAGGTGAATCTGCATGCTGGCCGAGCCGGCCGGGGCGACCCCGTCCGCGGTCAGCTTGGTCCAGTTGGTCGTGCCCGTCGGCAGCGCCGCCGAGGTGTTTCCACCGAGCCACTTGTCGTTGATGTCGAACCAGCTCAGCGCGATCTGGGTGGTGCCGGTGGCGGCGTTGCCGCGGACCCACACCTCGCCGTGCCATTTCTGGCCGGCGGACACCGGGCCGATCGGGGCGACCCGGAACGACGGTGAACCCGCCGGGGTCTTGCCGGTGCCGGTGAGCGAGACCGACCACTTGCCGGTGCGCGCCTGGGCCTGGGTCTTGACCGCCTGGCCCAGCTCGGGCAGGTAGGGGCGCCACGGGGTGAGGCCGGTCGCGTTCTCGAAGCCGGTGTCCAGCAGCGTGGCCGGCATCGCGGTCCCGGCCCAGCCGGCCTTCACCACGGGCACGGCCGCCTTGGCCACGCCGCTCGTGCGGTACAGCCCGTAGTTGTACTGGGCCGGCAGCCTCGACACGGCCGAGGTGGGGATCGCGCCGGTGGCGAAGTCGGTCAGGGTCCACGGCGCCACCGACTGCACGCCGGCCGACTTCGCGGCCTGGAACACCCGGCCCAGGAAGGCGGCCTGCTCACCCTCGGTGTTCTGCAGGGTGTTCAGGCCGGCCTCGCCGATCACCACCGGCGTCGGTGCGACCGTGGCCTGCGCCTGCTTGATCAGGGCGAGGGCCCGCTCGGAGTTGCCGTAGAAGTGGAAGTCGTAGTAGTCGAGCGGGGTCGCGGTGAACGCCGCCTTGAGCTTGCCCATGCCGGTGGCGCCGGCGGTGCCGTCGACCGAGAAGGTCAGCGGCATGGTCGGGAACGACGACCGGACCGCCGGGATGATCTTCTTGGCCCAGGCGACCGCCTTCGCGTCGCTCGCGTCGATCTCGTTCTGCAGCTCGACCGCGATCACCCGGCTGTCGTCCTTGTACGGCTTGAGGATCGCGTTCGCCCAGCTCGCGCTGCCGGTGACGTCGGCGTAGCCGTCCCACCAGTCGAAGAGCGTGAACTTGACGGTCATCTGATGCGCCGCGGCCATCGTCACGAAGCTCGCGAGCTTGGTGGTGTACTCCGCCGTCGGGGTCGGGAAGCCGAACGTCGACGGGAAGATGATCGCCCGGACGCTGGTGGCACCGAGGGCCTGCGCCTTCGTCAGGTCCGCGTTGATCTTCGCGGTGTCCCAGGTGCTCCACATCTTCGACCAGCCCGCGTTGGACGGGTAGTAGTTGATCACCTTGGCGGTCTTCACCGCGGCGAGACGGGAGGCCAGGGTCGGTGTGGTTACGGCGGCGGTCTTGACGGTGGTCTTGGTGGTGGACTTCGCCACGGCCGGGGCGGGGGCCGTGGGCAGAGCAAGACCGAGCAGAACCGTCGCGGCGAGGACGGCGGCGCGGGAGCGGTGGAGGTTCACTTCGACCCTTCCGTGGGACGAGCATCAGTTCTTCAGGCGGCCCTCCAATCGGCAGACGTTTGTTCGGTGAGGTGGATTGTCTGATTGCTTCGGCGGTGTCTTTGGGTTGCAGCCGGGTTGCTACTGCGGGTAGTGCCGCGGCGTGTACACCCGGGTGGTGCCGTCGGCGCCGGTTACCGCTCGCGTCTGGGTCGAGCCGATAAGCAGCAGGCAGCGCATGTCGACCGTGGCCGGGTCGAGGCCGGCCAGGGTGGTGACCCGGACCGACTCGGTCGGGCCGCCAACGTCCCGGCCGATCACCACGACCGTCTCCGGCGAGCGGTGCTCGAGCAGCGCCGCGCGGGCCCGGACCAGCTGCTCGGTGCGCGACTTCGAGGCCGGGTTGTAGATCGCGATCACCAGGTCGGCGGTGGCCGCGGCGACCAGCCGGGCCTCGATCACCGACCAGGGCTTGAGCCGGTCGCTCAGCGACAGCACGCAGAAGTCGTGCCCGAGCGGCGCGCCGACCCGGGCCGCGACCGCCTGCGCCGCGGTCAGCCCCGGCACGACCCGCACCTCGACGTCCTTCCACTGCGGGTCGTCGGCCACCTCCAGCACGGCGGCAGCCATCGCGAACACCCCCGGATCGCCGGCCGAGATCACCGCGACGTCGCGGCCGCGCTTGGCCAGGTCGAGCGCGAAGGCGGCCCGCTCGGCCTCGACCCGGTTGTCCGAGGAGTGTTTGCGCTGGCCCGCCCGGGTGGCGACCCGGTCGAGGTAGGGGCCGTAGCCGACCAGGTCGTCGGCGGCGGCGATCGCGGCCCGCGCCTCGGGCGTGAGCCACCGCGGGTCGCCCGGGCCAAGTCCGATTACGGTGACTATGCCCGGCTTTTCGGTCGTTTCCTGGTGGAAATCGGCCGCCGCGGGGCTGGGGAGCAGGGCCAGCGAGAAGTACGGCACGGTCTCCGGGTCGACCTCGGCCAGCGGCGCGGTGCGTTCGCTGGTGGTCGAGGCGCGCTCGACATACCAGGCGTCGGCGAGCCGGCCGGACTTCTCCAGGGCGGCCCGGACGTTCGGGAACGTCCGGCCCAGCTTCATGATCGCGGCCGACTCGGTGGTGGCCAGGTGCGCGGCCAGCTCGGCGGCGGGCAGCGTGCCGGGCAGGATGGTGAGCACCTCGTCCCGCTCCATCAGCGGCCGGCCGAGCGCGGCCGACGCGGCGCTCACCGAGGTCACCCCGGGCACGACCAGGGTTTCGTAGCGGTCGGCGAGCCGCTTGTGCATGTGCATGTAGGACCCGTAGAAGAACGGATCGCCCTCGGCCAGCACCACCACGTCCCGGCCGGCGTCGAGGTGGGCGGCGAGCCGGGCCGCGGACTCGGCGTAGAAGTCGTCGATCGCGCCCTGGTAGCCACCCGGATGGTCGGTGGTCTCGGTGGTGACCGGATAGATCAGCGCTTCCTCGATCTGCCCGTCGTGCAGGTGCGCGGCCGCGATCGCCCGCGCGTTGCTGCGGCCGTGCCGGGCCGCGTGATAGGCCACCACACCGGCCGACTCGATCAGCCGCACCGCCTTCACCGTGATCAACTCGGGGTCGCCGGGGCCGACGCCCACGCCGTAGAGCTTTCCGGCCACGAATGTCACTCCGATTCGGACGCGAGGGCGTTGACGGCGGCCGCGGTGATGGCGCTGCCACCCCGCCGGCCACGGACGATCAGATGCTCCAGATCGGAGGCGGCGAGGGCGTCCTTGGACTCGGCCGCCCCGATGAACCCGACCGGGATGCCGAGCACCGCGGCCGGCCGGGGCGCGCCCGCCGCCACCATCTCCAGCAGCCGGAACAGTGCGGTCGGCGCGTTCCCGATCGCCACCACGCTGCCGCCGAGCCGGTCACCCCAGAGGTCGAGGGCGGCCGCGCTGCGGGTGGTGCCGAGCTTCGCGGCCAGCTCCGGCACGGCCGGATCGCGCAGCGTGCAGACCACCTCGTTGCCGGCCGGCAGCCGCTTGCGGGTGATCCCGGCGGCGACCATCTCGGCGTCGCAGAGGATCGGCGCGCCGTCGAGCAGGGCCTTGCGCGCGGCCTCCGCCACCAGCGGGCTGAAGCCGACGTCGGTGGTCAGGTCGACCATCCCGCAGGCGTGGATCATCCGGACCACGACCCGGCGGAGCTCGGCCGGGAACCCGGACAGGTCCGCCTCGGCGCGAATGGTCGCGAACGACCGCCGATAGATCTCGGCCCCGTCCCGCTCGTAGTCCAGATCCATGCTCAGCTCCTGCGTGCCGCGGCGACGATCTCCGTCAGATCCGCTTCGGGGTGGGTGACCGCGCCGTCCGGGGTGGTGACGGCGTAGCCGGTGGGGGTGGCTTCGACCCGCACGTGCGGGCCGGCCGGGGAGCCGCAGCCGCGCTCGCAGCCGAGCCAGTGCACCGGGAGGCCGTCGACGAACCGGGTGGCGGCGAGGGCGTCGGCGCGGATGTCGGCCCGCGACTTGGCACAGCCGGGAAGGCCGGCGCAGGCGGTCACGCCGGTCCAGCGGGAGTCGGGCGCGGCCGGGAGACCGGCCTCGGTGAGGCGGCGCTGCCAGCCGGCGGCCGCCGCCGGCCGAAGATCGGCCACGACGACCCCACGCCAGGGGGTCACCACCAGCTGATCGGCTTCGGCCAGAAGTTCCAGCTGTACGCCGGTGAGCCGCCCCAACGGCACGATCGATCCGACCGCGACCAGACCGTCGGGTTGCGGGAGCACGCCGACCGGCGAGGCGGGGAAGACCGGCCCGAGCGCCGGGGCGTCGCGCAGCGGAATGCCCAGCTCGGCGGCGGTCCGCTCGGCGATCGGCCGGGTGCCGCCGGCCAGCTCGGCCACCCGCCAGGCCGGTTTGACCGTGCCGCGAGCGGCGAGGAAGGCGTGCGCGGCGGTCAGCAGGGCGGTGACCACCCGGCCGGCCGGGACCCGCAGGCCCTCGTCGGCGGCGGCGAACAGGATGGCGAACTCGTCGCCGGCCGGGACCGCGGACACGTCCGGGACCAGCGGCACGGTGCCGAGGGCGAACAGGAAACGGCCGGGGAGGGCGGTCAGCGCCGGGTCGGCGCACAGGGCGGCGTCCAGCTCGCGGACCAGGGCCTGGATCGGCCGGTCGGCCAGCGGCGGGGCGGCGATGTTGCGCACCGTCTCGTGCGACGGGGCGGGCAGCAGTCCGGCGGTGGCCAGGCGGGCCGCCAGGTCGGTGGAGTTTGTCCTGGTCAGGGCGCGTAGCTGGACGTTGGCCCGGGACGTCAGCTCCAGGTGCCCGTCGCCGGACTCGGCGGCCAGCCGGGCCAGCTCGGCCAGCTGGGGCCCGGTCACCCGGCCGCCGGGGAGACGGATGCGGGCCAGGGGGCCGTCGGCCGCGGAATGCAGACGGAGGGCGCCCGGGCAGGCGTCGGTCTCGGCTTGGCGGATCGGGTGGGGCACGACCGGATCCTACGGAGGGGCCCCGACATGAACGCATCCTCGGGTCGGCATCGTCACACCACCGACCCCGGCTTGACGGGGGTCGGCACCGGCCGGGAGGCTGGGAACTCACGAGCGGCGACGCCGCGGAGGAAGCCGGTGCGAGACCGGCGCGGTCCCGCCACTGTCACCGGCCCGATCCGGGCCGGGAGCCAGGAACTCCGGTCGCCGCGATCCGTCTACCCGGGGCGCGGACCCCGAGGGGGAGAGCGCGTGTTTCTGCTGCTGTCGACGTCCGACACCGACCTGCTCAGCGCCCGGGCGAGCGCGGCCGACTGGCGGCTCGCCAACCCGGCCCGCACCGGCGTGGACGACCTGCCGGGCCTGCTCGCCGGGGTCGAGCTCGTCGTGGTGCGCATCCTCGGCGGGCGCCGGGCCTGGGAAGAGGGGCTCGACGCGCTGCTCGCCGGGCCGGTCCCGGTCGTGGTGCTGGGCGGCGAGCAGGCGCCGGACGCCGAGCTGATGAAGCTCTCCACGGTGCCGGCCGGGGTGGCCGCCGAGGCGCACACCTACCTGGCCCAGGGCGGGTCGGACAATCTCGCCGCGGTCTGGCACTTCCTCTCCGACACCGTGCTGCTCACCGGGCACGGCTTCGCGGCCCCGGTGGCCGCGCCCGACTGGGGGCCGCTGCCGCGCGAGTCCGCGCTCGACGCCGGGCCGACCGTCGCGGTGCTCTACTACCGCGCTCACCACATGGCCGGGAACACCGCGTTCGTCGAGTCGCTGTGCAAACAGCTCGAGGCGAAGGGCGCGCGGCCATTGCCGATCTTCACGGCCTCCCTGCGTACGGCATCAAGCGAGCTCCTCGCCGAATTGCGCAAGGCCGACGCCCTGATCGTGACCGTCCTGGCCGCCGGTGGCACGAAGCCGGCGACCGTCGGCGCCGGAGGTGACGACGAGGCGTGGGACGTCGGTTTTCTCGCCGGGCTCGACGTGCCGATCCTGCAGGCGCTGTGCCTGACCAGCAGCCGGGCCACGTGGGAGGCCAGCGACGACGGGTTGTCGCCGCTGGACGCGGCGACCCAGGTGGCGATCCCCGAGTTCGACGGGCGGATCATCACGGTGCCGTTCTCGTTCAAGGAGATCGACCCGGACGGGTTGTCGGTCTACGTCGCCGACGACGAGCGTGCGGCCCGGGTGGCCGGCATCGCGGTGGCGCACGCCCGGCTGCGGCACATCCCGCCGGCCGAGCGGAAGATCGTGCTGATGCTGTCGGCCTATCCGACCAAGCACTCCCGGATCGGCAACGCGGTCGGCCTGGACACCCCGGCGTCGACGGTGGCGCTGCTCGCCGCGCTCCGCGAGCAGGGTTACCGCACCGGGTCGTTCGGCGACTACGACGGCGACGGGCTGATCCACGCGCTGATCGCGGCGGGCGGGCAGGACCCGGACTGGCTGACCGAGGACCAGTTGGCCGCGAACAAGGTGCGGATCAGCTCCTCTTCCTACGCCTCATTCTTCGCCACCCTTCCGGCCGACCTGCGGGCCCGGATGGAACAGCACTGGGGGCCGGCGCCGGGCGAGCTCTACGTCGACAACGGCGACATCGTGCTGGCCGCGATGCGCGACGAGAACATCGTGGTGATGGTGCAGCCGCCGCGCGGCTTCGGCGCCAACCCGGTCGCCATCTACCACGACCCGGACCTGCCGCCGAGCCACCACTACCTGGCCGCCTACCGCTGGGTGGCCGACGAGTTCGGCGCACACGCGGTGGTGCACGTCGGCAAGCACGGCAACCTGGAGTGGCTGCCCGGCAAGAACGTCGGCATGTCGGCTTCGGACGGCACCGATGCCGCGCTCGGGGACCTGCCGCTGATCTACCCGTTCCTGGTCAACGACCCGGGCGAGGGCACCCAGGCCAAGCGCCGGGCGCACGCCACCCTGGTCGACCACCTGATCCCGCCGATGGCGCGGGCCGAGTCCTACGGCGACATCGCCCGGCTCGAACAGCTGCTCGACGAGCACGCCAACATCGCCGCGCTCGACCCGGCCAAGCTGCCGGCCATCCGCGCGCAGATCTGGACGCTGATCCAGGCCGCCAAGATGGACCACGACCTCGGCCTGGACAACCGGCCCGGGGACGAGGAGTTCGACGAGTTCATCCTGCACGTCGACGGGTGGCTGTGCGAGGTCAAGGACGTTCAGATCCGGGACGGCCTGCACATCCTCGGGGCCGCGCCGGTCGGCGAGGCCCGAATCAACCTGGTGCTCGCGATGCTGCGGGCCCGGCAGATGTGGGCCGGCAAGGTGGCCGCCCTGCCCGGTCTGCGCGAGGCGCTGGGGCTGGCGGAGGACGCGTCGACCGCTCGCACCGACGAGGTGGAGCAGGAAGCCCGCGCGCTGGTCATCGCGATGGAAGAGGCCGGCTGGCCCACTGACGCCTCGCACATTTCGGACAATTCCGAAGTGCGGCGAGTGCTGGAGTTCGCCGCCGCCGAGATCGTGCCGCGGCTGGCCCGCACCACCGACGAGCTCACCAACGTGCTGCACGCCCTCGACGGCGGTTACATCCCGGCCGGGCCGAGCGGCTCGCCGCTGCGCGGCCTGATCAACGTGCTGCCCACCGGCCGCAACTTCTACTCGGTCGACCCCAAGGCCATCCCGAGCGCGCTCGCCTGGGAGACCGGCCAGGCGATGGCCGACTCGCTGCTCGCCCGCTACCGCACCGACTACGGCGACTGGCCGCGCTCGGTCGGCCTCTCCGCGTGGGGCACCAGCGCCATGCGCACGGCCGGCGACGACATCGCCGAGATCCTCGCCCTGATCGGCGTACGGCCGATCTGGGACCCGGCCTCGCGCCGGGTGACCGGCCTGGAGCCGATCGCGCGCGACGAACTCCAGCGGCCCCGCATCGACGTGACGGTCCGCATCTCCGGCTTCTTCCGGGACGCGTTCCCGCACGTCGTGGCGATGCTCGACGACGCCTTCCGGATGGTCGCCGAGCTCGACGAACCGGACAACTACGTCCGCGACCACGCCCTGCGGGACAAGAACGAGCACGGCGACTGGCGGCGGGCCACCATGCGCATCTTCGGCTCCCGGCCGGGTGCCTACGGCGCCGGCATCCTCCCGCTCATCGACAGCCGGAACTGGCGGGACGACAAGGACCTGGCCGAGGTGTACGCCGTGTGGGGTGGCTTCGCGTACGGGCGTGGCCTGGACGGCGTGCCCGCGCGACCGGACATGGAAAATGCCTACCGCCGGATCGACGTGGCCGCGAAAAACATCGACACCCGCGAGCACGACATCGCCGACTCGGACGACTACTTCCAGTACCACGGCGGCATGATCGCCACGGTGCGCGCGCTGACCGGCAAGGCCCCCGCCGCGTACGTCGGCGACTCCACCAACCCGGACGCCACCCGCACCCGCAGCCTGACCGAGGAGACCGCCCGGATCTTCCGGGCCCGGGTGGTCAACCCGCGCTGGATCGCCGCGATGCGCCGGCATGGCTACAAGGGCGCGTTCGAGCTGGCCGCGACGGTCGACTACCTGTTCGGCTTCGACGCGACGGCCGGCGTGGTCACCGACTGGATGTACGAGCAGCTGGCCGCGAGCTACGTGCTCGACCCGGAGAACCAGAAGTTCATGCAGGACTCGAACCCGTGGGCCCTGCACGGCATCACCGAACGCCTGCTGGAGGCGGCCGACCGCAAGCTGTGGGACTCCCCGGACCCGGCGACCCTCACCGCCCTGCAGGAGGTCTTCCTGGCCACCGAGGGCGACCTCGAAGACAACTAGTCGGGGCGGCGCAGGAGATAGGTGTCCATGATCCAGCCGTGCTGTTCGCGGGCCTCGGCCCGGGTCTTCAGGATGTCGTCGGCGACGTCCGCGACCCGGCCCGAGCGCAGCAGCTCGTCGGTGGTGCCGAGGTAGGCGCCCCAGTAGATGTCGGCGTCCGGGTGGGCGGTGAAGGCCTGCTGGGCGTCGAGCATGACGATCACGTCGTCGACGCCGGCCGGCCAGCCCTCGTCGGTCAGCCGGCGGCCGGTCGTCACCTGGAACGCCCGGCCCACCCGGTTCAGGCCGATCCGGTGCCGGGCGGCCAGCGTCGACACGCTGCTGATGCCGGGGATCACCTCGTACTCGAAGAGGGTCTGACCGCGGGCCAGGATCTCGTCGAGGATGGCGATCGTCGAGTCGTAGAGCGACGGGTCGCCCCAGACCAGGAACGCGCCGGTCTCGTCGTCAAGCAGGTGCTCGCTGATCAGCGCCTCGGTGACCTCGGAGCGGCGGTGCCGCCAGTCGGCGATCGTGCCCTGGTAGTCGGCGGGCGTGCGGTCCCGGTCGGGGTCCCGCCCCTCGACGACCCGGCGGCTGGGCCGGCCGTACGCCTTCATCATCCGGCGCCGCAGCTCGACCATGCTCTCCTTCGCCGCGCCCTTGTCGAGGACGAAGAAGAGATCGGTCCGCCCGATCGCCTTGGCCGCCTGCAAACTCAGCTGGTCCGGGTCACCGGCACCGATCCCGATCACGTAGATCTTCCGCACGATTGTCGAGGTTAGCCTGCAGCTCGCGCAGCCCCCGCGCGGCCGGGCTGCCGGCGTCGGCGGTCACGAAGACGACCTCCTGATCGTCGTCGGGAACGGACAGCACGTCGCAATTGACGGCGAGCGCCCCGAGAAGCGGATGGTCGACGGTCTTGCGGCGGTGGCCGGGGGAGCGCACCGGGTTGGTGTCCCACAGCGCCACGAACTCTTCGCTGCCGGCCCGCAGCTCGCCCAGCAGGGCGGCGAGGGCGGCGTCGCGCGGGTAGCGGACGGCGGCCGCCCGCAGCCGGGCCACCGCGACCGCCCCGAACTCCTCGGCCCCCGAGCTCCGATGGCCGGGCCCGCCGAGGAACCGCCGCCGGGCCAGGTTGGGCTGCGTGCCGAGGCCGCCGAGCAGGGCGCCGGCCAGCGGACTCCAGGCGATCACGTCGTAGTTGGCGGCGGTGACCACGGCCGCGGTGTCCGGCAAGCGGCCGAGCAGGGCGGCGACGTGCGGGCGCACCCGTTGCGACGGGCCGGGTGGCGCGGTCGGGACGGCGCCGGCCAGGTGGAACAGGTGGCGGCGCTCGGCCGGGTCGAGGCCGAGGGCGTGGCTGAGCCCGTCCAGGATCCGGGCCGACGGGTGCGGCCCGCGCGCCTGCTCCAGGCGTACGTAATAGTCCACCGACATGTGCGCGAGGGCGGCGACCTCCTCGCGCCGAAGTCCGGGCGTGCGCCGCGGTCCGGCGTCGGCCGGCCGCAGCCGTTCCCGCCGGTTCCGCAGGAACCGCGCCAACTCCGCTCGCGCCACCGCGGCCTCCCTGGTATCGGTTGTCCCTGGCAGCGACTCCGCCGCCGCGGAATCGTCGAACCCATGACCAACACTTCCACGGCCCTGGTGACGGGCGCCAACAAGGGAATCGGCAAGCAGATCGCGCGGCTTCTGGCCGAGGAGGGATTTCGGGTGTACGCGTCGGCCCGCGACCCGCAGCGCGGCGCCGAGGCCGTCGCCGGCATTCCGGGCGATGTCCGCTTCGTGCAGCTCGACGTGACCGATCCGGCGAGCGTCGCGGCGGCCGCCAAGGAGGTCGGTGAGCTGGACGTTCTCGTCAACAACGCCGGCATCCTGGTCGGTGGCGCCAACCCGGCCGAGGCCGCCGTCGACGACTTCCGGCGCACCTACGAGACCAACGTCTTCGGTGTCCTCGCGGTGACCAACGCGTTCCTGCCGGCGCTGCGCCGCTCGGCCTGCCCGCGGATCGTCAACATCTCCAGTGGCACCGGCTCGATGACGCAGAGCGCGGCCGAGGCGTTCGCGGCCACCGGCGGCTCCGGCGCCGCCTACCGCTCGTCGAAGACCGCCCTCAACGCGATCACCCTGTTCTACGCCCAGGCCCTGCCCGGCTTCCGGGTCAACGCG
Organism: Paractinoplanes durhamensis; assembly: GCF_016862175.1. GTDB lineage: Bacteria > Actinomycetota > Actinomycetes > Mycobacteriales > Micromonosporaceae > Actinoplanes > Actinoplanes durhamensis. Next base: position 51,335 of record NZ_BOML01000031.1, on the reverse strand, counting down.
CTCGCCCCGGGCCTGCGCCGCACCGACCTCAACGAGCGCGCCCAGCAGGCCGACGGCGACCCGGCCGAGGCGGCCGCCGGTGCGGTCCGGCTGGCGCTGCTCGGCGACGACGGTCCCACCGGTGGATTCTTCTCCTGGGACGGGCGCACCGTGCCGTGGTGAAAGTCAGTAACGTCAATGTCCATGGGGAGCGAGCCGACCGCCGGGGCGCTGCTCGCCGCGGGCAACGAGGCGATGCTGGAGGCGGCGTTCCGCACCGGTGACCACCTGCCGGCGCGGCAACTGCTGGAGGCGGCGTGCGACCGGGCCCGGCTGGCCCGCGACCGGATCACCGAGGCGGCCGCGCTGACCAGGCTCGGCATGCTGCTGCACTTCGCGGCGATCGGCGAGGACCTGAGCCGGGCCGACTGGGCGGCCGAGGAGCGGCTGTTCCAGGACGCCCTGGCCATCCAGCGGGAGACCGACGACCCGGCCGGTGCGGCCGAGTCGCTGTTCGGGCTGGGGCTGGTGCATCAGGTGCTGCGCGGTGACTGGGCCACCGCGATGCCGTTCTACCGCGAGGCGCTCACCCTGGCCGAGCGGTATGCCGACGAGATGGTGCGCTCCGAGGTGCACCGGCACATCGGGTTCTTCCACGTCTACGTGGCCGGCGACCCGGAGCAGGGGCTGCGGCATCTGCGCATGTCGCAGGTGCTGCGGGAGCGCTACGGCGATCCGCGCCGGGTCGCGACCGGCACCCTCGCGCTGGGCGAGGCCGAGCTGGCCGCGGGCAACCGCGCCGAGGCGATGCGCCTGCTGCACGAGGCGGTCCGCCAGGCCCGCGCGGCCGGCCTGAGCGAGCAGCGGATCGGCTGGGCGGAGCGGGCACTGCACGAGGCTGAACTACCGGGCGCCTAATCGGGAACGCCGCTGTCGAGACTTCGTCGGATTGCCGACGGATCGACCGTGATCTGTCCAGCGTGGTTGTAACTTAACCGACAGTGACCTGGTCAAAGGGGGCGGCCTTGACCGAGCACACCTCTTTCCATCCGGTTGTCGGGATCGACCTCGGCACCACTTCGTGCACCATGGCGGTCTGGAATGGCGCCGAGCCGATCGTCATCCCCGGCCCGGACGGCGGATCCACCCTCCCGGCCGTGGTCGGGCAGAATCAGGCCGGCCAGATCGTGGTCGGCCGCCCGTCGGCGAGTGACGCCCTGCCGCAGATCGACCGGATCAAGCGCGACCTCGGCACCGAGGAGCGACTCCGGCTGCGCGGCCGGCACTACCGGCCGCCGGAGATCTGCGCCTTCCTGCTGATCGAGCTGAAACGGCAGGCCGAGGCGTTCCTCGGCGGCGCGGTGCACGACGCGGTGATCACCGTCTCCGGTTCGGCCGGCGAGCCGCAGCGCCGCGCGATCCGGGAGGCGGCCGGGCTCGCCCAGCTCAACCTGCGCCTGCTGCTCGACGACCCGGTGGCGGCCGCGGCGGCGCTCGGCGTCGGCGATCAGGATCGGACCTACGCGATCTACGACCTCGGCGGCGGCACGTTCGACACGGCCATCGTGCGGATCGGGCCGGACGGGGTGGCCGTGCTGGGCGCGGCCGGCGACCCGCAGCTGGGCGGCGACGACTTCGACGAGCACATCGTCGGGTACACCCTGCGCCAGATCCGCGAGCGGCACCACGTCGACCTGAGCCGGGATGAGCACGTGCGGCGGCGGATCCGGTGGGAGGCCGAGCGCCGCAAGCGGGAGCTGTCCACGGCCGAGACCACCGTGCTGGACCTGCCGCTGCTCACCGCGACGGTCAGCGTCAGCGTGCCGCTGTCCCGGCGTGCCTTCGAGGCGATGATCGAGCCGGACGTGACCAAGTCGCTGGGCCACGTGGCCGCCGCGCTGGCCGCGGCCGAGCTCGAGCACGGCCTGCCGCGCCGCGCCGTCGACCAGGTGATCCTGTCCGGCGGCTCGACCCGGATCCCGTCGATCCGGGCCCGCCTGGCCGACTACTTCGGGCTCGACGCCGAGGCGGTGCGGGCCGACGTCGACCCGGCCGAGCTGAACGCGCGCGGCGCCGGGCTGATCGCCCGCGAGTTCGAACCGGCGATGATCTTCGAGGGCTCCCGGCCCGGCCTGCTCGGCGCCAACCTGCGATTACGCGCCGAGATGGCGGACCCGTCGCCGGCCGCCGAGACCATCGGTCTCCAGCCGCCCGACCTGCTGCCCGGCGTCCCGGCCGAGACCCCGGCCGACTTCCGCGCGGTCGCCGACGCCAGCCGCAGCCTGCTGACCACCACGCCGGCCGGCGGCCGCGGGCGCGGTCCGCTCCGCGCCGCCTATCTGGCGTTCGTGGCCGCCATCCAGGCGGCCGACCCCGACTCCCGGCTGACCGAGCTCGGCCGGCGGCTCGCCACCGAGTACGACCGGTCCGGACGGGGGGCTCCCGACCAGCCCACCGAAACGTCAGACTAACGTTTGAACCATGCGGATCAGCCTGGGTTTGCCGGTTTCGGGGGCGTGGGCCACGCCCGCGTCGCTGGCCCGATTCGCCAAGCTTGCCGAGGAGCTCGGCTACTACGGCCTGTGGTCGTTCCAGCGGCTGCTGGTCGGCGTCGACCAGGAGATGGCGCCGGTCTACCGCAGTGTGCTCGACCCGATGGTCGCGCTGAGCTACACGGCTGCCTGCACCTCCCGGATCCGGCTCGGCGTCGCGGTGATCAACCTGCCGTACGTGTCGCCGGCCTATCTCGCCAAGCAGGCGGCCAGCCTGGACGTGGTCTCCGGCGGGCGGCACGACCTGGGGCTGGGCACCGGCTGGTCGGAACCGGAGTTCGTGGCGACCGGGTCGGACCCGAACCCGCGTGGCCGGCGCACCGAGGAGTACCTGGCCGCCCTGCGCACGCTGTGGAACGACCCGGTGGCGTCCTTCGAGGGCGAGTTCTACACCGTTCCGCCGAGCCGGTCGGCGCCGCCGCCGGTGCAGGCGGGCGGTCCGCCGGTCCTGCTGGGCGGCACCGCGGAGCCGGCTCTGCGCCGGGCCGGCCGGATCGCCGCCGGGTGGGTGAGCAGCAGCCGGGCGCGGCTCGCGGACATCGAGCGCGGCGTGCAGGTGGTGCGCCGCTCGGCCGAGGAGTCCGGCCGGGACCCGGACGAGATGCGCATCGTGGTGCGCGGCGTGGTGCGGGCCGGCGCCCGGGACGATGCGCTGCCGCTGTCCGGCGACCCTGATCAGATCCGGGCCGGGGCCTCGCTCTACGCCCGGGCCGGGGTGACCGAGTTGTTCTACGACCTGAACTGGGATCCGCTGATCGCCGGGGCGGACGCCGACCCGGCGGCGGCCCTGGAGCGGGCCGAAGCGATCATCACCGATCTGGCGCCCGTCGACTTCGTAACGTAGGGATGACGCCCGTCGAAGTCCGCAAAATGGCCGAGAATGGCGCCCGATTCGTAATGGGAATGGCCGGTGGGCTTCCGGATGGCTCTTTCGCACGCCGGTGTTATGACCCGCGCGCTATGGAAGAACCGTGTTTCCAGGGCCGTACGGGCCGTGGATCTGGGTCCTTCGGCCCTGATCAACCGGAGATCTTCCTTGTGGGAGCGCTCACAGCAGGAGATCAGACGGGCACCGTCTGCCAAGATCGACATGTCGGCGAAACTCTCATGAAACAGCGGCCCATTGCGGTACGGGGCGTGACTTCGATGACTTTGCGCAACAGTACGATTGCCCTTTGACTTGTGATATCCGACAAAAAAGACACTCCAGATCGTCGAAACGCCTGATTTGTTCGGTCGAGTGGCGGTACGTGCCCCGGTGGGCGGTCCCTTGGTGTGACGTGGACAACATGCCGCTTTCAGCTGGCTGTTATTCATTCGATGCGTCAACTCATTTCCTACGGACGATTTCCGGGCTACCTTCCCAACCGCAGCATCCGAATACCTCTCGCGCACGGCGCATGTGAGGGTGTGTCGTTCGATGGAGGTGATTGACCGTGGAACCACTGATCGAAGAGGCCGCGGTGGAGCCCAAGGGCGCGTCGATCGACGCGATGACGGCTCCGACAGGGGAACCCAAGAAGGTCGAGACCCGGCACAAGTCGCCGACCCAGATCGCCCTGGCGCGTTTGCGCAAGGACCGGCTGGCGATGGTCTGTCTGGGGATTTTCATCTTCTTCATCCTGATCGCCGTGTTCGCCCCGCTTCTCGCGAAGCTCGAGGGCCAGGACACGACGACGCTGCACCAGGACCTGATCGACGAGTACGGTTTTCCGACCATCTCGTTCACCAGTGAGCACTGGTTCGGCATCGAGCCGCGACTCGGCCGCGACCTGTTCGCCCGCTTCGTCTACGGCGCCCGCCCGTCGCTGATCGTGGCCATCACGGTCACCGCGATCACCGCCGTCGTCGGCGTGTGCATGGGCCTGCTGTCCGGCTTCCTCGGCGGCTGGATCGACCGGGTCATCTCCTGGGTCGTCGACTTCGTCCTGAGCCTGCCCTACCTTCTCTTCGCGATCGCCGCGCCGGCCGTGATCCTGAGCATCATGGGCGACAACCCGACCGAGGCGGACGTCAGCCAGGTCACCCGGTCCCGCTTCCTCGCGCTGATCCTGGTGCTCTCGTTCTTCGGCTGGGCGAGCCTGGCCCGCCTCATCCGCGGTGAGGTCCTGTCGCTGCGTGAGCGCGAGTTCATCGCCGCCGCCAAGGTGCTGGGTGTGCCCACCCGCAAAGTTCTGTTCAAGGAACTGCTGCCGAACCTGGTGGCGCCGATCATCATCGCCACCTCGCTGGCTCTGCCGACCTACATCGTCGCCGAGGCGGGTCTGACCTTCCTCGGCGTGGGTCTGGTCGAGCCGACCCCGTCGTGGGGGCTCACGATCAGCAACGCCACGACGTACTACCGGGCCGACCCGCTCTACCTGTGGCTGCCCGTCCTGGCGATCAGCATCCTGGTGCTGGCGCTGAGCCTGCTCGGTGACTCGATCCGAGACGCTTTTGATCCCCGCACCCGACGGTGACCCCGTCGACGCATTGTTAAGGAAGAGGAGAAATGGCAAGGCGCTTCAAGGTGGCCGTGGCGGCGACAGCCGCCCTGGCGATCGGGCTGTCGGGCTGTGGCAGCCCGTCATCGAAGAACGACACAGGTAAGGCAGACACCGGCAAGCTTCAGGCCCAGCAGGCCGCGACCGACCCGAACGCCAAGGGTCCGGCCGAAGAGGTCCCCGGCGCGAAGAAGGGCGGCACGATCCAGATCGTCGCCCAGACCACGCCGTCGACGCTGGACCCGACCGATACGTACTACACCGACTCGAACGAGATCGAGAAGCTCACCTTCCGTACGCCCACGCAGTACGACATCCGGAACGGCCAGCCCGTTCTCGTCCCCGACCTGACCGACCTCGGTACGGCCTCGGCGGACAAGCTGACGTGGACGTTCAAGATGACGGGCACGTTCAAGTACGAGGACGGCACGGACGTCAAGGTCGAGGACCTGGCGTACGCGATCAAGCGGTCCTTCGCGCACGACGTGTACCCGAACGGCCCGGCGTACCAGCTGACCTACTTCAAGGACGGCGACAAGTACAAGGGCCCGTACGCCGACGGTGACACCTACTCCGGCGTGGAGACCCAGGGCACCGACACCCTGATCATCCACCTGGCGAAGCCGTTCGCCGACCTGCCGTTCTACCTGACCTTCCCGGCGTTCACGCCGATCCCGAAGGCCAAGGACACCAAGCAGGACTACAAGAACCACCCGCTGTCCACCGGCCCGTACATGTTCGACCAGTACGTTCCGGGCACCTCGCTGACGCTGAAGAAGAACCCGAACTGGGACCCCAACACGGACCCGGCCCGGCACCAGTACGCGGACGCGTGGAGCTTCAAGTGGGGCGGCGAGCTCGTCACCCTGCAGCAGAAGGTGCTCAACAGCGCCGGCGACGACGCCAACTCGCTCGCCTACGACGAGGTTGACGCTTCGCTGATCCCGCAGCTGACCGGCGACAAGGCCAACCAGCTGATCAAGGGTGAGAGCCCCTGCCTCTACATCCTGAACATGGACACCCGCAAGATCACCGACATCAACGTCCGTAAGGCGATCGCCAAGGCGTACCCCTACGACGCGCTGTCGAAGGCCAACGGCAACAACGACTACACCGCCGAGCCGGCCAGCACCTTCCTTCCCCCGGGCGTTCCGGGTCACACCAAGTACACCCCGCTCCCGGACATGACCGGCACCGGTGCCGGTGACCCCGAGGGCGCCAAGAAGCTGCTCACCGACGCCGGCAAGATCGGCTTCGAGCTCAGCTGGTACTACGACAACACCAAGCCGATCCCGCAGCAGATCTCGAACATCCGGGCCGACGCGCTGACCAAGGCCGGCTTCAAGGTCAAGGCGATCGGTGTGGCCACGGCCGACCTGCGTGCCAAGGTCGGCGACTACGACGCTCCGGTCAACATCGGTCAGTCCCCGCGTGGCTGGTGCTCCGACTGGCCGACCGGTAGCTCGTGGCTGCCGGTGCTCTTCGAGACGAAGAGCATCGCCGAGGGCCAGAGCTGGGGCATGCTGCAGGACGCCGCCCTGGACAAGAAGATCGAGGACGTCGCGAACCTGCCCACCGACCAGGCGACTGCCAAGTGGGCCGAGCTCGACCAGGAGATCATGGGCATGTACGTCGCCCTGCCGTGGTACTACACCAAGATGGCCGTCGTGGCCGGCACCAACATCGGCGGCGCCGTCGGCGACGCGACCGTGGGTATGCCGTTCTTCCCGGACATGTTCCTGAAGAGCTGACCTAGGGTCAGATTCGGCCGGTGGCCCGGTCGCTACGGCGGCCGGGCCACCGATCACGCCTACCGGCGTTCCTCCAGTCACCTATCTCGATCTCTCTCACCATGAGGTGCCGCCGTGCTGTTCTACATCCTGCGACGCGTGATCAGTGCGATCTCGGTCGTGATAGTCACGGTGGTGTGCAGTTTCCTGCTGTTCTTCGCCGCGCCGCACGACCCGGCCGGCGTGATCTGCGGCCCGAAGTGCACGCCTGAACGGCTGAAGGACATCACCAACAGCCTCAATCTCGACCAACCCGTAGTCGAGCAGATCGGTCTCTACTTCAAGGGCATCGTGGTCGGTCGCGACTACACCGCCGGCGGTGTCACCCGGCACTGCGACGCGCCCTGCCTCGGTTACTCGTACATCCTCGGCGTTCCCGTCACCGACCTGCTGGCGCGCGCCGTCCCGGTCACGCTGTCGATCGTCATCGGTGGCGCGACCATCTATCTGGTCTTCGGCGTCCTGATCGGCACCATCGCGGCCCGGGTTCGAGGAACGACTCTCGACAAGGCCACGGTCGGCACCTCGCTGGTGATCGGCTCGGTTCCGTACTTCATCGTCGCCCTGGTCATCGCGCTGTACGCCACGTTCCTGCCGAAGTCGCAGTACGTGTCGTTCTTCGACAATCCGATCCAGTGGGCCGGCGGCCTGCTCGCGGCCTGGCTCTGTCTCGGCCTGACCAACTCGGCGCAGTACACCCGGTACTCCCGCGCCTCCATGATCGAGGCCCTCGGCCAGGACTTCGCCCGCACCGCCCGGTCGAAGGGCATCTCGGAGCGACGCGTGGTCTACCGGCACGGCCTGCGCGCCGCCATGACCCCGGTCATCACCATCTTCGGCGTCGACGTCGCCTACCAGCTGGTCAACACGATCTTCACCGAGCGCATCTTCCAGCTGCCCGGCCTCGGCACCCGCATCATCAACGCGTTCAACCAGTACGACCTGCCGGTGCTGATGGGCGGCGTGATCGTCGGCGCCACCGTCCTGGTCGTGATGAACCTGGTGGTAGACATCCTGTACACGGTGCTCGACCCTCGTGTGCGGCTCGGATGAGCGACACCGACCCGACCACATCTGTCCCGCAAGGCGGCAACATGACTGATCAGAGCGTCCGCGCCCCGCAGACCGTCACCCGCATCCCGCGCGCACACGCCGAGGGTGAAGAGGCGTACCTCGAGGTCAACGACCTGCACGTCCAGTTCCCCACGGCGGACGGCAAAGTGCAGGCGGTGCAGGGCCTGAGCTACTCGCTGCCGCTGCGGCGCACGCTGGCCATCGTCGGCGAGTCCGGCTCCGGCAAGAGCGTCTCCAGCATGGCCATCCTCGGCCTGCACGACCGCAAGTCGACCTGGATCTCCGGGTCGATCAAGGTCGGCGGCAAAGAGGTCGTCGGCATGAGCGAGAAGGACCTGATGAGCTACCGCGGCGCCGACGCCGCGATGATCTTCCAGGACCCGCAGTCGTCGCTGCACCCGTTCTTCACCATCGGCGACCAGATCATGGAGTCGTACCGGGCGCACCACAACGTCTCGAAGCGGGTGGCCAAGGCGCGTGCGATCGACATGCTCGGCCGGGTCGGCATCCCGAACCCGTCGCGCCGGGTGAATCAGTTCCCGCATGAGTTCTCCGGCGGCATGCGGCAGCGCGCCATGATCGCGATGGCGCTGGTCAACGACCCGAAGCTGCTGATCGCCGACGAGCCGACCACGGCCCTCGACGTGACCGTGCAGGCGCAGATCCTCGACCTCATCTCCGATCTGCAGCGCGACTTCGGCTCGGCGGTCGTCTTCATCACCCACGACCTGGGCGTGGTGGCCGAGATCGCCGACGACATCCTGGTGATGTACGGCGGCAACGCGGTCGAGCACGGCCCGGTCGACAAGATCCTCGGTGCGCCGCTGCACCCGTACAGCTGGGGTCTGCTGGAAAGCATCCCGGCGGTGTCCGGCACGCCCGGCCCGCTGCACCCGATCCCGGGCTCGCCGCCCAGCCTGCTCGCCATGCCGAGCGGCTGCGCCTTCCACCCGCGCTGCGAGTTCCGCGACCGGGTGGGCGGCGACCTGTGCCGCACGCTCAAGCCCGAGTTGATCTCGCGGACCGCGGACCAGGGCCGCACCTCCCGGTGCCACCTGAAGGAACCCGACAGGGTGTTCGAGACCGAAGTCCTGCCCCGGCTGCCGTAAGAGGACCACTGCGATGACCGCTGCTACGAACACGAAGTCGGGAGTCAAGCGGGTTGAGGGTGCCCCTCTGCTCGAGCTCGACAATGTGAAGATGCATTTCCGGACCAAGGGCGATGGCCTGCTGGCCCGCAAGAACAAGTGGGTGCAGGCGGTCGACGGGGTCAGCCTGACCGTGCAGCCCGGCGAGACGCTGGGCCTGGTCGGCGAGTCCGGCTGTGGCAAGTCCACCACCGCCCGGCTGATCACCCGGCTGCTCGAACCGACCGCCGGCTCGATCAAGTACCAGGGCGTGGACATCGCGCACATGTCCGAGCGCAAGCTGCGGCCGTACCGCCGGGAGATCCAGCTGATCTTCCAGGACCCGTACTCGTCGCTGAACCCGCGGCACACCGTCGGCGCGATCGTCGGCACCGCGCTGCGTACGCACGGCATGGTGCCCAAGAACGGCGAGCTGAAGCGGGTGCAGGAGCTGCTCGAGGTCGTCGGCCTCAACCCGGAGCACTTCAACCGCTACCCGCACGAGTTCTCCGGCGGTCAGCGCCAGCGCATCGGCATCGCCCGCGCGCTCGCCGCCCGGCCGAAGATCATCGTGGCCGACGAGCCGGTCTCGGCGCTCGACGTGTCCATCCAGGCCCAGGTGATGAACCTGCTGGAGAACCTCCGCAAGGAGCTGGGCATCGCGTTCGTCTTCATCGCCCACGACCTGGGCGTGGTCCGGCACTTCTGCGACCGGGTCGCGGTCATGTACCTCGGCCGGATGGTCGAGGAGGGCCCGCGGGACGCGCTCTACGAGAAGCCGCAGCACCCGTACACTCAGGCGCTGCTCTCCGCGGTGCCGGACATCGCGGTGGTCCGCGGCGTTCCGCCGAAGCACCGGATCCGGCTGGTCGGCGACGTGCCCAGCCCGGTCGACCCGCCGTCCGGCTGCCGCTTCCGCACCCGCTGCTGGAAGGCCCAGGACATCTGCGCCACCCAGGACCCGCCGCTGGAGGAGAAGCCGGGCGGTGCCACCGTCGCGGCCTGCCACTTCGCCGAGCCGCCGGTCGAGTCGATCGTCGCCGAGGTCGTCTAGCGGTGGTGGCCCCACCGCCGGCGGCTCCGTCGGTCTACCGCACCCGCGCCTATCGCACCCGGCAGCGCCTGCTCTTCGCGCTGGCCGGGCTGGGCTTGGTGCTTCTCGGCTACCTGATCGGGCGCTGGCAGGACACGCCGGCGCCGGCGGCGGCCAACGCGCTGCCCTCGGCGGTTCCGTCGTCGGGGCCGGTGTCACCGGTCCCGACCACCTCGGAGGCGCCGACGCCGACCGTCTACCAGACGCTGCAGGCCGAGTCGGCGAGCGCCGCCGAGGGCATCGAGCCGCAGGACACCGAGGACGAGGGCGGCGGCAAGAACGTCGGCTGGATCGCGGGCGGTGACGCGCTGCGCTTCGACAACATCGAGTTCGGCGAGGTGCCGGCGACCAAGCTGGACGTGCGGGTGGCCTCCGACGCGGAGGACGGGCGGATGGAGATCCGCCTGGACAGTCCGACGGCCGAGCCGGTCGGGACGCTGCGGGTGACGAAGACCGGCGGCTGGCAGAATTGGCGTACGGACGAGGTGTCGCTCACGCCGGTGACCGGGACGCACACGGTCTACTTCACGTTCGCCCGGGACGACGACGGCGAGTTCCTCAACATCAACTGGTTCCTCTTCGTGCACTGAGCCTGCTCAGTTCGGTGGAGGGCGGGCCCGTCTGCCCGCCCCCCACGTTCCCTGTTACCGGAAGAAGGCCGGTCCCGGGACGCCCACGCCGGTCTCGGCGTCGTAGCCACGGGTGCTGTGGATGGTCGTCGTCTGCACGTCGACCGTCTGCAGCAGGAACTGCCGGCCGTCCGCCGCGTTCTCCGAGTTCACGAAGTTCGTCCGGACCTGCAGGACGGGCTTCTTCGGCGCGACGATGTCGGTGATCGCCGCCGTGCCCGCCGTGCGGTAGTAGGCCGGGTTGGCGAAGCCGACCGGGTGGTGCTGCTTCTGGCTCTGCACCGCCTGCAGACCGGCCAGCAGCGGCGACGCCAGGCTGGTGCCACCGATGCGGTACTCGTCGTAGTAGGTGCCGTCGGTGAACTCCTGGGTCTGGCCGACGATGAAGCCGGTGTTCGGGTCGCCCGGCATCGAGATGTCCGGCACGGTCCGCATCCGGGTCGCCCCGAAGTACTTCGAGATCGAGTCCGGAACGACACCGCGCTGGTAGAACGGCTGCCCGAACAGGATGCTCGTACCGCCGCCACCACCGGACGAGTACGCCGACTCGCCCCAGCTCTTGCCGTCGTCCGACAACGGGGCGTAGGCCGACTGCCAGCCGTGCTCCCAGACCCGCTTGCCGTGCTTGTCGATGCCGACGCTGGTGCCGCCGACGCCGGTCACGAACGGCAGGTCGGCCGGGAAGTCGACGGTCTTCAGGTCGGGCTCGGTGCCGCCCTGGGTCTCGTCGCCGGCGTCGCCGCTGGAGAAGTCGACGGTGATGCCGGTCAGCGCGGCCTCCAGCGAGAACTGCTGGTAGAACGCGATGAACTCGGCGCCGAGGTCCGCCACCTTGTCGGTGCCGGTGCCCCACGAGTTGGTGACGATGTCGGCCACGTGGTTGTCGATGGTGGTCGCCCACGCCTCGTCGAGGCCGGTGTTGCAGTCGGCCCCGCCCACGTAGACGATCTTCGCGCCCGGGGCCATCGAGTGCACTGCCTCGATGTCCAGAGTCTCCTCGCCGTACCAACCGGCGCCGCCGCAGTCCTCGACCATGTCGTAGCCGTCGGGGCCGGGGGTGATCTGCCGGAACTGGTTCCGGCCGAACGCGGGCAGGCCGTGCTTGCGGTTGTACGTGCTCAGGTCCTGCGCGATCGTCGGCGAGGCGAACGCGTCGGTGACCGCCACGGTCACGCCACGCCCGTCGATGCCCTTCTTGATCAGGTCACTGACGCCGTACGCCGACTGGTACTGCTTCGGCGCGTAGCCACACACGACGTACGGCTGCTTCTTGCCGTTCGCGGCCGGCTGCGCGGTGGCGGTCTTCTCGCCGTAGTACGACGAGCAGGGCGTGCCCGGGCGGAAGCCGGTGTCCGGGCCGGGCAGGGTTTCGCCCGGGGTCTTGAGCGCCTGGCCCTGGTCGAGGCCGAGCACGCCGGCGACGACGCCGAGGACCGCCGACGGGGTGTCCTCCGGCAGCGACAGCGCGGTGCTGTTCGCGTGCACGGTCTTGCCCTGGTACGAGTAGTCCTTCACGGTCGTACCGAAAACTTTGTTGATCTGAGCCGTGGTGCCGGCCGCCTCGACATACATCCCGCCGAGGGTGTCGCGCAGGGCGAAGCCCTGGCCCTTGAGCCAGGAGCGGACGGCGTCGACATCGGTCGAGGCCGGCGCGAACCGGGTCTTGAAATCACTGGTGGTGAGCCACTTGCCGTAGCTCGCGCTCGCCGGGTCGGAGATCTGGGCGAGAGTGGCCTCGGCGTTGGCGCTGTCGCGCAGGTTGAGCAGGACGCCGAAGGAGATGGATTCGGCGGCGGCCGGAGCGCCGCCGGTAGCGCGCGCCCTGGTCAGCCAGCGCGGCTGACTGCCGTTGAGGACGTGCCGTCCGGGACGGGCCGCGGCGGTGGCCGGGCCGGCCCCGAGGAACGAGGCGGCGGCGGTGCCGAGTGCGACAACCAGCGCCAGCCGCGACCTCACGGTCGAGCTTTTGATCACTTTGCCTCCATTGAAGCGGACGAACGCCCCCACATAACGCCGATAGACGTTCGTCGGTCAATACCTCCCGGGGAAATTCCGTGTTGCATAGATAGATGTCTTCGCAGCTCAGAGGCCCTGTCGCCGATCGAACATATGTTCTAAACTGCTCAGCGTGCCCATCCTGCACGCCGATCTCGACGCGTTCTACGCCTCGGTCGAGCAGCGCGACGACCCCGCGCTGCGCGGCCGTCCGGTGCTGGTCGGCATGGGCGTGGTGCTGGCCGCGAGCTACGAGGCGAAGGCGTGCGGCGTGCGCACGCCGATGGGCCTGACCCAGGCCCGGGCGCTCTGCCCGCGGGCGGTGGTGGTCCCGCCCCGGATGAAGGCGTATTCGGCGGCGAGCAAGGCGGTGTTCGAGATCTTCCGCGACACCACCCCGCTGGTCGAGGGCATCTCCATCGACGAGGCCTTCCTCGACGTCACCGGCCTCCACAAGATCCGTGGGGAGCCGCGGGAGATCGCGGCCGGCCTGCGCGCCGCCGTGCGCGACGGGGTCGGCCTGCCGATCACGGTCGGCATCGCCGGCACCAAGTTCCTGGCCAAGGTCGCCAGCGCCGTCGGCAAGCCGGACGGCCTGCTCGAGGTCCCGCCCGGCACCGAGCTCGACTTCCTGCACCCGCTGCCGGTCGAGCGGCTCTGGGGCGTCGGCCCGGTGACGTCGGCCAAGCTGCGCGAGCACCGGATCAACACGGTCGGCCACGTCGCCCGGATCGGCGAGGCCGCCCTGGTCACCATGCTCGGCCCGCACTCCGGCCGACACCTGCACGCGCTGGCCCACAACCGCGACCCGCGCCGGGTCCGGCCCGGCCTCCGCCGCGGCTCGATCGGTTCGCAGTGCGCGCTGGGCCGCCGCCCGCGCCCGTTCGCCGAGATCGACGCCACCCTGGCCGCCCTGGTCGACCGGGTCACCCGCCGGATGCGCGGCGCCAACCGGGCCGGCCGCACGGTGACGTTGCGGCTGCGCTTCGACGACTTCGGCCGGGCCACCCGATCGCGCAGCCTGCTGACGGCGACGATGCAGACCCGGGTGGTGCTGGAGACCGCGCGGGCGCTGCTGGCCGAGGCCCGCCCGCTGATCGAGGCCCGCGGCCTGACCCTGGTCGGTGTGGCCGTGAGCAACCTGGACACCGACGGCAGCGTCCAGCCGTCCCTGTTCGACGAGCTCTCCGACGACCGCCTCGACGTGGCGATGGACGCGGTTCGCGACCGCTTCGGTTCGAGCTCCCTGGGCCGCGCCGCCACCCTGGGCCGCCGGCTCAACCCGTCGGTGCCGATCCTCCCCGACTAGCCGGCGGACGGCCTCGACCACGGTGCGGCGGCGGCCCGCGCGCTCTTTGGGTGGTCGTCGTAGAAGGCGGTCAGGTCGAAGGGCATGGCTCGGGACCGTAGGAGAACGCCGGGGCGGGCGGCTGTGCAGTTTCGCCGGATGGTGGCGCAACGGCCTTGGCCGGACGCCTTGCCCTGCCTGTGCGGGCGGGGGCTCATCTACGGCGTATTTATATGGGTTTATGCGGAATTTCGGATTACCAAGGACGGCTGGAACGTCACCGAGCGAGGCAGGCGACCCGGAGTGGCTATGTGGGCCATCAGGACCTCGGCCATCTCGGCGGCCATCTCCTCCACCGGCTGGCGCACCGTCGTCAGCAAGGGGCGGCAATCCAGGGCGGCGCTGCTGTCGTCGAAGCCGACCACCGCTATGTCGTCGGGGACTCGGCGGCCCAGGTCCTGCAAGGCGCGTAGTGCGCCTTCGGCCATCAGGTCGTTTGCTACGAAAAGTCCGTCTATGTTGGGGTGTTGGGCCAGCAGGCGGCGGGCCATTGCCTCGCCTCCTGCTCGGGTGAAGTCGCCCTCGATCGTGGGGACCGACGGGAAGCCTCGGGTTGACAAGAAAGCTCGGAATCCGTCCAAGCGGTCCAGACCCGATGGGATGTCCAGCGGGCCGCTGATCGTCGCTAGCGTGCGGCAACCCCGGTTGAGCAGGTGTTCTGCGGCCAGGCGGGCGCCCAGGCGCTGATCCACGTCCACGTAACTGACCGCAATCGGGGACGTCGGGCGGGCCGAGACCACCGCCGGAATCCCCAGGTCGTGCACCTGCCTCGGGAGGGTGTCCTGTTCGTGGCTGCTGATCAGCAGGACGCCGTCGACGTGGCCCTGGCGCAGGTAACGCACCACCTGGTGGTGATCTGTGGAATCTGTCGGGATCACCACCAGGTGGATGTCGTGCGGGCGCAGCGCACTTGTCGCGCCGGCGGTGATGCGGCCGAAGTACGGGTCGGTGAAGATGCGGTTCAGGAAGCTGTGGTTGTCGGGGCGGTCCGGCTCGCTGATCACCAGGGCCACCGAGTTCGACCTTCGGGTGACCAGGCTGCGGGCCGCCACGTTCGGGACGTAGCCCGTGTCGGCGATCGCGCGCTGGACCATCTCGCGGATCTTGGCGTCGACGCTGGGGGCGCCGTTGATGACGCGGGAGACGGTCGCCCGCGAGACGCCGGCGGCCTCGGCCACCTGGTCCATCGTCGGATGCTGGCCGCCGCGAGCGGGCCGGGGATTCATGCGGTCTGTTATAGCAGGCCCATTGAGAGCGCTCTCTCGGTGTGAGGCGCCGCCGCCGGGGACGGCGGCGGCGCCCGCGCTCACTGGTAGACCCGCACGTAGTCGACGAGCATCTGAGACGGGAACGGGGTGGTCGCGTCGACCGCACCCGGCCAGTCGCCGCCGACCGCCAGGTTCAGGATGAGGTAGAACGGGTGGTCATAGACCCACGCGCCCTTGGTGTTCTCGGTGGTCTCCTTGCTGGCGTAGAAGACCTGGGTGTTGTCGAGGAAGAAGCGGATGCCCTTGCTGTCCCACTCGGCGGCCCAGGTGTGGAAGTCGGCGGAGAGGTCCACCGTCTTCAGCGACTGGCCGTAACCGCCGCCGCCGTTGTACATCGGGGCGTGCAGCGTCGCGTACGTCGTGGTGGTGTCCTTGCCGAGGACCTCCATGATGTCGACCTCGCCGTTGTACGGCCACGGGCGGCCGCTCAGGAAGTCGGCGCCCATCATCCAGAACGCCGGCCAGAAGCCCTGGCCCTTCGGCACCTTCACCCGGGCCTCGACCCGGCCGTACTGGAAGGTGAACTTACCGCCGGTGTTCATCCGGTGTGACGTGTAGTCACGGCCCCCGACGGTCTCCTTACGCGCGGTCATCACCAGGTGGCCCTGGCCGTCCATCGCCGCGTTGTCGCCGTTGGTGTAGTACTCCTGCTCGCCGTTCTGGCCGGTGCCCGGGTCGAGCGTCCACTTGGACGAGTCTGGTTTGCTGCTGGCCGCGCCGTTGAACTCGTCCGCGAAGACCAGGCGGGACGCCGGGAAGGTCGGGTCGGCCGGTTTGGCCGGCGGGTCCTGCGGGGCGCCGCCGGTGCCGTAGATGCTGAACTCCCACAGCGAGTAGCCGTAGGTGCTGCTGCGGGCGGTGCCGTACATCCGGACGTAGCGGCCGGTGCCGGTGGCGTTGATGACGTCCTTGAGACCGTCACCGGTGGTGGTGCTGTAGATCGAGGTCCAGTTCACGTTGTCGTTCGAGACCTGGATTTGGTACGCCTTGCCGTAGGCCGGGTCCCACTGCAGGACGACCTGGCTGATCTGCGCGGTGGCGCCCAGGTCGACCGCGATCCAGCCGGGGTCGACCCAGCCGTTGGTCGAGCTGGTGGCCCAGCGGCTGGCCGGGTCGTTGTCGAACGCCTTGTCGGGGCTGCAGGGGTTGCAGTTGACGTCGTTCTGCCAGGTGGAGGCGGTGGCCGGCTTGTTGTAGCTCAGCAGCCGCGCGGTGCCGGTCGGCGGGGTGGTCGTTGGCGGCGTGGTGGTGCCACCGGCAAAGACTTGGAACTCCCAGAATGAGTAGCCGTAGGCGGCCAGTGCCCGCTCAGTCAGATTTATCCGAACATATCGGGCGGTGCCGCTGACCGTGATGCTCTGCTGGCCGCCCGCGCCGGTCGTGGTGGCGTAGGCCTGGGTAAACGACGAGCCGTCGTTCGAGAACTGGATCGTGAACGCCTTCGCGTACGCCGACTCCCAGTTGATCGCGATCCGGGAGACCGCGGTGGCCGTGCCGAGGTCGACCTGCCACCACTGCGCGGCCGACCAGGTGCTGGCCCACCGGGTGCCGTTGTTGCCGTCGTTGGCCTCGGACGCCAGGTAGGCACCGGCCACCTCGGACGACGACGCGGTCGCCGTCTTGCCCTGCGAGACGACCACCTCGGCGGCGTCGGCGCGGGTCATGGTGATCACGAAGTAGGTGGCGAGCAGGCCGAGGACGGCCAGAGCCAGGGCGAAGGGTCGTCTGCGGACCAGGATTGGGGATGTCATGGGGTTGACTCCTGGGTCGGGGGATTGCGGCCTCACGTCGGGGATGTCACGTGAAAGCGCTCTTTTGAAACACACTGTGAACCGCGGCTTGAACGGATGTCAATGCCTGGTAGAGGGCTCGGGAAGCGCTTCCCAGGTGGCCGCCGGTTCCGGAACCGTCCCAGGGGGACGGTTCCGGACTGTCCGGAAAGGGAAGGCGGACTGTCCTCAATGGGAGACGGGCTCGGGTTCAGCGGATAACGGAGAACGGCGAGCGGCCAGCGCGAACAGGGCCGCGGCCGGGAGCAGGAACACGCCGGCCGCCGAGA
This sequence comes from Paractinoplanes durhamensis, assembly GCF_016862175.1. Lineage (GTDB taxonomy): Bacteria > Actinomycetota > Actinomycetes > Mycobacteriales > Micromonosporaceae > Actinoplanes > Actinoplanes durhamensis. The sequence goes on along the minus strand of NZ_BOML01000031.1, from coordinate 33,938 downwards.
TTCCGGCGCCGAGCGACCGGCGCGAACCGACCACGCCGGCCGGCGGGCCGCCGACGATCTGGCCGAGCGCGTCGGCCTGGGCCTGGATGGAAAACACCGTCGCGCGGGTGTCGGGGCCGGTCGCGGAGACCATCCAGATCGTCATGATCGGGGAGGCGGTGTCCCGCAGGAGGCGGACCACCAGGTAGAGGCCGAACGCGAGCCACCACTGGCCGGTCAGACCGAAGCCGATCATGCCGATCGCGGTGACGATCTGCAGGACGGTCATCAGCTCACCGATCCGGCGCGGGTGGGTGGTGTCCAGGTGCCGTCCGATCAGGCCGGTCAGCGCGATCGAGCCCAGCGCCGCGGCCATCGCGAGCCCGCCGAAGACCCAGGTCTCGTCAAGAGAAGAGACGAAGGGCAGCAGGAACGGCTGGCTCAGCCGGTCGAAACCCTCGCTGCTCATGCCCGCGAAGAGCGTGCCGGCGACGATGCCGCCCAGCAGCATGCTGCGCCGGACCGCGCCGGCGCCGGCCGCGACCTGCCGGCCCATCGACCGCCACGACCCGCGGGTCTCGGCCGGCGACCAGCCGTCCTCCTTCATGAAGACCATCAGGAGTACGCCGAGGAGAAGCGTCAGCACGCCTCCCACGACGATCGGCACCGCGAGTCCGAGCAGCGCGAGCCCGGTGGCCGCGGCGATGCCGAGCAGCGATCCGGCCTGCACGAGCTGACCGCCGCGGACGAAGGCGGACGTGACCCGAGCCGCCGGGATCTCGTCGGCGGCCCACGCCTCCTCGGCGCCGTCGACGCAGGTCACGCCGATCGACCAGATGACGTTGGCGACGAGAATCGCGGCGAACGAGGGGATCAGGCCCCAGACGAGCAGCCCGACGCCCATCAGCAGATAGCCGATGATCACCGAGAGGCGGCGGCTGCGCAGGTCGGCGATGACGCCGGTCGGCACCTGCGCGAGGAAACAGACGGTCTCCATGACCGTGCCGACCAGCACGAGCTGGAGCGGGGAGAGACCGATGGAGGCCTGATAGATCAGGTTGAGGGTGAAGGCGATCCTCGATGCGAACGAGTTGAGGCCGCAGATGAGCAGGTAGAGACGATATGACGACATGCGGATGCATCCCGAGGGCCGAAGGCTCCCGGCGCCTTAAGAAGTGCGGCGCTGCTTCCTAGAGGGTGATCAGCCCGGCAGGCGACGCACGGCACCGGAGATGGACACGATGCCGCAAGGGGTTGTCATGCCGGGCAGATTACCCGATGCCACCGACGAAGACAGGCGTCGGCGGGGCAAAACCGTTGAAGTTCGAGGCGTACGCCAGGGTGTAGGCCCCGGCCGACCCGAAGTAGAGCGTGTCGCCCACGGCGAGCCCCGCCGGCAGCGGGATGGCGTAGCCGACGACGTCGGTGGCGTGCCCGCTCGGCCCGGCGATGGTGAACGGAAGCGTGGGCGACCCCTCCGGCAGCGAGGTCGACATCGGGTAGTCCCAGCCGCCCGGCGACTGCATCGGCTCCATCAGCCCGTGGTAGGCGCCGACCTCGACGTAGAGCCAGTGCTCGGCGCCGCGCAGTTCCCGCCCGATGACCTTGGCGGCCAGCACCGACGCCTCGGCGACCAGGAAGCGGCCCGGCTCGGCGGTGACCACCGCGGGCGGGTAGGGCAGCAGCGCGATCTCCGAGGCGATCACCTGGCCGAGCTGCTCGATCGACGGCTCGCCGGCCACGTAGGTCGCCGGGAACCCGCCGCCGAGGTCGAGCATCGTCAGCTCGATGCCTTCGTCGAGGAGCCGGTCCATCAGTTCGCCGGCCATCCGGATCGCCGACCGCCACGCCCCGGTGCTCTGGCACTGCGAGCCGACGTGGAAGGTCACCCCGTACGGCGTCAGGCCCATCCGGCGGGCGAGCAGCATCAGGTCGTACGCCTCGTCGAGGTCGGTGCCGAACCGGTTGCCGGCCGGGAAGACGCTGGTGCTGTCGTCGACCCGAAGCCGCACGTGCACGGCGGCCCCGGGCGCGTTCTCGGAGATCTTGGCGAGCTCGTTCGGCGAGTCGAAGCCGAATCGCCGGACCCCGGCTCCGAACGCGGCAGCGATCATGCCGGGCGCCTTGATCGGGTGGCTGTAGAGCACGTCGGCCGGGTCGACGCCCTGCGCCTGGAGCATGCGCAGCTCGGCGATCGAGGAGATCTCGAACGCCGACCCGGCCGTCGCGAGGGTCCGCAGGATCTCGGCCGAGGAGTTGCACTTCATCGCGTAGTGGATCCGGGTCCCGGGCAGGGCCGCGGCGAACCGCGCGTACCGGTCGGCGACGACGTCGAGGTTGGTGACCAGGTAGGGCGTGGGAACGTCGATCAGCTGCAGGATGGCGGGGGCGTGCAGGGCGGCGACGCTCATCTGGTTCCTTAGATCTTGGCGGCGGGGGACGAGGCGAGGAACAGCTCGCCGGCCTCGGCGGCGGGGACCGGGCGGGAGAAGTAGTAGCCCTGGGCGAAGTGGCAGCCCATCTCGCGGAGCGCGGCCAGCTGGCCGAACTCCTCGATGCCCTCGGCCACGGTGGCCATGCCGAGGCTCTTGCCGAGCTGCACGATGGTGTCGGCGAGCGCGGTGTCGTCGGTGAGGGCGCCGAGCCGCTCCACGAACGAGCGGTCGATCTTGAGGGTGTCGACCGGGAAGCGCCGCAGGTAGGCCAGCGACGAGTAGCCGGTGCCGAAGTCGTCGATGGCCAGGGTGATGCCGAGCGCCTTGAGCCGGACCAGCTGCTCCAGGTTGTCGTCGGTGTCGGTCATCAGCACGCTCTCGGTCATCTCGAGGCACAGCTGGTCGGCGGGCATGCCGGTCTCGGCGAGGATGCCGGACACCACCTCGACCAGGTCGGCCCGGTCGAACTGGCGGACCGAGACGTTCACCGCCATCTTCACCGGCCGGCCGCCGGCCCGCGCCGACCACTCGACCGCCTGCCGGCAGGCCTCGTCGAGGACCCAGCGGCCGAGCGGCACGATCAGGCCGGTCGCCTCGGCGATCGGGATGAACTCGGCCGGCGGGATCAGGCCGCGGGACGGGTGCTCCCAGCGGGCCAGCGCCTCGAAGCCGATCACCTCGCTGGTGACCAGGTCGACGGTGGGCTGGTAGTGCAGGTGCAGCTGCCCGCGGTCGAGGGCGGCCCGCAGGTCGGCCTCCAGCTCGAGCCGCTCGACCAGGCCGGCCAGCATGTCCGGGTGGTAGCTGGCGAAGCAGCCGCCGCCCGCCGACTTGGCCTTGTACATGGCCAGGTCGGCGTTGCGCATGAGCTGCTCGGCGCCGTCGCCCTCCGGCTCGCCCAGCACGCCGGCCGCGGCCAGGCCGATGCTGGCCTGCACGTGGATGTCCCGGCTGTCGCTGCGGAACGGCTGGTCCAGCACCTCGATGATGCGGCGGGCCACCTGCTCGGCGTCGTCGGAATCCAGCGACGCCTGGATCAGCACGGCGAACTCGTCGCCGCCGAAGCGGGCCACCACGTCCACCTCCCGGACCGAGGTGCGCAGCCGGTCGGCGACCTGCACCAGCAGCTGGTCGCCGGCCAGGTGGCCGAGGCTGTCGTTGACCTCCTTGAAGCCGTCCAGGTCGAGGAAGAGCACGGTGACGTCGTCGTCCGGGCCGCGGGAGCGCAGCGCGTCGCAGACCCGGTCGCGGAACAGCGCCCGGTTGGCGAGCTGGGTGAGCGCGTCGTGGTACGCCTCGTGGACGAGCTGGTCCTGGAGTTCCTTGCGCTCGCTGATGTCGCGGGTGTTGAGCACGAGACCGGCGACGCTCGGGTCGGAGAGCAGGTTGGTGATGGTCACCTCGGCCTGCCGGATCCGGCCGTCGTGGTGCTTGACCGGCAGCTCGAGCATGATCGTCGCGTACGGCCGGCCGGCCACCTGGCGCATCGCCTGGGCCAGCCGGACGGCGGACTCGGGGTCGACGAGCTTGGTGAGCCGCTTGCCGCTGAAGACCCGGGCCGGGAAGCCGAACACCCGCTGCACCGACTCGCTCTGGTAGAGCACGTCGCCTTCCGGGCTGACCACGGTGACCACGTCCGAGCTGTGCTGCACGAGCGCGTGGAAGCGCTGCTCGCTGGCGAACAGCTCGGCGGTGCGGCCGGCCACCCGGGCTTCCAGGTTGCGGGTGAGGTTGCGGTTCTCCCGCAGGGTGAGCAACTGCCGCCCGATGATCAGCAGGATCAGCGCCGACCGGGTGTACGCCACGAACAGGTTGCTGTGCCCGGTCTTCGCATACCAGAACAACGTGGTGAGCAGGGCGGCCAGCACCGCGACGTAGGGCAGCAGCAGCCCGACCGGCTGGCCGTCCTCGGCCGGGAGATCGTGCTCGGTGTCCGGTGGCAGCGGCTTCATGGCCGCGATCAGGATCAGTGCGAAGCCGGCGAACCAGCCGATGTCGGTGATCTGGCCGGACCGGTATTCGCCGGCCAGGGTGAGGTAGGCGAAGCCGATGTCGGAGGCGGCGAACGCGCCGATGCCGACGGCGACCAGCATCAGCGAGCTGAACTGCCGGCCCCGGCGCTTCTGGGCGAGCATGTACAGCACGATCGTGATGATCATGATGTCGCCGAGCGGGTTGATCAGGTTGACGTAGAGCGAGGCCGGGGCGGTGTGGCCCTCGGCGAACCGCGGCGCCACCACCATGATCCAGGCGATGAGGACCAGCGAGGTGGCCACCATCAGGCCGTCGAGCACGCTGCGCAGCCGGTTGGCCAGAGCCTGGGTGGGGCTGGGCAGGACCAGGAGGCCGGCCGAGGTGAAGACGATCATGCCGAGGTAGCCGAGGGTGGACGCGGATGCTCCGGGGCGGTCCAGCGCGACCCAGGCGACCTGGCCGATCGCCCAGCTGAGGGTGCCCAGCCCGATGAGGGCCCAGCCCGCCCGGGCCCGGCCGGTGTGCCACGCGGCGCAGACCAGGCTCGCGATGGCGGCCGAGAAGGCGGCGTAGCAGAGTCCGTAGCCGGAGACGGCATCGGCGACCCGCGGCCCGCCGATGCTCAGCACCACGGCGAAGGCGACGACGGCCAGGCCCGCGGCGATGCACAGGCGCGGCCACAGGAGGCCGTGCGAGACCGGGGCTCTGAGCCGCGGTTCGGTGGCAGTCATCAGACGTGTCTCCGGTCCGCTGGTCGCCGTCCCGAGGTGGACGGATGTACCCGAGATCGGGACATCCGCCGGTGGCCTGAGGAAATTCCGGGGCAAAGCCGGGGGCGCCGGGTGCAAATCGGTTGCCAACACATTGACTTGTGTCACTGGCTTGCGACAACGTTGTCATCGGTTGATCACCCCGGTAACAGGAGGTTTCGATGACCGCATTCGTCTCGGTGGCGTTGCTGGCGGCGTCCTTGGCTGTCGCGCCGGCAAACGCCGCCCCGGAGTTCGAGGTCAACCCCTTCGTGGGCACCGAGAACTTCGGCAACACCTTCCCCGGCGCCGGCGCACCGTTCGGCATGGTGCAGGTCAGTCCCGATACCGGCGGCCAGGGCGGCTACGACTACCGGCAGGACACCATCTACGGCTTCAGTCAGACGCACCTCTCCGGCGTCGGCTGCGGGGTGGCCGGCGAGCTGCCGATCATGCCGACCACCGGCGCGATCACCAGCGTGGACCCGGCCGCCTACCGCTCGGCCTACGCGCACGCCGACGAGGAGGCCGCGCCCGGCTACTACCGGGTCGGGCTGAGTCGCTACGGCGTCGGCGCCGAGCTGACCGCGACCGCCCGGACCGGCTGGCAGCGCTACACGTTCCCGGCCACCGGCGCCGCGAACGTCCTGTTCAACACCGGCCGGGCCAACCAGTCGGTGTTCGACTCCGAGATCCACGTGGTGGGGGACCGGACGATCGAGGGCCGGGTGCACGCCGGCAACTTCTGCGCCGGCAAGGACGACCACACCGTCTTCTTCACCGCCTCGTTCGACCGGCCGTTCGCCGCCTTCGGCACCTGGCGGGGCTCGTCCGCGACGGCCAACTCCCGGGACGCCGCGGGCAGCGGCGGGAACGGCGCCTACGTCACGTTCGACGCGACCGCCGCCGCCGACGTCGTGGTCAAGGTCGGGTTGTCCTACACCGGCCTGCCGGGCGCGCGGGCCAATCTCGCCGCCGAGACCGGCGACGGCTACGACTTCGATCAGGTGCGGGCGTCGCTGCAGGCTTCGTGGGTGGCCGCGCTTGCCAAGATCAAAATAGGCGGGGGTACGGCGGACCGACGCGTCGCCTTCTACACCGCGCTGTACCACTCGCTGCTGCACCCGAACCTGGCCGGTGACGTGGACGGGTCGTACGTCGGGTTCGACCGGGCCGTGCATCGGGCCGTGGGGTACACGCCGTACCAGAACTTCTCGCTCTGGGACACCTACCGGCCACAGAACCAGCTGCTCGAACTGCTCGCCCCGGAGGTGGCCCGGGACGTCGCGCTGTCGGTGCTCGCGATCGGGCGGGACGGCGGCTGGCTGCCGCGGTGGGCGCTGGCCAACAGCGAAACCAACATCATGACCGGGGACCCGGTCACCCCGTTCCTGGTGGAGGCGTGGTCGAAGGGGCTGCTGAGCGGGCACGAGGAGGAGGCGTACGCGTTGTTGCGGGCGAACGCGCTGAGCCAGCCGCCCGCCGCATCGCCGTACAACGGGCGCACCGGCATCGCCTACTACTCCGACCGCGGCTACATCCCGTCCGGCCTCAAGCTCGGCACTGACTGCGTGGCCAAGGGCGGCGACAACGACTGCCAGCATCCGGCGTCGGCGACCCTCGAATACGCGGCGGCCGACGCCTCGCTGGCGCTGATGGCCTCCGGGCTGGGCAAGACGGCCGACGCGCGGCTCTTCGCCGGCCGCGGGCAGTGGTATCGCAACCTGTGGGACTCCTCGATCGGACAGTTCCGGCCGCGGACCGTGGACGGCACCTGGCTCACCCCGTACGACCCGGTCGCGGCGGGCGAGCAGTTCCACGAGGGCGGCGCCTATCAGTACCAGTGGCTCGTGCCGCAGGACCCGGCCGGACTCGTCTCGCTGATGGGCGGTCGGCAGGCCACCGAGCAGCGGCTCGACGACTTCTTCGCCTACCCGCACCTGCTGACCGACCCGGCCGGGACCGCGCGCACCGACTGGATCGCGCACCCGTACGAGTACTACTCGAAGGCCACCTACAACCCGAACAACGAACCCGACCTGCTCGCGCCGTACCTCTACCACTGGGCCGGCGACCCGGCCAAGACCGCGACCGTGGTGCGGGCCGCGATGACCCTGTTCACCACCGGGCCGGACGGGATGACCGGCAACGACGACCTCGGCACGATGAGCGCCTGGTACGTGTTCTCGTCGCTCGGCCTCTACCCGACCATGAGCGGCGCCAACTTCCTGGCCGTCTCCAGCCCGCAGTTCCCGTCCGCGGTCGTCGACGTGGCCGGGCACCCGCTGACCATCACCGCGCCCGGCGCCTCGGACACCCGCCGCTACATCCAGCGGGTCTCGGTCGGCGGCCGGTCGCTCAGCAGGAACTGGATCCCGTGGTCGGCGATCGGGTCGGGCGGGACGATCGCGCACACCCTCGGGGACACGCCGTCGAAGTGGGGGACCGCGGTCGCCGACCAGCCGCCCTCGGTCAACCAGGCGCCGGCCGACGGGCGCACCCATCTCGACGCGGCGATCCGGCCCGGGTCGGCGGCGCTCGCCCCGGGCGGGAGCGTCACGCTGACCGTCGACCTCGTCGGCCAGGCCCCGGGCGTGCTGCACCCGAAGGTGACCGCGGAAGTACCGGCGGGGTGGACGGTGTCGGTACGGCAGCCGCGGCCTCTCCACTCTTATCGACTGCCGGTCTCGTCCTCAGCGGCAGTAACGGTCTCGGCTCCGGCGGGAACGGCCCTGGCCTCGTACCCCCTCTCGGTGACGGTGACCGGCGCTCAGCCGGTGGCAGCGACAGCGAGCCTGGTCGTCAGTGCGCCGTTGACCTGTGGCTATACCAACGCGGAGGCCAACACGGAGGCCAACACGGCGGCCAACGCGGCGGCCAACACGGAGGCCAACACGGAGGCCAACACGGCGGCCGACGCGGAGGCCAACGCGGCGGCCTGCGCGGTTGATCTTGGGCCGCTGCTGAGCCGGGACGGCACCGCGACCGTCGCGGCACCGGCCGAGGGCAACTTCGACGGCGGCGGCTGGAGTTTCGATGCCGACCTGCTTCCCGCGGCCGGGCCGGTGACCTGGGATGGCGTCACGTTCCTGGCCCCGTCGCCGGCGGGAACCGCGCCGAACTTCATGCCGGCGGCCGGGCAGGCGCTGCTGCTCCCGGCCGGGCACGCCACCGCGCACCTCGTCGTGACCAGCCACAACGGGCCGGTCAGCGGTGGCCTGACCATTGGCTATACCGACGGAACGTACGCGTCGGTGCCGCTCACCGTGGCCGACTGGTGCGGGAGCCCGGCGGCCGGAACGACCACGGTGCTCGCCATGGACCACCGGATCAAGGCCGGTCAGGGCGTGGATGGACCACCGGTCAGCCTCTTCGGCGTGACCGTGCCGGCGGCCGCCGGCAAGCAGCTACGGTCGCTGACCCTGCCCACCGCCGCCGGCCTTTACGTCTATGCGGTGAGCATTTACTGAGGGACCTGCCTTGAGCTGCAGCTCGCCGCCGGCCTTGACGTCTATGCCGTGTGTATTTATTGAAGGTTATTCAGGACCTACCTTGAGCTGCAGCTCGCCGCAGGTCAGCGGCGAGGTCCTCGCCGTCCTGAATAACCTTCATTGAGTCCAGCCGTACAGGTGCTCGACATGGATGCGGACGACCAGCCGGCCGTCCGCCACCATGGCGCGCCGGTAGTCGTCCCAGTCGGGGTGCTCCTTGCCGGCGATCAGCCGGTAGACCTCGATCAGCTCGTCGACGGTGGCGTCGTCCTCGGCCCAGGAGACCGCGCTGAGCTCGGCGGTGCCGTCGGCCACCGCGTAGCCCCAGCCGCCGGCCGTGGTCACCTTGATGCTGACCCGGGGGTCGCGCCGCATGTTGTGCACCTTGGCGAGGGCGGTGCGGGTGGAGAACCGGATGAGACGGTCGCCGGTGGTGTAGCTGACGTCGGACAGCTGCGGCCGCCCGTCCTTCTTGATCGTCGCCACGGTGCCGAGGTTCCCGGCGGCGATCACGCTCCACAACTGCTCTTCGGACATGCCCTCGAATCTACTGACTGACAGCAGCCGGCGCGGCGGGGAACCGCCGCGCCGGCCGCTGTTCACCTCAGAGCTGGGAGCACTGGCCGAGACGGAGGCCCGTCCCGGCGTTCTTCAGGCCGTTGTTCACCGGCGGCGGCTGGTTGCCGGTGCAGGTGAGCGGGCCGTTGATGGTGTTGCCGGCCACCACCGTCGAGCCGTGCCCACTGGTCAAGGTGACGAACCCGCGGACCGTGTTGTGTTCCAGGGCCACCGGGCCGGCGCCGGTCGCCGTGATCGCGCCCTGCACCGTGCTGTTGAGCAGCGACAGCGAGCCACTGACGGTGACCGCCGCCTTGAGGGTGGCGCCAGTGGCGTAGAGGGAGGCGCCGCTGCGCACCGTGACCAGGCCGGTCACCGTGGCGCCCGGGGCCAGGCAGGTGACCCCCGACTTGATCGTCAGAGCGCCGGAGACCTCGTCGGCGATCGTGGTGGTGCAGGCCGGCGCGGGCGTGCCGAGCAGCTCCACCTCGGCCAGCGAGCCGGTCAGGTCGAGCGCGTAGTACTTGTAGCGCCCCGGGTTGGCGATCTTGAAGGGCCGGGTCTGGAGTCGCCAGTCGAAGGTCTGCGCGGACCTGGTGTCGATGGTCGTCCAGGTGGTGCCGTCGTAGGAGCCGCGCAGGGTCCACGATGCCGGGTCGGTGCCGGTCGTGTCGGCCGAGGTGAGCGTGTAATAGGAGGCGGCCTCGCCGGCCGAAGCGAACGTGTAGGTGAACGAGCCGTTGACCGCGGCGCGGGTGGCCGACGTGTCGTCCACCAGGGTCGGGATCGAGGCCGTGCCCTTGCCCGGGCCGGTCAGGTCGCGCAGCGGCGACGCCACCGCAGTACCAGTGGTCAGCGACGGCGGCGGGGAGTAGGCACCCCACGACGACGGCTGCGAGCCCATGTCGAAGTCGAGCGTCGCCCCGTTCGCCAGCAGCGTGTGCGGCAACGACGTACTCGAATAAGCCTTGCCGTTGATCTTGAGGCTTTGAACATAGACGTTCGTCGCGGAGTTCTTAGGCGCGTTCACGACGATCTTCTTGCCGTTCTCCAGGTTCACCGTGGCCTTGGTGAAGAGCGGGGAACCGATCGCGTAGGCCGCGCTGCCCATCTGCAACGGGTAGAAGCCGAGCGCCGAGAACACCTGCCAGCCGGACATCTCGCCGTTGTCCTCGTCGCCGGGGTAGCCCTGGCCGATCTCGCTGCCCAGGTAGAGCCGGGACAGCGCCTCCCGCACGAGTGCCTGCGTCTTGGCCGGCTGACCGGCGAAGTTGTACATGTACGGGATGTGGTGCGACGGCTGGTTGCTGAAGCCCCACTGACCCATCCGCACGTCCCGGGCCTCGAGCATCTCGTGGATCGTGCCGCCGTAGGAACCGGGGAAACCGGCCGTCTCCGGTGTCGCGAAGAACTGGTCGAGCTTCTTCGCCAGCCCGTCCTTGCCGCCGTAGAGGTTGGCCAGCCCCTGCCCGTCCTGCGGCACGTGGAAGGCCATGTTCCAGCCGTCGGTCTCGGTGTAGTCGTAGCCCCAGACCCGCGGGTCGTAGTCGTCGGCACTCTGCCGCCAGCGACCGCTCGCATCCTTGCCCTGGAAGAACCCGACGCTCGGGTCGAACATGGTGACGTAGTTCATCGCCCGGTTCCGGAAGTACTCGGCCTCCTCGGTCTTGCCGAGCGCCGCCGCCATGTTCGCGATGCCGAAGTCGTTGATGTAGCCGTCCATCGCCCACGACATCGCCTCGCCGGTCGCGTCACTCGGCGTGTATCCCTTGAAGATCGAGGTCGCGAGGGCCTTCCGCCCGACGTTCTGGTTGGGCGGCGTCACCGTCGCGTTCTTCAGCGCCGCCTGATAGGCCGCGTCAACATCAAAGCCTTTGACCCCTTTGAGGTACGCGTCGGCAAAGGCCACATCGGAGCTGGTCCCGACCATCAAATTCGCGTATCCGGGCGACGACCACCGGGAGATCCATCCGCCGTCCTTGTATTGCTGCACGAACCCGTTGACCATCTCGCCGGCGTCACTCGGGGTGAGCAGCGAATAGGCCGGCCACGTAGTGCGATAGGTGTCCCAGAACCCGTTGTTGACGAACACCTTCCCGTCCTTGACCGGCGCCCCGGTCTCGGTCGGTGTGCTGGCCGGCGAGGTCACCGCCGACTGCACGGTGTGCTTGAAGACCGGCGCCTCGGCCGACCCGGTGTTCTCGTAGGCCGAGTTCGGGTAGAGGAACAGCCGGTACAGGTTGGAGTAGAGCGTGGTGAGCTGGTCCTCGGACGCGCCCTCGACCTCGATGGTCTTCATCTTGGCGTCCCACTGCTGCAGCGCGGCATCGCGCACCGACTCCAGCGTCGCGTCGGCGGCGATCTCCAGGTCGAGGTTGTGCTTCGCCTGCGCCACGCTGATCAGCGACGTCGCGATCCGCAGGTTGACGGTCTTCGCGCCGAACTTCAGGTAGCCGGTCGACGGCCGGTTACCACTGGTCAACATCCCGCTCGCGGTGATCGGGGCGTCCACCGTGGCGTACATGAACATCCGCGTCCAGCCCGCCGACAGGCTGCCGCTGTTGACGTCCGACCAGCCGGAGAACGCCTGGCCGGGAGCGTCGATGGTCAACCCGGCATTCGCGTTGACGTTGTCCAGGATCAGGTTGGCGTCGTCGCCGGGGAACGTGAACCGCATCAGCGCCGCGTGATCGGTCGGCGCAAGCTCGGTCGTCAGCCCGTTGTCGAATGTGACCCCGTAGTAGTACGGCTTGGCGATCTCGTTGTCGTGACTGAAGCTCAGCGCCCGATTTGTCCGGCCGGCGTTGATCGCCGTCGACGGCATGACCTGGAACGTCTGCCGGTCACCCATCCACGGTGACGGCTCGTGACTGGCCGAGAACGCCTGGATGGTCGGCCGGTTGGCCGCGTTGTTCTGCCGTGACCACTGGTAGAGCCAGCTGGTCGAGCCGGCGTCGGTCACCGGCGTCCAGAAGTTGAAGCCGTGCGGCACCGCGGTGGCCGGGTAGTTGTTGCCCCGCGAGAAGTCGCCGGACGACTGGGTGCCGCGCCGCGTGTCGGCGTACTCCGCAAGGTGGGTCTGGGGTGTCGCCGCCGCGACGTCGCCGATCGAGATGTCGTCGAACCAGGCCCGGAAGTCGGTGGGCCCGCTCGGCTTGTCGTAACCGACAAGGATCCGGTCGATGGTCTTGCCCGCCGCGACCGTGCCGATCCGCGCGGTTCGCTTGTTCCACTGCGCGGTGTACAGGGTCTTGGACTCGCCCTGCGCGGCCGGACTGAGCACGATGCCGTGCTGGTCGGTCGCCTGCAGATCCGACAAATAGGTCCCATCGGTGAAGGCCAGGTCAACTGCGGTATAGGTGGCCGGATTGCTCAGATCCGCCCGATTGAACTCGGGAAACACAAGGTAGGAGAGCTCGGTCTGGTCACTCACGCTCAGCTCGACATCAAAGACTTTGCTGTACGCGTAACCGCGGCCCGTCACGGTGTGTCGCCCGGCCAGCTGGAACGCCTTGAGCCCCGAGTAACCGGCCCCGGCCTTCGCGGTCGGCGAACTGGCCGGACCGTTGCCGACCCGGCTCTGCGCCGGCCCTTCCTGCGGGGGAGTGGTGTTCGCGTCGGCCAGCTCCAGGCCGGCGAGCTGGGTGAGGTTGCCCGACGGGTGCCCGGTGATGGTGAGCCGGTAGATCGACCAGCTCGACGGGGTGGTCACGTCGTAGGTGTTGGTGGTGAACCGGTCGGCGAACGTCTGCCCCGACCGGGCGTCCACGGTCGTCCAGGTCGCACCGTCGGTCGAGCCCTGCAGCGTCCAGTCCCGCGGGTCCCGCTCCGGGGCGTCGTTCGCGCTGGTCAGCGCGTATTTCACGACGGTCGCCGGGGCGTCCAGGGTGTACTGCGCCCAGCTCGGGTCGGTGTCCACCAGCCACTTGGTGGCCTCGTCGCCGTCGTTGAGGTTGTTGCCGTTCTCGTTGCTGTTCGGCTGGGCGTTCACCGCGATCGCGGTGACGTGCGCGCGCAGGCTGCCCGGCATGCCCGCGGTGACGTCGCCGTCGACACCGCTCGCCCGCTCGACCGTGTCGGTCCAGTCCGGCTGCGGATCCCCGGCCTCGAACGACGAGGCGAACGCCGGCCCGGCCGCGTGCGCCGGACTACCGATCATCATCGCTCCCACCAGGCTGCCGACGGTAACTGTCGCGAGTATCCAATGTGGTCGGCGCATCCTCGCTCCTCAGATCATCCACGTAACGTCCGCGACACATCGTTACTGGTAGATCTATCAATGGGCAAGAGTCCTTCAAACAGAATCGCGCATGAGTGACATCGATGTCATAACCAGCCTTGCGGGGCCTTCTTGCTTGGCATATGGTCGGGACGGACGGGTCGGGCCATTCTCGACCATGTGCGATTGTGTGAGTTTTATCGATGCTGCCTGAGTGGCTCTCGGGGTGGTGCCGAGAGCATCTCGGCGCGGCGCCCGCCACCGTGCTGCACTCGTCCGTCCACATGTCCGAGGTGTTCGGCCTGCGCCTGATGGACGGCCGGGATGTCGCGATCAAGGCCCGCCCCGACCAGAACGGCCGCGAGGCCACCTGCGTCGAGGTGCAGCGTTTCCTGGCCGCCAACGGCTATCCCTGCGCCGCCCCGCTCACCGGGGTGACGGTCCGCGACGGCTGGGCCGTGCACGCCGAGCAGTGGCGCCCCGGCGGCACGATGCTGAGCGACACCGACCCCGGCACCGCCCGCCTGTTCGCCCGCCCGCTGGCCGAGATGGTCGCCCTGGCCGCCGACATCGAGGTCGGCGGCACCGCTCCCGGCGCCGTCGAGCCGCCGCTGCCCAACCCCGAGTGGACCAGGTGGGACCACGGCGAGCCCGGCCCGTGGCCACGCATCCCCTACCTCGAGGGCCACGACCACGTCGAGGTCCCGGTGTTCGTCACCGAGGCGGCCCGCCGCATCCACGAGCGACTGTCCGCGGTCTATCTGCCGAGGGTGCTGGGCCACGCCGACTGGGAGGCGCAAAACTTGCGCTGGCACGGCGACCGCCCCTGGGCCGTGCACGACTGGGACAGCCTGGCCTGGCTGCCCGAGGCCGCCATCGCCGGCGCCGCCAGCGGCGCCTTCGCCAGCGCCAAATCCCCCACGCTGGCCCCCGTCCCCAGCTCACAGGCATTCCTCGACGCGTACGCCGAGGCCCGCGGCCGCCCCTTCGACGACCAGGAGATCGAGGTCGCGTGGGCGGCGAGCCTGTGGCCGGCCCTGCACAACGCCCGCTCCGAGGCCCTGCACAACAGCACGCCGGTGGCCCTGACCGCGGTGGCCCAGCAGGCCGAGGAGCGGCTACGCCTGGCCGGCGCGTGACGGCAGCGCGGCCACCCACCGCTCGACCTCGCGCGGCGACCGCAGCAGAACGATCTCGACCGGAAACGCCGGATCGGCATGCCACTCCCGCATGCGGCGCCGCTTGCGCGTGAACGACCGGAAATGCCAGACCAGAATCGACTCCCGGTCGAGAAAGGTGCCCCGCCAGGTCTCGTAGTTCCCGTTGCAGGTGGCCGTCCGCCGCACGATCTGCCGCACGGTGCGCCGAAGCAGCCGCTGAAGGCTGAGCCACCGGGGAAGATCAAGCCCGACGATGAGATCCACCCGGGCAAGCACAAGATCCCGCCAGATCCCGTACGCCGAGTCAACCACCCAGGCGTCCCCCGCACAGACCGCCCCGAGCCGTTCCCGCTGCTCCGCATGACCGACCGGAACCCACCCCGGATCCCAGGTGAGGTCGTCGACCGAGTGATAGGGCACCCCGAGCCGCTCCCCGACCCGCCGGGCCAGAGTGGACTTCCCCGACCCGGTCACCCCGTAGACCAGAATCCGCCGCACCCACTCACCCTACGATCGCCCGCGCCACCCCGTCACCCGTCCGGGTTTCACCCACGGTGCTGCCGTCGCCATACGATCGCCCCATGCGTGGTGTCGCCCTCTCGGTGGTCCTGGCCTGCCGGCGGGATGGTGCCGGCGGAAGTCCGACGGCCGTGCTCGACGATGTGGTGCTCTCCGATGCCGAGCGTCGTGCGATTCCGGGACTGGCCGACACGTCACACGCTGCCTTCGTGACCGCGGACGGCGCCGTGCGCTTCTTCACGTCCGAAGGAGAGCTTCCCGCGTGCGGGCATGGCACGGTCGCGGCCCTGGCCTGGCTCGCTCAGCGGACCGGCCGGGCCGACCACGTCCTGCGTGTCTCGGGCCGCGCCTTCGAGGGCTCGGCCGTTCGGCTCGGCGACGGCAGCTTCGAGGTCGCCTTCGATCCCGGGCCGGTCACCCTGCGCACGCCCGTGCCGGCGGAGATCTCCGAGGTGGCCGCGGCGGCCGGCGTGGACGCGGCGTCCGGCTGCGTTGCCACTCTCGGCCGGCCGCGGCTGCTGCTCGCCGTTCCCGACCGGGCGAGTCTCGCCGCCCTGGCCCCCGACATGGACCGGCTCCGCGCCGCCACCGAGGCATTCGGGCTGCTCGGCTGCTATGTCCACACGCCGCCCGACGACGGCGGCCGGTGCGCGGCCCGGATGTTCGCGCCGGCCATCGGCGTCCCCGAAGACATCGCCAACGCCAACAGCACCGCCTGCCTGGCCACCCACCTGGCCCGGCCGATCGCGGTGGACATGGGCGATTCGCTCGGACGTCCGGCCACCATCGCCGCCCGCCCCGGCTTCGTCGGCGGCTTCGCCACCGTGCCCGGCCGCGGCGTGTCGGCGGCAGAAGGGTCGTAACCTGCTCGGGTGCCCATGCTCATGATCTACGACGGCCCGGTGGCGCCGGATGCGCCCGGGACCCGCACCGGTGGTCTTCCGCTCGTCCCGCCGGCGTTCGAGTGGCCGCGGTGCCGCGAGTGCGATGGGGCCATGCAGTTTCTGGCTCAGGTCAGCCTCGCCGACATCGATCCGGGCGATGACGGCCTGCTGTCGATCTTCATGTGTGCGAACGATCCTGGCCTGTGCGACGAGTGGGATGCGGCCGGTGGTGGGAACCGGGCGTTCGTCTTCGGGGCGGATGCGGTTGGCGTGGCTGAGCCGCCCGGTGAAGAATTCACTCTTCTGGCCGAGACCTCCGGGGTTGCTTTCGAGGAGGAGCTGAGCGACGAGGACTACCTGGCCGCCTGATCAGGTTGGCCGGCCGACCAGGGCGGCGGCCCAGTCGGTCAAGGCGGGGTCGGCCAGCGAGGGGTAGAGGGCGTCGGTTTCCAGGGGCACGCCGGGCAGGGACGGGACGCCGATGATGAACATGCCGGCTGCTCTCGCGGAGCGGGCGCCGGTGCCGGAGTCCTCGAACGCCACGCTCCGGGCCGGGGTCGCGCCCAGGCCTGCGCACGCCGTCAGGTAGAGGTCGGGGGCCGGCTTCGGGTTCTCGACGTCGTCGGCCGTGCAGACGTGGGTGAACAGGTCGGCCAGGCCCGCGGACCGCAGCGCGGCCTCGACGAACGGGCGCGGGCTGTTGCTCGCCACCGCGATCGGGACGCGGCCGCGCACGGCCGTCACCAACTCGCGGGCGCCGGGCAGGGCGTCCGCGCCGGCCGCCAACTCCTCGGCCACCAGGTCGTGCAGGCGCTTCGTGACCGCTTCCACCTCCTGCGGGCGGCCGAAATACGCCGCCATCGCGGCGGCGCCGTCCCGCAGCGTCCGGCCGATCAGGAGCTTCTTCTGCTCCAGGCCGAAGGCGTGGCGGTGGTCGGCGAAGATCGCGGTTTCGGCCCGGGTCCAGCAGGTCTCCGTGTCGACCAGCAGGCCGTCGCAGTCGAAGACGATCGCGTCCACCTCGAGTGGCAAGCCCATGACTACTCCCCGTGGTAGTGGTGCGGGTGGACCAGTGGGTCCTCGGCGACCACGTGGTCGATCACCGCCCAGAACTCGGCCAGCCGCGGGTGGGCCAGCGCCTCGGCCCGGGTCAGCTTCTGGCCGAACAGCGGGGCATCCGGCGCCACCGCGGCCGCGTCCACCGCCGTGGCGGCCGGCTGGTCGCTGCCCTGCACCGGGCCGAAGCGGCAACCGAACGTGAGGTGGTCGTCGACCGGCTCGGGGGTGCCCCACGTTCCGAAGATCACGTCTATCCAGGACTCGCGGACGTCGCCGTGGTCGTAGCAGGACGCGAAGAACACCGCGTACGGCACGCCGTCCCGGGTGATCGACGACCAGGTGCGGCGGCTCGCGTTGCCGCAGCACTCGCAGGTCTTGTCGGTGCCGCCCCGGGTCGCCTCGTCGATTGCCAGCATGGGGACGGATCATTCCCGCGGTGGGCAGCGCGTGGCAACCCCGCGGGGGAGGATGGCGGGGTGGCGGAGACGGGTGAGGAACGCGACGGGGTCAAGCTGACCAACCTCGACCAGGAGCTGTTCGAGGGGGCCGGGGCGACCAAACGGGACCTGATCGACTACCTCGACGCGGTCGGTGACCGATTTGTCGCGGTGCTGCGGCAGCGGCCGCTGTCGGTGATCCGGCTGCTGCGCGGGCAGGAGCAGTTCATGCAGAAGAACCTGCCGAAATACACGCCGGAGTGGGTGCCGCGGACCGAGGTGTGGGCGGAGGCGTCGCACCGGAAGGTGACCTACGGGCTCTGCAACGACCGGCGGACGCTGCTGTGGTTCGGCAACCAGCGGGCCCTCGAATATCACCCGGGGCTCATGCTGGCCGGCGACCACCACCCCACCCATCTGATCATGGACCTGGACCCGCCGGAGGGCGACGGCTTCGGGTCGGCGGTCGCCGCGGCGAAGCTGGTGCGGCGGGTGCTCGCCGACATCGGGATGGCCGGGGCGTTGAAGACCAGCGGCTCCAAAGGGGTGCACGTGTTCGTGCCGCTCGACGGGAAAGCGCCGGCCGACGAGGTCGCGGCGGCCACCCGGGCGGTCGCGGCACGGGCCGAGCGGCTCGATCCGGAGCTGGCGACCACCGCGTTCATCCGGGACGACCGGCACGGCAAGGTCTTCCTCGACGCGACCCGGTCCGGCGGCGCGACCGTGGTGGCGGCCTACAGCCCGCGGGTCCGGCCGGGGGTGCGGGTGTCGTTCCCGATCGACTGGGACGATGCGGACACGGTGGACCCGGCGGCCTTCACCATCAAGACCGTGCCGGGGCTGATCGGCGACCGCGACCCGTGGGCCGCGGCCATGCCGTCACCGCAGCCGCTCGACCGCGGGCTCGTCGAGGAAGGGCACACCATTCCGGTCGCCCGGGTCGCGGCCATGCACGAAGGAAAGCGGCGCGCCAAGGCGCGCCGCGAAGCGGAATGACGGCCTGCTCTGAACCCGAACAGCACGGAACTGCCGCAAAAATGCGGGACCCGTCACGCGTACCTATAAAAGGTCTCGCCAGAACGTGACCGATGCCCGGACCTGTTGGTCCTCGGGTTTTCCGAGGGTGAATTCGCGGTTCAGCCAATCGGTGAGGTCGTTGCCGTAGTGGACGACGTCGGTCTGATAGATCGACAGGACCGGGTGGCCGGGTATCGCGGCCGGTAGATAGCGGTGCGAATAGACCGGGATCATTCGCGGTGCGGTCACCAGATAGCCGCGCGCGGCCGTCATCGCGTCGGCGACGTTTTCCGGCCGGAAGCCCCACCCTTCGTACCAGAAATTGTTTTCCACGACGTCGAAGAGGATGCCCTCGACCGGCCAGGCCAGGCGTTCACGCAGGCCCAATCGGTCGGGGCTGCGCCAATCCGGCCAGCCGCGGCCGGACGGCATGCCCTCGGCCAGAAAGGCGCGGTGCTCGGGGGCGAAGGTGAAACCGAACTCGTGCTCGGTCGCCGATAGCTCCTGGTCGGAGAGTCCGGGTGCGATGAGGAATCGTCCGGAAGCGGCGAGTAGTTCCGCGGCGGTCACCCGGTTACCTTATCGGGGTGAGTGACCGGGATGTATCCCTCTGGAGGCGGCACTACACCGAACGGTGTAGCCGGCAGTGACTGCGCCGGGACGACGCGCCTGGCCGGCGACCGGAAATAGCGTCCCGGCCATGAACTTCATTCTCACCCTGGTGGGTGTGCCGGCCGGGCTCGCGATCACCGGCGGCAACACGCAGACCGTCATCACCGCCTCGCTGGCCCTCTGGCTGGCGCTCCTCATGCTGTTCCTGCGCCGGTGGCCACGCACCGTGCTCGTCGTGTCGATGCTGTCGGTGACGGCGTTCCATACGGCCGACCTGATCGGGTCCGGCTGGGTCTGGCCGGCCACCGCCGCCCTGGTGGCCCTCACCCTGAGCGGGCGACTCCGGGCCACGAGCATCGCGGCGGGCTGCGGGCTTGCGTACGGGTTCGGCTGGGACGCCTTCGTCGACCTCGACCACGGCCCGGACTGGGCGCTCGCCCACGTCGGCGGGGAGATCCTGTGGGTGGCCGCGGTGCTGGCCGCCGCCACCGCCTACCGCAACACGCTGCGCTGGCGGACCGAGGTGGCCCGCCGGCTCGAGCAGGACGAGCACGAGCGGGAGTTGGAGGCCGGCCGCCGGCGGGCCGAGGAACGCGTCGAGATCGCCCGTGACCTGCACGATGTCGTCTCGCACACGCTCGCCGTCGTCGGCGTGCACCTGAACGTGGCGCTGGACGCGTTCGAGACCGACCCGGCCGAGGCGAAGGAGTCGCTGCGGCTGGCGCAGGAGGTGCGCGGCCGGGCGATGACCGACCTGAGGTCGATGGTCGGCGTGCTCCGGGTGCCACCGACCGACCTGGGCGGGCTCGACCGGATCGTCGAGCAGATCCGGGCGGCCGGGCTCGACGTGTCGCTCACCGAGTTCGGCGAGCGGGCCGACGTGCCGGCCGCGGTCGCGACCGCGGTCGTCCGGGTCGTGCAGGAGTCGCTGACCAACACGGTGCGTCACGCGGGCGCCCAACGGGCGGTGGTGACGCTGCGGTACGCACCGCAGAGCGTGGTGGTCGACGTGCAGGACAATGGCCGCGGCGCCGCCGAACCGATGACCGACGGCCACGGCATCTCCGGCATGCGGGAGCGGGTGGCCGCGCTCGGCGGCGCGCTCACGGCCGGTCCGGGCAGAAGCGGTTTCACCGTACGGGCGACGATCCCGATCGCCGCCGGATAGGGAACCCGATGACCATCTCCGTTCTTCTCGCCGACGACCAGCACCTGGTCCGGGCCGGTTTCCGCAGCCTGCTGCGCCGGGACAAGGAAATCGTGGTCGTCGGCGAGGCGTCCACCGGCGACGAGGCCGTCCGCACCGCCCGGCAACTGCACCCGGACGTCATCCTGATGGACATCCGGATGCCCGGCATGGACGGCATCGCCGCCACCCGCCAGATCCTCGCCGAGTCGGACACCCGGGTGATCATCCTGACGACTTTCGAGACCGACGAGTACGTGTTCGCGGCACTGGCGGCCGGCGCCAGCGGCTTCCTCACCAAGGAGATCGCCCCGGACGGCCTACGCCAGGCGGTCCGGGTGGTGGCCGCGGGCGACGCGCTGCTGTCCCCGAGCGTGACGCGCCGGGTGGTCGGCCAGTTCGCCCACCGCCCGGTGCCCTGCGCGGCGTCCCCCGGCGGCGACCGCCTGGCGGTGCTGACCGACCGGGAGCGCGAGGTGGTGCGGCTGATGGCGACCGGCCTGTCCAACGACGAGATCGCCAAGGAACTGGTGATCAGCCCCCTGACCGCAAAGACCCACATCACCCGAGCGATAGCGAAGCTGGGCGTCCGCGACCGAGTCCAGCTGGTGATCCTCGCCTTCGAGGACGGCCTGATCGGCTCCTGAGGCATGCCGATCAGGCAACTCCGGTCTAGGTCAGGCCCCTTGGAGGGTCCGGACGACCTGGGAGGTCGGCTCGAACGTCGGCCAGCTCGCGGTGTTGCAGCCGGCGGCATGAAGGGCCGTGCGCAGGTCCATCAACAGGTAGGCCATGGCCATGTTGACGTCGGTGCCGTTCGCGCTCGTGGCGAACTCGGTCGTTCGCTCGGCGAGGGCGGCGCTCAGCTGGACCTCGCGGCCGATCGACTCCAAGTGCTCTTGGACGGCGTCCAGGAACTCCTCGAACTGGTCGTCGGTCCCATGCGGAGTGCTGCCGAACGTCATCTCCACCGCTAGGCGAATGTCGTTCATTTACACCTCCCAACATGTCGCGCGCTTGAGCTGACCTAGTAGATCACGAAGGTAGTTCGGGTTCGACGGTGTCGTTGAGACGGTCTTCATGTGCTTTGCAGGGCATGGGCACTTCATCTTGAAGTGTTTACTTCCGCCACCTTCTACCCGCCATCCCGCCTGTTCGGCCTGCTTGAGAACCTCCTCAAGCTCCTTCACCCCGTGTTTGGGCCGTGACACTTAGTAAACGCCCTTCGCGTTTAGAGGTTACCCGGTAACCGCTGAACTTGAATACCGGGGAAGTTGCCAACTACCAACCGCCCACACAGGGTTCCTCGTTCGTGAGGACAGGATCGGACATCGAGTGCGCAAGCACGCGGTCGATCCTCGAGGGCGGGACACGCGACGGTAGCGCTTGACGCTCGTCCTGGTCGACTCGATCACGTGGCTTCGCCACTACACGCGAACGTGACGTTCGGGGTCGAAACGCTGGCGCCTGTCTTGTCGGTCAGGCATAGCGGGTGGCGACCGTGGTGAAGGCGGCCTTCGGCTCCCAGGGCATGTCGGGGTAGGTCGTGCCGGTTCGGTTCTCGTAGACCTTCACTATGCCGCCGCTGGCCAGGTCCAGGTCGTCCGGTGGGTCGCCGTCGGGGCGGTGGGGGAGGTTGTGCAGGGCGAACAGGTGGATGAAGGTGCTGTCCACGCCCTCGCTGTCGAAGACCTGCAAGACCTCGTCCAAGTATCTGGCCTGGCCCTCCTCGTCCCGCTCGTAGACGCCGTTCAGGCGTAGCGGGAGGCCGGACTCCTCGTCGTACTCGATGATGTCCATGCTCTGTGGGGCCACGTCGCCGGCGCCGCGCCATGTTGCCGTGCCGAAGCCGGTTATCGCCAGTGGTTTCGGGGCGGCTGTGGTGACCAGGGTGCGGACGGCCTCGCGGAACATGCCGGCCACCCCGGCCGAGCGGATCAGCTCGAAGGTGATGATGTCGAACTGGGTCCAGTCGACGCCCTCGTACTGGATCGCCGCGTAGGTGACCCTGCCGGTGAAGACCTCGCGGATCGCGGGGACCGTCGCGCGGAAGAAACGGCCCAGGCGGTCCTGGACCTCGGCGATGCGTTGCGGGCGGGTGGCCGGGTCGCCGAACAGGTGGGCCAGGCGTTGCGGGAGGCGGTCGCCGTCGATGAAGCCTCGGTTCATGATGGTCAGTTCCGCGCCGGCCACGAAGACCACCTCGCCGGGGATCGTCGCGGCCCGGCGAGCGCACTCGACGAGCAGCTCGTGGATCTCCGGAAGGGACAGATCCAGGGGGTACGGCGTGAACCACACCTCCAGGCCCAGGCCGGTGGCGATGCGGGCCACCGCCTCCAGGCGTTCCGGGTCGCCGCCGACGATCTGGACGGCGGTGCAGTGCAGGTCGTCGCGGATGATCGTCAGCTCCCGCCGGGTCAGGTCCGGGTCGAGGTGCGGCACTGAGTTCCGGCCGTCGACCACCCAGCCCGCGTCGTAGGTCATTCCCTTGGCTCTCATGGCGACGACGGTAGGTCCAAAATTGCGTGCACGCAACTTTGCGCGCACGCAGTAAGATGTGGCGGTGACATCGCTGCGCGAACGTAAGAAGCAGGCCACCCGGGTGGCGCTCCAGGAGGCGGCGTTGCGGCTGGCGCTGGCGAAAGGGCCCGATAACGTACGCGTCGACGAGATCGCCGATGCCGCGGGAGTGTCGCCGCGGACCTACAACAACTACTTCCCGAGCCGGGAGCATGCGATCGTCGCGGCGGTGACCGCATCCCGAATGCCTGCCCTCGCCGCCGGCGGCCCGCTCGCCGCGGCCGTTGCCGACGCGGTCGTGGGGCATTACACCGAACCCGGCGACCCGGCCGCGATGCTGATGATCACGACCAATCCGGGGCTGCGTGCCTGCTACGTCGACACGGCCGCCGGGATCGAGGGGCCGCTGACCGAAGCCATCGTCAGTCGGGGAGTGGATGCGAAGACCGCCGAGGTGCTGGCGGCGGCGATCGGGGCCGCGGCGAAGGTCGCGCTCCGGCGGTGGCTGAAACCGGCGGGCGGCCTGATGATGGTGTCCGGGTCGCTGCCGGAGCTGATCCGGGCCGCGCTCGAACCGCTGGCGCCGGCCCTGGACGCTACAGCCGGGTGATCGCCGCGGCCGGCAGGACCATCAGCAGGGTCAGCACCACGTAGGCGCCGCCCAGGCCGAAGCGGCGGTTCCTCGTGGCCATCGTCGCGGCGACGAACGGGCCCAGCAGGGTCAGGAAGGCGGCCAGGTCGAAGATGTGGTCGCCGCGGTGGCGGCCGGTCAGGCCGAACAGGAGCAGCAGCGGGACGGTGACCAGCCACGCCAGCGTGACGGCGGTCAACTTCAGGTGGAGATGGGTGCGGCGGGCGGGTTCGGCCGGGTCCTTCTGCAGGGCGAATGCCATCCGCGCTGCGTAGCCGGTGGCGGCCGGCTGGTCCTCGGTGGTCACGCCCGAAACCCTATTGGCCGGGGCGGAATCGCGCATCATTCGATGCGGACAATTCACCCCTCCCGGCACGCCTGGAAGGGGCGTGCCGGGAATCGTGATCAGCTCTTGACCGAACCGGCCATCAGACCGCCGATGAACCACCGGCCGAGCAGCACGTAGACCAGCAGCGTCGGCAGCGAGGTGATCAGCGCGCCGGCCATCGACGCGGCGTAGTCGGGGGACTGGGCGCCGGCCAGCGCATTGAGCGCGATCGTGATCGGGCCGTTCCGGGTGTTGGCCAGGAAGATCGCGAAGAGGTAGTCGTTCCAGGCCGAGGTGAACTGCCAGATGACCGTGACCACGAAGCCGGGGATCGAGATCGGCAGGATGATCCGGGTGAACGTGCGCAGCAGGCCGGCCCCGTCGACCCGGGCCGCCTCCACCAGCTCCTCCGGGACCGTGGTCGCGTAGTAGTTGCGGAAGATCAGCGTGCAGATCGGGATGCCGTAGACGCAGTGCACGAAGATCAGGGTCGGGATGCCGGGCGCGATGCCGATCGTGGTCACGATGTCGCGCAGCGGGATCATCACCGCCTGGTACGGGATGAACATGCCGAACAGGATCAGCGTGAAGACGACATCCGCGCCGGGGAAGCGCCAGCGGGACAGCACGAAACCGTTCGCGGCGCCGATCACCGACGAGATGACCGCGACCGGGATGGCCAGCTCGAACGTGCGGATGAAGGACGGGCGCAGGGCCGTCCACGCCTTGCCCCAGGACGCCGTCGTCCAGTGCGTCGGCAGGTTCCACTGGCTGGTCACGCCGATGTCCGAGCCGGCCTTGAAGCTGGTCACGATCAGCACGTAGAGCGGCATCAGCACGACGATCAGGAAGAAGATCGCCAGGGCGTACTTGACGATCGACCCGGGGCCGAAGGAGCGCTTCGGCTTGCGGCGGGGCGCGAGGCTCTCCACCGCGGCGGGCGGTGCGGTCACCGTCGTCATGTGTTCTTCTCCGCGCGGTTGGTGTAGATCAGGTACGGCACGATGACCACCGCGACCAGCAGGAGCAGGACGATCGAGATCGCCGCCGACTTGGCGTAGTCGCTGGTCAGCAGGGTCTGCCAGACGTAGATGGCGGGCACCTCGGTGAGCCACTGCGGGCCGGAGACGCTCATGATCAGGTCGAACATCTTCATCGACATGTGGCCGAGGATGATCAGCGCGGAGAGGGCTACCGGCGTCAGCTGCGGGAAGATGACGTTGCGGTAGAGGCGGTAGGTACTCGCGCCGTCCATCGCCGCGGCCTCGCGCAGCTCCTGCGGGATGCCGCGGAACCCGGCGAGGAACAGCGCCATCACGTAGCCGGAGAGCTGCCAGACGGCCGGCATCGCCATCGAGGCCATGCCCCAGTCGGGGTTGGTCCACCAGGTGCTCTGCAGGAAGTCCAGATGCAGCGAGCCGAACACGGCGTTGAGGCCGCCGGCGCCGTCGCCCTTGAGCGGGTTCATCAGCCAGCGCCAGACCACGCCGGAGGCGATGAAGCTGACCGCCATCGGGAACAGGTAGACGGTGCGGAAGAAGCCCTCGCCGCGGACGCCGCGCTCCAGCAGGAACGCCCAGAGCAGGCCGAGGAGCATCGCGCCGACCAGGAACACCAGCGTGAAGATGAGCAGGTTCTTCAGCGAGTGGGTGAACCGGTCCTGGATGTCGTTGGTGAACAGGTTCTTGTAGTTGTCGATCCCGACGAAGCCCTTCGACCCCCGAGCGTTGTGCTCGTCGGAGAGGGAGACCTTCGTCGTCCAGGCGATCAGCCCGTAGACGAAGACGGCGAGCAGGATGAGCGAGGGGGAGAGCAGGAGCAGGCCCGGTCCCCAGTGCCGAAGTCGGCGCATCAGGGCTCCTCGTGGAAAAAGGGCGGGACGGCGTTGAGCCGTCCCGCCCGAGATGACTGCCTTACTTCTTGACGAACTGCGAGGCGGCGGCGGCCAGGGCCTTCTGCAGGCCGGCCACGTCCTGGTTGGAGGAGAACGCGCCGAGCGCGGAGTTGGCCGCACCCTGCCAGCCCTGCGTGCAGGCCGAGCCGTGCGCACACGACGGGACCTGGGTCGCGGACTTCCAGTCGGCCATCGCGGCCTGCTGGTACTTCGGGTAGTCGGCCGGGACGGCATCGGTCCGGGCCGGGATCGAGCCCTTCTTGGTGTTGAACGCCTTCTGGCCGTCGGCCGAGCCGACCGTCTTCAGCCAGCACTTGGTGCCCTCGGCGTTCTTCGCGCCGGTCGGCAGGACGAACGAGTCGGCCAGCCACTGGAAGGTCGTGCCGTTGCCCGGGAAGGTGAACCAGGCGTAGTCGGCGAACTTCTTGGCGTCCAGGTCGGCGGCTTCCCAGTCACCCATCAGCTGGTAGGCGGCCTTGCCGTCCATGACCAGCTTCTCCGCGTCGGTCCAGTCGAGGGCGTCGCGGTCCTTGTTGGTGTAGGTCAGCAGCGTCTTGAAGTCGTTGATGCCCTTGGTGACCTCGGCGCTGTTCCAATCGGTCTTGCCGTTCCACAGGCCGGTGAACTTGTCCGCGCCCAGGTCGGTGATCAGCACCGACTCGAACAGCATGAGCTGGGTCCAGTCCTTGCCGATGGCGAGCGGCGCGGCGATGCCCTTGGCCTTGACCTTGTCCAGGTCGGCGATGAAGCTCGCCAGGTCGGTCGGGTCGCTGGTGATGCCGGCGTCGGCGACGACCTTCTTGTTGGTCCAGACCACGTTGGCGCGGTGGATGTTGGCCGGCACCGAGTAGATCTTGCCGTCGACCGTGAGGTTCTGGATCAGGCCCTGCGGGAACGCGGTCTTGAGGCCCCACGTGTCGTAGTCGGCGCTGAGGTCCTCGACCTGGCCGGCGTTGATGTAGTCGCCGAGCTCCGCACCGGCGTGCGCCTGGAACGTGTCCGGCGGGTCCTTCTGCTGCAGGCGGGAGGCGAGCACCTGCTTGGCGTTGGCGCCGGCGCCACCGGCGACCGCGCCGTTCACGAACTCCTGGCCGGCACAGTCCTTGCCGAACTGGGCGACGAGGCCGTCGAGACCGGCCTTCTCACCACCGTCGGCCCACCACGTGAAGACTTCCACCTTCTTGGAGCCGGAGCCACCGTCGCCACCGTCGTCGCTCGACCCGCAGGCCGAAGCCGTCAGCAGCGCGGCGACACCGACGACGGCGATAGCGGCCCGTCGAGTGAAGCGCATAACTATCTCCCATCGAGATATTGACATCGTTGTCAAGTACGTCGGGGAGTACCGTGCCGCCTGAACCGCACACGTGTCAACGAAAGTTTCCGTGTCGTTACGTGCGGACCTATGTGGTCAGTGCGGGAACCTTTCGCCCGAACCTCGGGCGATCAGGGATGTCGATATGACGATGGTTCGAGCCGGGCCAGTATGGCCGCTGATTCGCTCATAAGCGAGCCTTGCCGCCTCTCGCCCAATGGCGCTCATGTCGTGCGCGACCACCGTCGTGCCGAGCACGTCGGCCAGGTCGAAGTCGTCGAAACCGACCAGCGCGGGCGGATTCACCTGGTCGCGCAGGGCGCGCAGGGCGCCGGTGGTGAGCCGGTTGTTGGTCGTGAAGATCGCGCTCGGCGGCTCGTCGAGGGCGAGAAGCCCGCGCACCGTCCGCTCGGCGTGCCGCACATCGTGCACCTCGGTGCGCAGGTACGGCTCCCAGTCGATGTTGCCGGCCGATTTCATCGCGCTCACGAAGCCGTCGATCCGGCCGCGCTGCGGGGCCATCCGGGCCAGGTCGGCGACCATCGCGATCCGCCGGTGGCCGCCGCCGAGCAGGTGCTCGCCGGCCGACCGGGCGCCGCCCGCGTTGTCGATCAGCACCGCATCGGCGGCCAGCCCGTCCGGCGGCCGGTCCAGGAACACGAACGGCACGCCGCGGTTGCCCTCGATCGCCAGGTATTCGTGGTCGTCGGCGCTCGGGATCACCAGCAGCGCCCGCACCCGCCGCTCCAGGAACGCGTCCACCAGGCTGCGCTCGAGCTCGCCGTCCTCGTCGTTGTTCGCGGTGATCAGCAGCAGGCCGTGCTGGCGCAGCTCGCGCTCGGCCCCGCTGGCCACCGCCGAGTAGAACGGGTTGGCCAGATCGCCACTGACCAGCCCGACCAGCGCGGACGTGGCGCCGCGACGCAACTCGCGGGCGATGCCGTTGAGCCGGTAGCCCAGCGAATCGGCGGCATCCTGGACCCGGCGGCCGGTGGACGCGGCCACGTTCGGCTCACGATTGAGGGCCCGGGACGCCGTCTTGAGACTGACTCCCGCCAGCGCGGCCACCTCGGTCAGCGTCGGCCGGCGGAGGGTCGTTTCGTCGGAGGGCATGTCGATGTCGCTCCGCGGGTTCGGCGGCGGGAAACCCCGCAAGTATGACATCGATGTCGCTCAGAACCTCACGCCGAGTCGCGAGACGATTTCGGCGGGTGCCAGGTCGGTCGCGGTCTCCGGGGTGCCGGCGGCCAGCCGGGTGCCGGCGATGTCGGCATAGACCTCGGCGATCGCGGCGAACAGGTCCGGGGTCAGGCCCGCGGCCGCCTGGGTCGCCGCCACCTCGCGCATCTCGGCGACGAAGCGATGCGCCTTCGGCGCCGACCGGGCGACGGACGCGGTCCGCGCGAGATCGTTGCGCTCCAGATCATCCAGAACCGCATGGAGTACGCCGTGCGCGCCGGCCACCCGCATCGCCTGCGTGATCAGCGCGGTCAGCCCCTTGTAGACGCTCCCGGTGCACATCTTGACCGCGCTCGCCGACCCGATCCCGTCGCCGACCAGCATCGGCATGACCAGGTCGCCCCAGGGCAGGCCGGCCACCGTGGCGGCGTCCGGGCCGGCCAGATAGAGATAGGTGCCGGCGATCGTGGCCGGCGGCGGGCCGGAGATCGCGCCGTCGACGACCCGGCAGCCGGTCAGGTCGGTGGCGATCGCGGCCATCGTCTCCGGCGAGACCGCGTTGAGGCCGGCGCCCATCTGGCCGGGGCTCAGGATTCCGACGATCGACATAGACGAACCTTCATCCTTATCTTGCGCACAGCGTCAGGACAGTGCGGGCTCAGGGCCCGTTGGTTCGCTGCAGTTCAGCCCAGCAACGCCCCCTGGAGACGAGCCTGATGCCAGATCCCGACCTCGGCAACCCGGACCTCGACAATGCCGCCTACGTCCGCGAAGTGCACGACAAAGGCCTGCAATTCGACCTGAACACCATGAGCAGACGGCGGATGCTGGCCGTCCTCGGCGGGGCGAGCGCTCTCGCGGTCACCGGTGGGGCGCTGCTCTCCGGTGGGACCGCCCTCGCCGACACCCTCGAAGAGGTGGAGTCGGAGACCGCCGGCCCGTACCCCGCGGACGGCTCGAACGGGCCGGACGTGCGCACCCTCGACGGCATCGTGCGGAAGGACATCCGGTCCTCGTTCGGCACCGCGTCGGGAACGGCCGAAGGTGTGCCGTTCGAGTTCTCGCTGACCGTCCTCGACCTCGCCGGCGCGCCGATCACCGACGCGGCCATCTACGCGTGGCACTGCGACCGGGACGGCAACTACTCGCTGTATTCCACCGGGATCACCGATCAGAACTATCTGCGCGGCATCCAGGTGACCGACTCCACCGGCACGGTCACCTTCACCAGCATCTTCCCGGCCTGCTACTCGGGTCGCTGGCCGCACATCCACTTCGAGGTCTACTCGTCGCTGGCCAACGCGACCAGCGGCGACGGGCCGATCGTGAAGACGTCGCAGATCGCCCTTCCCGAGGACGTCTCCGACGTGGTCTACGCGACCGACGGCTACAGCCAGAGCGTCACCAACCTCGGCCAGATCACGCTCGCCACCGACAACGTGTTCGGCGAGGACTCGGCCGCGCGCGAGCTGGCCACGGTGACCGGCAGCGTGGCCGCCGGCTACACGGCCACGCTGACCGTCGCGGTCGACCCGTCCGGCACCGAGGAGAGCGGCGGCACCCCGCCGTCCGGCGGCACGCCCCCCTCCGGCTCACCCCCGTCCGGCACGCCGAGCGCGTCCCCCAGCGCCACGGCGACCGCCACCGCCTCGGCGACCACGTCGGCCACGGTGTCCCCCTCGGCCACCACGACCGCCGCCCGGCCCCCGGCTCAGCCGAGGAAGCAGCAGAAGAAGAACAAGCACTGGTGGAACCCACTCTCCTGGTGGTGAGAGCCGTCCGCCCGCGCACTGCCTGACACACCTGCCCCCGCGCGGGCGGGCCTGCGGCCGTATCCCGCCATCCGGGTGGGATACGGCCGCATCACCATGTCCGGCCGCCGCGACGATCAGGGCAAGGACAGATCGTCGCGGCCCGGTGTAGACCGGACACGCGGGCCGAGAGAGATCCGGGCCGCCCGCACGGCCCGGATCTCGGGTTTTCGGTTTTAGCGCAACCACTTACGCACGTCGCCGTGGTGGGGTGAGCGTTCTGGCCGCGCCAGCGGCCTGCTCGGCCCGCCGCGGTCCCGGCGGGAGCGACGGTCCGTACCCACCACCCAGGCACGACATCCGGAAGTTGACCTTGAATTAGACCTCGGCGGTCAGCTCGTAGATCTCCCCGGTCGGGTGGCCGGCGCGCTCGTGGATCCGGAGGACGGCCTCCTTGCTCGGGCCGGAGCTGAGGCAGAAGACCTTGCCGGATTCCGGGTCGAGCCAGGCGCGCTCGAAGTGCACACCCTCCTCGGCCTCGATCTTCAGGTCGGCCTCGTGGGCGTCGGCGAGCTGCTCGGGGGTGACGCCGACGAATCCGCTGTGTACATCCATGAACTTGGCCATCTCGTGGCGCTCCTCGCTGCTATGTGTCTGACATGGGAAGACTGCCGGGACGCGGGCAGTCGGACATCGGTCATTGCACCTAGGAAGGG
This sequence comes from Paractinoplanes durhamensis, assembly GCF_016862175.1. Taxonomy (GTDB): domain Bacteria; phylum Actinomycetota; class Actinomycetes; order Mycobacteriales; family Micromonosporaceae; genus Actinoplanes; species Actinoplanes durhamensis. The sequence goes on along the minus strand of NZ_BOML01000031.1, from coordinate 3,328 downwards.
CATGTTCGGTGACCTAAAGTCGCGGAGATGGACAGCGCGCTGAGCAGTCCCGTCCTGATCGGGCGGGACGATCTGGTGGCGCTCGCCTCCCGGCGGCTGGCCGCGGCTGCGGAGGGGAGCGGCGAACTCCTGTTCCTCGCGGGGGAAGCGGGGATCGGCAAGACCCGGCTGCTGGCCGAGATCGTGCGGCAGGCGGCGGGCTTCACCGTGGTGAGCGTGGGGGCGTCGCCGGGCGATGCCGAGGTGGCCGGCGGTCTGCTGGCCGAGCTCGGCGCCGAGTTGCGGCACTGCGCGGCGGTCGCCGAGGTCGGCGCGCGGGTGGCGGCCCGGCTGCGGGAATTCGCCGACGGTGACGCCGAACGGCAGCGCCGGATGCTCGTCACCGACCTCACCGAGATGATCGGGATGGCCGCGTCCGGACCGCTGCTGGTGACCCTGGAGGACCTGCACTGGGCCGACGACCTGACACTGGACGTGCTGGCCCGGCTGGCCCGGCGGGCGTCCGCGCTGCCGCTGCTGGTGGTCGGCACCTATCGCAGCGACGAGCTCTTCCCGCGGGTCCCGTTGCGCGCGTGGCGCACCCGGCTGCTGACCCAGCGGCTCGCCGAGGAGGTGCGGCTCACCCGGCTCAGCCTGGCCGACACCACCGCGATGGCGGCGGCGATCGCCGGTGGCGCGCTGCCGAGCACGGTCACCGGCGACGTGTTCGCCCGCAGCGACGGGATCCCGCTGCACGTCGAGGAGTTCCTGGCCGCCCGGGACAGCGTGCCGGACACCCTCGCCGACGCCGTCCTGGCGCGCGCGTTCGCCCTGTCCGAGCCGGCCCGTGACCTGGCCGGGGTCGCCTCCGTGCTGGGCCGTTCCTTCGACCTCGACCTGCTGACCGCGATCACCGGGGACGGGCCGGCGGCCGTCGACGACGGGCTCCGCGAGCTCAGCGACCGGTTCTTCGTGCAGGTGCATCCGGACCGGTCGACCTTCGACTTCCGGCACGCGCTGATCCGGGACGCCCTCTACGCCGACCTGTCGCCGCATCGGCGCCGGGAGCTGCACGCGAAGGCGGCCGCGGCGGCCGTCGCGGCCGGGTTCCCGGCGGCCTTCGTCAGTGATCAGTACGAGCGGGCGGCGCGCCCGGCCGAGGCCTTCGCGTACGCGATGGACGCGGCCCGGTCGGCGGCCGAGATGTCCGCCCACCGGGAGGCCGCCGAGCTGTACGGGCGGGCCCGGCGGACCGCCCCGGAAACGCTGCCGGCCGACGCGCGGGCGGGCCTGCTGACCGCGCTCGCCGGGGAACTCGCGGCGGTCGACGACAACGCCGGGGCCGACTCCTGCTACGAGGAGGCCTACCGGCTGCGGATGCGGCTCGACGACCGGCTCGCGGCGGCCGCCCTGGTGCCGGAGTGGGTGGCCGCCCGGCACCAGCTCGGCGTCGGCCTGGCCGAACGTGCCGCCGCCCTGCGCGGGGCGCTGCCGCTGATCGCCTTCCGGGACGACTCGCCGGCCCAGGAGGTGCGGGCCAACATCCACGCCGCGCTGGCCGCCGCGTACATGCTGGACCGGCGGCTGGGCGAGGCGATCGAGGACGGCGAGTTCGCCCGGTCGATCGCGGTCGAGGACTGCGACCGGGCCATGCGCTGCAACCTCGACGCGACGCTCGGGGCGGTGTTCCTCTTCGCCGGCCGGCTCGACGAGGGGCGGGAACTCCTCGAGGGCTCGGTCGCCCGGGCGCAGGAGTGGCGCTTCGAGGGGCAGAGCGCCCGCGGCTACCGGATGCTCGGGTCGAGCATGTCGGTGCTGGTCGAGTACGAATCGGCGCTGCGCTGGCTGCCGGAGGGGATCTCCTACGCGGAACGGGTCGAACGGATCAACGACCGCAACTACCTGACCGCCCACCTCGGGCACGTCCGGTGGGCGATCGGCGACTGGGTCGGCGCCGAATCGGCGGCCCGGCAGGCCCTCGCCGACGGCGGCGGGATCACCACCCGGATCACCGCCCTGCACGTCCTCGGCTACGTCGCGATGGGACACGGGGCGCCGGCCTCCGCGGTCGAGCACCTCGGCGAGGCGGCGTCGCTCGGCGCCGGCATGCGCGAGCTGCAGCGGGTGTCGCCGGCCTGGTGGGGGCTGGCCGAGGTGGCGCTGCTCAGCGGGGATCTGGCGACCGCGGTGCAGCGCTGCGAGGAGGGGTTCGAGGCATCCGCCCGGGTGCGCGACGCCGCCTATCTCTTCCCCTACCTGGTGACCGGGGTCCGGGCCCATCTGGCCCTCTCCGGGGCCACCGCCGCCCGGGAGTGGCTGGCCCGGGCCGGGGAGCTGATCGGCGAACGCCGGATCCCGGGCACGCTGGGCGCGCTGACCCACGCCCGCGGGCTGATCCACCTGCACGAAGGACAGACCGGCAAGGCGCGGGCCGAGCTGGCCGAGGCGGCCGGGTTCTGGGCCGGGCGGCGGCGGTTCTGGGAGGGGACGGCCGCGCTGATGGATCAGGCGCGGTGCGCCGCGCGCAGTCGCCGGCCGGCCGAGGCGGCGGCCTTCACCGCGGCGGGCCGGGCGGCGTACGGGCGGGTCGGCGCGCCGGTCCCCGGATATCTGTCGTCGCCGGACGACGCGGTCACGTCGGCGCCGGTCGTCGCGACCACGGTGACCCCGGGGCTGTCGCCGCGCGAGTTCGAGGTCGCCCGGCTCGTCGCGATCGGGATGACCAACCGGGAGATCGCCGCCAAGCTGGTGATCGCGCCGAAGACGGCGGCCGCGCACGTCGAGCACATCCGCACCAAGCTGGGTGTCTCGCGCCGGGCGCAGATCGCCGCCTGGGTCGCCACACTCGGGTGATGCGCCCGGATTTCCGGACCGTCCCGCCTGAACCGACGTCCTACTTCCATCGGGGTACGTCGAAAGGGCCATAGCTGCCGATCGATCAACATGGCCACAATCGTCATCGTGACCGCACCTGGCAACTCAGCTTTGATCTTCACCCTGCTCGCCGTGTTCGTGGCCTGTTGCGGATACGCCGCGGGCCGGATCCACCAGCGACGCCAGACGGATGATGACCGGGAGGAGGCCTACCGCGAGGGCTACGACACCGCCACCCGCAGCGTGTTCAGCCTGGCCGCGCGGGTGATCGCGCCACGCCGGGGCAGCCGGGCGGTGGCGGCATCTCCCGCGCCGTCGGTGGCCGCCGGGCCGCCGGTGCTGGACGGGAAGGTGGTCAGTGAGCCGCCGGCCCCGCTGCGCCGGCCGGCCACCTCGCCGATTCCGGCCTCGCGCATGCCGGCCGACTCGCGCATGCCGGCCGACTCGCGCATGCCGGCCGACTCGCGCATGCCGG
>NZ_BOML01000030.1 GCF_016862175.1 Paractinoplanes durhamensis | reverse complement strand
TCGACGAAGGCACGCCGGTCGACGAAGGTGAGACCGAAGCGAGTTCGCTCGGGTTTCCCGTGCCGCCGCCGCCCTCGCCGCGGGTGGTGGCCGAGCCCAGCGCCGTGGGCGGGGTGGTCTACCGGGTGTTCCCGGATCCGAGCCGGGCCCGCGACGCCGCGCCGCCGGATGCCGTGCAGCCGGATGAGGCGCCGCAGGAGGTCGCGCCGACGGCGGGCGAGAGAGGCCACCGGCGGATGCCCGCACCGTTCGGGCCGAGCCGGATGCCGCGGGAATCGCCGGAACCGGCCGCGTCGGCCACCGAGGACACCGAGTCCACCGGCCGGCACGGTGTGCCGGACGAGTTGGTGCAGGCCACCACCTATCGGCTCCCGCCCGACCGGGTGTTCCGGGCGAAGGTGCCGGACTCGGTCGCGCTGCCCGACGAACCCACCACCCGGCTCTCGGTGCCGAAGCCGCGGCAGTCCTGAAAACTGTCATACCCCCGGCGTACGTTTCGCGGCATGGTTACCGTCGATGACGTGCGCCGGGTGTGTCGCGATCTGCCGCGCAGCTCGGAGCATCTGATCCACGATCGGGTCAAATTCCGGGTCGGAAAGATCGTCTATGTGGCGTTCTCGCGGGACGAGACGGTCATGGGGTTCGGTTTCCCGAAGGAGGAGCGGGCCGCTCTGGTCGCCGCCGAGCCGCGCCTGTTCCACCTGCCGCGCGAGTCCGACCTGCGGTTCCACTGGGTGCAGGCCTGGCTGTCCGAGCTGGACGATGAGCGGATGACCGAGTCGGTGCTGGACGCCTGGCGCATGGTTGTGCCCAAAAAGGTGTGGTCGTCATACCTTCCGCGCTTGGCATAGCGATTCCGAACGGGGGATCTTCTCCCGCCAACGTGTCAACTAACCCGTTCGGTCATTGGCGTGGCCCCGGCAACCGGCGAACCTGATCGAACGCAGTTCCGGGCAGTCACTCCCAGGGGAGAAGATGAAGCGCCTCAGCGCCCTCGCCGTTGTCTCGTTCACCGCCGTCGCCGCCCTCAGCGGCTGCGGCATTCTCGACAGCAAGACCAACGGCAACTCCGCGGCCGCCCAGGGTGCCGCTCAGCCGACGCCGACCGGCGCGGCCGAGCCGACGCCGACCGGCACGGCGGTGAGCGGCACCGGCTCGGCGAAGGACGCCGGTGATCTGCCCGACCCGTGCACGCTGCTCAGCAAGGCTGAGGTGGTCGACCTGACCGGCCGCGAGGTCACCCAGATCGACAAGGACGACGCCGAGCCGGGCACCGCCACCCGCTTCTGCCAGTGGCAGCAGGAGAGCGGCCAGCTGGCGCTGTTCATCTCGCGCACCACCGAGGACGAGTTCAAGACCACGATCGCCGACGCCAAGCCGGTCGACGGGGTCGGCGAGGACGCGTTCGAGCTGGCCGGGCACCTTTACGTGCTCTACGGCACGGCGCAGATCGACGTCTACTCCCGCGGCGCCTCGGACGAGCAGAACCTGACCGACGCCACCGAGGTGACCAAGGCCGTCATGCCGCGAATCTGACCGCCGCGGCGCGGACCTCGGCGACGAACCGGGCGGGCTGCTCGAAGGCGGCGAAGTGGCCGCCCCGGGGTGGCTCGTTCCAGTAGCGGATGTCCGGGAAGCGGTGCTGCGCCCAGCGGCGGGACGGGTGCGGGAGGACGTACTCGGCGTGGAAGTGATGTTCGAGTCGCCGGCGTTCGTGGCCCTCAAGGGCGCCGGCGTGCTGCTGACCATCCAGGAGGTGCCGGACCTGCCACCGGTCAGCTGGCCGGACGGCCCGATCCCCAAGCAGATGCACCTGGAGCCGGCGGTCGACGACCTGGACGCGGCCGAGACCGCGATGCTGGCGGCCGGCGCGCGCAGGGCGGGCGTGCAGCCGTCGCCGGAGCGCTGGCGGGTGCTGCTCGACCCGGCCGGTCACCCGTTCTGCATCACGACGCTCATGCCGGCAACTTGATCGCCGGGTCGCGGCCGAGGCGCAGCAGGATCTCGTCGAGCGGTGCGGTGCCGGGCGGGACCGCCAGGGCCGGCGCGAACGCGGGGCTGCCGCCGCTGGGCACGGCCCAGGCGATCGGCAGGGTGAGCGCGAGGATGTCCGGGTCGACGGCGTAGGGCACGCCGAGCGACACCGCCACGTCCCAGCCGTGCACGACGTAGTCGACCAGGTGGAACCCGATCGCCACCCGGCCGGGGAACGCCGACGGGAACTCGGGCAGCCGGAACGGCCGGTCCAGCACCCCGGGCTCGGCGAAGGCGCGCAGAACGAGGGCGGCGGCGGCCGGATACGACAATTCGTCCGCAACCGGGCCGCCCTGGGCGGCTGCGGCGAAAATGCCATGCTGTTCCGTCATGTGCGTGACCAGCGCGCCCAGGTCCCACCCGGCGCAGGGGGTGGGCAGGGACTGATCGGTGACCTGCGCGACCAGGTCGACGGTGGCCGTGACGGCGGCCGCGTCGGCTCTTACCAAATCAATAGGCATGCGCTTATCGTCTGCGAGCGCTTACGATTTTGCAAGGGGTGCGGCGATGGAGACCGAGCGGCCCGATCTGGGCGCGATGGTGATGCGGCTGGGGCGCCGCCTGATCGCCATGGAGGAGCCGATCCTGGCCCGGCACGGCGTGACCATGTGGGCCTACGTCGTGCTGACCGGGCTGCGCGACAGCCCGACGCGCACCCAGGCCGCGCTCGCCCAGAGCATCGGCGCGGACAAGACCCGGCTCATCCCGATCCTCGACGACCTGCAGAAACGCGGCCTCATCGAGCGGGAGCCGGACCCGGCCGACCGGCGGGCGCGGCTGCTCGGCCTCACCGCCGCCGGCACCGAGCTGCATCGCGCGATCCAGGCGGAGATCCGGGTGGCGGAGGCCGGGTTGTTGAAAGACGTGGACGGGGATGCTTTCGTCGCCGCGTTACGAGCCCTGAGCTAACGCCTCCTGCAGGCCCCGGGCGGCGAGCCGGTCGGCCCGCTCGTTCTCCGGGTGGCCGGCGTGGCCCTTCACCCAGTGCCACTGCACGTCGTGCCGGGCGACCGCGGCCTCCAGCCGCTGCCACAGGTCGACGTTCTTCACCGGCTGCTTGGCCGAGGTCAGCCAGCCGTTCGACTTCCACTTCGGGATCCACTTGGTGATGCCGTCGCGCACGTAGATGCTGTCGGTGTAGAGCAGCACCTTCATCGGCGCCCGGTTCAGCGTCTCGAGGGCGCTGATCGGTGCCTGCAACTCCATCCGGTTGTTCGTGGTCTGCGAAGCCGTACCGCCGCAGAGATCTTTTTCCCGGGCGCCGTAGCGAAGGACGGCACCCCAGCCACCAGGGCCGGGGTTGGGGATGCAGGCCCCATCGGTGTAGATCTCCACCACGCTCATGCCTGCACCCTACCGACGGGCGAGAGTGAGGTCGGCCATGCCGGGGCGGGGGGTCGGCGGCCGGCACGTAAAGTAGCCGGGGCGGAAGGGGTCGGTAGGTGACTGACGGCGCGGTCGAGGTACGGGACGTCGTCGTGCGCTACGGCGCCACGACCGCCGTCGACGGGGTGTCACTCGGCGTGCCCCGCGGCCGCGTCCTGGCGCTGCTCGGGCACAACGGCGCCGGCAAGACGAGCCTGCTGCAGGTGTGCGAGGGCTTCCGGGCGGCCGACGGCGGCGAGTGCCGGGTACTGGGCCTCGACCCGATCGCCGACCACGACGCGCTGATGCCCCGGCTGGGCATCATGCTGCAGTCCGGCGGCGTCTACCCGTGGGCGACGGCCGGCGAGATCCTCCGCCTGTTCGCCTCGTTCTCGGCCAACCCGCTGAGCCCCGACATGCTGATCGACCGCCTCGGCCTGCGGAAATTCGAGCGCACCCGGTTCCGCCGGCTGTCCGGCGGCGAGCAGCAGCGGCTCAGTCTGGCGATCGCCCTGGTCGGCCGGCCCGAGCTGGTCTTCCTCGACGAGCCGACCGCGGGCATGGACACCGAGTCCCGGCACACCACCTGGCAGTTGATCGAGGAGCTGCGCAGCGACGGCGTCTCGGTCCTGCTCACCACGCACCTGCTGGACGAGGCGGAACGGCTCGCCGACGACGTGGTGATCATGCGGGAAGGCCGCGTCGCGGCCACCGGAACCCCCGCGGAACTCACGGCCGCGGCGGGCATCGACCTTTTGGAGGTACGCGCGGACGCCGGACTCCAACCGCAGAGCACGCAGTTCGCGGCGGTGGAGAAAACCCCGGGTGAATATGTCATCACCGGCAACCTGGACGCGGCCGCGATCGCCGAGGCGATCGCCTGGTTCGCGAAGGCCGGCGCCCAGGTCACCGCGGTCAACACCCGCCGGCGCACGCTCGAGGACGTCTACCTGGCGCTGACCGCCGACGCGACGCGGAAGGCAGGAGCGGCCCGATGAGCACCGGCACCTTCACCCCGGCACCGGCCCGCGCGCCGATGCGCGCGATCCTGCGCAGCCAGATCCGGATGGAGCTGGTGCTGACCGCCCGCCGCGGCGAGGCGGTGGTGCTGGCCATGGGCGTGCCGCTGCTGGTGCTGCTCGGCGCCGGTCTCACCGACGTGACGACGGTGCCCGGCGACGACCGGCTGGCGTTCGTCGTTCCCGGCGTGCTCGCGCTGACCGTGATGTCGACCGCGTTCACCGGCCAGGCGATCACCACCGGCTACGAACGCAGCTACGGCGTTCTCAAACGACTCGGCGCGTCCCCGCTGACCCGACCCGGCCTGCTGCTGGCCAAGACCGCCGCGGTGCTCGCCCTGATCGTGGTGCAGCTGCTGGTGCTGGCCGGGGTCGGCGCCGCGGTCGGCTGGCGCCCGGACGCCGGCCAACTGCTGCCGGCGCTCGGCGTGACGGTGCTGGCCACCGCCGCCTACAGCGGGCTGGCGCTGCTGCTGGCCAGCGTGCTCAAACCGGAGACGACAACCGGCGCGGCCACCCTGATCTACGTGCTGATGCTGGCGGCCGGCGGGATCATGTTCACCACCCCGGACGTGGCGGTGGTGCTGCCGCTGGCCGCGCACGCCGAAGCGCTGCGGGCCACGCTCTCGCACGGCACCGGCGTGCCCGCCGCCGACTGGCTCAGCCTCGCGGCGTGGGCGGTCGTGTGTGTCACCGCGGCCGTCAAGAAGATGCGCTGGGAGTAAGCCTGCGCACGTGACTGTCCACCGGACGACGGACAACCGCTGACGGTCTTCCGGGCCTATCGGCGAGGCCCCGGCGAGCAGCACGATTACCGGCATGAACGCCATTGAAGTCAGAGGACTGCGCAAGACGTACCGGGGGCACGACGCGGTGCGCGGCATCGACCTCAGTGTCGCCCGCGGTGAGGTGTTCGCGCTGCTCGGCCCGAACGGTGCGGGCAAGACCACGACCGTCGAGATCCTGGAGGGCCACCGCCCCCGCAGCGGCGGCGAGGCCCAGGTGCTCGGCGAGGACCCGGGGACGGCCGGCCGGGTCTGGCGGTCCCGGATCGGCGTGGTGCTGCAGGACGCCGACGACGCCGCCGACCTGACCGTCACCGAGATGGTGCGGCACGTGGCCGGCTTCTATCCTGACCCGCGACCGGCCGCCGAGGTGATCGACCTGGTCGGACTGACCGAGAAGAGCACGAGCAAGATCCGGGCGCTCTCCGGCGGGCAGCGCCGCCGGGTGGACGTGGCGCTCGGCATCGTCGGTCGGCCCGAGCTGCTCTTCCTGGACGAGCCGACCACCGGGTTCGATCCCGCCGCCCGCCGCCAGTTCTGGGACCTGATCCGGGCGCTGGCCACCGACGGCACCACGATCCTGCTGACCACGCACTACCTGGAGGAGGCGGAGGCGCTCGCCGACCGCCTCGCGGTGCTGTCCGAGGGCGTGATCGTGGCCGAGGGCACGCCCGCCACGCTCGGCGGCCGGTCGGCGGCCGGCGCGAAGGTGAGCTGGCGCGACGGGGGCGTTCAGCACACCGAGCAGGTCGCCGACCCGACCGAGTTGCTCCGCAAGCTGATCGCGGCCGACACCGACCTGACCACGCTGACGATCACCCGCCCGACCCTCGAGGACACCTACCTCGCCCTGATCGGAGACCACCGATGACCGTCGCCGCCGCTGTCCTGCCCGGCACCTTCACCAACGGCGTCGCCCGCGGCAAGGTCGAGATCCTCCAGTTCATCCGCGACCGCACCGCGGTGGTGTTCACCTTCGCGTTCCCGGCCATGCTGTTGCTGCTGTTCGGCACGATCTTCGGGGACAGCTACGACGACACCGGGGTCAGCGTCGCGCAGGTCTACACGGCCAGCATGATCGCCTACGGCGCCCTGAACACCGGGTTCATCACGATGGGGTCGGGGCTCGCGCTCGACCGTGAGGACGGGACGCTCAAGCGGCTTCGCGGTACGCCGATCACCTCCACGGCGTACCTCATCGGGAAGTTGATCCTGGTCTTTGTCCTCAGCGTCGCCGAGGTGGCCATGCTGCTCCTGGTCGGCGTCCTGGTCTACGACATGCCGCTGCCGGACGCATCGCACTGGCTCACGTTCGTCTGGCTGTTCCTGCTCTCGGTGATCGTGTGCACGCTCTGCGGTGTGGCGGTCAGCGCGATCGTCAAGCACGCCCGCTCGGCCGGCGCGATCCTGAACGTCCCGGTGGTGGCGCTGCAGTTCGTCTCCGGCGTCTTCATCCACCCCATCACCCAGCTGCCGACCTGGCTGATCACGGTGGCGTCGTTCTTCCCGGTGAAGTGGATGAGCCAGGGTTTCCGTTACGTCTTCCTGCCCGACTCGATGAAGCAGTACGAAGCCGCCGGTCAATGGGAACTCGGGCGCACGGCCTTGGTGCTCGGCGCGTGGTGTGTGATCGGATTGGTGCTGTGCCTGACGACCTTCCGCTGGACCGAGAAAGATCGGTGAGCACCGAGGAGGCGCATGTCCGCTACGTGCGGTGGTGGGATGCGTTCTTCGTCGGGGTCACCGTGATCATCGGGAGCGCGGTCTTCTTCGGATCCGATGACGCCCGGTGGCGCCGGCTGGTCACGGCCGGCGCCCTCGGCGCGATGATCGTGCTGCATCTCACGGTCGGCCGCCGGCTGGTCCGGCGCGGTGCCGAGGACTACGCCGCGATGGCCGTGCTGCTCGTGCAGCTGACGCTGTTCACCCTGACGGTGGCGGTGGCCCCGTTCACCACCTGGCTCCTCTTTGCGGTGATCCCGCTGATCTTCCAGCTCGCCTCGATCCGGCCGGCCATCGCCCTGGTCGTGGTCGCCACCCTGATCACCCCGGCGGTCGACCTGTTCCGGTCCCCGGAAAACTTCGTGATGGACCTGATCATCGCGCTGATCTCGGCGGTCGCCGGCATCTGGCTCGGCTTCTGGATCATCCGGGTGATCGAGCAGAGCGTCGAGCGCGGTGAGCTGATCGCCGAGCTCGAGGCCTCCCGGGCCGAGGTGTCCCGGTTGTCGCACGAGGCCGGGGTGCTGGCCGAACGCGCCCGCCTGGCCGGCGAGATCCACGACACCCTCGCCCAGGGCTTCACCAGCATCATCACGCTTCTGCAGGCCGCCGACCCGGCGCTGCGCGACGAGCGACTGGCCCTCGCGGTGCGCACCGCGAAGGAAAACCTGGCCGAGTCGCGGGCCCTGGTGGCGGCGCTGGCGCCGGCCGCGCTGACCCAGGGCGCACTGCCGGATTCGGTACGCCGCCAGGCGACCCGCTTCACCGAGGAGACCGGCACCCCGGCGACCGTGCGCGTGACCGGGGACGAGCGGGCGCTGCCGACCGCGGTCGAGGTGGTGCTGCTGCGGGCCGCGCAGGAGGCGCTCACCAACGTCCGCCGGCACGCCGCCGCGCAGGAGACCGCCATCCTGCTCGCCTACGCCCCGGAGTCGGTGCGGCTGGTCGTGCGCGACGACGGGCGCGGCTTCGACCCGGCCGCCGCCGACGGTTTCGGCCTGAACGGCATGCGGGCCCGCGCCGACCAGGTGCGCGGAGCCCTTACCGTGCACAGCGACCCGGACACGGGCACGACGATCGAGCTGGAGGTGCCGGCGTGATCCGCATCCTGCTGGTGGACGACCACCCGGTGGTGCGGCACGGGCTGCGCGGCATGCTCGACGCCGAGCCGGACCTGTCGGTGGTGGGGGAGGCCGGTTCCGGTGACGCCGGGATCGCGCTGGCCGCGGCCGAGCGGCCGGACATCGTGCTGATGGACCTGCGCATGCCGGACGGCGACGGCGTCTCGGCCACCGAGCGGATCCTGGCCACCGTGCCCGGGGTGCGGGTGATGGTGCTGACCACCTACGAGTCCGATCGCGACATCCTGCGCGCCATCGAGGCCGGGGCCTGCGGTTACCTGCTGAAGGACGCGTCGCCGCAGGAGCTGGCGGACGCGGTGCGCGCGGCCGCCCGCGGCGAGACCGTGCTGGCGCCGAGCGTGGCGTCCACTCTGGTGCGTCAGGTGCGCCAACCGGCCCCGCCCGCCCTGTCGGCGCGCGAGGCCGAGGTGCTGCGCCTGGTCGGGCAGGGCCTCACCAACGCCGACATCGGCAAGCGGCTGTTCATCGCCGAGGCCACCGTGAAGACGCACCTGCTGCGCGCGTTCACCAAGCTGGACGTGGCCGACCGCACCGCCGCGGTGACCACGGCGATGCGGCACGGCCTGTTGTAGTTGAGCCCTACCGCTCGGCGAAGCGCTGGACGAACGCCAGCGACGTGTTGGCGACCTCGAGCCAGCCGCTGTCGATGGTCAGCGAGTGCCCCCGGCCGGGGATCTCCGCGTACTCCGTGATGCCGCTGTTCTTCTGCTGGATCTTGTAGTTGAACTCGGTGATCGCGGTCGGCACGGTGTGGTCCTTCTCGCCGCCGATGATCAGCAGCGGCCCGCGGTACGCGTTGTCGTGGTCGACCTTGACCTCGGACCACGGGTTGAAGTTGGCCACCGCCGCCTGGAACAGCGGTGCACCGGGGGCGGCCACCGCGTACTCCTCGAACAGCTGGTGCGCCTCGTCCTCGCTGACGGCGTTGGCGAACGCGTAGCGGAACTGCTCGTAGGTCAGCGGGATCGCCTTGTGGTAATTGGTCGGGTTGGCCAGCACCGGCGAGGCCGAACGCAGCGCCGAGACCGGCAGCGGCAGCACGCCCTGGAAGGGCGCCGCGTCGATCGCGACGGTCACGGTGGCCAGGCCCTTGCCGGCGAGGATCTGGGCGAGCAGGCCGCCGAACGAGTGGCCGACGATCGCGGGCTGCTTGTCGAGCTTGCCGATGATCTCGGCGTAGTGGTCGGCGACCTGGCCGACGGTCTTGCCGGCGAACACCTCGGGGTGAGCCTTGGCCTCCTCGACCGTCTCCGGGTCGTCCGGCCAGCCGGGCGTGATCGGCGCGTAGCCGGCCGCCTTGAACACCTCGGCCCAGCGGTCCCAGCTGCTCGGCAGCAGCCACAGGCCGTGGATGAAGACCACCGGGGTGAGCCCGCTCGCGTTGACCGCGGCGATGTCGTCGAGAGTGTGCTGCGGAATGTCGGTCATCGTTCCCCCTGCTGCGTTGGGTGTCGCCGTTCAACCTAGGGAGTCGGACACCGGCCTCGATACCGTCGTTTTGCTTAACTTTGGCCTTCACAGGAAGTGCGAAGGATCCGCACAGCTCAGGGCGAGTCCCGTCGCGCACTCTTTGTTGAGTCATCAACGAAGGGGGAGCGCGCAGATGAAGCGGGAAAGCGGACTGCGGCGAACGTCGTTGCTCACCGGTGCCCTGATCGCGGCCAGCCTGGCGGGAACCGTCGGCATCGGGGTGGCCGCGCACGCATCCGACCAGACTTCCGAAAGCTCATCGACGAGCACGACCACCACGACCGACTCCACCGATTCGAGCAGCAGCAGCAGCTCGTCGAACGACTCGCCGACGCTCTCGGGCGGAAGCAGCAGCGACAGCAGCAGCAGTAGCAGCAGCGGCGCCACCTCGGGAGGGTCGTGACATGCCACTCGTCGAGACATTGCCGATCGGCGCGGACACCGCGCAGTGGTCCGTCTGGGGCACGGTCGCCCGGATCGTGGTCACCGACCCGGCCCGGATCGCCGAGGCGGCCGCCCTGGTCAAGACGGAGCTGGACGCGGTCGACGCGGCCTGCAGCCGGTTCCGGGAGGATTCCGAGCTGCGCTACGTCTGCCGAGCCGGCGGCCGTCCGGTCATCGTCAGCCCACTGCTCGCCCACCTGGTCGCGTCGGCCCTCGACGCGGCCCGGGAGACCGACGGCGCGGTCGACCCGACCGTCGGCGGTGCGCTGTGCGGGCTCGGCTACGACCGCGACTTCGCCGAGCTGACCGGCCGGGAGGTGGCCCCCGCGGTGCGGGTCTTCGCCACCCCCGACTGGCACGCGGTGAAACTGTCCGTCCGCGAGCTGACCGTCCCCGACGGGGTGCTGCTCGACCTGGGCGCCACCGCCAAGGCGGTGGCCGCCGACCGGGCCGCCGCGCAGGTCGCCGACCAGCTCGGCGTGGGCGTGCTGGTCGCGCTGGGCGGGGACATCGCCACCGCCGGGATCGCGCCGGCCGGCGGCTGGGACATCCTGGTGCAGGACCGGCCCGGTGACCCGGCCGACACGATCCGGCTGCCGGCCGGGGCGGCCCTGGCCACCTCGAGCACGGCCGGGCGCACCTGGGGCCGACCGGGCGAGCAGCTGCACCACATCGTCGACCCGGCCACCGGCCGGCCCGCGGTGCCGGTGTGGCGCACGGTATCGGTGGCCGCCTACAGCTGCCTGCGGGCCAACATGCTCAGCACGGCCGCGATCGTCCGCGGCCACGCCGCCCCCGACCTGCTCGGCAAGGCCCCGAGCCGATTGGTCACGCCGTCCTTGGACGTGCTGCGGCTGGGCGGGTGGCCCGCATGACCGAGGCGCTCTGGTATTTCGCGCGCGGCAGCGGGGTCATCTCGCTGGTGCTGCTCACCGTCGTGGTGGCGCTCGGCATCGGCTCCCGCTCCGGCAAACCGGCGTTCGGGCTGCCCCGGTTCGCGGTCAGCATGCTGCACCGCAACGCGGCCCTGCTGGCGGTCGTCTTCCTGGCCGGCCACATCGTCAGCCTGCTCTTCGACCCGTACGCCCAGCTGCGGCTCGTCGACTTCGTGCTGCCGTTCGTGGGCAACTACCGGCCGTTCTGGCAGGGGCTCGGCACGCTCGGCTTCGACCTGATGATCGCGATCGTCGTCACCAGCCTGCTGCGGAACCGGATCGGCGCCCGCGCCTGGCGGGCCGTGCACTGGCTCGCCTACCTGAGCTGGCCGATCGCGCTCGCACACGGCCTCGGCACCGGCTCCGACAACGGCACGTGGTGGCTGTGGGCCATCTCGATCGCCTGCACCGCCGTCGTGGTGGTGGCCGTCGGATGGCGGCTGTCCACCGGCTTCAGCCGATTCCCGGCCCGCGCCGACCGCGAGGTCGCCGCGCGTCTGAGGCAGCCCGAAGCCAAGCAGTTGGAGGAGGTCCGATGACCAGCGTCGCCGAAGCACCCACCGGCCGGGTGGAACAGCGGCTGCTCGACGGGGAGGTCGGGCTCGACGCCCACCTGGCCCGGCACGGGCGGCTGCCGATCCTGGACAGCAGCCAGATCATCGGGATGGCCCGCGACGCCGGGCTGACCGGCCGCGGCGGGGCGGGTTTCCCGGTGTGGCGCAAGCTCAGCGCGGTCGCCCAGGCCGGCGGGGCCGCGGTGGTGGTGGCCAACGCGGCCGAGGGCGAGCCGGCCAGCCGGAAGGACCGTGCTCTCCTGGCGTACCAGCCGAACCTGGTCCTCGACGGCCTGCAGCTGGCCGCCGCCGCGACCAGGGCCAAGGCCGCCCATCTCTACGCGCCGAAGGCGGCGTTGCCGGCGCTGCGCCGACTGCTGGTGGCGCGCCGCACCGCCGGGCTCGACCGCCTGGAAGTCACCCTGCACGCCGCGCCGGACGCGTTCGTCTCCGGCGAGGAGTCGGCCGTGGTGTCGGCGATCAACGGGACCGGCGCGGTGCCCGCGGACAAGCGGATCCGGATCATCCAGGCCGGCGTCGGCGGCGCACCGACCCTGGTGCAGAACGTGGAGACCCTCGCCCACCTGGCGCTGATCGCCCGCTACGGCGCGGGCTGGTTCCTGACCGCCGGCACCGCCGACGAGCCGGGCACCTTCCTGGCCACGGTGAGCGGCGCGGTCCGGCGGCCGGGGGTGATCGAGGCCGGCTACGGCGTGCCGCTCGGCGACCTGATCGCGGCGGCCGGCGGCGCCACCATGCCGTTGCAGGCGGTGCTGATCGGCGGCTACCACGGCGGCTGGGTGCCGGCCGATCCGGCGCTGCCGGTGAGCCGGCGGGCGCTCGAACCCTTCGGCGCCTCGCCCGGGGCCGGTGTGGTGGTCGCGTTGCCGGCCAATGCCTGCGGGCTGGGGGAGACCGCCCGGATCGCCGGGTATCTCGCCGACCAGGTGGCCGGGCAGTGCGGGCCGTGCATCAACGGCCTGCCGCGGATGGCCGCCACCCTCGCCGATCTGGCCGCGCGGCGGCCCCGGCCGGGACTGCCGGCCGAGGTGGAACGACTGGCCCGGCTGGTGTCCGGGCGGGGTGCCTGCCGGCATCCGGACGGCACGGCCCGGCTGGTGCTCAGCGCGATGCGGGCTTTCGAGGCGGACGTCGTGGCGCACCTGCACGGGCGCTGCCTGGCGACGGAGGGACACCGATGAGACTGCACATCGACTGGACGGCCTGCGACGGCCGCGGAGTCTGCACCGAGCTCCTGGAGGAGATGCTCACCGAGGACGACTGGGGTTACCCGGTTCTCCGCGACGGGAAGGGCGAAATTCCGCGGGCCCTGGACGGTGCGGCGCGGCGGGCGGTGGATCGCTGCCCCCGGCTCGCCTTGAAGCTGACCCAACAATGAGAAGATCGGGCGGATGGCCCGAGTACTGCGACTTCTGCTGGCGGCGGCGATCAGCGTGGTTGCGCTGGTCGGCGCGGTCCGGCTGATCGCGCCGCCGGACCACACTTCTTCGGTACGCCGTCAGCTGACGTTCCTGCGTTCCGCATTGGAGGATGGCGCCGCTTCCCAAGCGCAGGCCCAATTCCCCGAAGGCTATTTCTTTCTGTACGCCCTTTACGGCCTTTCCCATGTGGATATCGGTGACCTGGACGCGGCCCGCTGGGCACTGAGCCGAATCGACTCGGCCGAGGGTCGCGAACCGTTCGACGCCGGCCTCACCCCGGCCTATGGCGTCTTCTATCGCGGCTGGCTCAACTGGCTGCGCGGCGGCATTCTGCTGCACGAACCGGCCGCCACCCGGGACCCGGCCGAGACCGCCGCCTTCGAGCGTGACTCCGCCGACCTGGCCGCGGCCTTCGACGCGTCACCCACCCCGTTCCTGGCCGCCTATCCCGGGCAGGCGTGGCCGGTCGACTCCACCGTCGCGGTGGCGTCGCTCGCGCTGCACGACAAACTGGTGACGCCCGCCTACGGCCCGACGATCGAGCGCTGGCTGTCCGGGGTGCGGGTCAACCTCGACCCGGCCACCGGTCTCATGCCGCACACCGCCGACGTCGACACGGGCCTGCCCACCGCCGGGGCGCGGGGCACCTCGCAGAGCATCATCCAGCGCTTCCTGCCCGAGATCGATCCGGAGTTCGGCCGCGCGCAGTACCTCCGCTTCCGGGACACCTTCCTGGCCAGGCCGCTCGGGCTGGGGCCGGCGGTGCGGGAGTACCCGCGCGGGACCGACGGGCCGGCCGACGTCGACTCCGGGCCGCTGCCGCTCGGGATCAGCCTGTCGGCGACGGTGGTGACGGTCGGCGCGGCCAAGGTGCAGGGCGACGAGCCGCTCGCCGACGCGCTGGCCAACTTCGGCGAGGTGCTGGGCGTGCCGATCGACACCTGGCACACCCGGCGCTACGCGTTCGGCCTGGTGCCGATCGGGGACGCGTTCCTGGCCTGGTCGAAGAGCGCGCGGCCGTGGGTGGCCACGGCGCCGGCGGCGCCGCCGGCCACGATCTCCGGGTGGTGGCGGCTGCCGTTGCTCACCTTCTTCTTGCTGATGGGTACGGGACCCTGGCTGGTTCGCGCCGGATGGCGTCGAAACAGATCCCGACGATCGAAAATCGCGTTCCGGATTTAATCCGATATCTGGCGACTAGATTACGGACCGGCGCGCGCGGCTCTCCGCGCTCCGAGATGGCCGATCAAGTGACGAACTTGATGGCCTTGGCCCGATTCGCACGGAAAAACGCATTCGGCCGGTAACGGGGCAATAGCCCGGTTAGATTACGGATGGCGCAGCATCCGGCCGGACTTTCACATCTGGCCCACGCTGCTCAGCCCCTTCCGCCCTCGAGTGCGGTACCCGAACAGGCAAACCCGCCGCAAGGCGGGGACGCAAAGCTAGGGGCCTCCCCGCCGGAGGCAGCCCAGCCGCCGAAGGAGAAAGAAAGACATGCGCTATTCAGAAGCCCATGCGGCCAAGAGCGGCTCGGTTCCGTTCGCGCTGCGTGGACCCAAGTCGGTCCGCATGGCCCTGGCCGCCGCGGTTGCCGGCGCGGTGGGCCTAGTCCCCGCCGTAGCAGTCACCACGCCCGCCTACGCGGCTCTCACCGACGTGACCATCACGCCGGCCACCGGGTCTGTCACCGAGGGCGGCGAGCTGGTCTACAACGTCAAGAACGCGAACATGTCGGACGCGGTGAACCTCAAGGTCGAGGTCGTCCCCGACCCGGACTCCATGTCGACCGCGGTGGACAAGAACGACTACACGCTGTCGGCGACGACGCTGTCCGTCCCGAAGAACAGCACCAAGCAGGTCACGCTGCGAGCGGTCGACGACGCGTGGTACGAGCCGACCGAGACCTTCCTGCTGAAGGTGACGGACACGGCGGCGATGGACCCCACCGACCCCGACTCGTACACGACGGCGAAGGGGAAGATCTACGACAACGACAACAAGCCGTCGTACACGCTGACCGTCGCACCGTCGACGGTGAGCGAGAAGAGCACCATGGGCGCGGACGTCACCGCGAAGGTCACCGTGACCCTGAGCGCCAAGTCGGGCGTGGACACGAAGGTCAAGATCGGCACCCAGGACGGCACCGCGAAGGCGCCGGGCGACTACACCGCCATCGACCCGACCGATCCCGACAACACCCTCACCATCATGGCCGGGCAGCTCAGCGCCTCAACGAGCGTCACCGTCATCAGCGACGGTGTGCAGGACACGATGCCGACCGAGATGTTCAAGGTCACCGCCTCGGCCGACAACGCGTCCCCGTCCGACCAGGCGGCGGTCGTGAGCATCGTCGACGCGCAGTCGGCGCCGACCCTCACCCTGACCCAGGCCCCGTCCGGCGGCACGCAGGACGAGGCCAAGGACATCACCTACACGGTCCACGCGTCGAGCATGTCCGAGTCGCCGATCACCGCCCGCTGGGACGTCGTGCCGGTCAAGCCGGCCGAGGGCGACGACCCGGCCATGCCGGGCCAGGACTTCGTCTACCCGTCGTCCCGGACCGTCACCATCCCGGCCGGTGAGGACTCCGCGACGTTCACCATCTCGCTCAGCGACGACGGTCTGAACGAGAACTCCGAGGACTTCGGGGTGCAACTGGTCGCGCCGGTCGGCGCCATCCTCGACGAGAAGAACTCGTGGGTGACCTCGACCATCAAGGACATCAACCTGGAGGACACGCCGCGAGTCAAGATCTCGCCGGCGTCGGTGCCGGAGGGCAACACCGGCAAGTCCGCGAAGACCTTCACCGCGACGCTCTCCCAGAAGTCGGGCCGCAAGGTCACCGTCGACTGGAAGACCATCATCCAGGAGATGGGCACGATGGACCCGCCGGCGACGCCGGGCAAGGACTACATCACCAAGAAGGGCACGCTGGTCTTCCCGGCGGGCACCCTCACCCAGACGTTCACCGTCGAGATCGTCGGCGACACCACGAACGAGGGCCCCGAGGTCTTCTGGCTGGCGCTCGCCAGCGACGACAAGTCCGCCGACTTCACCACCGACACGGACGACGCGATGGTCCCGATCACGATCGACGACGACGACCTGCCGCCGATGGTCATGTTCGACGGCGTCACCATGAAGGAGGGTGAAGCCACCGTCCCGGTCATGCTGCAGGTCAAGCTCAGCAACCCGAGCACGCACGACATCCACTTCGATGTCGCCGGCGACTCGGCGAGCGGTCCCGGCTTCGCCAGCGGCATGTTCGACCCGGACATCCCGGGCAGCGGCGACTACACGCTGCTCGCCAGCGGCGACAAGGCCGTGACGATCCGGGCCGGCCAGACCGTGGGTTACGTCCCGCTGCTGGTCAACGGCGACACCATGTTCGAGCCGGACGAGACCGCGGACATCACCGCCACGATCGACGCCGACGATGCCGACTTCGTCTCGCCGGCCACCCAGTCGAAGACGGCGACGATCAAGCTGCTGAACGACGACAAGGCGCCCACCCTGTGGATCAACGACGTTGACGCCATGGAGGGTGACTCGGTCGACGTCACCGGCACGGTCGACGGCACCGCCGACTCGGACATGAACTTCAACATCTCGTTCGCCGGTGCCTCGTACAAGGGCAGCAAGGCCGCGGACACCAAGGACTTCACCAACCCGGGCGTCCTGACCGCGACCATCCCGGCCGGCACCGAGCCGGGCGACTCGGTCAGCATCGGCAGCGTCAACATCATCGACGACCCCGAGCCCGAGGGTGCCGAGACGATCGGGGTCTCCGGCATGCCGCAGCAGGGCAGCTGGGGCAAGGTCGAGACCGGCTGGATCACCATCGCGCCCAGCGACGGTGGCCAGAACGTCAAGCCGACCCTGACGCTGGCGGCCAACGTGACCGGCGGCATCAACACGCCGATCACCGGTAAGGCCGGCCCGGGTGCCACGGTCGAGCTGTGGGGCGGTCCGATCTCCGCGAAGGAGGGCCCGCTGACCAAGCTGGCCTGGACCATGGCCGACAAGTCCGGGTGGTACAAGTTCACCCGGACGCTGGGCCAGGGCTACCGCTTCAAGGTCGCCTCGGCCGGTGAGATGTCCGAGGAGAAGTGGGTCACCGTCACCCAGGACCCGGTCTTCGTGGCCAGCTCCTCCGCCAAGGGCATGGTGAGCTTCGCGGTTCAGGGCACCCCGCGCGGTGTCGGCCAGACCGTCATCGTCCAGAACTGGGTCGGCGGCAAGTGGGTCAATGCCTGGAAGGGCACCACGGGCAGCGACAACGTCTGGAAGGCGACCGCCAAGGTGGCGTCCGGCTCGGCCATCTCGGTCCGCGCGTTCGTCCAGGGCTTCACGCCGAACGGCATCATGGGTGGCTACAGCGCCACCAAGCGGATCACCATCAAGTGACCTGCGGTAACCAGCACCTCTGACCCGACGAAGACGGGGGCGGCCAATCGGCCGCCCCCGTCGCCTTTTGTCCTGCGAGCGATCAGTCGACCTCGGCCACGGCCTGGGCGAACTGCGCCGAGTAGAGCCGGGCGTACGCCCCGTTCGCCTCGATCAGCGCGTCGTGCGTGCCCTGCTCGACGATGCTGCCGTTCTCCATCACCAGGATCACGTCGGCGTCGCGGATGGTGGAGAGCCGGTGCGCGATGACGAAGCTGGTGCGGCCGGTGCGCAGGCTGTTCATGGCCCGCTGGATCAGCACCTCGGTGCGGGTGTCGACCGAGCTGGTGGCCTCGTCGAGGATCAGGATGCTCGGCTC
The DNA here is from genome assembly GCF_016862175.1 of Paractinoplanes durhamensis. Classification (GTDB taxonomy): domain Bacteria; phylum Actinomycetota; class Actinomycetes; order Mycobacteriales; family Micromonosporaceae; genus Actinoplanes; species Actinoplanes durhamensis. The sequence goes on along the minus strand of NZ_BOML01000030.1, from coordinate 83,511 downwards.
GGCCAGGAACGCGCGGGCGATGGTGATCAGCTGCTTCTGCCCGGCGCTGACGTTCGAGCCCTCCTCGTCGATCACCGTCTCGTAGCCGTCCGGCAGCATCCGGACGAACGCGTCGACGTGTGCCGCCTCGGCCGCGGCCTTCACCGACTCCATGTCGAACGAGTCCGCCCCGTACGCGATGTTCTCCGCGATGGTCCCGCCGAACAGCCAGGTGTCCTGCAGCACCATGCCCATGTGCTCGCGCAGCTCCTCGCGCGGCATCGCGGCGATGTCCACCCCGTCCATGGTGATCCGCCCCGACTGCACGTCGTAGAACCGCATCAGCAGGTTGACCAGCGTGGTCTTGCCGGCGCCGGTGGGTCCGACGATGGCCACGGTATGGCCGGGCTCGACGGCCAGCGACAGGTCGTCGATGAGCGGCTTGTCCGGCAGGTAGCGGAACGACACGTCCTCGAACGCGATCCGGCCCTGCACCCGGTCGAGGCCGACCGCGGGCGGCTCCGGGCTCTGCTCGTCCGCGTCGAGCAGCTGGAACACCCGCTCGGCCGAGGCCACGCCGGACTGCACCATGTTGGCCATGCTCGCGACCTGGGTGAGCGGCTGGCTGAACTGGCGCGAGTACTGGATGAACGCCTGCACGTCACCCAGCGACAACGCGCCGCTGGCCACCCGCAGGCCACCGACGACCGCGACGAGTACGTAGTTCAGGTTGCCCAGGAACATCATGGCCGGCTGGATCATGCCCGAGATGAACTGCGCCCGGAAGCTCGACGCGAACAGCTTGTCGTTGTGCTCGTCGAAGGTCTGCTGCGCCTCGTCCTGCCGCCCGAACACCTTGACCAGCGAGTGGCCGGTGAACATCTCCTCGATGTGGCCGTTGAGCTTGCCGGTGGTCTTCCACTGGGCGACGAAGTTGGGCTGGGCCCGCTTGCCGATCTGGGTGGTCACCAGCAACGACAGCGGCACCGTGATCAGCGCGATCAGGGCCAGGAGCCAGGAGATCCAGAACATGAAGGCGAGTACGCCGATGATCATCAGCAGCGAGTTGAGCAGCTGGGCGAAGGTCTGCTGCAGGGTCTGCGCGATGTTGTCGGTGTCGTTGGTGGCCCGGCTGAGCACCTCGCCGCGCGGCTGCTTGTCGAAGTAGGACAGTGGCAGCCGGGACAGCTTGGCCTCGACGTCCCGCCGCAGCCGGGAGACGCCGTTCTGCACGACGGTCGCGATCAGCCGGCCCTGCATCACGCCGAGCATCCACCCGACGACGTAGACCACGACGACCCAGGCCAGCAGGTGGGCGAGCTTGGTGAAGTCGATGCCCTGGCCGGGGGTGAAGTCGACCGCGGAGAGCAGGTCGGCCTGGGTGTCGTTGCCGGCGGCGCGCATCGCGGCGATGGCCTCGGCCTTGGTCGTTCCGGGCTGGAACAGCTTGCCGATCACGCCGGAGAAGATGATGTCGGTGGCCTTGCCGAGCAGTTTCGGCCCCCACACCGTCAACCCGACGCTGGCGATGCCGAAGACCAGCGCGGCGCCGACCAGCAGGCGTTGCGGTTTGAGCAGCCCGAGCAGCCGCAGCGTGGAGCCGCGGAAGTCATCGAGTTTTTCGGTGGACTTACCACCGGCCATCATCATCCGAGCGGCCGGCGGCCCGCCAACGGGCGGCCCAGGCCTGGTAGGCGCGGTCATGCTGTCCCTCCGACACAAGCAGAGGCAAGAACGCGATCAAGACGCTCGCTTCGCTCGGTCATGCCGCGGCCTCCTGTTCAGTGAGCTGCGAAAGGACGATTTCCCGGTACGTCGGGTTGGTGTCCATCAATTCGGTATGTGTGCCAGTGCCGACCACTTTGCCGTCGTCGAGGACGATGATGCGGTCGGCGTCGCGGATGGTGCTGACCCGCTGGGCGACGATCACCACGGTGGCGTCGGCGATGTAGGCGGTCAGCGCGCCCCGCAGCGCCGCGTCGGTGGCGTAGTCGAGCGCCGAGAACGAGTCGTCGAACAGGTAGATCTCCGGCCGGTGCACCAGCACCCGGGCGATCGCGAGCCGCTGCCGCTGCCCGCCGGAGACGTTGGTGCCACCCTGGGCGATCGGCGCGTCCAGCCCGCCCTCCATCCGCTCGACGAACCCGCGGGCCTGGGCGACCTCGAGCGCCTCCCAAAGCTCGTCGTCGGTGGCGTCCGGGTTGCCGTAGCGCAGGTTGGTGGCGACCGTGCCGCTGAACAGGTAGGGCTTCTGCGGCACCAGCCCGACCGTCCGGCTCAGCAGGGCCGGATCGAGCTGCCGGACGTCGATGCCGTCGACCAGTACCTCGCCGTCGCTCACGTCGAAGAGCCGCGGGATGAGGTTGAGCAGCGTGGTCTTGCCGCTGCCGGTACTCCCGATGACCGCGGTGACCTCGCGTGGCCGGGCGGTGAGATTGATGTCGTGCAGGACGGACGCCTCGGCCCCGGGGTAGTGGTAGTCGACGTCGCGCATCTCCAGGAAGCCGTGCCGGCTCAGCGTGGTCACCGGGTTGGCCGGCGGCTCGACCGTCGACTCGGTGCCGAGGATCTCCTCGATCCGCTCGGCGCAGACCTCGGCCCGCGGGATCATCACGAACATGAAGGTCGCCATCATGATCGACATGAGGATCTGCATGAGGTAGCTGAGGAACGCGGTCAGCGCGCCGACCTGCATGTGGCCGGAGTCGATCCGGTGGCCGCCGAACCACAGGACGGCGATGCTGGAGATGTTCACGATCAGCATCACGGTCGGGAACATCGTCGCCATGATCTTGCCGGCCCGCATCGACACGTCGGTGAGCTCGGCGTTGGCCCCGGCGAAGCGTTCCTGCTCCCGGTCGTCGCGGACGAACGCGCGGATCACCCGGATGCCGGTGATCTGCTCGCGCATCACCTGGTTCACCTTGTCGATGCGCACCTGCATCGAGCGGAACAGCGGCCGCATCCGGCTGATGATCAGCGCGACCACCGCGATCAGCACCGGCACGATCACCAGCAGCAGCGAGGACAGCGGCACGTCCTGGTGCAGGGCGAGCAGGATGCCGCCGACGCACATGATCGGCGCCGACACCATCAGCGTGAACGTGAGCAGCACCAGCATCTGGACCTGCTGCACGTCGTTCGTGGTGCGGGTGATCAGCGACGGGGCGCCGAACTGGCCGACCTCGCGGGCCGAGAAGCTCTGCACCTGGCGGAAGATCGAGGACCGCAGGTCACGGCCGACCACCATGGCGGTCTTGGCGCCGAAATACACCGCGACGATCTGGGTGGCGATCTGCGCCAGGGTGATCGCCAGCATGAAGCCGCCGATCTTCATGACGTAACCGGTGTCGCCCTTGATGACGCCGTTGTCGATGATGTCGGCGTTCAGGGTGGGCAGATAGAGGGTCGCCAGCGTCTGGAGCAGCTGGAAGAACACGACGAGTGCGATGGTGCCCTGATAGGGCGCGAGATGGGCACGAAGCAATTTCAAGAGCACGTCTACTGAGCCCCCCGCTGGAGAAAGCCGTCTAGTAGGAGCGAGACCAATTCGGTCCCGCGGAAGTTGTCCGGGTCGCCGAACGGCCCGTACGTGTTGGCACCGCAGATCAGCAGCAGCATCTGGGCCACCGCCTCGGGAGTGCGGCGCAGTTGCGCCGCATCCGGCTCGATGACCTCGACCACGGCGTCCTTGAGCCGTTCCCGGCTGCTGTGCATCCGCTTGGCCGTGGCCGGATCGTTCTGCCCGGCCAGGATGAGCTTGCGCGCCGCGGTCATCAGTGCGGCGTTCTCCGCCATCCGGGCGTGGATCAGCTCGGCCGCCTCGGCCATCCGCTCGCGCAGCGGCCGCGCCGGGTCGATCGCGGCCAGTCCGTCCAGGGTCACCTGCGGGTCGAGCGCCTCGATCACCGAGCACACGACCAGCGAGTTCTTGCTTTCGAAGACACCGAAGATGGTGCCCTCGGCGACGCCGGCGGCCGCGGCGATCTGCCGGGTGCTGACGTCGAGGCCGTGCTCGTGCAGCAGCGGGATGGTCGCTGCGATCAGTGCCGCGCGGCGTTCCTCCGGCGCGAGCGCCGGAACTCTCCTGCGCCTGTTTTCCACGTACTGCACCCTAACTGAGCGAGCACTCACTCAGCCACTGACATTTGTCATGGGTGTTCCGCTCAAGTGGGCGGTAGCCCGGCCGATGGAGCGCTCGTGCGGCGACTCGAGGTAGACGATCACACTGCGGACTATTGGGTTCGGCAGATCCGGATCGGTACGGCCATTGCCGCTCTCGGCACCCTGATCGGTGCCATCCGGGTGGCGCTCAGCTGGGACGCGGGCAGCCGGTGGTGGCTGGTGCCGGTCTTCGCCGCGGTCGCGGTGCAGATCGCCGCGATCAAGCTGCCCTGGCGCCGGCTGGTCCGCAGCAAGCTTATTCGCCGGCGGTTGCTGCTCTGGTGGTTCGCCGAAGTGCCGATCCTGGTGCTGTTCGCGATCGCCGACCCGGCCGGGATGATGGTCTACCTGCCCGGCGCGCTGCTCCTGCTGATCACCATGGCGGCGCTGTACACCCCGCGTACCGTGCTTGTCTTCGGGGGGCTCTGTGTTCTCTGCTACGTGGTGCTGCTGCCGTGGCAGACCGGCGCCGGCCCGGCCACCACGTTCTTCCTGGGCGGCGAGTTCGCCACCCTGGTCGGCCTCACCGCGATCAACGCGCAGAGCCGGCGCCGCCTCGAGTCCCGCCGCCGGGTCACCGAGCAGCGCGCCGAGACCCTGCTCGAGGCGTCCGCCGACACGGTGCTCGCGGTCGGCCGGGACGGCACCCTCAAGTACGTGAGCGGCTCGATCAAGCAGTTGCTCGGGTTCGACGCGGCCGAGCTCACCGGCTCCCGGGTCGCCCAGGTGATGACCGCCGACCGGCTCGGCGAGCTGCACGACTTCATGAACCGGATGCTGAACCTGCCGATCGGGCAGAGCCTGCGGGTGGAGAGCCGGCTGCGCAACGCGGCCGGCGAGTGGGTCTACGTCGACGTGATGGGCACCAACTGGATCAACAACCCGGACCTGCAGGCGGTCGTGGTCAGCCTCCGCGACATCGGTGCCCGCCGGGAGCTGGAGCAGCAGCTCAGCCGGCAGGCGTTCACCGACTCGCTGACCGGGATGCCGAACCGGGTCCGGTTCCGCCAGCAGCTCGAGGAGGCGGTCGGCGACGGCGGCGAGGCGCCGGTCACCGTGCTGCTGCTCGACCTCGACGACTTCAAGCTGGTCAACGACAACCTCGGGCACAGCGCCGGGGACGAGCTGCTCACCACCATCGCCGAGCGGCTGCGCGCCCAGGTCCGCCCGGACGACGTGCTGGCCCGGCTCGGCGGCGACGAGTTCGCCATCCTGCTGCGCGACCTCGACCCGGCCGACGCGTCCGGCCTCGCCGAGCGGCTGCTGGCCGCCGCCCGCGAGCCGATCCGGCTGGGCAGCCGGGACGTCACCTGCTCGCTGAGCATCGGCATCGCCACCCTGACCGGGATGGAACCGGACACCGCCGGCATGGTCGCCGCCGAGCAGCTGCTGGGCAACGCCGACCTGGCCATGTACGCGGCCAAGCGGGCCGGTCGCAACGCGTACGCCATCTTCGACCCGACCATGACCATGTCGGTGCTGGAGGAGGCGCAGCAGCGCGCCGACATCGAGCACGCGCTGGAGCACGAGGAATTCCTGGTGCTCTACCAGCCGGTCGTGGACATGCACACGCAGCGGCTCACCGCGGTCGAGGCGCTGGTGCGCTGGCAGCATCCGCGCGACGGCCTGCTCGGCCCGTACCACTTCATCGCCGGCGCCGAGGCGAACGGCCTGATCGTTCCGCTCGGCCGGTGGGTTCTCCGCCAGGCCTGCGCCCAGCTGGCGCAGTGGCGGGCCGAGTCGCCGGCCGCCGCCGGCCTGCACGTCAACGTCAACCTCTCGGCCCGCCAGTTCCAGTACGCCGGGCTCGTCGACGACGTCGCGGCCGCCCTGGCCGACGCCGGCCTGGACGCCGCGTCGCTCACCCTGGAGATCACCGAGTCGATGCTGATGGCCGACATCGAGACCGCCAAGGACACGCTGCACGCGCTGCGCCGCCTCGGGGTCCGGCTGGCGATCGACGACTTCGGCACCGGCTACTCGTCGCTGAGCTACCTGAAGCAGCTCCCGGTCGACGTCATCAAGATCGACAAGACGTTCGTCGACGAGGTGCACATCGACGAGGACGACGTGGCCCTGGTGGACGCGGTGGCCGGCCTCGGCGCGGCGCTGAAGATGCAGACCGTGGCCGAGGGCATCGAGACCGACGAGCAGTGGGCCACGCTGCGCCGCCTCGGCATCGACCACGGTCAGGGTTACCTGTTCGGGCGCCCGGCGGAGCCCGCCGACATTGCTGGCATGCTGGCCGCCAACAGGACGGCCGACCTGGCCGGGGCTTGAACCGAACCCCGGCCGCCGCCGTGTACCTGTAGCAGGTAGTAATCGGCGGTTAGGAACCCGAGTTGTCCCAGATCAAGCACCACGTGCGCCGTGTCGGCGGCGCAGTGGTCACCACGCTCGCCGCGCTTCTGGTCTTTCTCGAACTCGTCATGCCCGATCAGATCGCCCGGCTCCCACCCGGCAATTTCTGGATGAATGCGCTGGTCCGCATCCCTATCGAGGCGATCGTCGCGATCGCCGTTCTGCTCGCTCTGCCGGAGCGGGCCCGGCGGATCGGCGCCACCGTTCTCGGCTTCGTCCTCGGTCTGCTCACCATCGTGAAGATCGTCGACATGGGCTTCTTCGCGGTCCTGGCCCGCGAGTTCGACCCGGTTCTGGACTGGGTGCTGTTCACCGACGGCTACCACTTCCTCGAGGACTCGATGGGTGAGGCCGGCGCGTTCGGGGTGGCCGCGGGGGCGGTCCTGCTCTGCGTCGCGCTGCTCACCGGCACCACCCTCGCGGTGCGGCGGCTGTCCCGGCTGCTCGCCGCGCACGCCCGGCCCACCCGGCACGCGGTCTTCGCGTTCGCCTCGGCCTGGGTCATCCTCGCCGTGCTCGGCATCCAGATCGTCGGCGGCATCCCGGTGGCCGGGCAGGCCGCCGCCGAGCTGGCCCGCGACACCGCGCTCAAGGTGCCGCAGGACATCGCCGACCGGAAGACCTTCGACCGCGAGGTCAAGGTCGACGCGTTCCGCAACGTGCCGGACGCCCAGCTGCTCACCGCGCTGCGCGGCAAGGACGTGATCGTCAGCTTCGTGGAGAGCTACGGCCGGGACGCGGTCGAGAACCCGGACTTCAACTCGGCCGTGCTCGCCCAGCTCAAGGCCGACGACGCCAAGCTGGCGACCAAGGGTTTCAGCGCCCGCAGCGGCTTCCTCACCTCGTCGACCGCGGGCGGCGGCAGCTGGCTGGCCCACTCGACGTTCCTGTCCGGGCTGTGGATCGACAACCAGCAGCGCTACCGCAGCCTGGTCAACACCGACCGGCTCACCCTGACCCGGGCGTTCAAGCGGGCCGGCTACCGCACCGTCGGGGTCGAGCCCGGTGTCACGTTCGCCTGGCCGGAGGGTCAGTTCTACGGCTACGACCAGGTGTGGGACTCGCACACGCTGGACTATCACGGGCCGATGCTGAGCTGGTCGACGATGCCCGACCAGTTCGTGATGAAGCAATTCCAGCAGCTTGAGTACGCCAAGAAGAACCGCGGCCCGCTGCTCGCCGAGATCACCTTGACGTCGAGTCACACCCCCTGGGCACCGCTGCCCACCAGCCTGCCCTGGGAGCAGATCGGGGACGGCTCGGTCTACGGGCCGATGATCAACTCGGCCGAGGGTGCCGGCAGCGTCTGGAAGGACAACGAGAAGATCAAGCAGGCGTACGCCAAGTCGGTGGCCTACTCGGTCGACTCGCTGACCTCGTACGTCGAGAAATACGGCGACGACAACCTGGTCATGGTGTTCCTCGGTGACCACCAGCCGGCGTCGGTCGTGGTCGGGCAGAACGCGAGCAAGGACGTACCCATCTCGATCGTCGCCAAGGACCCGAAGGTCTTCGAGCGGATCGCCGACTGGGGCTGGACGACCGGGCTCACACCGGCGCCGGACGCGCCGGTGTGGCCCATGAACGAGTTCCGCGACCGCTTCCTGACCGCCTACAGCCCGGCCGGCGAGTCGCACTAGCTGCTAGTCGACGGTGCGCGGCAGCGTCGCGGCGGCCTGCTTCAGGGCGGCCGTGGCGTTGCCGTACGGGTTGTAGGTGTACGTCCGGGACAGCGTGCCCGGCACCGTGAAGTACTCGGCCGACAGCTTCGCCGCGTCGGTCGCGATCTCGCCGCGGGCCGGCACGTCGTTCCCGTCGTCCCAGCCCCACGGCGCGTTCGCCGAGTTGGTGCCGCACGAGTAGGTGCCGACGCCGCAGTCGCCCGAGGTGTCGCCCTTGAACGTGCCGAGCGCCGCGAACAGGTTGGCGTTGCCGCGCTGCTCCCACATGCCACCGGCCGCGAAGATGTCGATCAGCTGGTACTGCACGTCCCGGTCGTCGGCGCCGCTCGGCGACTCGGAGGCGGTCAGCGACGGGTAGTAGACGATGCCGTCGCCGTTGATGTCGTACTGCGGCCAGGCCTTGAAGCCGTGCCCCTTGGCCTCCTGCGCGGTCACCGGGTGCTGGAACGAGTCGTGCGTGGACGCCTTGAGCTGCAGCGTCCCGTCGATCGTCTCCTTGCCGTTGGTCCAGGTGCTGCCGGCCGGGGCGTAGGAGTAGAAGTCGCTGTGCGCGACGGTGACGGCGGCGCGCAGTACGCCGTACTCGGAACCGTCTTTTTCGATGATTTCGGTGAGGCCTTCGCCGTCGTTCTCGTGCTCGGTCTCGAAGAACGGGTGATCGACCCAGTCGCGCGGGTGGTAGAAGAAGTACGTGATGAACCAGTGGCTGCTGGTCTCGGTCACCGAGTAGTAGGCGGCCGCCGCGGTGCTCTGCCCCGCGTGATCCCAGTTGTCGGTGCCGATGAGGTTGTTGTCGTAGTCGTACCGGGTGATGAAGTCCGACTTGCCGCCCAGCGCGTGGCTGCCGGTCGCGTCCACGTCCTGGTAATGGATCGGCGCCCAGCGCAGCGCCACCTCGGCGCGCGACGGTGCCGCGTGTGCCGGTGCCGCCACGATCAGACTCGCGACCAGCGCGCCCGCCGCTACGAAAACCTTCATGCCCGCTCCTTAGATAGACCGAGCTAAATCTATGAATAAGTTTCTTAGCTGTGGGCGCCCGGCAGGTGAAAACTGCCTGGACGGCGGACGTAGGCTTCCCTCGTGTACAGCGTCGATCTCGGGGACGGCGCCGCGCTGCGGCCGCTGGAGCCCTGGCAGGCCGAAGAATTCCTGGCCCACATGGACCGAGCCCGCGACACGGTCGACCCGTGGATCAAATGGGCGAGCATGAGCAGCGACCTCGACTCGGCCCGGGCCACCCTCCAGCGCTACGCCGACCTGCAGGCCGCCGACGCTGGCCGCCTCTACGGCATCTGGCTGGACGGCACCCTGGTCGGTGGCGTCCTGTTCGGCTCCTTCGACGCCGACCGGGGCATCGCCGAGGTCGGCTGCTGGCTGGAACCGTCGGCCACCGGCCGCGGCCTGATCAACGCCGCCGTCCGGCAGCTGATCGACTGGGCCTTCCGGGTGCGCGGCCTGCACCGTGTCGAGTGGCACTGCCGCCCCGACAACAAGTCCAGCTCCAACGTCGCCCGCCGGCTGGGCATGCGGCTGGAGGGCACCCTGCGGGAGAGCTACCCGTGGAAGGGCGTCCGGCACGACTCGGAGATCTGGGCGGTTCTGGAAAGCGAGTGGCCGGGGTAAGATCCCTCGCATGTCACAGACACCGCCGTAGGGCCTGCCGCCGCAGCGCGCGCCCCTACCCATGTCTGGACATTCCAAGGAGTTCCTCCATGTCTGCCCCCGCCGAGGCGGGGAGCTACCGTGCCGTCCTTCAGCTGCCGTCCGCGCTGCGCATCTTCGCGCCCGCGCTGGCCGGCCGTCTGTCGTACGGTCTGCTCCCACTCGCCCTCCTCTTCACCGTTCGCGACACCAGCGGCTCCTACGCCACCGCCGGCCTGGCGATAGCCCTCTTCGGCCTCACCTCGATCACCATGCCGATGAAGTCCCGGCTCGCCGACCGTCGCCCGATGCTGCTGCGCTGGCTCGCCCTGGCCTGCGCGGTGTTCCTCGCGCTGGCCGCGTTCGTCCCCTGGCCGGTGCCGTTCGTCGCCCTCGCGGGCCTGGCGGCCCCACCGCTGGGTCCGGCCATGCGCTCGGCGTGGCGCTCACTCACCGAGGGCACCGGCCTCAAGGAGCGTGCGTACGCCCTGGACGCCATCGCCGAGGAGACGCTGTACCTGGTCGGGCCGCTCATCACCGGCCTGCTCATCGCGGTCGCCCCGGCCCGCTGGGCGGTGGTGGTGACCGCCGTCCTGCTGCTGGGCGGCACGCTGGGCATGACGGCTTCGGTGCCCGCCAGGCCACTCCCGGCGAGTACGCCCGGCCGGATCTTCGACCTGGGCCCGCTGCGCTCGGCCCGGCTGTGGCCGGTCCTGGCCGTGCTGGTGATCGCGGGCGGCGGCATCAGCGTCGCCTTCACCGGCATGGCGGTAGCCGCCCAGAACGCCGGCCACCCAGGCGTAGCCGGTGTGCTGGAGGCCGGGGTGGCCGCCGGCAGCGTGGCCGGCGGCCTGCTCTGGGCCCGGCGCCGGCACACTCGCCCTCGGTCGTGGCACTTCGCCGGCCTCCTGGCCGTCTTCGGCCTCGGCCTGCTCGCCGCCTCGGCCGCCCCCGGCCTGCTGGTCCTGGGTGCGGTGATGGCCCTGGCCGGCGTGGCAATCTCCCCGCTCTACGTGGTCGCCTACCTGGCCGCCGACGACCTGACCCCACCCGAGCACCGCACCGAGGCCGGCACCTGGGTCAACGTGGCGGCCAACGGCGGCAACGCGGCCGGCGCGGCCTTCGCCGGCCTGCTGACCGACCTGCACGGCCCGTCCCCGGCGTTCCGCGCCGCCGGCCTCCTGTTGGCGGCCACCGCCGTGGCCGCCCTGCTGGCCGGGTTTAGGGTCGAACGGTGTTCCCCGACCCCACGCTGACCCGCCGCCGCGAGGGTGGCGACGACATCCCACTGCTGGTCTGGCGCCTACCGGCGCCGGCCATGGCGATCTCGTCGGCCACCCTGGGCGGCGGCGTGGGGGAGTGCCACTGGCTGATCAACGCCACCGTCCCGATGTCCTACGACCGCGACGACCCGGCCACCCACCTGGCCGAGATCGCCGCCGGCTTGGGCCTGACCGGCCGCGGGGTGGGCCTGATGACCGGCGTCGACGTGACCGACGTGATCGAGACCGGCGACGACGGCATCAGGCTGTGGGCAACGGTGGGCCTGGGCGCTCCGATCCAGGCCTACGACCCGGCGGCGCGCTCGGCGGCAACACACGCCGGCACGATCAACGTGGTGGCATGGGTGCCGCAGCGACTGAGCGACGGCGCCCTGGTCAACGCGGTCGCCACCATCACCGAGGCGAAGACCCAGGCCATCCGCGACCTGGGCCTGGCCGCCACCGGCACCGCCACCGACGCGATCTGCGTCCTCTGCCCACCGAGCGGCCCGGAAGTCCCCTACGGTGGCCCACGCTCACGGTGGGGCGAGCCGCTGGCCAGCGCCTCCTACCAGGCCGTACTCAAGGGCGGAGAGATCAATCTGACCGGCACCAAGTCCTGGAGCGAACGCCACGGTCATTGCGGAAGAAGCAGGGAGCGGCCCGCGCAGCGGCTGATCGCGGAAGCGGTGCACCGCGCCGGAGTCCAGGGAATTACGCCCTGAATTCGACAACCCGCCGGCTCTTGCCCAGCGGGCCGTCCCGACTTGACGGTAGGAGGTGTCGAACACCGGGCTACATATCGCGCCAAGGCAGGTGTACATGCCATTCCCGCGGGTACTGAGCAGGGCCGTGCGCGGACCGTTGAATCGGATGATGTTGCATCTCGCCGGTCACGCCGCCTTCGCCGACCTGGAGCACGTCGGGCGTCGCTCCGGAAGGATACGTCATACGCCGGTCCGGGCATTCCGGGTAGGCGACACCGTGGTCGTCGGTCTCAACTTCGGACCCCGGTCGGACTGGTTCAAGAACGTCACGAAAGCCGGCAGTTCCCGCATGCGGCTCGGCAAGGAGTATCTCGACCTGGGTGCCCCGCTTATTGTGCCGGCCGAAATCGGAACGCAAGGAATCCCTCGGCTCTTCCGATTCGGGCTACGCTACGTGGCTCGCACCAAGGACTGTGTTGTGCTGCCCATTACGATGAGCCGGCCGGCCCATAAATCGGGTCCGTGTCCTTTACTGTCGTACCGTCATCGGCACGACAGCGCGTCCGATACAGCGAGTCGGCGCGATCGCCGTCGCCGGTAGCGCTCAGTACGGTCCGGTCTTTCGAACGCCCTGGCTTACTCGTCGCCCCTTGGAATTTCTTCGACCCAGGCGGTTGCCGGTTCCGGTCATCGCCGGCCGCGTGGCAAGGAGATTCCCGCTCATTCGAGAAAGGGAAAAGGCGGATCCACATTCGCGGCCGGCACCATGCCCGCGTGTACGCCCGGCTCACAGCCGGGCGAGAACCTCAGTCATCTTCTTCACGGTCTCGCGCGCCAGCTTCTCGAACTCGAGCTTCATCACCGGGGCGGCCAGGACGGCGATCCCATGCAGATCGAGGTCGACGTGGTAGGTGATCTCCGAGCCCGGTCCGGTGGAGCGCACGGTGATGGTGTCGACCGAGGTAAGCGTCTTGTTCTCGCCGACGAAGACGATCGTGTCGCCGTCCAGGCTGCGCAGGGTGTAGGTGATCTCACTCTCGCGCCCGAACACTTTCGAGGTGTTGACCCAGGTCGCACCCGGCGCGATCGGTCCGGCGTCGGTGCGGACCGTCTTCTGCGTGGCCGGATCCCACTGCTCGGTGTTGCCGAAGTCGCTCAAATAGGCCAGCACGGCGGCAGCCGGGGCTGCGACCGAGAACGTGCGCTCCACTGATGTCATGGCCACAGCAATACCCGACAACAGGCGACCCGAACTCGTGGCTCGGTGCGTGGTCTAGCTTTTCGGCATGTTCTCCATGCAGGCCGCGACCTTCTTGGAAGTGCGCTCGACGGCCACCTTGCCGGCGACGATGATCCGGCAGATTGCTTCGTCGTCGGCGGTCGTCGCGACCAGGAGCGTCTTGGACATCTCGGCCTGGTTCTCCGTGAGGTAGACCGCCCGGCGGGATCGCCGCGTCCGAGGCTCACTCGGGGAAAGTTCGGCACCGCCAAGATCCGACATCGGCGCTTATCGGCGGATCACCGATAAGGCCGGCAATCTCAGTGGTAGGTGAGTTCGCCGGCCTCGATGGCTGCCGAAAGCCGGTTCTCCGGGGGTGCGAGGGGGCAGAGCCAGGCATCGTCGTACGCGCAGGAGGGGTTGAAAAGGTAGTTGAAGTCGAGGCGGACCCGGGTGCCGCCGAGCATTTCGACGCCGCGGCCGTGGGTGCCCTTGACCGTGTCGGTCAGGTAGCGGCCGCCGCCGTACGTCGTCTTTCCGCAGGTCGCGTCGCGGACCGGCAGGAACAAACCGCCGCCGTATGCCGCGATCCACCACAGCGACAGCTCGCCGAACGGGGTGGGCAGGATGGCGACCCGGCGGTAGTGGACGACCCCGTCCGCGCCGCCGGTGTCGATGTCGATCTCGCCGTCCGCCTCGACCGCCTCGACCTCGACGATCGCGTCGTCGTTCGGTGGGTAGTAGCGCAACCCGGTGAACGTCCCGGCCGGCACCGGTGACTGCGGATGCGTCGCGAACAGCTCGTCGCGGCGGGCCCGGAAGTCCTTGAGATCCACCGCCTCCAGGTAGTTGCGGGCGACCACGGCACGGTAATCCGACAGCTCGAGTGCCTCCATGCGGCCAACGCTATCCATTACGCGGGATAGGCGGTCGCTTCCGTGGCTTTCACGGTGGCCCACACCTCACGGCCGGGCTCGAGTTCCAGCTGCACAGCGGCGGCCGGTGTGACGTCCGCCGCTACCGCGAGCGGGCCGGTCAGCTCGATGCGTAACGCGTCGCCGTGCCGGGCCACCGACGTCACCGTGGCGGGCCAGGTGTTGCGCGGGCTGCCCTCGGGGCGCGCCGCGAAGAGCGACACCGCCGACGGCGGAAAAGCCACAAAAACCGCACCTTCCTGGGGTACGGCGGTGATCAGCGAAAAACCGTCCGGGAGCAGGACCGTGGTGCCGTCCGCCCGGCCGCGGTAGAGGTTGAGGCCGACCAGGCGGGCCACGTAGTCGGTGCGTGGCTGGGCGGTGATCGTCGCGGCGTCGCCGGACTGCACGATCCGGCCGTCCTCGATGATCACCAGGCGGTCGGCGAGCATGAGTGCGTCCAGCGGGTCGTGGGTGACCAGCACGGTCGCGCCGGGGAACGACGTCAGGTGCCCGCGCAGCGCGGAGCGGGTGTCCAGCCGGGTGCGGGCGTCGAGGGCGGCGAGCGGCTCGTCGAGCAGCAGCAGTTTCGGCTCGGCGGCGAGCGCGCGGGCCAGCGCGACCCGCTGGGCCTGGCCGCCGGAGAGCTGGCGCGGCTTCTTGCGGACGTGCTCGGCCAGACCGACCCGCTCCAGCCACTCCCGGGCGGTGTCCCGGGCCTGGCGGCGCGGCACCCGCCGGCAGCGGGGCCCGAAGGCGACGTTGTCGAGCGCCGTGAGGTGCGGGAACAGCAGGTAGTCCTGGAACACCACACCGATCCGGCGGTTCTCCGGCGGTTCGTCGTCGAGCCGGACCCCGTCCAGGGTGACGTGCCCGTCGTCGAGCGCGGCCAGCCCGGCCAGCGACCGCAGCGCGGTGGTCTTGCCGGCCCCGTTCGGCCCGAGCAGCGCGACCACCTCGCCGGGCGCGGCGGTGAGCTCGACGTCGAGCGAGAACCCGGGGTGGGTGACCACGAGGTGGGCGTCGAGGCTCACGGCGCGACCCACTTGTCGCGCAACGCGGCCAGGATGCCGATCGAGACGACCAGCAGGACCAGGCTGAGGACGATGGCGGCGTCCAGGTCCTGTTCCAGGGCCAGGTAGACGGCGAGGGGCATGGTCTGGGTGCGGCCGGGGAAGTTGCCGGCGAACGTGATGGTGGCGCCGAACTCGCCGAGCGCCCGCGCCCAGCACAGCACCGCCCCGGCGGCGACCCCGGGCGCGATCAGCGGGAGGGTGACCCGGCGGAAGGCGGTCCAGCGGGTGGCGCCGAGGGTCGACGCGGCCTCCTCGTAGCGGGCGTCGGCCCCGCGCAGCGCGCCCTCCACGCTGATCACCAGGAACGGCATGGCGACGAACGCCTCGGCGGCCACGACGCCGGCGGTGGTGAACGGCAGGCTCACCCCGAACGTCGCGTCGAGCCAGCCGCCGAGCAGGCCGCGCCGCCCGAATACCAGCAGCAGCGCCACCCCGCCGACCACCGGTGGCAGCACGAGCGGGACGGTGACCAGGGCACGCACGAACCGGCGGCCGGGGAACTCGGTGCGGGCCAGCAGCCAGGCGAGCGGCACCCCGAGGACCAGGCTCACCGCGGTGGCCAGGGTGGCGGTCAGCAGCGACAGGCGCAGCGCGGCGAGGATGCCGGGCTCGGTGAGGCGTTCCGGCAGGGTCGACCAGGGTGCCCGCCAGAGCAGCCCGAACAGGGGTAGGACGAGGAACACCAGCCCGGCGATCGCGGGGATCGCCAGGGCCGGTGGCACCTTCCGGCGTTGCTTCTTTATGGCTTCTGGAACCCTGCCTCGACGAGCACGTCCAGCGCGGGGCCGCTCTGCACGTAGGCCACGAACGCGGCGGCGGCCGACGGGTTCGGGGCGCTCTTCAGCGTAACGATCGGGTAGTCGTTGATGGCGCCGGACGACTCGGGGAACTCGATGCCGTCGACGTCGGCCGTGGCGGCCTTGGCATCGGTGCGGTAGACCAGCGCGGCGTCGACCTCGCCGAGCTTCACCTTGGACAGGGCCGCCTTGACGTCCTGCTCCAGGGTGACCGGGGTGACCTTGACGTTCGCCGCGGCCAGGGCCTTCCTCGCGGCGGCACCGCACGGCACCTGCTCGGCGCAGAGCGCCACCTTCAGGCCCGGCTCGGTCAGGTCGGCGAGCGTCCTGATGCCCTTCGGGTTGCCCTTGGTGACCGCGACGACCAGCTGGTTCTTGACGAACACGGTGGCTTCGCCGTTGGCGTCGCCGGCGTCGGTCACGGTCTTCATGGTGGCGGGGCTGGCCGACGCGAACACGTCGGCGGGGGCGCCCGAGGTGATCTGCTGGGCCAGGCCGGAGCTACCGCCGTACGAAAAAGTGACCTTGACGTTAGGGTTGGCCGTTTCGAAGTCCTTGCCGATCTTGTTGAACGACTCGGTCAGCGAGGCCGCCGCCAGGACGGTGAGGTTGCCGGAGACGCCGCTCGCGGAGGAGGCGCCGGCCGCCGGGGTCGAGGTGTCGGAGGAGTCGCCGCAGCCGGATATTGCCAGGGCGGCGACCATCGCCACCGCGGTCAGGATTTTCTTCACTTGTCGTCCCCTCGTTCTACGACCACCGTGGTCGACTTGATCACGGCCACCGCCGTCGAGCCGACCTCCAGCGCCATCTCGTCGACCGCCTCCCGGCTCATCAGCGAGACCACCCGGAACGGCCCGGCCTGGATGTCGACCTGCGCCATCACCGAGTCGCGGGTGATCGCGGTGACGATGCCGCGCAGCCGGTTGCGCGCCGACGACCGGCGGGAACCCGGGTCGGGATCGTCGGCCAGCGAACGGGCGAAACCGGCCAGGTCGGCGCCGGCGATGCTGCGGTGCCCGTGGTCGTCGCGGTCGGCCACCAGCCGGCCCGCGTCGACCCAGCGCCGCACGGTGTCGACGCTGACGCCGAGCAGATCGGCGGCCTCGCCGATGCGGTAGGTCGTCACGACGTCACTCTAGGGCCGCAAAAGCCAGCCAAGAAAGGCAGTCAGCCCCGCAGATGCGTAACCGTTGCACAGGTCCCTCGGGCGGCGGCATGCTAAACGGCGTGCCGGAACGGATCCATGAGGTCACCGCTTTCCTCGCCGAGGTGCTGGGCCCGCGAGCGCCCCTCACCGTGATCGTCGACGGCGGTGATCACGGTGCCGCCGCCAGCTTCGCGGCCTGCCTCGCCGCCGCCTTCCCGCCCTCGGCCCGAGCCTGGACGGTCGACGCCGTGCTCGGGCTCAGCGGCCCGTCCGGCGGCCGCTCCGATTCGGCGCTCAACGTGCTCGAACCGGCCGCCGACCGGGTGATCGTCTACCTTCGCAGCGGCCCGCGCGGCCGGGGCCTGGCCAACGGCGAGGGCGAGCGGCGGGCCCAGGTGGTGATCGACCACCACGATCCGGAGTGGCCGGTCATCCGGCACGTGCACCCGCGGCTGGCCGACCCGGAGAGGTGGTATCTGGCGGAGAGCCGGGCGTTCTTCGGCGCCCGCGCGGCCGGGTGGGACACGAAGTTCGGCGACGACCTCCCGGCGTACGCGATGGCGGTGGAAGTGGCCGCGCCGCGCCCCGGTGACCTCGCCCTCGACGTCGGTTGCGGCACCGGCCGGGCGCTGCCCGCGCTGGCCGCCGCCGTCGGTCCGCAGGGCCGGGTGATCGGCCTCGACCTGACCCCGGCGATGCTGCACGCCGCCCGGCAGGCGGGCCGGGAAGCCGTCGCCGACCTGGTGATCGCCGACGCCCGCCGGCTGCCGTTACCGGATGCGGTGGCCGGCCTGGTCTTCGCGGCGGGCCTGGTGCAGCACCTGCCGGATCCCGGGGCCGGCCTGGCCGAGCTGGCCCGGGTGACCCGGGCCGGCGGCAAGCTGATGATCTTCCACCCGTCGGGGCGGGCGGCGCTGGCCGCCCGGCACGGCCGCACGCTGCGCCCGGACGAGCCGCTCAACCGGGAGAACCTGGAGCCGCTGCTGGCCGCGACCGGGTGGAAGCTGCTGCGCTACGACGACCCGGCGGACCACTTCCTAGCGCTCGCCGAGCGCGCCTAGCTCGGCTTCAAGGAGGCCGGTGAGGAAATCGTGCCGGTCGCGGCCGAGGCCCCGGCTGGGGATCTCGGCGATCATCAGCGTGTAGAGGTGCACGCGGTAGAGCGCCAGCCGGATCCGGGCGGACTCGTCGAACGGCTCCGGGCGGTAACCGGCCAGGAACGGGTGGTCGGGCAGCTCCTCGATCCGGCGGAACAGGGCCGGCGAGACGAGATCCAGCAGCGGGTCGCCGTAGAGGTAGCGCTCGCCGTCGACCAGCCCGGTCATCGCGCCGTCCGCGCCGACCAGCACGTTGCCGTCCCACAGGTCGAAGTGCAGCAGGGCCGGCCGGGTCACCGTGGCGAGGACGTCGTGATGGCGCTCGACCACCCCGTCGAGCGGCGGCAGCGGGACATGCCAGTCGGCGGCGTCGGCGCGCAGCGCCTCGATGATCCGGGTGAACGCGGTCGGCCAGTCGTCGCCGGCCGCGCGATCCCCGGTGTAGCCGAAGTGCGGGCCGGTGATGGTGTGCACCCGGCGGACCGCGGCGCCCAGCTCGGTGCGGGCCCGGGCCGAGTCGGCGCTGGTCAGCGGCGATCCGGGGAGCAGCGCGGTGATGATCCAGTCGGATGAGGCGGCGAGCACCTCCGGCACCGGCACGCCCGGAGCATGCGCGGCGACCAGCGCGAAGTACTCGGCCTCGGCCGGGATCATGCCCGCTTCGTACCGGAGCATGCGCACCGACGCCGGCGGCGCCACCTTGACCACCACTTGCCGGCCGTCGTCGAGGCCGGCCCGCCAGACGGTGGCGAACGTGCCGCCGTTCAGCTCCTCGGCGCCGGTGATCCCGGCGCCGAGGCCCTCGGACACGATCGTGGCGATGTCCTTCTCGGACAGATCCAGCTGGGTAGGGCTGCGCATGAGGTGAATCTAGACCGTTACCGCCTGCCCGAACCGCCCGCCGAGGGTGTGCTCGCTGAACGCGCGATAGCGGGCCAGCTCGATGAACAGCCAGCCCAGGCTGATCGCCCCGAGGATGATGTACGCCCACAGGTTGGTGAACGTGTCCCAGCAGGTGTGTAGCGCCACCGCACCGGCGAAGGTCAGCAGGAACTGGACCGTCCGCTTGCCGGTCGGCGAGGCGATCAGCGCCCACAGCGCGCCCGCGGTCAGGCCGGTCCACGCGGTGTGCCCGGCCGGCGAGGTGAGCCCGCGGATGAACAGCGTCTCCTCGACGGCGCCGATGTTGCCGTTCGAGGAGAGCAGCGCGGTGAACGCGTAGCCCATCGTCTCCAGCGCGGCGAAGCCCATGCCGGACGCCACCCCGATGATCAGGCCGTCCGACGGCAGCCGCCGGCCGTGCCGGGCCAGCACCGTGAAGAGCAGCACCACCGGGACGATCAGCTTGGCCGACTCCTCGATGATCGCGACCAGCACCATCGGCAGCACGCCGAGCCCGCGCAGCGTGTTGTACTCCAGCGTGCCGGCCACCACGATGCCGACCACACCGCCGAAGAACGCCGCGGTGACCAGTGCGGACGCCGGCACCTCCCAGCGGCCGGTGCGGGCCTGGGCGAAGGTCAGGAAGGACAGCGGCACGACCGTGGCGCCGAGCAGGATCAGCGCCGGGACGAAGTTGGGATTCTGCGTGTGGACCAGGGTCCGCAGAACGATGACGTACAGAACCAGGCCGGTGATCAGAACACCGAGCCACGCCCACCGGCGAGATCGATCGCGCATGGTCGAAGTCTTTTTCCCGTGGGCGTCTTCGTCAATCCGTAGTTGTACTGATTCAGTGCGCGACGACCACCACATCGGTCAGGTCCTCGACCGGCAGCTGCCTCGGCCGGCACCACCACGTGCAGGGTCAGCAGCGCCGCCGCGGTGCCGGCCGCCTCGCCGTGCCGGGACAGCGCGAGCGCCGGCGCGTGTTGATGCTCCCTGTGCCAGCCTCGGTTGATTGATGTTGCTCAATGCCCGCCGTCGATCACAGCCCGGCCCGCACGTTGTGGGAATCGATGGATAATCAGTCGGCCGGCGGCTTGCGATGGAACGCGTCAGCCCTCGGAGTCCCACTGTCGGCATCGTGTGGAAGAACTGTCCGACTCGGATAGTGCTGGCCAGCCAAGCACCTTTCTTGGTGCAGATCAAGCGGCCGGGCACTTGGGTCGGCATCCAGGCAGACGGCCCGAATCGTCCGCGAGATCGTTGATTCGCCATACATCAAAATAAGGGTGAAGCCGCGCGGGGGATCTTCGTACTTCTCGGTAATTTAGATATTGACAAGCGTTATAAGCCAGGTGGAGTCTCGTCCCCATAACCGCAGACTCTCACGGGGAGAGTGGAGATGTTTTCTGTCCACAGTAGACCAATGATGTCCGGAATTGCCGCGATTCTGCTGGCGCCGCTGGCCCTGGTTCCAGGTGCCTCGCCCGCATCCGCGTCCCCTGCGCCGGTGCCCCGGCCCAGCCGGTCACTGCTTCGATCCGCGCCGACGTCGGCCCGGCGAACGGCGACCCCCATCGGGCGTTACGCCACGGCAGGGCTGTCCCATGCGAAGCCGACCGCGGTCCGGGAGCTCGTGAGCGCCCGCACAGCGTCCACCTCGACCTGGCAGAACTCGGACGGCAGCCGGTCGGTTCGCCGGTACCTGACGCCGCACTTCTACAAGACCGCGGCAGGCACATGGTCAGCGATCGACTCGAATCTCACGCCGGTCGCCAGCAATCCGGGGTGGTGGAAGTCCGGCGCGAACGACTGGTCGATGGCGGCCGGCCCGGCCGGCGCCCTGAACTTCACGGTCGGCAAGCACAACTTCGGGTTCGTGCCCCAGGGCGTCACCGACCCGAGCCGTGCGGCGGTGGTGTCCGGCGCGTCCGTCGCCTACCGCGGGCTCTGGGCGCAGACCGACCTCACCGAGCTGGTCACCGCCGGGGCGGTGAAGGAAGACCTGGTCGTCGCCGCCCCGGGCGCACCGTCGAGCTTCTCGTTCCGGCTGAACGGAGCCACCGCGACCGCCAACCGGAGCGGCGGTCTCGACCTGGTGGCCGGTGGTGCTCGGGTCGGCTCGGTGCCGGCGCCGACAGTGTCCATCGCCGCCGGCGCGTCGCTCGATCAGACCAAGGCCGCGCAGGTCCGGCTGACCGTTGCCGGTGACCTCGTGTCGATCTCGGTGTCCGCGCGATGGCTGGCCACGTTGCCTCCCGCCGCCTATCCGTTGGTCATCGACCCGAGCTATGCGGCCCTCTCCTTCGCGAGCACCTGGACCATCTCGAGCGTCAGTGACGGCGGCCAGGTTGCGAACGGCGTCATGCAGATCGGGCAGGACGCGGCCGGCGCCAACTGGCGCGCCCAGACGTACGTTCCGGCCCCCACCGCGCCCACGACGGCGCCCGGCGACCAGCCCTGGCAGTTCGCCGGTGTTTATCTTTCGCTGAACTGCGACTGCAAGGTGACTAACGCCCCGATCTACGGATTGCCCGGCAGTTCCACCTTCTCCGGTATCGCCGCCGGCCAGCTCATCTACACCGACGCCGGCCCGCAGTCGACCGTCGACATGCAACCCTCGGTCGGCTGGGACAACTGGTCTTACCTCGCGAGCCGTTCCGACGGCTGGTGGTTCGGCCTGGGCACGCCGAGCGCGGTCAACGCGACCAGCGGCGGAAACCTCGGCACATTCAACCCGAGCTACATGTTCTTCATGTCGGTGTATTACCAGCAGCCGCATCCGACGGTGATCAGCTCGCCGGCCGACGGCAGCATCGTCTCCACCACCGACACCACGCTGACCGCTGCGCGGGTCACCGACGACAACGCGAACGACAACGGCACGATCTTCTACGACTTCCGGGTGTCGACGTCGGCGGACGGCACCGGCGCGGTGGTCGACTCGGGGTGGATCTCGGGTGGCGTGGCTCCGGGGGACCCCGTCAACTGGACGGTGCCGCCAGGCAGCTTGAAGGACGGCGTCACCTACTACGCCAAGGTGCTCAGCTCGATCACCCCGATCTACGCCGGCGACCCGAACTTCACCGGCAACCTGAAACCCTCGTCGTCGTCCGCCGTCAGCTTCCAGGTGAAACGGCGGCTTGACGCGGGCGGGCCGGCTCCGACCGACACCGTCGGATCACCGCCCAACGGCACCACCGAGCCGAGTAAGGGCCTTCCGTCGCCGGGCGTACCGACCGCGAGCGAGACGGTCAACATGGTGAACGGCAACCTCGCCGTCACGGTCGGTACCGCCGGCATGCAGACCGTGTCCGGCAGCGCCGGTATCGCCCTGAGCTACAACTCGGCCCAGTCCTCCATCGCCCGGGGCGGCAACTACGGGCTGACCGGTCAGTACTTCGCCGACAGCGGCACGCACACGTTCACCGGCTCGGCGGTCGGGCAGCGCGCCGACGCCTCGATCAACGCGAGTTGGAAGGGTGGCCGTGGCAACACTCCGGTCGGCGGCCTCGGCGGGACCGCCACCAGCGACGCGCCGTTCCTGACCCGGTGGACCGGGGTGCTCAGCCTGCCCGCCGGCACCTGGCAGCTGGGCGGAATCAGCACCGGCGGCATCCGGGTCTACCTCAACGGCTCGGCCACTCCCAGCTACGACGATTGGGCCGGGACGGCGAGCGCGATCGCCCCGGCGTACGGGACGGCCACGGCCGCCGGGTCGCAGACCTACCAGATCGAGGTCGACAGCTGGGTCCTCGGCCAGAGCGGCAAGACCGACACCGTCCAGCTGTGGGCCAAGAACACGCAGATCACCGGCTCGACCACGACCAATGCGTGGGTGGTGCCGAGCAGTTGGCTGACTCCGGCGACCAATGGCGTCCCGGCCGGCTGGAGCCTGCAGGCCAACCCGGCCACGGCGCAGTGGATCCGGGTTGACGACGAGGGCAGCCAGGTCGTGATCCAGGGTGCCTCCGGGAACACGGCGACGTTCACCCGCCAGGCGGCCGGCCACTACCGATCGCAGCCCGGCAACAACGACCACCTCAACGTCGACGGCAACGGACGCCTGCAGCTGGCGACCGCCGACAACCAGCTTTACACCTTCAACGCCGACGGCAGCGTGGCCGCCATGACCGGCGCCACCGACGACCGGCACCCGGCCGCGTTGCAGTACACGTACTCCGGCACCCCCGCACTGCTGCGCGGCATCACCGACCCGGTCTCCGGCCGGACGGTCACGCTTTCGTACGGCGGTGATACGGCCTGCCCGGGCACCGCCCCGGCACCCGCCGGCATGCTGTGCAAGGCCGCGGCCTGGGACGGCACCGCCACCACGTTCGGGTACAACGGCACCGGCCAGCTCGCCTCGGTGACCAACCCGGCCGGGCAGAACATCCTGCTCGCCTACGACAGCGACAACCGGCTCGCCGACATCCGCGACGCCTTGGCCGACGGCTACGTCAACGCGGGCAACGCCGCCGGGACCCCACTCGCCTGCCCGGCCAACACGACCGGGCTGTCCGTCACGCCGGTTGACACGCAGATCTGCTACGACACCAAGGGCCGGGTAGGCACGGTCGTCCAGCCCGCACCGACCGCCGGTGCGGCCCGGCCCGGCCGCATCTACACCTACGCGACCGACCACACCGATGCGGCGATCGTCGGCTTCCAGCCCAGCTCGGGCTACGCGTCGCGGATCACCTACGACACCCAGGGACGCATCACGGGGCAGAACAACTCGGGCGGCGGCACCACCACGACGGTCTGGGCGAACGCCACGGCGGCCGGCCAGAGCTGCGCGACGACGTGCGGCACCGACCAGCCGATCGTCACCGTCACCCCGGACGGCGAGCAGACCAGCACGGTCTACGACGCCGACGGTGACGCCACCGACACGTACGGCCCCGCCCCGGTGGCCTGCTTCGGGGGCGGCTGGCCGGCCGGCGCCACCGCGGCCGGTGCGGCCCAGGGCTACCTGCCCGTGAGCGACCCGCAAGGAACCGCGGGCTGCGGGGTGGCGGTGCCGCACACCCACCATGGATACGACGAGGGGCTGACCGGACTCGCCGCCAGTTTCTGGGCGAACGGGCAGGCCGCCGGTCCGGTGGCGGTGCACGCCGCCGGTCCGGGCGGCACGCAGCCGCAAGCCCTGTGCGGGGCCACCAGCGGCCGGCTGTGCGCGCACTGGAACGCTGGTTCCCCGCCGATCGGCTCCGACGCCGCCGGCCAGTGGACCCTGCGGCTGACCGGCACCATCGGGGTCGCCTCCGCGGGCACCTACACTTTCGGCGTCAGCAGCAGTCAGGCCGTCACTGTCGCGGTCGACGCCGTCCCGGTCGCCCACGACGGCCCGGACGTCAGCGGCTTCACCGCCGGTCAGACCCGAACGACGACGGCGAGCGGCGGCACCGAGCTCGCCGGTGGCCTCCACGCCGTACAGGTCGACTTCCAGGGGTCGGCGACCCAGCTCAACGAGTTCGCCGTCACGATGGCCGGAGCGGTCGTCGCCAACGCCGTCCTCGACCCCGGATACCGGCTCGAGACCAGCACCACCGACCCCGACGGCGTAGTCACCACCACCGGCTACTCCGACGGCACGGCAGGGCCGCAGTACGGCTTGGCCACCTCGATCACGGTCGGCGGACTGACCACCACCACGGCCTACGAGCCGCTGGGCACCTCCACCTACCTGCGCAAGATCAGCCGTACGCTCCCGGCCGGCAATGCCACGACGTACGCCTACTATTCCGGCACCGAAGGTCCGCTTGCGGCAGCTTGCGGCGTCGCCGCCGGCACGCCGCAAGGCGGGCAGCTGAAGTCCCAGACCGATCCGGCCCGCGTGCAGCAGTTCGTCTACGACGCAGCTGGGCGTCAGGTGGGGCGGCGCATCGGCAGCGAAGCCTGGCAATGCACCGCCTACGACGCGATCGGGCGCGTGACCGGCCGGTCATGGCCGGCGACCAGTAGCGCATCCGCCCGTACGAGCACCTACACCTTCAACGTCGGCGGCAACCCGCTGGTCTCCAGCGTGACCGACACCGGCGGCACCATCACCACCCAGGTCGACCTGCTCGGCCGACTCGTCAGCTACACCGACGCCAACGGGCAGACCAGCACGACGACTTACAACCAGTCCGGGCAGGTCACCGGCACATCGGGTCCGCAGGGCACGATCACCAAGACCTACGATCCGAACAGTGGCAACCCGGCCACCGTCACCGCCGACGGCACGCTGGTGGCGACCTCGCACTACGACGGCGCCACCGAGCACCTGACCAGCGTCACCTACGGCAACGGGACGAACGCGACGATCGGATACGACGGTCTCGGCACCCAGAACAGCCTGGTCTTCACCACCGGCAGCGGCACCCTGGTCGCCGGGAACAAGACCACCCTGTCACCGGCCCGGCGGGTCACCACCGAACTGGAGGACATCAACGGCACCGGCCTGACCAACCCGAACCCGGCCGGTTCGACCGCCACCACCTACACGTACGACGGCGCCGGGCGGCTGGTCACCGCCTACCTGCCGAGCGCATCGGCGACGTACGGCTACGCCGCCGGCAGCTGTGCCAACGCCAACGCGGGTGCCAACACCAACCGCTCAAGCGTCACGATCACGCCGACCGGCGGAAGCGCGAGCAGCACGAACTACTGCTACAACAGTGCCGACCAGATCGTCTCCTCGAGCACGAGCGCGGGCACCAACAGCCAATACGCGTACGACGCGCACGGCAACCAGCTCAACGACGCCGGCACTACCCTCACCTGGGATGCCGCCGACCGGCTGGCCACCACCACCGCGTCGGGGGCGACCACCGGTTACACCTACGACGCACTCGACCGGGTGATAGGCCACGCGACGTCCACCACCACGGTGCACTACGCCTTCGGCGGCTACTCGGACGCTCCCGTCGCCGTGCTCAGCGCGAGCAATGCCGTACTGCAGAAACTCGTCAACCTGCCCGGCGGGGTCCTGCTCACCGCGCAGGCCGCCGGCAACGTCTGGTCCTATCCGGACCTGCACGGCAACTACACCGTTACCACCGACAACGCCGGCGCGCGCCAGACCGGACCCATCACCTACGACCCCTGGGGGCAGCCCACCGCGACCGGCTCGACGCTCGCCAACGCCGCGGGTGGCAACACCCTGACCACGTTCGGTTCCAGCAGCAAACTCACCGACAACGTCACCGGTATCGCCATCCTCGGCGCCCGGGCCTACCAGCGATCGGAGGGGCGTTTCCTGAGCGTCGACCCGATCGACGGCGGCTGCGCGAACAACTACACCTACGTCAACGGCGACCCGTTCAGTACCAACGACCTCACCGGCCAGAAGTGCTCGGGCGGACAGATCTTCGGCATCACCCTCGGCATCGGAGCGGCAGCGGAGACCGGCGGACAAATCGCTGAAGGCACTCACAAGCTGTACAAAATCGGAACGGCTGCGGCTCGGGGCGCGGCCGGCGCGGCCGGCATCATCGAGGCCGGGCTCGGCCTCATCATCGGTTATCTCATCTACCACCTGGCTACGGGATGTAAATAAGTGATAACTCCTCTGGTTCAGATCACGGTCTTCGCCATCGTCCTAGCGGTCTGCCTTCAGCAGCGACTCTGGCTCGGCGTGGTGCTGTCCGTGGTCTGGATCATGATAAACGTGGGCAGATTGGTGTTCGCCCGCCGCCGGTCCGCGAACAACGAGCCCGAAAGCTGACGGCCGCGGCGCCCATCGTGGCGTCGCGGCCCTGGCGCCGAGCAGTGCCACGAAGGGCCCCGCGGCGGCAGCGCAAGCGGAATATCAGCTGCTAGGAGGCCATATTCCAGTCTTGTGACCGTTATTACCATGACGGGTCCGGGCGGAAGAAACCGAGCAGGCAACGACTTGCGGTGAAGTGTGGCTGAGACTCGCACCGTAACCCCGCTCGAAGCCGACCTGTCCCCGGGGGAGTTGCTCCCATCAGGGCGGCGTTTCCGGATTGTCCTCGTGCTCGGCTTCCTCACCGCGCTCGGTCCGCTCACCATCGACATGTACCTGCCTGCACTACCGACCATCACTGGCGACTTCGGCGCCACCCCGGCGGCTGTCCAGCTCACCCTGACCGGCACGCTCGTCGGCCTAGCTTTCGGGCAGTTGCTGATCGGCCCGCTGTCCGACGCGGTCGGGCGGCGGGTGCCGCTACTCGCCGGCGTCGGTGTGCACCTGATCGCCTCGCTGCTGTGCGTGATCGCACCGAACCTGGCGATCCTCGGCTCCCTGCGCGTGCTGCAAGGCCTCGGTGCCGCCGCGGCGGCAGTGGTAGCGATGGCGATCGTCCGCGACCTGTTCAGCGGATTCGCCGCCGCGAAGCTGTTCTCTCGGCTGATGCTCGTGGTCGGCGTCGCCCCGATTCTCGCCCCGACCATCGGCGGGCAAACACTGCAGTTCACCTCGTGGCGCGGCGTGTTCGTCGTACTCACCGTTGCCGCCGCCGCGATCATGGCGGGTACCGCGATCGTGCTGCCGGAGACCCTGCCGGTCGAGCGTCGCCGCAACGGCGGGATCGCCGGCACCGTCCGCGACTACGGAAAGCTGTTTACCGACCGGGTGTACGTCGGGCTGATCCTGGTCGCCGGCCTGGCAATGGCCGCCCTTTTCGCCTACGTCAGCGGCTCATCCTACGTTCTGCAGGACGGCTTCGGCCTCAGCGAACAACAGTTCGCGTACGTATTCGCCGGCGGCGCCGTGGGTCTGATCGGCGCCACCCAGTTCAACGTGCGGCTGCTACGCCGGTGGACACCCCAGCAGATCCTTGCCAGGTCCCTGGTCGCAGGGCTCGGCTTCGGCCTCGTGCTGCTGATCCTGGCCATCACCGAGGTCGGCGGCCTGGTCGGCATCCTGATCCCGCTCTGGCTGGTCCTGGCCATGGTCGGACTCGCCATGCCGAACGCCCCCGCCCTGGCTCTGTCCCGCCACGGCGAAGCAGCCGGCACCGCCGCAGCCCTGCTCGGCGCCGTCCAATTCGGTGTCGGGGCCCTCGCCGCGCCCCTGGTAGGCATCCTCGGCGTGGGTGCCGTCGCTATGGCCATCGTGGTCTTCGGCGGCATGCTCGCCGCCACCCTGGTCTGCTTCCTCGTCGTCCAACCGCACCGACTTCCCGTCGAGCAGCCGGAAACGGCCGTCGCCTTCGCCCATTAGGCAACTACCCAGGACGCCGAAGGTATCTCCGTCGTGTTCGAGGAGACTCATCCCATTCCGATCCCCGACCTGCCAGGCCCCGCTTCCGAGGAGGTAAAGGGGTGGCTGCTCCGCGGTGGGGAGGTCCTCCTCAATTTCCTACTTCTTCATCACGTACGGACGGAAGAACTCGTAGACCTGCCGGTCGCTCACCTGGCTCACGAGTGACTCACCGCCGAGCAGATACACGATGGTGGGGCAGGTTTCGTCCTCACCCTTGACCGCCGCCTTGTCGAGCAGCTTCTTGCCGGTGGCCGCCTCGAACAGCCGCACCCGGTAGGTCGCCTTCTTCAGCGCGATCTTCTCCGGCTTCGGATCGTCGAACTTGCAGCTCTTCGCGGTCGCCCCGGTGGTGGCCAGGTCGATGCAGCCGACCAGCTGGGTCTTGGTCGGATCGGTCGGGATCCAGGCCCGCCAGATCGACTCCTTCAACTCGGGCACGCTCACCGACCCGAAGTGCCGGCTGGGCAGGGTGGTGCTGTCGATCACGCCCACCGAGATCTGGTGCGGCGCCTTGCCGGTGAACTTCGGCGACTGCGGGTAATACCACCCGTCGCAGACCCGCTCCAGGTCCTCGTCGGTGCGCACCGGATAGGTGCTGGCCTGCGGCCCCGACGGCGTGGTTTCGACCGGGTCGGGTGACTCCCCGGTCGAGAACGGCGTCGGCCCCGACGGCCACGTCTTCGGCAGCCCGAACGGCTCGTCCTGGTTCAGCTCGGCCACCTGGTCCTGGACCCGGTCGACCTCGCGCGCGATCGCATAGGCGTACAGGCCGCCGATCCCCAGCAGCCCGACCACGATGACCAGCGCGATCGCCCACGGCTTGAGCTTGGGCGGCGGCGAGGTGAACGGCGGCGCAACCTGCTCCGGCCCCGGCGGCTCCCACATCACGGGCGCCGCCTGCCACCCGGCCGGCGGCACCTGCCCGGGCGGCACCTGCCACTGCCCCGGCGCCGGATAGCCCGGCGCCGGATAGCCCGGCGGCTGATATCCGGGCGGCGGCTGCCACGCCGGCGGCGCCTGCCACGGCGGAACGGCCGGCGGCGGCTGCTGCGGTCCGCCGAACGGCGGCGGCTGAATTTGCGGCTGCTGCGGCTGGCCGTCCGGCCGCTGCCACTGCGCATCCGGATGCGCCGGCGCCTGCGGCAACGGCGGGCTCACCCAGGTCGGTTCGGCCGGCGCCTGCGTGCCGTCGGCCGACGGCGGCGACGACGGCTGTTCGGGCGCCGGCGGTTCGCCCGGCCTGCCCTGTTCTTCCATGACACGGTCCCCGTTCACAAAGCTGGACCGTGACTGTATCGAATCCTGACTATCGGGGCCGCCCGCAACAACGGCGGCCTGGCACCCTGGAGAGGTGCAGATTCACCCCGGTATCCACGTGGCGCCGATGGCCGACGACCATGCCATCCAGGTGCTCGACATCTACCGCGCGGGCATCGCGACCGGCAACGCGACGTTCGAGACCGCCCCACCGGACTGGTCCCGTTTCGTGACCACCCGCCTGCCCGCCCACCGCTTCGTAGCCCTGGACACCACCACCGGCGAGGTGACCGGCTGGATAGCCTGCAGCCCGATCTCCACCCGCCCGGCCTACGCCGGCGTGGTCGAGCACTCGGTCTACGTCCACCCCGCCCACCAGGGCCGGGGCGTCGGCCGCACGCTGCTGACCGCCTTGATCACCTCAACCGAGACCGCCGGCATCTGGACCATCCAGTCCGGCATCTTCCCGGAGAACACCGCAAGCCTGGCCCTGCACGCGAGGTGCGGCTTCCGCACGGTCGGAACCCGCCACCGGATAGGCCGCCTGCATGGCACCTGGCGAGACGTAACCCTGATCGAACGCCGGAGCCCGAAAATCACGTGAGGGCCCCGCCGGAGCGGGGCCCGCACGTCAGGGCGAAGAGAAGATACGGATCAGAACGGGGTCATCGTGATGGTGGCGGTGCGCGGATCGCCGTCGTGGACCAGGGATTCCTGGTTCTGGACGTCGTCGAACGCGAACGCGTACGCCTTGCCGTCGATCATGTTCTCGTGGATGACCTTGGCGTACACGTCGGCGGGGTTGTTCTTGTAGAAGTCGGCGGCGGTGCCGCTCGGCTGGGTGTCCAAGGTGCCCAGGGTGCCGCGGGTCAGGGCGGCGCACAGGGTGCGGGCGATCGGGCCGACCACCTGGTCGTTCGGGGCACCGAGGGCGCCGTCGCAACCCCACACGTTGGCCGTCGACGGCTTGTTGAAGGACGCCACCGTCTTGCCGGTGGTGTCGGTGAAGTTCATGACCGTGCCGCTGGTCCGCCCGGAGAACTTGTTGTTGGGCTGGTCGCCGAACGGCACGACGGTGAGGGTCTTGCTCGCGTAGGCGTTCCAGGCGCTGTTGATGTACGAGTCCAGGTAGGTCGGGCTCATCAGGCCGGCGTCGGCCGCCTTACCGGGGGCCAGGACCCGCAGGACCGTGCCGTCGGCCCGGGTGACCACGCTCTTCGCGAAGTCGCCGTTCGCCTTCACGGCGTTGATGACGTTCTGCCGGCCGCCGGACTTCAGCTCGCCGGTGGAGAGGGTCACGCCGGTGCCGCCGGTGACGCTGACGATGTGCGGGACCGCGAACATGTCGACCTGCGAGCTGTTCAGGAACAGGCCGCCGGCGTCGAGGGTGAACTCGCTCCAGTCGAACAGGATGTCGTGGTTGGGGTCGCCGCCCGCCCACGGCGCGGGCTGGACCAGGCCATCCGTCGTCAGGCGGAAGTCGAGCTTCTGGCCGAACGACATGTACAGCCGGCCGGAGAGGCCCTTCGGCATCTTGATCGTGGTGCTGCCGCCGTTGGCCGGGCCGGCGATCGACACGTCCGGCGCGGGCACCGGGACGGTGCCGCCGCCGGTCCAGGCGGTGAAGGTGCCGGCCGCGTTCACGTAGCCGAGCTTGCCGGTCGCCAGGTTGACGCCGAGCAGGTAGAGGAAGACCGACTCGCTACGGCCGGTGTTGTTCTTCACCGTGACCGGGAGCAGGTTCGACGCGGGCGGCACGTCCGCCTTGGGGGCGGTGGTGGTCGGCGCGACCGTGGTCGGCGTCGGCGCGACGGTGGTGGGCGCAACCGTCGTGGGCTTCAGCGTGGGCGTGGTCGGTGCCGCGGTGGTGGGGGAGACGACCCCGTTGCACGGCAAGCCGTTGACCTTGCAACCGGTGGGCTGACCGCCGGAGCCGACGAACCCGAAGGTCGCCTTCGCTCCGACGGCCAGCGCCCCGTTCCATCCCCGGTTCGCGAAGGTGACGTGTCGCCCCGAGACGGTCATCTCCGTTTCCCAGTAACTGCCGATCGCCGCTCCCGCCGGCAGATCGAACTCCACCTTCCACGCCGTCATGGCCGCCGCCCCGGTGTTACTGACGGTCACCTCGTCCTGCCAGCCGCTACCCCAGTCCGACACCGTGCGCAGGGATGCGGTCGGTGCTGCGGCGGAGGCCGGCAGGGCGATCCAGGTCGTCGTCGCGGCCGCCACCGCAGCGACGACAGTGAAGAGGAGAGTTCGTTTCCGCATCGTCGGGATACTCCAAAGATCGGCTAGGGGGACCTGGCCATCCTCTGAAGCAGCCCGCCGATGCGCCCAGTCGAACCTGATCTTTTACGGTTCCGTTAAGGTGCTTCTGCCCGTTTGCCCGCGCTCGATTACCCGCGGTGCCACTTCTGGTTGGCGCCGCCGGTGCAGTCCCACAGAACCAGGTTCGCGCCGTCGTTGCCGTTCCAGCCGTTGATGTCGACACACTTGTTGGCCTGCGGGTTCACCAGGTCACCGGCGGCCGAGAGGACGAACTGCTGGGCCGCGTTGCCGCTGCAGTTGGCGATCTGGATGACCGCACCGTTGGCCGTCGAGCCCCACGCCACGTCGATGCACTTGTTGTTCGACGTCTGCAGGGTGCCGTTGGTGAACGTCCACTTCTGCGCTCCCGTCCCGTTGCACCCCCACATCTGCAGCGGCACGCCGTCGGAGAAGTTGGCGTTCGGCACGTCGATGCACTTGCCGTTCCAGTCGCTGATCAGCGAGTTGGTGCTGCCGCCGCCGCTGGTGGTCAGCGACAGACCGTAGGTGCTGAGGATCTCGTTCACCGGCTGGAACCACATCGTGCCGCCGGAGGTGCAGTTGCCGGTGCCGCCGGACGTCACGCCCTGTGCCTGGTTGCCGGAGATCCATGACCCGCCGGAGTCGCCCGGTTCGGCGCACGCGTTGCTGCGCGAGAGCCCGGAGACGGAGCCCTGGGCGTACACAATTGTCTCGTTTCTTCCCAGCAGGGTGCCGCAGCGCCAGCCGGACGTGCGGCCCGAGTGGCAGATCGAGCTGCCGATCGCGGCGTCCGCGGAGCCGGCCACCACGACGTTGCCGCCGGCGTAGTTGTTCACCCACGGTTGCGGCGTCCAGTTGCCGTTCGTGCGGATCCACGAGTAGTCGTTGCCCGGGAACGACGAGCCGGCGAACGTGCCCTGGCTGATGTTGTTGTAACCGAGCGTGGGACTGCCGGTGCCGCCGCAGTGCCCGGCGCTGACGAACCCGCCGGCCACCGCGAACCCGACCGAGCAGAGCGTGTTGCCGTTGATCACGTACTGGTCGCCGCCGCGAATGTCGTACATCGTCCGGGGCTGTTCGGCGAGTGATTCAACGGTGACCTCGGCGCCCTGCGCGAACTTCCGAGCCGCGCTTTCCGCGCCCGGCTTCGCCAGGACGACGACGCGGTTGCCGGGCACGTCGACATGCCAACCCCGGACGCCCGCTTGCGCTGCGTGCGATGCGTTGCGGTCCAATTGGGTACGGGTGGCAGCAAGGTCAGCGGCTCCCCGGCGTACGCGAATAGGGTTGGCGCCTTCCGCGCGTACCGAAGCCTCGGCCGAAGCGGAAGTCACCGCGACCGTGAGTTTCGACGCCCCGTCCGGGATCCAGGCGCCCGCGAAGGCGGAGCCGAGCCGGGCCGACAACCGCTTCTCGATGACCGGCGCCGCCGCCTCGGTGCGCAACCGCACCGCGATCTGGTTGTCGTCGAGCTTGAGGTCGCGACGCATGGCGGCGAGCATGCCGGGCGCGATGTCGGTTTGCAGCGGAGCGGCGGGCGCGGGTTGTGGGGTCAGAGTGATGGCCGTGATCGTCGCCGCGGCGATCGCCAGCATTCTTCGACGCATGGGGGAGTCCTTCCACGCAGGGGAATGTGAGGAAGGAGAGCGCTCTCTTGATCGGAGTCTGTCTATGTGTGACAACGCTGTCAAGAAACACTTAAGAAACATGCCCGGTCATCCCTTCCAACCGCCCCTCCGCCACCCTTGACAGGACTGAAGGCAGCCTGCTGCGTGTCCTCGATCCCTTGCCCTCGCCGCCGATAGGCAGGTCGTGCAAGGCTGGTTCTTTCCGGAGGACGGGGTACGCGGGATGGGCATGATCAAGGTCGTCGGGTTGGTGCTGCACCCCCGGCGCGACTGCGGCTCGGCCATCGACGCCATCGTCGAGTGGGCCACCCGCCGCGAGGTCACCGTGCTCGGGCTGCACGACGAGATCAACCGGATCGACTGCGAGGCCGTCGCGGTCAGCCCCGAGGAGATGGTCGAGCGGGCCGGCCTGCTGGTCAGCCTGGGTGGCGACGGCACCATGCTGCGCACCATGCGGCTCGTCGAGGGGCGCAAGACGCCGGTCCTCGGGGTCAACGTCGGGCGGCTCGGCTTCCTAGCCGAGGTCGACCTGCCCGACCTCGCGGGCGCGCTGTCGGTCATCGACGAGCACCGGTTCACCATCGAGTCGCGCACCGCGGTGCGCACCGTCCTGCCGGACGGGCGGGAGGTGTCCGCGTTCAACGACATCGCCCTGGTCCGGGTGCCGGGGGACGGGCTCGCCGCGGTCGGCATCACCGTCGAGGACAAAAACTTCGTCAACTACGCGGCCGACGCGGTGATCGTGGCGACGCCGACCGGCTCCACGGCGTATTCGTTCTCGGCCGGCGGCCCGATCGTCTCGCCCAACGTCGAAGGCCTGATCGTCAGCGCCTCGGCCGCGCACTCGTCGTTCAACCGTTCGCTGATGCTGGCCCTCTCCGAAGCGCTGGAGCTGATCGTGCTGCCCACCAGCGGGCGGCTCGCCATCGAGGTGGACGGGATCATCGAGGGCTACGCCGGGCCCGACGACCGGCTCAAGATCGAGCCGGTGCCGTCCGCCGCCCAGGTGGTCCGGCTCGGTGGCACCTCGTTCTACGAGCGGGCCCGGCGCAAGCTGCGGGTCGAGGGCAGCGCCCAGGTCGGCCGGCCCGAACCGGCCGCCGACGCGGTCGTCGTCGACAGCTTCGAGCGCCGCCGCTACGAGATCCTGCTCGGCGGCGAGGTCGCCGGGGTGCTGCACTACCGGCGGCACGGCGGGAAGATCGAGCTGATGCACACCGAGATCGAGCAGACCTTCTCCGGCCAGGGCCTGGCGTCCCGCCTCGCCTCGGCCGCGCTGGAGGACGCCCGCGCCCGCGCCACCCCGGTCGTGGCCACCTGCCCGTTCGTCACCGGCTACCTGGACCGCCACCCGGAGTTCTCCGACCTGCGAACAGATGGGGCTTGACAGCATGGGCCATCCCGCCATCCTGACCGTCGACGACGACCCCTCGGTGTCCCGGGCCATCGCCCGCGACCTGCGCCGTAAATACGGCGAGCAATACCGGATCGTGCGCGCCTCCTCGGCCTCCGAGGCGCTCGACGCCCTCAAGGAGTTGAAGCTGCGTGGCGGCCGGGTGGCCGTCATCCTGGCCGACTACCGGATGCCGCAGATGAACGGCATCGAGTTCCTGGAGCAGGCGATGGACCTGTTCCCCAACGCCCGCCGGGCGCTGCTGACCGCCTACGCCGACACCGACGCCGCCATCCAGGCGATCAACGTGGTCGACGTCGACCACTACCTTCTCAAGCCGTGGGACCCGCCGGAGGAGAAGCTCTATCCGGTGCTCGACGCCCTGCTCGACGCGTGGCAGGTCACCGGCGACCGGGAGATCGAGGACATCCGGGTCGTCGGGCACCGCTGGAGCGAGCCGTCCTACGCGATCCGCGACTTCCTGGCCCGCAACCTGGTGCCCTATCGGTGGTTCGCCTCCGACGAGCCGGAAGGCCGCCGGCTGCTCGAGGCGGCCGGGGTCGGCGCCGAGTCGGTGCCGCTCGTGGTCACCGCGGACGGCCGGGCGATGGCCCGGCCGAGCACCGCCGACGTCGCCGAGGCGGCCGGCCTGTCCACCACCCCCGGCCGCGACTTCTACGACCTGATCATCGTGGGTGGCGGGCCGGCCGGGCTCGGCGCCGCCGTCTACGGCGCCTCCGAGGGCCTCAAGACGCTGATGGTCGAGCGGCAGGCGGTCGGCGGCCAGGCCGGGCAGAGCTCCCGGATCGAAAACTACCTGGGCTTCCCGGACGGCATCTCCGGCGCCCAGCTCACCGACCGGGCCCGCCGGCAGGCCGGCAAGTTCGACGCCGAGGTGGTCAACACCCGCGAGGTCACCGGCCTGCGGCTGGACGGCTCGGCCCGCACCCTCACCTTCGCCGACGGCGGCGAGATCTCCGCGCACGCGATCCTGCTCGCCACCGGCGTCGCCTACCGCCCGCTGTCCGCCGACGGGGTGGCCCGGCTCACCGGCTCCGGCGTCTACTACGGCTCCGCCTCCACCGAGGGGCCGGCCTGCGCGGGCGCCGACGTCTACATCGTCGGCGGCGCCAACTCGGCCGGGCAGGCCGCGCTGTTCTTCGCCCGCTACGCGAAGAAGGTCACGCTGCTGGTTCGCGGCGAGTCGCTCGAGGCGTCGATGTCGTACTACCTGATCCAGCAGCTCGGCCAAACGGAAAACATCGAGGTCCGGACCCGCTGCGAGGTGCTCAGCGCGCACGGCGACGGCCACCTGCAGGCCATCACCATCTGCGAGAACAAGGGCACGCTGGAGACCACCGTCGAATGCGGCGCGCTCTTCATCTTCATCGGTGCCGAGCCGCGTACGGACTGGCTCGGCGAGACCGTGGCCCGCGACGACAAGGGTTTCGTCTTCACCGGCCCCGACCTGCTGGCCAACGGATCCCGTCCGGCGGGATGGGATCGGGACCGCGATCCGTTCTACCTGGAGTGCAGTGTTCCCGGCATCTTTGCCGCCGGCGACGTCCGGGCCAACTCGGTGAAACGGGTGGCCTCGGCGGTCGGCGAGGGCGCGATGGCCGTCACGCTGGTCCATCGTTACCTGGAGGCGCAGTAATGACTGACGTAGTCAAGTTGGTCCCCTGCGAGCCCGGCATGTTGACGACCGCCGAGCTTCGCACCCTGTTCCTGTTCGAGAAGCTGACCGACGAGCAGCTCGCATGGATCGCCGCGCACGGCTGCACCATGCACATGCCGGCCGGCGGCGTCGTGTGCCGGGAGGGCGACCCGGCCGACCAGTTCTACGTGCTGCTCAGCGGCACGATCGCGCTGACCCGCAAGGTCGGCCAGGACGAGGTGCAGACGGTCCGCACCGAGCAGCGCGGCGTCTACATGGGCGCCACCCAGTCCTACCTGCGCGACGACGGCGTGCTCCGCACCAACCAGGCGACCATGCGGGCGCTCGACGACGCCGACTTCTTCGTGATGTCGGCGGAAGACTTCGGGCACATGATGCGCGAGTGGTTCCCGATGGCGATCCACCTGCTCGAAGGCCTGGTCATGGGGATGCGCAGCTCGGCCGCCGCGATCAGCGAGCGGCAGCGGCTGCAGGCCCTCGGCGCGCTGTCGGCCGGCCTCATGCACGAGCTCAACAACCCGGCCGCGGCCGCCTCCCGGGCCACCGCCGTGCTCCGTCAGCGGGTTGCCGGCATGCGGCACAAGCTCGGCAAGCTCGCCTCCGGCAAGGTCCCCGCCGACCGGCTCGACGCGCTCGTCGAGCTGCAGGAGGAGGTCATCGAGAAGGCCTCGAAGGCGCCGTCGCTGACCGCCATGCAGGCCGCCGACCGCGAGGACGAGCTCGGCGACTGGATGGACCAGCACCAGGTCACCGGCGGCTGGGACATCGCGCCGGTGTTCGCCCAGGCCGGCATCGACCTCGACTGCCTCGACGACATCGTGGTCAAGGTCGGCTCGCCCGAGCTGCTCGACCAGGCCATCCACTGGATCGGCTACGCGCTCGAGACCGAGCAGCTGATGACCGACATCGAGGACGCCACCGGCCGGGTGTCGTCGCTGGTCAACGCGGCCAAGCAGTACTCGCAGATGGACCGGGCCGCACACCAGTGGATCGACGTGCACGGCGGCCTCAAATCCACCCTGGTGATGCTCAACCACAAGATCGGCGACGGCATCACGGTGGTCAAGGACTTCGACCGTACGCTCCCGCAGATCCCGTCCCACCCGGCCGAGCTCAACCAGGTGTGGACCAACCTGATCGACAACGCGGTACAGGCCATGAACGGCGTCGGCACGCTGACCATCAAGACCTACAAGGACGACGACTACCTGGTCGTCTCGATCGGCGACACCGGCCCGGGCGTGCCCGAGGACCTGAAGAAGCGGGTCTTCGAGCCGTTCTTCACCACCAAGCCGGTCGGCGAGGGAACGGGCCTGGGCCTGGACATCTCCTACCGCATCGTGGTCAACGGCCACGGCGGCGACATCGTCCTGAAGTCGCAGCCGGGCGACACCCGCTTCCTGGTCCGGCTCCCGTTCACCGAGCCGTCCTCGGCCTGACTACGCGGCGTCGCGGTCCCGGGCGTGGGCATGAAAAGGCGGGTACGCGGTGGTCACCGCGTACCCGCAAGAAAACGCACTCAGAGCAGGCCGCGGACGTAGGCCGCCTGACCGGCGTGCTGGGCGTCGTCGTTGACCACGCTGATTAGCCGGACGCCCAGCGTGACCGGCGGATCCCAGGCCTTGTCGACCACCCGGTCCAGGTCGTCCTCGGTCAGGCCGGCGATGAACTCACCTGTGCGCTCGTGCACCGCCCGGTAGTAGTCCTCGAGGGCCTGCGCGCTCTCCGGGGCGAGCGCCGCGACCTGGGCCGCGGAGTGGCCGTAGCCGATGTCCGACGGGTCGGCGGGCGCGCCGAAGCGCGGCGCCCACTCGCCGGTGAGGTAGATCTGCTCGGTGCCGATCAGGTCGGCGACGTGATCGTCCTGCACCCGGGTGAGGTGCCAGACCAGCCAACCGATCGAGTTGGCGCCGGGCGCCGGGGCCCAGCCGAGCTGTTCGGGGGTCAGGTCGTGCACGGCGGCGTGCACCAGGTCGGGCAGACGCCCGAAGGCGTCGGTAAGGATGTCTCTGGCGTCCATGCTGACTACTCCGTCCCGTCGTTCAGGTTCTGAGTATCCGCGCCCTGGGTGTCCGACTTCGGAGCATTCCCGGAGTCGGTGCCGGTGCCGGTGCCGGTGCCGCCAGAATCGGTGCCGCCCGTAGGAGCATCGGTGGCGGGCGCCTCGGTGGGCTGGTCGGTGGTCGCCGGGTCGGTGGTCGCCTGCTGGGTGGGCTGATCGGTCGGGTTCTGGTCGGCCGGCTGCGTTGACGTCGGCGAGACCGACGGCGACTCGGCCGGCGTCGACTCCTCGGAGCCGCTCTTGTCCGAGAACAGGCTGCTCACCGTGGTGGAGTCGCCGCTGCCGCCACGGGTGGCGTCGGCGATCGACTTACCCGAGACCAGCTCGGCGGCGGTCAGCGTGCCGATGGCCAGGACGAACAGCGACCCGGCCACCATCGCCACCCGCCCCCAGCGGATGTTGCGCGGGGTCGGTGGGGCCGACGGTTTGTCCTCGGCCGCCGCCTCCACGGGCGGTGTGCCGACCGCGGCCGGCGCCAGGAACGTGCCCTCGATCTTCTTGCGGCCCCGGTTGAGCGAGCGGTGGTAGATCTCGGTCCCTACCGAGCCGATCAGACTCGCCACCGCGGCGCCGACCAGAGTTCCGGCCACGCCGGTGAACGACCCGACAACGGCCGCCGACACCGCAGCCAGCACTCCGGCAATGGTCTTCGGGATGTCGATGCCGGACCATATCCGGTCCGGTGCGTGCTCGGTCATGTCCTCCTCTTGCTCTCTACTGGGGTCCTCTGGATAAGGTCTCTGCCTTTACCGCACGGGCCTTCGCTAAACCCCGTCGCTCGGCCAGCACCACCCTCAATGGACGGATGACAACCCCCTCCGAGGCCAGGTGTCGCCGGGCCAGCCTGCGGTTACGCAGGATCCCGATCAGGCCGACGGCGAAGATGAGATATTGCACGGACATCGCGATCTTGAAGTCGCCGATGTCGTAATCCGCACGTCCGCCGGTGCGCGCGTCGAGGATCAGGCCGATCAGCTCGATGGTCACCAGCGAGGCGACGAAGCCGCCGACGTTGACCACGCCGGTCGCGGTGCCGAGGCGGTTCGGCGGGTTGAACGTCCGGGCGTAGTCGAAGCCGATCATCGAGCCGGGGCCGCCGAGGCCGAGCGCCAGCACGAGCAGCACCAGCACCGGCAGCGGCGCATGGCCGGGCCAGA
Organism: Paractinoplanes durhamensis; assembly: GCF_016862175.1. GTDB lineage: Bacteria > Actinomycetota > Actinomycetes > Mycobacteriales > Micromonosporaceae > Actinoplanes > Actinoplanes durhamensis. The sequence goes on along the minus strand of NZ_BOML01000030.1, from coordinate 43,899 downwards.
GCAGCACCATGCCCCAGGCCGCCGCGTTCACGCCGACGATGCCGAGCACCAGGTACGAGCGGCGCAGCGGGTAGCGCTGCACGAGCGTCCCGATGATCGGGCCGGCCGCCATGCCGACCAGCACGAAGACGGTGAGCAGCGTGCTCGCGGTCTCCCGCTTCAGGCCCTCGCCGGCGATCAGGAACGGGAAACCCCACATCAGGGCGAACACGGTGCCGGTGAACTGGGTGGTGAAGTGGCTCCACAGCCCGAGGCGGGTGCCGGGGTGCCGCCACGCGCCGGCCAGGTCGGTGCCGAGCTGACGCACGGTGATCGGCGGGCCGGTGCTGATCTTGCGCTCCGGGGTGTCGCGCAGGGCGGCGAACGCGGCGAGGGCGACGAACACACCGGCGCCGGCGGCGCCGAGGAACGCGGTGGTCCAGCCAGGTCCGGCGAGCATCGCAGCCAGGGGTACGGCGGAGAGCACCTGCCCGGCCTGGCCGACGAGCCCGGTCAGCTGGGTCAGGACCGGCACCCGCCGGGCCGGGAACCAGCGCGGCACCAGGCGCAGCACGCTGATGAACGTCATCGCGTCGCCCGCGCCGACCAGGACCCGGGCGATGACCGCCCCCTCGACGCCGTGCGTGGTGGCCATCAGGGCCTGCCCGGCCGCCATGATCAGCCCGCCGCTGACCACCAGCCGCAGCGACCCGAACCGGTCGAGCAGCAGCCCGACCGGCACCTGCAGGGCGGCGTAGACGAGAAGCTGGAGGACGGCGAACGAGGCGAGCGCGCCCGCGCCGACGTGGAAACGGTCCTGCGCATCGAGCCCGGCCACCCCGAGGGAGGTACGGTGCAGGACGGCCATGATGTAGGCGGCGAGGCCAACCGCCCACACCGCCCAGGCCCGCCAGCCGGGTCGCATGGACATGTCCCGCCTTCCGTTCGCCCCTTACTACGCGTACGGAAGCAAAGCCTTCTCCGGTTGCTTGGCCCCGACAACGAATCGGGGCCAATGCCACACGTGCGCCTGCTCACGTCGACTCTCTAGAAGAGATCGAATCCGCCCGGGCCGCCGGGGCCGCCGCCGAAGCCCCCTGGACCGTGATGGCCGAACAGGCTCTCGAAGATGAGCATGCCGCCGACCGTGCCGGCCGCCGCTCCCAGCGCCGTCTTCCACCAGGGCGTCGAGTACCACCCGGCCGGGACGGGCCGGCCCTGGACGTAGCCACCCGGGTAGTAGTAGGGCGTGGCGGCGCTGGAGCGCGGCCCGACCACGTAGCCGTTCACCTCGCGCTCCTCGGTGATCGTCCCGACGCCGCGGGCGGCCGCGAGCGGCGGCAGCTCCGGTCCGGGGTCGAGGCCCAGCGCGGTGCGCGCCGCCCGGACGTAGGCGAGCCCTTCCAGCGCCGTCTCCTGCGCCAGCTGGTATTGCACGATCGTGTTGGCGGTGGCGAGCTGCGAGCCGGCGGCCTGGTGCCGCTCGGCCGCGTCGGCCAGCGCCTGCCGGGCGACCGCGCTGTCCGCCGACAGGTTGACGAGCTGCCCGCCCAGCCGCTCGTACCACCGCTGCGCCTCCGCCCGCGCGTCCGCCACCGACTGGTCGTTCCGGGACGTGGCGCCGCGGCGCCCGCCGCCTACCAGGGCCGCCACCCCGATCCCCAGCATCGCGAAAAGCACCAGAATCATCATGTTTCGACGGTAGGACCGCCACCCATGAGGCGGCTGTGCGGCCGCTGTGCCCTTATCGCGAAACCAGCGAGTCCGCGTCCACCTTCAGCCGCTCGTTCAGCGCGACGGCAGCCGCCGCTGTTTCGTCCCCGGGCCGTGGGGCCCTGTTTCATCCCCGGGGCGTCGGGCACAATCATGCCGTGACCGAGCGTCGCGCCAGCCGTACGGCCGTCCTGGTCTGCCAGAGCCGGGCGGTGGCGCACGGCCGGATCGCGCCGGACCGCTTCGCGGATCCGACCGCCATGCTTCTGTTGCGCGAGGCGGAGCAGGAGCAGGTTTTACGGGTACGCGATGAGCAGCCCCCCAAAGACCTGGCCGCGCGCCTGCAGTTCGAGATGATCCGGGCCGGCAGCGAGGTCGTCGTGCCGCGCACGGTCGCCATCGACGATGCCGTCCGCACCGCGCCGACCAGCCAGCTCGTCATCCTCGGGGCGGGTCTGGACGGCCGGGCCTGGCGCCTCGACCTGCCCGGCACCACCGTCTACGAGGTCGACCATCCGGCCTCCCAGCAGGAGAAACGCGATCGGGCCGCGGCCCTCGACGGCGAGCCGCCGCGGTTCGTGCCGGTGGACTTCGCCCGGGACCGCCTGACCGACGCGCTCAAGGCCGCCGGGCAGCGCGACGACGAGCCCACCACCTGGATCTGGGAGGGCGTCGTGCCCTACCTGACCCGGCCCGAGGTCGCCACCACGGTCGCCGCGATCACCGCCCGCTCGGCACCCGGCAGCCGGCTCATCGTCAACTACCAGGCACCGTCGCTGCTCGCCGGCGTCACCCGCAAGGTGATCGGCGCGGCGGCCCGCAAGGTCAACCCGTGGGCGGCCGAGCCGTGGCGCTCCACGTGGCGCCCGACGGCCATGGCCCACCTGCTGGCGTCGAACGGCTTCGCCGTCCGCCGCGACCACGACCTCTTGGTGACGGCGACGGCTTTAGGCGTACGCCCCAGGCAAAGCGTCTCCCTGCGCAACGGACGCGTGGCCCTCGCCGACCACTGACCTCGGGTTTCACTCCGGTGAGCCGGGCTCCGGGGTGAGGCGGAGGGCGCGGGCCACGTAGGAGATCGCGTGGTACCAGCCGCAGATCAGCATGAGGTCGATGGCGCCGTCCGGGCCGGTGGCCGCGGTGAGGTCGGCCCACTCGTCGTCGGTCAGGTCGTTGCGGGTGTGCAGCGCGTCGACCGCGGCCAGCACCGCCCGATCGCCGGGATCGGTCCAGCACGGGTCGGTCGCGGTGCCGGTGGCCAGCGAACGGACCTGCTCGCCGGTGAGGCCGGCCTTGGCCGCGAACACCGCGATGTGGATGCCCCACTCGTACTCGGCGCCGCATCGGGCGGTGGTCCGGTCGATGACGAGCTCGCGGTGGCGCAGCGACAGGGCGCACCGGCGGGACAGGTAGTAGCTGCCCCAGCCGTGGATGCCGCGGGCCCGGTCGGGGCGGCGGGCGAACGTGCGGAACAGGGCGATCGGTGGCCCGAGGGCGGCGAGGGCGGCGGCGGTCTCGTCGTCGTAGGGCGGCTCGGCCGGTGACACCCGCGGGTGGTTCGGATTCCGAAGCATGATGGCACGCTAACATCGGTGCTTCGGAAAAAGAAGCATCGATGGGGAGGCCCTTGCGTGACCGCTCCGCTGCCGGGGCGCCCGGTCCGGGGATCCCGCACCGGGCGGCCGATCATGGCGATCCTCGACCTGCTCGGTCGCCGGTGGACGCTGCGGGTGCTGTGGGAGTTGCGCGGCGATCCGGTGCCGACGTTCCGCGCTCTTCAGCAACGCTGCGACGGTGTCTCGTCGAGCGTGCTCACCGAGCGGCTGACCGAGCTGCGCGAGGCCGCGATCGTCGAGCGCACCGACCGCGGCTATCAGCTCACCGGTCAGGGCCGGACGCTGCTCGCCACGCTCGCTCCGCTGGAGGAGTGGGCCGGCGGCTGGAGCTGGTAGACCGAGACGTGCGAGTACGAGTCGGCGGTGAACGGGCTGCCGGCCCAGTCGGCGTGCCGGGACTCCAGCTCGAACCCGGCCAGCTGGCCCATCAGGTCGAGCTCGGACGGCCAGATGTAGCGGTGCGGGGAGCGGCCCAGCGTCGCCTGCCGGGTCTCGTCGAACCGGAAGTGGTGCGACACCACCTGCTGGTTCAGCGGATCGTAGGTGTCGAGCAGGATGTAGCCGGGCTCGTTGACCCCGACCGAGGCGGTGCGGCCCGGCGGCAGCGCCCGCAGCTCCGGCACCCACAGCTCGATCACGAACCGGCCGCCCGGCGCCAGATGGCGGGCCGCGTTGCGGAAGCACTCCACCTGGCCGGCCTGGGTGAGGATGTTGGAGATGGTGTTGAAGACCAGGTAGACCAGGGTGAACTCGCCGGGCACCCGGGTGGTGGCCATGTCGCCGGTCGCGACCGGGAAGGCCGGGTCCTTGGCGTGCAGCCGCTCGATCATCGGCTCGGACATCTCCAGCCCGGTCACCGGCACCCCGCGCGCGGCCAGCGGCAAGGCGACCCGCCCGGTGCCCACCGCGAACTCCAGCGCGGCGCCGCCGCCGGCCAGTGCGGCCAGCCGATCGACGGTCGGATCGAGCACCTCCGGCGAGAACATGCCCTCGCCGGGCGTGTCGTACTGGGCGGCGGTCTCGGCATCCCACAGCATGCCGCCGACCCTACGGAGCGAGCGCGGCGGTGGCATCCGGATTATTCGGGGCCCGCATGCGCTCGAGGAGGGCGGCGACCCGCGGGTCGGCGCGGGCCGACGGCTGGTGGACCACGTGGTAGGTGACCGGCGGCAGGTCGGTCACCGGGCGGGCGACCACGCCGGGCGGGGCGGGCACGCAGCCGTTGACGATCGCCAGGCCGACGCCGAGGGTGACGAAGTGGGTGATCAGCGGCCAGCCCTCGGCCTCGACCGCCACCGTCCACGGTGTCCCGGTGGTGCGCAGCGCCCGTTCCAGCAGCGCCCGATGCGGGCGGTGCTGGGGCGGCACGACCAGGCTCGCACCGGCCAGGTCGGGCAGCGTCACCGCGTCCTGCCGGGCCAGACGGTGGTCGTCCGGCATCAGCAGCACCTGGGGGAACGACGCCAGCTCGGCCGCGGTCAGGTCGTCGGGCAGCACGTCGAGCACGCCCACGCCGAGGTGGGCCTGGCCGTTGCGGACGGCGGCCAGCATCTGCCGGTGGTCGCAGTTGATCAGGCGCAGCCGGGTCGGTTCGTCGGCCAGCGCCGCCCGGATCGTGTCGCCGAGCAGGTAGAGGTAGGCGCCCTGGCCGGCCGCCAGCACCACCGGGCGGCGCGGCGCGGTGCCGGCGAACTCGGCCAGGAAGTCGGCCATCCGCTCGTCGTGGGCGCGGGCGAAGCGGGCCACCGCCTCGCCGTCGGCGGTGAGCACGAGCCGCCGCCCCACGCGGTGGTAGAGCGGGCGGCCGAGCGCCTGCGCCAGCTTGCGGATCTTCACGTGCAGGGCCGGCTGGGAGATGTGCAGCTCGGCGGCGGCGTGGGTGAAGTTGAGATGGTCGGCGAAGACGGCGAACGAGGCCAGCGCGTCGGCCGAGACATCCATAGCTAAGGACTATAGCTGTGCCGTCATCGATAGTTCTGCAATAGCTTTGTGGCCCGCAGGCTGACGGCATGAACACACATGACATGCGACTCGGCGTCGACATCGGCCGGGTCATCATCGGTGGCGGCGGCCCGGGCGGCGGCGACACCCAGTTCTTCAGCGGTGACACCGCCCGGATGCTGGCCACGCCGGCCGTGCCGGGCGCATTCGACGCGCTGGCCCGGCTGGTGCCGCACTTCGAGCAGGTCTGGCTGGTCTCGAAGTGCGGCGAGCGGGTCCAGCGCAGCACCCGGCGGTGGCTTGACCACCACGACTTCTTCGCCCGGACCGGCATACCCCGCGACCATGTCCGCTTCTGCCTCGCACGGCGAGACAAGGCCCGGCACTGCGCCGAGCTGGCGATAACCCACTTCGTGGACGACAAGCTCGACGTCCACGAGGCGCTGCGCGGCGTCGTCGAACATCGCTACCTCTTCGGGCCGCAGCGCACCCCGCCACCCGCCTGGGTGCGGCACACCGCGACGTGGGCCCAGGCGGAGGCGGCGATCGTGAGCAGCCTGCCGGTCAGTCGCTGATGTGGGCGGCCGCGGCCAGGATCGTGTCGACGGTGATCTGCGGGTGGGACACCATCGACACGTGCGAGCCGGCCACGTCGGTGATCTTGGCGCCGGCCCGCTCGGCCATCGAGCGCTGGGTGTCGGCCGGGATGACCAGGTCGTCGGTGCCGATGACCGCCCAGCTCGGCAGGGTCTTCCACGCCGCGGTCACCGACGGGGTGGTGTTGGCGCTCAGGGTGATCGGGCGCTGGCCGGCGGCGATCAGCCACCGGTCGGCCTCGGGCAGGTCCTGGGCGAACGAGTGGTGCACGGTGTCGGGCTTCAGGAACGCCTCCACGTCGCCCTCGGGCGCGCCGGGGTAGCCGACGAGGTCGAGGACCGTGGTGGGATCGGGGACCGCGAGCGCCGAGCCGGAGCCGCCGAGGATCTGGAAGACGAACTCGCCCTCCTCGGGGATGAACGCGTCGACGTAGACCAGGACGCGCACGTCACCGCCACCGAGGGCGGCGTTGGTGATGACGAAACCGCCGTAGGAGTGCCCGACCAGGACGACCGGCCCGGTGGTGCGCTGAGCGAGGAACGACGAGATGTACGCGGCGTCCTGCGCCGGCCCGCGTAGCAGGTTGGGCGGTGCGAGAACGGTGAATCCCTGACTCTGCAGCTCGGCGGCGACAGCGTTCCAGCTGGACGCGTCGGCCCATGCTCCGTGAACGAGGACGATCGTTGGTTTCGCCATGACTGTTTCCCCTTGCGTCGTCGGCGCGGGTGGCCCCCACCCCCGGTCCATCCTCGACCCGCACGCGCGGTAGTCCAAGTGAAACTTCGGGTCAGTGGATCACGCTCCCGGGAGCGCTCCCGGGGGAGAGGACCTCACCCGCGCGGTGAGCGACGACGTCACCTCAAGTTTTCGGTCTCGGTCAATTGATACGCCTTACCACGGGATCCAGGACCTGTTTCAACATCGTGGTGTCCGTTGTGTTCAAGTGAATTCGGCATGCCTCGATGTTCTCGGCCTTGCTGAGCTCCGACCAGTCGAGCTGGAAACCGGCCGCGGCACTCAGCTGCCGCAGAAAGGCGCGCAATGTTCGTCCGTTGCCTTCGCGGAAAGGATGCCTGGTGTTGAGCTCACCATAGAAATGGGCAAGTTGCGAAAGGTAGGCCTCCCGATTGAGGCCGACCAGGTAACCTTCCGTGGCGAGTTCGGACAGTACGGCACCGACCTCGTCATCGACGTAGCGCCAGTGGCAGAAATAGGCGCCAGGCTTGCTGATGTCGACCCTGCGAGTCTGGCCGGCCCACTCGTACACGTCCCGGAACAGGAAGCGGTGGAACTCCTGCAGGTGGCTGAGCCCGAAGTCGCCCGGTATGGAAGCGCGCGCGGCTTGGACGTCGCGAATCGAGACGAGACGGAACTCGGCGTCGGCCAGCTTGTTTGCGTCAGTGAGGCCGAGTTTGTTGATCAGGCAATCGGAATTTGGTTGGGTGTACGGGTCATCCACCGGTTATCCGCGCTATTTCCGCGGCTATGAGGTCGTCGGCTGAAACCAACCCCGATGCCACGTCGCGGAGCCGGTCTTGCCATTCGTCGTCGAACTCCACACCCTCGAGGGCGGCGTTGGCCGTGGCGAGAGCGACGGCAGTCTCGGGATCTGCCAATTGCCGTGAGTAATAGTTTCTCATGATGCTGGTGCTCAACTGGGCTGTCGATCGCGCGGAATCGGGAAGGGTGCCGCGGGCGACTCGCCAGGGCAACTCGCTGTGGGTCATCTGGGAGAGCTCGATGGCAGAAAACTTGCCGTACTCAATGGTCACCCAGTCGACGGTTTCGCGCTGTGCAGGCGTCAGTTGGCCGGAGTCTCCGGAGGGCCAGGCAGAAACGGTGCGTTGCCGGCGATGCTGACGGAAGAGGGCCGGGACGACCGGCCCCTGACGCCATGCCTCGATGGGTTCGTCGAAGAGTGGAACCCCATGCCGGGCGAGATGCCAGCCTTGGCAGTAGTAAACAAGCTTCTCGAGCTTCATCGCGGTGATGCCGCCGAGTTGAGCTATCACCGCCGCGGCGACGTCATGAACCGAACTCATTTGGCACCTCCTCCCGCGCCTGTCGCGACAGTACCGAGATGGGCCCAGCGCCCTGGGACGCCGGCTGGGCGTGTCGCTTGACTTTGAATCCTACCGGTGTTCGCCCGGGGATGCATAGAACATATGTTCGATTTCGCTGCTCAGGATGGGCGGCGCTCACCGCAGGTGTTCGGTCAGCCAATCGAGGGTCTCGTGCAGGTATTCGGCTCGGGAGGAGCTGTGCAGGAGCTGGTGGCCCTCGTCGGGGAACAGCAGGTAGCGGTGGGGGATGCCGCGCTCGGTGAGGGCGGCTACCACCTGTTCGGCCTCGATCAGTGGGACGTTGGAGTCGTTCTCGCCGTGCACGATCATCAGCGGGGCCTGGAGGCGGTCGATGCGGGTCATCGGGGAGAGGTCGGCCAGCAGGGCGGCGTCGGTCACCGGGTCGCCGTACTTGGAGACCGCGGCGGCTGCGATCCACGGCTCGGTGTGCTGATAAAACGTGGAAAAGTTGGACATGCCGCAGACGTCGATGCCGACCGCGAACAGGTCGGGGAAGCGGGTCAGGGCGGCCAGCGTCAGGTAGCCGCCGTACGAACGGCCCATGCAGCCGATCCGGGACTCGTCGGCTACGCCTGTGGCGACCAGGTGGCGGACGCAAGACCGGACGTCCTCGATGCCGGCGTAGCGCAGCACGCCGTTGTCGGCGTTCACGAAGGACTTGCCGAAGCCTGAGGAACCTCGCACGTTCGGTGCGAAGACCGCGATCCCGCGGTCGACCAGCGACTGGAACAGCGGGGAATGACCCGGCCGCTCCTGTGCCTCGGGGCCGCCGTGGAACCACAGCACGGTCGGGTGCGGGCCGTCGCCCGCCGGGCGGAACAGCCAGCCGCTCAGCTCCAGCCCGTCGTGCGCGGCGAAGACCTCCAGTGTCGGATGCACCGACCCGGGCGCGGGGCCGGCGGCGGAAACGGCTCGCGTGCCGTCGAACGAGTGCAGCCAGACGCCGTGTGGCTGCCCCGGCCCCTCGGCGGTGAAGGCCAGCCCCGATCCGTCGAAGCTCCAGGTCAGGTCGGAGGCCACGGCGGCGGGCAGCGGCTCCACCCGGCGCCGGGTGCCGTCGCGCAGGTCGATGAGCTCGATCTCGGACTCGCCGCCGCGCACGTTCCACAGCACCGCGGCGGTGGCCGCGTCGGCGGTGAGCGTGAACGCCTCCACCTCGGCCCGGGCGGCGGCCGCGACGACCGTCACGCCGCCGTCCGGCGCGACCCGGATCAGGGCCGGGAACTCGCCCGCCTCGGACCGGGCGTAGACCGAGCCGTCGGGGGCGAAGATCGCCTGCTCGCCGAGCGCCATCACGGTGTCGGCGCCGGTGGCCAGGTCGCGGGTGACCACCTGGCGGTCGCCGCGCGGGCCGAGCCGCAGCAGCGCGTGCGTCGCCGACATGTCGAGCAGCGAGATCAGCGAACCCTTGGCGACCACCGAGCGGGTGTCGTGCACCGGGTCGATGAGCAGCGCGGTGGTCAGATTTTCGGTGAGCGCCAGCAGCGACCGGCCGGGCAGCCAGCGCATGTTGTCGGCGTCGTCGGTGCCGAACCCGGCCACCTGGTGCAGCTCGGAGCCGTCCGGCCGGATCAGCCAGATCTCGTGCCGGGGGCCGCCGCCGGGGGCGAGCTGGCAGGCCAGCCAGCCGCCGCCGGTGGACCACTGGACCGCGGTGACCGGTTCCGGCCCGGTGTCGACGAGGAACGCCAGCTCGGCGCCGACCGGCTGCACCCAGACCTGTGGGCGGCTGCCGCGGTCGGAGAGGTAGGCGCAGTGCGTGCCGTCCGGTGAGGGGGCCGGTGACCAACTGCCACCGGCCTCCGGCGGGAGGGGTTTCGTCCAGCTCAGCGGGAGCACGGTGACGTCGATCCGGTTGAGCTGTCCGGTCATGCAATCCCCCTCGAGAAACCGATCAGATGCCTTTGTCCTGCAACCACATCTCCAACAGGGCCAGCTGCCATAGCTGGTTGGCGCCGAGTGTCGTGCGCGCCGTGTTCGGATCGGCCAGCAGCCGATCCACGTACTCCGGGCGGAAGAGTCCCCGCGCCCGTGCTTCCGGCGCGTACAGCGCGTCGCGGACCTTGTCGAGCATCGGTCCCGCCAGGTGCCGGATCCCCGGGACCGGGAAGTACCCCTTGGTCCGGTCGATCACCTCGTCGGGCACGACCCCGCGGGCCGCCTGCTTGAGAACACCCTTTCCGCCGTGCGCCAGCTTGAGCTCGGGTGGGCAGGCCGCGGCCAGCTCCACGAGCTCGTGATCCAGGAACGGTACGCGAGCTTCCAGCCCCCACGCCATGGTCATGTTGTCGACCCGTTTGACCGGGTCGTCGACGAGCATCACCTGGGAGTCGAGTCGCAACGCTGCGTCGACCGCGGTGTCGGCGCCGTGCCGTCCGAAGCTCGCTGCCACGAACTCGCGGCTGACGTCGTCGGCCAGGAGCCAGTCCGGGCTGAGCTGCTGGGCGAGCTCGGCGTGCGGGCGGTCGAAGAACTCCTGTGCGTACGCGTCGACCGCCTCGGAATACGGGACGTGGGCGAGCGGCGGATACCAGCTGTAGCCGGCCAGGATCTCGTCCGCTCCCTGCCCCGACTGTACAACTTTCACCGACTTTGACACGTCTTCGCTCAAAAGGTTGAACGCGATGCAGTCGTGCGAAACCATCGGCTCGCTCATCGCCGCCACCGTGCGGTCGACCGCGGGCAGGAACCGGTCCTTACCGATCCGGATCTGGTGGTGCACGGTGTCGAACTGCTTGGCGACGATGTCGGAGTAGGCGAACTCGTCGCCGCTCTCCCCGCCGCCCGCCTCGAACCCGATGCTGAACGTGGTGAGCCCACGCTGCCCCTGCTCGGCGAGCAGGGCGACGATGTAGCTGGAGTCGATGCCGCCGGAGAGCAGCACCCCGACCGGCACGTCGGCGACCATGCGGCGCTCGACCGCGAGCGCGAGCTTCTCGTGGATCAGCGCGGGCCACTCGTCGGCCGGGATGTCGGTACGGCGGGTGTGCGACGGCTCCCAGTAGACCTCGTCGGTGAACGACCCGTCGGGGCTGATCGTGCGGACGGTCGCCGGCGGCAGCTTGCGGACCCCCTCGATGATCGTCCGCGGCGCCGGCACCACCGAGTGGAACGTCATGTAGTGCTGCAGCGCCACCCGGTCGATCGACTTGTCGACGTCACCGGCCGCGAGCAGGGCGGGCAGCGTGGAGGCGAACCGAAGCCGGTTGCCGGACGAAGAGAGGTACATCGGCTTGATCCCGAGCCGGTCCCGGGCCAGCATCACCTCGCCGGTCTCATGCTTCAGGATGGCAAAGGCGAACATCCCGAGGAAGCGGCGTACGCACGACGAACCCCAGCGGTGGTACGCCTTGATGATGACCTCGGTGTCCGAGGTGGAGAAGAACCGGTAGCCGTACGACTGGAGCTCGTCCCGCAGCTGCTTGTAGTTGTAGATGCAGCCGTTGAAGACCAGGGTGAGCCCGAGCTCGTCGTCGGTCATCGGCTGCCCACCGGCCTCGGAGAGGTCGATGATCTTCAGGCGGCGGTGGCCGAAGGCGACCGGTCCACGGCGGAAGAGCCCCTCGCCGTCCGGGCCGCGCGACTCGAGGCACGGCAGCATTCGCCGGATCGCCCCCTCGTCCGCGGCGTTTCCGTCGTACCGAATTTCACCGGCGATTCCACACATCGGTGCCAATCTCCTCTAGCTCGATTTCCGGCCTGTTAAGAACGCCTACGACCCGAGCAACCAGGTGTCCTTGGAGCCACCCCCGCGCGACGAGTTGACGATCATGCTGCCCGCCGGGGCGACCCGGGTGAGCGCGGCCGGCGCGACCACCGACTCGCTGCCGCTGAAGACGAACGCGCGTAGGTCCACGTGCCGGGCCGCCAGCTGGTGACCGTCGAAGACCGGGTGGGTGGAGAGCCGGACGACCTCCTGCGCGACCCAGCGGTGCGGGGCCGTGATGATCTGCCGGCGGACCGCGGCGAGCTCCTCGGGCGAGGCGTGCGGGCCGATCACGATCCGGTCGCCGCCGTAGCCGTCGACCGGCTTGCAGACCAGCTCGTCCAGCCGGTTCAGCACTTCCTCGCGCTGGTCGCGAATGCCGCACAGGTAGGTCGGCACGTCCGCGAGCAGCGGCTTCTCGCCCAGGTAGTACTCGATGAGCTTGGGCACGTAGGCGTACACCGCCTTGTCGTCGCCGATGCCGTTGCCGAGCGCATTGGCCAGCGTGACCGTGTCCGCGTGCAGCGCGGCGACCAGGCTCGGCCCGAGCGGCATGCCGTCCGCGCCCGGCGAGTGCACCAGGCTGTCCTCGCCCATCCGCAGGTAGATCACGTCGACCGGGTAGCGCTTGCCGCTGCGAATCCGGAAGACCCGGGTGCCCTCGACGAACAGCTCGGTGCTGCGCACCAGCGGCACGCCCATCTCCTCGGCCAGCAGCCGGTGTTCGAACCAGGCCGAGTCGTCCGGGCCCTGGCTGAGCACCACGATCGACGGATTGTCGCCGGCCGCCGGGCGGGCCGCCTCGCGCAGCGACGTCAGCAGCAGCTGCGGGGTGCCCTCGATGGAGAGCAGGTGGTCGGGCATCGGCAGCTCGGGCAGGACACTCTCGGTGAGCCGGCGGTTCTGCATGGCGTACGCGATGCCGGACGGCACCCGCAGATTGTCCTCGAGCACGCACCACTCGCCGTCCACGTCGCGCACCAGGTCGACGCCGGCCACCTGGGCGCGGACGCCGTCGTGGGCGACCAGGGCGCCGCTGGGCCGCAGCTCCGGCGATCCGTCGATCACCCACTCCGGCACGATGCCGTCACGCACGACCGCCCGCTCGCCGTAGACGTCGGTGACGAACCGGTCGAGCGCGCGGACCCGCTGCACCAGACCGGCGCTGAGCCTGGTCCAGTCGGCGGCCGTCACCAGCCGGGGCACCAGGTCGAACGGGAACAGCCGGGTCGCGGCCTCGCCGGCCACGCTGAACGTGATGCCGCGGGCGCGCTGCTCGTCGTCCCGGGCGTCCTCGCGACGACGAAGACCACCCGAGCCGAGGGCACTGAGAACATTCAGGATTCCGGTGTACGCCGGTGCCACGTCCCCGCCCGGGAAGGCTTCGTCGCCCTCCACGGCGTACGGGAAAAGGCCCGCCGGAATGGTTTGTCCTTCCGGACCGATGCCGGTGGCGCCGCCGCGGGTGTCCGCCACGACCAGGTCGACCACGTCGGAGATCCGGCCGCGGCGGGCCATCGCCCGGCGCTGGCGGGCGGCCGAGCTGCCCCGGCTGAGCGCCCGCACCGACAGGTCGAAGACCTGCTCCCAGTCGCCCAGCTCCTCCAGCTGCGGCCGGAGCTCGCCGACCAGGCGTTCCACCGCGGCCGCGGCCGGCAGCGGCGAGGGGGAGCGGGGCAGGTCGAGCAGGTCGCCTTCAAGCCCGGAGCGGGCGGCCCGCCACATCGCGGCCCGCTGCAGCGGCGGCCGGCTGGGCGGGAGCGGCCGGCCGGCGCGGTGATCGTCGCGGGCCCGCAGCACCAGCGCCCGGAACAGGCCGGCCAGCAGGACCACGGTGTCGGCGTCCGGCGAGGAGTCGGTGACCCGCAGCTCCACGGTCGGCAGATGGGCCGACGGCCGGACGTCGAAATAGACCATCTTCGGGTCGGTGATGGTGCCGGACGCGATCAGGTCGTCGACCAGGGCGTCGTGCTCGGCGGCGGAGTCGAGCACGCCGGGGTCGCCGGCGGTCGGCCAGCGCATCCACACCAGCGACCGCACGCTCGCATACCCCGAGTCCTCACCCATCCAGTAGGGCGAGCTGGCCGACAGGGCCAGCAGCACCGGCAGCACCGGGGTGACCCGCTGCGCCACCGCGACCGCTTCATCCCGGTCCGGGACGCCGACGTGCACCTGGGCACCGCAGATCAACTGCTCACGGGCGAGGAGCTGGTAGTCGTCGAGCATCCGGCGGTACCGCGACGTGGGCGTCACGGGGAGTGACTCCAGGTCGACGAGCGGAACCGTGCCGGTGGCCGCCAGGCCGAGCCCGAGCGACTCGGCGACCGCGATCGCGTCCCGCCGCCGGCTGACGATCCCGTCCCGCAGGTCGTCGAGGGTCGCCGCGACCGGGGTGTTGGTCTCCACCACCGAGCGGTGCAGCTCGGCCGAGAAATGCTCCGGGTCGAGCCGGGCCAGCACGTCGGGGGCGCGCGGCACGAGTTCGCGGGTGGCCAGGTCGACGACGTGCAACTCCTCCTCGACACCGAGCGTGAGGTCCTGGGCCGCGGCGGCGCCGTCCGCCGTGACCGGGAGAGACTCCGTCATGTAGACCGCCTATGTCCGTGTTGATGGCTGTCCCTGCGTCCGGAGCCTTGCCATCGGATGTACCGAATATGTGACGTGCCCATTTCGCTGCGGGACCAAGCATGACGTTCGCGACAGGCCGACCGGCCCTCAGCTCGCATGTACACACCCTGTAACCTCGGGCCGTTCGACTGAGCGTTTTCGCGGAGGTCTAGATGAGCAGCAGTGTGGTCGTGGTCACCGGCTCGGCGGGCCTGATCGGCTCCGAGTCCGTCCGGCACTTCGCCGGCCTCGGCATGGATGTGGTCGGCGTCGACAACGATATGCGCGGCTACTTCTTCGGCAAGGACGGCTCCACCAAGTGGAACCTGGACCGGCTGACGAAGGAGGTGGGCGAGCGGTACACCCACCACGATATCGACATCCGCGACCGGGACGGCTTGAACAGGCTGTTCGCGGGCCTCGGCCGCAACGTCGGCCTGGTCATCCACTGCGCCGCGCAGCCCTCGCACGACTGGGCCGCCCGCGAGCCGTTCACCGACTTCGACGTGAACGCGGTCGGCACGCTGAACATGCTCGAGGCGGTCCGGCAGCACACCCCGGCCACCCCGTTCATCTTCACCTCGACCAACAAGGTCTACGGCGACCTGCCCAACTCGCTTCCGCTGATCGAGCAGGAGACCCGCTGGGAGCTGCCGGAGGACCACCAGTGGTACGAGGGCATCGACGAGACCATGTCGATCGACCAGTGCCTGCACTCCGTCTTCGGCGCCAGCAAGGTCGCCGCCGACGTGATGGTCCAGGAGTACGGCCGCTACTTCGACATGCCCACCTCGGTCTTCCGCGGCGGCACCCTCACCGGGCCGGGTCACTCGGCGGCCGAGCTGCACGGCTTCCTGGCGTACGTGATGCGCTGCGTGATGGAGCAGCGGCAGTACCACATCTACGGGTACAAGGGTAAGCAGGTCCGCGACGCGATCCACTCCAGCGACCTGGTCTCGGCGTTCGAGGCGTTCTACCGGGCGCCCCGGGTGGCCGAGGTCTACAACATGGGCGGCGGACGTTATTCGAATTGCTCGGTCCTTGAGGCGTTCCAGCTGGCCAGCGAGATCACCGGGGTCGAGGCGCGGACCGACTACGTCGAGGAGAACCGGGTCGGCGACCACCAGTGGTGGATCAGCGGGCTGAGCCGGTTCCAGGAGCACTACCCCGAGTGGAAGCTCACCTACGACGTGCCGGCGATCCTGCGCGAGATGTACGAGGCGAACCAGGACCTGTGGAAACCGCAGTCCTGACATCCAGATGATCATGCTGCCGTCGCCTGTGTAGGCGGCGGCAGTTTGCTGTGCCTTCCCTGAAGAACTGCGGTGCGTAACCGGCGCTTAACTCTTCTTCGCTATTTTTCGGACATGTCCGTCATGAGGCTTTTACGGCATGACCTTCCGGCGTCGATCGTCGTCTTCCTGATCGCGATCCCGCTCTCCCTTGGCATCGCGGCCGCCTCCGGGGCGCCGCTTCTCTCCGGCCTGATAGCCGCCGTCGTCGGCGGTATCGTCGCGGGCGCGCTCAGCGGCGCTCCGTTGCAGGTCAGCGGCCCGGCCGCGGGCCTGACCGTGATCGTGGCCGGCACCATCGCGACCTACGGCCTGGCCGGCACGGCGGCGATCGTCGCGGTCGCCGGCCTGGTCCAGATCGTGCTCGGGGTGTCCCGCCTCGGCCGGGCCGCGCTGGCCCTGTCGCCCGCGGTCGTGCACGGCATGCTCGCCGGCATCGGCCTGGTCATCGCGCTGAGTCAGGTGCACGTGCTGCTCGGCGGCGACGCGCAGAGCTCGGCCTGGCAGAACCTGCGCGACCTGCCCGCGCAGGTGGTCGGCCACCACGGCGTGTCCGCCCTGCTCGGCGTGTGCACCATCGGCGTACTCCTGCTGTGGCCGCGCCTGAAACTCCTGGCGATGGTCCCGGCCGCACTGGTCGCGGTGGTGGTCGTGACCGCTCTGGCGGCGGCGATCGGCGCCGACGTGGAACGGGTCGACCTGCCCGACGCGCCGCTGTCCGCCCTGATCCTGCCGGCCTGGCCGGACGCGCCGCTCTGGGAGATCGGCGTCGCGGTCGCCACCATCGCGCTGGTCGCCAGCGTCGAGTCGCTGCTGTCCGCGGTCGCCGTCGACCGGCTGCACGACGGCCCGCGCGCCGACCTCAACCGCGAGCTGGTCGCCCAGGGCTGCGCCAACACGGTGTCCGGCCTGCTCGGCGGCCTGCCGGTCACCGGCGTGATCGTGCGCAGCTCGGCCAACGTGGCGGCCGGCGCCCGCACCCGCGCCTCGGCCATCCTGCACGGCGTCTGGATCGCGGTGATCGTGCTGCTCCTCGCCGGCCTGCTGGAAACCATCCCGCTGGCGGTGCTGGCCGCGGTGCTGGTCGTGGTCGGGCTGCGGCTGATCAGCCTGGCCCAGATCCGCACCTACGCCCGGCACCGGGAGCTGCCGACCTACCTGGTCACCGCGGCCGGGGTGGTGGCCACCGACCTGCTCACCGGGGTCGCGGCCGGGCTCGCCTGCGCCGTGCTGCTCATGCTGTGGCGGCTGGCCCGCTGCGAGATCCGCACCGAGGGCGCGACCGTCACGATCAGCGGTTCGCTGGCCTTCGTCGGCTCCGGCCGGGTCGCGCGCAGCCTCAACGCCCTGCCGCCCGGGCAGGACGTCACGGTCGAGCTGCACCTCGACTACCTCGACCACGGTGCGTTTCAGGTGATCGAGGACTGGCGGGAGGCGTACGTCAAAAGCGGCGGAACCGTCGATGTCCGAGAAACCCACGACGGGTGGTTCGCCCGCGCCTCGCGCGGGCGGCTGGGTGCCGGCAAGAGCACGCCGCGGCGGTTCGGTTCCTGGTCGCAATGGCAGGACCTGGACCGGCAGCGGCGCAACGCGATGGCGGCCGGGATCCACGAGTTCGAACGCAGCGTCGCCCCGCTCGTGCAGCCGCACCTGGCCGGCCTGGCCCGCGACGGCCAGCAGCCCGAGCAGCTCTTCATCACCTGCGCCGACTCCCGGCTGGTGCCCAACCTGATCACCACGAGCGGGCCCGGCGACCTGTTCTGCGTCCGCAACATCGGCAACGTGGTGCCACCGCACGGCGGCCCGGACTCGTCGATCGGCGCCGCCATCGAGTACGCCGTCGGGGTCCTCGGCGTTGCCACCATCACCGTCTGCGGTCACTCCGGCTGCGGCGCGGTGCGGGCGATGATGGCCGGTGGCAACACCGGTGATCTGGGCCGCTGGCTGACCTGGTCGGCCAACGACTTCGCCGGCGAGACCGACGAGACCCGCTGCGTGACCGACAACGTGACCCGCCAGCTCGCCAACCTGCGCACCTACCCGGTGGTGCGGGAGGCCGAGGAGGCCGGCCGCCTGACCCTGACCGGGATGTATTTCGACCTGGCCGAGGCCAAGATGTACGCGGTCGACCGCCTGGGCCTACGCCCGGTCGCCACGGTGTAGAAGCTCCCGCAGCGACGTGGCCGGGTGGCCGGTCAGCGTCTCCACGTCGGTGGAGACGCGGGCCAGCTCCCCGGCCGCGATCGCGGTGTAGGTGCTGACCCACGCGTCGACCTGCCACTTCGGCGCCTGATACTGCTCCCGCGAGGCGTACGCCTCGTCGAGCGTCTCGTCGTAATAGGTGGCCGACCCACCGATGATCGCCGCCACCTCGGTGAGGCTGAGCGCCTCCGGCCCGGTCATCTCGTAGGTCTTGCCGGCGTGCGGAGCCGGATCGCGCAGCACCGCGACCAGCGCGTCGGCGATGTCGTCCTGCGCCACCACGGCGGCCCGCCCGTCGCCGGCCGGCCCGCGGATCACCCCGTCCTCGCCGACCAGGAACGGCAGGAAGTCGGCGTAGAGGTTGTCGCGCAGGAACGTGAAGGCCAGCCCGCTGTCGCGAATGTGCTGCTCGGTGTGCCAGTGGTCGCGCGCGAGGGTGAAGGTGGCGTCCGGCGCGGCGCCCGCGAACGAGGTGTAGACGAGGTGCTTCACCCCGGCCGCCTTGGCGGCGTCGACGAAGCTGCGGTGCTGGGTGACCCGGTCGGGGGTCTCGGCCGCCGACACCATCAGCACGGTGTCGGCCCCGTCGAGCGCCCGCTGGACGGCCGCCCCGTCGGCGTAGTCGGCCACCGCCACATCAGCACCCTCCGGCGCCCGCGACGCATCCCGCACCAGCAGCCGCGGCGACCCGCCGATGTTCCGGGCCACCCGCCCACCCAGCCGTCCGGTGGCCCCCGAAATCACGATCAAGCTCATGCCCTATTTCTACGCTCCGAACAGCTTCCAGTGGCCCTCGGAGACGATGTCGACGACGCCGTCGACCACCTGGATGGCGGTCTCGTCGTCGATCGCGTAGGCCGGGCCGGCGATCTCGGCCGCCCACTTCTCGGCGGCGGCCATCGTGTTCTCCGGCAGCATCGGGTGATCCACGTGCGGGAAGATCGCGAAGTCGACGATCCCCAGCGCGCGGTCGTCGCCGGAGGGCGCCTTCCAGCCGACGAAGTCCGACCCGATCCGGGGCGTCATCACCATGCTGCCCGCACTCAGCCCGGCCCAGACCGTCTCGGTCAGCGACGGCAGGAGGTCGGCCAGCCCGGACTCGCGCATCCAGTGGTTCAGGTAGAGCGCGTCGCCGCCGTTGACCAGCAGGACGTCCGCCTCCCGGACCCAGGGGACCCAGCGCTCCTGCGCCATGCTGGGCAGCGCGGTGAGCTCCAGCAGACCCATCGACTTCCAGCCCAGCCCGGTCATCGGGCAGTTCGGCTCCTGGCCGCTGACGAACCGCCAGGCCCCGGCGGGGCTGCCGTAGGGACTCCCGTAGCTGCCGGTCGGGATGCAGAGGGCGGTGGCCTCGGCGATCGGCTTGCCCATCAGGTCGACCAGCGCGCGCTGGATGCTCGGGTTCTTGATGCCCGCGGACGTGAGAAGAAGCTTCATGGTGCCCCCGTCGAAACCGATTGCAGATCGAAAGTGGTCGAGGCAAATTAACACGACCGGTTGCGAAGTACCATCAGTGCCGATGACTGACAATCCGGTGCATCGGTCGGGGTGCCCGATCAACCTGGCGGTCGAAGTGCTGGGCGACCGCTGGTCGCTGGTGGTGCTGCGGGACGTGATGTTCGGCGACCGGCACTACTTCCGTGAGCTGCTGACCGGGTCGCAGGAGGGGATCGCCTCCAACATCCTGGCCGACCGGCTGAAGCGGCTGGTCGCCCACGGGCTGCTGTGGCGGGCCGACGACGCGACCCACCGGCAGAAGATCCGCTACAGCCTGACCGAGGCGGGCGTGCAGCTGGTGCCGGTGATGGCCGCCCTCGGCTCGTGGGGGCGGCGGCACATGCCGGCCAGTCACGAGCTGTCGGTCCGCGCCGAGCTGCTGGAGCGCGGCGGCCCCGAGCTGTGGGCCCGGTTCATGGACGAGCTGCGCGAGCAGCACCTCGGCATCCCGCGCCCGCCCGGGACCCCGTCGGTCTTCGCCGAGCTGCAGGCGGCCTACGAGGCGGCGGTCGCGCAGGCGGGTTAGTGGCGCGGGCGGACCGTGTCGTCCAGGACCCGGGCGGTGGCCAGCACGTCGGCGAAGCGCGCCGGGTCGAGGTCGAGGCCGGCCGGGATCCAGGTGACGTCGGGACCGGTCATCGCGGCCAGGATGTCGTTCGGGGTCAGGCCGGCCGACTGCAGGGCCCGGATCTCGCGCGGGTTCACCCCCGGGATCAGGGGACCGTTGCCCAGGTCGGTGCCGTAGCGCACGCTTCCGCCGTACTCCAGGAAGCGCCGCAGGTTGCCGACCGCCGTGACCAGCTCGGGGGTCGGCGTGCCCCAGCCGTGGATGTCGAGCGTGCTGATCCAGCGCATCCGCTCGGCGCACGCCCGGAGGAGGCCGCGGTCGAGCGGCTCGGTCCACGGGGTGTGCGCGAGCAGGTCGGCGCCGGCCTCGTAGGCGGCCGCCACCGTGCCCGGGCCCTCGGCGTGCACCGCCACCGGCAGGCCGCGGTCGTGCGCGGCGTCGACCACCGCGGTCATCGTGAACAGGCGCAGCTGCGGGCCGCCGGTGTGCGCGGTCACCTTGATCAGGGTGGCGCCCATGGCGGCCGCCTCGTCGACGGCCTCGGTCGCCTGGGCCGCCGAGTCGATCTCCCGCCAGCTGCCGGGGGTGGCCCAGGCGCGGTCGCTCGGGTAGCCGCCGGGGGCGATCAAAAACGGTCCGGCATAGCGAAGGCGGGGGAGTCCGGGCTGGGTGAGGCCGGCCAGGAAGGACGGCACGCCGCCCAGGTCCCACACCCCGGCGATGCCGCCGGCCCGGACCGTGGCCAGGTCGACCAGGCCGGCGTGCACGTGCGCGTCGACCAGGCCGGGCAGCAGGGTGCCGGGGAGCGTGCGGATCGACTCGGCCGCCGGGACCTCGGTGACCGGGGTGGCCGTGCCGGTCGCCGGGTCGAGGCGCAGCGCCACCCCGGTGCGGAGCCGGCCGTCCCACCAGAGCGTGGCGGCCTGGACGTACGAGGTCACTTCTCGAGGAGGTCGCGCAGGGTCGACAGGCCGCGGGCGACCTCGCCGAAGCCGGTGCTCAGCGGGGCCGGGCCGATCCGCAGGCCGTCCGGCCGGCGGTAGTCGGGGATCACCCCGGCGTCCCAGAGCGGGTCGAGCAGCGCCTCGAAGCCGGGCTTGCGCAGCGTCACGTGGCCGCCGCGCCGGGCCGGGTCGCGCGGGCCGGCCACCTCGACGCCGAACGGCGCCAGCCACTCGTCGGCCAGGTCGAGCACGTAGCTGGTGAGCAGCAGCGACTTGGCCCGGACCGCCTCGATGCCGGCCGCCGCGAGCATGTCCAGGTTGGCGTGCAGCGGGACCATGCCGAGGATCGGCGGGGTGCCGCTGAGCAGGGCGCGGCTGCCGGCCGACGGCTCGTAGCCGGGACCCATCTCGAACGACGCCCGGTGCCCCATCCAGCCTTGGATCGGCTGGCGCAGAGTTGTCTGCAAACCCTTCCTCAGGTACGCGAAGGCCGGCGCGCCCGGCCCGCCGTTGAGGTACTTGTAGGTGCAGCCGACGGCGAGGTCGACGCCCCACGCGTCCAGGTGGATCGGCACCGAGCCGGCCGAGTGGCAGAGGTCCCACATGCTCAGGGCGCCGGCGTCGTGCGCGATCCGGTTGATCTCGGCGACGTCGGCGAGCCACCCGGAGCGGTAGGCGACGTGGCTGAACAGGACGAGGGCGGTGCGCTCGTCCACCACCGCGGCGACCTGATCGGGCTGGATGCCGGCGGCCGGGTCGGTCGCGATCCAGACGAGTTCGAGGCCCTTTTCGGCGGCGATGCCCTCCAGGACGTACCGGTCGGTGGGGAAGTTGTCGGTGTCCAGAATGACCCGTTTGCGCGAAGGTGAAGAGTCCACCGCCGCTCGCGCCAGTTTGTACAGAAGAACCGTCGTCGAGTCGCCGATCACGACCTGGTCGGCAGCGGCGCCCAGGGCCACTGATCCGAGTCGGTCACCGAGGCGGATCGGCCACTCCATCCAACTGTCCGTCCAGCCGCGGATGAGCCGGCCCGCCCACTGCTCCCGGATGAACTCCTCCATCAGCGCGGCGGTGGCGATCAGCGGCCGGCCCAGCGAGTTGCCGTCCAGGTAGGACACGACGTCGAAGTCGTCCGGCGCCAGGAACTGCGACCGGTATTCCGCAAGGGGGTCGGCCGAGTCGAGCGCTTCCGCCCGGGCGATCAGGTCGGTCAACGGGGCGCTCCGATCTCGGTGCGGACGGCGTACAGCTCGGGGAAGAACGTCAGGTCGAGGGCGGCCTTGAGGAAGTCGACCCCGCTGGACCCGCCGCTGCCGCGCTTGAACCCGATGGTCCGCTCCACGGTCTTGAGGTGCCGGAACCGCCAGAGCTGGAAGTTCTCCTCCAGGTCGACGAGTTCCTCGCACGCCTCGTAGGCGCCCCAGTGCTTCTCCGGGTCGGAGTAGACCTCGACGAAGACCGGCACCAGATCCTCGTTGAATTGGTAGGGGAGCGTGACGTCGCGCTGCAGCAGCTCGACCGGCACGTCGTAGGCGTGCCGGGACAGGTACCGCAGGAACTCGTCGTAGACGCTCGGTGCCTCGAGTGCCTCGGTCAGCAGCGCGTGCGCGGCCGGGTCGTCGTCGAAGATCGACAGCATCCGGCGGTCCTTGTTGCCGAGCATGAACTCGACCGCCCGGTACTGGTACGACTGGAAGCCGCTCGACGTGCCGAGGAAGCTGCGGAACTCCGCATACTCGCTCGGTGTCAGGGTGGCCAGCACCGACCACTGCTCGGTCAGCGTCCGCTGGATGTGTTTGACCCGGGCCAGCCCCTTCAGTGCCGGGCGCAGCTCATCGGCGGCGAGCTTGGCCTGCACCGCGCGCAGCTCGTGCAGCACCAGCTTGAGCCACAGCTCGGAGGTCTGGTGCTGCAGGATGAACAGCAGCTCGTCGTGGTGCTCGGGCACGCTCACCGGGTGCTGGGCGTCGAGGATCTCGTCCAGGTGCAGGTATTTCCCGTACGAGAGATTGACCTTGAAGTCCCGGACGATGCCGGCCTCCATCGGTCTTTCGTTGCTGGCCATACCCGAAGCAGATCACACCGCTCAGACGTTGGCGAGAGACCCGTTGGTAAGGATCGGACCCCAGTACACCCACTGACCGTTGTGCCGCACGAACCGGCTGCGCTCGACCATCTCGCCGTGCTTGCCGTGGTCGCGGTAGTGGGCCCGGAACTCGACGACGCCCTCGGCCTCGAACAGGCTGCCGCCGGTGGCCTCCAGGATGTCGAGGCCCACCCAGCGCAGGTGCGGGTCGGGCTCGATGAAGGCCGGCCGGGTGTCCGGGTGCCAGGAGCGCAGCACGTACGCGTCGTTGTCGAGCGCGAACGCGGAATACCGCGACCGCATCAGCGCCTCGGCGGTGGCGGGTGCGTTCCCCTTGTGCGCCGGGGCGCAGCACTCGTCGTACGCCATGCCTTCGTGCCCGCAGGGGCAGCGGGTGGCCACCTTCGTTCGTTGCGCCATGCCGTCGATTCTCGCAGCAGCTCACGGTCGGAGTCACGAAACCCGGTTTGACGAATGTCTGCAAGTACAACCGGCGCGATCCGAGGAAACTGCAAGACTGAGTTCGGATTTTGCAAACTACTGACGTAGGATTCCGCCGTGACCAAACGTCTTGCCGAGGTGGCGAAGAAGGCGGGCGTCAGCGAGGCGACCGTCAGCCGGGTGCTCAACGGACGCAGCGGCGTCTCCGAGGCGACCCGCGCGTCGGTGCTGACCGCGCTCGATGTCCTCGGATATGAGCGACCCACCAAGTTGCGGGGTGAGCGCGGCCGGCTGGTCGGCCTGGTGCTCCCCGAGTTGCAGAACCCGATCTTCCCGGCGCTGGCCGAGGTGGTGACCGCGTCGCTCGCGCAGCGCGGCTTCACCCCGCTGCTGGCCGCCCGCACGATCGGCGGCGTCCCCGAGCGCGACTACATCGAGATGATGCTCGACCACCAGGTCTCCGGCGTCGTCTTCGCCGGTGGGTCCTACGCGCTGGCCGACGCCGAGCACAGCCACTACCGGGCGCTGACCGACCGCCGGATGCCGGTCGTGATGGTCAACGCCGGCGTCGACGGCCTGGGCTTCCCGCACATCTCGACGGACGACGCGGTCGCCGTCGAGCAGGCGTACGGGCACCTGAAATCCCTTGGCCATCAACGGATCGGGATGGTGATGGGTCCGGAGGACCACGTGCCGTCGCGCCGCAAGCTGGCCGCCGTCGAGAAGATCGCGGGCAACGACTGGTTCGTCGAGCGGACGAGCTTCTCGATGGAGAGCGCCCGGCTCGCCGCGGGCCGGCTGATCGAGCGCGGTGTGACCGGCATGATCTGCGCCAGCGACGTGCTCGCGCTCGGCTCGATCCGGGCGGCCCGGCGGCTCGGCCTGGACGTGCCGCGCGACGTCTCGATCGTCGGTTTCGACGACTCGGCGCTGATGACGTGCACCGATCCGCCGTTGACGACGGTGCGGCAGCCGATCGAGATGATGGGACAGGCGGCCGTCGATCTGCTGGTCAACCAGATCGAGGGCAGTGGTGTGCAGCCGGACGAGCTGCTTTTCGAGCCGGAGCTGGTGGTGCGGGGTTCGACCGGGCCGGCACCGAGCTGACCAGGTAATACTCCTAACAGAGGGCGGGCCGATGGCCCGCCCTTTTTGTCGCCCGGGTCAAGTCGCGTTTTTTCTTCTTGTAGTCGCCTTCTTGCGGGTAACCGTTTGACTTTGTATCGTCACCTCCACGAAACGCGACGGCGAGACCCAGGTCACAACGAATGCCGTCAGTGCCGAATGCGCAGCTCATCGGGGCCAGACATAAGAAGGGTTGGACAAGATGTCCGTACCGCAGTACCGGAAGGTTGCGGCGCTAGCGCTCGTGGCCGGCCTGGGATTCAGCCTCACCGCCTGCTCCACCAAGAGCGACGACGACACCTCCAAGAGCGCCGGTGGCAAGACCGTCATCACCGTCGACTGCCAGCCGGACGGCTCTCAGAAAGACCTGTTGAAGAACTGGAACGACGACGTCGCGGCGTTCGAGAAGGAAAACCCGGACGTCACGATCAAGAGCGTCAGCGTCGGCCAGCAGTGCGACAACCCGCCGGACTTCACCGCCCGGCTCACCGGCGGCACGATGACCGACGTCTTCTACGGCTACATGACCGACCTGCAGCAGGTGCTCGACTCCGGCCAGGCGATGGACATCAGCCAGTACGTCAGCAAGGACACCATCCCGACCTGGGACAGCGTCGACCCGGCGCTCAAGGCGGTCTTCACCGACGACAACAAGGTGTACGCCGTCCCCACCAAGAACTACTCGATGGGCCTGCTCTACAACAAGACGCTCTTCACCAAGGCCGGCCTTGACGTCGCCAACCCGCCCAAGACGTGGGCCGACGTCCGCGCCGCGGCCAAGAAGATCTCGGCGCTCGGCGGCGGCGTCGCCGGCTACTCGGAGTACAGCGCGGGCAACACCGGCGGCTGGCACTTCACCGCCGAGCTCTACTCGCAGGGCGGTCAGATCCTCTCGGCCGACAACAAGAAGGCCGACTTCAACAACGCCCAGGGCAAGCAGGTCCTGCAGAACCTCAAGGACATGCGGTACGGCGACAACAGCATGGGCAGCCGCCAGCTGCTGCAGTGGGGCGACCTGCTGACCAATGCGGCCGGCGGCAAGGTCGGCATGTTCGTCGGCGCGCCCGACGCCACCACCGCGATCGTGCAGACCTTCCAGGGCAAGTACGACGAGTGGGCGATGGCGCCGCTGCCCGGCCAGGACGGCGCGGCCAAGGGCACGCTCGGCGGCGGCGAGGGCTACTTCTTCCGCAAGGACCTCACCCCGGAGCAGGTCAAGGCCGGTCTGAAGTGGATCGCGTTCGAGAAGCTGACCCCGGGCAAGGGCCAGTTCGACTACGCCCGGGCCAAGCCGCAGAACCAGCCGGTCGGCCTGCCCCAGCCGCTGCTGTTCGCGAACGGCAGCGACGCCCAGAAGCAGGAGGTCGACCTGCGCAAGGCCAACCAGAACCTGCCGACCGAGAACTTCGCGCTCTTCGAGGCGACCCCGGTCCCGATCAAGGGTGAGCCGGCCAACGCGCAGGCCATCTACGCGGTGCTCGACAGCGCGATGTCCGGGGTGCTGACCAACCCCAACGCCAACATCGACGAGTTGCTCAAGACGGCCGAGACCAAGACCAACCAGCTCCTGGCCTCGAACAAGTAACCGGACGGGTGCGGGGGCTCGCAAGCCCCCGCACCCCTGGGAAAGCAGGAGTTTTCGTTGGCGACGATGACCAGCGTGCCGGAGACGAGCCGGAAGCCGCTCAGCGGTGCGTACGGCAAGGCGACGCGGACACGACGCGGCCGCAAGATGCGGGACAACCTCACCGGCTACGCGTTCCTGATCGGGGCGATCTTCTGCTTCGCCCTGTTCTCCTGGTTCCCGATGATCCGCGGCATCGTGATGAGCTTCCAGCACACGAAGCGCGGCGTGACCAGCTGGGTGGGCTTCGACAACTACGTGCGGATCGTCCAGGACCCGAGCTTCTGGACGGCCTGGAAGAACACCGCGTACTTCACCGTCCTCGCGCTGGTGTTCGGCTACGTTCTGCCGTTCGTGGTGGCGATCCTGCTCAACGAGCTGCGGCACGCCAAGGGTTACCTGCGGATCCTGGTCTACCTGCCGGTCATCCTGCCGCCGGCCTCGGCCCTCTTCCTTTTCAAGTACTACGCGTACGACCCGAGTGACGCCGGGCTGTTCAACGCGATCCTCAAGTTCCTGCATCTGCCGACGTCGGAGTGGATGCAGTCGCCGGGGATGACGATGCCGGCCATGGTGCTCGCCTCGACCTGGATGAACATGGGCAGCGCGGTCCTGGTCTACCTGGCCGCCTTGCAGAACATCCCGGGCGAGCTGTACGAGGCGGCCGAGCTGGACGGCGCGGGCCTGCTGCGGCGGATCTGGAACGTGACGATCCCGCAGACCCGGCTGATCCTCGCGCTGCTGGCGATGCTGCAGATCGTCGCCACCATGCAGGTCTTCATCGAGCCGCTGATCCTCGCCAACGGCGCCGGCACCCAGGACTCGGCGACCACCGTGGCCTACCTGATCTACCAGCACGGCTTCTTCCAGAACGATCTGAACGGCGCCGCCGCGCTGGGCGTGATCATGCTGCTGGTCCTCGCCGCCTTCTCCGCCGTCTACGTGCGGCTGACCACGAAACAGGACTGAGACGATGTCCCGAACTCTCATCTCGCAGGCGCAGATCGGCCGCGGCCGGGGCCGGTACCTCTATTGGGCGATCGTCGTCGCGGTCCTCCTCATCTTCACGCTGATCTTCATCGGGCCGCTCTACTGGATGGTCACCGGCGCGCTCAAGAGCGGGCAGGAGATCGCGCAGACCCCGCCGACGCTGTTTCCGAAGGATCCGCAGACGCGGAACTACACCGACGCGTGGACCAATCTCAACCTGGCCAAGCTGATGTTCAACACGTTCTACTACGCGATCGGCGCGGTCTTCTTCCAGCTGGTCTTCGACACCGCCGCGGCGTACGCGTTGTCGAAGCTCCGCCCGATCTTCGGCAACGTGGTCCTCGGCCTGATGCTGGCGACGCTGATGATCCCGGCGATGGTGCTGATCGTCCCGCAGTACGTGACCGCGATCGACCTGCCGTTCGTGCACGTCAGCCTGCTCGACTCGCCGTTCGCGATCTGGCTGCCGCTGGTCGCCAACGCGTTCAACATCTTCCTGCTGAAGCGCTTCTTCGACTCGATCCCGGAGGATCTGATCGCGGCGGCGATGGTGGACGGCGCGTCGCCGCTGCGCACGCTGTGGTCGATCATCCTGCCGATGTCGCGGCCGATCCTCGGGGTGGTCTCGATCTTCGCGGTCACGTACGTCTGGAAGGACTTCCTCTGGCCGAAGCTGGTGATGCCGTCCCCGGAGACGAGGACGCTGAGCGTCGGCATCTACGCGTTTTCCGGCGGCACCCCGATGAACGTGGTCGTCGCCGCTTCGGTCATCGCCGCCATCCCCACGGTGGTCATCTTCTTGATCTTCCAGCGGAACATCATGGCCGGCCTGACCAGCGGTAGCCTCAAAGGCTGACAAATCATCTGAAATTGGGTCCGGACATTGTCCGGGCCGCTCACCCATGCGAGAAAGCAGGTCCTCGTGTCCACATCCGAGTGGTGGCGTAGCGCGGTTATCTACCAGGTGTACCCGCGGAGCTTCGCCGACGCGGACGGCGACGGCGTCGGCGACGTCGACGGTATCCGCGCCCACCTGCGGCACCTGCGTGACCTGGGCGTCGACGCGATCTGGATGAGCCCGTGGTACCCGTCGCCGATGGCCGACGCCGGCTACGACGTGGCCGATTTCCGGGACATCGACCCGGCGTTCGGCACGCTCGCCAAGGCCGAGGCGCTGATCGAGGAGGCACACGCGGCCGGCATTCGGATGATCGTCGACATCGTCCCGAACCACATCTCCAGCGAGCACAAATGGTTCAAGGCCGCCCTCGCGTCCCCGGACGCGCCGGAACGGGACTACTTCTGGTTCCGGCCCGGTAGGGGACGCAACGGCGACGAGATGCCGACGAATTGGCGGGGGGAATTCGGCGGCACCACCTGGACGCGTACGCCGGACGGCCTTTGGTATCTGCATTTGTTCACGCCCGAGCAGCCCGACCTGAACTGGGATCACCCGGATGTGCGGGCCGAGTTCGAGAGCATTCTGCGGTTCTGGTTCGACCGTGGCGTCGACGGCATCCGGATCGACTCGGCGGCGCTGCTCTTCAAGGACCGCGACCTGCCCGAGGTGGTGGACGGGGAGAAGCACCCGTTCCACGACCTCGACGAGGTGCACGACGTCTACCGCGGGTGGCGGCGGGTCGCCGACGAATATCCGGATCGCGCCCTGATCGGCGAGGTGTGGATGCCGGAGGTCGAGCGGTTCGCCAACTACCTGCGGCCGGACGAGTTGCACGCCGCGTTCAACTTCGACTTCCTCGGCTGCGCCTGGGATCCGCGGCTGATGCGCGCATGCGTCGACCGCACCCTGGACGCGCACCGCGCGGTCGGCGCCCCCGCGACCTGGGTGCTGTCCAACCACGACGTCACCCGGCACGTCACCCGCTACGGCCGGGCCGACACCACGTTCAGCTTCGACAACAACCTCGACGGCACCCCGGTCGACCTGGAGCTCGGCACCCGGCGGGCCCGGGCGGCCGCGCTGCTGTCCCTGTCGCTGCCCGGCGCCACCTACGTCTACCAGGGCGAGGAGCTCGGCCTCGGGGAGAACGAGAACATCCCGCACGAGCAATACCAGGACCCGATGTGGGCGCGTCGCGGGCACAGCCGGGACGGCTGCCGGGTGCCGCTGCCGTGGAGCGGCGACGAGCAGCCGTTCGGGTTCAGCACCGGTACGCCGTGGCTGCCGCAGCCGATCGAGTGGAAGGGCCTGACCGTCGAGGCGCAGACCGGCGACCCCCACTCGATGCTCGAGCTCTACCGCAACGCCATCGCCCTGCGCCGCACCGAGGACGGGCTGCACCGGCCCGCCATGTCCTGGCTGGACCTCGGCCCCGAGGTCCTCGCCTACACCCGAGGCGACCGGTTCGCCTGCGTCGTCAACATGTCCGGCTCCCCGATCCCCCTGCCGGACCACGAGACCTCCCTGCTCGCCAGTGGCCCACTCGACGGTGACCGTATCCCCCCGGACACCGCCGTCTGGCTGCGTTTGACGGCCTGACAGGGAGCCGGGGGCTTTTCACGGAAGAAAGGCTCGCTCCCGCTATGCCTCGATTCAGAAGACTCCTCGCCGCGGCCGCCGCGGCCGGAGTCGTCGCCGCCGTATTCTCCGTCCCCACCGCAGCGTCCGCCGCCGGCCCCGACCTGGCCGCCGGAAAGACCTTCAGTGCCAGCAGCTACGCCGACGTCTACCAGGCCCCAAGGGCGGGCGACGGCAACGCCGACACGTACTGGGAGAGCCAGAACAACGCCTTCCCGCAGTGGCTGCAGGTTGACCTGGGCGCCGCCACCCAGGTCAACCAGGCGGTCCTCAAGCTGCCGCCGGCCACCGCCTGGGCCACCCGCACCGAGACCCTGACCGTTGCGGGCAGCACCGACGGCTCGTCGTTCAGCACCCTGAAGGCGTCGGCCGGCTACGTCTTCAACCCGGCCTCCGGCAACACCGTCACGATCGACTTCACCGCGGCCGCGGCCCGCTTCGTCCGGCTCACCTTCACCGCCAACACCGGCTGGCCGGCCGGTCAGCTGTCCGAGCTCGAGGTCTACGGCCCGGTCACCGGCGACACCCAGGCGCCCACCGCGCCCGGCAACCTCGCCTACACCCAGCCGGCGTCCGGGCAGATCCGGCTGACCTGGTCGGCGTCGACCGACAACGTCGGCGTCACCGGCTACGACGTCTACGCCAACGGCGTGCTCCGAACCAGCCTCGGCGCGGGCGCGCTGACCTGGACCGACAGCCAGCCGGACACCGCCACCGTCGCCTACTACGTGACGGCGAAGGACGCGGCCGGCAACGTGTCGGCGGCGAGCAGCACGGTGACCCGCAACGGCACCGGCGGGACCGGCACCAACCTGGCCCTCAACCAGCCGATCGAGGCGTCGTCGACGATCTACACGTTCGTGGCGACCAACGCCGACGACGGCGACACCGCCACCTACTGGGAGGGGAGTGCCTACCCGGCGACCCTCACCGCCAAGCTCGGCGCGAACGCCACCCTGCAGCAGGTGGTGGTCAAGCTCAACCCGGACAGCTCGTGGGCGACCCGGCAGCAGACGTTCTCGGTCCTCGGCCGGGAGCAGAGCTCGTCGACCTTCACCACGCTGGTCGGTTCCGCGACGTACACCTTCAACCCGGCCTCCGGTAACACGGTGACGGTTCCGGTGAGCGGGACCGCCGCCGACGTCCGGCTGTCCTTCACCGCCAACACCGGCGCGCCGAGCGGTCAGGTCGCCGAGTTCCAGGTGATCGGCGTCGCGGCGCCCAACCCGGACCTGACGATCACCGGCCTGTCGTCCTCGCCCGCGGCGCCGGTCGAGACCGACGCGGTGACGCTGTCGGCGGTGGTGCGCAACGGCGGTGCGGCCTCCTCCGGCGCCACCAACGTCAATTTCTATCTGGGTACGACGAAGGTCGGCACCGCCACCGTGGCCGCGCTCGCGGCGGGCGCCTCGGCGACCGTCACGGCCGACATCGGCGCTCGCGACGCCGGCAGTTACGCGCTCTCCGCCAAGGTGGACGAGTCGAACACGGTGATCGAGACCAACGAGGCGAACAACTCGTTCACCTCCGCGTCGAACCTGGTGGTGACCCCGGTCAGCAGCTCCGACCTGGTCGCCTCGGTGGTGTCCTGGTCGCCCGGCAACCCGGCCGCCGGTAACACGGTGACCTTCTCGGTGACCATCAAGAACCAGGGGTCGGCCGCGTCGGCCGCGGGCGCGCACGGCGTCACGCTGACCGTGCTCAACGGCTCGACCGTGGTGAAGACGCTGACCGGCTCCTACAGCGGCACGCTCGCCGCCGGGGCCTCCTCGCCCGCCCTCGACCTCGGCACCTGGACCGCCGTGAACGGCAAGTACACGGTCCGGACGGTGGTCGCGGTCGACGGCAACGAGCTCGCCGTCAAGCAGGCCAACAACACCGCGGAGAAGCCGTTCTTCGTCGGTCGCGGCGCCAACATGCCGTACGACATGTACGAGGCCGAGGACGGCACGGTCGGCGGTGGCGCGGCGATCGTCGGGCCCAACCGCACCGTCGGCGACCTGGCCGGCGAGGCGTCCGGGCGCAAGGCCGTGACGCTCAACCAGACCGGGTCGTACGTGCAGTGGACCACCCGGGCCGCCACCAACACGGTCGTCGCCCGGTTCTCCATCCCGGACGGCACGACCAGCTCGATCAACGTGTACGTCAACGGCAGCCTGACCAAGACCCTGCCGCTCACCTCGAAGTACGCCTGGTTGTACGGCGACGAGACCGCACCGCAGAACTCCGGCTCGAACCCGCGGCACATCTACGACGAGGCGAACATCCTGCTGACCGGCTCGTTCCCGGCCGGCAGCACGCTGAAGCTGCAGAAGGACGCGGCCAACTCGGGCACCATCGCGATCGACTTCGTCAACACCGAGCAGGTCGCGCCGGTCGCCAACCCCGACACGACCAAGTACGTGGTGCCGGCCGGCTTCGACCAGCAGTCGGTGCAGAACGCGCTCGACACCGCCCGGCAGGACACCACCAAGCTGGGCGTCTACCTCCCGGCCGGGGACTACTCGACCAGCAGCAAGCTGCAGGTCTACGGCCGGCCGATCGTGGTGACCGGTGCCGGACCCTGGTACACCCGGTTCTACACGCCGACCACCCAGACCGAGACCGACGCCGGCTTCCGGGCCGACTCGGGCGCGAACGGCTCCACCTTCAAGAACTTCGCGTTCTTCGGTAACTACACGACCCGGATCGACGGTCCCGGCAAGGTGTTCGACTTCGCGAACGTCTCCGGGATCACCATCGACAACATCTGGGCCGAGCACGTGGTGTGCCTCTACTGGGGCGCGAACACCGACAACATGGTCATCAAGAACTCGCGGATCCGGGACACGTTCGCCGACGGCGTCAACATGACCAACGGCAGCACCGGCAACCTGGTCGACAACAACGAGGCCCGGGCCACCGGCGACGACTCGTTCGCGCTGTTCTCGGCGATCGACGCCGGCGGCTCGGACGAGATCAACAACACCTTCTCGAACCTGACGTCGATCCTGACCTGGCGGGCCGCCGGCATCGCGGTCTACGGCGGGTACGCCAACACGTTCAAGAACATCTACGTCGCGGACACCCTCGTCTACTCGGGCATCACGATCAGCTCGCTGGACTTCGGCTATCCGATGAACGGGTTCGGCGCGTCGCCGCCGACCGTGCTCGACAACATCTCGATCGTCCGGGCCGGTGGCCACTTCTGGGGCCAGCAGGTCTTCCCGGCGATCTGGGTGTTCAGCGCGTCCAAGGTGTTCCAGGGGATCCGGGTCAGCAACGTCGACATCGTCGACCCGACCTACTCCGGGATCATGTTCCAGACCAACTACGTCGGCGGTCAGCCGCAGAACCCGGTCAAGGACACGATCTTCACCAACGTGACGATCACCGGCGCGCAGAAGAGCGGCGACGCGTACGACGCCAAGTCCGGTTACGGCATCTGGGCCAACCCGCTGCCCGAACCCGGTCAGGGCCCGGCGGTCGGCACCGCCACCTTCACCAACCTGGTGCTGAGCAACAACTACCGGGACATCGAGAACACGACCAGCACGTTCACCATCGTGCGCAACTGAACCCCGCTCCCATCCCCAGAGGAGGGGCCCGCGCCACGTCCGGCGCGGGCCCCTCCGCGGGTCAGGCCGCAGCCTGCCGGCGGAGCGTGGCCACGATCAGCTTGAAGTTGTCGATCAGCGAGAGGTGTCCCTCGCCGGGGAGCAGGTGGACCTCCGGGTCGGGCAGGTGCTCGGCGAGCCACTGGCCGTGCCCGAACGGCACCATCCGGTCCTGATCGCCCTGCCAGATCGAGACCGGCGGCTCGATGGTGGCCAGCTCGAACCCCCACGGCTTGGTGAAGGCGAGATCGTCGTCCCGCCACCCGGCGATCCCGCCGGAGAGCGCATGCCGGAACGACTGGGCCAGATAGTCCGCGAACCCGCCGACCAGGGCCTGCTTGTCCACGTCGGCGATCAGGTCACCGAACGCCTCGATGACCTCCGACCCTTTCACCTCGCCCATCGTCTCGGCGGCGTGGTTGAGGAAGGCCTCCAGTTTCGCCCGGCCGGCCGCCGCCGCGCCGAACTCCTCGACGTTCTCGCTGCCCATGCCGTCCAGCCAGTCCAGCCCTTCGGCCTCGGACGGTGCCACCCCGGCCATCGTCGCCACCGCGAGGCAGCGGCCGGGCAGCAGGGCGGCGCAGGCCAGGGCGTGCGGGCCGCCGCCGGACCAGCCGGCGGTGACGAACTCCGCGATGCCCGCCGCGTCCAGGACCGCGGCCGTGTCGGCCGC
The DNA here is from genome assembly GCF_016862175.1 of Paractinoplanes durhamensis. Classification (GTDB taxonomy): domain Bacteria; phylum Actinomycetota; class Actinomycetes; order Mycobacteriales; family Micromonosporaceae; genus Actinoplanes; species Actinoplanes durhamensis. The sequence continues at coordinate 10,079 of NZ_BOML01000030.1, read as the reverse complement.
CGCCGAGGCGACGCTGCGGCCGGGGTCCTCGGTCGAGGTGCCGTAACCGGGGCGGCTGATCAGGACGAGGCGGATGCCGGGGACGGCGAGCGGGCCGTACCGGACGGCCGCGGCCGGGGTCCCGTGGTGCAGGACCAGCGGCAATCCCTCCGCCGGCCCTTCGACCAGATATTCCAGCGTGCGTCCGTCCGGTAGAACCACAGTCTCCATGGCCCCAGCCTAGGACGGAGTTGAGGCTTCCGGCTCGGGGTCGATCTCCGGGGTCGGGACCTCGCGCAGGTGGCGGTTGTTGCGGGGCTCCTGGCGGTGCTTCGCGTCGTTCAGGCGGCGGCGCAGGTCGTCGCGGACGTCCATCACCGCCGCGTGCAGGTCCTCCTCCGACGAGGTGGTGACGATCTTGTCGCGACCGCTGATCCAGCACTCCAGGGTGACCTTCTGGCCGCGCGCCTCGCGGTCCTTGACGGAGATCTCCAGCTCGGTGGCGTCGGCGTGGAACGAGGCCAGCCGGTTGTCCAGGGTGGCGAACTGCTCGGCGAGCCAGTTCCGGTCGCCCTGGCTGAAACCGGCGCCGACCCGCAGGCACTCCTCGACGGTGGCCGGGTTGCTGACCGCACTCATCAGATCTCCTCGTGGTGGACAACTGGGACAAGCCGCCTGTTACCCGGGAGCGCGCAACGAAAACCCCTACCGAGCGCCCGGCGGGGGTGGCAGCAGGGCGAGGTGCCGCTCGGCTACCAGATTGAAGCGCAGCGCGCAGCTGACCAGGGCTTCCCGCTTGTGATCGAGGCGGCCGGAGCGCTGCCCGGCGGTGTCCCGCTGCCGGAGGCGCAGCTTGTGTTCGGCGAGGTAGTCGATGTGGAAGTTGACCGCGCTGCGGGTAAGGGCGCCGTGCAGGCGGTCGACGATCTCCGGGATCAGCGGGATCGCCACCGAGGAACTGTCCCGCAGCCGTGGCTCGCACAGGGCCACCAGGATCAGGAAGTATTTCGCGCTCTCGTCCAGCGAGAAGGCCGGCATCGTGGCCGGGCCGGTCGGTGCGCCGTCCCGGGCCGGATCGGCGTAGGTGTGCTCGGGCGCGTAGACCAGGAAGGACACCTCGCCGTCCGGGACCGGGATCACCACCCGGGCGAACTCGAACGGCACCGGCGCGTCGATCCGGCGCGGCGCGATCTTCAGGTGCTCGCCGCCGCCCTCCGGGTTGTCCACCACGTAGGTGCGCTCGGCGCTGAAGTTGCTGATCAGCCAGAAGTCGGCGGTCGCGGTCAACTGGCCGGCCAGCCGGGACACCGCCGGGTGCGGCAGCGGTACGTCCGGCGTGCGGCCGGAACCACCCCGGCCGAACGTGGCCGTGCCGCCCGGGGGCAGGCGCACCAGCTCCGGCTTGTCGGCGTCGGACGGGATCTGGATGAGAACACCGGGCATGGTGGGTCCGCTCAGTAGCCGTACGCAATCATCTTGGTCTTGATCTTGCTGGTGTAGGCCGTCGTCTCCGGTGGGATGCCGTCGACCTTGCGGACGCGCTTGCCGCCGACCCGGTAGGCCGCGGCGATCAGCAGTTGCGGGTCGCCGGGCAGGTAGCCGACGGTGTCGACGAGATAGCAGAGGAAGCCGGCCATCGCCCGGATCGCGTCGTCTGTGTTGAAGACGCTGGCGGTGCGGTCCGGATGCTTGGGTGCCCAGCCCGCGAAGACCGTCGGCGTCCACATCGCGATGCCGTATTCGTCGGTCTGCGGGGATCGCTTGTTCGGGTCGAAGTTGCTCTCCACCTTGAGCATCGCGGCGATCAGGGCCGGCGTGACCGGAGCCTTGGGGCAGCTGTGCGCCGCACTGGTGATCACCGTGCGGTACTGGGCCGGCACCTCGCCGCCGGGCCGAAGCTCACCCTTGGCCGCTTCTTGGACCGGCACGGCCGGCTTCACCTCGCCGGGCGCGGCCGAGGCACTCAGCAGGAGCACCGCCATGGAGGCGGCGACGGCGGAGGCGACCCGATGCCGTGGTGGCGTCGAACCGGCCGGAGTCGCGCCGGCCATCCGCGCGGCCAGGTCCCGGGTGGCGGCCAATCGCTCGGCGTAGGAGGCGCGCAGGCAGTCGCGGATGATCGCCGGCCACGGCTCCGGGATCGTCGTGGCCAACCGCAGCCGGCCGGGATCGGCGGCGTACTCGCGGATGGCGCCGGCCCGGGCGGCCGGGGTCGCGCCCGGGAACGGGTGCATGCCGCCGGTCAGGACCTCGTGGGCGAGCACGCCGAACGCCCACACGTCGGTGGCCGGCCGGGTGATCACGCCGCGGCTGTCCAGGCCCTGGTCCCACCACTCCGGCGGCAGGTAGTCCTGGGTGCCGAGGCCGGGCGTGTAGCCGTGCGTGCCGTCCAGCTCGGCGGCCAGGCCGAAGTCGCCGACCCGGGCCCATCCGTCGTCGGCGATCAGCACGTTGGCCGGTTTCAGGTCGCCGTGCACCCAGCCCTTGGCGTGCATGTAGGTCAGCGCGTGCCACACCTGGCGGAGAAGGATGGCGCCGTCCGCGGGCGGCTTACCGGGGTTGCTCTCCAGGAGTCGCCGCAGGTCGGTGCGGGCCAGCTCCATGACCAGCGCGACCGAACCGTCCGGGCAGGTCAGCGCCTCGAAGACGCGGATCAGATGAGCATGCCGGGCATCGCGGCCGAACCGCTTCTCCCGGTCCAGGATCTCGGCGAACGTCGCCCGCTGGGCCGGTGTGAGCGTCGCCGCCGGCAGCAGCTTCAGCGCCACGTCGTCCGGGGCGCCCGGCCGCGGCGTCAGCCGGCGCGCGGCGTACACGCTTCCCCATTGACCCGAGGCAAGGTAACTGACGACCCGGTAATCGCCGATGATCGTCCCGTCGGCCACGTCGGCCAAGGGTCGGTCGGACCTGCCCAGCCACATTTCGCCCCCTTTCGGGGGCCATTGTGCAACACCGTCTCCATCGGACAGCCGTCCGCAACCTGAGAGCTCTCAGGTGCCCGGCCGGAACGCACGCCATCAACATGTGTCCATGTCCCTGGTGACCGTGGCGCCCGGCGTGGCTGCCCCGACAAGACCTTCCACATCTACGGCTGAGGCGGGAAAATGCGCATTCTCCATTTCGGACTGATCGGACTGATCGCGGGTGCCTTCGTTGCTCCGCAGACCGCCATGGCGGCCTACTCGGCGCGCTGCCCGGCGGCCGGCTCGATCTCGCAGGGCTATCACAGCGGGCACGACGGCATCGACATCGCCAACGCGCTCGGCACCCCGATCTACGCGGTCGGCGCGGGCACCGTCACCGCCTCCGGCCCGGCCCAGGGCTACGGGCAGTGGATCCGGATCAAGCATGCCGACGGCAGCATGACCGAGTACGGGCACATGTACCAGCGGGACGTGGCGGTCGGCGCGACCGTCGCGGCCGGGCAGCGGATCGCCCTGATGGGCCAGGAGGGCGAGGCCACCGGGCCGCACCTGCACCTGCGCACCTACGCCACGGCCGGCGACGCGCACGGCATCAACCCGGCCGACTACCTGCTCGCCCGCGGCCTCACCGTGCCGTGCACGCCGACCAGCCGGAACCCGCAGACGGTCGGCTACTACAACCAGGGCGACGCGACGTTCCACCTGAGCAACGTGAACGCCAGCGGTAGCTCCGACTACGCGTTCGGGTTCGGCCCGGCCAGCACCGCGGTCCGGCCGGTGGTCGGCGACTGGGACGGCAACGGGAAGGACGGGGTCGGCTACTACGACACCCGGGACGCCACGTTCCACCTGTCGAACGCGCTGGCCAGCGGCAGCTCGGACTATGCGTTCGGGTTCGGCCCGGCCGGCTCGGCGATCTATCCGGTCACCGGCGACTGGGACGGCAACGGGAAGGACAGCGTCGGCTACTACGACTCCCGCGACGCCACGTTCCACCTGTCCAACTCCCTGGCCAGTGGCAGCTCCAACTACGCCTTCGGCTTCGGGCCGGTGAGCACCGCGGTCCGGCCGGTGGTCGGCGACTGGAACGGCGACGGCAAGGACAGCATCGGCTACTACGACACCCGGGATGCGACCTTCCACCTGTCGAACTCGCTCGCCAGCGGCAGCTCCAACTACGCGTTCGGGTTCGGGCCGGTCAGCACCGCCGTCGAGCCGGTGGTCGGCGACTTCGACGGCAACGGCACCACCACCATCGGCTACCACGACACCCGGGACGCCACCTTCCACCTGTCCAACCAGCTGGCGAGCGGCAGCTCCGACCTCGCCTTCGGCTACGGGCCGGCCGGCGCGAGCATCCGGGGCGTCTTCGGCGACTGGAACGGCTGACCGTGAAACTCAAACGCCTCGGCCTGGCCGCCGTGATGATCGTCGTCGCGGCGGCCGGGTGGGGTGCGCCGGCCACCGCCGCCGCGCCCGCCGTCACCCTCATCAGCAACACCGTGGTCGACCCGGCCGCCCTCTACTTCGAGTCCTATCAGGGGCTGGTCAACAACGAGTCGTTCCAGCAGAGCGGGATCCTCAGCTACGCCGGCTACCAGTACGCGTCCTGGTACACCGCGAACCGCTCGGTCGTCGTCGGGCGGCGAGCCCTGCCGGGCGGCACCTGGCAGACCCTCACCCTGCCGCACCAGCTGACCGCGAACGACTCGCACAACGTCATCTCGCTCGGCATCTCCACCGCCGACGGGCGTCTGCACGTCGCGATGGACACCCACGACACCGTCATCTTCTACGCCAAGTCGGAGGCCGGGCTGGTGTCCGCGCCGGCCGGGCACGCCTGGGTGGCCGGCGCGTTCGGGTCGATCCAGCGCACCCTCGACGGCGCCGAGCTGGGCACGATCACCTACCCGCGGTTCCTCGCCGCGCCCGGCGGGGTGCTTCAACTCAGCTACCGCACCGGCGTCTCCGGAAACGGAACCGAAGAACTTGCCGAGTACGACGTCGCAGGCGGCTGGACCAAGCTCGGGCGGTGGCAGTCGGCGGCCGGCACCTACGGCGTGAGCACGACCCGCAACCTCTATCCGCACGGCTTCACCTACGACCGGGCCGGTCGGCTGCACGCCGCGTTCACCTGGCGGGAAGGCGGCACCGGCGTCCTGTGCAGCGGTGGCGGGCTGTCCAACCACGACACCGACTACGTCTACAGCGACGACCGCGGCCGCACCTGGCACAACGACGCCGGCGCCGTGGTCGCCCGCACCGGCGGGACGCCGCAGCTCGCCCTGGACAGCCCCGGCATCGTGGTCGACCCGCTCGACGTCGACCACGCCCTGATGAACGACGAGAGTCAGGACGTCGACTCGGCCGGCAACCCGCACGTGGCGATCAGTTACGTGCCCGGCCGTTACCTGTCCTGCGTTTCCAGCTATGCGAGCCAGCGGGCCGCGTACGCACGCCTCTTCCATCTTTATCGCGACGCGGCGGGAGTCTGGCGCAAGGCCGAGGTGCCGGAGCCGCTCGGCTCGACCAACCGTTCCCAGCTGATGTTCGACTCGCACGACAACCTCTACGTCGTCATGCCCTACGGCCGGATCGTCAGCGCGAGCGCGGCCAGTGGCTGGACCGACTGGACGGTCCGCTTCGACGGGACCGCCCTGAACGCGTTCGGCGAGGTGCTGATCGACCGGTCCCGGATCGAGGGCGAGGACGTGCTCTCGGTGCTCTACCAGCAGCGATCCAGCGGAACGACCCCCTCCGCGCTGAAGGTGGCCGACTTCCGCCTCTCCTGAAGGGATTCTCGATGTCGCGAACACGTCTGACTTTCGCCGCCGTACTCTCCCTCTTTCTGTCCCTGATCTTTGCCGGGCCTGCGCATGCGCTGCCGGCCAAGCCTCGATTCCAACTGCCGTTTCCGTGTGGGCAGAGCTGGTCGCTGTTCAGCTACGCCGGCCACAACCCGGCCGACCGCAAGATCGACATGCAGCGGATCGGTGGCACCACGCTCGGCAGTCCGGTGGTCGCCGCGCTCGGCGGCACCGTGCACGAGTGGTTCGACCCGGGCGGGCTGGAGATCGACCACGGCAACGGCTGGTTCACCGTCTACCTGCACATGCGGGTGCGGTCGGTGTCGCCCGGCACCCGGGTCGCCCAGGGGCAGAAGATCGGCGAGGTCGGCAACGTCGGCACGACCGACCCGCACCTGCACTACGAGCTGCTCTACGACAGCAACGGCAACGGTGACGGGGAGAACGGTGAGATCGTCACCGCCGCCTTCAACTCCGTCGACTACAACATGGGCGCGAGCGGGCAGAACTCCTACAGCGTGACCAGCCACAACTGTGGTGCCAGCCCGCAGACGGTCGGTTACTACAACGCCGGCGACGCCACCTTCCACCTGAGCAACACGAACGCCAGCGGTAGCTCGAACTATGCGTTCGGGTTCGGGCCGGTCAGCACCGCGGTGCGGCCGGTGGTCGGCGACTGGAACGGTGACGGGAAGGACAGCGTCGGCTACTACGACACCCGGGACGCGACGTTCCATCTGTCGAATGCGCTGGCCAGCGGGAGCTCGGACTACGCGTTCGGGTTCGGGCCGAGCGGCTCGGCGATCTATCCGGTGACCGGCGACTGGAACGGTGACGGCAAGGACAGCGTCGGCTACTACGACTCCCGCGATGCCACCTTCCACCTGTCCGACGCGCTCGCCAGCGGCAGCTCGAACTACGCCTTCGGGTTCGGGCCGGTCAGCACCGCGGTCCGGCCGGTCGTCGGCGACTGGAACAACGATGGCAAGGACAGCGTCGGCTACTACGACACCCGGGACGCGACCTTCCACCTCTCCAACGACCTGGCCAGTGGCAGCTCCGACTACGCGTTCGGGTTCGGCCCGGCCAGCCCTCTGGTGCAGCCGGTGACCGGGGACTTCGACGGGAACGGCAGCACCACCATCGGCTATCACGACACCCGGGACGCCACCTTCCACCTGTCCAACTCGCTGTCCAGCGGCAGCTCCGACCTCGCCTTCGGCTTCGGCCCGGCCGGCGCCGCCATCACCAGCGTCTTCGGCGACTGGAACGGCTGACCGGTCAGGCCACCGGCCGCAGCCATGGATCCAGGTCCAGCAACTGTGCCGCGCCCGCGTTGGCCAGCCGCTCGTACAGCTCCGGGGTGAGCATGACCATCTGCACATGGCCGGTGCCGGTGTCGATCCCGTAGACGCCGGTGGTGGGATCGGTCAACAGCTGATCCGCGATCGGAATGGCGGCCTCGACCCCCTCGGCGATGCTCGGCTCGGCCGGGGGAGTCGCGGCCGCCGGCGGTCCCTGCTCGGCCACCCCGGCCGGTGGCACGTCCGGGCCGGACGGCCGCAGCATCACCGACGCCGCGCTCACCGCGACCGCCACCGCCGCGGCCGCCGCGATCGGGATCCACCGGGCGCGGGTCCGGGCCGTGGTGGCGGGCCAGCGGCCGGGGTCGGGCTCGGGCGGCGCCGGCTGGGTCGCGCGCCACCGCTCGCCGGCCGCGTGCAGAAGTTCGTCGACATGGTCGCGGTTCTTGCTCATTCCGTCACCTCCAGTGCGGACCGCACCCAGGCCTCGAACACCGCCCGGTCGGTCGCGGCCCCCGCCATCCGAATACTCACACCCCGTCTACCCGCCCCGCCGCCGTCCGGTTGGGTCGGCTGCCGGGGATTCTGCTCCTTCCCAAATTCACAGCGAGATTGTTCAATGTCTGGGAGCGCTCCCATCGACGCTCGTCTCCCCGAAGGGGCATCCCCATGCGCCGTCTGCTCGCAGCCCTTGTCGCCCTCGCCGCCGTGGTCGCCGGCCTCGCCCTCGCCAACGGATCCGCCTCCGCCGCGGGCGCCTTCAACTACGGCGAAGCTCTCCAGAAGTCGATGTTCTTCTACCAGGCCCAGATCGCCGGCAAGAAGCCCGCCTGGAGTCAGGTGTCGTGGCGCGGCGACGCGGCCATGACCGACGGGTCCGACGCCGGGCTCGACCTGACCGGCGGCTGGTTCGACGCCGGCGACCACGTCAAGTTCGGCTTCCCGATGGCGTTCACCACCACGATGCTCGCGTGGGGCGCGGTCGAATACCGCGACGCGTACGCAGCAAGTGGGCAGTTGACCTCGTTCTTGAACAACCTGCGGGTGCCGAACGACTACTTCATCAAGGCGCATCCCTCGGCCAATGTGCTGTATGGGCAGGTCGGCAAGGGGGACGACGACCACAAGTGGTGGGGACCGGCCGAAGTGATGCCGATGGCGCGGCCCTCCTACAAGATCGACGCCACCTGCGGCGGCTCGGACCTGGCGGGCGAGACCGCCGCCGCGATGGCGGCCAGCTCCATCGTCTTCCGGCCCACCGACGCGGCCTACGCCGACAAGCTGCTCACCCACGCCAAGCAGCTCTATACCTTCGCCGACACGGTGCGGAAGGCCTACAGCGACTGCATCACCGACGCGGCCTCCTACTACAAGTCGTGGAGCGGCTATCAGGACGAGCTCGTGTGGGGGGCGATCTGGCTCTATCGGGCCACCAATGACGCCACTTATCTCGCCAAGGCCGAAGCGGGTTATGACGCGCTCGGGACCGAACCGCAGACCACCACGCACTCCTACAAGTGGACGATCGCCTGGGACAACAAGCAGTTCGGGGCGTACGTGCTGCTGGCCAACCTGACCGGCAAGCAGAAGTACATCGACGACGCCAACCGGTGGCTCGACTGGTGGACCGTCGGGGTCAACGGCGAGAAGGTGCGCTACTCGCCCGGTGGGGAAGCGGTGCTCGACAGCTGGGGATCGCTGCGCTATTCGGCCAACACCGCCTTTGCCGCGCTCGTCTACAGCGACAAGACCAGTGATGCCACCCGGAAAGCGCGCTATCACGACTTCGCGGTGCGGCAGGTCAATTACGCGCTCGGCGACAACCCGCGGCAATCCAGCTATCTGATCGGGTTCGGCGCCAATGCGCCGAAGAATCCCCATCACCGTACGGCCCATGGCTCCTGGTGGGACAACATGACCGTGCCGACCGAGACGCGGCATGTCCTTTACGGCGCTCTGGTCGGCGGTCCTTCCACCAACGACGACGCGTACGCCGACCAGCGCAGCGACTACGTGATGAACGAGGTCGCCACCGACTACAACGCCGGGTTCACGTCGGCGGTCGCCCGGCTCTACCAGGAGTACGGCGGGACGCCGCTCGCCAACTTCCCGCAGGCCGAGACGCCGGACATGGACGAGATCACCGTCGAGACGACCGTCATGCAGGACGAGCCGCGGGACACCGCGCTCAAGGTGATGATCTACAACAAGTCCGCCTATCCGGCTCGGGCGCTCACCGCATCCACCTACCGGTATTTCTTCCGGCGCGAGGGCACGGCTGCCCTGGTTGTCACCCCCGGATACACGCAGGGCTGTCCCTCGCCCTCGACGGCCAAGCAGTGGTCGGGTGACATCTGGTATGTCGAGGTCAACTGTGCGGGGTACTCGATCACGCCGGCCGGTCAGTCGGCCTATCGGATGGAGGTGCAGTTCAAGGTCGGGGTGGCCGATGGTGGGACGTGGGATTCGTCGAACGATCCGTCCTATCTGGCCGGCACGGCGATCAACAAGAACGTGCCGCTGTACGAGGCGGGCAAGCTGATCTGGGGCCAGGAGCCGGGCACCGTCACGCCGTCACCGACGGTTTCGACATCGCCCACGACCTCCTCGCCCTCGCCGTCCCCTTCGGTTACTTCCTCGCCGACACCCACGCCCACTCCTACCGCGGCTTCGGGCTGCAAGGTCACCTACAGCGTCAACGACTGGGGTGGTGGCTTTACCGGGACGGTCACGCTCACCAACACCGGCACTACGGCGTGGACGGCCTGGAACCTGGGCTTCACCTTCCCCGGCAACCAGAAGATCAGCCAGGGGTGGTCGGCGAACTGGACGCAGAGCGGGGCTCAGGTCACCGCGACCAGCCTGTCGTACAACGGCGCGGTGCCGGCCGGGGGCTCCACGAGTGCCGGGTTCAACGGCACCTACACCGGGACGAATGTGGCGCCCACGGCGTACACCATCAATGGTTTGACCTGCACTCGCTGAAACGCCTCGCTGAAACGCCTCGCTGAAACGCCTCGCTGAAACGCCTCGCTGAAACGCCTCGCTGAAACGCCTCGCGGAAA
>NZ_BOML01000029.1 GCF_016862175.1 Paractinoplanes durhamensis | reverse complement strand
GCACTCGCTGAAACGCCTCGCTGAAACGCCTCGCTGAAACGCCTCGCTGAAACGCCTCGCTGAAACGCCTCGCTGAAACGCCTCGCGGAAACGCCGAAGGCGGGGTGGGCTTCGTGAAGCCCGCCCCGCCGGTTTGTTGATCAGACCTCGACCGGCGTCAGTTCCGGCAGGACCGTGGCCGGGCGTTCCGTCGTGCGCTTGGCCGTCGGGACCAGGAACGCGACGGCGATCGCCGCCACCGCGATCCCGCCCAGGATCAGGAAGGACTCGGTGAAACCGGACTCGGCGGGCAGGCCCTGCACGCCGGGGTGACCGGCGACGATCGAGCTGACGATCGCGGTGCCGATGCTGGCGCCGATCGTGCGGATGTTGGTGTTCATGCCGGAGGCGGCGCCGGTCTGGTGCATCGGGACGCTCTGCACGATCAGGCTGATCATCGAGGAGTAGATCAGGCCCAGGCCGATGCCGAAGACACCGCCGGCGACGGCCACCGCGGCCCTGTCGGAATGCGCGAGGGCGAGCGAGAAGCAGGAGATCGCGGCCAGCACCGCGCCGATCACCAGCTGCGACTTGCTGGAGACCCAGCGGGTCAGCGGGCCGCTCAGCGAGCCGAACACCGCCATCATCACCAGCATCGGCAGCATCAGCAGGCCGGCCGCGGTGACCGAGGCGCCGAAGCCGTAGCCGGATGCCTTCGGCACCTGGACGAGCTGCGGCAGGAAGGCGAAGATGCCGAACATCGCGGCGCCGAAGAGCAGCGCGACCAGGTTGGTGGTCCAGACCGCCGGCAGCCGCATCATCCGCATGTCGATCAGCGGGTTGGCCGACCGGAGCTCGGCGAGGAACCACCCGGCGAACAGGACGGCGGCGGTGATCAGCAGGCCGATGGTGCGGCCGGAACCCCAGCCCCAGGTGGTGCCCTTGCTGAGCGGGAGGAGCAGGGCGATGAGCCAGCCGGAGAGGAGGACCGCGGAGAGCCAGTTCACCCGCCCCGGCGTGCGCACCGGGGAGGCCGGGACCAGCCGCCAGGCCAGCACACCGACGACGGTGACCACGGCCATCGGGATCCAGAACAGCCAGCGCCAGTCGAGGGCGCCGACGATCGGGCCGGCCAGGACGATGCCGAGGCCGGAGCCGGTGGCGATGACCGCGGCCATCACGCCGACCGCCGAGGTGACCCGGTGCGGTGGGAACTCGTCGCGGATGATGCCGAACGACACCGGGAAGACGGCGCCGCCCAGGCCCTGCAGGACGCGGGCCACGATGAGCACGCCGATGTTGGGCGCCAGCGCGGCGACCAGGCAGCCGACCGCGATCGCGGCCAGCGCGACCAGCAGGGCGCGGTCCTTGCCGATCATGTCGGCGATCCGGCCGACCAGTGGGGTGGCCACCGAGGCGGCGAGCAGCCAGGCGGTCAGCACCCAGGTGACCGTGCCGGTGCTCGTGTGCAGGTCCTGCTGGATCGTCGGCAGCACCGGCGTGACCAGCGACTGCATCAGCGAGAAGGCGGCTGCCGCGGCGGCGAGCACCGTGAAGGTGGCGCGCGGCGAAGACTGATAAAGTCGAGGCATGCCTCCAGATTAGTGGAGGGGGGCCTCCGTTTTGCAAGGCCTTTACCTGTGTTGGGGGTCACTATGGTTACCGTGCGTCGTCCCCAGCGGGCGGACGCCCGTCGCAACTTCGACGCGTTGCTCGCCGCCGCGCGCTCCTCCTTCGCGGAGAACGGCACGGACGCCTCGCTGGAAGAAATCGCCCGGCGGGCCGGCGTCGGCATCGGCACGCTCTATCGCAACTTCCCGACCCGGCGCGACCTGTTCGAGGCGGTCTACGTCGAAGAGGTCAACCAGCTGGCCGAGGTAGCGGCGGCGGTCGCTGCGCTTCCGCCGTGGGAGGCACTCACCGCGTGGCTGGACCGCTTTGTGTCGTACGCCGTGACCAAGCGGGCCATCATCGAGGCGCTGAACCGGGAGTCCGAGATGTTCGCCACCTGCCGCCGCACCATGTACGACGCGGGCGAGCCGCTGCTGGAACGCGCCCAGAAGGAGGGCGTGGTCCGCTCCGACCTGTCCTTCGACGACCTGCTGCGGATGGTCTCCGGCCTGACCTCGGGGGCCTACGTCGACGACGCCCAGCGCTCCCGGGTCGTCTCCTTCGCCCTCGACGGCCTGCGGGTCCGTTAGAGCCTGATCGCCTCGCCGGTCCGGGCGCTCTGCCGGGCCGCATCCAGCACGGCCATCACGCGCAGCGTGTCGGACGGCTCGACCGGGACCGGGCCCTCGCCGCGCACCGCCGCTGCGAACGCCGGGTAGAACGTGTCCCACCGGCCGCGCTCGCTCGGCACCGGCGCGCTCGTCTCGCCGCGGTGGATCCGGCCCCACAGGTGCTCGTGCTCGACGCCCCAGCGGTCGCCCAGGCCGGCCGGCGACTTGCCCGCCTTGAGCAGCGCCTCCTGGCCGTCCATGCCGTTGTCGATGACGTAGGCGGCGGTCGAGCCGGAGACCCGGAAACGCGGGCCCGGCGCCGCCTGCCGCCAGCTGCCCCACAGGTGCGATTCGACCCCGTTCACGTGGTGCAGGGCCGCGAAGAAGTCGTCGTCGAGTTCGCCGTTGCCGCGCACCTCGGCGTAGACCCGGGTGACCGGGCCGTGCAGCAGGATCGCCTGATCGAACAGGTGCGACCCGAAGTCCAGGAGGGTGCCGCCGCCGGCCGGGTTCATCTTGCGGTCGGGTGACCAGCGCTCGAAGCGGGACTCGAACCGGCGGATCGTGCCGAGCGCGCCGTCGGCGATAAGCTTCTGCACGGTCAGCAGGTCGGAGTCCCAGCGCCGGTTCTGGTAGGCGCTGAGCAGAGTGCCCTTCGCGGCGGCCGCGTCGACGACGCTCTTGGCGTCGGCGGCGTCGAGCGCGAACGGCTTGTCGACCACCACGGCCAGCCCGAGCGCGATCGCCTCCCGGGCCAGATCGGCGTGGGTGGCGGCGGGCGTCGAGATCGCCACCGCCTCGGCGCCGGCCTCAGCGATCGCCGCGATCGAGTCGAAGGCGGTAAGCGTCGGCCGCTCGGCGGCCAGCTCGGCGCGGCGCTCCGGCGATTTCGTGACGACTCCGACGAAGTCGACGTTCTTCGCCGATGCCAGCAGCGGGGCGTGGAAGATCCGCCCACCCGAGCCGAAACCGACGAGCCCGAAACGCACCGTGTCGCTCATTCCGAAAGCGTGCCACACGATCGCCGGCCGTGCCGATCAAGGTCGGTCCGAGCGCCGCCCCGACCTGCGAACGAGCATCCGCACGCTGCTCCGGCTCCGCCGCAGGGTGATCCGGGCCGCACGGAACGTCGTCACGACCGGCCGGAGGAGTCCGCGGCGGACGGCGTCGGCGATGGGGGTGATCAGGCGGCGGCGGGCGGCGTGCAGTGGGCGCTTGATCAGGTTCCGGCCGAGCCAGGCGGTGGGCGCGGTGATGAGATTGCGCCAGGCCCAGGCGAGCGTTGCGGCGGCGAATCGCCACAGCCACACCGCGGGGGCGACCGCCAGGTTCCGCCAGATCCAGACCAGGGCGGTGGTCCCGGCACGCCGGAGCCGGACGATCGGCGCGACGATCAGGTGTCGCCAGAGCCAGGCGAGCGTCGCGGTGCCGGTTCGCCATATCCATGCGGTGGGCGTGACGATCAGGTGTCGCCACAGCCACGCGGTGGGTGTGGCGATGACGTTGCGCCAAACCCAGGCCAAGGTCGTCGTCACGGCCCGCCAGAGCCATGTGGCTGGGTTTCGCCAGCTCCAGCGCACGGCGGCGGCCGTGATGCGCCAGAGCCGTTCCAGCAGGGCGGTGGTGATCTGCCAGAACCACGCGAAGGGCGCGACGACCAGTGTCCGCCAGACCCAGGCGATCGTGCTGGCGGCGATCTGCCAGAGCCAGGCGATCGGCGTGACGATGAGGCTCCGCCAGATCCAGCTCAGCGCTGCGGCTACGCCTCGCCAGAGCCAGGCGATCGGCGTCGCGATGAGGTTGCGCCATGCCCAGCTCAGTGTGGTGATCGCCGTTCGCCACAGCCAGGCGATCGGCGTGACGATCAGATGTCGCCAGAGCCATGCGATGGCAAGGGCGGTGGTCCGCCATAGCCAGGCGATCGGTGTGGCGACCAAGGTCTGCCAAGCCCACGCGAGAGACGCGACGGCAAGTCGCCATGCCCAGGCGATCGGGGTGGCGACGAGGTTCCGCCACGTCCAGACGACCGCCGTCATGGTGATTCGCCACAGCCAGGTGAGTGGTACGACGACGAGGTTTCGCCAGATCCACACCACGGCGACGGCAGCGGTCCGCCAGAGCCATGCCACGGCGTGAGCGACGGTCCGCCACAGCCAAGCGATCGGTGTGGCGACCAAGGTCCGCCAAGCCCAGGCGACTGCCGTCGCGGTGATTCGCCACAGCCAAATGAGCGGCGCGGCGATGAGGTTTCGCCAGATCCAGGTGAGTGCGGTGGCGGTGGTGTTGGCGAACCAGGCGAGTGGTGTGGCGATCAGGGTTCGCCAGGCCCAGGCCAGCACGGTGGTGGCGATGTGCCAGGCTCGGGCGAGCGGTGTGGCGATCAGGTTGTGCCAGGACCAGGCCCATGCGGTGGTGGCCATGCGCCCGAGCCGCGCGAACGGCGTCGCGATGAGGGTGCGCCACGCCCCGGCGAGCAGGCCGGCCGTGCGGTGCCACAGCCATGCGGCCGAGGCCGTGATGATGTGCCACAGCCGAGCGGCGGCGGCCGTGCTGGTTTGCCACAGCCACGCGAGTGGGCCGGCGACGGCTGTGCGCCAGAGCCGGCCGAGGGGATCGATGATCGCCTGGCGGAGGAGCCCGGGCAGCCGCCGCAGTGTTTCCCAGGCCAGGTGGAGCGGCAGCACCACGACGACCGCGATCACCTGCAGCGGCCGGCGCAGCCAAGCGGGAAGCTCGGGCTCGTCCGTCCGCTCTGTTGTCATCAGTCCAAAACGGTAAGTCACCAGCGCAAACTCGGGCCCGGCCGAAACCGCCGGCTACAGCTTGACGCCCTTGTCCCGGCACAGCTGCGCGTAGGTGCCGGTGCACAGCTGGGCCGCGGCGACGAAGCCGTCCGCCACCACGTCCTTGACCTCGTCGATGGTGATCGGCAGGGGCACCAGAGAGACGAACGGGATCTGCCGGTCGGACTCCGGGTCCTTGGTCGTTGTGCCGACCGCCGGGTTCTGGCCGCGGAGCACCTGAACGGCGATGTTGGCTGCGGTCTGCGCCTCGAGCTTGATTCGCTTGTAGACCGTCATGCACTGATCGCCGGTCAGAATGTTGCGCAGGCCCTCGATCGTGGCGTTCTGCCCCGTCACCGGGACCTCGCCGTTGCGCTTCTTCCCGCGCAGCACGGCGATGGCGGCGTTGGCGATCCCGTCGTCGGCGGCCAGCACACCGTTGATCCGCGGTTGCTGATCGAGCATTTGGACGAAGATGTCGCGGGCCTGCACAGGCGCCCAGCCCGGCACGTATTGCGACGGTCCTTTGGTGTATTCCGCGTCGTCGTATTTCGGAGTGAGCACGAAATCGTGCCCCACCGTCAGCTGATCGGCATTGTGATCCGACGGCGCCCCGTTGAGCTCGGCGATCATAGGATTGGCCGGCGGTTTCTTGCCGAGGCACTTGACCAGACCGTAGCCCTGCATCCGCCCGATCTCCTCCGGATCGAAGCCCACTATGTAATCGGCGCCCCCGCCGACGGTGAGACGGTCGTAATCGATGACCGTCACCTTTTTCTGGTGTGCATTGACGATGACGGACTTACCGACGGACGAGTCCGGGCTGGTGATGATCAGCACCTTGACCCCATCATTGATCATCGAATCGGCGATCTGCTGAAAGTCCGTCCCGTCGCCCGATGTGGTGCGAACCTGGGCAGCGATGCCGGCCGCGCGAAACGCCTCGGTGAAGTAGCCCGGGTCCTGCTGCTTCCAGCGAGGCGAACTGGTCACCTCCGCAAGAATCACGCCAACCCGGGTTTCGCCCGACCCCGCACTGCCCCCGTCGCCCCCCGACCCGGAGTCCCCCGAGCCGGTGCAGCCGGCCAGGAGCGTCACGACCAGCGCACCGGCAACGGCAACCGGGCCCTTGCTTTTCCGCATGAAATTATCGCCCTGTCAGTCGAGGAGAGTCCGGCTCCGCAGCGATGCCCCGGAGCGCGCCGGCCCAGCAAGATCGATCAGTACTTCTTCGCAAATCCGCGTAGCCCACCAGCCACCAAGGACACCCACCGCCAGAGTCCCGGCCACCTGACCGAGCCGAGGACCGCCGCCCCGTCAGCCGCGACGCCACATCAACGCGGTCGTTGGGGCCGGTCCGCGGTATAGAGCTTGAGGTGGGGCCGGCGGAGCGGGTGGGGCCGGTCCGGGGTGTCGAGCTTGAGGTGGGGCCGGCGGAGCTGGTGGGGCCGGTCCGCGGTGTCGAGCTTGAGATGCGATCGGCGAGGCCGGGGCGGCCGGTCCGTGACACCGAGCCGGACAGCCGGTGGGTGAGATGGATCGGACCGGTCCGGGGTGCCGGGACCGCGGGCCTGTCGGCGAGGTCGAGATGCCCGGTCCTGCTCGTGCCGGACCCGAAATTTCCGGCGGCATCCACGGCGGCGCCTGCGTCGGACGCGTGCCGCGTCACGGCGCGAGGCCGCAACGGGTCAGGGGCGTTCGCAGGCATCGTCCAGGCTCCGATCAGGTAAGAGCGCGAGGACGGGGGAGCGTTGCTCGCCGGGGCCGCCGTGTCATCCGAGGCCATTTGATAAAGAAGGTGTCGGAATTCCGCAAGCATGGACTGGCATCGCTCGCGAACATTAATTTTCCGGCCTCGATATGTCAACGCCAGTCCACCGAAGGTGGTCAGAATTGCCGAGTGCTTGCACGATCCGTGCATATATCGGTTTCCGACATGAAATTTCTCATGCGACCAACGCCGACCGGCTGCCGGAGACGCAGGCTACCCCAGGTGTCCGAGCGTCTCGGCGTCGGCCGCCGCCAAAGATCATCAGTTTGGCTTCCTGTTAGTGCCGACCCGCATGCCACCGATTCCCGCACCGCCGGAGTAGCAAATCCGACGCCGCCAACGTGCGACAATGTCGGACGTCGGCCATTGACAATGCCGCCCCTCAGTGCACCAAAAATTGCACCTGTGTTGCGCGAGTGTGTCCTACCGGAAAACGCCGCTGCATAACAACGATTTTATTCGAAGGCTGCGCTCCAGCAGTGTCCCGACCCGGCCCGGACATCTCAAGATCTTTTCGCCGCGGCCCACACGAATAAGCCCCACGGTGCGCTGGGGTCTCCCGCGCCAGTCCGTGTTTCGCCGGCCGCCGGGCGTTCCGATTCGCCTGCGCGTCCGGGTCGCTGTTCGCCCGACGGCGGCCTTATGGCCGTGACTCGGTCAGGCGGCGAGGCGGGGTCCGGGTCGGGCGAAGGTCTCTGTGCGGTTCTTGCCGGCTGCCTTGGCGCCGTACATGGCCACGTCGGCGCGGAGAGTCAGCTCGGCCACCGTCAGGCCGGGCTCGGCCATCGCGATGCCCACGCTGGCGCCGACCGTCACCGTGGCGGCCGCCAGGGCAATCGGGGCCGCGAGTTGGGCGCGCAGCTGGGTCGCGATCTGATCGGCCTCGTCCGGGCCGGACAGGCCGGTCAGCAGCACCGCGAATTCGTCGCCGCCGTAGCGCGCCGCCAACCCGCGGCCGTCAGGCGGGATGCCACCTCGATCAGCAGCTCGTCGCCGGCCGAGTGGCCGTACCCGTCGTTGACCTGCTTGAAGTCATCCAGGTCGACGTTCAGCAGCGCGACCGTGCCGCCAGGGTCGCAGGTCAGGGCGTCGGCGATGGCCCGCTGGAACTTCGCCCTGTTCGGCAGCGCGGTCAGGTCGTCGTGGTGGGCGCGGTGTTCCAGCTCGGCGTGCGCGTGGCAGCCGTTCTCGGCCAGCACGACCTGGTGCGAGAGGTTGCGGAAGGAGTCCATGACGTCGGGCGCGACCCGCCGCCGGCCGCCGACCGCGATGTAGACGTCGGCGGTTGCCGGGTCGGCGCCGAGTGCGTCGATGTGCCACTCGCGGATCTCGGGCAGCAGCGCGGCGAAGGCCGCCTGGTTGCTGATGACATCGAGGTCGAGGCGGCGGCCGCGGATGCCGTCCGGCGCGCCGGCGGCCGTGCTCACCACGAGACCGCCGCGGTGGCGGCGCAGCACCAGCAGGATGATGCCAGGGCAGACGGCGATCAGCCCGTTCGCCGTCTGGCGGCCCACGTCGCGGACCTTTTCGACGTCGGTGACGCCCAGCATCGCGTGCCCGGCCCGGGCCAGCAGCGACTCGCGGGCGGCCGTGCGTTCCTGGCGGAGCATCGACAGGTAGATCCCGCGGGTCAGCACGGCCATCAGCAGCACCTGCGGCAGTACGCCGATGACGGTCGGCGAGTTCCAGGTCATCACCCGGTCGCCGGAGATGGGGGAGATGGCGGTCGCGGCCGGGATCGAGATCAGAGCACGACGACACGGGCCACCCAGGGCTTGGTCGAGCCGTAGAGCGACAGGACGACCGTGGAGGCCAGGGCCAGGGAGGTGCTGGCCACCGGATCGTCGAGGCCGGAACCGCCGATCGCGACCAGCAACGGAATCGGAGCCGCAATCCACCAGGTAGCGCGACCGCGCCGGTAGGCGAAGACCAGCAGCACGAACGTCAGGACGATGCAGGCGGCGGAGAGGCGGATGTACTCCGGTGAGCGCAGCGCGTTGCCCAACTGGCCGAGCTGACTGAACAGCGCGAGACCGCCGATGGCGAGTGCCACCAGCCTGGTTCGGTTGAGACTGCCGTCGGGTAGCGGCAGCCGCGATTTCCACACCAGCGTTTCTTCGGTCGAACCATGCCGAACCTGAGTGCGTGCAGTGATCCTTCCTGTCGGATGAGTGACCGCTGTCGGTGAAAAGACCGCTGGGTGGGTAAACATTTGCCCCATGAAGCCCGCGCAGATGGAACGCACCCCCTTCTCGGACCTGGACAGCCAGCCCAGCGAGATGATGGCGATGCTCCTCGCCGCGCTCGAAGCGATGGGCCGCCACCCGGAGATCCGGCGGGTGCGCCGGACCGCGATGGAGGCGCTGCATCCTCAGCCGGGGGCACGGTTGCTCGACGCGGGCTCCGGGGCGGGGGACGTGTCGCGGTGGCTCGCCACCAAGGTCGGCACCGGCGGCGAGGTGATCGCGCTGGACCAGTCGGCTGCCACCATCGCCGCTGCCGTGCAGCAGCACGATGGCAGCAACGTGCGTTACATGACCGGCGACGTCTCGGCGATGACGCTGCCGACCGACAGCGTCGACGGCGTGTGGTGCGAGCGGGTGCTGCAGCACGTCGACAACGCGGACGCGGCCATCGCCGAGCTGATCCGGGTGACCCGCCCGGGCGGCCGGATCTGCCTGATCGACACGGACTGGGAGTCGCTGGCCTTCGACGGCGTGCCCGTCCGCCTCGCCGAGACGGTCATGACCGACGTGCACGGCCGCCTCACCCCGAAGCAGCTCGACATGGGCCGCACGCTGCGCCGCCGCCTGGTGGACGCGCACCTGGTCAACGTGACGGCCACCCCGGTGACCTGCCTCTTCGCCGACCCGGCCTCGGCCGCGGTGGTGCTGCCCATGGTCAACCCGATGGTGCCGGCCGACACCTGGCCGACCTCGCCCGGCGTCCGGGACAAGTGGCTCGCCCACGTCGAGGCAGCCGGCGCCCGCGGCGACTTCCTGGCCGTCCTGACCATCTGGGTGGTGGCCGGAACAGTCGCCTGACCGCCGGACCCCGCCGTGGCTGCGCCTTCGCCGGGCGGAACGGTCGTCTGACCGCCGGACCCCGCCGTGGCTGCGCCTTCGCCGGGCGGAACGGTCGCCCGACTGCCGGACCCCGCCGTGGCTGCGCCTTCGCCGGGCGGAACGGTCGTCCGACCGCCGGGCCACGCCGCCGCCGGGCGGGATGTGCGTCAGCCATCGGCGTGCCGCCAATACTGCCGTTTGTGGTCGTCGCGGACGACGTAGCCGAGGCGGCCGAGCTCGGTGCGTAGTTCGTGTTGATCGCGCTCGTCGCGGGCGGTCAGGGCCGTCTGCCGGGCGGCGAACAGTGCGTGGGCGGTGGGCTCGATCTCCGGCAGGCCGGGCACCCAGCGGCGGTAGACCGACAGGTAAGGATCTTGATCGGCCCAGGCGATGCCGCGCTCGGTGAAGCCGGCCCGCAGGCGGCGGACGGACAGGTGGCACGGCGCGCGGGTCAGCTCGCGACCGGTGTGGCCGAGCAGGATGAGCTGGTCGCGGTCGGGGAACGCGACGGCGACGTCGGCGCGTGGGACCCGGCTCTCCGTGCCGGGGCGGGACAGCACCACCTCGGCCGGGCCGATCCGCACGGTGAGGGACTCGCGGTCGACCAGGGCGGCCAGGACCGCGCCGAGCAACACACCCAGCGTGACGGCCACCGCCGTGGTGGTCGGCGCGGGCAGCCGCCGGATCAGGGCGAACGGGCCGGGCAGCGACAGCCACCAAGCCGCCCGCACCACCAGGAGGAGCAGGGCGCCGCCGGTCAGGGGGATGAGAAGCCATATCAGCGCCCGGGCCCACCAGGGTGTCGGCACGATCGTCGTTTGTTCGAACACGGGTCTGAGTTTTCGTGGGCGGCGACCCGTCGCGATACCGACTCAAGGCGATGTTCGATAGACCAAAGTCGACTGCCCACGGCGAGCGCCCGCCGGTAGCGTCGAGGCATGCCTCAGCGACTGTCGATCAAGTCTTGGCTGCTGGAGATCCTTCTGGCAGTTCTCGCGATGATGCTCGGGCTCTTCTTCGTCGCCAACGCGGTGTCGGAAGGCGACAGCGCCCCGCTGGCGGTGGAGGCGGTCGCGGCGGTGGTGTCCTTCACCGGTCTGGTGCTGTTCCGCCGCAGCCATCCGGTGGCGCTCACCCTGTTCCTCATTCCGTGCGGCATCCTCCTCGGCATGCCGATGGGCGCCACGCCGGTCGCGCTGTTCGCGGTCGCGCTGCATCGCCCGGCCCGGGTCGTGATCACGCTCGCCGCCGTGCACGCCGCGGCCACTGCGGTGATCTACGGCCTGGTGCTCGGCCTGACCTCTGAGTACTACGAGTCGGTCGCCTTCCTGGTGCTGTTGCACGTCAGCCTGGTCGCGGTGGCGCTGGTGATCCGCAGCCGCCGTCAGCTGGTCGCCTCCTGGGCCGAGCGGGTGCGGCAGGCGGAGGAGGGCCAGCGGCTGCGGATCGAGCAGGCCCGGCTGGCCGAGCGCGAGCAGATCGCCCGCGAGATGCACGACGCCCTCGCCCACCGCATCTCACTGCTGGCCCTGCACGCCGGTGCCTTGTCGGTGCGCCGCGACGCCTCGGCCGACGAGAGGCAGGCGGCCGGGGTGATCCGGCAGTGCGCCCACGACGCTTTGGAAGACCTGCGGACGCTGCTCGGCATGTTGCGCGGGCCCGCGGTCGACCGGCCGCTGCCGACCCTCGGTGACGTGCCGGCCCTGGTGGAGCTGTCCCGGGAGGCCGGCGCCGAGGTCAGCCTGTTGCTGACCGGCCGGGACGACGATTCCGAGGTGGTGCCCGATCAGATCGGCCGGCACGCCTACCGGATCGTCCAGGAGGCGCTGACCAACGCGCTCAAACACGCGCCCGGCTCCCCGGTCCGGGTCAATGTCGACGTGCGCTACCTGGAGGGGCTGTCGGTGCATGTGGTCAACGACCTCGGCTGGCACCACCCTGGTGCGGCCGGCGGGCCGGCCGAGCGAGCCGGAGGCCGTCCGGATGTGGTGTTCCCGCGGTGGCCGACCGCAGAGTCGATCATGGCCGGCGCGGCTGCTGACACGAGGGCGTCCAAAGGCACCGGCCGAGCGGCCGGCTCAGAATCACGCGACATGGCACTGGCCGCCGCGATCCCGGGCGCCGGGGCCGGCCTGACCGGGCTGCGCGAGCGGGTTCAGCTGGTCGGTGGCCACATCGAGCACGGCCCGACCGCGGCCGGGGAGTTCGACGTGACGGCGTGGCTCCCATGGCACACGTGATGGCGCAGGACCCCGCGGCAACCGACCGCCCGCCCGGCGGCGGCGCAGCGCGCGGCCGCTCGGCCGGGAGCGGCGACGTGCGTGACCGCCCTGGCGGCGACGTGCGTGACCGCCCTGGCGGCGGCGAGGTGCGTGACCGCCCTGGCGGCGGCGACGTGCGTGACCGCCCTGGCGGCGACGACGTGCGTGACCGCCTTGGCGGCGGCGACGTGCGCGATCGCTCGGCCGGCGGCGACGTGCGTGACCGCTCGGCCGGTGAAGTGGTGGGGGTGGCGGCTCGGCCGGTTCGGGTGCTGATCGTCGATGACGACGCGATGGTGCGGCAGGGGCTCGCGATGATGTTGGGGTCGTTCGACGAGATCGAGGTGGTGGGGGCGATCTGCGACGGCACCGAGGTGGCTGCCGCGGTCAACACCTTTCGGCCCGAGGTGGTGTTGATGGATATCCGGATGCCGGGGATGGATGGGCTCACCGCTACGGCGGATCTGCGGCGGCGGCGGAATCCGCCCGAGGTGCTGGTGCTGACGACGTTCGACACTGAGGAGCACGTGCGGCGGGCGATGCAGGTGGGGGCGAGCGGGTTCCTGCTCAAGCACGAGCCGCCGGCCGATATCGCCCGGGCGATCTGCCGGGCCGCGGCGGGGGAACCGATGTTCACGTCGTCGGTGCTGCGGCAGCTGATGGGTCTGGCGGCGGCCGGCGTCCAAGATCCGGGGCGGGATCGAGCACTGGCGGCCCTGGCGCAGTTGACGCCCGGCGAGCGCGGCGTCGCCCTGCTGATCGCGGATGGGAAGACCAACCAGGAGATCGCCGCCAAGCTCCTGATGAGCACCCCGACGGTGAAGGCCTACGTGACGCGCATCTTCACCAAGCTCGACCTGAGCAACCGCGTCCAGGTGGCCGCCCTGGTCCTCGAGTCCCGCTGACAAAGCCGCACCCGAGGCGCGGGGCTGCCGGCCTCGGCCCTGCGCGGAGCGCGGGTGGGTGCCGCTGGGCCGGGTGG
The DNA here is from genome assembly GCF_016862175.1 of Paractinoplanes durhamensis. GTDB lineage: Bacteria > Actinomycetota > Actinomycetes > Mycobacteriales > Micromonosporaceae > Actinoplanes > Actinoplanes durhamensis. The sequence goes on along the minus strand of NZ_BOML01000029.1, from coordinate 90,163 downwards.
GTGCCGCTGGGCCGGGTGGGTGCCGCTGGGTGCGGGGCGGGGTGGTGTGGGCTGGGTACAGCTCGGCCCGCCGCTGTCGGGCGGCGGGCCGGGGGCTGCAGGGCTGGGTGGTGGGGCTGGGTGGTGGGGCTGGTCAGTAGCCGGTGGGGACCATGCGGCTCAGCAGTTGGTCCAAGGGGACGCTGGCGAAGCCCACCCGTACGTCGCTGGCGCCGTAAGGCAGCCACAGGCGGTTGTCGTGGATCAGGCCTCCGCAGGAGTAGAGGACGTTCGGGACGTAGCCCTCTCGTTCCACGTCGTCCGGGTCCAGCAGGCCGTCCGGCAGGTCGGCGATCACCCGCTCGGGGTTTTCCAGGTCCAGGAGCATGGCGCCGATCGCGTAGCGGCGCATCGGGCCTACTCCGTGGGTCAGGACCAGCCAGCCCGCCTCCGTCTCCAGCGGGGAACCGCAGTTGCCCACCTGGATCAGGTCCCAGCCGCGGTGCGGGACCAGCAGCGGCACCGCTTCCTTCCAGCGGTGCTGGTCGTCGCGGACGCTCAGGCCCAGCGTCTCGCCGTCCGAGCGGCACAGCGCGAACTTCTGGCCGCCCACGTAGCGCGGGAACAGGGCCATTCCTTTGTTCCTCGCGGCGGGGCCGTGCAAGCGGGCGACGTCGAAATGCCGCAGGTCCCTGGTGAAGATGACCCGGCCGGAGATGTGCCGGCCGTCGTAGGCGGTGTAGGTCGCCTGATAGGCGACCCGGCCGTCGGGATCGAGGGTCTGGACGAACCGCGCGTCCTCCATGCCGTTGCTCTCGGCCCTCGTCGTCGGCCATAGGATCCGCTGGTGGAGTGGCATCGCGCAGGGGAACGACACCGCGTAGTCCTCGGCGACGATGTGCCGGATCCGGTCGAGGGTCTCCTGCGTGTTCGGCCGGGACAGCAACTCGGCCGGCACGTGGCCGATGACGTCCTCGAACTCCTCGTCGGTGTAGCGCTCCGGCAGCGTGGCCAGCACGTACGCGGCGGCCTCGTTGTCGATCTCGTCGTCGATGAGGGCGGCCGAGAGCTGGAAGTTGTAGTGCTGGGCGCCGACGCGTTGGCCGATGACCAGCGGACCGCTGCGGTCCTCGAGGCGGATCGCGTTGCCGGGGCCGAGCACCGCCGAGCAGAAGCCGACCGACGAGATGTGTCCCTCGCCGATCTGCCGCATGCTCAACGCCACCCGGAACTCGCCCGGTTCGAGGCCTTCCTGGTCGGGGTGCGCCACCATCGACGGGTTGCAGAGGGCGGCGGCCTCCACCGAATACTCGTGGCTGAAGTAGGCGCCGATGAGGGTGCGGGCCGTCGGGGACAGCTCGATCTCCGGCGGCACCCGGTGCTGCACGATCTCGTAGTGGTGCTGGAAGGTCGACAGCAGGTCGTGGTGCCGGCCGGCGAACCGGGCCAGCACGTCGTCGAGCAGGCGGCTCGTCTCGGCCTCGTCGAGTTGCAGGATCCGCTCGATCAGGCTGGAGGCCCGGTTGTGCACGGTCTGCTCGTCCTCGCCGGGCACAAAAAGTTTGATCACCACGCGCCGGGCGTCCGGCTGCATGACGATCTCGTGGCGGGTCAGATACGTCTGGGAATTCATCGTTGCGGTCACGCTAGGCCGCCTGACGGTCGGGTCGCACTTCGGGTCGCCAGCGTGCGGGCGTGCTGCAGCGTGGAGACAAGCGCGAGGGTGGATTCGGCTCCTTGGTTCAGATTAGGACCATCTGCCGTTAATCCGTCATAACATCCACCGGTTAGGGGGTCGTACATGACTGTCTGAACGTCGTTATCGCCGAGAAACCAGGCGATAGCCCGGAAAAGAGGCTCTTCCCAGCGGTCGTCGCCGGTCACGGCCAGGGCCGCGGCGCAGGCGTCGGCGGTCGCGGCCGCCTCGATCGGCTGCTGGTCGAAGCGGTGTTTCGGCACCCCGGAGCGCCACCCGCCGACCGGCACCGTGGAGAGGTGTCCGGCGTTGTCCTGTTCGCGGCAGAGCCAGGCCAGCATCCGCAACCCGGACCGCAGCAGCGGCTCGTCGCCGAGCAGGTCGCCGGCCGCGATCACCACCTCGGCCATGGTCGGGTTGGCGTAGGTGAGCTCGGCGGTCGGCCACACCCAGCCGGGGTCGGGGCCGGGCACCCCGACGGCCGCGGCCGCGTCGGCGAGCAGCGCGGACGCATCGGTGTCGTGCGGATCGGAACGCAGGACCTCGGCCGCGCCCAATCCGGCGTACGCCATCGCCCTCGGCCAAGGGGAGCGTTGCCGCGTCCCGGACCGGAACGCGCCGGCGGCCTCGCGCCGGATCCACGGCACGGTGGATCGCGTCGCGGCCGTGCCCAGCCCCCACATCGCGCGTCCCCACCAGTCGCCGAGGCCGGGCTCGTCGGCCCAGCGTCGGTCGAAGCTCATCCGGTTGCGAAAGGCGCCGTCCGGCCCCTGCGCATGGGTGAGGAACGCCAGGTAGCGCTCGGCCAGCCCGACCACCTGCGCGGTGGGCCGCGGCTCCCGGCTGGCGATCAGCAGGCCGCGGCCGACGTCGTCGACGCAGTAGCCGTGCTCACGCCGCACGATCGCGTTGCGGGCGTGCTCGAGCAGCCCGGTGTCGTCGGAGAGCCGGGCCACGTGGTTCCAGTTGGGTGCGGGTGCGTCGGTGAGCTGGATGGGTGGCGGCACCAGCCGCAAGCCAACGCTCATGCCGGGACGGAGGCGGGGACGGGGCCGGCGAGCGGCGTGCGGTCGGCGAGCAGGCGGCCGGCGAGGTTCTGGTATCGGGCGGCGACGGCGGGCCAGCGCAGCGTGGGGCCGCCGGCGAGGCCGGTGAGCCGCCCGGCGATGCCGGGTTCGGCGAGCAGGTGCCGGATGGCCGAGGCCATCGCCTCCGGGTCCTGATGGGGTACGAGCAGGCCGGGCCCGTCGGCGAGCAACTCGACCGCGTGCGGGAACTCGGTCGCCACCACCGGCACGCCGGCCCCGACCGCCTCGATGAGCACCCCGGAGGTGACCTGTTCGGTCGAGTCGTAGGGCAGCACCACCACGTCGGCCGAGCGGATCAGCCGGGACAGCTCGGCCTGGTCGAGGTAGACGTCGAGCCAGCGAACCGCGTCGGTCACCCCGAGCGAACCGCCGAGAGCTTTCAACGAGTCCCGGTACGCGTCCCCGAACTGCTCGAGCACCTTCGGGTGGGTGCGGCCGGCGACGGTGTACGCCGGTGCCGGGTCGAGGTCGCCGAGCAGGGCGAGTGACCGCAGCGCCCATTCGATGCCCTTGCCCGGCCCGAGCAGCCCCCAGGTGAGCAGGTGCGGCCGGTCGTGGTCGGCGCGTGGGGTGGTGTCGTGGCTGCCGGCGCCGTGCGGGATCACCGAGATCTTGCGCGGGTCGATGTCGTAGCCGGTGTTGAGCCGCTGCCGGGCGGTGTCGGTCATGGTGACGACGGCGTCGGCGGTGGCGGCGATGCGTTCGAGGACCCGCCGCTGGAGCGGGTCGGGGTGGCTGAGCACGGTGTGCAGCACGACGATCGACGGGACCTTCAGGGCCCGCAGCAGCGGCAGCACCTCGGATCCGGCGTCCCCCGGATAGATCCCGTACTCGTGCTGGAGGATCGCCACGTCGTACCGGTTGAGGGCGTTGGCCGCCGACACCCAGCCGCCGGGATTGTCGGTGTGCCAGGTGTGCACGACGCGTGGCGCGTTTCGCTCGAGTTCGATTCCGCCGCTGCTGCTGTCGCTGGCGAGAAGCCGTACCACTCCGGCACCAGAGTTGGTATTGAGCTGGGTCGCGAGTGCCGCATTGAATGTCGCCAAACCGCATTGTGTGGGCGGGTATGTGCTCAGAAAGCCGTAGGTGGCGGGCATGACAGGCCTTTCTAGTTCCGCGGCTGCCTCCCCGCAGCACGACTACTGCACGTGCGCTGGCGTCAATGCGACGCGGGAAATTGCTCCGCTTGTCGTGCAATTCACAATCGCACGTTAACAAGAGCAGACTATTCAGCTGACGATTTTGCGGTAAATCGCCAAGTAGTCGTCGACCATGCGGTCGGCGGCGAACCTTTCCCGGGCCCGGGCCGCGCATCCCGCGCGATCCAGCGAAGCGATCGACGCAACCGCGGCGACCGCTTCGTCCACGTCCGAGACCAGGCGTCCGGTCACGCCCTCGTCGACCACTTCCGGCATCGAACCTTTCCGGTACGCGATGACCGGCGTCCCGCACGCCATGGATTCGACGACCGAGAGGCCGAACGGCTCGGCGAACCGGATCGGGTGCAACAGCGCCGCCCCGGACCCGAGAATGCGCCCGCGGTCGGCGGGCCCGACCGAACCGAGGTAGATCACCCGGTCGCCGTCGATGTGCGGTTCGACCGCGCGGGCGAAGAACTCGGCGTCCTGCACGATCCCGCACATGATGAGTCGCCGGCCGGCGCGGCGGGCGATCTCGATGGCCAGATCGGTGCCCTTGTCCGGATGAATCCGCCCGAAGGCAATGAGATCGCTACCAAAAGGGGAGAAGGGCAGCCCGGACAGATCGATGCCGTGGTAGACCGTGCCGGCGTAGGACAGGTCGGGGGAGCGGTCGGCGTCCGAGATCGAGACGTAGTGCGATCGGGCCCGCTGGTAGGCGGGCAGGATGTTCGCCCCGGAGAAACCGTGGATCGTGGTCACCAGCGGCGCCGCGCAGTGCTGGGAGAAGGCCAGCGGCAGCCAGTCGAGGTGGTTGTGCACCAGGTCGAACTCGCCCGACCGGGCCAGCGCGTGCGAGACGTGCAGCGCTTCCCAGACCCGGCCGTCAAGATCCGGCGATTCGGCGTAGCCGGTGGGGATGACCCCGTCGAGGGTGGCCGTGGTGATCGAGTCGAGGGTGGCGAAGAGAGTCACGTCGATGCCGCGCGCGACCAACCCTTCGGCGAGCAGGCTGGTGATCAGTTCCCATGGCCCGTAGTGCAGTGGTGGCGTACGCCAGGCGATCGGCCCCAGTAGTGCAACTTTCATGACAAATACCGCATTTTTTCAGTTAACACCCGCTTAGTATGCCCAGCCGACAAGACCGGCGTTCTCGTGTTAGAGAAGACGCATGACGGATCTGTGGTGGAAAAGTGCGGTGGTTTACCAGATCTACCCGCGCAGCTTCGCGGACGCCGACGGCGACGGCATGGGTGACCTGCGCGGCATCATCGACCATCTGGACCATCTGGCCGAGCTCGGCGTCGACGTGATCTGGCTGTCCCCGATCCACCGGTCGCCGCAGGACGACAACGGCTACGACATCAGCGACTACCAGGACATCGATCCGCTCTTCGGCGACCTGGCCACCTTCGACGAACTCATGAAGGGGGTCCACGACCGCGGGATGAAGCTGATCATGGACCTGGTGGTGAACCACAGCTCGGACGAGCACGCCTGGTTCCAGGAGAGCCGGTCGAGCCGGGACAACCCGAAGCGCGACTGGTATTGGTGGCGGCCGGGCCGCGAGGGCATGGAGCCGGGCACGCCCGGCGCCGAGCCGACCAACTGGGGCTCCGCGTTCGGCGGGCCGGCCTGGGAGTTCGACCAGAAGACCGGCGAGTACTACATGCACCTGTTCTCGCCGAAGCAGCCCGACCTCAACTGGGAGAACCCCGAGGTCCGGCAGGCGGTGTACGCGATGATGCGCTGGTGGCTGGACCGGGGCGTGGACGGCTTCCGGATGGACGTCATCAACATGATCTCCAAGGTCCTCCCGCTGGCCGACGGCCGTCTCACCGCCGGGCAGGCGTACGCGGACGGGTCGGCCGGCTACATCAACGGGCCGCGTAACCACGAGTTCCTGCACGAGATGTACGAGCAGGTCTTCGCCGGTCGCGACGGCCTGCTGACCGTGGGCGAGATGCCGGGCGTGACGGTGGACGAGGCGATCCTCTTCACCGGGCAGGAGCGCCAGGAGGTCGACATGGTCTTCCAGTTCGACCACGTCTGGGCCGACCGTGGCGGCGACCCGTGGCGGGTCTTCCCGCTGCAGCTGACCGTCCTGAAGGGGATCTTCGGCCGGTGGCAGGCGGGGCTGGCCGAGGAGGGCTGGAACAGCCTCTACTGGAACAACCACGACCAGCCGCGGGTGGTCTCCCGCTACGGCGACGACAGCCCCGAGTTCCGCGCGGCGTCGGCCAAGATGCTCGGCACCGTGCTGCACCTGCACCGCGGCACGCCCTACGTCTACCAGGGCGAAGAGCTCGGCATGACCAACTACCCGTTCCAGTCGATCACCGACTTCCGGGACATCGAGGCGCTCGGCCAGTTCCGGCAGGCCACCGAGATCGAGGGTCGCGAGCCGGCGGACGTGCTGACCGTGCTGCGCGCCCGCGGCCGGGACAACGCGCGCACCCCGATGCAGTGGGACGACTCGGCCAACGGCGGTTTCAGCACGACCACGCCGTGGCTCGCGGCCAACCCGAACTACCCGCAGATCAACGCGAAGGCCGAGCGGGCCGACCCGGATTCGGTCTTCCACTACTACCGGCAGCTGATCGCGCTGCGGCACAGCGAGCCGGCCGTGGTCGACGGCGACTTCACCATGCTGCTGCCGAACGACGAGCGGCTCTACGCCTACACCCGGAAGCTCGGTGGCACCGAGCTGCTGGTGATCGGGAACTTCACCGGCGAGACGATCGAGGCCGAGATCGACGGCTGGGACGGCGCCGAGCTGGTGCTGAGCAACCTGCCGGCGAACGGCCTCACGATGGCGCCGTGGCAGGCGGTGGTCCTGCGAAGGACGCGATGAAGGGTTCGAGACCGTCGAGCAGGCGGGCCAGGCCGAACTCGAACAGCTGACTCAGGTCGAAGTCGAACTGCTGCGCGGTCAGCTCGCGGAAGTGCGGCATCGTGGCGAGCAGCGGAGTGAACCGGTCCGCCTGCGTCTCGATCCACTCGTCGTTGGTGATGCCGCTGTCCCGGATCGCCTCCGCCTCCGGCTCCAGGCCGCTGGCGATCCCGCGGACGAACGTGAAGATCAGGACCTGGATGTACATCCGGTCGGGCAGCGGCGTCGCGGTGCCGTCGAACGCGGCCATCACCCATTCGCTGAGCCGGATCGCGTTCGGCGCCACCTGTGGCCGGGTGATCGACATCGTCGGCGCCAGCCACGGGTGGCGCTGGAACGCCGCCCACTCGAGCCGCGCGACCAGCTCGATGCTCGCTCGCCAGCCGCGCGGGTGCGGCGCCGGCAGCGGCACCTCGCCGAGCGCCGCGTCGATCATCGCCAGGATCAGCTCCTCGCGGCCGGGCAGGTGCCGGTAGAGCGACATGGTGGCGACGCCGAGCGTGCTCGCGATCCGGCGCATGGTCAGCTCGGCCATGCCGTCGCGGTCGGCGATCTCGATGGCCGCGGCCACGATCCTCGCGGCGGTCAGCTCGGGGTCGCGGCGCGGCGCCGGCCCGGCCACCACCGTGCCGACCCCGGGCCGGGCGATGGTCAGCCCCTCCTCCTGCAGCGCCGCGTGCGCCTTGGTGGCGGTGGCGATCGCGACCCCCCACGTGCGGACCAGCGCCCGCGCGGACGGGACCCGGTCGCCGGGCCGCAGCTCACCCGACTCGATCCGGCTGCGAATGTCCTGCGCGATCTGCCGATATGGGGCGTCCAACCTAGTACACCTCCCGCTGTGGACTGCACCGTACTAGTACAGATTGCCAGCTTAGAACGCCGTGCCTACCCTGGCTAGTACATCGATATACAGAGTACGCAGGAGGCGGGGAAAATGCGGGTTCTGATCTCCGGGGCGGGGATTGCCGGGCCGGCGCTGGCGCACTGGCTGCACCGGGCCGGCGCCGACGTGACGGTGGTGGAGAAGGCGCCGGAGCCGCGCCCGGGCGGCCACGCGGTGGACGTGCGCGGGGTGGCCAAGGACGTGGTCGAGAAGATGGGCATCCGCGAGGCGATCCGGGCCAGGCAGATCGACGACCGGGGCTTCGCGATGGTCGACGAGCGCGGCCGGCGGATCCTCGAGATGCCGGCCGACATGTTCGGCGGCGAGGGCATCGTCGCCGAGATCGAGATCGCCCGGGGCGACCTGGCGACCATCCTCTACGACGCTACCGCGGCCCGCGTCGACTACCGCTTCGGCGACCGGATCGTGGCGATCGACGGGGCGGACGTCACCTTCGCGAGCGGTGGCACCGAGCGCTTCGACGTGATCGCCGGCGCCGACGGCGTACGGTCCGGGGTCCGGAAGATCGCGTTCGGACCGCACGAGGACTACGTCCGCCCGCTCGGCGGCTACGCCTCCTACTTCACCGTGCCGGATCCCGGCGACCTCGGCAACTGGTCGGCCATGTTCAACACCACCGGCGGCCGGGCGGTCCTGGTCCGGCCCGAGGCCGGCGGCACCGCGAAGGCCAGCCTCAGCTTCCGGTCACCGGCGTTCTACGACCGGATCGGCCGCGACGAGCAGATCCGGGTGCTGACCGAGCGGTTCACCGGCGTCGGCTGGCGGGTCCCGGCGCTGCTCGCGGAGCTGCCGGCGGCGAACGACCTCTACTTCGACGAGGTCAGTCAGGTGCACGTGGCCACATGGGCGCGCGGGCGGGTGGTGCTGCTCGGCGACGCCGGTTACTGCGGCTCACCGCTGGCCGGCATGGGCACCAGCATGAGCCTGGTCGGCGCGTACGTGCTCGGCGGCGAGCTGGCGTCGGCGCGGACCCCGGAGGAGGCGTTCGCCGCCTACCAGGAGCGGATGGCCGGCTACGTCGCGCAGGGCACGCAGCTGCCGCCGGGCGGGATGGCGATGGCCGCGCCGAAGAGCCGGCTGATGATCCGGGCGCGGGCGATGTCGATGCGGATGATGTTCCGCTGGCCGATGAAGCAGGTCCTCGCCAAGCAGTTCAGCAAGGCCGACGCGATCACCCTGAGTGACTACGCGCCGAGCCCCGCTCACTTCAGGTAGACCAACCCGTCCAGCACGACACCCGGGCGTCCGGGCGTGCCCTCCACTTCCACCCGTACGGTGTGCTCCTCGCTCGTCGGCCATGAGCGTGCCCAGACCGCCTGGCGGTAGAGCGTCCGTGGTGATCCCAGGTCGATGGTGCCCTGGTCGTCGCCGTCGACGAAGACCCGCATCCGGCCGGACTGGGCGGCCCGGCTCACCGCGATCGCCGCCGAGCTTCCGGTGAAGGTCCAGGAGGCGGTCGATCCGGCGGCGGTGGCGCCGAGCGCCACCCCGCCGAGATAGCCGGGGTTACGCAGCGTGCGCCACGATCCGCTACGTTCCGACGCGGCCTCCGAGACGACTACGGGGGTACGGGTGACCGAGCCGTCCACGGTGTTGCCGGCCCGGTCCGCGGCCCGCAGCGCGAAGGTGACCGGCCGGCCGGGCGCGAGGGTGCCGTTCCGGCTGTGCGCGGTGGTGCCGAGGTCGATCGTGGACGGCGCGGTCATCGCCACCGCGGCCACGCCGTTCACGTCGTCGGCGGTCCACTGCAGCTGGATCGGCACCGAGCCGTCGAGCGAGCCGGTCCGCAGCGCGAGGGTCGGCCCGGCGGTGAACTCGGGGGCGACCGCGTCCGAGATGACCGTGGCGCCGACCATCTTCACCTTGCCGGACAGGTGCTCGGCCTTGATCGTGACGACGTGCCCGCCGGGCGGCAGGCGCAGCGTGGTGGTGCGGTGGGTGCCCGGCGTGGCGACGGCGAGCTCGCCATCGACGTACATCTCGAAGCGGTTGATCAGGGAACTGGGGGTGGTGACGTTCCAGAGCGGGCGGATCAGGCCCTTGGTGTAGAGGGTGGTGCCGTAGAGCGTGGCGCCGGGCATCCGCAGGTAGCGCAGGCCGGTCGGGCCCGCGCCGGCGATCGCCCGGATCGCCGGGAGCTGCCGGTAGAGGCTGTCGCCGGGGCAGGCGGTGCGGCCGGCGTCGCGGTGCCCGGAGATCCGCCAGAGCATGGCCCGGGCCCCGGCCGCGTAGCGCGGCCCGCCGCCGGAGGTCAGAACGACCTTGCCGTCCGGCGGGTTGCCGGCCGCGCCCAGCTTGTAGGCGGCGACGGTGGCGATCGCGGTCTGCACGGTCGCCGAGACGCCGGTGCGGTCGAACGTGCCGATCACCGCGATCGCGCTGCTGTTGGAGTTGAAGCCCATGGTGTGCGCGCCGAGCACCGATCGGTTCACGCCGCCGCCGCGGCCCTCGAAGATCCGGCCGCACTTGTCGACCAGGAAGTTGTAGCCGATGTCGTCCCAGCCCTTGGTGCGCACCTGATAGGCCTGGATGCCGCGGACGATCGCGGCCGAGTCGGCGCAGCTGTAGCCGTTGCCGGTGGCCGTGTGGTGCACGAAGAACGCCTGGATCGGCCCGGTGTAGGTGGGCGCGGCCCGGACGATGGTCTCGTTGGCGTGCCACCCGGCCCGGGTGACCATCCGCGGCACCGGCCGGACCGGAAGCGGAACGTCGGCCGAGGCGGACTCGGCGCGCCGGGAGATCGGCTCCGGGGTTCCGGCTCCGGGGTTGATCAGGTCGACCCGCAGCCCGGCCGGCAGCGCGCGCCGGCTCCCGCTGATCCGGGCCTCGACCGCGTCCGAGGCGCCGACCCAGATCGGGTCGCTGGCGCCGCGGCGGTCGCCGGGTGCGCTGCCGTCCGCCTCCAGGGCCGACCACGACGTCCACCGGCGGGTGCCGGCGACGCGGGTCCGCACCTGGATCGTGCCGTCGACGGCCGCCGCCGGGTCGGCCCAGCTGACCCCGAGCAGGCTGAACGGCCTGGTGATGCGCCCGTGGACGGCGTCCGGGAACGCGATCGACTGCAGCGCCGGGTCGGCCGGCGCGGCGGATGCCGGCGGGACCGGGGCCGCGACGATGGCGGCGAGGAAAAGGGCGGCGCGGAGCTTCGTCCGATTCCGGTGCACGTGTACCCCCGTGGTAGATCGGCCACCGAACACGTTGCCGTCTCACGTATCGCCAGTCCCGGGAATCGCCAACTATGCCGAAATTTCGCAGGTATCAAACCGGTATAAAAGCGGTAAAACGCTGACGCGAGGGACTTGCGTCACAACGGTTAAGAACCCGGTCCGGTGGCCGATGGATGGGGAGTGACCAGAGCTGACGTGATCGCCGAGGGGTCCGCGCCGTTGCGTGCTCGCTGGGCCTGGGTGCACGTCGCGGTCGGCTTGGTGCTGGTCACGATCTACTGCGCCGGACCGGTCTGGGTGCAGGCCCCGGCCATGGTCCTGGCGATGCTCACCGGCATGGCGTCGCTCTACGTGGGGCCCAACCGCAATCTCGCGCGGTCCGACCGGCGCCCGTTCCAGATGATCCGGGTCGCCGGCTGGCTCTTCATCGTGGCCACCGCGATCCGGGCGGCCGTGCCGAGCACGATGAACACGCCGCCGACGGCCGTCGCGCTCATCCCCAACTCGTTCATCGTCCCGGCGTACCTCTGCCTGGGTTATGCGTTCCTGGTGATGCTGCGCCGGCGGCGCGCCGACGACGATGACCCGGCCCGGGTCGACGCGGTCCTGGTCGGGCTCGCCGCCGCGTTCGTGACCTGGACGTTCGTCATCTCCCCGGCGGTCCAGTCGTCGAATCTGTCCGGCTATCAGGTCCTCGACGCGCTGTTCCCGATCATCGACGTGGTCATCCTGATCCTGGTCGCGCAGCTCATGCTGGCCGGCGGCGTGCAGCAGGCCGCGCTCTGGCTGATGATCACCGCGGCCGCCTGCATGTTCGTCGGCGACCTGCTGTTCAGCCTGCGCGACGCCCAGCTGATCGACATCTCCCCGACGCCGAGCAATGCGGCGTTCCTGCTGATGTTCGTGCTGATCCCGGCGTCGGCGCTGCACCCGTCTACCCGGACGCTGGTCCAGCCGCAGAAGATCGTCGTCCGGGACATGAGCCGGCTGCGGATGACCGTGATCGGCCTGGTCGTGGTGGTGCCCACCATCGTCACGTCGCTGATGCCGCTCGGTTCGCTGTTCAACGACCTGATCCGGGCCGGCCTGTGCGCGATGATCGTGCTCAGCGTGCTCGGCCGGGTGGTGCGCTCCAACAACTCCCGGGTCAAGGCCGAGCGGATGACCCGGCGGCGGGCCACCCACGATGCCCTCACCGACCTGCCCAACCGGGAGATGCTCTCCGAGACGGTGGCCGCGTGGGCCGACCGAGCCACCGGCGAGCACCTCGAGATCAGCCTGCTCTTCATCGACCTCGACCGGTTCAAGATGATCAACGACCACTGGGGGCCGGAGGTCGGCGACGAGCTGCTGTGCGCGGTGGCCGGCCGGCTCGGCGAGCAGGTCCGGGCCCAGGACGTGGTGGCCCGGATCGGCGGCGACGAGTTCGTGATCGCCCTGGCCAGCGCGTCCCACCTGCGGCTCGCCGAATCGCTCGCCGACCGGTTGCTGGACGAGTTCGCCAAGCCGTTCACGCTCTCGGTCGGCGAGGTGGTCGTGTCGGCGTCGATCGGCGTGGCCAAGTCGACCGGCGGGGCGCACGCGCTCGAGCTGATCCGCGACGCCGACACCGCCATGTACAAGGCCAAGGGGTCGGGGCGCAACGCGTACGCGCTGTTCGACACGTCGCTGCGCGAGCAGGTCCGCGACCGGGTCAAGCTGGAGCAGGCGCTGCGCGGCGCGCTCGAACGCGGCGAGTTGGCCGTGCACTTCCAGCCGATCGTCGACATCGCCGCGGACGAGCTGGACGGCTTCGAGGCGCTGATGCGCTGGAACTCGCCCGAGCTCGGGTTCGTCTCGCCGGTCGAGTTCATCCCGATCGCCGAGGAGACCGGCATGATCGTGGAGATGGGCGCCTGGATGCTGCGCGAGTCGGTGCAGCAGCTCCAGCAGTGGCTCGACGTACGCGGCCCGGACGCCCGCCCGCTGCACGTCTCGGTCAACGTGGCGGTCCGCCAGCTGCGCGACGGCTCGCTGGTCACGCTGGTCGACGACGTGCTGCGCGACACCGGCCTGCCGCCGCAGGCGCTCTGGCTGGAGATCACCGAGTCCGGCGTGATGGAGGACATCGAGGCCGCGCTGCTGACCCTGAACGCGCTGCACTCGCTGGGCGTCACGCTCTGCATCGACGACTTCGGCACCGGCTACTCGTCGCTCAGCTATCTGCACCGGCTCCCGGTCGGCATCGTGAAGATCGACCGCTCGTTCATCAACGACGTCGGCGAGACCGGCACCAACGAGCCGATCGTCCGGGCCGTGCTGGCCATGACCCACGCGATGGGCCACCGGGTGGTCGCCGAGGGCGTGGAGACCGAACTGCAGCGCAACTGGCTCCGCGACCAGGGCTGCGACCTGGTGCAGGGCTGGTTCTACGGCAAGGCCGAGCGGCCGGAGAACCTCACGAGCTGGATCGAGCGCCCGGTCGCGGCCTGATCGCCTGCTCGACCAGTCCGCTGATGGTCCAGTCGGCGATCCGCTCGAAGGACGTCTCGCGACCCGGTCCGCCGGCCGCCAGCGCCGCCGCCAGCTGGGGGAACTCGCCGCTCGCCACCGCCGCCGTGATCAGCTCGACCTGCTCCTCGGTCGGGGTGGCGGCCGCCTGCTCGTTGGTGACGTAGGACGCGACGAAGCCGGTGATCAGGGCGATCAGCTCCATCTTGGTCGGGCCGTCCAGGCCGGTCGGCGCGAGCGCGGCCAGGCCCCGCTCCAGGTAGTCGAGCATGTTGCGGCCGGTCAGGCGCCGGTTGGGCAGGGCGGCCGGGAGCCACGGGTGCGCGCGCATCAGAGTGCGCTGGGCGGCGGCGAGCGCCATCAGATCCGTACGCCAATCGCCGGTGATCTTGGTTTTTTCCATCGAGGCGCCCACTCGGTCGACCATCAGGTCCAGCAGGCGGTCCTTGTCCGGGACGTAGGTGTAGAGCGACATCGCGCCCGCCCCGATCTCGGTGGCGATCCGGCGCATCGAGACCGCGGCCAGCCCCTCCGTGTCGGCGAGCCGGATCGCCGCGTCCACGACCTGGTCACGGGTGTGCGCCGGCGGACGTCCGCGAGCCATCGAAACCTCCTGCTACTATTTTCAGTACACCGTACGAGAAAGGTGCCCGTCATGCAGCGACTGCCACTCTTCCTCCGGATCCTTCGGCGCCGCACCCGCAAGGGCCCGCCCGCACGTTACGACGTCCAGTGGCAATCCGGCGTCGCGGTGCCCGCCGCCGACGGCGTGCCGCTGATGACCGACCACTACGCACCGGTCACCGGCGATCCGTGCCCGACCGTGATGGTGCGCGCCCCGTATGTGCGCATCGGATTCCCCTTCAACTACCTCTACGGCGCGCTCTTCGCCGAACAGGGCTTCCACGTGATCCTGCAGAGCAGTCGCGGCACCGGCGGGTCCGGCGGCGAGTTCGACCCCTGGCAGGGCGAGCGCGAGGACAGCCTGGCCACCGTCGCCTGGCTGCGCGAGCAGGAGTGGTTCAGCGGCGAGCTCTACACGATCGGCGCGAGCTACATGGCGTTCACGCAATGGGCCCTGGCCGGTGATCCGCCGCCGGAGTGGCGCGGCGCCGTCATGCAGGTCGGCCACACCGACCCGCACGACTTCTTCTGGCGCGGCGGCGCCTTCGGGCTCGAGCGGGCGCTGGTCGGCGGGGTCGGCCTGTTCACCCAGGCGATGACCGGCAAGGACTACTTCTTGGCGGTCCTGCGGCTGCAGCGGCATCTCAAGCGGGCCGTCCGCGGCGTACCGCTCCTGGACGTGTATCCGCAGGTCTACGGGGGCCGGCGGCCGATCCTGGAGCAGTGGCTCGAGCACCCGGAGCCGGAGTTCTGGCACGCGAGCGATCTCACCCCGCTCGCCGACAAACTCGCCGTCCCGGTCAGCCTCAGCACCGGCTGGTGGGACCTGTCCCCCGAGCAGGTGATCGAGCACTATGTCCGGTTGCGTGCGGCCGGCCACGAGCCCGACCTGCTGATCGGTCCGTGGACGCACACGTCGGCGCTGGAGGACGGCTGGGCCGAGCTGTTCGCTCAGGCGATGCGGCGGCTGCGCGGCGAGCCGTCGCCCTATCGGGTGCGGGTCTTCGTGGGCGGCGCCGGCGAGTGGCGCGACCTGCCCTCCTGGCCACCGCCGGAAATCCGGGAGGAGCGGTGGTTCCTCGGCGAGGGCACGCTGGGGCTTGCGGAGGGTACGGGTTCAACCAGTTTCCGGTACGACCCGACCGACCCGACCCCGGCCATCGGCGGCGCGTTGCAGTCTCCGACCCAGGGTCAGCGCGACCAGGCCGAGCTGGAGAAACGCTCCGATGTGGTGACCTTCACCGGCCCGGTGCTCTCCTCCCCGCTGGAGATCATCGGCGCGGTGCGGGCCGAGTTCGACGCCTCCACCACCGCGGTGAGCGGTGACCTCTTCGCCCGGCTCTGCGACGTCGATCCGGCCGGCAAGTCGGTCAACATCTGCGACGGGCTGACCCGCTCCGCCGAGGCCGGCCGGGTCGTCGTCGAGATGGGCCCGGCCGGGCACCGCTTCCGGCCCGGCCACCGGATCCGGCTGCAGGTCAGCGGCGGCGCCCACCCGCGTTTCCTGCGCAACTACGGCACCGGCGAACCGCCCGGCCGGGCCACCCGAATGGTCGCCACCGACACCACGGTCCAGCACACGTCGACTTTGGTATTGCCGGTGGTTTAGCCGCCTCGGTCGGTGGGGTAATGCGTCGCCGCTACCCCACCGATCGAGGAGAAACAATGTCCATTCAGGGAATCTTTTATCTGATCGCGGTAATCCTGATCGTGCTCGCGGCGCTGCCGATCGGCACCCGCGGTATCAGCCTCGCGCTGCTCGGCGCGGCCTTCGCCCTGCTCGCCTTCTCCTGGGACACGATCACCGCCTAGGACTCGACGGTCAGTACGACCTTGCCGCGGCCGTGCCGGGACTCGACCACCCGGTGCGCCGCGACCACGTCGGACAGCGGAAAGGCCCGCACCGGCATGACGACCCGGGCGGCCACCACCTCGGCCAGCCGTTTCGGGTCGCGGCCGGCGCGCACCACCTTGGTGCCGTGCTCGGCTGCGGCCTTGTCGTCCACGATCGTGCCGACCCGAACGGGTGCGATCCCGAGCGCCACCGATTGCCCGATCGCGATTCCACCGGCGGCGTCCAGCGCGACGGTCGGCGTTTCCCCGGTTGCTCTGATTTCGTCGAGAAGCCCGTCGCCGTACGCCACCGGAATGGCACCCAGCTGCCGCAGATAGTCGTGATTGGCCGGGCTCGCCGTCCCGATCACGGTGGCCCCTTTGGCTCGGGCAAGCTGCACCGCGATGGTGCCCACGCTGCCGGCCGCGGCATGAACCAACAGCACGTCACCGCCGGTCACCGCCAATGCGGCGAGCGCGCCGGTCGCCGTCTGCGACGCCGCGACCAGCGCGGCCGCATCCGGGAAAGCCAGGCGATCCGGTTTTCGCACCACAGTGGGTACGGATACGCAGAGCAGTTCCGCGTAGCCGTTGAGCATGGTCGACCCCAGCACGGCATCGCCGATCTCGATGCCCTCGGTGCCCGCCCCCAGCCGATCGACCACCCCCGCGTACTCCTGGCCGATCTGCTGCGGAAACTGCACCTTCGCCCAGGTCATCGCGCCCCGGCGCAGCCCGACGTCGAACGGCTGGACCCCCGCCGCCCGCACCCGGACCCGCACCTCACCGGGCCCCGGCTCCGGATCCGGCAGGTCGGCGAGGCGCAGAACATCGGGCGGACCGAAGCGATCGAAAACCACGGCTCTCATGCCGACGATTCTGCGAGTTGAAGTGAGGTTGAGGTCAACCGTATTCTTTGCCCTCGCCGATCTTGGGGGAGTACCGATGTACGAGCAGCCGTGGAACGCTCAGCCGCAACAGCCGGGGAGTGGCATCGCGCTGACGACCAAGTACCATCCCTTGGCGTTCATGCTGGGCCTGTTCAAGCCGGTCATCGAGATCAACGGCCAGCGCGTCGGCAACACGTGGAGCCGCCAGATCATCCCGCTGGCGCCCGGCCAGTACCTGCTGCACGTCCACGTGCCGTACCTGTGGCCGCTGGGCCCGGCCGACCTGCCGGTCAACATCTACCCCGGGCAGACGCTGGAGCTGGAATACCGGGCCCCGATGATCGCCTTCATCCGCGGCGCCCTGGGCGCACCCCCGCAGAAGTGGCCGGGCCTGGTCGCCACGATCATCCTGTTCGCGATCGTCGGCATCCTGTTCCTGTGCATCTGCGGCGGCATCATCGTCGGCATCGTGGCCGACTCCGGCAACAGCAGCGGCACCTACACCCTCCCGGCCCTGACCCAGCTCGCCGCCCTCCTGCGCTAGGCGAAAGCCGTGGCGACAACTCGTGGCGGGCAGCGTCGAAGAGTTTCCTCCGGGCCTGTCACGGCGCCGCTGGGATGGCCGGTAGCGCCCGCATGATGTGCTGGTGCGGTGACTCCCGATGAACTGGTCGGCGCGGCCATCGACGTCGCCGAGGAGGGCATGGCCCGGGGTGAGCTGCCGATCGGTGCCGTGGTGGAGATGGGTGGCCGGATCATCGCGCGGGCCTGGACCCAGGACGTTTCGCGGGGCCGCCGGCTGGTGCACGTCGATCTGCTGGCGATGATCGCGGCCGACGAGCAGCTCGGCCGGCGACCGCGGGAGGATCCGCTGCGCCTGGCCGTCAACCTGGAGCCCTGCGTGATGTGCCTGGGCGCGGCGATGGCCCTCGAGGTCACCGACGTCTACTACGGCCTCGCATCCCCGGCGGACGGCGGCTCGGCCCTGGTCGCGAACTGGCCGGTCAGTGCCGACCTGCCCTGGTACCGGCCGCCTGCACTGACGGCCGGCGTCCGCGCGGCCGAGGTCCGCGACCAGTTCCGCCGATACTGTGTGTCCGCTCCCGACTCCGGCTTCCGGGATTGGGCACGCACCCTGGTGGACTGAGCGCGGCGGCCGTCCGCCGGATTGATGGCCGTGTTCGCCGGTTCGGTTGCTTGCGGCGGTCGATTCCCCTGATGAGGCGCAGGGTCCCGACGACGGCGTGTAGGGCACAGCCTGATCGAGGCGGTGTTCGGGAGCGCGGTGCCACAGCGCCGGCGTCCTCGTCTCTGCGGCCTGGCTTGATCGCGGCGAGTGGGTGATTCTCCGAAGGCCAGGAATGGCCGTACGGCGCAGGGCAGGCTGACCTTGTCGGACGTGTCTGCCGGTTGCTGCCGGCGATATCCGGGCTCGTCGGTTCACGGCCGCACTCTTGAGTAAAAAACTTCACTACTAGACCATTCACTGCTAGATGCTTCATCGAATAAGTGTTAGCGTCGTTTCATGCCCGCAGACATGCTGGGCAGCCGGGAGAGGAGGGGTCATGGAGCAGTGGCAGGCAGGCTGGACGCAGGCCGTCGTGGACGTGCACGACTTCGGAACCTCATTCGTTGACGTCACTGTCCGGGCGCGTGTGGTGACGGCTCTGGGCGGAGATCATGTCCGGCTGGCACTGAGCAACCGGTTCGGCAAGGCTCCGCTGGTCATCGGCTCTTGCGCGGTCGGTGTCGGCGCGAATGGTGCGGCGGCGCTGTTCGCCGGGCAGGCCGAGGCCACGATCCCGGCCGGGCAGACCCGGCACACCGACCCGGTGGCTCTTCACGTGCAGCGCGGCGACCAGGTGCAAGTCGATCTTTTTCTCCCTGCGGAGACGTTGCCGGCGACGGGGAATTTCGCACGGATGCCGGTGCAGGTATCCGCCCCGGGCGATCACGCCGGGGCCCTGCAGTTCCCGGCGATCGAAACGCCGACGATCCCCGCGCCAGATGGCACTGCGATGGCGATTCCCCTGCCATTCCTGCACAGCGTGGAGGTGTGCGGGCAGCCTGCCGCGGCGGTCCTGGTGTGCCTGGGTGACTCGATCACCGCCGGCGGGTGGCCAGAGGCCGCCGCCGAACTACTAGCGGGCCGGGTCGAGGTATCCATCCTCAACCGCGGCATCGCCGGCAATCGACTGCGTGTCGACCCCGACCCGGCGATCGCGTCCTTCGGTCTCTCGGGTCTGTCCCGCTTCGACGACGACGTGCTCGCCACTGCCGGAGTCACCGACGTCGTCATCGCGCTCGGCACCAATGACCTGGGCCTTCCCGGTCAGGTCGCCCCCACCGACGAGCTACCGACGGCGCAGCAGCTGATCGACGCCTACCAGCGGCTCATCGCGCAGGCCACTGCGGCCGGATTGAGAACGACGATCGCGACCATCACCCCGTTCATGGGCGCCGAGGGATACGACCACGGCCGCGAACAGACCCGCACCGCCGTCAACGCGTGGATCAGGACCTCGGCTCCCAGCGTCGTCGACTTCGACGAAGCGGTGCGCTCGGCCTCGCACTCCGATCGGTTGTCCCCGGAGTTCGACTCGGGGGATCACCTGCACCCCAACGAGGCCGGCGAAGCCCGCCTGGCGCAGGTCATGGCAGACCTGGTCGCCCGCCGTCACAGCGTCGCCGCCGGGTAGGCCCACGCAATCGCGCGATCACCACAAACCTGCCCCGCACCAGGCGGTGGTCACGGACACCAGCACCACCACCACGGTCAAAGGAGAATCTGATGCACCAGAAGCAGCCCGGCATGGTCCTCAAGTTCAAGGCGAAGCCCGGCAAGGGCGACGAGCTGTTCGATCTCTGCAACGAATTGCACTTCAACGAAGACCCGGACGGCCCGGTCGACTGGGTACTCGCCCGATCCGACGAGGACCCCGACGTCATGTGGGCGTTCGAGTTCTACCGCGACGACGAGTCCTTCCAACGGCACTACTCCAACCCCGCCATGGACGCCGGACACCAGCGGGTCTTCGACCTGGTCGCCGACGGCGCGGAGGAGTGGGGCGTGCGCGAGTCGGTTCACATCGCCTACTCCAGCTGACGGTCGAACCACCAACCCCGATCACGCACACCGCAACCGGAGACGGGCCGGAGCACCCTCCGTGTACAGATCCAGACCCAGTTCGTCACCGCAACTCGCTGACCGACGACGCCGCCGCACCATGCCGCGACCGGTTGGCCCACCCCGACATCGCGTCGATAGGATCGGCGTCGGGCCCGACCGGTCCGGGTCCGACGCTGCCGCCCGCCGGAACAAGGCGTGAAGGCGCACCGACGGGCTCTCGGGAGCGAGCGGCGTGCTGGTACAACACCACGGTCGGCGGCGTCGCTGGACACCGCCACAGCAGAACTGCCGACGAGGGCCAACAGCAATCATGGACAACGAACGCGATCGAAGTTTCGAACTGATGCGGCGGATCGTCACCGCACAATCGCGAGCAGGCGAGAAGTGGATCCGCGATCGCGACATCAGCCTCGAGCAAGCTTTCGTCCTCGGCTACTTACGCGACCACCCCGGATCGATCCAGCGAGAAATCGCAAACCAGGTAAACAGGGGTGAAGCCAATGTGTCCAGCATGCTGCAAAAACTTGAGAAGCGACACCTCGTCGAGCGGCGACTTCAAGAGGGCAACGACCGCATCAAACGGGTCTACGCCACCGAAGCCGGAATAGCCCTGATCGACGGACTCGGCACCGCGATGGCAGCAGTCGACGAGGACATCCTCGCCCCGATCAGCCAGGAGGAACGAGAAGTCCTCACGGCCACGCTCGACAAGATCGCGGCACAACTCCCACACCATCGGAAATGACGAAGGACGGTCGGGCCGGAGTCGGCAGAGCGATTCCGACCCTCACTATCTGACGTTGCCGGCAAAATGCTCCACGAAGGTGCGTGCCGGGAGCGGCGCGCGGCCGATGACCTTTTCCAAGGTCGGGCCGGTGGCCGCGAACTCGCCTCGGCGGGCGGCTCGGAACATGCCCAGGGTGAAGTCGGCGAAGTGCGGCGGCAGGCCGGAGGCGGCCTTCCACTCCTCGTCGCCGAGCACCACCCGGGTGACCGGGCGGCCGGTCACCTCGCTGAGGATGCTCGCCACCTCGGCGAAGTCGGCCGTGGCGGGAGCGGTCAGCGGCGCGGTGACGCCGTCCAGCAGGCCCTCCGAGGTCAGCGCGGCCGCGGCCGCCGCGGCCAGGTCCGGGTGGGCGGTCCAGGACACCGGGCCGTCCTCGGGCAGGGCCAGCGTTCCGGACTCCAGGGCCGGGGTCAGGTAGAAGCCGAGCGTGCTCACGTAGAAACCGTTGCGCAGGGCGGTGAACGGGACGCCTGTCTCGGCCAGATAGTCCTCGGTGGCCGCGTGTACCCGCATCGGGCCGAACTCCGACTCGGGTGATGCGCCCTGGTGGCTCGTGTAGAGGATGCGGCGGGCGCCGGCCTCGCGGGCGGCGTCGACGGCGGCCCGGTTGGCGGCGACCGCCGCGTCGAAGCCGGGGATCGACGCCGAGATGATCAGAGCCTGGTCGGCGCCCTCGAAGACGGCGGCCAGCGACGCCGGGTCGGTGAAGTCCCCGGCGCGGACGCGCACCCCGCGGGCGGCCAGGTCGGCGGCCTTGCCGGGGTCGCGGACGCTCACCCCCAGCTCGGCCGGGGGGACGACGGTGAGCAGCTGGTCGACGATCTGCGTGCCGAGCTTGCCGGTGGCGCCGGTAACGATGATCACGGGATCTCCTTAACGTTGGTAACACCGTGACGTTAGCACTGATTTTCCAGCGATACGCAAGGGCTGTTATCGTCGTTACATGGATGAGGTGCGGGCCGCGATCGTCGCGGCGGCCGGTCGGCTGCTGCGCGAAGAGGGTGCTGCGGCGGTCACCACGCGGGCGGTCTCGCAGGCCGCGGGAGTGCAGCCGCCGACGATCTACCGGCTGTTCGGGGACAAGGACGGGCTGCTCGACGCGGTGGCCGAGGACGCGATGGGCACCTACGTCGACGGGAAGTCGATCGACGACGGGCTGGATCCGGTCGCCGACCTCCGGAACGGCTGGCGCCACCACCTCGCGTTCGGGCTCGCCAACCCGGACCTCTTTCTGCTGCTCAGCGAGCCTCGGCGCAGCGGATCGCCGGCCGTGGCGGCCGGCACCGAGGTGCTGCGCAAGCGGGTGCACCGGCTGGCCGCGACGGGCCGGCTCCGAGTCGACGAGCAGCGCGCGGTCGACATGATCCATGCGGCCGGGACCGGGGCGGTGCTCGCGATCATGACCGGCGCCGCGGACGGGCTGGGGGAGGCGATGTTCGACGCCGTCGCCGCGGCGATCCTCACCGACCGGCCCGCCCTGCCCGCCGACGACACCCGGACCGTCGCCGTGGCGTTCGCGGCGGTCGTCGACGACCTGCCGGCGCTGAGTACGGCGGAACGGGCTCTGCTGACCGAGTGGCTCGACAAGGCGATCAAAGACCGGAGCTGAGCGGCAACTCGGTCAAGGAGCGGATGCGGTGCGGCTCGTCGTGCGGTCCCTCGTCCCGGCGGTCGAGGTGCACGGCCCGCAGGCCGGCCGCCCGGGCGGCGAGGACGTCGAGGTCGTGGCGGTCGCCGACGCTCAGCACCAACTCCGGTGACAGGCCCCATCGCGCGCAGGCGCCCAGGAACGCGGCCGGGTCGGGCTTGGCCGCGCCCACGTCCTCGACCGTGAACACCGGGCCCACCCGGCCGGTCAAGCCGGTGCGGGCCAGCTTGTGGTGCTGCTGCTCGACCGAGCCGTTGGTCAGCACGGCCACCGACAGGCCGGCGGCGGCGATCGCGGCCAGGGCAGCGTCCACATCCGGGAACGCCCGCCACGCCGACTCGTACGCCGCCAGGTATCCCCCGAAGATCTCGTCCAGGTCTTCCTCGGCGTACCCGATCCCGATGAGCGGAAGGAACTC
Source organism: Paractinoplanes durhamensis (assembly GCF_016862175.1). GTDB lineage: Bacteria > Actinomycetota > Actinomycetes > Mycobacteriales > Micromonosporaceae > Actinoplanes > Actinoplanes durhamensis. The sequence continues at coordinate 67,477 of NZ_BOML01000029.1, read as the reverse complement.
GCGGAGCCGGCGCCGCCGCTGCTCGCCGAAGGTCACGGTGCGCGCGCGCCAGGCCTCCATGTGCCGTTCTTGAATCTCGTCCCAAAGGGACAAAAGCTCCGGACTGAAGCGTACGCCGATGGCCGGCAACCAGCCGCGCAGCGCGTCGGCCGTCGCCGCCTCCTGGTCGACCAGGGTGTTGTCGAGATCGAGAAGTACGCCGCGTAGCACCCGGCCAGCCTACGGGCGGGCACGCAGCCGGCGGAGCATGCGGGCGTCGGTGAAGCCGACCGCGTGGGCGGCGGCCTCGACCGTGCTGCCGTGGCCGATCAGGTATTCGGCGCGCTCGACCCGCAGCACCTGCTGGTAGCGCAGCGGGGTGCGTCCGGTCGCCGCGGTGAACAGCCTGGTCAGGGTGCGTTCGCTGACGCCGGCCGCGGTGGCCAGGTCGGTCAGCGGCAGCGGCGCGGCGAAATCGGCGTCGATCCGGTCCTGCACGCGGTGCACCACATCGGACAGGTGGGCGCGGTGCCGCAGCATCGCGCTCGCCTGCTGTTCGTCGCCGTTACGCCGGGCATACACCACCATCTCGCGGGCGACACGCGCCGCGGCCGCGGGGCCGTGCCGCAGCGCCACCAGGTGCAGGGCCAGGTCGATGCCGCTGGCGATCCCGGCCGAGGTCACCACCCGGTCGTCACTGACGTAGAGGACGTCGCGCACCACGGTCGCCGCCGGATAGCTGCGGGCCAGACGGTCCTGCAGGTCGTGGTGGGTGGTGCAGCGGCGGCCGTCGAGCAGGCCGGCCCGGCCCAGCGCGTCCGCGCCGGCGCAGACGCTGGCCACCGTGCCGCCGGCCGCGTGGTGGGCGGCGAGCCGCTGCAACGTGGCGGAAGCGAACGCTCCGTAACCGCTGCGCCAGCCCGGCACCAGCACCAGGTCATCAGGGGTCAGCTCCGGCCAGTCACGGTCGGCGTGCAGGGCCACCCCCTGCCAGGTCGGCACGGGCGTGGCCTCCGCGACATACGCCAACTCGTAGCCGTCGGCGGTGCCGAACACCTGCGCCGGCCCGGCCAGGTCGAGCAGATGCACCTGCGGGGTCAGCACGAACACCACCCGGCTCACGATCCGGTCACACCCCCAGATAGTCGTCCGTGGTGCGGACGGTGGCGAATCGGACGGCCAGCGCGTATTCGGTGCGGGCCGTCACGTCCGCCGCGGAAAGCGTACGCGGGTCGGCCAGCAACTCCTCCACCGACTGATCCTCGGGCGCTTCCCAATGCGGGATCGGGAACGTTCCGGTGGCGTCGGTGACGAATGTGACGTCGTACCCGAAATCGGAGGCGACCCGGGCGGTGGTCTCCACGCACTGCTCGGTGCGCAGCCCGGTCACCGTCACCGAACGCACCCCGGCCGCGGTCAGCCGCTGCCCGAGATTGGTGGTCGAGAACGAGTTGTGCGAGGTCTTGACGATGATCGCCTCGTCGTCGGCGGGCTTCAGCTCGTCGACGATCCGCACCTGACCGTTCGCCGGATCGAACAGGCCACCGCTGCCCGGTTCGGCGTGCAGCACCCACACCACCAATTCGCCATTGGCCCGGGCGGCCTCGACGAGCCGCTGGATGTTGCCGATCAGAGCCGGATTGTCGAGAGTCCGCCACAACGGCCGGGCCCGGAAGGACTCCTGCACGTCGATCACGATCAGAGCGTTTGTCATGCCTCGATTCTTCGCCGCCGGTCGGGCCGGCGAACAGACACCATCCGGCCCACCGGCGGAACGATCCGGTCACCCTTCTTCGGAATGCGGCGTGGCTCGGTTCGGTGTTTCCCGGCGCGGGCGCCGTCGCCGGTCACCCTCCCTGCCCGAGTTCCGGGCGGGCCCGCGGGGTTGCGGAAACCTCAGGGTTCGCTCCGGGCGCTTCCCGATTAACTCCCCCGACTCCATCGACCAGGCTCGACGTCATGAAGACTCTGCTCACCGTGCTGATGGCCGCCGCGCTCCCGGTGCCCGCACCGCAGCCGGCCGCCCTTGACTGGTTCACCTGCGGCACCGCCATGGACGCCCAGTGCACCCACCTCACCGTCCCGGTCGACTGGGGCGACCCGGGCGGCGCGAAGATCCAGCTCGCGGTCGGCCGGCGGCCCGCCCTCGACCCCGACCACAAGATCGGCACGCTGATCTTCGGGCCGGGCGGGCCGTGGGATCCGGGCGTCGACCGGGCCGTCAACGGCTACCACCGGTTCAGCGACACCCTGCTCGACCGCTTCGACATCGTCAGCTTCGACCCGCGTGGCTCCCACGGCAGCCACGCCGTCAGCTGCGACCCCGCCCAGGTCGCGGCCGCGCCCTACCCGGTGCTGAGCAGCCAGGCCGACTTCGACGCCACCCTCGCCTACAACCGCGAGCTCTGGGCCGGCTGCGAGCAGCTGACCGGGGACCTGTGGAACCACGCCGACATGGGCAGCAACGTCCGCGACCTGGACGCGCTGCGGGCCGCCCTCGGCGAGCGGAAGCTCACCTTCCAGGGCAGCTCCTACGGCACGCTGCTCGGCGAGGCGTACGCGGAACGCTATCCGGGCCGGGTGCGGGCCATCGTGCTGGAGAGCGTCGACGACCACAGCAGCCGCTCCACCGCCGAGTTCCTGACCGCCCAGACGTGGGCCGCCGAGGACGCCTTCGACGCGTTCGTGGCCTGGTGCGACCGCACCCCGGCGTGCGCGCTGCACGGCCGGGATGTGGTCGCCGTGTGGAACCGGCTGTACGACTCGGCGGTCGCCGGCCGGCCCGACTTCACCCCCTTCGACCTGGTCGCGATCACCTACAAACGCACCAAGGACGTCGACTACGACAAGCTGGCCGGCTATCTCGCGGCGGTCGACGGCGGCGCCACCGGGGTGCGGATCGGCAGCCTGCCGGTGGTGCTGCCGGCGTTCTGCGCGGACTGGTCGCTGCCGGTGCGCGACTACCGGGAGTACGCCGGGCTGCTGCGCCAGGCCGCCCGGGTCGCGCCGCACATCCACTTCCCGGCCCAGGTGTTCGCACTGACCGCCTGTCTCGGCTGGGAGCACGTCGCCTACCCCCAGCACGACCTGGACGTCCGCACGAAGACGCCGCTGCTGCTGCTCAACTCCCGGCACGACTCGGCCACCGGCTGGAACTGGGCCCGCACCGTGGAACGGCAGCTGGGCCGGCACGGGGTGCTGGTCACCTATGAGGGCGACGGCCACGGGTCGTACACCATCAGCAAGTGCATGGCGCGCATTGCCGACGCGTACCTCATCGATCTGGCCGTGCCGCAACGCGGCACCAGCTGCGCCGCCGGAACCTAGAGCGTCGGATAGTCCGTGTAGCCGCGGTGGTCGCCGCCGAACGCCGTGGTGAAGTCGGCGGTGTTGAACGGGCCGCCGGCCGCGAGGCGGGCGGGCAGGTCGGGGTTGGCCAGGAACATCGCGCCGAAGGTGAGGACGTCGGCGGTGCCGTCCTCGATCAGGGCGAGCGCCTCCGGCCCGGTCGGGTCGGGGTGGGTGAACGGGTTGAGCAGCAGGGTGCCCGGCCACTGCGCGCGCAGACGCCGGGTCAGGCCCCGGTCGGCGCTCTCCACCAGGTGCAGGTAGGCCAGCCCGAGCGGGGCCAGCCGGGCCACCAGGGCCGGGTAGAGCTCGTCGGTGTCCTGCTCGGCGATGTCGCCGTTGACGCCGCTCGGCGAGATGCGGAAGCCGGTCCGGTGGCCGCCGATCGCGGCGGCCACCGCGGTCGCGACCTCGGCGCCGAAGCGGACCCGGCCCTCGATCGTGCCGCCCCAGCCGTCGGTGCGCAGGTTGGTGTTCGAGGCGAGGAACTGCTGCACGAGGTAGCCGTTCGCGCCGTGGATCTCGACCCCGTCGAAGCCGGCCGCGACGGCGTTGCGGGCGGCGTTCGCGAAGTCGGCGATCGTCTCGGCGATCTCCGCCTCGGTCAGCTCCTTCGGCGTCACCATCTCCTGCGGGCCCTCGTTGGTGAAGACCTGTCCGGCCGGCTTCACCGGCGACGGCGCGACCGGGATCAGGCCGTCCGGCAGCAGGCTGGGGTGACCGATCCGGCCGCTGTGCATGAGCTGCGCGAAGATCTTCCCGCCCTCGGCGTGCACCGCGTCGGTGACCGTGCGCCAGGCTGCGACCTGCTCGTCCGAGTGCAGGCCCGGGGTGTTGGTGTAGCCCTGCCCGATCACCGACGGCTGGGTGCCCTCGGTGATGATCAGGCCGGCGCTCGCGCGCTGGGCGTAGTAGGTGGCCGTCAGCTCGGTCGGGGCGGCACCGGGCCCGTAGGCGCGGCTGCGGGTCATCGGGGCCATCGCGATGCGGTTGGCGAGCTTGAGGCCGCTCAGGTCGTACGGGTCGAATGCGGTTGCCATGGTTCCGTCCTCCGGCTGTTCGGTGGCGTAAAGTTCATGCCGTGAACCGAAGTTAGTTCACGGCATGAACTTCGGCAAGGTCGACCGAACCCGCCGTGCTGTGACGAAGGAGACGCGGTCGTGACGGAATCGCAGGGCTTCGGCGACATGCTGGTGTGGCTCTCGCTGGTGATCCAGCGGCGCTACGCGCAGATCTGCACCGACCACGACCTCACCTCGGCGCAGGCTTCGCTGCTGTGCGTCGTGAAGGACCGGCCGCTACGGATGGCCGAACTCGCGGCCAATCTCGGGATGGCCAAGAACGCGCTGAGCCAGCTGGTCGACCGCACCGAGCGCCGCGGCCTGGTGCAACGGGAGAGCCCGGAGCCCGACCGGCGGGTGATCACACTCGGCGTCACGCCCGCCGGGAAGAAGGTCGCCGAGGCGCTCTACGCCGACGTCGCCGACCGCCTGCCCGACATCGCCGCCGACCTCAGCCCCGACGACCAGCAGCACCTGCGGCGCATCGCGACCCTGATCGCCACCGCGAACCTGCCCGGCCCGTGCTGAGCCGCCGCTACCGGCGGAGGTCGCCGCCGCCCAGCGCGGCCAGCTCGGCGCGGTCGGGCAGGCCCTCGCAGTCGCCGGACACCGTGACCGCGAAGGCGCCTGCCGCGATCGCGGTGGTCAGGCGCTGCTCCGGGGCGGCGCCGGCCATCCGGTCGGCCAGATAGCCGGCCACGAACGCGTCGCCCGCGCCGACCGGGTCGATCACGGTCACCGGCAGGGCCGGCACCGCGTGCCGCTCGCCGCCGATCTGCGCGACGCAGCCCTTGCCGCCGTCCTTGAGGATGACCTCGGCCGGCCCGAGCTTGGCCAGGTTGCCGAGCAGGTCGTCCTCGTCGACGAACAGGGCCGCCTCGTCGGGGCTGGCGAACACGATGTCGGCCAGGCCGACCAGGTCGCGCAGCACCGGCGCCGCGTCGAACCGCGACCACAGCTTGGCCCGGTAGTTGACGTCGATCGACACCGGCACGCCCGCGTCCCGGGCCGTCTCGACCGCCTGGAAGACGGCGGCGCGGCAGGTCTCGCTCAGCGCCGGGGTGATGCCGGTGACGTGCACGACGGCGGCCTCGCGCAGCTCCGACGGGGGCAGGTCGGCCGGGTTGAGCCGGGACCCGGCACTGCCGGCCCGGTGGTAGTCGACGTGGGCGAACTCGCCGGACCGGCGGTAGCGCACCATCAGGCCGGTGAACGTCGGGTCCGGTACCGCGATCGTGCGGACGCCGGCCGCCTCCAGCCGCGACCTGATCAGGGCGCCGGTCGCATCCGGGCCGACCCGGCCGAGCCAGCAGGACTCGCCGCCGAGGCGGGCCACGCCGATCGCGACGTTGCTCTCGGCGCCGCCGATGCCGAAGGAGAAGCCCCGGGCGTACGTCAAGGGGCCGATGCCGTCCGCCACGACCAGGCCCATGGTTTCACCGAAGGTGAAGAGCCCGGTCATGACCGGGCGAAAGCGACCGCGCTGACCGCATGCCGCGCCCGTGCGGCGAGAGCGGAGAGACTGCCGCCGGCGGCGGCATCGCCGATCAGCGGACCGCCCAGGCCGACCGCCTTCGCCCCCGCGAACAGCCAGTCGGCGATGTCCTCGATCTTGATGCCACCGGTCGGCATCACCCGGATGTGCGGGAGCGGGCCGCGCACGTTGCGCAGGAACTCGGGGCCCAGGCCCGACGCCGGGAACAGCTTCACCAGCGGGGCGCCGGCCTGCTGCGCCGCGAACATCTCGGTCGGGGTGGCCGTGCCCGGGTAGAACGGCACCGGCGACGACTGGACCAGCTGCACGTCGAGGTTGGGCGCGACCAGGAACTCGGCGCCGGCGTCGACCGCGGCCTTCACGTCACCGGCGGACAGCACCGTGCCCGCGCCGACCGCCACCGAGCTGGGCAGCTGGCGGCGCAGGCCGGCGAGCGCCTCGATCGCGCCGTGCGAGGTCAGCGTGACCTCGAGAGCCGTGATGCCGGACTCGATCAGCACCTCCGCCACGGCGGCGAAATAGTCGGAGGTCGGCGCGCGCAGGATCGCCACGATCCCGCTGCGCACGACCGCGGCCGTCACATCGTCGAGCTTCTCATCGGTCACGACTTAGATCCTGCCCGATGTCCGCAAGATCATCCAGTGCGGTACCACGGGCCGGACGGCGCAGGAGCTGGCGAGTACGCCCACGACGGTCGCCATTGGACATTTCGGACGCACCCGGCGCCTCGGTGTCGATCCGCAACTCGACCCGCACCGCCGCCTCGAACTGCTGCATGACCAGCGGAACCTGGGTGAGCAACTCACGGAAGTGGGTCTGCGGCTGCACCCCCGACACCGATGCCGGGTTCATCTCTCCGTGCAACTTCTGCAACAGCACATGTACGGCGAGGGCGGCGCTCCGGACCGGCCCGGTGGCGAGCAGCCGCACCCGCATCAGGGCCGGCGAGACGTCGTCGACGTAGGTGAGGGGCGGGGCCGGTTTGTCGCCGGCGTCGTAGGCGGCGCGGAGGCGATAGGTGTCGCGCTCGAAGACGGAGAGCAACGCTACGTAAGCGTCCTTACGCTCCTCGTACCACCGCCGGGTCTTCTTCTGCCGACTACGGACATGTTCGTTACGAGCCGTCACAAACTGCGCCGTGAAGGCGCCGGCCAGGGCAAACACCACAGCTACGAGGGGCAGCCCCCACCACGGGATCTCAGACACGCGATAACCGTAGCGAGGCCGGGCCGACGGGTCACTCAGGCGTCGGAGGGTTGACCCGGCGGTGACGCTCAGTTCACCTCCGATGGCGGATTTTCCGCCGACGGCGCACTCACCTCGGCGAGGTACCGCCCGATCAACTGAGCGAGCTCCGTCGCGCCGACTTTCCTCAGCCGCGGCCGGGCTGAACTCCAAGACGTTCTTGGCCTGTTCGCGTTGGCCGGCACCCCCGCCTCCACCAGCGCCGTCGCCATCGAGTGCGTCAGCAGCGCATCCGCATCGCCGCCGGCCGGTGCGCCGCGATGGCCCGCGCCCGGCAGCAGATGGCCAGGGGCGCCGGCCGCCGTCGCGGTCAGGCAGGCCGACACGAACAACAGCCGCGGCACCTTGGTCAGTGCCCTTGGTCACCCTCCAGCCAGGACCACAACTCGCTCGCCGAGGACCTGGCCCGGCAGAGCCACTTCGTCACCCACGCCGGCCGCGAGCTGCGCACCCCGATCGCCGAGGTCCACACCCGAGACCCAACCCAACTTCCTGGAAGTCGGTCTCCCCGACCCGATGCGAGACCCCGGAATCAAGAAAAAGGTAGCCGGGGAGAACAGGCGGACCGGTCGCAAACGCCTGGTGGGGCTAGGTCTGCCGAGCGGATCATGAGCGGCGGTCATCAGGGTCGGTCGTTGAACGCGGTGCGGCCGGCGGTGCGCCGAGCAGGCAGGAATGGGCCAGCGGCTCACTGCTGGCACTGATCGCCACGATCTACGAAACAGCAGGGGGCTGGTGCCATCAATCCGACAGCCGGCCGGCTCAGTCCGCCAGGGTGCGGGCCCAATCCCGGAAGCCGGAGTCGGGGGCGGTCGCGCAGTATCGGCGGAACTGGTCGCGGACCTCGGCCGCGCGGATACCGGCCGTCAAGGTGGGCGGTTTGTACCAGGGCATGTCGGGGCTGGTCGGCCTGTTCGCGACCAGGGCGGAGCCGCCGTCGGCCGGGGAGGCGAGGCCGTAGTAGACGTCGGTGATTTGGAGGGCCATCGCCGCGCCGAGGCACATCACGCAGGGCTCCAGGTTGACGGCCAGGCGCAGCGGATGCTCCCGTGGCTGCCGGCCGAGCTGCTCGTCGGCCGCGATCATCGCCAGCAGATCGGCGTGCACCAGCCGGCGGCCCTGCGAGACGTCCTGGGTCCAGGCCCGTGCGACGATCCGGCCGCCCATCTCCACTACGGCACCGATCGGCAGCTCACCTCGGGCCATGCCCTCCTCGGCGACGTCGATGGCGGCGCCGATCAGTTCATCGGGAGTCACCGCACCAGCACATCATGCGGGAGCTACCGGCTCTTCCAACCGGCGCTGTGGCAGGCCTGGAGGAAACTCTTCGAGGCTGCCCGCCAGGAATCGTCGCCGCGGCTCGCGCTGCGGCCGACCAGGACGGCCCGGCCCGCCACCGCCCCGTTGTCGCTCCGCCCGGCGTAGCGACCGACCTCGTCGGCGAGGCTCAACCGTTTGGCCTTCGTGCCGGCCCGCTGATACCGAGCGGAGAAGATGGTGCACGCCGATTCCGCCGCCTGGTCGGTGCTCTTGGCCGAATAACCGGACGCCGCCGGATGGTCGTCCCCGCATCCGCCGAGCGTCAGTGGCAGGAGCATCGCCATGACCATCAGAGTGCAGCGTTTCGTGGCATCCATCCGTCCGGCATACCGGCCGCGCCACGATGAGCGCCGGTTATTCGGGCCGGTTCACCCGGTCAGCGCATCCACGGTGGGGGGACCCGGACCACCGCCATGCCGGCCGCCTCGGCGGCCTGCACGCCCAGCTCGGTGTCCTCGAAGACCACGCACGCGGCCGGCGGCACGGCCAGGAGCTGGGCCGCCATCAGGTAGCACTCGGGGTTCGGCTTCGGCTTGGCGTAGTCGCCGGCGCACACCATCACCGGGAAGCGGTCGAGCAGGCCGAGGGCGGTCAGCGACGCGGTCACCGACTCCCGGGTGCTGCCGGAGACGACCGCGAACGGCACCCTCGCGTACGCCTCCTCGATGTGCCCGAGCACCCCGGGCACCGCCCGCATCTCGCCGAAGCTCTCCTGGAACAGGGCCTCTCGCCGGGCCGCCACCGCCTCGACCGGCATGGCCAGGCCGTACCGGTCGTTCAGGTCCTCGATGATCTCGGTGACCGGCCGGCCGCCCCACGCATAGAAGAGGTCCTCCGGGAATTCGCCGCCCCACTCGGCGAGGGCCGCCGTCCAGGCCCGGTGGTGGGCCGGCATGGAGTCGGTGATGGTGCCGTCGCAGTCGAACAGGTAGGCCTGGAAGTCGCCGTCCGGAAGAGGTAGTCGCACCCGGCCATTCTCCCGGGCGGAGCCGGCCCGGGGTGGCGGGGTCACGCAGATGTATCCCTGGTCATGCCCACCGTGTGGATCGGGCCGTCGGTCGCGCTGAGCCGGGTGCCGCTGCCGCCGTGCCGCAGGGCGACGATCTCGGCGGCGATGCTCACCGCGGTCTCCTCCGGGGTGCGGGCGCCGAGGTCCAGGCCGAGCGGCGACGACAGGCGATCCAGCTCGGCATCGGCGAGGCCGGCGTCGGTCAGCCGGGTGCGGCGGTCACGGTGGGTGCGACGGGAGCCCATGGCGCCGACGTACGCGACGTCCAGCCGTAACGCCGTTTCGAGTACGGGTACGTCGAACTTCGGGTCGTGGGTGAGCACGCACAGCACCGTCCGGTCGTCGATCCGGCCGGCCGCGGCCTCCCGCTTCAGGTAGCGGTGCGGCCAGTCGACCACGACGGCGTCGGCGGACGGGAACCGCTCCGGCGTGGCGAACACCGGCCGGGCGTCGCAGACCGTGACGTGATAGCCGAGGAACGACCCGATCCGGGCGGTCGCGGCGGCGTGGTCGGTGGCCCCGAAGACGATCATGCGAGGGGGCGGCTGAAAGCTGGCGGCGAACACGTCCACGTCGCCGAGCCGGCGTAGTCCGTGGTGTCCGGCAACGGCGGCTGCATCCAGGTCGTCACGGCCGAGCGTTCCCATCGGGGAGTCGTCGGTCAGCAGCAGGTGCCGGGCGTCGTCGAGCCGGGTCAGCAGAGTCGCCGGCCGCCCGTCCCGGACCGCCGCGGCCAGCGCCGGCAGCTCCGGGAACGAGTCCGGGCAGACCCGCTCGACCAGCACCGAGATGGTTCCGCCGCAGGTCAGCCCGACCCCGAACGCCTCGTCGTCGCTGATCCCGAACTCCGCGGTCCGGGCCGCACCGGACGCCAGCGCCGACCGGCACAGCTCGTAGACGGCCGACTCCACGCACCCGCCGGAGACGCTGCCGGCCACCGATCCGTCCGGCCCGACCGCCATCGCCGCGCCCGCCGGCCGGGGTGCGCTCGACCAGGTCGCGGTGACGGTGGCGAGGCCGGCCGGGGAACCGGACCGCCACCAGGGCAGCAGCGCGGTGAGCACGTCACGCATCCGGGTTCAGCTCCGGCACGTCCAGGTCGAGGTCGCCGGCCACGTCACCGACCTCGACGACCCGCACCACGCCGGCGTGCGCCCGCAGGTAGTCGCGGGCTCCCTTGTCGCCGGTCGCGGTCGCCAGCACGCCGTCCCAATGGTCGCGCCCGAGCAGCACCGGATGCCCGCGCCGGCCCTGGTAACCGCCCATCACCAGGGCATCGGCTGCGGCGTGCGCGCTTACCCGGCGTACCGCAAGAGGGGTTACCTCGGGCATGTCGACCAGAAGAACCACCACCGCGATGGCCGGCGTGCCGACCAGCGTGCGCAGCCCGGCCCGGAGGGAGGAGGCCATCCCGGTCTCCCACTCGGGGTTGATCACCGTCTCGGCGTAGCCGGTCGTGTGCGGGAGGGCGAGGGGCGCCGAGGCGCCGAGAACCACCACGCTGCGTGCGACACCGGCTGAGCGGAGGGTTTCCGCGGCGCGTTCCACCAGCAGCTTTCCGCCGTACGGGACCAGGGCCTTCGGCATTCCGTAGCGGCTACCGGACCCGGCCGCCAGCACCAGGCCCGCCGTCTCCATCCCGCGAGCGTAACGCCGGGTGAGCTTCGTTCGTGTTGCCGCAGAGTTTCCGGTAGAGAGGCCAGTAAGGGGTTTGCCTCCTACCGCGGTAGGAGGCGGTGTCGGACCAGCGGCCGCGAGTGCGACCCGCGGGCGGGCGAAACCGCCGCCGCCGGACGCGACGCTGCGGTTATGACAACGACAGCCGCAACTGTTCCGCGGCCGCACCGGCCGCTGCTGATCCTGACCGCGGCGATGGGTGCGCTGGCCGTCGTCACCGCGCTCGGCATCCTGCTCGATCCGCGGGTGCTCACCGGTATGCCGATCTGGGCCAAGCCGTTCAAGTTCGCCGTCTCGTTCACCGTCTACGGGTTCACGCTGGCCTGGATGCTGTCGGTGCTGCCGCGCCGCAGCCGGGTCGCCGAGTGGGCGGCCACCGTGATCGTCGGGGTCGCCGTGATCGAGCAGGGGATCATCGTGCTGCAGGCGGCCCGCGGCACGACCAGCCACTACAACCAGTCGACCGCGTTCGACGCGGCGCTGTGGTCGGCCATGGGGACGTCGATCATGGTGTTGTTCCTGGCCCACCTGGTCATCTCGATCGGGGCGTTGCGGCAGCGCCTGCCGGACCGGGTGGTGGCCACCGGCATCCGGCTCGGGCTCGGGCTCTCCCTGCTGGGCATGCTGGCCGCCGGGCCGATGGTCTACGGGCCGCACTACGGCGCGCACAGTGTCGGGGTGCCGGACGGCGGTCCGGGGTTGCCGCTCACCGGGTGGAGCACCACGGGCGGAGACCTGCGGATCGGGCACTTCGTCGGGCTGCACGCGCTGCAGGCCCTGCCGTTGCTGGCGCTGCTGCTCAACCGGTTCCCGGCCAGCCTCGACGTGCGTACCCGGGTGCGGTTGCTGCGGATCGCGGGCACGGCTTACGGCGTACTCGTCACGCTGTTGACCTGGCAGGCGCTGCGCGCGGAACCGTTGCTGAAGCCCGGTGGCCTGACCCTCACCGCGGTGGCCGCGCTGTTCGCCGCGGCCGCGGGCGCCACGTGGTTGGCTTTGGCCCGTCGCGCGAACGCCTAGGCTGACCGGCATGGGCTGGACGCGGCGCCTCTTCGACCGGCGGGACACCTGGATTCGCATGGTGCTGCTCGACCTGAGCGGGCTGAGCTACCTGTTCGTCGGCACCGAGGGCCGGCAGCCGACCACCACCCAGCTGGTGCTGGCCGGGCTGGCCTTCACCGTCGCGCTCACCCTGTTCCGGTGGCCGCTGATCTGTTTCCTGGTGCAGACCGCGCTGCTCGCGGTCGCGCTCGTGGTGATCGACGACGCCACCATCAACCAGGTCGGGGCGAGCTGGGCGATCGGCGAGCTGGCGCTGTGGGCGGTCCGGCCGCGCACCATCTGGCTGAGCGCCGGCCTGCTGCTGGCCGTCTACGTGGTGCTGGCGACGCCGGGCCGGAGCGAGCTGTACGGCATCGTGGTGCTGCCGATCGGGCTGCCGCTGCTCATCGGGCTGGTCCTGCGCACCACCCGCGAGCTGGGCGAACAGGCCCAGCGCCGGGCCGAGGCGGAGAGCCGGGCGGCGCGCGCCGACGAGCGCGGCATGATCGCCCGCGAGCTGCACGACGTGGTGGCGCACCACGTCGCGTCGATGGTCCTGCGCGTCTCGGTGGCCCGGCACGTGCTGCCCGGCGTCGACCCGCGGGTGGGCGAGGTGCTCGACGACGTGCACGGCACCGGGACGGCGGCGCTGGCCGACCTGCGCCGGCTGGTCGAGGTGCTGCGCGGCTCCGGCGACCGGGGAGCCGCCGCGCTGACCGCGATCGAACCGGGGGCGCTGCCCGCCGCGCTGGGCGCGGCCGTCGACACCGCCCGGATGACCGGGATCACCGTCGAGGCGGAGATCGACGAGGCGGTGGGCACGGTCGATGCCGTCCGCGGCCTGGCCGTGCTCCGCCTGACCCAGGAGGCGCTCACCAACGTGGCCAAGCACGCGGGCCCGGCTGCTCGGGCGCGATTGCAGGTGTTCGTCCAGGGCGGCGATGTCAGCTGGGAGGTCAGCGACGACGGCGGGTCCGCGCCGTCCGACAAACCGGTCGGCGGGGGACACGGGCTCACCGGCATGCGCGAGCGGGTCGAAGTCCTCGGCGGCGTGCTCACCGCCGGCCCGGACGGCGGCGGCTGGCGGGTCCGGACCGTGCTGCCGGGAGCAGCCGCGTGATCCGGGTCCTGCTCGCCGACGACCAGCAGCTCATCCGGGCCGGGCTGCGGATGCTGTGCGACGCCGAGGCCGACCTCGAGGTGGTCGGCGAGGCCGGCGACGGCCGGGAGGCGGTGACCCTGGCGGCCCGGCTCACCCCGGACGTGGTGGTGATGGACCTGCGGATGCCCGGCGTCGACGGGATCAGCGCGACCAGCCGCATCCTGAGCGAGCGGCCGTCGACCCGGGTGGTGGTGCTGACCACGTTCGGCGACGACGACCATCTCTATCCGGCGCTGACCGCCGGGGCGTGCGGTTTCCTGCTGAAGGACGCGCCGCCGGCCGAGCTGCTCGACGGGATCCGGCGGGCCGCGGCCGGGGACAGCCCGTTCAGCCAGGACGTGCTGGCGCGGCTGGTGCGCCGGGCGGTGGACAGCCGGGCCGACGGGCCGGTGCGGCCGGTCGCCGGGCTGACCGGCCGGGAACGGGATGTGCTCGATCTGGTCGGCGCGGGACTGTCCAATGCGGAGATCGCCGAGCGGCTGCACATCGGGGTGACCACGGTGAAAACGCACGTGACGGCCCTGATGGCGAAAACCGGTGCGCCCAATCGGGTGCGGCTCGCTTTGGTCGCACACGCTCGTTGACGAAAGGTAAGCGAAAGGCCGGAGATCCGTGGCGGCGGTTCTCCGGCCTTTCGCTTAATCAAAGCTATCGCGTGATCGCGGTTTTCGCCCGGCTATTCGTCCGGCTGATCGCGTGTGGCGTCAGCCCTGTCGGCCGTTCCAGCGCGGATTCTTCCGGTTGATCACAACCAGGCGGCCGCGGCGGCGGGTGAGCGTCGAGCCGGGCTTGCTCTTCAGCGACCTGAGCGAGTTGCGAACCTTCATGGCGGAACCTCTTTCCGGGCCGGCCTTTGCACCGGCGCGATGACGACAACGCCGGTTGCCACCCGGTTATTTCTGCGTGCAGCCGTCAGGTCGGCGCCCGGTGCGACCGATCGGCCTGCCATGCGAATGAGAGTCTTCGGGACCCTTCTTACCGCCGCCGCGATCACCGCGGCCGGCGCGGCCGTTCCCGCTCAGGCGGCGACCGGCAATGTCATCGGGGCGGGTGCGCCGGGTGCGATTCCCGGGCGTTACATCGTCACCAAGAAGGCTCCCCGGGGACTCTCGGCACAGGGCGCCGGGCACACCGCCACCTACACCGCCCGGATGTCGGCGAAGCAGGCCCGGCGGCTCGCGGCCGACCCGAACGTCCAGTCCGTCGAGCAGGACCGCGTGCTGCACATCGAGGCGACCACCTATCGAGGCCCGGTGTGGGGGCTGGACCGGATCGATCAGCGGCCGGTCAAGCTGAGCAGGACGTACACGCCCAGCGACGACGGCAGCGCGGTGCACGCGTACGTGATCGACACCGGGATCCGGATCAGCCACAACGAATTCGCCGGCCGGGCCACCTACGGCTTCAACTTCGTCAACTACAACACCACCGCGTCCGACTGCAACGGGCACGGCACGCACGTGGCCGGCACCATCGGCGGCAAGTCCTACGGGGTTGCCAAGCAGGTGAAGCTGGTTGCGGTCAAGGTGCTGGACTGCAAGGGCGAGGGTGACCTGTCCGACGTCCTGGCCGGCATCAACTGGGTGATCTCGCACGCGCAGAAGCCGGCTGTGGCCAACCTGAGCCTCGGCGGCGACTCCAGCCCCGCGCTCAACGCCGCCCTGCAAAAGCTGATCAACTCGGGCGTCACGGTCGTGGTGGCGGCCGGCAACGAGAACGTCAACGCCGCGAAGGAGAGCCCGGCCAACCTGGCCGCCGCGATCACCGTGGGCGCCACCGACGCCAAGGACAAGCGCGCGTCGTTCTCCAACTACGGCAGCGTCCTCGACCTGTTCGCGCCCGGGGTCGGGATCAAGTCGGCCTACATGGGCAGCGACTACGCGACCGCGGTCGCCGACGGCACCTCGATGGCGTCACCGCACGTGGCCGGCGCGGCCGCGCTCGTGCTCGACGCATCGCCGAGTGCAAGCCCGCTGCAGGTGCGCAACTACCTGGTGGCGCACGCCACCACCGGCAAGGTGTCCGGGACCAAGGGCTCGCCGAACCGGCTGCTGTTCGTCACCGCCCCGCCCGCCGCGCCGGTGATCAAGACCTCGGCGATCACCATGACCTCGGGTACGGCGTACGCCGGGCAGCTTGCTCTTGCCTCCAGCCGGCGTGGCTCCTGGAGCCTCGCCGCCGGCACCCTGCCGACCGGGGTGAAGCTCTCCGCCGCCGGTGTGGTCTCCGGCACGCCGACCGGGCCGGGCACCGGCACCGTCCAGGTCCGCTTCACCGACTACGTGCCGACCTCGGTCACCAAGACCATCACGGTCTCGGTCACGGTCACCACGCCGGTGATCCGCACCACCGCGCTGCCGGACGGCACCCGGGGCGGCTACTACTACCAGCAGCTGACCGCGGACCGCAGCGGCACCTGGACGGTGAGCGACGGTGACCTGCCGAACGGGCTGAGCCTGGCCGACGACGGCCTGATCACCGGCGTGGCGACCACCACCGAGTCGGCGACCTTCACGGTCGAGTTCACCGACGGCTGGGGCAAGACCGCCCGGTCGGAGCTGACCATCGACGTGGCTTAAGAAGGACCGGCTCCGCTCGTAGACCCGGGGGCACTGAGGTCGGCGAGCGGAGCCGGGGTTCTGTCCGGCGGCGGGCTGACCTGTGAGAGTTGACCGCCGTCAAACTGGGCAGAACGCTAAGGGCGCGATTTGTCAGCGCGCTGTCACGAAGCTGTGCGATCGCTGTGTGCCGCGGCGTACTTATCGGCGATCGTCTTTGTCTCCGGCAGGTCCGCCTCGACCACCGGCAGGCCGGCGGCGACGTCCGCGCCGAGCTCGGTCAGCAGTTGGCGCAGCAGCGCCTCGGCCGCGGCCGCCTGCGGCGCCACCCCGGCCGTCACCACCGGCACCGCGGTCTTCCCGGCGAGAGCCTGGGCCGGCAGTTGGTCCAGCAGCACCTTCAGCACACCGGTGTAGCTGCCCTTGTAGGTCGGGGTGGCCACCACCAGCAGCTCGGCCTCGCGCAGCGCCGCCACCGCGGCCGCGGTCGCCTCGTCGCCGGGGGTGAGCAGCCCCGGGCCCAGCTCACCGACCTCGATCACGGTGGGCGGGAACCCGCCGGCCAGGGCCTCGCCGACCGCGATGGCCAGCAGGGACGTGCGGGATCCGGGCCTCGGGTTGCCCGAGACGACGACGGTGCGACTCATCTCTCTCCAAGTTTGCTCAGCAGGGGCAGGACGTTCTCGCCGAACCGCAGCGCCTCTTCCAGGTGCGGCTGGCCGGACAGGATGAAGTGGTCGAGGCCGAGCGCCTGATATTCGGCGATCCGGGCGGCCACCTCGGCGTGGCTGCCGACCAGGGCGGTGCCGGCCCCCGGCCGCACCACGCCGAAGCCGGCCCACAGGTTGGGCGCTACCTCGAGCGAGTCGCCGGTGGTCAGCTCGGCCATCCGGCGCTGCCCCTCCGACTCGGTCGCCGCGAACTGTTTCCGCGCCCGTTCGATCTCGCTCGCCGGCACCCGGTCGAGCAGCGAGCGGGCCACCGCCCACGCTTCGTCGGCGGTGTCCCGGCTGATCACGTGCAGCCGGATGCCGTAGGTGAGCTGCCGGCCGGCCTCCTTGGCGAGGGTGCGCACGGCATCGAGCTTGGCGGCCACCGCGGCCGGTGGCTCGGCCCAGGTCAGGTAGGTGTCGACGTGCTGGGCGGCGACCGGGAGCGCGGCCGCCGACGACCCGCCGAAGAAGATCGGCGGCACCGGGTCGGGGGCGTCCCGCACGGTGGCGTTCTCCACGTCGTAGTGGTCGCCGCGGAAGCTGAACGGCGTACCCGACCAGGCACCCCGCACCACCCGGAGAAACTCCGCGGTCCGGGCGTACCGCTGGTCGTGGCCGAGGTGGTCGCCGAAGCGCCGCTGCTCGGTCGCCTCGCCGCCGGTGACCACGTTGAGGGCCAGCCGTCCGCCGGAGATGCGCTGGTAGGTCGAGGCCATCTGGGCGGCGAGGGTGGGGGAGATCAGGCCGGGCCGGAACGCCACCAGGAACTTGAGCCGCTCGGTCTCGCCGAGCAGCGCGGCCGTGGTCAGCCACGCGTCCTCGCAGAACGTGCCGGTCGGGGTGAGGACCGCCTCGAAGCCGGCCTGCTCGGCGGCCCGGGCGACCAGCGCCAGGTAGCGGATGTCCGGCGGCCGGGAGGTGTCGGCGGTGAGCGAGGCCTGCCCGCCGCTGACGATGTCGTGACTGTCACCGGCGGTGGGCAGGAACCAGTGGAACGGCATTCAGGCAGCCTTCCGCAGATGGGCGTAGTGCCCATCGTGGTACACCAGCGGTGCCGCGGTCAGGTCCTGGTGATGATCACCGGTCTCCGGCGCGGCCAGCACGATGCTGTGGTCGCCGGCCTCGACCCGGCGCACCACCCGGCAGACGATCCGGGCCAGCACCCCGTCGAGCAGCGGAACCCCGCCCGGGCCGGGCTCCCAGGAGCCGTGCGCGGCGAACCGGTCGATGCCGCGGGTGGCGAACGTGCGGGCCACGTGCTCCTGCTCTTGGGTCAGCACGTGCACCGCGACCACGTCCGCCTCGGCCACGGCCGGCCAGGCCGAGGCGGTTTTCGCGAGGCAGAACGAGACCAGCGGCGGGTCGAGCGAGACCGAGGTGAACGAGGTGGCGGTGAAGCCGGCCGGGGGTTCGCCGGGCGCTGTGATCACCACGACGGCAGCGGCGTGCCGGCGCAGCAGCGCCCGGAATAGATCGGCGTCCACGAGCGAGGTGACGGTCACGGGGTCCTCCTGCGATCAGAGAGCGGCGCCGGCGAGCGCGCGGTGACGCAGCTCCTGCCGGACCAGCGGGATCAGGTGGCGGCCGTAGTCGACGGCGTCGTCGACCGGGTCGTAACCGCGGATGAGGATGGTGGTCACGCCGAGGTCGACGTAGTCGAGCAGGGCCTTGGCGACGGTCTCCGGCGAGCCGACCAGCGCGGTCGAGTTGCCCTGCGCGCCACTGGCCTTGGCCGTCGCGGTCCACAGTGCGCGGTCGTGCCGGTCGCTCTTGGCCGCGGCGGCGAGCAGGCGCTGCGAGCCGACGTTCTCCACCAGCACTCGTTCCGTGCTGGGCGTCATCGCCGCCAGGATCCGCGAAGCCCGCTCCCAGGCCAGCTCGTCGGTGGCGGCGAGGATCGGGCGGAACGAGACGCTGATGCCGAGCGGCCCGCGACCGGCCGCGGCGGCCGCCGCCTGGACGCTGGCGATCTGCTCGGCGGTCTCCTTGAGCGGCTCGCCCCACAGCGCGTAGACGTCGGCGGTGGCGCCGCCCACCCGGTAGGCGGCGGGCGAGGAGCCGCCGAAGTAGAGCGGGATGCGGTGGGCCGGCTGGGCGAGCAGGGCGAAGTCGTCGAACTTGTAGAAGCGGCCCTCGTGCGAGAACGGCTCGGGGGAGCTCCACGCCCGGCGCAGGATCGTCAGGTACTCCTCGGTCCGGGCGTACCGGTCGTCCTTGGTCAGGTAGTCGCCGTCCCGGCGCTGCTCGGCGTCGGAGCCGCCGGTGATCGTGTGCACCGCCACCCGGCCGCCGGTGAGCTGGTCGAGGGTGGCGAAGGTGCGGGCGGCCAGGGTCGGTGCCAGGAATCCGGGCCGGTGTGCGACCAGCAGCCCGATGCGCTCGGTGGTCGCGGCCGCATACGCCGCGACCTGGGTGGCGTCCGGACTGGACGAAGAGTAGGCGACGAGGATGCGGTCGAAGCCGGCCTCCTCGTGGGCCCGGGCGAACCGCCGCACGTAGGCGGGGTCGACCGGTGGGCCCGCGGGCGCCCTGGTCTCGGAGACGTCCCGAGTGCCGATCATGCCGACGAACTCGACTGCCATGCTGCTTCCACCCTTTGGGATCGTGGACGAATGCATCCCCACTCTCCGCCGCCTGAGCCAGCATCGTCAATGCTCGTCCCATATCCTAGTAAACCTAGAGAGTATGGTTGACATGGCGGACTTGCGGCCGTCAAAGTTGCGGCCATGTCCACTACTGCGATCGCCGGTCCCGCCGCCACGGCGGAGACCGGGCCGACGCCCTCGAAGAAGCGGGCTCTGCCGTACCGGACGATCTCCTGGACCGTCCCCGTTCTGCTCCTGCTCGGGTGGGAGCTGCTCGCCCGGGCCGGCGTCATCGCGCCCAACGTGCTGCCCGCGCCCAGCTCGGTCGGCACCACCGCGTGGCACCTGACCGAGACCGGTGAGCTGCCCCGCCACCTGTGGGAGAGCCTCAAGAGGGCCGCCGTCGGTTTGTTCATCGGGGCCGGCGTCGGTCTCGTACTGGGCATCCTGACCGGCTTCTCGAAGCTGTTCGAGGCAATTATTGACCGAAATATTCAAATTGTTCGGGCCATCCCGTTCCTGGCGATCCTGCCGCTCGTGATGGTCTGGTTCGGCGTCGGCGAGAGCGGGCGCTACTTCCTGGTGGCCCTCGGCACGCTGTTCCCGATCTACCTGAACACCGTGCTCGGCATCCGCCAGGTCGACCCGAAGCTGCTGGAGATGGGCCGCGTCGCCGGCCTGTCCAAGCTCGACATCGTCCGGGTCGTGATCCTGCCCGGCGCCCTGCCGTCGATCCTGCTCGGCCTGCGGCTGGCCCTCACCAACGCCTGGCTGGCCCTGGTGATCGCGGAGACCGTCGGCGCGCCCGCCGGCATCGGCTTCATGGCCACCAACGCCCGCGAGTTCCTGCAGACCGACGTGATCGTGCTGGTCATCGTGCTGTACGCGCTGATCGGCCTCACCACTGACCTCATCGCACGAGGCCTGGAGCGCCGTCTCCTGGCCTGGCACCCCAATTACGCACCATCCGGAGGAAGAAAGTGACCCTGTCCCGCCGCAATCTGCTCGGCGCCGCGCTGGCTCTGCCCGTCCTGGCCGCCTGCGGCAACAACGAGGCCGCCGCTTCCGCCGATGGTCGCAAGAAGGTCCGCCTGACCTACGGCGCCATCTCCGTCCCCAAGACCCGGGGCGTGTTCGAGAAGACCCTCAACGACCAGGGCATCGACGTCGAGTGGGTCGGCCCGTTCCCGAACCACGCACCCACCCTGCAGGCGGTCGCGACCAACACCGCCGACTTCAGCTTCGGCGGCAGCTCCACCCCGGCCGACCAGGCGCTGCTGTCCGGCAACAAGCTCGTCTACGTCGCCTGGTCGAGCTCGACCCCGCGGACCAGCGCGATCATCGTGCGGCCGGAGAGCGGCATCAACAGCGTCAAGGACCTGGCTGGCAAGAACGTCGCCGTGAACAAGGCCGGCCTCGGCGAGTTCCTGCTGGTGGCGGCACTGGAGAAGTACAACGTGCCGCGCGACTCGGTCACCTTCACCTACCTGAACCCGCCGGACGCGGCGCCCGCGTTCGGCAGCGGCAAGGTCGACGCCTGGTCGATCTGGTCCGGCCCGCTGGAGCTGGCCCAGGTGCAGTACAAGGCGAAATCGATCTTCACCGACGGCACCGAGCTGGACAAGCAGATCGACTTCGGCACCTACCTGGTCCGCGAGGACTACGCCAAGAAGGAGGCCGACACCATCAAGAAGGTGATCGCCGCCTACAAGGCCGAGCAGGACTGGGCCAACGCCAACCCGGCCGACGCGCAGAAGATCGGCAACGCGGTCGCCAAGTACCCGGACGCCGTGGTCGACCTGCTCGTCAAGAACAACGTCCAGGTCACCTGGAGCCTGATCAACGACGACGGCATCAGCCAGCTGCAGGCCGGCGCCGACTGGCTCACCGACCACAAGGTGCTGAGCGGAAAGATCAATATCGCCGACCACGCGGTGAAGCTGTGAGCACCGTCCTCGCCGAGAAGATCACCCGCCGGTACGGCGAGCGGACCGTCCTGCACGAACTCGACCTCGCCATCGAGCGCGGCGAGTTCGTGGCGCTGCTCGGTAAGAGCGGCTGCGGCAAGACCACGCTGCTGCGGGCGCTGGCCGGCCTCGACCCGGTCGACGGCGGCAGCCTGTCGGTGCCGCAGCGGCGCACCGTCGTCTTCCAGGAGCACCGGCTGCTGCCCTGGTGGAAGGTGTGGCGCAACGTGGCGATCGGGCTGCCGCGGGCCACCGCCCGGGCCAAGGCCCAGTCGGCGCTGGAGGAGGTCGGGCTGGCCAACCACGCCGACGCGTGGCCGGTCACGCTGTCCGGCGGCGAGGCGCAGCGGGTCGCGCTGGCCCGGGCCCTGGTCCGCGAGCCCGAGCTGCTGCTGCTCGACGAGCCGTTCGCGGCCCTGGACGCGCTCACCCGGATCAAGATGCACGGCCTGGTCCGCGACCTGACCAGCCGGCACCGGCCGGCGGTGCTGCTGGTCACCCACGACGTCGACGAGTCGATCCTGCTCGCCGACCGGGTGCTGACCATGCGGGACGGCCGGATCGCGGCCGTGCACGAGGTCTCCGCCACCGCCCGAGAGCGCGGTTCGGCGTCGTTCGCCGCGCTGCGTGGCACGTTGCTGGGTGAGTTGGGAGTATCCGAGGCATGACTGACTCCTTCCACCAGAAGCTGCACCATGTCATCCCGGCCGGGCTGTCCGGGGACACCGCGCAGACCACCGGGATGACCCGGGTCGAGGCGATCAGCGGCAAGACCGTGGGCAGCGAGAACCTGTGGATGGGGGAGACGCACGTCGCCGCCGCCACGGCCAGCGACGACCACCACCACGGCGAGTCCGAGACGGCCATCTACGTGGTCAGCGGCAACCCGGTCTTCGTCTTCTACGACCAGGAGTCCGGTGCCGAGAAGCGGCACGAGACCAAGCCCGGCGACTACATCTTCGTGCCGCCGTGGGTGCCGCACCGCGAGGAGAACCCGGACCCGGACAACGAGGCGGTCGTGGTGATCGCCCGAACCACCCAGGAGGCCATCGTGGTCAACCTGCCGTCACTGAAGCCGGGAGACTGACATGCCGGTCGACTTCATCGGGCTGATCGCCACCCAGGACGGGTCGGAGAGCGCGCCGGCCACGACCGCGCTGATCGACCCGGCCTTCACCACCCGGATCGCCCGCGCCCACGAGGACTCCGGCTTCGACCAGGTGCTTCTCGGCTACAGCTCGGCCTACCCGGACGGCGCCCAGGTGGCGGCGTACGCGGCGGCGCGGACCGAGCGGCTCGGGTTCCTGGTCGCGCACCGGCCCGGCTTCGTGGCGCCGACCCTGGCCGCCCGGACCTTCGCCACGCTCGACCAGTTCACCGGCGGCCGGGTGGCTCTCAACATCATCACCGGCGGGCACGACGCCGAGCAGCGCCGCGACGGCGACTACCTGACCAAGGACGAGCGGTACGCCCGCACCGGCGAATACCTCGGCATTCTGCGCCGCGCCTGGACCTCGGCCGAGCCGTTCTCGCACGAGGGCGGCCACTACCGCTTCGAGGACTTCGTCGCCCAGGTCAAGCCGGTGAATCCGACAATTCCGATCTACTTCGGCGGCAGTTCGCCGGCGGCCTACCGCACCGGAGCCGAGCACGCCGACGTCTACATGTTCTGGGGCGAGCCGCTGGCGCAGATTCAAGAGCAAATTGCGAGCGTACGATCGGAAGCCGCCCGGATAAATCGGACAGCACCCGGCTTCTCGGTGTCCTTCCGGCCCATCCTCGGCCCGACCGAGGAACTGGCCTGGGAGCGGGCCGAGTCGATCCTGGGCCGGATCGGGTCGGTCACCGCGCCGCGCTTCTTCCGGAACCGCGATCGCGACAACCCGGCCAACGTCGGCTCCCAGCGGCTGCTGGCCGCGGCGTCGCAGTCCGACCGGCACGACCGCGCGCTCTGGACCGCCACCGCGAAGGCCAGCGGCGCGGCCGGCAACTCCACCGCCCTGGTCGGCACGCCGGAGACGGTCGCGCAGGCCCTGCTCGACTACTACGACCTGGGTGTCACCACGTTCCTGATCCGCGGTTACGACCCGCTGGACGATGCCATCGACTACGGCCGCGAGCTGATCCCCGCGGTCCGGGCCGAGATCGCCCGGCGGGACGCAGCTCAGCTCGTCGCAGCCTGATTTTGGCGTGTCCATTAACCTATAGAACATATGGGACATGTATCGTACGGCCGTCGCCGGGACCCGGTGGCGGCCGGCACACAACGCACCTAGGAGGAGCTCATGTCCGCGCTCGCCGTCGCCCACCCCCGCCGCGTACACCTGCGACCC
Organism: Paractinoplanes durhamensis; assembly: GCF_016862175.1. Classification (GTDB taxonomy): domain Bacteria; phylum Actinomycetota; class Actinomycetes; order Mycobacteriales; family Micromonosporaceae; genus Actinoplanes; species Actinoplanes durhamensis. The sequence continues at coordinate 43,984 of NZ_BOML01000029.1, read as the reverse complement.
GTCCCCGCGCTCCCGCCGGAACCCCCGGTGACCGTGACCATCAGCATCGCCGGTGGTGCGGCCGAAGGGCGCGACCGCGTCCTGGCCGCCCTGCGTGACCTGGTCGACGCGGCCGGACCGGGCGCCGAGGTCGAGGTCCAGGCGGTCGTGCCGGAGACCGGCAGCCCGATCCACCTCGACCCGCGCGCCCGCACGGCGCTGCGCGACGGCGAGCAGCTGGACCTGAGCCGCCTCGAGTACGACCTGCTGCTGTTCCTGGCCCGGCACCCGCGGCAGGTGTTCAGCCGCAGCCAGCTCCTCGCCCAGGTGTGGGGCCACACGCACACCACCAACCGCACCGTTGACGTGCACGTCAGCCGGCTGCGGACCAAGCTTGACGACCCTGAGGTCGTCACGACCGTCTACGGTCTCGGCTACCGGCTGGCCGACGACGCGGCCATCACTGTTGAGGTATAGCACCGTTGAGGCATAGGGAGTAACGATGGCAGGGCGCACCGTGGCAGTGGTGGGCGGCGGCGCTTCCGGCGTGCTGGCCACCCGGGAGTTGCTGCGCGGCGGGGACCGGGTCGCGTTGATCGAGCCGGACGAGCCCGGCGGCGGCCTCGCCTACGGCACCGCCCGCCCGTGGCACCTGCTCAACTCTCGGGCCGGCGCGATGAGTGCCGACCCGGGTGACCCCGGCCACTTCGCCCGCTGGGCCGGTTGCTCGACCGCCGAGTTCCGCCCCCGCGCCGAGTACGGCCGCTACCTGCGCGACGTGTTCGGCACCCTGTCCGGGGTCGAGGTGATCCAGGAGCGCGCCACGGGTCTCTCCGCCCACGGCGTCGCGCTGGAGAGCGGCCGCGAGGTGCGCGCCGACGAGGTCGTGGTGGCCACCGGCAACCCGGCCGCGGCCCAGCCCGCCGCCCGCCCCGACCACCCCGACTACATCCCCGACCCGTGGCGGCCGGGCGTGCTCGACGCCATCCCGTCGGACGTGCCGGTGCTGCTGGTCGGTGCCGGGCTGACCGCCATCGACGTGGTGCTCACGCTCACCGCCGACGGCCGCCGGGACGCCCCGATCACCGCGGTGAGTCGCCGCGGTCAACTGCCGCTGGCCCACACCCCGCTGCCGGCGCCGCCGTTCGCGCCGCCGCTCGATGCCCGGCACACGCTCCGTGACCTGGTCCGGATCGTCCGGGCCGAGGCCGAGAAGGCCGGCGACTGGCGGGCCGTGGTGGACGGCCTGCGGCCGAACATCGACCAGATCTGGGGCAGCCTCACCAACGAGGAGCAGGAGCAGTTCCTGCGCCACCTGGCCCGCCCGTGGGAGTGTCACCGGCACCGGATGGCCCCGTCGGTCGGCGCGACCATCGACGCGCTGCGCGAGGAGGGCCGCTTCGAGGTCCGGGCGGGCGGCATCCGGTCGATGACCGCCCCGCCGCCCGGTGGCTTGCTGGTCGAGCTGGAGGCCGGCGTGCAGTGGTTCGGCGCGGTGGTCAACTGCGCGGGTCCCGGCCGGCTGCCGGCCGCGGCCGGGTCGTTCGCCGGCAGTCTGCTCGACGCCGGCCACGCCCGGGTCGGCCCGCACGGCCTCGGTCTCGACATCGACCCGGACGGCCGGCTCATCGGCGCCGACGGGAAGGCACGCGAGGGGCTGTGGCTTATCGGACCGCTGCGGCGCGGTGCCCAATGGGAAACCACCGCGGTGCCGGAAATTCGCGCACAGGCCCACGCATTGATTGACCGATGTAAATAGGTCCATCCCGACTCGGTCATAGTCCGGCGGTATGACGGGCCTGTTTCCGCAGGTCAGAGCTGCATTGACGGGCATCTTGGCAACAATCGACACAGCTTGTGGGCGTATTGAGAACTCTCAATACTGCAGGAGCACGGTACGCCGTAGGCGTACCCCCCACCCCCCTGGGAGGAACCAAGTGCTCAACCGGAAGCTGCGTCGACCGATCGTCGGCCTCGCTGCCTGCGTGCTGGTCGGCACCACGTTCGCCGTCGCGTCACCCGCGTCGGCCGCGGTCGGTGGCATCGACCCGTCGTTCGCCCCGTCCGCCCTCGCCTCCAAGATCGACACGCAGTTCGGCGCGAAGACCGCCGGCTCGTACATCGATGCTGCGGGCAAGGTCACCGTCAACGTCACCGACGCCGCCACGGCGGCCCAGGTGACCGCGTCCGGGGCAGTTGCCCGTTACGTGGCACACAGCGGCGCCGAACTGAGCGCCGTCGACGAGTCGCTGAAGGTCAACCTGAAGACCGTCGGCACCGCGTTCGCCGTCGACCCGATCAGCAACCAGGTCGTGGTCAGCGTCGACAGCACCGTCACCGGCGCGAAGCTCGCCGCGGTCCAGGCCATCGTCGCCAAGCTCGGCGACAAGGCCCGCATCGAGACCACCCCCGGCACGCTCGGCACCACCATCTCGGGTGGCGACGCCATCTACACCGGCAGCGCCCGCTGCTCGCTCGGCTTCAACGTGAAGACCAGCGCCAACGTCTACTACTTCCTGACCGCCGGGCACTGCACGAACGCCGGTGCCACCTGGACCAACGGCTCAGCCACGCTGGGCACGCGGGCCGGCACCAGCTTCCCGGGTAACGACTACGGCATCGTCCGCTACACCAACACGACGGTCACCAAGACCGGCGGCGTCGGCTCCCAGGACATCACCTCGGCCGGCACCCCGGCCGTCAACGCCACGGTGTACCGCCGCGGCTCCACCACCGGTATCCACTCGGGCCGGGTGACCGCCCTGAACGCGACGGTCAACTACTCCGAGGGTTCGGTCTCCGGCCTCATCCGCACCACGGTCTGCGCCGAGCCCGGCGACAGCGGCGGCTCGCTCTACTCCGGCACGACGGCCCTGGGCATGACTTCCGGCGGCAGCGGCAACTGCTCCTCCGGCGGCGTGACCTACTTCCAGCCGGTCACCGAGGCGCTGAGCGTCTACGGCGTCAGCGTTTTCTGATCCATACCTTGCTAGGCGGAAAATGGCCTCGTCGCTTCGGCGGCGGGGCCGTTTTCTTTCTTGGGAGGCAATTCGTGCGGGCGGACGAGCGGACCACCCTCGAACAATTCCTCGACGAGCATCGGGCCGGCGTGCGGCGGGCCCTCGACGGGCTGGCCGACGCCGACGTGCGTGATCGGCTGCTGCCGGACACCCCGATGACCGTCGGCGGGATCGTGAAGCATCTCGCGCAGATGGAAGACCTGTGGTTCACGGTCAAGTTCGGTGGCGGCGACTGGCCGCCGCCCTGGCCGCACGGCGAGCGCGAAGAGTGGGCCTGGGAGTCGGCCGCGCTGGACACCGGTGCCGAGCTCGCGGCGCTCTACGACGCCGCATGCGCGCGCAGCCGGGCGGTGGCCGGGCGGCAACCCGACCTGGACGCCCTGGCCGCGCGGCCGTCGTTCGGGAAAGGGCCGGTCAACCTGCGCTGGGTGTTCGTGCACATGATCCGGGAGACGGCCCAGCACCGCGGACACCTCGATCTCATGCTCGACGTGGTGCGCGGGCGGACTTAGGTCCCGCCACGCCACCTTTTCCTTGATGTCGGGGTCTGGCATCGCGTCCGAGCCACCGACTTCCAGGATGTCGGGGTCTCGCTTCGCGTCCGAGCCACCGACTTCCAGGATGTCGGGGTCTGGCATCGCGTCCGAGCCACCGACTTCCAGGATGTCGGGGTCTGGCATCGCGTCCGAGACGCCGACTTCCAGGATGTCGGGGTCTGGCATCGCGTCCGAGACGCCGACTTCCAGGATGTCGGGGTCTCGCTTCGCGTCCGAGACGCCGACTTTCAGGATGTCGGGGTCTGCGCTCGCGGGCGGGACTGACAGTCAGTCGCCCTGCTCGACCTTCTCCTCGCCGCGGCGGCGGAGCATGCGCAGGCCCGGGATGCCGTTGATGGCCAGGCGCAGGTCCTCGGTCACCTCGAGGAGCTTGTGCAGGTCGGGGCCGACCTGGTCGAGCTTGGCCAGCAGCGGCATCACGTCCTCGACCAGGTGGGTGCGCAGCCGGGGGAGCTGGTCGACGAGCCGGATCGCGGCCGTCACCTCCTCCGGCGACAGCTCGTCGACGAAACGGGCGGCCAGCGGGGCGCCCTTGCGCAGCGTCGGGGCGTACGCCTCAAGGAGCTCCATCGCATCGGTGGCCGCCGCCTCCGCCTGCCGGACCACCGCGGCGGCATCGGTGCTGATGTCCGTCGCCTTGGTGATCACGCCCTCGGCCGCCGAGGTGAGGCTCGACGCCTGGGTGATCACCCCGGATGCGGCGTCGGTGATGCCGGCCGCCTCGCCGACGATGGCCGACGCCGCGTGCGTGATCCCGCCCGCCTGGCCGACCACCGTCGAGGCCGCGTCGGTGATCTGCGTGGCGCTCGCGGTGATCACCCGCGCCTCCAGCACCGTCGTCTCCGCCTCACCGACGATCACCGAGACCCGGCTGATCAGCGATTCGGCCTGGTCGGCGAGCACGGTTATCCGGCTGACCAGCAACTCGGCCTGGCCCAGCGCGCTCAGCACCCGGAGCGGGAGGGTGGCGGCCGCGGCGGCCGTCTCGACCACCTGGCCGATCGTGGTGCGGGCCAGATCGGCGAGCGTCGCGGGTGACACCAACGGGAAGCGCATCTCCCCATGATGCGCCCGGCTCGCTCGGCCCGCGATCGGTCACACGCCGTGAGCACGGATGTTCCGTGGGTGGAAAGTCTCTGTCAACTTCGTATGCGACGGGGGTGGGGACGCCCAAAATCGGCGCGAACACGGCACTATGGCTCAGTGCGTACGCGAATCTGGGTTCTGGCGGTGGCGGCTGTGGGAGTCCTCGGAGGTGCCGGGTTGGTCGGCGTGGGCATGACACACGGCGACGGCGGCGCCAAGTCGTTGGCGGGTGCCTTCCTCGACTCGGCCGACAGCAAGGCCTCGCCGACGCCCACCGGGCCGACCCCGGAGGAACTCGCCGCGGCCGCGCGGGCGAAACAGGTGAAGGCGCTGGATGCCGCGCTGACGAAGTACGCGGCGACGGTGCCCGAGTTCTCGGTGGCGGTGCTCGACAAGAAGACCGGTCAGAAGTATTCGTTCCGCGGCACCGAGAAGTACGAGACGGCCAGCGTGGTGAAGGTGCAGGTGCTCGCCTGCCTGCTGCTGACCGCGCAGGACAAGAGCCGCGACCTCACCGCGACCGAGTTGTCCCTGGCCAAGCGCATGATCCGGCTCAGCGACAACGACGCCACGACGTCGCTGTTCGCCAAGCTCGGCAAGGCGCCCGGCATCACCAAGTGCAACAAGCGACTCGGCCTCACCCAGACCACGGTCAACAGCGCCTGGGGCCTGACCAGGACGACGGTCGACGACCAGGTGAAGCTGCTGTCCGAGCTGGTCGACACGAAGGGCCCGCTCGACACCGACTCGCGCGACCTGGCCTACACGCTGATGAGCACGGTCGACGCCGCCCAGGACTGGGGGGTGCCGGCCGCCGCCACCACCGGCGACAAGTTCACCGTGAAGAACGGCTGGCTGCCCCGCTCGACCGAGGGCAACCGCTGGATCATCAACACGGTCGGCCGGCTCACCGGCGACGACACCGACGTGTCGATCGCGGTGCTGTCGCACAACCACGCATCGATGTCCGGCGGCATCTCGGTGGTCGAGCAGGCCGCGAAGATCACCCGGCAGTACCTGAAGTACTGACGGCGTCGCTCTTGCGAAGCCGCAGCCCCACGAGGCTGCCGGCGAGCAGGGTGACGCCGGCCGCCAGCATCACGCCGCTGACCCCGAGCGAGCCGCTGGTGACGTCGTAGAGGAACTCCGGCACCACGAGGGTGGCGCCGATGACCCCGCCGGCCAGCACGACCCATTCGCGGAGCCGCGCGTACGCCGTGAAGCAGGCGGCCGCCACGATCGCGGTCAGCGCATACCCGAGGTAGCTGGCTCCGTCCATCACCAACTGCGCCCCGACCAGCCCGAACGTCACCGCGATCGCGAGCGCGAACCGGTGCTCGGCGACCAGCCGGCGCCACCCGAGCCACACCCACCCCAGGCCCAGCACCAGCGCGCCGGCGCCGAGTACCGCGATCTCCTCGACGTGCAGATCGGAGAGCACGCTCGCGACGGTCGCGAACGCCCCGACGGCCGCGGCGAGCTGCCCGAGCGCACTGCGGGCGAGCAGATACCCCGCGACCACCACGGCCAGCCCGGAGGCGGTAGCCGCGGGGGCGTTGTCGAAGCCGGCGAACACTGCAGCCCCGGTCGCGAGGCCGGCCCCGGTCAGCAGCGTGCTCGACAGCCTGCGCCGAACGCTGTCCGCGGCTCGGGGGCGCACGACGACACCGGCGCCGGCCAGCACCACGGCCATAGCGGCGAGGATCGAGACCCGCCCGGCCTGCCCGAGCGCCTCCCACTGCTCACTGAGGAACAGCAGCAACGCCCCGACCACGAACGAGGCCCCCAGATACCCGGCGATCTCCCCGAGCTGCCGCCGCAGGCCCTGAGGCCGGGCCAGCCCGGCATACTCCTGCCGCACGGCCCCGGCCTGCGCGACGCTGAGCACGCCCCGCTCCACGAGCCGATCAAGTGCCGCATCAAGCCGTTCCACGGGGTCCTCCTGGTCAGTGCGTTCGGGTCTGACCAGAATTCCCGGTAGCGGTCGCAGCCGACAGAGTGCGAGTACTCAAGCCTCGGAGGGGGCGGCCCGGGCCTCTCGGCGTTTCTGCCACCAGGAGATGCTCTGGTTGACCACCAGGATGAGGATCACCGCGGCGATCACGCCCTCCCAGGGCTTCGGGAAGATCGAGCCGCCGGCCACGCCGACCGCGGCGTAGACCGTGGCCCACAGGGCGCAGGCCGGCAGGTTGGCCATCACGAACGTGCGCCACGACAGGCCCAGGAACGCGGCTGCCAGTAGCACCGGGACCCGGCCGCCGGGGATCAGCCGGGACACCAGCAGGACCGGGACCGGGCTCTTCTCCAGCCGGGTCTTCACCGAGGCCAGGTGCTCCTCGTCGCGCAACCAGCGCAGACGGCGGGCCAGTTTTTCGCCGCCGACCCGGCACATCCCGTACATGACCAGGTCGCCCACGTAGGCGCCGGCGGCGCCGGCCGCGATCACCAGCAGGATGGTCAACGGGTGGTGCTCGTGGAAGGCCAGCGTGGCGGCGCCGCTCACGGCGGCGCCGGTGGGCACGATCGGGATGATGGCCCCGAATGCGACCACGCCGAACAGCCAGGCCAGCGCCCCTAGATAGGCGATCACTCGCCGCGCCCGATGGTCATCGTCTCGCCCTGGCCCAGGACCCGCACGTGCAGGTCGGGGGTGGCCTCGGCGGCCAGCTCGGCGAAGCGGGTGCCGGGCTGGTGGAACATGTGCGAGCGGACCCGGCCCATCGCGATCGGCCAGAACGTGCCGTAGTGCACCGGCACCGCCCGCGCCGCCTTGGCCCGGCGGACCGCCTCGACCGCGTCGGCCGCGTCCAGGTGACCGTGCGAGCCCAGGGTCGGGCCCCAGCCGCCGACCGGGATCAGGGCCAGGTCGAGCGGGCCGATGTCGTTCATCTCGTCGAAGAGCCCGGTGTCGCCGGCGAACCAGGTGCGGGCCGCGCCCTCGACGACGAAACCGACGGCCAGGGCTCGCTCGCGTGACCAGGGGCCGCGGCCGCCGTCGTGGGCGGCGGGCACCGCCCGGACCTTCACCGCGCCGACCGTGGTCTCCTCGCCGGGGGCCAGCTCCACGCAGCGGCGGGCGAAGCCGGGGCCGAGGTTGCGGGCGACGAACGCCGCGGCGCCGCGCGGCACGATCAGCCGGGGCGAGCCGGGGACGATCCGCAGCGAGGCCAGGTGGAAGTGGTCGGCGTGCAGATGGGAGAGGAGCACGGCGTCGGGCGGGGCGGGCAGCCGCGGGGTGGGGCCGGCCATCCGGCGCAGGTGGGCGACGCGGCCGGTGAGCACCGGGTCGGTCAGCAGGGTGGTGCCGGAGTCGGCCAGCCACACGGTGCTGTGTCCCCACCAGGTGACCGACGTCGTGCTCACGAGTTCACCGTACAGAGCCGTTTCAGGGCGCGGCCGCACAGCCGGGCGTAGAGGTGCTGGAAACCGACGGCGAACGGCCCGCCGAGACGCATGAGGAGGCTCGCCGGGCGGCTGTAGGCGACCACGGTGAACCACACCCGGTCGCGCTCGTCGTGCTCGACGAAGAACGCCTCCTCACCCGAGGCGGGGTGACCCGGGCGAGTCCCGTACCCCCAACCGGTCCTTTTTTCTGATTTTTCCGCCCAGACAATCTCGCAGGGCGCGCGCAGCGGGCCGAGACCCACCGTGAGCTGCACGCCCGGGGCGGCTGTCGCGGCCGAAGCGACGATCTTCGCACCCGTCGCCCGATGCATCCGGAACGACAGAATGTGCGCCCCGGCCTGCGCATACCGCGAGGCGCCGGTGCCCAGCGGCATCCGGAAGAACAGATGGCGGAAGCCGGGCGGCCGCTCGGACGTACGCGTGCCACCGACAGGGGAGTAGGTCAAGTCACTCACCCCTGCATGATTCCCGAGTCGCCGCCGACTCAAGCTTCCGGCACACTGACGGCGTGACAGGTCCTCGTAGTGCGGTCGTGGTCAATCCCACCAAGGTGTCCGACGCCGATCAGCTGCGTCGCATCATCGAGGAGGGCCTTTCGAGCAAGGGTTGGCCGCTGCCGACCTGGTATGAGACCACGCCGGAGGACCCGGGCCGCGGCCAGACGAAACAGGCCATTCGCGACGGTGCCGAGCTGGTCTTCGTGTGCGGCGGCGACGGCACCGTGATGGCCGCGGTGACCACGCTCGCCGGCACCGACGTGGCGATGGCGGTGCTGCCGGCCGGCACCGGCAACCTGCTCGCCGCCAACCTGGGCCTGGCCGGCGATCCGGCCACCGGCGTGCAGGTGGCGCTGGACGGCGGCCGCCGCCGCATCGACGTCGGCGTGATGGGCGAGCACTGCTTCGCGGTGATGGCCGGGATGGGCTTCGACGCGCAGATGCTCGCCGGCACGTCGGAAAAGGCCAAGAAGACCATCGGCTGGCTTGCGTACGTCGTGGGCGCCGTCCGCCACCTGCGCGATCGCCCGATGCGGGCCCGCATCGTGCTGGACGGCGAGCGTTCGCTGCCGCGCCGCCCGCGCACCGTGATCGTCGGCAACGTCGGCCGCCTCCAGGGTGGGGTGCGGCTGCTCAGCAAGGCCGACCCGGCCGACGGCAAGCTCGACGTGGCCATCCTCAGCCCGAACAATCTCGGTCACTGGGCGAGCCTCGCCTGGGCGGTGCTGCGCCGCCGCGAGCGGGTGCCGCTGATGGAGACGTTCACCGCCGAGCGGATCGAGATCCACGCCAAGGGCAAGCAGCAGCGGCAGCTCGACGGCGACCTGATCGAGCCGGGCCAGGTCATGAAGATCAGCGTCAAACCCGGGGCACTCCTGCTCTGCGTGCCACTTCCGGACAGCGATCCCGATTTGGCGTACGACGCGTCGGCCGCGGCCCGGAAGGCCGAAAGCATCCGCGACGCGGCCTCGTGAGTTCGACGGAGCCGGTTCCGGAAACCCGGGACATGAGTGGCGACGAGCTCTCCGCCGACGACGCGTGGCTCGCCCTGCGCCGCTACGGCCGGTGGCCGCTGATCCGGGACGCGTTCATCCGGTTCCGCTACGGCGACGGCTTCAGTCACGCCCGGGCGTTCGGCTTCCAGCTCTGCCTGGCCGCCCTGCCGTTCATGATCGCGGTGTCCGGCCTGGCCGCCGACCTCGGCGCGGAAACCCCGGGCCAGGTGGTCGCGGACACGATCGGGTCGATCACCCCCGGCGCCAGCGAGTCGCTGGTCCGCGAGCTGCTCGCCGACACCGAGCGCAGCCGCGAAACCGGCGAGCTGGCCCTGCTCCTCGGTCTGCTTACCGGCCTGGTCGCGCTGACCACCGCGATGGCCCAGATCGAACGCGGCGCCAACCGCATCTACGGCATCGAACGCGACCGCCCGGCCCTGCGCAAATACATCCGGTCGGCGATCCTGGCGGTGCTGGCCGGCCTGCCCGCGCTGTTCGGCTTCGTGCTGCTGGTGGCCGGCCGCCCGTTCGGCGAGTCCGCCGAACGGCACTGGGGCTGGGGCGGCCACGTCCGGGTGGCCTGGGACGTGGTGCGCTGGCCGGTCAGCCTCGCCCTGATCGTGCTCGCGGTCGGCCTGATCTTCCGGTACGCCCCGCGCCGCCACCAGCCCGGCCTGTCCTGGCTGCTGTTCGGCGCGGTGGTGTCGACGGTCCTGTGGTGGCTGGTCAGCCTGCTGCTGGCCGGCTACGTCCGGGTCAGCGGCGGCTTCGGCGCCACCTACGGCCCGCTCACCGGCGTGATCGCGCTGCTGCTGTGGGCCAACCTCACCGGCATCGCGCTGTTTCTCGGCGTGGCGTTCGCCGCCCAGCTGGAGGCCCAGCGGGTCGGCGTGCGCCGCCCGGCCAAACAGGACAGCTGGAAGCCGGGCCTCACCGGCGAGATCCCCCGTGCGCGTGGACGCGGCCTGCGCTCGAAACGATAGATTCAGGCGTGGCGTACGAGTACGAGGTCTTCGTCAGCTACCGGCGATCGAACGAGTGGCCGAGGTTCATCGAGGGCACCTTCCTGCCGATGTTCCGGCATTGGCTGAGCGCCGAGATGGACCGTCCGCCGCGGATCTTCTTCGACGTCGGCATGGTCGAGTCCGGCCACCTGTGGCCGCGCGTGCTGGCCGACGGCCTGGCCGGCTCCAAGGTCATGCTCTGCCTGTGGTCGCGCGAGTACTTCGGCAGCGACTGGTGCCTGGCCGAGCTGGCCCACATGCTGGCCCGCCGGGACGCCGTCGCCGAGCTGACCGGCGCGTCGCCACCGCTGGTGCTGCCGGCCGTCATCCACGACGGCGAACACATCGACGCCGGCCTCGGTGACATCCAGCGGCTCAACATCCAGCCGTTCGCCAACCCGTGGATGGCTCCGGGCAGCCCGGCCGCCGAGGAGCTCTCCAACCACATCCGGAAGTTCGCGGCGCACGTGGCGCACGCGATCGAGCGGGCCCCCGAACACGACCCGGGCTGGAGCAAGCTCGCCACCGACAAGTTCGTCGACGTCTACCGCAAGACCAGCCGCCAGACGACGGTGCCGAGCCTGGGCGGGAGGCCGTCATGATCGTCACGTTCTACTCCTACAAGGGCGGCACCGGCCGCACGATGGCCCTCGCCAACATCGCCGTGCTGCTGGCCAAGGCCGGCCGCAGGGTGCTGATGGTCGACTTCGATCTGGAGGCGCCGGGCATCTGGCGCTACTTCGCCGACTACCAGCGCGGGCTCGACCAGCGCGACGGCCTGCTCGAGTTGCTGACCGGCGAGGTCGCCGACTGGCGGCAGTGCGTCACGCCGATCCGGATCGGCGCCCAGCCGGTGTCGTTGCTGACCAGCGGCCGGCAGGACGCCGACTACCCGGCCCGGCTGCTCGGCTTCGACTGGACGGCGTTCTTCGCCGAGCGCGACGGCGGGGAGTATTTCGAAAAACTGCGAAAGGCCTGGCAGGACGAGTACGACTTCGTGCTCATCGACAGCCGCACCGGGGTCACCGACATCGGCGGCGTCTGCACGATCCTGCTCCCCGACATGATCGTCCCGGTGTTCGTGGCCAATGCGCAGAACGTCGACGGCGTGGTCGACGTGCTCCGGCGGGCCCAGCAGGGCCGGCAGGACCTGGCCTACGACCGGCCGCCGGCGCTGGTGCTGCCGGTGCTGTCCCGCTTCGACAGCCGCACCGAGCTGGAGTCGGTCAACGAGTGGCTGACCAGGGCGGCGAACAGCTTCGGCGAGTTCTACGTCGACTGGCTCCCGGCCGAGATCGAGCCGCGCCAGATCCTGGAGCGCACCAAGCTGCCGTACGTGGCGTATTTCGGCTTCGGCGAGAAGCTGGCCGTGCTGCTGCAGGGGGTGTCCGATCCGGATTCGCTGGGCTTCGCCCTCGACTCGATCGCCACCCTGATCGACAGTGGCATGTCCGACCTGTCCGGAGTAATGCCCGGCCGGGTCAGCCCATCGAAGGCGATCGAGACCGTCACGTCGGCCGCTCCGGCGGACGATTCCTGGATCGCCGTCGTGTACTCCGGCGACACGGCGCATGGGCTTGCTTTCGCGATCGACCGGCAGCGACTCTTGACGATGAATTGGGTCGTGCAAGGTAGGGATGATCTCTCGGTGGGGTTCCCGAAGATCGACGAAGGCACGCGATATCCAGTTCTCCGGGTCACCGCTCCCACGGTCGAGGGTGAGTCCCAGCCTGCGGTGATTCACCTGGGTAAGCCGGTGCCGAGCGCGGTGACGCCGGCGCCGCTCGGTTTCGTCCCGGCCGGTCAGCTGGCCGGAAATCGCTGGTGGGCCTTCGGCATCCCCCATGATCTCGGGCTGACCAGCTGGGGGACGATCGCCGGGAGCCCGGAGCGTGGCCTCCTCCAGCTCGACCCGGACTCCCGGGTCGGGGTCCAGGACGGTTTCGCCGGGGCGGCGGTGTGGTCCAGCACGAGAGGGGCCGTCATCGGGATCGTCGCGGGATGGTGGACGGGGTCCGTCAATGAGGGAACCGGCATCGGCCTCTCGCTCCTGAGGGCCGATGCCGATCTGCCGGTGGAACAACTGCGGGCGCTCGGCGACCCGGTGCACGCCGGGCTCGGGCCGCATCAGCGGGAGCAGTTCGTCCAGCAGCTCGCGCGGCTCGCGGAGGACGAGGTGTCGGCGCGGTTCGTCCTGGAGGAGATCGACTTTCCGGAGCAGCGGGTGCCGGACTACTCGGCGTACACATCGGCTCGGCTCTTCTGGGAAAGGGTTCTGGTCGAGCTCGAGAACGGGATCGTCGAGGGCGGCGTCGGTCGGCTCGTTGAGGTTTTTGTTCGGCTTTATCCGGCCAATCGTCCACTGCGGGAAATTGCCGCCTCGCTGCGCTCCGTGTAACCGGACAGTCCGGCGGGTATTGCCGCCGCATGACCGTCGACGACAACCGGGTGGTGGAGCGGGCCGGCTGGGCGCCTGTCCGGCACTTTGCCGAGCGCAGCGTTCTCGGCCTGATCGCCGTGGTGGCAGCCGGGCTGGGCTTCGCCACGCTGCTGCTGCTCGTGCGCTTTCACTGGACGCCGATGCTGCGTCTCGACCAATCGATCGCCGATGGCCTGAACAACTGGGTCGCCCCGCATGGGTGGGCGGTTCAGGTGCTCAAGGGCATCTCGACGGTGGGCGGGCCGAGCTGGCTGATTCCGCTGGTCACCGTGGTGGTCGTCCTGCTGCTGATCCGGCGCCGGCCCCGGCCGGCGATCTATCTCGCGGTCACCGGGCTGGGCGCGATGCTGCTCGACCCGTCGCTGAAAGCCCTCGTCGGGCGGGTGCGGCCGGTGGTGGCCGACCCGATCGCCTACGGCACCGGCAACAGCTTCCCCAGTGGGCACACCCTCGGCTCGACGATCACCTACGGCATGCTCACCCTGGTCCTGCTGTCGGTGACCGGGAAGAAGTGGCGGGGCTGGCTGATCGGGGCGGCGGCGCTGGTCATCGTGCTGATCGGGCTCAGTCGCATCGCGCTCGGCGTGCACTTCCTGTCCGACGTACTCGGCGGCTGGTTCCTCGGTCTTGCCTGGATCAGCGTCACCGCGTACGCCTTCCGGGTCTGGCGCCGCGAAGCGGGCCATCGGAACCCGCCGCTGGCGGAGGGCCTCGAACCGGAAGCCGCCGCCGACCTCGCCCCCGCCCCGGCCGAAGGGCCGCTGTTGCCGCACCCGTGGGCGAAGGGCGCCGAGATCCTGGTCGGCTGGGTGCTCACGTTCGGCCTGCTGTGGGCCTTCGGCACCGCGGTGACCACATGGAACCCGGGGTTCGACGACGGGGTGCCGCGCTGGCTGCAGACGTTCCGCACGCCGGGCCTCGACCACCTGAGCTGGCTGTGGAGCAAGGCCGGTGACACGCACGCGATCCTGCTCGTCTCGCTGGTGTTCTGCCCGATCGCGCTGGCCCTGTGGCGGCAGTGGCGGCCGGTGCTGTTCCTGGTGCTGGCCATGTTCGGCGAGCTCACCCTCTTCCTGACCAGCGCCGCCGCCGTCGGCCGGCCGCGGCCGGGGGTCGAACAGCTGGACGGGCAGATGCCCACCTCGTCGTTCCCGTCGGGACACATCGCCGCGACCATGTGCCTCTGGATCACCATCGCGATCATCGTGCTGGCCCGGGTGCGGCACTGGTGGCGCTGGGTGTTCGTGGCCCTCGCGGTGATCATGCCGCTCGGGGTGGCGCTGTCCCGGATGTACCGCGGCATGCACCACCCGACCGACGTCGCCGGCGCGGCCCTGCTGACCGCCTGCTGGCTGTCGGTGCTGTGGTTCACGGTCCGGCCGAACGCGCACGCCGAGACCGCCACCGAGGCGCGCGACGAGGCCCGCGCGCTGGAAACGGTGTAGCGATGCGGCTGCTCACCTGGAACATCCGGACCGGCGGCGGGGACCGGCTGCCGGCCATCACCGAGGTTCTCCGGCAGGAGCGGCCCGACCTGGTCGCGCTGCAGGAGCTGCGCGGCTTCGACCAGGCCCGGCTCGGCCGGCTGGCGGCGGAGCTCGGCCTGCAGGGGCATCTGGCCCGGTCGGTCTTCGGGCAGCCGGTCGCGGTCATGGCCCGGCGGATCACCCGGCGGACCTCGGTGACCTGGCGGCTGCATCACGCCGCCGCGGCGCTCACCTTCGGTGACCTGACCCTGGTGAGTACGCACCTCAACCCGTTCGCGCCGGAGCGGCGGCGGCGCGAGGCGACCTGGCTGGCGCCCCGTTTCCACCGGGCGAGCCGGCTCGCCCTGCTGGCCGGGGATCTCAACGGGCTCGACCCGCACACCGACCACACCGCCGCGATCAGCAGCCTGGCTCCACGCTATCGGCGCCGGCATCTCGCGCCGGACGGCACGGTGGACACCCGGGGGCTGGCCGCGTTCGAGCGCGGCGGGCTCGCCGACCTGTGGCTGCGGGCCGGGGTGGGGGACGGGCGGAGCGTGCCGACCACCGGGTGCGGGGGCGCCGAGTTCGGGCCGATGCGCCTCGACTACGTCCTCGGCAACCCGGCGGTGGCCGAGCGGGTCCGCGAGGTGCGGGTCCTGCGCGGCGGCGCCACCGAGAACGCCTCCGACCACTACCCGTTACTGGCCGAGCTCGACCTGTAGGCCCTGTTTCGTAGTCCGGCCAGGGCTGCGGAGAGGCCCAGAGCGCGCCTGACAGCGTCGGCGAAATGCCCGAATACAACACCGGTATGCGGACATTTCGCCGACGATGCCAGACACACTCTGGACCTCGCCTCGCACTTGGCCGGACTACGAAACAGGGCCTAGCGCAGTCTCGGTCGCCCAGTAGGCGGTGCCGTCGGCGTCGCGGTAGAGCACCAGGTTGCCGTCGTCCTGCAGGAGCAGCCGGCCGGCGCCGCCGGTCGTGCCGGAGGACCAGACCGCGATCGGATGGTCCGGGTCGCGGTAGAGCACCAGGTTGCCGTCCGGCTGGGCGACCAGCTGCCGGCCGAACTTCCCGGTCAGCGACCACGTGGTGCGGTGGTCCACCGTGTCGTACAGGATCAGGTCGCCGTTGCCCTTGAGCGTCAGCGTGTAGCGGTGGTTGGCCGACTGCAGCGACTCATAGCGGCGCAGGCTCTGGCCGGACGGCAGGAAGACCGGCTGCAGGCCCTGAGCGGCGGTGATCAGCGCCGAGTAGATCGGCTCCTTCCGCCGGCCCTGGGCGTCGACCATGCCGAAGTTGCACTCCGAGTCGGCCGGGCGGGTGCACGAGTCGGCGTACTCGTAGTGGACCAGCGGGCCGGTGTAGTCGAGGTTGCGCCACATCTGCAGGCCCTCGATGGTGTAATCCCGGATCCGCTCGGCCGAGACGTGCAGGGGCCCGAGGTACGACGCCATCGGGTACCCCCACTCCGTACCCCAAATCTTCTTGGCGGTGTCGCCGTGCGCGACCATCACCGCCCGCAGTGCCGACAGCTCGCCGCATTGCTTCTGCCAGGGCTTGCCCGGCTTGTAGGCGGGGCCGAAGAGCACCAGGTCGGGACGGGCGCAATTGGACTGGGCCGGGCCCGCGCCGTGCGTCCAGATCGGATAGGGGTGGTGGGCGACCGCGTCGAAGTCGGTGCCGTAGCCGTTGCGGTAGGCCCAGTCGAGCCAGGCCGCGGGCGAGTTGGGGTTGGGTTTCGAGGCGGCCGGCTGCGGCAGGCTCGCCCGCCGGCTGCCGCCCGCGGACGCACCGGCGACCACCAGGCAGGCCGGGCAGGCGGCCTTGAGCGTGGTGTTGGCCATCTTGACCAGGTCCCAGTAGCGGCGGATCCGGACCGCGTCGCTGCCGTTGCCGTAGTCGCCGAAGCGGGCCAGGTTGGGTTCGTTCCAGATCTCGAACGCCTTGACCCGATTGCCGTAGCGCCGGACCACCTGGTCGACGAAGTTTTTCCAGGCCGGGTCGAACTCGGTGGTCGGGAACCAGCCGCCGCCCTTGCCGTGCTGCCCGCTCGCCCACTCCGGCGAGTAGGTGAGCAGCAGCAGGATCTTCATCCCGGCGGCGGTGGCCCGGCCGATCCGGTAATCGGGCTGGGTCCAGTCGAACGTGGTGCCCGCCGTGGGCTGCACCGTCAGCCAGGGGATCTCGACCCGGAGCAGGCCGGGGCCGGCCGGGTCGGGCACCTTGTCGGAGTGGCCCAGCGCGAGATCGCGGTTGGTGAACTCGATATCCGGCGGGACGACCACCGCCGGTGCCTCGACGAAGGACGGTGCGGCGGCGTCATCGTCCGAACTGCACGCTGCCGACGTGAGCAGGGTCGCGGCGGTCGTGGCCACAGCCAGGACCGCGCGGCGCCAGGATCTCACGTCGCGGTCCCCATCCCGGTCGTCGGCCATCGAACAGGTCCGAAGGTACCAGGGGGAGACGCGCTACGCGGGGTCGGCGACCACCCGGTCCCGGCCGGCCCGCTTCGCCGCGTACAGGTTGCGGTCGGCCTGGGACAGCAGCGCGGCCACGGTCGCGCGACCATCGATCACGGTCGTCACGCCGATGCTGGTGCTGACCGGCAGGGCGCCGGTGACCGGCTGCCAGGCATGCGTACGGATCCGCAGTCGCAGCAGCTCACAGCGCTTCCGGGCCGCAGCGCTGTCCAGCCCCGGGAAGATCAGCAGGAACTCCTCGCCGCCCATCCGGGCCGCGATGGCCGGGCCGGTGGCGGCCTCCTGCAGCAGCTTGCCGATGTGCTGCAGGACGGTGTCGCCGGTGGCGTGCGACAGGGTGTCGTTTATCCGTTTGAAGTGGTCCAGGTCGGCGATCGCGACCGAGATCGGGCCACGGCGGGCGGCCGCCTCGGCCAGCAGGGCGGGCAGTCGCTCGTTGACGTAGCGGCGGTTGTAGAGGCCGGTCAGCGCGTCCCGGTGGGCCATCTCGCGGAAGCGCTCGCTGGCCCGGCGGGCCTCGTTCGCCTCGAAGACCGCCTGCAGGGCCCGGGCCCGGGCCTCCCGCTGGGTCGAGTGCAGCGCGGTGGCGTCGGCGTGGAAGAGCAGATGCTCCTCGTACGCTCGCTGGAAGTCACCCTGGGCCGCGTGCAGTGCGGCCTGTTCCTCGCGGGCCCGGGCGCGCAGCCGGCCCAGTCCGTTCGACTCGCACTCCATGATCGCCCGGTCCAGTGCGTCCTGGGCGTCGGCGAAACGGCCGGCCCGGCGGCGGGCCTCGGCCAGGGTCAGCAGGCACTCGCCGGCCGCGTCGCCCTCGTTGACCGGGATGCTGCCGTCGAGGATGCCGGCCAGCTTGGCCTCGACCGACTCGTAGCGGCCGCCCATCATCTCGACCCGGGCCACGGTGTCCAGCTCGTTCCCGGCCAGCGGCCGGGCGCAGCGGATCGAGGCCACCTCCATCGCGCGGGCCAGCGCGATGGCCGCCGCCTCGTCCCCGTTCTCGTACGCCGTGTAGGTCATGTTGTTGAGCACGACCACGGCGAGCTCGTGGTCGCCGATCTCCTCGGCGATCCGCAGCGCCTCCCTGGAGCGCCGGTCGCCCTCCTCGATGGAGCCGCCGTCGTCGAGCGCCACCGCGAGGGTCATCAGGTGCCGGGCCCGGATGCCCAGCGGTACGTCCTCGGTCAGGTTGGAGACCGCCTGTACCCCGTGGGTGAGCGCGTCGGAGAAGTCACCGACCAGCCGGTAGAAGATCGACAGCTCGCGGTGCGCCCGCGCCAGCACGTACGGGCTGTCGTGCGCCTCGGCCCAGGCCCGCGCCTGGTGGGCGATCCGGCCGCCCTCGCCGACCCGGCCCTCGCGCAGCAGCACGTCGGCGCGCAGCACGGCGGCACGCTGGGCGGCCTCCTCGTCGCCGGCCTCGCGCGCCGCCCGCTCCACCTCGGCCGCCGGTTCCCGCACGGTGCGGAACTCGGTGACCCCGCGGGTCTCCAGCTCGATGAGGGTGGCCGCGAACGCCGCACGGACGTCGTCGTCGACCGGGGCGTGGTCGCGCTCCGCCGCCTTCGTCGTCACATCGCCTGCTTCCTGCCGGGAGGGTGCCGTGACGACCCATGTTGTGGCCCGGAAGGAGCAGACGGGGTCCCGGTCGGGTGCCGCCAGGTTGCAGTGTG
This sequence comes from Paractinoplanes durhamensis, assembly GCF_016862175.1. Taxonomy (GTDB): domain Bacteria; phylum Actinomycetota; class Actinomycetes; order Mycobacteriales; family Micromonosporaceae; genus Actinoplanes; species Actinoplanes durhamensis. The sequence goes on along the minus strand of NZ_BOML01000029.1, from coordinate 25,376 downwards.
TCAGCGGCTGGTGCAGACCGGGGCCGACGCTGCTATCCGGTCGGTGGCATACGCCACCGCCACCGTGAAGCAGTAATTCTGGGTCGGGTTGAGCCCATAGACCATGTAGTCGGCGGTGCCCGCCGGGAGCTGCTGGAACGCGCGCAGTTGCTGCCCCGTGCGCCCGCCGGAGACCAGCACCGGGCCCTCGGCGTCCTTCGGGTAGACCCAGGTCAGGGCGACGCTGTCGCGGTTGTCCCGGAGCTTCACGGTGGTCGGCGCGCCCGGGGCACCGGCCACCGGCACGGTCGCGCTGCTGCCTGCCGTGCTCGGGGCCACCGACACGGTGGTGGCGGTGGGGGCCACCGCGGTCGGCTTGGGGCCGGTCGCGCCGTCCGCGTCGGGCAGGGTCAGCGCGACGATGGCGATGGCCACCGCGATGCCCGCGATCAGCACGGCGACCAGCAGGAACGGCTGGCGGCGGCGATCACGGACCGGCTGCTCGGTGCGCACCGGCAGCAGCCGCTCCGAGTTGGGCGGGGTGGCCAGCGTGCTGGCCGGGGCCGAACCGATCGGCTGCGGCCGCCCGTCCGGCCCGTAGTCGGGGATGTGGCCGGGCATCGGCGGCGGGGTGTCGGCCCGGGCGTGCCGGCCCATCAGGTCACCCGGCGCCTGGTGCACGTCGGCCAGGTAGAGCGGCTGCTGGTAGACCGTGCCGTTCGGGTCGGTGGGCCGGTTGTCGGGCGGTGGCCGCAGCGGGTCGTCGTCGGGCGGGAAGCCCTCGCCGCCCGGGTCGGGCACCGTCGGCCGGCGCGGGAACGGCACCTGCTGGATCGTCGGCTGGTCCTGCGTGCTCGGGCCGGCCGACTGCTCCACCCGGCCGCAGGTGTGCCGGCCGCTCGACTCCCCGACCGCCAGCGCCGCGACCTGGCGCACCAGCGGATGGTCGGCCGGCAGATAGCGTGCGCACAGCTCCTGGGCCAGGGCCAGATGCTCGCGGGACTCGGCGTCGCGGGCGCACTCGCGCTCCATCGAACCGAGCCGGGCCAGCATCTTGATGCCCGCCGGGGCGGCGTCGCCGTGCTGGTGGCGGTGCCGGATCCAGGCGTCGGCGAGCCGCTCCCGGGCCGACTGGCACTGGCCGGCCGCGTGCTCGGCGGTGGCCAGGTCGGCCTCGGCGGCCAGCACCCGGGCCGAATCCGGGCCCTCCCGCGCCGACAGCTCGGCGACCAGCCGCTGGTAGACCTGGGCGGCCTTGCCGTAGTGGCCGACCCGCTGCAGCACCGCCGCGTGCGTCGCGGCCGCGGCCAGCGTGCGCTCGTGGTGCGGCCCGTGCAGGCGCTCCTCGGCCTCGTGCGCGTAGGCGGCCCACTGCCGGGCGCTGTGCGGGTCGCCGAGGGCGATCAGGATGCGGGCGTGCAGGGCGGCGGCCAGGGCCACGTCGGCGTCGGCCTGGCGCGGATCGGCGGCGTCGGCCGGATCGAGCGCCGAGGCCAGCACGCGCTGGGCACCGACCAGATCGCCCGCAGACGTCAATGTCTGCGCGCGCTGAGTGAGGTCGGCGATCGGGGCCGAAGGCATGTGTCCCATAGTGCTCGCCTGAACACCCTAGGTACAACCCCGCAGCCGCGCAGCACTTTCGCATCCGGAAAGCCGACAATGGAGAACGTGATGGCGACGGTTAAGCGGGAACTACTGGTCCGGCATCTGGAGGCGTGGGCTCCGGCCGCACTGCATCGCGGGCGGCGGGTGTTCTACGCGCACGGCTTCGCCGATGCGGACGGCGGGGAGTCGGCCGAGGCGGCGGCGCGCGTGCTGGTCGAACAGACCGATTTCGTACGCGGTCGCGAGCTGTCCATGCTGGTCGTGGGGGAGCAGGCCGAACCGGTGCGGGAACGGCTGGCGGCGGTGATCGGCGATGCGGCCCTGGCCGTGCACGCGGTGTCCGGCGGCACCGACGCGCGGCTCGCGGTCGCGCTCAAGGCGGCCGGTGCCCAGCGCGTACCCCTGCTCGGATTCTTGGATGCGAGCGCGGGTGAGCCGCCGGCGGTGACCACGGTGGCCGCGCTGACCGCGGGGAAGCCCGCGGAGGTCCTGTTGGTGCTGCCGCCCGGCACCGCGCTCGAGCCGTACCGCGCGGGATGGCCGCTGTTCAGCTCGGTGGAGCTGGCGACCGGGGACGAACCGGGGGAATTGCTGGCCTACGGGACCACATCCGGCAAGAGTCTCGAAGGGTTCAAGGAGGCATTGTGGGCGGTCGACGAGTTCGCCGGGGTGCGCTATCGCGATCCCGGTGATCCGGACCGGCACCTGATCGACATCTCGCTGACGCCGCACCCCGGGCCGCTGAAGCGTGAGCTGCTCGCTCATCTGGGCCGGGTGGGTTCGGCGACGGTGACCGATCTACGGACGTTCGCCCTGACCGACACCGTCTACCGGGCGGCGGACGCCACCCGGGTGCTGCACACACTCGTCGACGCGGGGGCCGTCACCCGCCAGCCGCCGGCGGGGCGGCTGGGCGGGGACGTCGTGATCGGACTCCCTTAGCGCTTGTCCTGCTTCCAGGACAGCGGGCCGGGCAGGTCGACGCGGTGGGCGCGGGTCCGGGAGTTCCAGGACCAACGACCGATCTTGAAGCTCCAGGACGAGTAACCGTTCTCGGTGAAGTTCAGGATCAGCGGCCCGAACTTCTTGCGGCTACGGAAGACGATGCCCATCGGTACGTCCCTCCCTTGGGGGGTAAGTTCGGTTGGGCGATCGATTCCCGATAGTCGCGTTTTACAAACCCTTATCGGGGCTGCCACGCGTCCGGACGAGTCGTGAGCTTGCGGACGTGGGCCGGCATCCGGCCGCTGATCAGCTCGGCCAGGCTCACCTCGTCGACGACCTCGCGGACCGCGGCCCGCACCGCCACCCACAGGTTCGGCAGGTTTTCGGCGGCGCCTTCGTAACGGGTCTCCTCCGGACGGAGGCCCCGCACGCCGGCCAGCGGGCCATCGACGGCTCGCAATATCTGGCCGATTGTCACGTCGCGAGGGGGCTGTGACAGGGTGTAGCCGCCTTCGGCGCCGCGCTGAGCTCGCACCACACCCGCGCGGCGCAGATCGGCGAGCACCGCCTCGAGGAACTTCCGAGGCATGTCCTGATCCTGAGCGATCGCCTGGGCCGACATCAGGGACGGATAGGCCTGCGCCAAACTTAGGGCGGCGCGGACCGCGTAATCACCACGCGCGGAGATCTGCACGCCCCTATCATGCTCCTTCATTGTCAACGACTCGCACATACCCCATGGGAAAGTGGGAATTACCCTCAGTCAGGTGGTCGTCGCTGCTCCGGGACGACCCCGTGATGATTGAGGCCGATGTCCGCGCGGAACTGCCCTGGGCTGCGGCCCACCTCGCGATGGAAGAACCGGCCGAAGTTCGTCGGCTCCGGGAACCCGAGGTGCCGGCCGACCTCGGCCACCGACATCGGCGTGCAGGCCAGCAGCCGGCGCGCCTCGAGCGCGACCCGGTCGTCGACCACCTGCTTGGCGGTGCGCCCGGTGACCGTGAGGCTCGCCCGGGTCAGGGTGCGCACCGAGCAGCCCATCTCCTCGGCGTAGTCCTCCACCCGGCGGCTGCGCGGATGACCCGACTCCAGCCGGCGCCGGAAGCGGGCGAACGTGCGGGCCTCGGCACCGTGCACGGCGGGTGATCGGGTCAGCAGCGCGATCCGGAGAAGAAGCACGGTCAGCTGGTGCCGCAGCAGGTCGGCGGCGAGCGGCCCGGACCGGTGCCGTTCGCAGTCGACGGCGAGCTGGGCGAACTCGCTGATCACCGCGTCCTCGTCCTCGCCTTCGAGCTGCCAGCGGCTCGGTGACTCGGGCTGGTCGGGCCAGTGGTCGCCGGCCAGCCGGCCGTCGAACGTGACCACCGAGGCGGCCAGGCCGTTGGAACCGAGGCGGAGGGCCTGCCCCGGGCGGACCCAGAGTAGGGTGCCGGGCCGGCAGACCTTGGGGTCGAAGTCGACCTCCATCGTGCCGTGCCCGGCCGTGGCCAGCACCAACGCGTGAAACGGCGGGCGCCACGGCGGCATCGGCCGGATCTCGCGCAGCGCGCACGTGCCCACTCCCGCCCATCCGGGCGGGGAGAGCGGTGTGGCGGACTTGCCGCGCGTTCCGGTAGAGGTCATCGCGCCGACGGTAACTGCCGATGACCAACGACGCACGTGCTAAAAAGCGGGTTGACGGGAATCTGCTCGAAAACCCTGCTCAATGTCCGTTTCTCGCGCTATTTGTCCGGTTACTTCTTTTCTATGAAGAAAAGAACGACCCGCGCGGATCGGCAGTGTCCGCGCGGGTCGTTTAACCAGTTCCGATCTATCTACCCGCTATCTACCCGCCAGCAGGCGGTTGACCGCGGCATCGACGTCCAGATGTTCGGATTCCCGGCCCCGAGGCACCACGACATAGGTGCGACGAAGGAATCGGACGAGGACACTACGGGGCACTTCGAACAGCGCGTTGCCGTCCGGAGACGACAGCGCCAAGGCGACAAAATCCCCCCGAGGCGTGGCCCACGGCCACACCCGGACATCGCCGATTCCCGCGGGCTCATCGAGCCCGGTCACGAGGAGTTCCCGTGCGAAGGACCAGCTCACGGCTTCCCCACCGGCTGATTCCGCATGGAACAACACGTGGACCGCATACGGGTCCGCTGGGTCGTAACGGAGACTGGCGCGCACGGGCAGAGCCGTGGCATCAGGCGCTACGAGCCGCAGCGAGGTCTCGACCTCGACGGTCGTTGGACGAATGGTACTCATGGACGAACTCCCCCCGGCACCGCTGCGAGGCTGGTGAACCCCGCGTTTCCCATACTCAGGTGATCCCTGTCGTTACGCTCCGCCATACGCTGATCTCACCCAGTAGTGGGAAGACGGTTCCGAAAAGCTCTTCGCACAAGACGTAAAGAGATATCTTGTCCTGTTCTGCACAAGTACTCGGTACTGCCCGGCGTCGGGTGGTCCAGCAGTTGACTTACTCCGGTAACGTCCATTCCTCCCGGGTAGTGACGGGGCTCCGGGACACTGGGGGATGAAATGCGTGCGAAAGCGGACGAGGATCAGGCGCCGATGGGTGTTTTGGACAAGATCCGAGCCAACCCGACCGGCCGCCTAACCCTCAAGATCGGAATTGGCGTCCTGGGCACCCTGGTGGTCGCCCTGGGCATCGTGTTGATCCCTTTTCCCGGCCCCGGCTGGGCGATCGTGATCCTCGGCCTGGCCATCTGGTCCCTGGAATTCTTATGGGCGAAACGTCTGCTCGACTTCACCCGGCGCCACGTGAAGTCATGGACCAGCTGGATCGGCCGGCAGAGCCTCGGCGTCCGAGCCGTCATCGGCGTGGTCGGCATGATCTTCGTAGCCGCCATCGTCTGGGTGTCGGTGAAGCTGAGTTTCGGCGTAGACCTGTTCCAGGTGGCCCGCGACTGGCTGAGTTGACCCCCGGATTAGCAACCGACTGGCGCCGTCTAGTACAGTCTGTCCTGCAGTTGAGGGCGATTAGCTCAGCGGGAGAGCGCTCCGTTCACACCGGAGAGGTCACTGGTTCGATCCCAGTATCGCCCACCAAAGCCCCTGACCAGGGCAAATGTGAATCGATTGTTGGCAGAATAAGAACCGCATCGGTCGGGATGTGCGGTGAGCTGGGTGTATGCCGCGAACTCGAGCGATTACTGGCGACCATCCGGCGTTGAAGCCAGGCGTCCTGGTAGTTGTGAAGGCGCGATAGCTGATCGAGATATGGCCGATCACTCTGAATGCCGAGCCGTCCCCGGTGACGCGTCACGCGCGCACCGGCGGCGGTGCTCGTCGTCGGGGTAGTCGGCGGTCAGGATCGGTGTCCTCATAGCTGAGATCGCGTTGGTCGCGTGTCTTCGGTCAGGATTTTGTCGCCGACATTCGCCGACGATGCCCGAGGCCATGTCCTTGGTGCTCTCGGGACATGGCCGTGGCGCGTTCGGTCAGTCGAAATCCTCGGGATCCGGGGTCACGCGGTCAAGGGAGGCCTCGTGGTAGCCGGTGGTGTCGTGGCCGTGTTCGAGGGCGAGTTCGGTGAGATCGCCGAGCAACTCGCTGTCCGAGCCGACCAGGTCCAGGAAGTCCATGGTCTCGCGGGCGAGGTCGGTGTCCGGGTTCCAGAGCTGGTCGCTGACGGACACGAGCGCGTCGATCCAATCCAGCACGGATTGTCCCGGTGCCAGTTCCCAGGATTCGAGCACGGCGGTGAGGATCCGGTGGCGGTCAGCCGGGTCGGAAACGCGCAGTGCCTGCTCTGCCAGACTTCCGTGTCGTGGTAGCGGGACGGCCGTGGTGCGCAACGCGAACACGCGCCGCAGGTCCTCGCCGTCGGCGGTGGTCGCCGTGATGTCGCTCAGGTAGCTGCGGCTGGTTGTGCGTTCGAGGTCAGCGTAGACCCGGTCGAACGCCTCGTCGATCTCGGCGATGCGGGCTGCCAGCAGGTCGGCCGCGGCGGTGGGCAGGCCTTGCTGCCGTGTCGCCCACCTGGCCCAGGCGGTGACCGCCGCGGCGAGCCCGGACCGCTGGGCGGGGGTCAGCTCGAAGGCGCGCGGGACGTGCTCGCCGAGTACGTGGCCGAGCCAGACCGGGCCGATCCGGGTCGGTGCCGATCCGTCCGTCCCGGTGTAGCCGGCCAGGACCTGCGCCCAGAACCGCAGGACTTCATAGCCCACACCGGGCAGGGGCGCGGTGTCGGCTAGGAACGTCTCCACCGCTGCTGCCCGCTCGGCCCGGGTGGAACGAGCCGGGTCGACCGGTTCGGGTTCGGGGAGCAGTCCGACCCGGTGCGCCACGATCGGAAGCCAGGCCAGGCTCTGGGGTGTCATGTCGGGGTGGGGTTGTTGTACCGGGCCGGTCAATGACGCGTACGCCTGGTCCAGCGTGATCGCCTCCAGAGTCACCTGTCCGTGGGCATCGTCGGCGGACCGTTGGAGGACGTCCCGCAATGCGTCGACGGTTCCGGAGAGGTGCACTACGCGAGCCATGGGTGTCGGGCAGGTGACGATCTCGACGAGGATCCCGTGTTCGGCGTCGTCATAGCTGAAGGTCACGAGCAGGGCCTCTTGGTCGCCGAAGGCGTCGCGGTAGCGCCATGCTCGGCGCGGTTCCACGTCGCCAAGCCGCTCGGCCCACGCCGGTGGCAGGATCCCTTGCCGGGCCAGGTCGGCCAGAGCCATGTGGGAGGCCATGCCTGGCAACAGGTGGTTCACGGCGGCGACGAAGGCTGCCACGTGGGGCTGCGGAGAGCGGGCGGCGAGGGTGAACGCGCCCATCGCGAGCCCGAACGACCCCGACGGCTGCTCCTGCTCGAACCGGTACAGCAGTTGCGCGGTATGAATCTCTACGTCCAGCGGGTGCGCGTCGTCGCCGAACTTGCGGAACGCCTCGGCCTCGGCGTACACCACGTCGTCGCTGGCCGCGGTCACCCCGAACAGGCCGCCCATTGCTTGCCTGACCTGAGCGCCGAGACTCGGCCCCGGCTGCGTATCGCCGGCCCAGGCGGCGACCTGGGCGACGACTGATGCCGTGACGGCGCGTCGCTGCCGGGTTTCGGGCTTGCCCGGGTCGACCGCTGCCGTGGGGTCAAAGTCCGCGCCGAGGATGTCGACGGCCGCGGCGTGGTGTGGGTCGTCCTGGTCGGTGAACGCGGTCAGCAGACGCTGATACCGATGGGCGCCACCGATGTTCCCGGGTGGGCAGGGGCCGCCGCCGGTCAGGTGCGTGAGCACGTTGTCGGGGCCGCCGGGCCGGATCTCGTCGAGGGTGACGGTGTGACTCCACCGTTCGCCGAGGTCATGGAGGTAGGTGAACCGGTCACCGATCTCGGTGGCGACCGAGACCAGCCGTTCCTGGTCGGCCGCGATGCCCTCGTACGCCGATCGGGGGTCTACGATCGTGTATCCGTCGGTGCGGAAGGCATACGGTTGCTCGCCGGACCAGCCGAGAGCGTCCTGGAGCATCCGGTGGACCTGGTCCAGGGTGGTGTTCGACGGGATCGCGACGCGCCGCCACACCCGCGGCGTCACCTTGTCCACCTCCACGGTCAGTACCAGCGATGCCGGATCGGCGGGCTCGATCGCGAGAAACCAGGGTGCGGCGCAGCACCTCTTGTACTTGCGACCCGAACCGCACCAGCACGCCGCGTTGCGTTCCGGCGGCCAGGCGACGGTGTCGGCGCCCTGCTCACCGAGAGCGTTCACGTAGCCCAGCCGGGTCTGCCGGCTGGCCGGGTCCTGGCCGGTCCGTTCCGCGTACGTCAGCAGGCCGGGCACGTCGAGCGCGATGATCCGCATCGGACCCCGCCCGTCGGCGGACATCGCCTGCAACTGCTGCTCGACCTCGCGGCGGTAGTCGGTATGGTCCCGGTAGCTGGTGGCGTCCAGCAGATCACGTTCCCATACCTGCTCGTACGACGCGGGTGGGAAGTAGGCCATCTGATGGACCTGCCTGATCGACATGCCGGGGTTCCTGTACCTGTTCTCGTGACGGGGTGATGTCTGGACCAACGTGGGTGACGGCCGTTTACCCGGTCACCGGTCAGGTTGGGTGCGGGTGAGCCAGTCCAGATCGTCCTGGTCGCGTCGCCGCGCTTCTTGTTCGCCGGTGAAGAGCGCGTCGGTCTTGTGCAGGACCAGAGTGTACGGTCGCCCGGTGCGCCGGGTTTTGTGGTCGACGGGCAGTTCGGCCCGGTCGATCCGGGAGTGGATGTGGCTACGGCGTTTTTCGGCAAGCGGCCATTCGAACGCGCGGCGTGCGGGATCGACGAGGAAGGCGCCCAAGGTCGTGCACAACTCGCAGTCGCATCCTTTCGGAAGCCTGATCGACCAGTCGGCGGCGGCCCGGACTGGGAGGGCGAGTCGCTGCTCGATCCGTCGGGCGGTGTGCGCGGCGACTGTGTCGAGACCTGTCGTTCTCGGGCTGACGGCGGAGTCGGTCCGAGCGGCTCGCAGTGTCGACAGCGCACACGGGATCACGTCATCCTCGTCTTGGGACAGGAATCCGACCACGGCGTCCCGCAGGTCCGCATCATCGAGGTTTGCCGCACCGGCCAGAACCCCGGCGATGTACGGGCCCAGCTCCGCAAGATGCTGACGTCGGTAGCCGGGCGCCTCGTAACGGAGCAGCCCTGTGGCCCACCCGTGCAACTCGGACCAGACGCCCGCCACCAGCAGCCGACCCACCAGCAGACCGGTTTCGGGGGCCTCCTGTAGCGCCGCGCCCATCGCGGGCAGCGAAGCGATCCAGTTCGGGACCTCCCGGTTGAAGATCGACGAACGGGTGATCCAGTCCCGGCCGAACCAGCCCTCGACCCGCTCCCGGGTCCAGGACTCGCCGTAGCGTGCCGCCAGGCGGGCCAGTGCCGGGGCGTCCGCCGGTGCCAGCGCCTCGACCCGGAACGGCGCCAACAGCATCGCCGCCAGGCCTGGTTCGTCGAGCTCCCACCCGACCGCCAGCGCCTTGCCCACCACCAGCTCGCCGCCCGCCGCTACCCGCCAGAACGAGGCCAGCGTGGCAGCGCTCTCCCGGGCACCGGGCACGTCCCCGGCCCGCAGCAGGTCGGCGAGCCGGTCCAAGGCCCATCCCGGTGACGCCTGCGCGCGGACGGCGAAGGCCCATCGCCGTGGCCACACCACGATGGCTGCCCGCCGGTACCAACGGTCCAGCGTGTTGCCGTAGTTGCCCATGTACCCCTCGTGCGACGACGAATGGGGTGACAGATCCCCCGTAGGCGTCGTCGCGCAGACCTCCTTGTCGGAAACCCGCAACGAGGTGGGCACCGCTTCGCCCGACTCCTCCAGCCAGCAGTCAAGGGTCATCGACGACTCGATCAGTTCCTCAAGCTCGTACTCACCGGATTCGGTCCCGCCGTCGAAGTCGTCCTCTTCCTCGTCCTCGTCCGCCCAGTACCGGCCGCCGTAGCGTCCCCGGCTCCACGACTGCTCAGGCTCGGAGGTGCTCCAGGTTTCCTGCACCTCCGCCAGGGCGAGCGTGGCCTCGCAGCCGGCGGCCTGCGCCGCCGCCCGCACCACCGCGGCCCGACCTGCGTCGTCGCCTTTGAGTCGATCCCAGCCCAACGCCCGCTGGGTGTACTCGTGATCGAGGAAGTACACCAGCCGGCCCGGCTCGTCGGCCGAGCCAGCGAAGTGTTCTACCAGGCAATCGGTCACCTTCGTGACCAGGCCCGGATCCACGCTGCCGGCGGCCGACGCGACCGTGTCACCCCGGACCAGCAGGTTATAGGTCAGCACGACCCGATAGCCCGACGTCACCGGCTCGACATGATGCCGGCAGTCCGCGTAGAACGCCACGAACGTCAGCAATTCCTTCGACGCCCGGTACGTCTCGGCCCGGCCGGCGTGCTCGACGGACAGCACGCCGCCCTTCGACGCCGACGGTAGCGTCACCACCAGCGTGCCGATCATCGCATCAGCCTTCTCCGAATCCTGATGCGCGGCGAAGAACTGGCCCGGCGCGTACACCAGCATCGAGTGGAACTCCGCCGCCAGCTCACACCCCCGCGGCAGCCCGAGGTCATCGCGGAGGCCCTGCAGGACCGGTCGAAGCGTCTCGTCCCACCGCCGCTTGTCGATGCCGATGCGACTCTTCGGGATCTCCCAGGTGTCACGCACCCCGGCATCCGTCAGTGTCTGCTCGCCCTTGCCGAATCGAGCCGGACGACCGATCAGGCACAACTGCTTCGCCTGCCCGGCCGTTACGGGAAAGACGATCGGGCCGACACCCTGTACGTCCAATCGGAGATCATCCGGACGGGCAGTGCGGCGCGCGCTGAACGCGCCTGCAGCCACCGATTCGCCCAAAAGACTGGCTAAACGGTCACGCGGGGAAACAACCGGCGAAGGCATGGCCGAACTTTAGCCACCATCCACGAGCCGGAGCCACGGCAGTAGCCCGACCGAGACCCGGGGACGGCGCCGCGGCCTCGGCCCACGCTCACTGCCAGCGGATTTCGAGTTCGCTCACCATCTCCCCGGCAGCCATGCCTCGCACGGCCCCTGAGCATCAGCCGTGTGCCTGTCGGGGTGGTTACCTGACGACGCGAGCGGAGTCCACGGTCGCTGCCCTCTCCGCGAGAGAGCATCACCTCGCACGTCGCCTACAATTGCGTCTACACTGATATCCGTATGCTGGGCTGTATATCAGGACGGAGCCGCTGATGAGTCGGACCGTAGTTGACCTTGACGAAGCGAGCCTTGCACTGGCCCAGCGGCAGTTGGGCACCAAGACCAAGCGGGAAACGATCAATCAGGCGTTGGTCATCGCGGCTGGCACCAACGGCGAGGACCGTGCCCGCGGGCTCGCCTGGCTGCAAGAGAACGCCGCGGACTACCTCGACTTCGAGGCACTGGACGAGTATGAGCGCTCGGGTCGATGACCGACTATCTGGCCGACACCTCGGCAGTGTGGCGGCTCCTGCGCGGGCAGATCGGCGGGCCGTGGCCCCGGCTGGTCGCGCAAGGCGTTGTCGCGATCTGCCCGCCGGTCGAGTCCGAACTCATGGTCGGTGTTCGGGCTGGCCGCGACTTCGAACCCTTCACTGCGGTGCTGCGGCGCACGTTCGCCTGGGTCCCGGCGCTTGACGATCCTTGGCGGCAAGTGCTTGCGGTTCAGCGGGATCTGATCAAGATCGGCCACCACCGCGGGCCGTCGCCGATGGACCTCATCATCGCGCTGACCGCGGAGGCGCACGGTCTGACCCTCGCGCACGTAGATGCCGATTTTGACGCCATCGCCAAGGTGCGTCCCGGCATCGCGATGGTCCGGATCGACCAGCCGCATGCCCCTTGAGCGGCACGGACGACGACCAGCCGTGAATTGATCAGGTTCTGCGACGACGTACGGCTGATAGCGTCACGATCGGGCCCTGAGCTGCGGGTATGCGGTTCTTATTCTGCCAACTATGGTCCACAGGTGCTTCTAGCTGCGAAAACGCTCGGATTGGTGATCCACTAGTCCGAGCGTTTTGTCATGCTTCTGGGAGCAGATTGGGAGCAGAGGTTCGAGCCTTCCGGTGAGCTCCATCTAGGAAGAGTCCGTCGGCCCGGCGTCGAGGAGCGCTGAATGGCGGCGAACGGGGCTCGGCAACGACGTACGACCGTGACCACTCCTTCCGCCGCCCCAATGAGCACAACCTGCATTGCGGAGTGGTCAGGCGCCGCGCCGCGTGGTCCTTGCCGAGGTCGGCGATGACGATGGCGAGGCCGTCGCTCTGCGGCGCCGTGGATTCCGGCAAACCGTCTGCGAGTTCGGCTGGGACCGGGACGAGGACGCCCCGCCTGCGCCGTGTCAGGTCCGAGACGAACCGGAACCCGGTCTCCGGCGCCGGTTGGTCCGCGGTGCGGTGGGTGAGCACGAACAGCACGCGTCACCGTGGCCGGTCGTTGCCGGCGTTGATCCTATTTCAGCCGTTTCTTCGCTGTGGAGGTCTCGCGTCGCTGCCAGCGGATCTCTCATGTTGTGACAGCGAAGAAGGACGATGCCGGACTTGCCTCCGGAGACTCCGGTCGAGCGTGCATATATCATCTGTTCGCGCTGCAATGATGATCATAGGGGTTTGCGTGGAAGAGCAGAGCACCATCACTATCACTCCCCGCAAGCTGATCGGCCTGGTGGTCGCGGTGGCGCTGTTCGTCCTGGCAGCGGTGCTGGTCCGCGATGTGTTGCACACCGACGAGCCGAAGACGCCCTTCGCCGATTCCACGGGCGCGCCGGGCGGTGAGGCCGTCTCGGGTCAGGAAGCATTCAACCTTCTCCTCGGCGCCGCCGACATCCAGACCGACGACGTGAACGCGCGGAACAAATCTCTCAGCGAAGCCGTCGTCCTGCACGCTGGAGAGGCCGAGTTCAAGGTGACCCCGCAGCGGCTGAACGCCGTCTCGAACGGCTGCCGGACGGGTTCCCTGGTCAGCGTCGACGTGCTGGTGGAGCCGGACAAGACGTCGGCAGTTTCGCTCAACAACTTCGCCCTGCTGGACTCCGACGGCACGGCCCTGAGCCCGATCCCGGAGTGTTCGACTGGCTTCGGCAACCCCACCGGACAGCGGACGGTGGCCTTCGAAACGACCAGGCCGGACCGGCTGGTCATCGGCCTGGACCCGGCCCGGCCCGTGGCGATCTGGCACCTGTAGGACGGCTCTCACCCCACCACCGTGTCATGAAAGCGGCTCTGACGCAGAAACGGTGGTCGGGTTCACGCGAGCAGGATTCGTTGGCGTACGAGGGCGAAGCCGGGCATCGAGGTGCTGGACGCCCGCGCGAAGCTTGCGCCGGAACTACTGGCGTGAATGGGCCTCCTCGCTGGACTTAACGGCCCTCAGAAACGCCCACCCCGATGGATTGCGGCAGCCTCCGCGGTCTACGGCCGGCCGGCGACACCGACTCGCGCGGGCGGCCGTGCCCGTTTGAAGACCGACCCGGGTAGCTGAGAGGAGATAGGCTGCCGCGCATATCTGATCAGCGGGGGCTTGTCTTGAGTGTTCTGCGGAAAGTCGTGGTTGCGGCGTTTTCCACGCTTCTTCTCACCGTCACGACCCAGGTACCGGCGTCGGCCGGCGAGATCATCGCCGCGGCTGTGGCGCCGACGGTGGCTTCCATCTCGCCTTTCCCGGGTTCGTATGTCCGGACCGGAGTTGCCGTCACCATCGAGGTGCGGGCGTCTGTGGAGGTCGACCACGTGGTGGTCTACGACGGCACGACCGGGGCGGAGTTGGCCCAGCTCACCGGCGAGCCACGGAAGCCCTGGCGGTATGTCTGGACGTCGGTCGCCGGCAGTGTTTCGCCGAATTTCCAGCCGGTCAGCACCTCGGGTGAGGCCGGAGCGTTGATGAAGACCAGCTACCGCTTCGATGACGAGCCACCTGTCGTGGATTACTTGTCTTTCGAGTTCCCCGGTGGAGGTTTCCCGGTGGATGGCCGGGTGGGACCGGTGGGCACTTTGATCTACGGGGTTCAGGAGAGCAGCTGGACGGTCGACGACGTCTGGTCGATCGACGGCGTGATCATCCCTGAGATGGACGAGGGGAAGTGGTCGTACCCGCCGCGCAGCGAGCCTTATCTCCTCCGGATCCAGGTTATGGACGGAGCCGGTAACTGGGGCGAGCGGACCTTTTCGCTCACGGTCGACGCGACCGGCCCGTCCGTGACGTCCGTGGTGCCCGCGAACGGCAGCCGGGTGCGCGGCAGCGTGGTGCACAGCAGCCTGCAAGCCGACGACGAATCCGGCGTCTACCTGGCGGAGCTCGTCGGCGTCTACCCGGACGTCGAGCCGCCGTACGCCGCGTCGCTGCCCGCCGGTAAGGACGGCCCTCGGACGCTGACCTGGCGCGTCCAGGACAAGGTTGGCAACATCACCCTGGTCGAGCGGACCGTGACCGTGGACAACGCCGGGCCTACGGTCACCTGGGCCGGCCCGGCGAACGGAGTCCTCGTCCGGGGCACCCGGATCACGTCGGGCGTCAAGGCCGCGGATCCGTCCGGAGTCTCGAAGGCCCAGCTCTCCGGGACGGCGGCGGACACCGCCGTGCCCTACTCGTCGACGATCGCGGCCGGCAAGGACGGCACGCGAACGCTGACCTGGACGGTCTGGGACGGGCTCGGCAACACCACCGTGGTCCGCCGGACGGTGACCGTGGACAACACCAAGGCCACGGTGGCGTTCGCGAAGGCGCCGAAGAACAAGGCCAAGGTCAAGGGCACCGTGAAGGTGACCGCCGCGGCGAGCGACCGCAACGGCGTCGCCCGGGTCCAGCTGCTGGTCAACGGCAAGGTGGTCGCGACCGACACCAAGGCGGCCTACCAGTTCTCGGTCAACCCCAAGAAATACGGCAAGACCATCAAGATCCAACTACGTGCGTACGACAGAGCAGGCAACGTGACTACGGCGGCGACGCGAACCTGGTACCGCTGACCTGAACCGTGAATGGCCCGGTCTCCGCAGTAGCGAGGGCGGGCCGGCGGCCGCAGGGCGAAGCGATATTCGATCTCATCCTGATGGGTTCGCGGGCACAATGTACGCCGTGCTCACCGCCACTCGTACCCTGCTGAGGTCGCTGGACTCGTTGTCGTACCGCCGGCGGATGAACCGGCTCGCGGAGTGGGCGCGGACCGCGTCCGACCGTGTGCAGGTCTGCGCCGACCTGCGCGAGCGGGGCCCCTACGAGCGGCATCTTGCTCTGGTCGCCGCGATGGTGGTCCGAGACACGGACGGGATCGCCGCCGCGGCGGGTGATCCGCAGCCGTCGATCAGGGGTGCCGCGCTTACCGCGGCGGTGCGTGCCGGAGTCCTGCCTGGTGATCATGTCGATCGGCCGGCGGTGGAGCGGCGGCGTGTCTATCGTGCCTTGCGCCGCCGGCATTCACCGGGCGTCGCTGATGCGTTGATCACCGTGGTCCGTGCCGAGTTCGGCGATGAGGAGGCCGCCACACTGCTGCCCGCGTGCGGCGCCGACACGGTACGGAGGTTGCTGCCCGACCTGGAGCATGCACTCAACCTCGAGCGGCTTGTTCGGCGGCATCCCGGCCCGCTGCTGGACCGGGTCGGTGAGCGGCTGGCCGCGGCTCCGGCCGAGCTGCGTGGCCGGGTCTGGGGCGATGCCGCCGGTGCGGTGCTGCGGTGTGACCCAGCGCGGGCGCTCGACCTGCTTGAACGGTATGCGCCGGGGGAGTCGCTGCCCGGCCCGCTGGTCGCGTACGGCATCCTCGCGGCACACGACGCGAGTCGCGTCGCTTACCTGCTCACCGCTCCCGACCGCGCGGCCTGGCTGCAGCGGACCGTGCTGCCGCC
The DNA here is from genome assembly GCF_016862175.1 of Paractinoplanes durhamensis. GTDB lineage: Bacteria > Actinomycetota > Actinomycetes > Mycobacteriales > Micromonosporaceae > Actinoplanes > Actinoplanes durhamensis. The sequence continues at coordinate 9,538 of NZ_BOML01000029.1, read as the reverse complement.
GGCCTTGCTGCGCCGCCTCGCGGCGCTGTCCACCGATGAGCTGGCGGCGCTGGCCGTCCGGTTCCGCGAGCACAGCCGGGCGCTCGCGGCGTTGCTCGGCGCGGTCGCACCGGCCCGGCGCGGGGAGTTGTACGACCGGGCCCTGGCGGAGTCCGACACGGCATCGCTGATTCCGGCTGCCGAGATCATGGAGGTACTGCCGGCCACGGTCCGGACCCGCGAAGCGACCCGGGTGCTCGGCCTGGTAAAAACCCAGGAGCGCGAAGCCCGGGTCCTCGCGTGGAGCGCGTACCTGGCGTGGCCGGACGCGTCCGCGGCGTTGGATGTCGCGCTCCGTTCCGGTGACGCCGACGAGCGGGCGTCCGGCTATGCGCTGCTCGTGCAGGCCGCTCGCCGGTCCCGCGACCCGCAGGCCGTCGCCGAGGTGATCGTCCGGCTTGGTCGGCTGCGTAACGAGCAGGATCCGGTACGCGCAGCCGCGCTTACCGCGCTGGCGACGGTGGCGCCGCTCCTGACCTCGGACACGGTGGCCGGGCTCACGCAGCTGACCACCGACGCGGTTGACGCCCGAGACGTGTCCGCCGCCACGACGACCGCGCTGAGCACGCTCGCCGCCGACGTCCTGCAGCACCATGTCTCCGTGCCGCAGCTGCGCGAGTGGGCGCTGCTCACGATCGACCTGGTGAGTACCGGCGCGCAGGTGCCGGTGCTGCGCCGGTTCGACACGGTGCTGCGCCGGGGGCAGGAGACGATGGTCTTCGAGCGGCTGAGCGGCTGGGTCGAGGCGGGCATCACCCGCGGCCAATACGGTCCGTTGTTCGCGCTTACCCACGCGCTCGGCAAGCGCGCCTGGCAGATTTCGGAACTGCAGGACCTCCTGCGCCAGGCGATCGGCCCGCACACGCTGCCGTCGGTGGCTCGCACGGCGATCGGGCTGTGGCTCGATGACCCGCGGACACGCTCGGAACGGGTCGCCGAGGTGCTCGAGACCGACTCGTCGGCGGTGACGATCCACCCGGTGTGGCCGACCATCTGCGCATCCCGTACCGATCTGCTCGACCGGGTGCTGAGTAGTCCTCCGCGCGGTCGGTTCGTGGAAGCGGGGACGCGCTGGGTGCCCGGGTGGGCGCACCACGCCGAGCGTTGGCTGCCGCGCCAGCAGACCCGTTTCGTGGGCATGCAGGAGCTGATCGTCGCCGACACCGGGCAGGGTGTGTGGCAGCGGGCGGCGGCGATCCGGGCCGCTGCCGGTATTCCCGGCGCTGGCCGCGAGCTGGTGCTGCGCCACCTCGACGCCCGGGAGGTGCCGATCGCCGAGGCGGCGCTGGGGGCACTGGTATGGACCGACCGGCCGGACGAAGCACTGCCGGTGCTGCTGCGGTACGCCGATGGCGACCGGGCGCGGGTCGCGCTGTACGCGGCGAGCCGGGCGGCCCGGCACACGCCGCCGTCTCAGCTGCCCGATGTGCTCGGCGCGGTGCTGACCGGTCCCGCGAAGATCACCAGCCGGAAGGAAGCGGCCCGGCTGCTGGCCCGCTACGGCCCGCCGCGGGTGATGGCGACGCTGCTCGACGCGTACACGAACCCGGACGCGCACCGAGACCTGCGCGCGGCGATCGTCGGCGCCGCCCGGCAACGGCTGCAGACCGAAGCGAGCTGGACCATCCTGCAGACCGCCGTCGACGGCAGCCGGGAAGAGCGCCGCGCGGTACTCGGCGCGTACCCGTACACGATCCCGGAACGGCACCGCCCGCGGTACGGCGCGTTCGTCGTCGAGGCGTGCCAGGCAGCCGACCGAGAGGTCCGGCGCGCCGCGTTCGGCCAGCTCGGGGAATGGTCGCCGTGGCTCACTGGGGTCACCGCGATGGTCGTGGACCGGGTCACCGACCTCGGCGAGACGATGGTGCACATCGAGGTCGCCAACCTGCTCAAGGCAGGCGGCGACGCGGTACTCGGCGCGGCTCTGGCCCGGCTCGTGGACCGCGACGCGGCCGACGACCATCCCGGCGACCCGGCCTCAGACCGCCCGGCCCGGCGCCGCATCAACCTGCTGGCACGGGGCGCGATCATCCGGTCCGGAAGCCGGCCGGCCGATGCCGACCGGACCGCGCTGGTCGAATCGGCGCGGTGGCTCGCCGGCCATCCCGGCTTCGCCGGTACGGCCGCTGGGCTCTTGGTCGACCTTGGTCGGCTGGACAATCTGGACGAGATAGCCGGACTATGTGCGGCCCGGCCCGTCCTCGCAATCCGGACCGCCGAACACGTCGGCGCCCGCCTGCGAGGCCTGCGCGACTGGCCCGACCCGACGGTCCTCGCCGGCACCGTCGCGCGGCTGGCGGGGCGCGGCGACCTGGCCGGCGGATTGTTCGCGGTGGCACTGGTCCGGCACGGGGCCGGCTTCGGCTGGAAGGCACCATGGCGGGACCTGCTGATCGGACTGCGGCGGCACCCGGACGCAGACGTGCGCGACGAGGCGTACGCCATCGACATGAGCTGAGCGCCGCCGATCGGGAGGAGCGCCGACCAGGAGGCGATGACAACGTCGCGAACGCGTAATGCATCCTGCCTCGCCGCACCAGGACGCTGATCTCAACACGGTTGCCATTGCGCTATACCTCGTCGGTCGACCAATCTCCGGGCAATGCGCGCTGCACTGCGGTAATCGCGTCCGCCGACGGCGCGCGGACCCACAGCCACGTACCGGCATCCTCACGGAGAACCGCTCCTAGCCCCTCGAACCACCGTACCGGCGGCATATCGGCCCACCGTGGATAGTCAGGTAGCGGCAGCCGACGGAACTGACTCTCCAACAACGCAACGGTCTCATCGTCCAGGTGAAGGTTGGCGCCGAACGCGTCGCCGGTGGCCAGCCACTCCGACAGGACCATCTCCACACACGCCAAGGAGACCCGGTCAAGGAACGGATGCCAGACCTGCTCCCCGTCGTGCCGCGAGACAACCGGCGGGTCAGACTCGGTCACCGCCGACAGCGGGATACCCCACTCGGCGACGTGCTGACATTCCCAGCGGAAGACCAGCACCCGGGCCGCCTCCTCGACGCTGACCCGATGCGGGGCAAGCAGGAGATCCTGGCTGCGGGTCAAGTCCAGCCGCCGGCCGATCAGCGCATAGACCTCACGAAGGGCCACCGGCAACGGGAAACCCAGCCGGTCTTCCGCGGCCCGCAATTCCTCCTGATCACAGCCGTCACCCGCGACGACCGGACTCGCGTAGCGCGCGGCGAACCGCCGGATGAATCGCCGAGCCGCGGCAGCATCGCGCACCCCCTCGACAAGTTCGGAATAGAGATCGAATCCGTCGTTCACGCGGGACACCATATGGACCACAGCCGTCCCTTTGACTCCGCACCCCCTACGCCTGCGCCCGGCCGATCCGTCTGGAGAGGGCGACGGAAAGCGGTGGTTGGCGTCCAAACCGCCCCGGGGAGCACCGTTATAGAAACGCGGCCATTTCGATCTTCATGGTCGGCGTGATGCTCCCGAGGCGGCTCCATCTACGAGGCCACACGGCCGGCGTTTTCTGGGAGCAGCCAAGGCGGCTCCATCGCTGGGAGCAGCCATCAGAGTTCGGCAGTACCGGGACGCTGACCGACAGGCTGCATCACGGGGAGCACCGCGCTCCCGGAAAGGAGCGTGTTTTGCCTGGTCAAGGCTGTCGAGGGCGGCTGTGGGGAGCACCGTCGCGGTGAATTCGGGACGTACGGCGTGATCCATGCGCTGCTGCTCCCAAAACTAGTGATCTGCGGGGGAGCAGATGGGGTTGTCACCAGTGGCGGCGGGCGGCTGTGAACGGTGTCGAACAGCGCCTAGCAGCGTCCTTTCATCCGCAATTACTTACGTTTATGCTGGTCAGTGGCTTGTGTCCACTACCTTCACACAGGGGTGCTCCACGAACAGCGCCCAACAGCGTCGAAGAGCTGTTTCTACTGCTCAGCGGCACCGAAGAGCGTGAGCGCTTTACTAGCGCTCGCTCCCCCAATTATCTCCGTGTTGAGGGAGCGGTCAGTGCGGGGCATCCCTGGTCGGGCGACGGGACCAGCGACCTCTACTCGATCTCCGCGCCGGACTGGGCCGCAGCCGGCGTCACCCCGGCCGTCCCGACCGGCGTGCGGAACCAGCCCGGCAACGCGCAGGCCGCCAAGGCCGTCAACGTGTACGCCGTCTCGATCGCGCTCCGGGCCGGCCGGACCGTCGACCACATCGAACTGCCGGACACCGGCGGCCCGTTCAAATGGCTGCCGGCCCTGCACGTCTTCGCGCTCAGCATCGCTCTCTGAGGGCGATCTTGGCAACGGCCGTTTGTCACCCGTTCGTGGCACTCGAATTTCGCTGGCGCGGGTCGTGCCGTCGCTACGATGCGTTCGGGCAATGAAGCCCCCGACGCGATGATCTGGTGTGCACAATGGACGATTTTGCCCCGATGTCCGGTGAGGATCTGGTTCGCGCGGTTCTCGCGGAGATCGCCCCGCACGAGGTGTCGCAGATCGGCATGGTGCTCGCGGCCTATCGCCGCAGCCCGTGGCCGGCGGTGCCGGACGAGGGCGGCCGTGGGCACCCCACCGGCGCGGGGCTGCCGGTGGATCAGGTGGCCTCGTGGAGCGCCTTCGTCGCCGCCTTCATCGGCCAGGTCCTGGCCACCCTAGTGGTCGAGGAGGGCGCCAAGGCCGGGGGCCGGTCGCTGCTGGCCCGGCTCCGCAAACCGAAGCCCCGGCTGACCGTCGAGGTGCCCGCGGACCTCGAGGAGCGGCGGCTGGCCGAGGTGCGCGGGGCGGCGCTGCAGGCGGCGCTCGACCGGGGCTTCCCCGATTCGTCGGCCGAGCAGTTCGCGGACGCGGTGGTCACGAAGCTGCGACCGCGGCGGTCCTGATGCCCGCCCCGTCGATCGCCCGGTTCGTGTCGGTGGCGTTGACTACAGTGGCAGCCGCGATGTTCGCCGGGCACTGGTTCTTCGGCCTGCGGGCGGGCTCCGGGCGCGCCTGCGCGACGGCCGCCGATTTCGCGGCCTGCGCCGCGCGGGCGCGGTGGGCCGAGGCGGGGGCCGTGCTGGTGGGGCCGGTGGTGCTGGTCGCGGTGGCGGCCGGGTTCTATCTGGCCGGTCCGGCGGTGACCCGGTGGCGGCATGTGATCACCGGCGTTCCGGTGCCGGCCGACACGGCGCTCCGCCGTGAGGTGGCGGCGCTCGCCGCGGCAGCCGGATTGCGGCGGCCGCCGCTGATCGAGCTGGCCAAGAAGCAGGAGCCGTTCGTGTACGGTGCCTGGCCGCCGTACCGCCTGGCGGTGCCGGTGCCGTCGGTGCAGAACGTGGTCAACCACGCGCCCCTCGATCTGGCCCTGCTCGCCCACGAGATCGGCCACGCCCGGTCGGGCGACGCGACGCGGCACGGCGCGGTGATCGCCTGCTGGCGGGCGTCGCTGCTGGTCGTCGTCGTGCCGATCGCGGTCGACGCGTGGCGCCTGCTGCCGATGGCCGGGGCGGCCGTGCCCCAGCTGACCTGGCGGCTGCTGGTGGTCGCGGCGGTGCTCTTCCTGGCGGTCCTCTCCACCGGCCGGGCCCGCGAGTTCGAGGCCGACGCCCGGGTGCCTGCGGGCGGGCCGGCCGCCGGCCAACCGGCGTTCGATCGGACGTCCGCGCTGGTCGCGGCGATCGGCTCGCGCCGGTACCGGTGGTGGCACTTCGCGCCGAGCCCCGCTCGCCGGCTCGCGGCCCTGGCCGATCCGGCGCTGCGATCCCGGCCCGCCTGGCACGACGCCGCCGTCGCCGGTGTCGCGGCCGGGCTGCTCGGCACCGAACTGTCGTTGCTGGTCGAGCTCGCCTTCCCGGCGAATGCCTGGCCGGGGTACCTGACCGCGGCGCTGGTCACCGCCGTTCCGGCGATCGGCGCGCTGGGGCTGCCGCCCGGGCTGAGCCGGTGGCGGGTGGCCGGGCTGGGCCTGCTGTTCGGCGCGGGGCTGCTGGCTGGCACCCAGTTGGCGCCGCGGGCGTCGGCCGACTGGTGGCGCACGTTCCCGGCGGCCGGTGGCCGGGCCGCCCAGCTGAGTCTCCTCGCCGCGACGCCCGTAACCGCGGCGGCGATCGCGGGCGCGGCGCTGCTGCTCGGCGTGGCGGTGACCGGGTGGGCGGCCGCCCTCGCCCGGCACCGGCTGGTGATCTGGCTGGTTGGCGTCCCGCTGCTCGGCGTCCCGCTGGCCGCCGGGTTGCTGGCAGTGCGGTTGGCGGCCGGTTCCGGCTGGTCGCCCGGCGTCCTCGTCGGCTTGTTGCTGACCCCGGCGCGGCAGGTTCCGCTGATCGTGGTGGTCACCGCCGCCGCGGCCGCCCTGCTGCTCGGGCATCGCGGGGCGTCGTCGTCGCCGGGGGAGCCGTCCCGGCAGCCGGTCGTCCGCCGGGTTCCGGCGGTGGCCGCGCTGTGGGTTCTGGCCGTGCTGGCGATCGTCGTGCATCCCTCCCTCGGCGCGGCGGTGCGGACCGTGCGGGCGTCCGCGCCGCGGTGGGACTCCGTGCCGCCGCCGGCCACCACCAACGCCGCGTACGCCTGCTTCTGGGTGAACCATCTGGGTCCGGCCGGCCTGCCGGGGCCGGCCGAGGTCACCGGCCTCGGCCGGGTCGGCGCGTTCCTGTCCACGGTTGACGACCTCCCGCTGCGGCGGGCCGCGGCCTCGCTGGCCGGACCGGGTGGGGCGGGCACCACCGATCGGCGGCAGGCCGCCGACGCTCTCGATCTGGTGCTGGCGCGTTGCGACTCGCTGCTGAGCGCGCTCGACCGGCCGTTACCGAAACGGACAGCATGAGAAACCGAGCAAACCCGACCACCCGCGTACGCCGGTTGACGGCCGTCCTGGCCGTGCTGACCTGCGTCGCGGCGTGCACGCGGACGGAGCCCTCGCCCGAGCCCACGCCGGACGGCGGGCTGTTGCGGCTGTCCGACCTGCCGGCCGGGTTCACCCAGACCACGGCCATGCCGGTGGAGACGTCGGTGTCGGAGCCGAAGTCGTGCGGGCCGGCCATGGACCACCTGGAGATGCTGCCGGCCACCGACTCCGGCGTCGCGGAGCAGCGGGTGAACTTCACCGACGCGCTCGGCGTCAGCCGCGTCCAGGAGATCGTGCGCACCTACGGCGGCGACGCCAGCCAGCAGGTCACCGCGGCGCGCACCATGATCGCCGCGTGCCCGCAGTACCTGCTCACCTACGCCACAGGCGGCCAGATCCAGGTCACGATGACGATCACCAGAAGCACGGCCGACGGCTTCACCGCGACGATCACCGCCGGGGCCGCGGCCTTCACCGTGTACGAGAACCTGACGGTCGCGCGGATCGCCGACAAGATGATCGTGCTCTCGCACACCGGACCGACCCCACCCGACGCCGGCCTGACCGGCAGCATCGCGGCCAAGGCCCGGTCCCGAGCCGGCGCCCAGGAGGCCGCTGAACAGTCCCATCCGCGCACGTGATCATGCTCTGTTGAGCATGTTTGGCCTGCCTGCGGTGATGCTAGGTCGTCGAAAGCGGGTGCTGGTGGGAGCACCGACATGGTAAAAACCGTCGCTTCGATCTCTGGGGCGTCCGCTGAACCCCGATGGCGCTCGCTTGGGAGAGCGTCTGTTCGCGACGAGTCAAGCTGACGGGAACGATCGCCGGGCTTCGGCGATTGGGTCGCTGCGCGCTGGGAGCATCGGACTTCTGACCGTGAGCTCGTTTGTGCTGGTCAGCGCTCAGGGGTTTCGCATGTGGGAGTGCCCAGATAGTAGATCTGGGCCCAGCAGCGGGTCGATGATGTTGCTGCTCCCCGAACTGGTGGTTGTTCGGGGAGCAGACGGGGTTGTCCTGGCGGCGGTAGGTGGTGTCGAACGGCGTCGGACAGCGCCCAGTAGCGTCCTTTCACCCGTAATTAAATGCTTTTATGCTGTTCAGCGGCTTGTGTCCACTACTTTCACACCGGAGAGGTCACTGGTTCGATCCCAGTATCGCCCACCAGCGGGTCTTTTCAACCGGATGTCCCATTTTGGGCGTCCGGTTGTGGGCTTCCAAGACCTTCCTGACCTGCGGAAATGCGAAACGTTTAGGCGGTTCGTGTCCAACTATGGTCTCGTGCCTGGCCCGCGTAGCGGCCGAACTGTCGGCCAGCCGCGTCGTCTGGGCCTCGGCTTCGCGGGTTGAATTCCCGATGCTCCGGGTCGATGGCGGGGAGTTGGCCGTCCGAGCGGGCGTAGCGCTGTGTGGCGAGCGGATCGCGGCAAATCCCCGGCAGCTTGCGCAGGTCGTGCAGCTGCATCGACTGATACTTTCCGCACGTGGGCGGAGACACGTTCTGGGCGCTGATCGAGCAGTGCCGGCGGGAGAGTCGAAACGACACCGAGTTCACCGCACGTGTCCTGTTCCGTCGTCTCTGGTTGCTCGAGGCAGCCGAGGTCATCGACTTCGTCCGGATCTGGGAGCGGGCGAGATCGGGCCTGTACTCATGGCCGGTTACCGACGCGGCCTGCCTGCTGCTCGGCCGGGTCGAGGAGGAGGGGAACTGTGCCATGTTCAGGACTGGATCATCTCGTACGGTCGGACGACGGTCGAGCGGATCGCGCGTGATCCGGACAGCTTGGCAGATCTTGCCGGCGACGCGGGCAATGCCCGCGCCGGCTGGTTTGACGAGTTCACCACCGAGGCGCACATCATCGTGAGCGGCACCTGGCCGTATGGCCGTCTGGCCGGGATCCTGACGGGCCGGAGGATCTGTTCGGTGGGCGCGTGGATCTCGGCGATCCGGGCGCTGTCCGTTGACGGTTCCCGCGTCTGGCCGCGTTCCGGCATGCCCATCCTGAACTGGGCGGCCCCTGAGCTTCGCTGACACCGATCACGATTTTACCGATCGGCCAACCGCGTCATGGGCGGTAGCCGCGGATCGTGAATGGGGCGTTCGTTAACAATAGGGCGGTGAACAGGCGTCGCCGAAAGAAGTTGCAGCAGCGCCTCACGGAGGCGGCGGGCTGGGCCATCGTTGAGTGTGTCGTCAGCCTCATGCGAGACGGCGCTGAGGCGAACATGGCCGGGCCGGGCGGGTCGATGCCGTTGTACCACGCGAGTGTGCATGGCCGGGTCGACAACGTGCGGGCCCTGCTGGACCGAAGCCGATGTTCGCATCAGCGCCGACCTCAAGATCGACGCCAGTTTGGCGCAGCGCTTACTCGACCAGATCTCGCCCACCCTGCTGGTCACCGGGGCGCAGATCACGGCATCGCAGTGGCCGCCGCCTGTGTCTTCCCGGCTAGCGGCGCCTTCCGGTGTCGTTCTCCAGCCCCGGTGCCGTCGACGGGTCGGCTGATCAGCCGACCCGAACCCTCGGTTCTGGGCCTGCGCGTCGCGGTCGGCGCCCCGGCTCTCGACGAACCGGCAGGTGAAGCTGGATCGACGCGTCGACCCGAGCAGTCGTGAACGGGTTCGCGGCAGGAGGTGTTACGGTCCGAAGCCTCGGGGAGACCCGAGCTCGGTCGCAGATGTGGGCCGACCGCGCCGGGCGGTTTCGGGCCGTC
>NZ_BOML01000028.1 GCF_016862175.1 Paractinoplanes durhamensis | reverse complement strand
ACTGAGGAGATTTCACGTCGTGACGGCGCCCGGGAATTCCTCTCAGGCCCCATCGGGAAGCTTGCGTCGATCAGCCGAGGTCGCGCGTGTGCTTATTCCGCTCCTCAGCATCGTCTCAGTGGTGGCCGACCTTACTTCGCTGGCCGATATTGACCCTTGGATACTGCTCGCCTTGGGTGGAGCCTCAGTGATCGCGCTCGTGATCACCTTGACTCTGGAGCGACACGGAATCGGGCGGCGCGGAATCACGATTGCCTTCGCCGTTCTGGCGGTCGCAGCTTCCGGCGCCTGCCTTGCCCTCGGGGTTTCTGAAGGCAAGCGGCAATCGCAGAGGCCGGGCGCGCTGCACCCTCGCCAGTCGGCTTCAGCGCTCTCGGAGCCCAGCCCGTCGCGTTCGGCAGACATGCCGGCAACACCTGACCAACCGATAAATCGGCCTCCGGCTGATGCCAGGACATCTAACACGCTTGATTCTGACTCACGCCACCCCTCCGCACTTCCGACGGCGGACGGATACCGGAAATCCGGTACGGTCGATGCGGTAGATCCGTGCGTTGTGGGACGATGGGGGCCGGTTGAAGGCGAAATCGACTACCAGGGTGACGGAACCGGCCCGCCGACCAGACTTGGCCTTCTTGGCGGCAGCTCGCTGGTGCTCCAGAACGACAAGGACGGAACCTCGCGGACGAATGGAGGGCTCACGTTCGTAGGCGCGGCCCAGGGACACACGGTCCGACTCGTCCAGACCTCCCGCGTCACACTGAGGATATCGACGAGAGGTGAACAGATGAGACGGCAAGAATTTGCAGGTCAGATCTCTGATTCACTCTATGTCGACAATCAGAAATATGGACCGATGGCGGAGGAGATGTCTTCGTACGAGAAAGGGTACTCATGCACAGATGATGGACTCGAGCTCGAGTTCCCGTCCGGCTGGCTGAAACTCGAACGAATCAACTAGTCCTTCTTCGCGCTCTGCACCGCGATGTGCCGGCCCGTGCTTCGTTCGTATGCCGTCGGTGCCACGGTCAGCAGCAGCTCGGCCTCGCGGCGGGCGACACGGCGCAACTCGGCCGGGCGGGTCAGCACCAGTTCGTAGGTGTCGCGTCCCGCGGCGACAGTGGCGCAGCGAACGTAGAGGAACCAGTCGTTGCGCGCCCGTGCCGCTTTGGCGTGAGCAGGGGTGTCGAGGGCATACAATGCCGCTGTCAGCCGGTCCTCGAATGTCGTGATCGTCGCGGCGGCTCGGGTCGATAGTGCGGTGCGCACGGCCGGCCTGCCGCAGCGAGGAGCGTGTCAGACCTTGCGGCCCACTCCGCCCCACACGGCCGCCGGGTTTGCCCGGTCGGCCTCGGCTGCGGGTCGCCAGTCGGGCACGCGGACCACTCCCGGATCAAGCAGCTCCAGTCCGTCGAAATAGCTTGCGACCTGCTCGTGGCTGCGGAACGTGAGCCGGGTCTGCATCAGCTGGTTCATCCGGGGGGCCGCCTTGCGGACCCCTCGGTGGATGTCGATCGCCGGATGGGACAACACCAGGAAGCTGCCGGGCGCGAGCGCGTTCACCAGCTGCTGGACGATGCCCGCCGGGTCATCCTCGTCAGGGATGCAGTGCAGGACCGCGATCAGCATGACCGCGACCGGGCGGCTGAAGTCCAGGGTGGTGGCGGCTTCCCGCAGGATCTGTTTGGTGTCGCGCAGATCGGCATCGAGGTAGGCGGTGGCGCCCGAGACGGTGCCGGTCAGCAGCGCCCGCGCGTGGCTGAGCACGATCGGATCGTTGTCGGCGTAGACCACGCGACTCTGCGGCGCAACAGACTGGGCCACCTCGTGGGTGTTGTTCGCCGCCGGCAGGCCCGTCCCGATGTCGAGGAACTGACGTACACCGTGCTCGCTGGCCAGGTGGCGCACGGTACGGGCGAGGAACGCCCGGTTGCCGAGCACGCCCTCCACGACCTCGGGCGAGTCCTCTTTCATCATGTCGGCGACCTGCCGATCGATGGCGAAGTTGTCCTTGCCGCCGAGCCAGTAGTCGTACACGCGCGCGATGTGAGCGACCTGGGTATTCAGCGGCCGTGGACTCTGCGTCATGACGCGGGATTCTTTCACAATCGTGTACGCCGTTCGGGTGACCATGGCCATCCGACCGTCCTGGGTGGAGATCGCGCACCCGTAAGCCGCCTGCCGTCCACCTCAACGCAGACGGCCGGGCGGCAGAGGTGCGACATTCGGGATCTTTCCGGGTCGCGCGCGGCTTTCCGATATCTGTCGATTGCCGGGTGCGGGCGACTACCCTGCTCGTGTGACTCTGCGATTCGAGACGCGTGCCTCCGACTCGCCGTGGGTCGACTCCGTGTGGACCTCGACGAGCGAGCAGTTCTTCGAGATGACGTCCGTCGCGGCGGTGCGCTGGGGTCTGGTGTTCTGGCAGCGCGAGGGCAGGTCCTACGCGAGCGTCACGGGTCCGGAGAGCAGGTCCAGCACCGCGCCCGTGCCCGACGGCGCGACGTTCCTCGGCATCGACTTCGCCGTGGGCACGTCGCTGCGGAACATGCCTACCTCGGCCCTGCTCGACGGCGGCATCGAGCTGTCCGACACCACACATCGGACCTTCCGGCTGGACGGCGTCCGGTGGGACATCCCCGGCCCCGACGATGCCGAGGCGCTCGTCACGCGCCTCGTCCGGGCCGGCGCCGTAGTCCGTGATCCGATCGTCACCGATGTCCGGCAGGGGCGCGTTCCCCCGGTCTCGGAACGCACCGTCGAACGCCGATTCCGCGCGGCAACCGGGCTCACCCAGGGCGCTGTACGGCAGATCGAGCGTGCCAGGAAAGCCTCGCTCCTGCTGACCGCCGGCATGCCGGTCGCCGACGTCGTCGCCGGACTCGAATACTTCGACGAGCCGCACCTGGCCCGCGCGCTGCGCCAATACATCGGGCACACGGTGCGGCAGCTGCGGGAGGGTGTCCGTGGCGCGATCTCGCTTGACCTCAGTCAGCGAACGACGTCGTAGATCAGCTTGACCACACCGTTCGGATAGGCCTCGGACTCGCGAAGGCGCAGCGTCTGCTTGTCGTTGTCGGCCCGGCTGAACAGACTCTTTCCGGCACCGAGCAGCACCGGGAAGAGCAGTAAGTTGTACCTGTCGATCAGTCCCGCGTCCGCGAGGCGGCGCGCAAGCTCGGCGCTCCCGTGAATGAAGATCGCGCCGCCATCGCTCTTCTTGAGCTCCACGACGTCGTCGGTCGAGCGCAGGATCGTCGTGGGACCCCAGCCGTCGACGAGCGCGTCGTCGGTCAGGGTGGTCGACAGAACGTACTTCGGCAGTTCCTTGTAAGCGGCGTGGTCCTGCGAGTCGCGCCAGACCGGGGCGAACAGCTCGTAGCTGCGCCGGCCGAACAACAGGGCCGTCGTGTCCTGCAGCTCCTCGCCCTTGAGTGCGAAGGCCTCGGGCAGGACCTCGATGTCCTTGATCACCCAGCCGCCGCTGCGGTGCTCCTCACCCGGGCCGCCACCTGGGGAATCCAGCACACCGTCGAGCGACATGAAACCGGTGTAGACAAGATCGCGCATGGCGGCACTCCCTGGTAGATCAACATAGGCTGGTCCGCCCAGGGTAGTAAGCGCCACCGGCCATCGTCTTGGACAGAAACGACACCCGCGAAGAGGCCAAGCCCCGCTTCTGGTTACCGCCGCGCATGGCAGCCGTGCGCGGTCCTGGCGGAGACAGGTCGCCGATCACGGCCGCGTCGCGTGGCCGGTCCGCCGGGGGGTAAAGACAAGGTCATGGCCAGATACGAAGTGAACGAGGCGGCGCTGCAACGGGCCCGGCAACTCATCGCCTCGAAGCAGTACGTGCTGGAGAGCGACTGGGGCGATGTGCAGCCGCGCGCTGACACCGAGAACGCCTTCCTCGACAAACATTCCTGGGACGAGTACGCGTCCTGGTTCCTCGGCCTGACCGACGGCGCTTCGGCCGAGACCAAGGCCAGGTATGCCTTCGCCTACGGCGACCTGCGCCGCGTGCACCGCAGCGGCCTGATCGCTTGCGTCTACCGCGCTGCGGAGTGGCGTCACAAGGCCGTCGAGCTCGCCGCCCACCCACCTCCTGCAGGAACTGGACGCGGCGGCCGGCATCAAATGATCCACGCACCGACGTGATTCGGGCGGCGGCTGTCTCCTCGCGCGCCTCGTCCGCGGCCAGATCCGGATGCCCGCCGAAATATTACGCAAGCCTGTGGCGCCGCACCGTCAGTCGACGCGCTCATCGGTAGGCAGGATGAAGATGGAGACGTCTCCAGCGGCTGTTCGGCGGGTTCCCGGTCGGTGCTGATCGGGACGCGCTGCGGCGCGTGGTGGAATGATGCCGTGTTGCATCTGCGGATCATCAGCCCGGTGGATCGGAGCGCTCAGGTCGAGCGGTTGCTCGCCGACGACGTGGCGGTGACACATGTCGTGGTGTTCCCGGGCGCGGCGCGGGATCCGGCCGGCGATCTGATCACCTGCGACGTGGCCCGGGAGGGCGCCAGCACCCTGTTGGAGCGGCTGCGTGGTCTCGGGCTGGAACGAGACGGCTCGATCATGCTGGAAAGCGTCGACGTGTCGCTGTCCCACTCGGCCGACCGCGCGGAGCGGCGAGCCCCGGGCTTCGGGGTGGACGCGGTCGTGTGGGAGCAGATCGAGCAGGCCACCGCCGAGGAGTCGCGGCTGTCGGCGGCGTTCTTTGTCTTCATGGCGGTGGCCACCGTGATCGCCGGAATCGGGGTGTTGCTCGATCAGCCGATCCTCATCGTGGGGGCGATGGTCGTCGGCCCGGAGTTCGGACCGCTGGCCGCCCTCTGCGTCGGACTGGTGCGTCGCCGGGCGTCCCTGTCCCGCCGGGGGGTGGCCGCACTGGCCGTCGGTTTTCCGGTGGGTATGACCGTCACCGTGCTCGCCACATGGCTGCTCGACGCGGCCGGCCTGGTCGGACGCGACATGCTGCTCGCCGACCGGCCGCTGACCAGCTTCATCTGGCAACCGGACGCGCTGAGCTGGTTGGTCGGGTTCCTGGCCGGCATCGCGGGGATGCTTTCGCTGACGTCGGCCAAGGCGGGCACCCTGGTCGGCGTGCTGATCTCCGTGACCACGGTGCCGGCCGCGGCGAACGCGGCCGTGGCCCTGGCGTACGGCGTCACCGACGAGGCGGCCGGCTCGGCGGTGCAGCTGTTCGTCAATCTGGCCGCGATCGTCGTCGCCGGAGTGCTCACCCTGCTGGTCCAGCGGGTCGCATGGCGCCGCCGCTGAACAGAGCCTCCGAACACCGCTACCGAGTCAGCCTTGGTGCCCGCTTCGACACCCGCGGCCGGCTCGGCCTACGGCCGCTACGTCGGTTGATCCTGGGCCAGCGCTCGTCGCGCAACGCCTCGACCGCCGGTTCACCGTGACTGGATGACGGGGCGGGGCGACGCCCGCGCGAACGGCGTGCCGCGCGCTCGGTTGAGGCTGCGGGTTCGGCGCTGGTGCGGTTGCGGGAGGCCTGCGGCGTACCCGTATCAGGCTGGGCCGCCCAGCTGGTCTATCGATCGAAGCGCATCGATGACGCTGGCGATGTGCTCTCGCATGGCTTCTTCGGCGATCTTTGGGTCGCCGTCGCGGATCGCGGTGATGATGCGTTCGTGCTGGGGGAGGGACGTCTGCGGGCGGCCTGGCAGCAGTGAGAGCACGAACTGGTGGCGGACCAGCTGGCCTCGTAGCGTGCCGACGATGCGGTCGGCCGTTCGGTGGCCGGCTATCTCGCGGATCAAGGCGTGCAGGCGCTGGTTCAGGTCGCTGTAGCGGCGGTATTCGCCGGCCTCCACCGCTCGGCGCATCAGTAGGCCGATCTCGTCGAGCTCGGACGCCTGGTCGGGCTGCACTCGCTCGGCGGCACGGGCTGCGATCAAGCCCTCGACCACCATCCGGACCTCGGTGATCTCGACCGCCTCGTCCAGGGACACCTTTCGGACCTGGGCGCCTCGGTTGCGGTGGACCTCGACCAAGCCCTCGGCCGACAGGTCGGTCAGCGCGGAGCGCACGGTGAAGCGGCTCGCGGTGAAGCGGGTCATCAGCTGGGCCTCGACCAGGCGCTCGCCGGGCAGGAACTCGCCGCGCAGGATTGCCTCGCGGAGCGCGTCGCTCATGTGCCGACGGTCACCGTCGCGCTCTGCCGCCATTGAAATTCGTCGTCCCTGCGCTCGCCGTTGGGACCACAGGATACTCAACCCTTGCGCGGGAGTGGGACCACCGGATGCTCAGGCCTTGCGCGGCAGTGGGACCACCAGGGGCGTGCCGGTGGCCGGGTCCGGCACCACCAGCGCGGACAGGCCGAACACGTCCGCCAGCAGCTCTACCGTGAAGACCTCGGTGGGGGTGCCCTCGGCGACGATCTTTCCGTCTCGCATCGCCACCACGTGGTCGGCGTAGCGGGCGGCCAGGTTGAGGTCGTGCAGGACCATCACGATCGTGCGGCCGCGTTCGCGGTGCAGCCGTTTCACCAGGTCGAGCACGTCGATCTGGTGGGCCAGGTCCAGGTAGGTGGTGGGCTCGTCCAGCAGCAGCACCTCGGTGCCCTGGGCCAGGGCCATCGAGATCCAGGCTCGCTGCCGCTGACCGCCCGACAGCTCCTCGACCCGGCGGTCGGCCAGGTCGCGCATGTCGGTCCACTCCAGGGCCTCGGTGACGATCTCCTGGTCGCCGGCCGACCACTGGCGGAACCACGTCTGGTGCGGGTGGCGGCCGCGCATCACCAGGTCGGCGACCGTCAGGCCGTCGGGGGCGACCGGGGACTGCGGCAGCATGCCGATGATCCGGGCTACCTCGCGGGTGGGCATCCGGTCGATCCGGTGGCCGTCGAGCAGGACCTCGCCGGCGCGTGGCTTGAGGAGGCGGCCGAGCGCGCGCAGCAGAGTGGACTTGCCGCAGCCGTTGGGGCCGACGACCGCGGTCACCGCGCCGTGCGGGATGTTCAGATCGAGCCCGTCGACCACCACGTTCTCGCCGTATCCGAGCTGGAGGCCTCTCGCGCAGAGGCGATGGGTCGCTGTCCCGCGGGCCGCCGGCTCAGAAGGCGCCGGCTCAGAAGGCGGCGCCGGGTCGAGTGCCGGCTCGGAGGGCGGCGTCGTGCGGGTCATGTCGTCCTCCGATTGGTGCGGACCAGGAGCCAGAGCAGGTAGGGGGCGCCGACGATCGCGGTGACCAGGCCGACCGGGAGTTCGCGGGTGGGCAGGATCGTGCGGGCGACCAGGTCGGCGCCGGAGACCAGCAGCGCGCCCAGGATGGCGGAGACCACCAGCGGCGGGCGAGCGCCGCCGCACAGGCGCAGGGCGATCTGCGGGACGACGAAGGCGACGAACTCGATCGGGCCGGCGGCGGAGACCGCGGCCGCGGCCAGGGCGACGGCGGTGAGGACAACGGCCAACTGCGCCAATTGCAGGCGTACGCCTAGAGCCCGCGCGACGTCGTCGTCGAACTGCAGTGCCTGCAACGTGAAGGCGGTGGCGACGGCTAGCGGGAGCAGCACGGCGAGCGCGATCGACAGTGGGCGGACCTGCTCCCATGCGGCGCCGGCCACCGAGCCGTTGAGCCAGATGGTGGCCCGGGTGGCGTCGACGATCTCGGCCCGGACCAGGAACCAGGAGACGCCGCCGGTGACGATCTCGCCGACCCCGATGCCGATGAGGACCAGGCGGTAGCCGTCGACGCCGCGCCGCCAGGCCAGCACGTAGACGGCGGCGGCGGTGAGCAGTCCGCCGGCGAGGGCGGCCAGTGGCACGCCGATCACCGACTGGCCGCCGAGGACGATGACGGCGACCGCGCCGAGCGACGCGCCGCTGGTCACGCCGAGTACATCGGGGCTGGCCAGGGGGTTGCGGGCGAACGTCTGGGTGAGCGCGCCGGAGACCGCGAGCGCCGCGCCGACCAGCAGCGCGGTGAGGATGCGGGGGAGTCGCAGGTCGAGCACGATCAGCTTCTGCGCGGTCGTCCCGCCGCCGAGGAGGGTGTCGACGACGGCGCCGGGCGCGATGGTGAAGCTGCCGTGGCTGATGCTGAACACCACGATCGCGGCGGTGGCGGCCACGCCGGCCAGCCCGACCGCGACCGCTCGCAACGAGACGGTGCCGGCCACCGGGCCGGCGCTGAGGACCCGGCGGCGGGCCGGGCGGACCAGGGTGGTGGTCACAGCTTCACCACCCCGGCGCGGCGGCGGACCAGGGCGATGAAGAACGGTGCGCCCGCCGCGGCCAGCACGATGCCGGTCTGCAGCTCGGCCGGGCGGATCACCAGGCGGCCGAGCACGTCGGCGAGCAGCAGCACGGCGGCGCCGGCCAGCGCGGAGAGCGGGATGAGCCAGCGGTGGTCGGGGCCGGTCAGGGCGCGGGCCATGTGCGGGACGATCAGGCCGAGGAAGGCGATCGGGCCGCAGGCCGCGGTGGCCGCGCCGGCCAGCAGGACGATGGCGATCACGCCGATCGTGCGGGCGAGCAGGACCCGCTGGCCGAGCGCGCGGGCCACGTCCTCGCCGAGGCCGAGCGCGTTCAGGGCCGGGGCGTTGGCCAGGGCCAGGAGCAGGCCGGCCGCGATGAACGGGAGGACCTGGACGGCGACGTCGGTGCCGCGGCCGGAGAGCGAGCCGACCACCCAGAAGCGGAAGACGTTGAGGCTGCTGTCGTCGGAGATCAGCATCGACTGGGTGAACGAGCTCAGCAGGGCGCTGATCGCGAGGCCGGCCAGGGCCAGGGTGACCGGGGTCGGGCCGCCCCGGCCGCCGGCCGCGATGCCGAACACGGCCAGGCTGGCCAGCAGGGCGCCGGCGAAGGCGAACCAGATGTAGCCGGTCAGCCCGGTCACCCCGAACTGGATGCCGATCACCACCGCGAACGAGGCGCCGGCCGAGATGCCGAGCAGGCCGGGGTCGGCGATCGGGTTGCGGGTGTGCCCCTGCATCAGGGCGCCGGCCGCGCCGAGCGCCAGTCCGACCAGGACGCCCAGGATGGTCCGGGGGAGACGAAGGTCTCGCACGATGGCGGTGGCCGGTGCGGAGGGGTCGGGGGCGACCACGGCGTGCCAAATTTCGCTGACCGTCAATGTCTGGGCACCCAGCGCGAGGCTCAGCGCGACGGCCAGGAGAACGGCCGCCACCAGCGCGATCAATGCCCCGATGCGGCTGCGGGTGACCGGTGCCCGACGGGCCGGCCGGGTGGTGGCCACCATCTTTTCCCTTCCGTTTCATTGCCCTAACCCTATGGAAGGTTAGCCTTACCAACACAGGGACCCCGCCTTGCTTCGATCCGCCGCGTCGCTTAGCTTAGCCTCACCTAACTTCGCGATCGTGAGGTCCTATATGTCCTTCCCCATGTCCGCCACGCGCCGTGCTCTCGCGGCCGGGCTCGCCCTCGCCGCCGGGCTCACCGCCCTCAGCGGCTGCGGCGGTGACGACAGTGCCGACACGGCGGCGCCGGCCACCTCGTCGGCGGCCGTGGCCAGCTACCCGGTCACCCTGACCCACAAGCTCGGCACGGCCGAGGTCAAGGCCGCTCCGCAGCGGATCGTGGCACTCTCCGACGCCGACCTCGACGCGCTGCTGGTGCTCGGCGTGCAGCCGGTCGGCGTGGCCGAGTCCTCCGGCGAGGGCGGCGTCACCGACTGGGCCAAGCCGCTGCTGACCAGCAAGCCGACCGTGCTCACCGCCGGCGACACCGGCTTCGACGTGGAGAAGATCGCGGCGCTCGCGCCCGACCTGATCCTGGCCGGCGGCGACTACTACATCGACGACGAGTACGCCAAGCTGTCGAAGCTCGCGCCGACCACCGCGTACGAGACGACCGGTGCCTTCGAGGACCCCTGGCAGACCACGCTCAAGCAGGTCGCCAAGGCGGTCGGCCAGGACGCCGAGGCCACCACGGTGATCACCGACATCGAGGGCAAGATCGCCAAGGCCAAGACCGACCTGCCCGACCTGGCCGGCAAGGAATTCACGCTCAGCCAGATGTGGGAGGCGGGCTCGATCGGGGTGCTGCGCTCCGACAAGGACGCCGGCGTGAAGATGCTCAACGACTTCGGCATGAAGCTGGCGCCGGCCGTGGCCGCGCTCCAGGGCGACGAGTTCGCCGTGCAGCTCAGCCTGGAGAAGGTCAGCGTGCTCGACGCCAACGTCACGCTGATCTACTACGCCGAGCCGACCCTGCAGCCCACCCTGGAGGGCAACGCGCTGTTCAAGGGCCTGGCGAGTGTCAAGCGCGGCTCCTACAAGGCGCTGACCGGCCCGCAGTTCTCCGCGCTGCGCACCCCGACGCCGCTGTCGGTGCAGTTCATCATCGCCAACGTCCTGCCGGACATCTCGGCTGTGGCAAAGGCAGCTGTCTGACGTGTCCACGCGTGAGGTGACCGAGGGTCTCGCCGCGGCGGTGGTCGCGGCGGGACCCCCACCCGTGCCGGTTCTCGAGCCGCCCTGGTCGATCCGGGTGCTGTCGGAGTCCGATGCGCCGTTGGTGAGCCGATGGATGAACGAGCCGCATGTCGCGCTCTTCTGGGGGCAGGCGTGGCCGGCGTCGCGCTGGGCGGCGGAGATCGCCGCGCAACTGGCGGGCGACTTCTCCCGGCCCTGTCTCGTGTCTTTCGGGGACAAACCTCTGGCGTACGTCGAGATCTACCGCACGCCGCGGGATGTGGTCGGGCTCAACTACGACGCCGAGCCCTATGACCTGGGGATTCACCTGGCGATCGGGGAGCTCGGCCGCACCGGGCAGGGGCTCGGCCGGCGGCTCGTGCGGGCGGTCGCCGATGGACTGTTCGCGGCGGACCCACGCGTACGCAAGATTCTGGCTGATCCCGATGAGCGGCACCTGATCGCTCGGCGCATGTTTCAGGCAGCCGATTTTGACCTTCTCGGCATACGCGATCTCGGTCACAAGCGCGCTGCCCTGCACGTTTACGAAATTTCACCCGACAGGCGAGAAGCCGTCTTTACGTGGTCGAAATAATAAGGTAAGCCTTACCTAATACGAGCGACCGAAGGAATGCCGCACATGACCGCACCCCTGAGCCTCGACCGTCTCCGCAGCGACGTCGCCGAGGTGCTGGCCGAGGAGCCGGGCAGTTTCGCCGACGACGACAACCTCATCGATCGCGGACTCGACTCGATCCGGCTGATGAGCCTCGCCACCCGGTGGCGGGAGGCCGGCTTCGAGGCCGGCTACCTCGACCTGGCCCAGGACCCGACGGTCGCCGCCTGGTGGAACCTGCTGGAGGGAAAGCGTTGAGCGCCAACATCGAGAGCACCGACGTCGTCGTGGTCGGCGGCGGCCCGGGCGGGTCGACCACGGCCACCCTGCTGGCCAAGCGTGGCCACCGGGTCGTGCTGCTGGAGAAGGAGACGTTCCCGCGCTACCAGATCGGTGAGTCGCTGCTGCCCTCCACGGTGCACGGCATCGGGCGGCTGCTCGGCGTCACCGAGGAGCTGGAGGCGGCGTCCTTCATGGTCAAGCGGGGCGGCAGCTTCCGCTGGGGCACCAACCCGGTGCCGTGGAACTTCCTGTTCGCGGTCGCGCCCGAGCTGTCCGGCCCGAC
This sequence comes from Paractinoplanes durhamensis, assembly GCF_016862175.1. Lineage (GTDB taxonomy): Bacteria > Actinomycetota > Actinomycetes > Mycobacteriales > Micromonosporaceae > Actinoplanes > Actinoplanes durhamensis. The sequence continues at coordinate 25,713 of NZ_BOML01000028.1, read as the reverse complement.
GTCGTACGCCTACCAGGTCGAGCGGATGAAGTTCGACGACATCCTGCTGCGCAACGCCGCCAAGCACGGTGTGGATGTTCGGGAGAACGTCCCGGTGGCCGAGGTCATCGGCGACGACGAGCGGGTGCGCGGCGTCCGCCTGGCCGACGGCAGCGAGATCCACGCCACCTTCGTGGTCGACGCGTCCGGCAACCGCAGCCGCATCCACCAGGGGGTGCGCGGCGAGCGGATCTACTCCGACTTCTTCAAGAACATCGCGCTGTTCGGCTACTTCGAGGGCGGCAAGCGGCTGCCCGCGCCGGACTCCGGCAACATCCTCTGCGCCGCGTTCGACGAGGGCTGGATGTGGTACATCCCGCTGTCCGACACGCTGACCAGCGTCGGCGCGGTGATCTCCCGGGAGCACGCGGCCAAGCTGCAGGGCGACCAGGAGCAGTCGCTGCTCGGGTTCGTCGACCGCTGCGAGATCGTGCGCGGGTTCCTGGAAAATGCCACCCGGGTCACCGAGGGCACCTATGGCGAGATCCGCACCCGTAAGGACTACTCGTACACCAACTCGACGTTCCACCGGCCCGGCATGGTGCTGGTCGGCGACGCCGCCTGCTTCATCGACCCGGTCTTCTCCACCGGCGTGCACCTCGCGACCTACGCGGGCCTGCTCGCCGCCCGGTCGATCAACACCGTCCTCGCCGGCGAGCTGGCCGAGGACCGCGTCTTCGAGGAGTTCGAGGGCCGCTACCGCCGCGAGTACCGGGTGTTCTACGAGTTCCTCTCGGCGTTCTACGACATGCAGAGCAACGAGGAGTCGTACTTCTGGAAGGCCCGCAAGGTCACCAACCTCGCCGCCACCGACCTGGAGGCGTTCGTGAGCCTCGTCGGCGGTGTGCACTCCGGCGAGCAGGCCCTGGTCCAGGACTTCCGGGAGTCGTCCGGCGCGCTCGCCGACGCCGTCGAGCGCACCGGCAGCATGCAGACCGAGTCCGGCGAGCGGATGCACCACCTGTTCGGCACGCCGGTCGTGCGCGAGGTCATGCAGGAGATGAACAACATCCAGGTACGAGGTGTGCAGGGCATCGCCGCCCACGAACTCCCGCTCCTGGAGAACGGCCTGGTCCCCGCGGCCGACGGGCTGTCCTGGACGGAGGCTTCGCGATGACCAACCCGTTCGAGGACGAGGACGGCCGCTACCTCGTGCTGGTCAACGACGAGGGCCAGCACTCGCTGTGGCCCGCGTTCGCGGACGTGCCGGCCGGCTGGACCATCGCGTTCGGCGAGGAGAGCCGGGCCGCGTGCCTGGACTACGTCGAGAAGAACTGGACGGACATGCGGCCGAAGTCGCTGATCGCCCAGATGGACGGCTGACCGCACCTCCCCGTGGGACCGCCGCGCTTGCCGGCGCGGCGGTCACCGCCCTGCCCGGAAGACGAAAGACGGAGTACGACAGTGCCGCTTGAACTCACCGCCGCCCAGGCCGGTGTCTGGTACGCCCAGCACCTGGACCCCGGACCGGCGTACACCACGGCCGCCTGCGTCGACATCGACGGCGAGGTCGACCCGGTGATGTTCGAGCGGGCCCTGCGCCGAACCCTGAACGACGCCGAGGCGATGCGGGTGCGGTTCATCGGTGACTCCGAGGTGCCGCGGCAGGAGATCGGGTCGCCGGACTGGGAGTTGTCCGTCAGCGAGGCCGGCGACGACTGGATCCCGGACCTTGCAAACGGCCCGGTCTTCGCCGAGGCGCTGATCCGGCGGGGACCGGGGCGCTGGACCTGGTACCAGCGCTGTCACCACATCGTCATGGACGCCTACACGTCGGCGCTGGTCGGGCAGCGGCTCGCCGCCGTCTACACGGCGATAGTCCGTGGCGAAGACGTGCCGCCGAACCCGTTCGGGCGCCTGTCCGACGTGGTCGCCGAGGACACCGCCTACCGGGCCTCGGCGAAATACGCGGCCGACCGGGAGTTCTGGCTCGCGCACCTCGCCGACATCGAGGTGCCGGACATCGCCGACGGCCCGGTGCGGCCCAGCCCCACGTTCCTGCGCCGCCGGGTCGCCCTGCCGTCCGCGGTCGGCCGTGGTCTCACCGCCGTCGGCAAGGCGAGCGGCGCCACCCGGGTCGAGGCCGTGCTGGCCGCGACCGCGCTCTACGTCCACCGGCTCACCGGTGGCACGCCCGTGCTCGGGCTGCCGATGATGGGCCGGCTCGGCTCGGTGGCGGCCCGCGTGCCGGTCACCGCGGTCAATGTTCTTCCGTTGCGGACGCCGGTAGCCCCGGGGGACACCGTGGCGGAGCTGATCGGCCGGGTCGCCGCCGAGGTCAAGGCGATCCGGCCGCATCAGCGCTATCGCGGCGAGGACATCCGGCGCGACCTCGGCCTGGTCGGCGGGGCGCGGCGGCTGGTCGGGCCGTGGGTGAACATCAAGCCGTTCGGGTCGACGCTCGACTTCGGCGGGCATCCGGGCACGCCGCGCTACGTCTCGCCGGGGCCGGTCGACGACCTGTCGATCACCCTCGACGACCGCGGCGGGGACGTTCTCGAGCTGGCCATCGACGCCAATCCGGCCCGCTACACCGAGGCCGACCTCGACGGGCACACCGCGCGGCTGGCTTCGCTCCTCGCGACGCTGGCCGACACCGATCCGGCCACGCCGACCGGGCGGATCGGGCTGGTCGACAAGCCGGCTGTCGACGACACGGTGCGGGAACTGCCGTCGGCCGGACTGATCGAGTTGTGGCGAGCGCAGGTACGGCGTACCCCGCAAGCAGTTGCTCTGATCGAACCTGATGGCGCCTCGCTCAGCCATGCCGAACTCCTCGGCCGCGTGGAGGCCCTGGCCGCGCAGCTCACTTCGCGCGGCGCCGCATCTGGGCGGATCGTCGCGGTCAGCCTGCCGCGCACCGCCGATCTGCTGATCACGCTGCTGGCCGTGCAGCGCACCGGCGCCGCCTACCTGCCGATCGACCCGGACTTCCCGGCCGACCGGATCGACGGGATGCTCACCGACAGCGCCCCGGCCCTGCTCGTCACGAGCGACGGCATCCAGAGCCTTGGCGAGCCGCTCCCGGCGCGGGCCGACGACGCCGCCTACGTCCTCTACACCTCCGGGTCGACCGGCCGGCCCAAGGGCGTGGTCGTCACCCGGGAGAACCTGGTCAACTTCCTGCTCGCGATGCGCGAGGAAGTGCCGCTGCGGGCCGACGACCGGCTCCTCGCGGTCACCACGGTCAGCTTCGACATCTCCGGGCTCGAGCTCTACCTGCCGCTGCTGTGCGGTGCGGCCGTCGTGCTCGCGCCCAAGGAGGCCGTGCAGGACCCGGTCGTGCTGCTGCCGCTGGTGCGCCGGACGCAGGCGACCGTGGTGCAGGCGACGCCGACGCTGTGGCGGGCCCTCGTCGACGTGCCCGGTGGGGCGCAGGCTCTCGCCGGGCTGCGGGTGCTGGTCGGCGGCGAGGCGCTGCCGCCGGAACTGGCCGCCGAGCTGCGCAAACATGCCGCCGAGGTGACCAACCTCTACGGGCCGACCGAGACCACGATCTGGTCGACCGCGTACCGGCTGCTCTGCGACACGGTCAGCGTCGGGCATCCGATCTGGAACACCCGCGCCTACGTGCTGGATGCCGCGCTGCGGCCGGTCCCGGACGGTTTCCCGGGCGAGCTGTATCTCGGCGGGGCCGGAGTTGCCCGCGGCTATCTCGGCCGGCCGGAGCTCACCGCGGCGCGGTTCGTCGCCGACCCGTGGGCGCCGGGGGAGCGGATGTACCGCACCGGCGACCTCGCCCGCCGCCTGCCCGACGGCAACTTCGACGTGCTCGGGCGGGTCGACCACCAGGTCAAGCTGCGCGGCTTCCGGATCGAGCTCGGCGAGATCGAGTCGGTCCTCGAAACAGACCCGTCGGTGGTCCGGGCCGTCGCGATCATCCGCGAGGACCGGCCCGGGGACCGGCGACTTGTCGCGTACGTCGTGGGCGGCACACCGGACCCGTCGGTGCTGCGCGTCCTGCCCGACTACATGGTGCCGTCCGCGATCGTCGTGCTCGACGTCCTGCCGACCACCCCGAACGGCAAGCTCGACCGCAACGCCCTGCCCGCCCCGGACTATGTCGCCGTTTTGTCCGAGGCGGCCCGCACCCCGCAGGAGGAACTGCTCGCCGGGGTCTTCGCCGAGGTCCTCGGCGTCCCCGTGGTCGGGCTGCGGGACGACTTCTTCGCGCTCGGCGGCCACTCGCTGCTGGCCGCCCGGGTCGCCGCTCGCGTTCGCACCCTCCTCGGTGCCGACCTGGCCCTGCGCGACGTCTTCGACGCCCCGACCGTGGCCGCCCTCGCCGCCCGGCTCGACGCCGCCACCGGCAGCGCCCGGCCGCCGATCGTCGCCGGAGCGGCCGCCGAGATGTCGGCCGCGCAGCGCCGGATGTGGTTCCTGTCCCAGCTGGACGGCCCCAACCCGACCTACAACCTGCCGCTCGCCCTGGACGTCGAGGGCCCGCTCGACCTCGGCGTGCTGGAGACGGCGCTCGGCGATCTGGTGCGCCGGCACGAGCCGCTGCGCACCATCTTCACGCCGGATCCGGTCGTCCTCGACCCCGAGGTCAGCGTCATCGTTGACGAGGGCGAGGTGGAGGACGCGGTCCGCGAACCGTTCGACATCACCGCCGAGGCGCCGCTGCGCGTCCGCTGGTTCCCCCGGCAGCGCGTGCTGCTGCTGGTCGTGCACCACATCGCCGGCGACGAGTGGTCCCTGACCCCGATGCTCGACGATCTGGCCACGGCTTATGCGGCCCGGCTGGCCGCCGATGAGCCCTCGTGGGCGCCGCTCCCGGTGCGCTACACCGACTACGCGGCCTGGCAGAACGCGCTGCCGATGTCCACGCACGTCGAGTTCTGGCGGCAGCACCTGGCCGGCGCCCCGGAAACCCTGCGCCTGCCCACCTCTCGGCCCCGCCCGGCCCGTGCCTCCGAGGCCGGCGGCATGGTGCATCTCTCTCTTGATTCGGATCTTGCGGAAGGGCTGCGCGGGCTCGCCCGGTCGCACGGCGTCACCCTTTTCATGACGGTGCAGGCGGCGGTGGCGGCGCTGCTGAGCCGGCTCGGCGCGGGCCCGGACATCCCGCTCGGCACCCCCGTCGCCGGCCGTGGCGACGACGTTCTGGAACGCCTCGTCGGATTCTTCGTGAACACCGTCGTGCTGCGGACCGATCTTTCCGGCGATCCCAGCTTCGCCGCGCTGCTGCAGCGGGTCCGGACCGCCGACCTGGCCGCGCTCGCCCACCAGGACCTGCCGTTCGAGCGCCTGGTCGAGGAGCTCAACCCGCAGCGCTCGCTCGCGCACCACCCGCTCTTCCAGGTCATGGTGTCCTACCAGGCCGCGCTGCCCGCGGTCGCCGGTTTCCCGGGCCTGAGCGTGACGCCGCGGCTCGTCGCCACCGGCACCGCCAAGTTCGACCTGACCTTCGACGTGGCCGAGCGCCCCGGCGGCCTCGACGCGAGCATCGAATACCGTGCCGACCTGTTCGACCGGGAAACCGCGCTGGCGCTGGGCGAACGCCTGCTGCGTCTGCTGCGGGCCGTCGTGGCCGACCCTTCGGGCGCGATCTCCGAGGTCGACCTGCTGAGCGAGGCCGAACGGGCCGCTTCCGGTTCCACCTGGCAGGGGGTACGCGGTCCGGCTTCCCCAACCACACTCGGGCAGCTCTTCGCCTCTCGGGTCGCCGCAGCGCCGTCGTCCGTCGCCGTCGAGGACGGCGACCGGCTTATGACATACGCCGAGCTGGACTCGCGCGCCAACCGGCTGGCGCACCGCCTGCTGGCCGCCGGCGCCGCCCCGGAAAAGCTGGTAGCGGTCCTGCTGCCCCGCTCGGCCGACCTGCTGGTGGCGTTGCTGGCGGTGACCCGCTCAGGCGCCGCCTACCTGCCCCTCGACCCGAACCACCCCGCCGACCGCCACCGGCTCCAGATCGCCGACGCCGCCCCCGCCCTGCTGATCACCGCGTCCCCGTCCATCGCGGACGTCCCGCAGGTGCTGGTCACCGAGCCCGCCGACGCCGCCCCCGCCGTGCTGCCTATTACGGCGCCGTCGGTGCCGGGCGTCCCGCGGGTCGGAGTCGCCGAGCCCGCCGACGGCGTGCCCGGCGTGCTGACTACTGCGGCGTCGCCGGAGCTGGGCGTCCCGCAGGCCCGAGTCACCGAGCTTGCCGACGCCGTGCTGACTACCGCGGCGTCGTCGGAGTTGGGCATCCCGCAGATCCTGGTCACCGACCTCAGCGACGACTCGTCCGATCCGGGCGTCCCGGTGCTTCCCGAGCACCCTGCCTATGTCATCTACACCTCCGGGTCGACCGGCCGCCCGAAGGGCGTGGTCGTGCCGCACACCGGCCTCGCCGGCTTGGTCTCGAGCGTCCGCACCGTCTTCGGTGCCGGCCCTTCGTCGCGGGTGGCCCAGTTCGTGTCGCCCGGCGTGGACGTGGCGTTCAGCGAGCTGGCCGCCTCGATCCTGACCGGCGGCACGCTGGTGATCGTCCCGGAGGACGTTCGCCTGGGCACCGGCCTCGGCGACTTCATCAGATCCCGCCGGCTCACCCACGTCGACCTGCCACCGGCGCTGCTGGCCGCGCTCCCCACCGAGGCGATCCCGCCCGGCGTGACCATCACCATCGGCGGCGAAGCGATGGCCGCCGACGAGGTGCGCCGCTGGCAGCAGAGTCACCGGCTGATCAACGCCTACGGCCCGACCGAGACGACCGTGACCGCGACGACGTGGGCCGCCACCCCCGACTTCGACACGGTCCTGATCGGCCGCCCCGACCTGAACCGCACCGCCCACGTCCTGGACGCGCACCTCCGCCCGCTCCCGCCCGGCGTGCCGGGCGAGCTTTACCTGGGCGGCGACGGCCTGGCCCGCGGCTACTTGGGCCGTCCCGCGCTGACCGCCAGCCGCTTCGTGCCCGACCCGTTCGGCGCCCCCGGAGCCCGCCTCTACCGCACCGGCGACCTGGTCCGCCGCACCACCACTGGCGACCTGGAGTTCCTCGGCCGAACCGACGACCAGATCCAGATCCGTGGCTTCCGGGTGGAGCCCGGCGAGGTCGAGGCCGTCCTGGCCGCCCACCCCGCGGTGGCCCAGGCCGCGGTGATCGCCCGAGCCGGCCGCCTGCTCGCCTACGCGGTCCCATCCATGCCGATCTCCGCCACCAGATCCCCGCGCAATGCCGGAAGCCACGATGATCGTGCGGCCACCGGAGTTGCCGACGCTCCTCAAGTTGTCGGGGATGGTGGCGAAACCGTCGCCGCGGGCGACTCCGCCGGCGGGGTCGCCGTCGGCGGAGTTGAAGGAGCCGGCGCCGGCGGCGTTGCCGTTGCGGCGAGAGGTTCCCTGCCGCATGCCGACACCGATGGTGCCAGGGCCGTCGTGACCGCTGATGAGCTGCGCGAACACCTCGCTGCCCGACTTCCTGCAGCGCTGGTGCCGGCCGTCGTGCTGGTGCTCGACGCGCTGCCGCTGACCGCGAGTGGCAAGGTCGACAAGTCCGCCCTGCCCGAGCTGCCCGTTCCCGCGACCGGCAACCGCCCGGAGTCACCCGAGGAGCAGGTCCTCGCCGGACTCTTCGCCACGCTGCTCGGGCTCGACGAAGACGGGGTCGGGCGAGACGGCGGCTTCTTCGCCCTCGGTGGCGACAGCATCCTGTCGATCCAGCTCGTGTCCCGGGCCCGGGCGGCCGGCCTGCACATCGCGCCGCGCCAGGTCTTCGAGCACCAGACCGTCGCCGCGCTGGCCCGAGTCGCCACCCCGATCGCCGCCGTTGCCGCTCCCACCGAATCCGGCGTGGGCACCGTGCCGGAAACCCCGATCATCGCCTGGCTGCGCGGCCTGGACGCGCCCATCGACCGTTACTCACAGGCCCTGCTGCTGCGCACCCCCGCCAACGCGGCAGCGACCGAAATCCGAACCGTCGTGCACGCCGCCCTCGCCCCGCACGACTTGCTGCGCGCCAGACTCCTCATCACCGGCGGCCAGGCCGCCGACCGCGGCGCCGCGGTCGGGGAGCCGCAGCCCAGCACCGCCGACCAGGCCGCTGGACGCGCCGCCACGGTGGGGGAGCCGCAGCCGGGCGCCGGCGGCCGCTGGACGCTGGAGATCTCGCCGGGCGAGATCGAGCTCGATCTGCGCACGGTCTCCGTCGGCACCGACGACCTCGCCGAGCTGGTCGCCGCCGAGCGGGAAGCCGCCGCCGACCGACTCGACCCGGCCACCGGAGTCATGGTCCAGGCCGTCTGGTTCGACCGAGGTGCGCGGCCCGGCCGCCTGTTGCTGGTCGCCCATCACCTGGTCGTGGACGGCGTCTCGTGGCGCATCCTCGCCGAAGACCTGGCCGCCGCGGCTCGGGGCGAGACGCCGGCCCCGACCGGCACTCCGTTCCGCGGATGGGCACTCGGCCTGCACGCGGCATTGCCGTCCCGGGAAACCGAGCGTGACCACTGGCAGCAGACCACGGCAAAGCTCACCAGCCGATCGCTGACCACCGCCCTCCACACGCAGCCGCGCCCCCCCACTCCGGCCGCGGCACCAGCTCCCGCACCAGCTCCCGCACCAGCTCCCGCACCAGCTCCCGCACCAGCTCCCGCACCAGCTCCCAATCTTGTGGAGTTGGGGACCGCATCGGACAGCAAGTTTTCAAGATCGGCCGGAGACCGTGCCGTCGTCCGCGATCTTGTCGATTTGCCGCGCGAAGCGGACGGGAAGTCAACAAGATCGGCTGCGGTCGGCGCTGGGCCTACGGCCGTTGCGGGCGCCGGCGCCCGCGCTGCCAGCGCGGTCGCTGCCAGCGCGGTCGCGCGCGATCTTGTGGAGTTTGGGGGCGGTTCGGGGGCTGAGTCGACACGTTCGGCGGGCTGGGGTACGGCCGGGACGCTGCGGCGGGTTGCCGTCACCGTGGATGCGGCTGTTACCGGGCCGCTGCTGACCACCGTGCCGGCGACGTTCCGGGCCGGGGTTCAGGACGTGCTGCTTGCGGGGCTTGCGCTGGCCCTCGCGCGGCGCAACGGCAGTCATGCTGAGCCGCTTGTCGGGCTTGAAGGGCACGGGCGGGAGGAGCAGGTCGTACCGGGGGCCGATCTGGTTCGTACCGTGGGCTGGTTCACCAGTGAATACCCGGTGAGGTTGCCGGCTGCGGCCGGTGGGGCGGCCGCCGTCGTGCAGGGCGTCAAGGAGCGGCTGCGGCAGGTGCCGGATGGTGGCATCGGCTACGGGATGCTGCACCACCTCGGGGATCTTGCCGGTGCTGCGCCGGAAGTGCTGTTCAACTACCTCGGGCGGTTCGGTGGGGCGGCCACCGACGCTGACTGGGGAATCGCTGCCGAGCTGCCGGCGGCGCACGCCACCGCCGACCCGCGGATGCCGGTCAGTCACCGGCTCGCCGTCAACGCCTCGACCACCGATGGGCCGGACGGGCCGGTGCTGCGGGCCGAGTTCAGCTACCCGGCCGGTGCGATCGGCGACGCCGAGGTGCGGCGGATCGCCGACGACTGGCTGGCCGCGCTCGTCGCTCTGCTGGCGGCGGCCAACGAGCCGGACGCCGGCATCCTCACCCCGTCGGACGTGCCGCTGTCGAGGCTCGGCGCCGACGACCTGGCCGCGCTCACCGTGAGCCACCCGGACCTCGCCGACGTGCTGCCGCTGTCGCCGCTGCAGGAGGGCCTGTTCTACCTGGCCGGCCTGGACGACGACACCGACGTCTACACGGTGCAGCAGGTCTTCACGCTGACCGGCGACGTCGACGCGGCCCGGCTGCGGGCCGCCGCAAACACCCTGCTCGACCGCTACCCGAACCTGCGCGGCGGCTTCGTGCGCACCGACTCCGGCGCCGCCGTGCAGGTGATCCCGGCGCAGGCCGAGGTCCCGTTCGACGAGGTCACCGTCACCCCGGCCGAGCTCGACGAGCTGATCGCGACCGAGCGCAACCGCCGCTTCGACCTGACCGCGCCGCCGCTGCTGCGATTCGTGCTGGCCCACGTCGGCGCGGGCGACCACCGGCTCGTCCTCACCCAGCATCACCTGCTCATGGACGGCTGGTCGGGGCCGCTCGCCATGCGCGACCTGTTCGGGGCCTACGCGGGGACCGTCACCCCGGCGCCGCGGCCGTTCACCGACTACCTGGCCTGGCTCGCCGCCCAGGACGACCGGATCGGCGAGGCCGCGTGGGGCGAGGCTCTGTCCGGAGTGGACGAGCCGACCCTCGTCGCCCCCGATGCGCCGAGCGTCGCCGCGCTGCCGCAGGTCGCCGAGATCGTGCTCAGCACCGCCGAGACCGAGCGGCTGACGGCCGCCGCCCGCAGCCACGGCCTGACCCTCAACACCGTGGTGCAGGGCGGCTGGGCGCTGCTGCTGTCCGCGATGACCGGCCGGGACGACGTCGTGTTCGGGGCCACCGTCGCCGGGCGCCCGGCCGGGCTGGCCGGGGTCGAGGACATGGTCGGCCTGTTCATCAACACCGTGCCGGTCCGGGTGCGGCTGCGCCCGGACGAGACCTGGGCCGCGCTGCTGCGCCGGGTCCAGAACGAGCAGGCCGCCCTGCTCGACCACCAGCACCTCGGCCTGGCCACGATCCAGCGGCTGACCGGCGTCGGTGACCTGTTCGACACGCTGACGGTCTTCGAGAGTTACCCGACCACGGCCGGCCTGCCGCCGGTCGACGGCCTGGAGATCAGCGGCGGCATCCCGGTGGACGCCACCCACTACCCGCTCAGCCTGGTCGTCGTGCCGCACGCCGCGCTGCGGCTGCGCCTGGAACACCGCCCCGACCTGTACGACACCAGCGCCGCCACCGCCATCCTCGGCCGTTTCCGGGATCTGCTGGACGCGTTCGTGGCCGCCCCCGATGCGGTGCTGGCCAAGGTCCGCCCGGCCGGCGAACTGCCCGCGGACGAGTCGGCGATGGATGTCCCGCCGGGAACCCTGCTGGACGCCTTCGACGAGACGGTCCGCGACATGCCGTCAAAAGTCGCGCTGCGCTTCGGCGCTGACGCCTTGACGTACGTCGAACTGGCCGCGCGCGTCGATCGCCTGGCCCGCGCGCTCGTGGCCGCCGGCGCAGGCCCGGAGAAGGTGGTGGCGGTCCTGCTGCCCCGCACCACCGACGCGGTTATCGCCTGGCTGGCGGCCCTGCGCTCGGGCGGCATCTACCTCCCGATCGACGTCTCCTACCCGGCCGAACGCATCGACTACCTGCTGTCCGACGCCGCCCCCGCCGTGGTGGTGACGCCCGCGTTCGTTGCGGACGACACCGCGGACCTGCCGGCGATCGCGCCGCAGTCCGGGGCGTACCTCATCTACACCTCCGGGTCGACCGGCCGGCCCAAGGGCGTAGTCGTCGAGCACGCCAGCCTGATGAACCTGTTCCACCATCACCGCGAGCGGCTGATCACGAAGGACCGGCGGGTGCGGGCGGGCCTGTCCGCGGCGCTCGTCTTCGACACCTCGTGGGAGGGGCTGCTCTGGCTGGTCGCCGGCCACGAGCTGCACCTGCTCGACGACGACACCCGCCGCGACCCGGAGTTGTTCGTCCGTTACGTCCGCGAGCACCGCCTCGACTTCCTCGACGTGACCCCGTCGCTGGCCGGCCCGCTGGTCGACGCCGGCCTGCTCGACGGCGCACACCGCCCGGCCGTGGTCGCGCTGGGTGGTGAGGCCGCCGACCCGCGGATCTGGCAGGCGCTCCGCGCGGCCGAGGGCGTGACCGGGGTGAACCTCTACGGCCCGACCGAGTGCACAGTGGACACCCTGATGGCGTGGGTCGCCGACAGCGAGATGCCGTCGGTCGGCCGCCCGATCGGGAACACCCGCGCGTACGTGCTGGACAGCTGGCTGCGGCCGGTCCCGGACGGCGTCGCGGGCGAGCTGTATCTGTCCGGCGCCCAGCTGGGCCGGGGATATCTCGACCGGCCCGGCCTGACCGCGACCCGGTTCGTGGCCGATCCGTTCGACGCCGGGCAGCGGATGTACCGCACCGGCGACGTGGCGCGATGGACCGCCGAGGGCACGCTCGAGTTCGTCGGGCGGGCCGACGACCAGGTGAAGATCCGTGGCTTCCGGGTCGAGCCCGGCGAGGTGGCCGCGGCGCTGGCGGAACATCCGGACGTGCGGCAGGTAGCGGTCGTCCCCCGCGAGGGGCGCCTGGTCGCGTACGTCATCGGAGACATTGCCGACCTGCGTGAGTGGGCCGCCCGGCGGCTTCCCGACCACCTCGTCCCCGCCGTGGTGATGGCGCTGGAAGCGCTGCCGATGACGGTGGCCGGAAAGCTGGACCGGCGCGCCCTGCCGGAGCCGGACTTCGCCGAGATCGCCGGCGGGACGGCCCCGCGCACCGCGACCGAGGAGATCCTCGGTGGACTCTTCGCCGAGGTGCTCGGGCTGCCGCTGGTGGGCGCGTCCGACGACTTCTTCGCGCTCGGCGGGCATTCGCTGACCGCGACTGCCCTGGCCGCCCGGGTGCGCGCGGTGTTCGGGGCCACGCTGCCGATCCGGGCCGTCTTCGACGCGCCGACCCCGGCCGCCCTCGGTGCGTACCTCGATCGGGCCGGAACCGGCACCGAGACGCCGTCGCTGGTGGTGGCGCCGCGGCCGGATCCGCTTCCGGTGGCGCCCGCGCAGCATCGGCTCTGGCTGCACCACCAGCTCAACGGGCCCGGCCCGACCTACAACGTGGCGTTCGCGCTGCGGCTGGACGGCGCGCTCGACGAGACCGCGCTGACGGCGGCGCTCGGCGACGTGGTGCAGCGGCACGAGAGCCTGCGCACGGTGTTCCCGACCGTCGACGGCAAGCCGGTGCAGCGGATCCTCATCCAGCCGACGATCATCTGGCAGCAGGGCGAGTACAGCGAGACGGCTCTGGCCGAGGCCGGCCGCTACGGCTTCGACCTCGCCGGTGAGCTGCTGCTGCGGCCGCACCTGTTCACCGACGGCCCCGACCGGCACGTGCTGCTGCTCCTGCTGCACCACATCGTCACCGACGAGTGGTCGGAGGGACGGCTCATCGCCGACCTCGGCGTCGCCTACGCGGCTCGGGTCAAAGAGACGGCGCCGGCCTGGGAGCCCTTGCCGGTGCAGTACGCCGACTACGCGCTCTGGCAGCGCGAACTGCTCGACGGCGTACAGCAGGAGCAGTTGGAGTTCTGGCGGACCGCCCTGGCCGGCATCCCGGCCGAGCTGGCCCTGCCCGCCGACCGGTCCCGGCCCGCGAACCCCTCGCACCGCGGCGGCATCGTGCCGTTCGCGGTCGGCGCGGACACCCACCGGCTGGTGCGGGAGCTGGCCCGGCGCACCGGAAGCACCGCGTTCATGGTGGTGCAGGCGGCCCTGTCGGCGCTGCTCGGCCGGCTCGGCGGCGGCACCGACATCCCGCTCGGCAGCCCGGTCGCCGGCCGCGCCGACCAGCGGCTCGACGCGCTCGCCGGGTTCTTCGTCAACACCCTCGTGCTGCGCGCCGACCTGCGCGGCGACCCGTCGTTCACCGAGCTCGTCGCCCGGATCCGGCGGACCGACCTGGCCGCGTTCGGCAACGCCGACGTGCCGTTCGACCGGGTCGTCGAGGCGGTCAACCCGGAGCGGGCGTTCGGCCGCAACCCGCTGTTCCAGGTGATGGTCGCGTTCCAGCACGTGCCCGCGGCCACCCCCGGCCTGCCCGGCCTGGCCACCTCGCCGCTGCCGATCGACACCGGGGTCGCCCAGTTCGACCTCGGCGTGGTGGTGACCGAGGAGGAGGGCGCCGACGGGATGCGTGGCGTCATCGAATACAGCGCCGACCTGTTCGACCTCGACTCGGCCGAGGCCCTCGCCGCCCGGCTGATCCGGCTGCTGGAGTCGGCGGTCGCCGCACCGGCGCGCCGCGTCTCCGAGCTGGAGATCCTGTCCCCGGCCGAGCGGCACGCCCTCGAATCCGGTTGGCAGGGAACGGTTTCCGCCACCGAGCCGCGAACGCTGCCGGACCTGTTCGCCGCCTGGGCCGGATCGCACGCCGTCGCGATCGAGGACGGCCCGCTGCGCCTGACCTTCCGCGACCTCGATCGGCGCAGCAACCAGCTCGCCCGGCGGCTCATCCGGGCCGGCGCCGGCCCGGACCGGCTCGTCATGGTGCTGCTGCCCCGCTCGGCCGACCTGTTCGCCACCGAGCTGGCGGTCAGCAAGGCCGGCGCCGCCTACCTGCCGGTCGACCCGTCCTACCCGGCCGAGCGGATCGCCGCCCTGGCTGCTGACGCCGCCCCGATCCTGGTCGTTTCCCACCCAGGAACCGCGAATCTCGGCATCCCGGTCATCGGGCCGCGGGACTTCGCCGGCGAGGACGACCGCGCGGTCACCGACGAGGACCGGCTCGCGCCGCTGCGGCCGGAGCACGCCGCGTACGTCATCTACACCTCCGGATCCACCGGCAAGCCCAAGGGCGTCGTCGTGCCGCACGCCGGCCTCGCCGACCTGGCCGACACGTTCGCCGCGACCTGGCGGGTCACCGCGGGCGACCGGATCGCCCAGTTCGCCTCGCCCAGCTTCGACGTCACCATCGCCGAGCTGGCGGTGAGTGTGCTGCGCGGCGCCACCATGGTGATCGCCCCGGAGGAGTCGCGGCTCGGCGACGCGTTCGCCGCGTTCGTCCGGGACGCGGCGGTCACCCACTTCGCGCTGCCGCCGGCCGCGCTCGGCGCCCTGCCCGCCGGGGTGGTCCCGGCCGGCGTCACCGTCGTGGTCGGCGCCGACCGCTGCCCGCCCGAGCTGGTCGAACGCTGGACCGCCACCCATCGGATGATCAACGCGTACGGGCCGACCGAAGCCACCGTCAACTCGACGTTCGGGGAGTGCGTGAGCGGCGGACCGGTGCTGATCGGCACGCCGGACCGCAACAAGTCCGCGTACGTGCTGGACGGCGCACTGCGGCCGGTGCCGCCGGGCGTCCCGGGCGAGCTGTATCTGGCCGGATCCGGGCTGGCCCGCGGCTACCTGGGCCGGTCGGCGCTGACCGCCGAACGGTTCGTGGCCGACCCGTTCCGGGTCGGCCGGCGGATGTACCGCACCGGCGACCTGGTCCGCTGGACCCGCGACGGACAGCTGGAGTTCCTCGGCCGCGCCGACGACCAGGTGAAGATCCGCGGCTTCCGGATCGAGCCGGGCGAGGTGGCCGCCGCCCTGGCCGCCCACGACGACGTCCGGCAGGCCTACGTGCTGGCCAGGGACGGACGATTGATCGGGTACGCCGAGGGCAGCGCCGACCCCGCCGAGGTCCGCTCGTGGGTCGCCCAGCGGCTGCCCGACTACCTGGTCCCGGCGGTCGTCGTGATGCTCGACGCGCTGCCCCGCTCGGCGAGCGGCAAGGTCGACCGGAACGCCCTGCCCGAACCGGTGATCGACCGCGATGTGGAACGCCCCGGAACCGTTCTGCAGGAGCTCCTCGCCACCCTGTTCGCCGAGGTGCTCGGCATCGACGAGGTCGGCGTCGAGGAGGGCTTCTTCGCGCTCGGCGGCGACAGCATCGTCGCCCTGCAGCTGGTGTCCCGGGCCCGCGCGGCCGGCCTCGACCTCAGCGCCCGCCAGGTGTTCGAGCACCAGACCGTCGCCGCCCTCGCCCAGGTCGTGGTGCCGGCCGGCGGCACGGTCCGCGAACCGGCCGGCGCCGGCCTCGGCCCGGTGCTGCTGACCCCGATCCAGGCGTGGCTGCGCGACCAGCACGCCCCGATCTCCACGTTCGCCCAGTCGGTTGTCCTGCGCGTGCCGGCCGTCCTGACCCTCGACCGGCTCACCGGCCTGTTGCAAGCGGTGCTGGACCGGCACGACGCCCTGCGCGCCCGCTGGACCGACGACGGGCTGGTGGTCCCGCCTTTTGCGGCCGCCATGGTCCGCGCCGCTTCGCAAAGTTTGGTGGATGAGCACCTGGCCGCCGTGCGCCGGCTTGCCCCCGAGGAGGGCCGAATGCTCCAGGCCGTCCTCTTCGACGACGGCCGGGTCCTGCTCACCGGCCACCACCTGGCCGTGGACGGCGTCTCCTGGCGGATCATCGCCGGTGACCTCGCCACCGCCTGGCAGGGCGGCGAGCTGCCGCCGGTCGGCACCTCGCTACGGACCTGGTCGCGGGGCCTGGCCGCGACGGCCCGCGACCGCGCCGCCGAGCTCCCGTTCTGGCAGTCGATCCTGGACGCCCCGGCGACGACGATCGGCACCCGGCCTCTGCGGGACGACACGGTCGCGGCCCTGAAGGAGCACACCCTCCGGCTCACCGCGGCGGAGACGCAGCCGCTGCTCACCACGGTTCCCGAGGCGTTCCACGCGGGCGTACAGGATGTGCTTCTGACCGCTCTTGCCCTTGCCGTTCGGGAATGGCGCCCGGCGGCCGCGGACGGTGGCCTGCTGCTGCGCCTGGAGGGCCATGGCCGCGAGGAACACCTGGTCCCCGGCAGCGACCTGACCCGGACCGTCGGCTGGTTCACCACCGAGTTCCCGGTGCGGATCGACCCGGCCGGCGACGACCCGGGCGCGGCCCTCAAGCGGGTCAAGGAGCAGCTGCGGGCGGTCCCCGACGCGGGTGCCGGCTACGGGCTGCTGCGCTACCTCAACCCGCAGACCGCGCCGATCCTGGCCGCCGCGCCGCAGCCGGAGATCCTCTTCAACTACCTCGGCCGGATGGGTGCCACCGACACGGACGGGGAATGGCTCGCCGCGCCGGACAACGACACCCTCGGCGACGGCCTCGACCCGGCCTTCCCGGTCGCGCACGCCCTGGAGATCAACGCGGCCACCGCCGACCTGCCCACCGGCCCCGAGCTGGACATCCGGCTGTCCTACGTGGACGGCGTCCTCACCGCGGCGGACATCGCCGAGCTCAGCGAGCGCTGGGCCGACGCCCTCGGCCGGCTGCGCGACGCCGCGGCCGGCGGTGGCGGCCACACCCCATCCGACCTTCTGGTGACGCTGAGCCAGGACGAGATCGACGAGTTCGAAGACGAGTGGAGGCTCTTGTGAGCACGCCGGGCGGACTGCAGGACATCCTGCCCCTGTCGCCGCTGCAGGAGGGTCTCTACTTCCTGTCCGCGTACGCGGACAGCGGGCCGGACGTCTACGTGGTGCAGCAGATCCTCACCCTCGACGGCGACCTCGACGCGGCCCGGCTGCGCGAGGCCGCCCAGTCGCTGCTGGACCGGCACGCCAACCTGCGCGCCGCGTTCCGGCCGCGCAAGGCCGGCCAGCCGGTGCAGCTGATCCCGGCCGCGGTGCCGGTCGACTGGACCGAGGTCGACCTGTCCGCCCGCCCCGGCGACGCCGACGCGGTCGCCGACGAAGCGGCCCGCAGGCCGTTCGACCTGGCCCGGCCGCCGCTGCTGCGCTGGACCCTGATCCGGCTCGGCGCCACCCGGCACCGCCTGGTCCTGACCAGCCACCACATCCTGCTCGACGGCTGGTCGGCGCCGCTGCTCGTGCGCGACCTGCTGCTCGCCTACGCGGGCCGGCCGCTGCCGAAAGTGCGCCCCTACAAGGACTATCTGGCCTGGGTGGCCAAGCAGGACCGGACGGCGGGGGAGAACGCCTGGCGGGAGGCCCTTTCCGGCCTCGACGAGCCCACCCTCCTGGGTGACCAGGCGTCGGCGACGCCCGAGGCGATCGAGCACCTGGTCGACGCGGAACGGGTTATCGAGGTGGCCCGCGCGCAGGGCCGCACCCTCAACACCGTGGTCCAGGGCTGCTGGGCGCTCATCCTGGGCGAGCTGACCGGCCGCGACGACATCGTCTTCGGCAGCACCGTCTCCGGCCGGCCGGCCACCCTGCCCGGCGCCGAGGACATGGTCGGCCTGTTCATCAACACCGTGCCGGTACGAGTACGCCCCCGCCCGGCCGACACCTGGGCCGGCTTTCTGGCCCGGATCCAGGCCGAACAGGCCACCCTCCTCGACCACCAGCACCTCGGACTGGCGACCGTCCAGCGGCTCGGCGGCATCGGCCCGCTCTTCGACACGCTGCTCGTCTTCGAGAGCTACCCCCTCGACGCCGACGGACTGCGGGCCCTCGAGGACGCGGCCGGCCTGCGACTCGCCGAGGTCACCGGCCGGGACGCCACCCACTACCCGCTCACCCTCACCGTGGTGCCGGGGGAGAGGCTGACGCTCGGCGCCGAATACCGCCCCGACGTCATCACCCGCACGCAGGCCGAAACCATCCTCGCCCGCCTGGAGACCCTCCTCCATGCGTTCGCCACCAACCCGGACGCACGACTCGCCACCCTCCCGCCGGCCGGCACACGGCCGCAGCTCGACACGGCCCTCCCGGTGCCGCCCGGCACGATCCTCGACGAATTCGACGCCACCGTGCGGCGCCTTCCGCAGGCGGTCGCCTTGCGCTTCGGTTCCCGCTTTTTGACGTACGCCGACCTCGCGGCCCGCGTCGACCGGCTGGCCCGGGTGCTCCGGGCGCACGGCGCCGGCCCGGAGAAGGTCGTCGCGGTCCTGCTGCCCCGCACCGAGGACGCGATCGTGGCGTGGCTGGCCGCCCTGCGGTCCGGCGGCATCTACCTGCCGATCGACGTCTCCTACCCGGCCGAGCGCATCGACTACCTGCTGTCCGACGCAGCCCCCGCCGTGGTCGTCACCCCTTCGTTGCTGGCCCTGACCGCCGACGCGGAGCTGCCGGACCCGTCGCCCGCGGACGCGGCCTACCTGATCTACACCTCCGGGTCGACCGGCCGGCCCAAGGGCGTAGTGGTTTCGCACGCCAGTCTGATGAACCTCTTCCACCACCACCGGGAGCGGCTCATCGTGCCGACGGCGGCCGGTCGGCGGGTCAACGTGGCGCTGTCGGCGGCGCTGGTCTTCGACACCTCGTGGGAGGGTCTGCTCTGGCTGGTCGCCGGCCACGAGCTGCACCTGCTCGACGACGAGACCCGCCGCGACGCCGACCTGTTCGTGGCGTACGTGGCGTCGCACGGCATCGACGCCCTCGACGTGGCGCCCTCGCTCGGCCAGGAACTCGTGCACGCGGGTCTGCTCGACAGCGCCCCCGCGCTGGTCATGCTGGGCGGCGAAGCGGCCGGGCCGGCGTTGTGGTCGGCGCTGCGGGCGGCGCCCGGGGTCACCGGCGTGAACCTCTACGGCCCGACCGAGTGCACGGTGGACACCCTGCTGGCGTGGGTCTCCGACAGCGAGACCCCGTCGGTCGGGCGGCCGATCGGGAACACCCGCGCGTACGTCCTGGACGGCTGGCTGCGGCCGGTCCCGAACGGTGTGGCCGGCGAGCTGTATCTCTCCGGAGCCCAGCTGGGCCGCGGATATCTCGACCGTTCCGGCTTGACCGCGACCCGGTTCGTGGCCGACCCGTTCCAGGGCGGGGAGCGGATGTACCGGACCGGCGACGTGGTCCGGTGGGCCGCGGACGGAACCCTCGCATTCGTCGGCCGCTCCGACGACCAGGTGAAGATCCGCGGCTTCCGGGTCGAGCCCGGCGAGGTCGCCGCGGCGCTGACCGAACACCCCGACGTGCGCCAGGCATGCGTGGTGCCCCGCGACGGCCGCTTGGTCGCCTACGTCGTCGGCTCCGTTGCCGGCCTGCGTGAGTGGGCCGCCGAGCGGCTCCCCGAGCACCTGATCCCCGCCGCCGTGGTCACCCTCGACCGGTTGCCGGTCACGGTGGCCGGCAAGGTGGACCGGCGAGCGTTGCCGGCGCCCGACTTCGGCGCCCTCACCGGCGACGCGGCCCCGCGCACCCCGGCCGAGGAGATCCTGGCCGCCCAGTTCGCCGCGGTCCTGGGCCTGCCCGCGGTGGGCGTCGACGACAGCTTCTTCACCCTCGGCGGCGACAGCATCGTGTCGCTGCAGCTGGTCGCCCGAGCCCGCACCGCCGGCCTGAAGATCACCCCACGCCAGATCTTCGAGCTGCGCACGGTGGCCGCCCTGGCCGCCGTAGCCGCCCCCGCCACTTCGCCGCGCGCCGCGGTGGCCGGAGCCGCGATCGGCGAGGTGCCGCTGACCCCGGCTCTGGCCTGGCTGCGCGAGACCGGCCCCGCCACCACCTACAGCCAGAACATGGTGCTGCGCGCCCCCGCCGACCTCACCATCGACCGCCTGCACGCGGTCGTCCAGGCCCTGCTCGACCGCCACGACCTGCTGCGCGCCCGCTGGACCGACGCCGGTCTCTCGGTGCCGCCGCCCGGTTCGCTCGCCGCCAAGGACGTGGTGGTGCAGGAGACCGGCGCTCGGCTGCGGCCGGGCGACGGCGTGCCGCTTCAGGTGGTGTGGCGTGGCGACGAGGTCGAGTTCGTCGTGCACCACAGCGTCGTGGACGGGGTGTCGTGGCGGGTTCTGCTGCCGGATCTGGTGGCGGCCTGGGGTGACGTTGTTGCCGGGCGGGCACCGGCGCTGCCGGTCGTCGGCACGTCGTTCCGGGAGTGGGCGACCGGGCTTGCCGCCGCTGCCTCGGACACCGCGCAGGCTCCCTATTGGACGGAGGTGCTGGCCGGGAACGCCGCGCCGCCGATCGGTGCGCGCCGAGTCGACCCGGCTCGGGACACCGTGGCCACCGCCCGGACCGTGACCGTCACGCTGGATGCGGCCCGGACCGCGCCGCTCGTCGGTGACGTGCCCGCCGCCTTCCACGCGGCGGTGCCGGACGTGCTGCTCGCCGGGTTGGCGCTGGCCGTCACCGCGCGCACCGGCCAGGACAGCGTGCTCGTCGAGCTGGAAGGACACGGGCGCGAAGAATCGCTCGTGCCCGGCGTCGACCTCGCCCGGACCGTCGGCTGGTTCACGACCGAATACCCGGTGCGGCTCACGCCCGGCCCGGACGGCGCCGCGGCGGCGCTGAAGCGGGTCAAGGACCAGCTCCGCGCGGTGCCGGAGAACGGCGCCCGATTCGGCCTTTTGCGCTATCTCAACCCGGCCACCTCGGCGGCCCTCGCGGCGCGCCCGGAGCCGGAGATCGTCCTCAACTACCTCGGGCGATTCGACTCCGCGGCTTCCGCCGACAACGCGGGCTGGGGCTCGATCGGTGGGCTTGGCGGGCACGCTGACCCGGGCATGCCGCTCACCCGGGCGTTGGAGATCAACGCTTCGGTGCTGGATGGGGCGTTGTCGGTCTCGCTTACCTATCCGGACGGCGTCTTTGCTGAGGATGACGTGCGGGGGCTGGCTGCTGACTGGTTTGCGGCCCTTGCCGGGCTGGTCGGGGCGGAAGGTGGGCGTACACCGTCTGATCTGCTTCTTTCTGGGGTTGCGCAGGACGAGATCGCTCGGCTGGAGCGCCGGGTTGGTGGGCTTGCGGATGTTTGGCCGCTGTCTCCGCTGCAGGAAGGGCTCGTCTTTCTGGCTGCGCTTGCTGACGATGTGGACCCGTACGTCGTGCAGCAAGTCCTTGATCTTGAAGGTCCGCTCGATCCGGGGCGGCTGCGGGCGGCGGGGCAGGCGCTGCTCGATCGGCACCCGGCGCTGCGGGTCTCGTTCCCGGCCGGGCCTGGCGGGGTGTTGCGGCAGGTCGTGTCGGCGCGGGCCGAGTTGCCGTGGGCGGTTGTCGACGGTGACTTCGAGGAGATCGCTGCCGCGGATCGGCACACGCCGTTCGATCTGACCTCGTCGCCTCTTCTGCGGCTCACCCTCGTGCCGGTCGGGGCGGAGCGGCATCGGCTGATTCTCACCAACCATCACGTGCTTCTTGACGGCTGGTCCACGCCCCTTGCCGTGCGGGAGATGTTTGACCTTTATGCCGGGCGTGCGCTGGCTGCGCCTCGGCCGTACGGCGAATATCTTCGCTGGTTGCAGCGTGCCGACCGGGATGCCGCTGCGCGGGCCTGGCGAGCCAGCCTTGCCGGGCTGGAGCAGGCCACGCTGGTTGCGCCGAACGCCGGGGCCGTTCTCGACGAGCGGCCCGGGAAGCTGGAGCGGTCGCTTCCGCGGGAAGCCACCGATCGCCTCTCGGCACTGGCCCGGGAGCGGCAGGTCACCCTCAACACCGTGGTGCAGGCGGCCTGGGCGGTGCTGCTGTCGCATCTCACCGGGCGCACCGATGTCGTCTTCGGCACCACCGTCAGTGGGCGGCCGGCGCAGGTCGCCGGGGTTGCGGACATGATCGGGTTCTTCATCAACACGCTGCCGGTGCGGGTGGTGCTCGATCCGGCGCAGAGCTGGGCCTCGCTGCTCGGGCAGGTCGGTGCCTCGCAGGCCGCGCTGCTCGACCATCAGCATCTGCCGCTCTCCGAGATTCAGCGGATCGGCGGGATCGGGGAGCTGTTCGACACGCTCACCATCTTCGAGAGCTATCCGCTCGACACCGACGCTCTGCACTCGGCGACCGGCGCGGGTGGCCTGCGGATGACCGACGTGACCGGGGACGACGCGCCGCACTACCCGCTGACCCTCGCGGTCGCGCCGGACGAGCGGCTGCGGCTCGGCCTTGCCTACCGCACCGACGTGTTCACGCCGGGCGACGCCGATGAGATCCTGAACCGCTTCGGCGCCCTGCTGGCCGAGCTGGCCGCCGGGCCGGACCGCCCGATCGGGCGCGCCCTGCCCGCGCCGGCCTATCTGGCCGACACGGCCCGGCCGGTGCCGGCGACGACTCTGCCGCAGCTCGTTGCTGCCGCGGTACGTCGTACCCCGGACGCAGCCGCCGTGGTGTTCGAGGGCATCACCCTGACCTATGCCGAGCTGGACGATCGGGCCGCCCGGCTGGCCGCCGACCTGATCGACCGCGGTGTCCGCCCGGGCGGCGTCGTGGCGGTGGCGATCCCCCGGTCGATCGACCTGGTCGTGGCCCTCTATGCGGTGCAGCGGGCCGGCGCGGCCTACCTGCCGATCGACCCGTCGCACCCGCAGGAGCGCAACGACTACCTGCTCGAGGACTCCGGCGCGGCCGTCCTGCTCACGTCGGCCGCCACCGACCACGAGCCGGCCGCGCCGGTCTTTGTGCCCGCCGACGCGGCGGCCTACGTGATCTACACGTCGGGCTCGACCGGCAAGCCGAAGGGCGCGGTGGTCTCGCACCGCGCGATCGTCAACCGCCTGCTGTGGATGCAGAACGAGTACGGCCTGAAGCCGGGCGAACGCGTGCTGCAGAAGACCCCGGCCGGCTTCGACGTGTCGGTGTGGGAGTTCTTCTGGCCCCTGCTGACCGGCGCCACGTTGGTGGTGGCCCGCCCCGACGGCCACCGAGACCCGGCCTACCTGGCCGAGCTGATCGCCACCGAGCAGGTCACCACCGTCCACTTCGTCCCGTCGATGCTCCGAGCCTTCCTGGCGGGTCCGGCGGTGCTGGCGGACTCGCCCGGTCTGGCGGACTCGCCCGCGATGACCTCCCCGTCCGTGTTGGCGGATCCGTCGGCTCTTGCAGGCTCGGCCGGGGTGGAGGGTTCGGCCGCGGTGGTGGATCCGTCCGGCTTGGCGGTCGGTGCAGTGGGTAGGCCCGGAGCGGGGTCGTCGGCTGCTGCCGCGCTGCGGCGGGTCATTTGCAGCGGCGAGGTTTTGCCTGGCGACCTGGCCGAGCGTTTCGGCAAGCTCCTTCCTGGCGTCGAGTTGCACAACCTCTACGGCCCGACCGAAGCCGCGGTCGACGTGACCTACCACCCGGTGGACACCATGTCGTCGGGGCCGGTCCCGATCGGCCGTCCGGTCTGGAACACCCAGGTCCATGTGCTGGACCCGTGGCTGCGCCCGGTTCCGGCCGGCTTCATCGGCGAGCTTTACCTGGGCGGCGTCCAGCTGGCCCGCGGCTACCTGAACCGGCCGGCCCTGACCGCGACGCGTTTCATCGCCGACCCGTTCGGCGCACCCGGCGACCGCCTCTACCGCACCGGTGACCTGGCCCGGGTGCGTGCCGACGGCGTGCTCGAATACGCCGGCCGCACCGACGACCAGGTGAAGATCCGCGGCCTGCGGGTCGAGCCGGGAGAGATCGAGGCCGCTCTGCTGGGCGTCCCCGGCGTGACCGCCGCGGCCGTGGTGGCCCGGAAAGACGGCCCAGCCGTCCGCCTGGTCGCCTATGTGGTCGGCAAGCCCACCCCTGACTCGGGCCTGCGCGGCGGCAAGTCGGCAGACTCTGCGGCCACCAGCGGCGAAAGGCCCGCGGCCGGTTCGACATCGACCTTCGGCAGCGAGTCGACCGCTGGGTCGGCGGCCGGCCCCGGTGGCGCGCTGACCCCCGACCTGGCCGCGATTCTCGCCGAGACGCTGCCGGAGCACATGGTGCCGGCGGCGTTTGTCGAGCTGGACGAGTTGCCGCTCAGCCCGAACGGCAAGCTGGACCGGCGCCTGCTGCCGGCGCCCGACTTCGCCGGCCGGGCCGGCGACGACGACCCCCGCACGCCGGCCGAGGAGTTCTTCGCCCGCACGGTTGCCGACGTGCTCGGCCTTCCCCGGGCCGGCGTGCGGGACAGCTTCTTCGCCCTCGGCGGCGACAGCATCCTGGCCCTGCAGCTGACCGCCCGGGTCCGGGCCGCGGGCTGGCAGGTGAGCGCCCGCGATGTCTTCGCCCATCCCACCGTGGAGGGCCTGGCCCTGGCCGCGACCCCGCTGGTCGCCGCCGCCCGGCCGGACGCCACCGAGGCGTGGGGCTACATCCCGGCGACGCCGATCATGCGTGACCTCGCGGTCTCCGACCCGAAGCTCTCGCAGTCGATGCTGCTGACCGCCCCGGCGGGTCTGACCGAAGCCGCCTTGGCCGATCGTTTGCAGTTCCTCCTGGACCGCCACGACGTGCTTCGTGCCCGTTGGACCGGCGACGGTCTGCACGTGCCCGCCCCGGGCGCGGTCCGCGCGGCCGACCTCATCGGTGCGGCGCTGGATCCGGCGGCTGGCCGGATGCTCCGCGCCGAACTGCGCGACGACCAAGTCCTCCTCGAGATCCACCACCTCGCGGTGGACGCGGTCTCTTGGCCGATCTTGCTGGCTGATCTCGCGAGCGCCGATCTGGCGAGTGCCGAATCCGCGAGCGCCGGCTCGGCGGGTGGCGATCTCGCGGGTGGCGATCTCGCGGGTGGCGATCTCGCGGGTGGCGATTCCGCGGGTGGCGATCTCGCGGATGGCGATTCCGCGGGTGGCGATCTCGCGGGCGCTGGATTGGCGGGAGTCGATCTGGCCGGAGCTGGCCTGCCAGGTGCTGGCTTGGCCGGCACGTCCTTCCGGGCGTGGGCGCTTGCGCTTCAGCGTGCCGCCGGTGAGCGTGTCGGCGAGCTGGCGCATTGGCAGCAGGTTCTCGGCGGTGGTACCGGATACCTCGGGGACGTCGGCCTTGACCCGAGCCGTGACACGCTCGGCACTCTCGACCACGTCACGGTAAAGCTGGATGCCGCTCGGACGGCGCCGCTGATCACCTCGATCCCGGCCGCCTATCGGGCCAACGTTCAGGACCTGCTGCTTTCCGCGCTGGCCTCCGCGGTCGGCGAGGCCGACCTGGTCGTCGAGCTTGAGGGGCACGGCCGCGAAGAGCAGCTGCTGCCGGGTGCCGACCTGTCTCGCACGGTCGGCTGGTTCACCACCGCCCACCCGGTGCGGCTCGGTGCCGTCGGTGCGGCCGTCCCGTCCGCGCTGCTCAAGCGGGTCAAGGAAGAGCTGCGTGCTGCACCGGACAACGGCATCGGCTACGGCCTTCTCCGTCACCTCAACGCCGAGACCGCGCCGCAGCTCGCGCCACTTCCGCAGCCGCCGGTGCTCTTCAATTATCTCGGCCGCATCGGCTCGGCTGCGCAGACGGAAGCGACCGCGCAGACGGAAG
>NZ_BOML01000027.1 GCF_016862175.1 Paractinoplanes durhamensis | reverse complement strand
GAGCCGCGAAGGCGGAAGGAAGCGTGCGGGCGCTGGGAGCCGCGGAGGCGGCAGGTAGCGCGCGAGCGGAAGGAACCGAAAGGGCGGCGAACGCCGACGGCGTTGGCCCGGCCGGGCGCCTGGACGCACGACGAGTGTGGACTCCGGTGTCTGGGGAAGGGCTTCGCGGTGATGCCGGCGACGACATTGCGGCGCGGCATGTTTTGAACATCGAGGCGTCTGTTCTGGAGGGGCAACTCGTCCTTTCGATCTCATACCCCAGGCGGGTGCTGGGCGCGGACGTCGTGCGGGAGTTGCTCGGGCGCTGGGTCGATGCCCTCTCCGCCCTTGTGGCCGAGCCCGGGACCGGAGGGCTTACCCCCTCCGACGTGCTGGCCCAAGTCGATCAAGTCGATCTCGATGAGCTCGGTGGGCGCTATCCGGGCTTCGTGGATGTGCTTCCGCTTACGCCGTTGCAGGAAGGGCTCTTCTACCTTCATGCGCTGGACGGCACGGATGTCTACACCGTTCAGCAGCAGCTTGACCTTGATGGCGACCTCGAACCCGAACGGCTGCGGGCGGCGGCGGAGACGCTGCTGCGGCGGCACTCGAACCTTCGGGCCGGCTTTACGACCACGGTGGGAGGGACTCCGGTCCAGGTCATTCCGGCTGAGGTCACGGTTGCCTGGGGCTATCGGGAGGTGTCCAAGGAAGCCGCCGAGCGGCTGGCCGATGAGGAGCGGACTCGGCCCTTCGACCTCGAACGGCCGCCGCTGCTGCGATTCCTGCTGCTGCGTCTTGGCGAAGGTCACTACCGGCTCGTGCTCACCCAGCACCACCTGCTCGTCGACGGCTGGTCGGGGCCTCTTGTAGCCCGCGAGCTCTTCACCGCGTACGCAGGGAAGGCACCCACGCCCAGCCGTCCCTACCGGGACTTTCTCGCCTGGCTGGGGGACGCCGATGCCGACGCGGCACGCGCGGCGTGGCAACGCTCGCTGGACGGACTCGCCGAGCCCACCCTGGTCGCGCCGGGCGGCAAGCCCGGTCTCCCGGAGGAGGTCACCGGGCGGCTTCCGGCCGAGGCGGCGGAGCTGGTGCGACTTCTGGGCATCACCCCTAATACCCTGGTCCGCGCCCTGTGGTCGGTGTTGCTCGCCCGGCTGACCGGCCATAATGATGTGGTCTTCGGCGCCACCGTGGCCGGTCGGCCGCCGGAGCTGAGTGGGGCCGAGGAGACGATCGGCCTGTTCATCAACACGCTGCCGGTGCGAGTGCGGCTGCTGCCGGGGGAGAGCTGGCGGGCGTTCCTCGCGCGGATTCAGGACGAGCAAGCCCTGCTGCTGGCCCATCAGCATCTCGGGCTGGCCGAGATTCAGCGGATGACGGGGCTCGGCGAGCTGTTCGACACGCTTGTCGTCTTCGAGAGCTATCCGGTCGACGCCGACCGGCTTGACGACAGCCAGCGTGCGGCCGGGGTGAAGCTGGCCGGGGTCGAGAGCCGGGACGCCACGCACTACCCGTTGACCCTGGTCGCGGCGGAGGACGACGGGCTGCACCTCGCGCTCGAATACCAGCCGGGGCGGTTCGACAACGCCACCGCGCGGCTTCTCCTTGACCGGCTGATCGCGCTGTCCGTCGAGGTCGCGACCGATGTGGAACGGCCGGTCGACCGTTCTGATGCGCTCACCGCGAACGAGAAGCACCGGATGCTCGTCGACTGGAACGCCGGTGACCTTGCGGTCACGCCGGCGACCCTGCCGGGTCTTGTGCGGGGCTGGGCTGAGCGGACCCCGCAGGCGACGGCCCTGGTGGTGGGGGAGCGCCGATGGACGTACGCCGAGCTGGTGGCCGACGCCGAGACGCTCGCCGCGACCATCGCGGGGGCCGGTGCCGAGCCTGGGGAGATCGTGGCGCTGCTGCTGCCTCGCGGTGAGCACATCGTCCCGGCGATTCTGGCCGCGATGATGTCGGGCGCCGCCTACCTGCCGATCGACCCGGAGTATCCGCCGGCCCGCATCGCCGCGATGCTGGACGATGCCCGCCCGGTCGTCACGCTCGCCGTCTCGGCCACCGTCCCGCTCCTGCCGCCGGACGCCGCCCACCTCATCCTGGACGGCGAGATGCCGGACCCCGCGGGGCGTCCGAAAACCATCACCCCCGACCACCCGGCGTACGTCATCTACACCTCCGGGTCGACGGGGCGGCCCAAGGGCGTCCTCGTCCCGCACCGCACGGTGGTCAACCTCTTCGCCAGCCACCACGACCGGATCCTCGGGCCGGCCGCGGAGCGCCTCGGCCGGCCGCTGCGGGTCGCGCACAACTGGTCGTTCGCGTTCGACGCCTCCTGGCAGCCGCTGCTGGCGCTGCTCGGTGGCGACGAACTCCACCTGGTCACCGACGAGCCGCGCCGTGACCCCGATCTGCTGGCCGCCCTGCTGCGGGACAACGGCATCGACATGATCGAGGTAGCTCCGTCGCACCTGGACCAACTCGTCGCGTCCGGCTTCGACGCGGCCGGGCTGGCGGTTCTCGGGGTCGGCGGTGAGGCCGTTCCGGATCAGCTCTGGGCCGCGATGGCCGCTCTGCCCGACACCGAGTCGTACAACTTCTACGGCCCGACCGAGTGCACGGTCGACGCGGTGGTGCAGCGGGTCAAGGAGGTGCCGCGGGCCATCATCGGCCGGCCGGTCGCCAACACCTCGCTCTACGTTCTGGACGGCCGGCTGCGGCCGGTGCCGCCGGGGGTGGCCGGCGAGCTCTACATCGGCGGTGCCGGCGTCGCCCTCGGGTACCTGAACCGTCGCTCGCTGACCGCGGAGCGCTTCGTCGCCGACCCGTGGTCCCTCGGCCGGCGGATGTACCGCACCGGGGACGTGGTCCGCTGGACGGTCGAGGGTCGCATCGACTATCTGGGCCGGGCCGACGACCAGGTCAAGATCCGCGGCCACCGGGTCGAGCTCGGCGAGGTCGCCGCGGTCCTCAGCGACCACCCCGCGGTGGGCCAGGCCGTCGTCATCGCCGACGGCGGACGGCTTGTCGCGTACGCGGTGACCACCGCCGACCAGGCGCAGATCCGGGCGTGGGCGGCCGAGCGGCTCCCGGCGTACCTGGTGCCGGCGGCGGTCGTCCCGCTGGCCGCGCTGCCGCTCACGGTCAACGGCAAGCTCGACCGGGCCGCCCTGCCGAAGCCGTCCTTCACGGTCACCGGCCGCACCCCGGCCGGCCCGGCCGAGGAACGCCTGGCCGCCCTGTTCGCCGAGGTGCTCGGGCTGGACGCGGTCGGCGCCGAGGACAGCTTCTTCGACCTGGGCGGCGACAGCATCGCCGCGATGCGACTCACCAGCCGCGCTCGCGCCACCGGCATCGACCTGCGGCTGCGGGATCTCGTCGCGTTGCGCACGGTCGCCGCGCTGGCAGCGCAGAGGGACGCGGCGCAAACGGAAGCGGCGCAGAGGGACGCGGCGCAAGGGGACACGGCGCAAGGGGACACGGCGCAGGTGGGCACGGCGCAGGTGGGCGCGGCGGGCACGGGTGTGGCACAAACGGAGGCTTCGGTATGAGACGGTCCGAACTGTTGCGGTGGGCGGTCCGGGATTCCCGGGGTGGCCTTACCGCCTCCTGGGTCGGCGGGCTCGGCTACCAGGGCGGGCTGATCGCGCTTCCGTGGTGCCTGGGCCGGGCCCTGGACCAAGGGATCACCGGCGGCGACCGGGGGGCGCTGATCGGCTGGGCGGTCGCCACCCTCGCCGTCTCGGTCGCGTTGACCGGCGCCGAATGGGCGATGCGCTGGTGGGCCACCCTCTCCGGGGTTCGCACCGGCAACGCGCTCCTTCTGCGCCTGGCCGGCCGGGTGCTCGGCTGGGACGCTGCCACCGCCCACAAGTTCACCGCCGGCGACCTTGTCGTGCGTGGCACCCGGGACGTCGAGCAGATCACCATCTGGCTGTCCACCGTGCCGTCACTGGCCAGCGGCGTCATCGGGCTGGTCGCGGTGCTGGTCGTGGTGGCCACCCTGGATCCGCTGCTGGCCCTGATCGGGCTGGCCACGCTGCCGCTGCTGATCCTGGTCAACCTCTGGTACCCGCGCCGCTACGACCGGGCCAACGAAGCCCTGTCGGCCGCGCACGGCGCCCGCGCCGACGCGGTCGAGGACCTGCTGTCGGCGAGCACCGCGGTGCGCGGCCTGGGCGGCGAAGCCGTGCTGGTCGAGCGGCATCACGAGGTTTCCCGGACCGTACGCGATCGGACGCTCGCCCTGGCCCGGGTCGCGGCCGGCTGGTCGGCACACGCGCCGTTCGTGCCGTGGCTGGCGACCGCGGCCGGCGTTGCGGTCGGCGGCCTGGCCGTGCTGGACGGGCGGTTCTCGGTCGGTGGGCTGGTCGCGTTCGCCAGCTGGATGGCGCTGCTCGGGCGGCAGGTGATGATGCTGACGCTGCGGTTCAACCAGTTCGGCGACGCGTGGACGGCGGCCGGCCGGATCGGCACGGTCCTCGACGCGACGCCCACCGTGGTGTCGCCGGCGCACCCGGTGCCGCTGACCGGCGGGCCGCTGCGGACGAGCGGGGTCACCGTGACCCCGCCCGGCCGCGAACCGCTCCCGATCCCGGACGTCACGGTCGAGCCCGGCGAGTTCGTCGCGGTGACCGGCGCGGTCGGCACCGGCAAGTCCACCCTGCTGCGGCTGTTCGCCCGGCTCGCCGACCCGGCCACCGGCGCGGTGACGCTGGGCGGCACCGGCCTGGCCGGCTTCGACCTGGCCGCGGTGCGGGCGGACATCACCCTGGTCGGGCAGCGGCCGCTGCTGCTGTCCGGCACCATCGCCGGCAACCTGCGCCTGGGCCGGGACGGCGTCACCGACGAGCAGATGCGCGACGCCTGCCGCCGGGCGGCGATCCTCGACCACATCGAGTCGCTGCCGGACGGCTTCGGCACCGAGCTCGGCGAGCGTGGCTCCACCGTCTCCGGCGGTCAGGCGCAACGCCTCGCGCTGGCCCGCGGGCTGCTGCGCGGCAGCCGCATCCTGCTGCTCGACGACGTCACGTCGGCGGTGGACGCGGCCACCGAGCAACGGATTCTGGACGGCCTCCGGGACGCCGACGTCACGATCGTTTTTGCCACCTCGCGCCCGGCGGTCGCCGCGCGCGCCGACCGGGTCGTCGACCTGGGCGTGCACGACGGGGAGCTGGTCCATGGCTGACGTGCGCCTTCTTGCCGAGGAACCGGATCAGCGGCACGTGCTGCGCCGGGCCTGGCCCTACCTGCGCCGGCACCGGGCCGCCATCGGCGCCGCGGTGACCGTCAACCTGCTCGCCACCCTGGCCCTGACCCTGGTGCCGGTGGTGATCGGCCGGGCCGTCGACGAGCTGATCGACGGCGACCGCACCGGGCTGCTGACCGCCGCCGCCGTGGTCTTCGGCCTGGTCATCGTCCGTACCCTGCTGCTGCGCTGGTCGGAACTGCTGCTGGTGCGGGCCGGCGAGAAGGTCGTGCACGATCTGCGCGACCTGGTCGTCGAACGCCTCGGCGGCACCCCGCTGCGGTTCCTCGAAGCCCACCGCGGCGGCGACCTGCTGCAGCGGGCCACCGTGGAGATCGCCGACCTGGCCGCCTTCGTCCGCGGCCAGCTGCCCGACCTGATCTCG
Source organism: Paractinoplanes durhamensis (assembly GCF_016862175.1). Classification (GTDB taxonomy): domain Bacteria; phylum Actinomycetota; class Actinomycetes; order Mycobacteriales; family Micromonosporaceae; genus Actinoplanes; species Actinoplanes durhamensis. The sequence goes on along the minus strand of NZ_BOML01000027.1, from coordinate 227,156 downwards.
CTGGCCGGCTACGTGGTCTTCGCCACGGTCGTGCTGCTCACCTCGTCGTGGCAGCTGCTCACCCTGCTGCTGGTGGTCTTCGCCCCGCCGATGTGGCTGCTCACCCGGATCGTCCGGCGCACCGCCGAACGCGCCTACCCGGCCGAGGCCGCGGCCCGCTCCACGCTGACCGCGACCTTCTCGGAGAGCCTGCTCGCCCGGGAGCAGCTGCAGATCGACGGTGCGACCGGCACCTGGCTGTCCCGGCTGCGCGGCGACGCCGGCGACTACTACCGCAGGGCCCGCACCGCCCAGGGCGCCGCGACCTGGATCGACGGCACCTGGATCGTGCAGGGCCTGGCCAGTGCGGCCCTGCTGATCGCCGGCGGGGTGCTGGCCGGCAACGGCACCATCACGGTCGGCGTGGTGGTCACCTTCATGCTGGCCAGCCGCGACCTGTTCAGCTCGGTCGACGATCTGACTCTGGTCGTGGGCGACTTGCTGGAGACTCGGGTCGGCCTGGCCCGCCTGCTCGACTTGCTGGCGGCGACGGGCGATCACTCGAAACAACGCGAAATATCCGATAAATCGGGCGGGGGAGTCCCAGGGCACGGCGCGGCAGCGGGCGGCGCGGCAGCGGGCGGCGCGGTGGCGGGCGGCGCGGTGGCCGGCGGCACGGCGGCGGGGGCTGCGGCAGCGGGCGGTGTGGCGGCGGGCGGCGCGGCGGCGGGGGCGGCGGGCGGCGCAGCGGCGGGGGCTGCGGCGGCGAGTGGCGCCGGGCTGACGGCTGAGGCCGTCACCTACAGCTACAAGGCCGGTGAGCTGGTCCTCCACGGGATCAGCGTGCACTTCGGCCCGGGCGAGCACGCCGGCCTGATCGGTGAGACCGGGTCCGGCAAGACCACCCTCGCCAAGCTGCTCTGTGGTCTCTACCTGCCCGACTCCGGCACGGTCCGGCTCGGTGGCGCTGATCTGTCCGCCCTGGACGCGGCCGACCTTCGCCGCCGCCTGGTGCTGATCCCGCAGCAGGTCCACATGATCGCCGGCAGCCTGGCCGACAACCTCGCGCTGACCCCGGGGAAGAAGACCCGCGACGACTTCGCGGCCGCCGCCGCGGCGCTCGGCCTGACCGCCTGGATCGACTCGCTGCCGGACGGCTTCGACACCGATCTCGGCCGCCGCGGTGAACGCTTCTCGGCCGGCGAACGCCAGCTCGTCGGCCTGGTCCGGGCTGCGATGACCGACCCCGAGGTGCTGATCCTCGACGAGGCCACCGCCGACCTCGACCCGGCGACGGCCCAGCGCATCGAGGAGGCCCTGGCCCGCCTGCGCGACGGCCGGACCGTCCTGGTCATCGCCCACCGCCCGGCCACCATCGACCGCCTGCCCCGGGTGGTCCGGCTGCATGCGGGCCGCATCGAAAGCGCCGGCCGTATCGAAAGCGCCGGCCGCATCGAAACGGAGGAGCCGTCATGCCCGTGATCGACGTCGGCGGTGTCCGGCTCCACTACGAGGACCGGGGGAGCGGCCCGGGCGTACTCCTTCTGGCGGGCACCGGCGCCCGCGGCCGCACCTGGCACCTCTACCAGGTCCCGGCCCTGGTGGCGGCGGGCTTCCGGGTGGTCACCTTCGACACCCGGGGGATCGCGCCGTCGGACACCCCGCCGGTGGTCACCATGTCCGACCTGATCGCCGACGCGGCCGGCCTGATCGAGCAGCTCGGCCTCGGCCCGTGCCGGATCGCCGGCTCGTCGATGGGTGCGCGGGTCGCCGCCGAGCTGTGCCTGCGCCGCCCCGACCTGGTCGATCGGGCGGTCCTGATGGCCACCTTCGGGCGACCGAGTGCCTTCCTGGACGCGATGTCCCGGGCGGAGCGGGCGCTGGAGGAGGCGGGCACGAAGCTGCCGGAGGAGTACCGGGCCGCGGTGCGGGCCGCCCTCAACCTGTCCCCGCGCACGCTCTCCGACGACCGGAAGGCGCAGGACTGGCTGGACATCTTCCAGATCCCGCTGCCGGGCGAGGTGGATGGCGCGTCGAGCCGGTTGGAGGCCGATGCGGGTGTGAACCGCTTCCCGGCGTACACCGAAATCGCTCTGCCCTGTTTTGTGGTCGGCTTCGCCGATGACCTGATCGCCTCGGCGCGCGGCGGCCGCGAGGTGGCCGCCGCCATTCCGGGCGCCCGCTACACCGAGATCCCCGACGCCGGCCACTACGGCTACCTGGAACAGCCGGAGCTGGTCAATGCCGCGCTGATCGAGTTCCTGACCGAGGAGAAATCATGATCACCGCTCGCGAAGTCGAGCTCGTCTGGCACGACCTCACCCCTCGACTGCTCGAGGTGCGCCGTGTTGAGCAGCTCACCCCCGGGATGGTTCGAGTGACCTTCGGCGGTGCGCAGCTCGACGGGTTCAGCTACGGCGCGCCGGACGACCACGTGAAGGTGTTCTTCCCGGAGGCGGGCGCCGAGCTGCCGGTCATGCCGACGCTGGGGGAGGAGGGCCTCGAACCCCCGCCGCCGGGCGCGCCGTTGCCGATCTTCCGGGACTACACCGTCCGATTTGTCCGCAAGGAAGAGCAAGAGCTCGACGTTGACTTCGCCCTGCACGGCCACGGTCCGGGCGCGTCCTGGGCCGCGCAGGCGACGGAGGGGCAGAAGCTCGGCATCCTCGGCCCGCGCGGCTCCACGATGGTCCCGCTGACCTTCGACTGGTACCTGCTCGGCGCCGACGAGACCGCCCTCCCCGCGCTGGCCGCATGGCTGGAGCAGCTGCCGGCCGAGGCGCACATCAACGCCTTCGTCGAGGTTGCCAACGAAGACGAGCGCCAACCGCTGGCCAGAGAGGTCGTCTGGCTGTTTCGGGACCGCGGCGAGTCGCTGGAAAAAGCCATCCTGAAAACCGAAATTCCGGACGGCGACGGGTACGTGTGGGTCGCCGGTGAAGCCACCGGTCTCAAGCCTATCCGCCGCCATCTGCGCGGACAGGGCTTGAACCGCGACTGGATGGAGATCGACGGCTACTGGAAGCGCGGCGTGGTCAACCTCGACCACCACGACGACGATGAGTAGCCCACTGCCGAGCCTGGACCCGCACGTCCTGCTGGTGTTCCTCCTCCAGGTCTCGCTCCTGCTGCTGGTAGCGCTGACCCTCGGCCGCCTGGCCGTGAAGATCGGCCTCCCCGCCCTGGTCGGCGAGCTGCTGACCGGCGTAGTGCTCGGCCCGTCGCTGCTCGGCACGGTCGCCCCCGGCCTGCTCGACTGGGTGCTGCCGGCCGACGCCGATCAATTGCACCTGCTCGATGCGGTCGGCCAGCTCGGCGTGCTGCTCCTGGTCGGCGTGACCGGCATCCAGCTCGACGGAAAGATGCTGCGCCGCCGCGGCTCGGCCGGCGTCAAAGTGAGCCTTTCCGGTCTGCTGCTGCCGCTCGCGCTCGGCATCGGCGCCGGTTTCCTGGTGCCCGCCGCGCTGCTCACCGAGGGCACCGACCGCGGCGTCTTCGCCCTGTTCCTCGGCGTCGCCATGTGTGTCACGGCGATCCCGGTGATCGCCAAGATCCTCGCCGACATGAACCTGCTGCACCGCGACGTCGGCCAGCTGACCCTGGCGGCGGGCACGGTCGACGACGCCGTCGGCTGGTTCCTCCTCTCCGTGGTCTCGGCGGCCGCCACCACCGGCGTACGCGCCGGATCGGTGTCTTTGTCCCTGCTTTATCTGGTGGCCTTCATCGCCGTCGCGTTCTTCGCCGGCCGCCCGGCGGTGCGCTGGGTGATGCAGCGGGCGAGCGGCGGCCCCCGGGTGACGATCGCGGTCATCGTGATCGTCCTCGGCGCGGCGGTGACCCAGTCGCTGAAGATGGAGGCGATGTTCGGCGCGTTCATCGCGGGGATCCTGATCGGACAGGCCCGCGACGACGAGAACAAGCTGTGGAAAGACCTGACCCCGTTGCGTACGGTCGTGCTCAGCGTGCTCGCCCCGCTGTTCATGGCCACCGCCGGCCTGCGGATGGACCTGACCGCGCTGGCCGGCCCGAAGGTCCTCCTCGCCGCGATCGCCCTGCTCCTGGTGGCCGTGGTCGGCAAGTTCGCCGGTGCCTACCTGGGCGCCCGCTGGAGCCGCCTGTCGCATTGGGAGGGCATCGCCCTCGGCGCCGGCATGAACGCCCGCGGCGTGGTCGAGGTGGTGGTCGCCACGACGGGTCTGCGCCTGGGCGTGCTGTCCATCGCGACCTACACCGTGGTCGTCCTGATCGCGGTGGTGACGTCGGTGATGGGCCCGCCGATCCTGCGCTGGGCGATGTCCCGGATGGAGCAGACCCCGGCCGAATCCGAGCGCGAGTTGGTGCTCGCCGCCGGCCCTCATTAGGTTAGGCTGCCCTTACAAAACTGGGAGGAACATTGAGCGGGATCGCGCTCGTCACCGGGGCCGGTCAAGGGATCGGCCGCGCCGTGGCGGTCGGCTTCGCCGCCGAGGGCTACCGCGTGGCCGCCCTCGACCGGGATGCCAAGGGCGTCGAGCGGCTCGCCGCCGAGCACGACGGCATCACCGGATATGTGGCCGACGTGACCGACCCGAAGCGGATCGAGGAGGTGGTCGAGTTCGTCGAGCGCCGCGGGCCGATCGAGGTTCTCGCCAATGTGGCCGGCATCCTCCGGACCGGCGAGGTGACCGGCTTCTCCGACCAGGACTGGCTGGACACGTTCGCGGTCAACGCGGGCGGCGTCTTCAACGCCAGCCGGGCCGTCGCCCGGCGGATGACCGGCCGCGGCCGCGGCGCGATCATCACGGTCTCGTCCAACGCGGCCGGGGTCCCGCGGGCCGGCATGGCCGCGTACGCGGCGAGCAAGGCCGCCGCGACCATGTTCACCAAGAGCCTCGGCCTCGAGCTGGCGCCCTACGGCGTCCGCTGCAACGTGGTCGCCCCCGGCTCCACCGACACCCCGATGCAGCGGCAGTTGTGGACCGAGGACGGCCCGTCGGCGGTCATCGCCGGCAGCCCGGCCGCGTTCCGCACCGGCATCCCACTGGGCCGCATCGCCGAGCCCGAGGACATCGCCGACGCCGTCCTCTTCCTCGCATCGTCGCGGGCCCGGCACATCACCATGCACGACCTGTACGTCGACGGCGGCGCCACGCTCCGCGCCTGAGCAAGGGAGAACCACCCGTGACCACCGTCTCCGCCACCAGCACCGGTGCCGAGCTGATCGCCGGTTACCGGCCGGGCGAGTCGTCGCTGTTCGCGTCACCACGCGGCACGCTTCTCGCCGACGGCACGTACTTCGCCGTTCCCCCGTCCGGCCGCCCCGACGGCCAGGCCGACCTGGCCCGCCGGGTCGACGCCGTCCTCGCCGTCGCCGAGGCGGCCGGCCACGAGGTCCGCACCGTCGTCGGCGCGGTCCCGTTCGCCCCCGGCGCGGACGCCCGCCTGGTCGTGCCGATGCGACTGCGCCGCGGCGGCCCGCCGGTCGCCGACCCGCACCGGACGATCCCGGTCGGCATCCGCGCGATCCGCCCGATCCCGACCCCGGAGGGTTACCGCGACGCGGTCGCCCGCGCGGTCGGCCAGATCCAGGACGGCCACTACACCAAGGTCGTGCTGGCCCGGTCGCTGCGCGCCGAGGCCCCCGGCTTCGACCCGGCCCCGGCCGTGCGTGCCCTGGCCGGCCGCGACCCGGGCGGCTACACGTTCGCCGTCGACCTCGGCAACGGTCGCACCCTGTTCGGCGCCAGCCCCGAGCTGCTGGTCGCCCGGCACGGCCGGGTGGTCACCGCCAACCCGCTCGCCGGTTCGGCCCCGCGCAGCGCCGACCCGGTCGAGGACAGCCGCCGCGCCACCGCGCTGCTCGCCTCGGAGAAGGACCGGCACGAGCACGCGGTGGTCAGCGACCAGGTCGCCGACGTGCTCCGGCAGTACTGCAAGGACCTCGTGGTGCCGGCGGAGCCGTCGGTCGTCGGCACCGCCACCATGTGGCATCTGTCCACGCTGATCACCGGCGAGATCGCCGACGAGGGCGTCTCCGCGCTGGAGCTGGCCACCGCGCTGCACCCGACGCCCGCGGTCTGCGGCACTCCGACCGACGCGGCCCGCGCCGCGATCACGGCTCTGGAACCCTTTGAGCGCGGTTTCTACACCGGCATGGTCGGCTGGGTGGACGCGAACGGCGACGGCGAATGGGCGGTCACCATCCGCTGCGCGACCGCCGACGCGGACGGGCTCGATCTGTTCGCCGGGGCCGGCGTCGTCGCCGACTCCTCGCCCGAGGCCGAGCTGGCCGAGACCACCGCCAAGCTCGGCACCCTGCTCACCGCCCTGGGCCTGGAGAACTCCGATGTGGCCTGACGACTACGCCGCCCGCTACCGCGAACGCGGCTACTGGATCGGCCAGACCTTCGACGACCTCCTGCGCGAGCGGGCGGCGTCGGACGGCCACCGGGTCGCCGTCGTCGACGGCAACCGCGAGGTCACCTACGCCCAGCTCCGGGACCGCGCGTTGCGCTTGGCGGCGGGCTTGCACAAGCTTGGCGTACGCCGTGGGGACCGCGTCGTCGTGCAGTTGCCGAACGCCGCCGAGTACTTCGAGGTGATCTTCGCGCTGTTCCGGCTCGGCGCCCTGCCGGTCTTCGCGCTGCCCGCCCACCGGGCCGCCGAGATCGGCTACTTCTGCGAGCACACCGAGGCGGTCGCGTTCGTCACCACCGACGTGCACGAGGGCTTCGACCACCGCACCCTGGCCGCGGTGGCCGGCAAGGCGACCACGATCGTCGCCGGCGATCCGGGCGCGTTCGTCGGCCTCGATTCGCTCTATTGCACTTCGCAAGAGCTTCCGGCCGGCCCGCAGCCGCACGAGGTCGCGTTCCTGCAGCTCTCCGGCGGCAGCACGGGCCTGCCCAAGCTGATCCCGCGCACCCACGACGACTACCTCTACAGCGTGCGGGCCAGCGCCGACATCTGCGGCCTCACCCCGGACAGCGTCTACCTCGCGGTGCTGCCGGTCGCGCACAACTTCACCATGTCCTCGCCCGGTGTCATCGGCGCCCTGCATGCCGCCGCCCGGGTCGTCCTGGCCCGCCGCCCCGACCCGGCCACCGTGCTCCCACTGATCGCCGTCGAGCGGGTCACCATCACCGCCGTCGTCCCGCCGCTCGCCCACCTGTGGCTGGACGCGGTCGCCGGCATGCCGCAGAAACCCGACCTGTCCAGCCTCCAGCTGCTGCAGGTCGGCGGGGCCAAACTGGCCGACCCGGTCGCCGCGCGGGTCGGTCCGGTCCTCGGCTGCCAGCTGCAGCAGGTCTTCGGGATGGCCGAGGGCCTGGTCAACTACACCCGCCTCGACGACCCCGACGAGATCGTCCAGCACACCCAGGGCCGGCCGATCTCACCCGACGACGAGGTGCTCATCGTCGACGACCACGACCAGCCCGTGGACGACGGCACCGTCGGCCATCTGCTCACCCGTGGGCCGTACACCATCAGGGGTTATTGGCGGGCCGAGGAACACAACCGGGAAGCGTTCACGCCGGACGGCTTCTACCGCACCGGGGACCTCGTGCGCCGCGAACCCGGCGGCTACCTCGTGGTCGAGGGCCGGGCCAAGGACCAGATCAACCGCGGCGGCGAGAAGATCGCCGCCGAGGAGGTGGAGAACCACCTGCTCACCCACCCGGCCGTGCACGACGTCGCGGTCGTCGCCGTCCCCGACCCGTACCTCGGCGAGCGCACCTGCGCGTTCGTCGTCGCCCGCGCCGGCGAGCCGGCCCCCACCCTGCCGGTTCTCCGCGGCTACCTGCGCGAACGCGGGCTGGCGGCCTACAAGATCCCGGACAAGGTCCGGGTTCTCGATGCGTTCCCGATCACCGGCGTCGGCAAGGTCAGCCGGCGTGAGCTGCGGTCCGCCCTGGCCGCAACCGAGAAAGGCTGATCCCGTGCTGCCACGCATCACGCCGTACCCGATCCCCACCGGCTTCGGCATCGACAAGGCCAAGGTCCGCTGGCGCCCCGACCCGAGCCGCGCCGCCCTGCTCGTGCACGACATGCAGAACTACTTCCTCGCCCCGTTCGGCACCGCCGACCAGGCGCTGATGGCCCGCGTCGTGGACAACATCGCCGGCCTGCGCAAGCACGCCCACAACGCCGGCATGCCGGTGATCTTCTCGGCCCAGCCCGGCGGCCAGTCCCGGACCGAGCGCGGCCTGCTGCAGGACTTCTGGGGCGACGGCCCGCCGCCGGACGAGCACGCCCTCGCCATCCACGACGCGCTCACCCCGGGCGACGGCGACATCCGGATCACCAAGCGCCGCTACAGCGCGTTCGTCGGCACCTCGCTCGCCTCGCTGTTGAAAGGCCGGGACCAGCTGATCATCACCGGCGTCTACGCGCACATCGGCGTGCTCGCCACCGCGCTCGACGCGTTCATGCGCGACATCCAGCCGTTCGTGGTGGCCGACGCGGTCGCCGACTTCAGCCCGGCCCACCACCGCGACGCGCTCCGGCACGTGGCCGACCGGTGCGGCGTGGTCGCGACCACCGCCGAGATCGCCGACTCACTGTGAAAGGCACACCCATGGTCTCGCAGGACAACGACGTGTACGACCTGATCGGCATCGGGTTCGGCCCGTCCAACCTGGCCCTCGCCATCGCCGTCGAGGAACACAACGCCCGGTGCGACTCCGCCGGGGACCGCGTCCGCGCGCTCTTCCTGGAGAAGCAGGACGACTTCGGCTGGCACCGTGGGATGCTCTTCGAGGACGCCACCATGCAGGTGAGCTTCCTCAAGGACCTGGTCACCATGCGGAACCCGGCGAGCGACTACAGCTTCGTGTCATACCTGCACGCCCACGACCGGCTGGCCGACTTCATCAACTACAAGAGCATGTACCCGCTGCGGGTCGAGTTCCACGACTACATGTACTGGGCGGCGACCCGGGTCAAGGACAGCGTGCGCTACGGCCACACGGTCACCGACGTGGTGCCGGTCGCCGGCGGGGAACTGCTCGACGTCTACGTCGGCCCGGAACGCTTCCGCACCCGCAACGTCTCGGTCGCGGTCGGCCTCGAGTCGAGCCTGCCGCCGGAGATCGAGTCGTCCGAGCGGGTCTGGCACAACCTCGACATCCTGCACCGGGCGGCCGCGTTCGACGTAGAAGAGCCTCGTCGTTTCATCGTCGTCGGCGCCGGGCAGAGCGCCGCCGAGTCGGTGTCGTTCCTGCACGAGCGCTACCCGACCGCCGAGGTCTGCTCGGTCTTCTTCCGCTACGGCTACAGCCCGGCCGACGACAGCAACTTCGCCAACGGCATCTTCGACCCGCAGGCCGTCGACCTCTACTTCGACGCCCCCGAGGACGTCAAGCGGATGCTGTTCGACTACCACCGCAACACCAACTACTCGGTCGTCGACGGCGACCTGATCACCGACCTCTACCGCCGCGCCTACCGCGAGAAGGTGCTCGGCCGCACCCGCCTGCGCATGCTGAACGCCTCCCGCGTCGCCGACCTCGAGGCCCGCCCCGACGGCATCACCGCGGTCGTCGAGCACCTACCATCGGGGGAGCGCACCCCACTGGAGGCCGACGTGATCGTCTACGCGACGGGCTATCGCCCGGTCGACGTCACGCGCATGCTCGGCGCGGCCGGTCCGCTCTGCCACCGCGACGAGGAAAACCTTTTGCGGGTACGCCGTGACTACCGGGTCGTCACCGACGACAGCCTGAGCGCCGGCATCTACCTGCAGGGTGGCACCGAGCACGCACACGGAATAACGTCCACGCTGCTCTCCGCGGTGGCCGTCCGGTCCGGCGAGATCGTCGCGTCGATCGCTTCCGCGGTCAGGTCGCCGGTTCCTGACCTCCTGCCCCGGACCTTGGCGATGATCGGTGATCGGTGACCTGCTTCCCCCCGAGGTGGCCTGGGCCGAGCGGTTCGCCGATGACGTGCCCGAGGCGCTCTACCCTTCGGAACAGCAGGTCATCGCCGAAGCGGTGCCCAAGCGGCGGCGCGAGTTCGCCACCGGGCGCTGGTGCGCCCGGCGGGCCCTGCACCGCCTGGGCGTCCCGCTGGCTGCCATCCTTCCCGGCGACGGCGGCGCCCCCACCTGGCCATCCGGCATAGCCGGCGCGATCACCCATTGCGCCGGCTACCGGGCGGCCGCGGTCACCCACCTTTCCGCGTACGCCTCGATCGGGCTGGACGCCGAACCGGACGAGCCGCTGCCGGCGGGCGTCCTGGACGCCATCTCCCTGCCCGAGGAGCGCGACCAACTCTCCCGCCCGGGACCGGCCTGGGACCGGCTGCTGTTCAGCGCCAAGGAGTCCATCTACAAGGCGTGGTACCCGCTCGCGCACCGCTGGCTGGATTTCACCGAGGCCCGGGTCGAGCTGCGCGACGACCGCACCTTCAGTGCGAAGCTGCTGGTGGAGGGCCCGGTGTCCGGCTTCGAGGGCACCTGGCTCGCCGGCACCGGCCTGCTGCTGACCGCGGTTACCGTGCCCGCCCGGAGCTGACCTTTCCCTGAACCCGGTTGCCGGGCAGGGGATGATGCTTGCGATGAGGCTGACCGGGAACGAACGCGATCACGCCAACCTTCAGCGGCGCCTGGAAGCCCTGAAACTGCCGGTCGTGCCGCTGGAACGCCACGGTTATCTGAAGCCGGCCGACCGCGCGGCGATGCAGCACGATCCCGTGGCGGTGGGTGTCGGCCCGGCGGGAACGGCCTATGCCGTCTGGGAGCACCGGACGGATCCCCGGCTACTTCGACGAGGCGATCAAGGAGGCTCGTCAGTCCTCCAAGTAGGTTCGTCATCCCTCCAGGAAGGCGAGGACGGCCAGGATCCGGCGGTTGTGGTCCTCGGACGGCTTGAGGCCGAGCTTGGCGAAGATGTTGTTGCTGTGCTTGCTGACCGTGCGCTCCGAGACGTACATCCGGCCGGCGATCGCCGCGTTGGAGCGGCCCTGGGCCATCAGGGCGAGGACCTCGTGCTCCCGCGGGCTCAACTCGAGGAGCAGCGGGTCGGCCGAGCGGTGCGTGAGCAGGGCGCCGACCACCTCCGGGTCCATCACCGTGCGACCGGCGACCACCTGGCGGATGCTGGTGACGAACTGGTCGACGTCCATGATCCGGTCCTTCAGCAGGTAGCCGACCGCGCCGGTGCGGTCCGACATCAGCTCCCGGGCGTAGAGCTGCTCGACGTACTGCGAGAGCACCACGACCGGCAGCCCCGGGAGCTGCCGGCGGGCCTCGATCGCGGCGCGCAGGCCCTCGTTGGTGAAGGACGGCGGCAGGCGAACGTCCACGATGGCGACGTCGGGCCGGTGCGTGGTGAGGGCGTGGATCAGCGAGGGGCCGTTGTCGACGGCGTCCACCACCTCGAAGCCGTTGGCCCGGAGGATCCGGATCAGGCCCTCGCGGAGCAGGGCGAGGTCTTCGGCTACGACTACGCGCACGGCAGCGCCATCCTTATCTCGGTGGGTCCGCCCGGCGGGCTGTCGACGGCCAGGGTCCCGTCGAAGGCGGCCAGCCGGCGGGCGATGCCGCGCAGCCCGGTGCCGGCGTCGAGCGCGGCACCGCCACGGCCGTCGTCGGACACCAGCATCGTCAGCTCTTCCGCGGCGTACGCAACAATGATCTTGATTTTGTGGGCCTCGGCGTGCTTGATGGCGTTGGACAGGGCCTCGGCGACGGCGAAGTAGGCGGCCGACTCGACCGGGGGTGGCAGCCGGTGCGGCAGGCGCGTCGTCACCGTGGTCGGGATCGGGTTGACCAGGGCGAGGGCCTGCAGGGCGCCGTCGAGGCCGCGGTCGGCCAGGACCGGCGGGTGGATGCCGCGGACCAGGTCGCGGAGCTCGGCCAGGGCGCCGGCGGTGGACTCGCGGGCCTCGGCCAGCAGTCCCTGGACGGCGGCCGGATCGTGCGGCAGCAGCTGCTCGGCCAGGCCGAGACTCATACCCAGGGACACCAGCCGGGCCTGCGCGCCGTCGTGCAGGTCGCGTTCGATCCGGCGCAGCTCGCCGTCCCGGCTGTCGACGGTCTCGGCCCGCGAGGCCGCCAGTTGCTCGACCCGGGCCCGCAGCCGGGCCTGCTCGGTCGGGCCGAGCAGCGCGCGGATCACCCGGGCGTTGACGTCGGCCAGCCGGGCCGCGGTGGCGTACCAGAGGACGAGGAGCACCGGGCCGAGCGGGACCAGCGCGAAGGACTGCTCGACGCTGTGCAGGACGAGGCCGTCGCCGAACGGGGTCCGGAACACCTCCGGCGGCGTCAGCAGAAACAGCAGCGGATAGATCAGGTAGAAGACACCGGCCACGAGGAGGAACAGCGAGAGCCCGGCGGTGAACCACGCGGTGACCGCGTTGACCAGCAGCCAGGCCCAGTCCCGCCAGGTCGCCGGGTCACACACGATGGCCCACAGTCGTACGCCCCACCAGCCCTGCGGCGTAGGCCGATAGGGCCGGTCCACCGGTTCCCCGAGTCGGTCGGCGGCCCACTGCCGATGCAGGTCGGCGTACCAGCGGACCAGCACCGTCGCAAGCAGTGCGAGCGGGATCGCGACGATCGACACCGACGTGATCCAGACCGTGGCCAGCACGAAGCCGAGGACCGCACCCGGCGCCACCACCAGCGGACTCAACCGCGCGGAATCGCTCTTCACGCTGACCGATTCTGGCCGCCGGCGCGGGCTCGCACAGTGAGGCTGCCTGCACTCTTGAGGTGGGGCCAGCAGCAGTGTTTTCCGCGCCCGCCGCGCGGAGGCTCTCCCCATGATTGCTGAACTTCTGCTCGCCGCGGTCCTCACCACCGGCGCCGTACCGCATCCGTCCGAGCTGGCGGCTGCCGCCCAGCGCGTGGTGGACGCCGGTGCACCCGGGGTGATCGTCCGGGTCGACGACGGCCACGGCCGGGTGACCTCGCTTGCCCGGCAGGTGCCATGGAGCCGGGCCGACCATGTTCTCGCCGCCGGTGACCGGTTCCGGATGGGCTCGAACACCAAGACGATGGTCGCCACCGTCGTCCTCCAGTTGGTCGCCGAGCATCGGCTGCGGTTGACCGACCCGGTCGAGAAGTGGCTGCCCGGCGCCATCCCGAACGGGTCGGCGATCACCCTGCGGATGCTGCTCGGCCACACCAGCGGCCTGTTCAACTACACCTACGACCCCGATGTGCTCCAGGCCTTCACCGGCCAGGACACCAGGGTGTGGGCGCCCCGCGAGCTGATCGCGGCCGCGGTCCGGCACGACCCGCTGTTCGCGCCCGGCACCGCCTACGCGTACAGCAACACCAACTACATCGCCCTCGGCCTGGTCGCCGAGAAGGCCGGCGGCCGCACTCTCGCCGACCTGATCCAGCAGCGGATCGCCGGCCCGCTGCACCTGACCGACACCTACCTGGGCACCGGGAGGTCCACCGCCCATGGCTACGAACCCGCGGTGCTTCCGCCAGGCACGCCCGCCGGGCTCGCGTTCGCCGGCCCGTCCCGCCCCGACGGATACGTCGACACCACCGGGATCAACTTCAGCACCGAATGGGCGGCCGGCGGCATCGTCTCCACCGCGCCGGACTGGGCCCGCTTCGACCGCGCCCTGCTGTCCGGCAAGCTCCTGCCGCCGGTCCTGATGACCGAGATGCGCACGACGGTCGCCGAGGAGGCCGAGTTCCCGAACCGCCGCTACGGCCTCGGTCTGGAGCAGGTGGTCACCCCGTGCGGCACGGTGTGGGGCCACAGCGGCCAGGTCCCCGGCTACTCCAGCGAGAACTACACCGACGCCACCGGCCGGCGCACGGTCTCGGTCCTCACCAGCACGATCTTCGGCCTGTCCGCACCGAACGCCGGCGCCGCCAACCAGGACCTGGTGAACGCCGCCGTCTGCAGCATGTTCAAGGCTTGATCGGGCCCTGCCGCCGCGGCCAGGCGGCAGTTAACCGGCAATCAGCGTTCCTCGAACAGCCGCCCCATCATGTCCGCGGCCTTGAGGGCGGTGCCGGTCAGCACCGCCACCACGGTCGCCCCGGCGCGCAGCTCCCCGCGCGCGACAAAATCGCGAATGGCCGGCAGGACGATCGAGCTGGTCGGCTCCGCATACAGCCCGCGGCCCGCGAGCTCGAACGCCGCCGGCCCGATCGCCTCCTCCGGAACGGCCGACATCGCGCCGCGGCTCGCCCGGATCGCGGCCAGCACCTCCCGGTCCCGCACCGGCCGCGCGATCGACGCCCCCTCCGCGACGGTCGGCGTCCACTCCGCCGCGATCACCTCATCGCGCCCCGCCTCGAACGCGGCCACCAACGGCGCGCAACGAGCGGGCTGCGCCACCAGCAGCCGGGGCCGCCGATCGACCGCCCCCGAGGCCACCAGCTCCCCGAACCCCGCATGCAAACCCAGAACCAGGCTCCCGGCCCCGCACGGCACGACCACCGCTTCCGGCGCGACAAAATCAAGGTCCTCCCAGATTTCGTACGCAAGGAGCTTGGTTCCCTGCAAGAAGTACGGATGCCAGTTGTGACTGGCGTAGAACGTCTCCCCGGACCGCCGGACCGCCTCGTCCGCGGTGGCCTGCCGGCTGCCCGGCACCAGCTCGACGGTCGCGCCGTGCACCCGGCTCTGCTGAATCTTGGCCGGTGACGTGGACTCCGGCGCCAGGATGGTGGCCCGGATGCCGGCCGCCGCCGCATAGGCCGCGACCGAGGAGCCGCCGTTGCCGCTGCTGTCCTCCAGCATCGCCGGCACGCCCTGGCGGCTGAGCGCCGACATCATCACCGAGGTGCCGCGATCCTTGAAGCTGGCGGTCGGGTTGAACCACTCCGGCTTGACGAACAGCTCGAGCCCGTCGACCGCCAGCGGCAGCAGCGGCGTGCAGCCCTCGCCGAGGGTGACCGGCCGGTCGAAGCGTTCCGGCAGCGCGGCCGCATAACGCCACTGCGACCGCACGCGCGTGTCGATGTCGTCGCGGGTGATCCCCGGCAGCGGACCGACCAGCAACGGCGACCCGTCGTCGCCGCGCCACCGCGGCTCATCGAGCGGATAGCGACGCCCACCACGATCAACCAGAAATGCCACGCGCTGCATTATTCGCTTTCGGCTCGTGCATAAACACTGTTAGCTTCGCTCGGTAGTCCAGGCCGACCGAGGACGGACCCTTGTACATCAGCTGAGACATTCCACCGCGCCGACCAAGCATGCCGTGAGTTCCGTCCGGTGTGCGGTCGGCGCTGGTCGCTGCTCTGGCGAGCAGCGAGATCCCGCATGAATCGAGCGAGTCCAGCGCGCTGTCGTGACACCCGGCCGCCACTCGCTTCTTCGTCATGCGCGGATTGCCGTCCGCGGAGCTCCGTCTCCGCACGGAATGTCGCAGTAGAACGGCCTCTCTCCGTTGACCACCTCTCCGTTGACCACCGAACAGTGGCTCGTCCGTCCCACCGCTCTGCCCGTGATCCGGCGCCGCTGCCTGCGCTGCCGTTCGGCCGAGTATCGAACCGATGGAAAGTTCCGGGTGAACGCCAATCACAAATTGCTCGACGTGTGGCTGCTGGCGCTCTGTGCCGGATGCGGCGAGACCATCAAACTGACGGTCCTGGAACGGGTGACCGTCCGCGCGATCGACCCGCAGACCCTGACCCGATTCCACGACAACGACCCCTCCATGGCCCTCCAGTTGCTGACCGACCCGGGCTTGTCCCGGAGAAACAGCATCACGCTCGACTGGGCCTGGGATCTCCGGAAGACCGACGTCGCGGACGCCGAGACGGTCGAGATCTCGGTCGGCTTCCTGCAGCGCATCCCGATCCGGCGGACCGGCCTGCTGTCCGTCGGGCTGGAGGTGTCGCGCTCCGAGGTGCAACGGCAGATCGCCGCCGGAACGATCACCTCGGCGGACCGGCTGGACGGCACTTCGGCCGGCGACTTCAGCTTCACCCACCAGCGGAAACGGCCCACCGAATACGGCGCCTGATCCGACGTCGGCGGGGCCGTCCGGCCCCGCCGACAATGGTCTCCCGCCGAAGACCGTCGAGCGATATTCTCTACAGCCCTGGTCATCGTCGACGGACGGGAGCCCGAGGTGCCGGCCGAACGAGTAACCCTTGCGACGATCGCCGAGGCGGCGGGAGTTTCGGTCCCGACGGTTTCCCGGGTCCTGAACGGCGACGGCAACGTCGCGAAAGCAACGCGGCTGCGGATCGAGGCCCTGCTCGACGAGCACGGATACCGGCCCCGAACCGTGCGAGCATCGTCGGCCGGCATGGTCCACGTGATCTACCCCCGCATCGACACCGCCTGGCAGCTGGAGCACATCCGCGGCATGGAGGCGGTGATGCAGGAGGCCGGCGTCGGCCTGGTGGTGTCGGCGCTGAACCACGGCACCGCGGGCCGCAACGACCTGCTGCGACGCGCCCAGGCCGGCCAGGCGACCGGCGCGATCCTGGCCGCCGCGAGCGGCGACACACCGCTGGCGCCGGTCCTGGACCAGCTGAACGTCCCGGTGATCACCCTCGACCCCGGTGCGAAGGCCCCGGCGAGGCTGCCGTCGATCGGCGCCGCCAATTGGCAGGGAGCACGCGCCGCCACCGAACATCTCCTGGCCCTGGGCCACCGGCGGGTCGCGATGATCACCGGCTCGAAGGGCGGCCTGTTGTGCAGCCGGGCCCGGTTGGACGGCTACCGGGCAGCGTTGGAGGACGCCGGCGTCCCCGAAGACCCGAGCCTGATAAGGCACGGCGAATTCGAGTTCGAGGCGGGCATCACGGCAGCCAAGCAGTTGATCGACCACCCGAACCCACCGACCGCGATCTTCGCGTGCAGCGACCTGATAGCGCTGGGCGTCTACGAGGCCGCCCGGCAGCGCGGCGTGTCGATCCCCGCCGACCTGAGCGTGGTCGGCTTCGACGACCTGCCCGCAGCCCGGTGGGCATCCCCGGCGTTGACGACGGTCCGTCAGCCGCTGGAGGAGATGGGCCGCCTGGCCGCCCGCACCGTGTTGACGATGGCCGGCCGCAGGTCTTTGCCGTCACCGCGAATGGAACTGAGTACCCGCTTGATCGTCCGGTCGAGCACCGCTCCGCCGCCGCGTCCCCGCCGCGGTTGACGAGTTCGATGATCGATGAGCACCTTCGCGTCGGGGCCGCTGAGCGCCGAGAACGTGCCGGTGTGGCTCGCGTGGGTCGTCGCGGTCGGCGGAGCCGCTTTGATGATCGGCACCGTGTACTGGATGACCCCGCCGTACCGGCGCCGGCAGACCGTGACCCAGCAT
This sequence comes from Paractinoplanes durhamensis, assembly GCF_016862175.1. GTDB lineage: Bacteria > Actinomycetota > Actinomycetes > Mycobacteriales > Micromonosporaceae > Actinoplanes > Actinoplanes durhamensis. The sequence continues at coordinate 209,954 of NZ_BOML01000027.1, read as the reverse complement.
CTCTCGCCGGCGGTGGGGCTCCTCGTCGTGGTCCTCGCCATCGGGAGGCGGAACTCGGGGCAGCTGCTGCTCGGCGGGGGCGTGCTCGCGGTCGCCGCGTTGCCGCTGTTCTGGATGGGAAAGCTCCCCGCCGACATGCCGTCGTCCCAGGATCGCAGCATCGGCCGGCACCCCGAATACCTCCGGGTCGCCCGCCGAGGCCGGATCGCCGGCGTGGCGATCGTCGTCCTGGAGATCGCCTGGATCGCGACTCTGACCGCCCTGTCCTGACCCTTCGCCGGTTACGTCCCCGCGCCGCGCTCGATGACTACCGGGGGTCAAATGCTGCGTCGTCGCAATGATTGGTACAGCAGCCACAGGGCCAGTGCGATCGGGGTCAGGATCGCGGCGAACAGGATTCCTACGATTACGCCGTAGCCGTGTGGGTCGAAGTAGATGCCGGTGGCGCTCAGCAATGCTTCGCCGAGGAACAGCGCCATCGCTGTGGCGGTCAGGGCGAACGCGCCTAACACCACGCGTCGGAGCGCTACCCGCAGGGCGCCTTCGCGGGGGCGGTCGGGCTGGTTCATGGTGCCTTCAGTTCGGGTCGGGGGTGCACACCGTCAAGAACGATTTCTTGTTCTCGCGTTGGACGTCTGCCTCGTTCATCCAGCCCTGTTGGCCGAACAGGTAGCTGTCCGACGGGTGGTTGGGCGACTCGCGCAGCAGTTGGGCCACGTCTTCCCTGGCGCCGTTTGCCGTCGGCCCGCTCACGTAGAAGACGATCGACGTTGCCTTCGTCCAGTCGAAGTCGGTGGGTAGCGGCTTCTGGACCTGCAGCGGGCCGCCGGTGTCGGGGGCGGAGCCGCCGGCGGTTTTCAGCAGATCCATGCGCTCCACCGTCACTCCCGGCTTCGGCGCTCTCCATACCTGGTCCTGATCGCCCTGGCCGGCGGTCTCGAAGATCAGCGTCACGGCGGTTACGCCGCTGCACGGGGTGCCGGTCCACAGTTTCAAGGTGCCGTCGTCCACCCGGAAGCCGGCCGCCGGTGGCAGTGACGGCGCGAACTGCGCCTCGGTGTCGCATGCCGCGGTTACCGTCGCCAGGAGCAGGACTGCGCAGGCTGCGCGCAGCCGTCTAGTAACCGCCATCGGAGAGCCCCGCGTCTTCCTCGGTCTGGTTGCCGCCGGTGAGCCGTTCCCACCCGTAGGACGCGAGGTAGTGCGTGTAGCCTTCGCGCGCCCACTGCTGGGAGTGCCGCTCCTCGTGGTGCAGCAGCCGGTCCATGTCGAGCGAACCGGGGTACGAGCCGTTGTCGCCTTCGTACCATGCCTGGCCCGACGACGCGATCTTCCGGAGCTCCGCCGCCGGGTCCTGCGGGTCGTCGACGTTCAGCATGAACGTGTCGCCGTACGTCGTTCCGCCCTGCTGGCTGTACAGGTCCTGGACGAAGTTCCCGCCCAGGCCCATCATCATGCCGTTCGGGGTGGTCACCAGCCGCCCGCCGTTGCCGTGCACGAATCCCACGTCCTGGCTGTAGCTCCAGGAGTTCTGCTCCTGCCGCTCGGTGATGCGCCGCAACTCGTCGGACCCGTACGGGGTGGGGGTGAAGTCGGTCGACTGGCCGCCGGCGCCGTAGTCGGTGCCCGCGTTCAGGATGTAGGTCATCCGCACCGCCTTGGCCGCGTCGTCCCCGCTGATGTCGGTCGGCATCAGGAAGAACGACTTGTAGACGCCGTCGCCGTCGCCGTCCTCGCGGATCTCCTCCATCCCGTCGAGGATCTTGAAGTCCTCCGGCGTGACGTGGTGGTCGGTAATGATCTGCTTGATCGTGTCGAGCGGCACGCCCCGGCGCACGGCATTCTCCAGCCACTCCTTGTAGTGCCCGTCAACCGGCGGCCCGGTCAGCAGCCCGGCATCGCGTAGCGACTGCTCCATGTCAACAACCTGAGCGTCGAGATCCCCACCCTTACCGGCATCGGCCAGCGTGGTCGCATCGTGGTCGCTGATCCTGCGGTCCTGCGCGAGCTGCATCGTCCGGGCGAGCGTGGTGTCGATGTTGGTGGCCGCGGTCAGGATCGCCTTGGTCTCCTGCTCCAGCTGCACCATGATGCCGGCACGGTACCGAGCGGACTCGGCACGGTCCTCAGCCTCGAACCGAGACCGAGGCGGCGGATCGGCCGGCTTGTTGTCCACGATGGCGCCATCGCCGGCAATGCGGAACTGATAGGTGTCGGCGAGGGAGTCATTGTTGGCAACCCGGCTCTTGAGGGTGATGACGTCGTCCGCAGCGTTCTGCAGAGCCCGTTCCACAGCGGCCAGCTCCGCGATGAGGATCTCGGCATTGTTCCGAGTGGTCCCCAGCGACCGCCGAGCATCTTCCCCCGCGGTGCCGTGCCAGTCAGGCAACCGCCGAGCATCATCAAGCTCGTCCTGCAGCCCGACAAGTTTGTCCTGCCGCACACGAAGGTCGGCGGCCGCCGCATCAACCGGACCGGCGTCCCACTTGCGCACATCGTCGTAGGTGATGGTCATTTCCCGAAGGCCGCTTTCGCAGAGTCATCACTTTTCTCATACGAGTCCGCAGCGCCCGTGACCGATTTGCTCCACCGATCGATCTCCTCGGCCCACCCAGCACCACGCTCATTGAAGGTTGACCCAAGAGCACCCACCTTGGACGCCACCACCCCACCGGGCAGAGCACCGGCAACAACATCCAGCCCCGCACCCGGCCGCACCACTCGAGCTTGGTCCGCAGCAGACCCGGCAGCCTTGGCAGCACCACGCAACTGACCGATCTGGACCTCAAATCCACTCACCGTCCGTGGCCCCCAACCGCCGAATCGGTCATCACCCCGGCACCTTACAAGAACCAGGCAAGTTGTCGAGTATGACAAGAGTCGATGGACTAACCGATTCCGGATAGTCCGGCGCGAACGATCGCAGCCGTAAAGATGCCAACCGAACCGGCGCCAGTATCCACGCAGCGTTGTCAGGCGTAGCCTGACACCTGTCAGGGCAACCCTGACACCCTCCAACCGCCGGAGAAGACCATGACCAGCGAAACGCAAGCCGCCGAGCCAGCAATCCAGCTGTGCTGCTCCTTCTGCGCCAAGCCAAGCTCAGCCGTAGAAAAGGTGATAGCCGGCCCCGGCGTCTACATCTGCAACGAGTGCGTAGACCTGTGCAACAACATCCTCAGTTCCGAGCAACAGGACCCCACCACCTCCGACGCAAAGCTGTCGGCGTGGGAAAACGAACTGACCGACGACCAACTCCTGGACCGCCTACCTCAGGTGGCAGCGGCAGGAGCCCAGACCGAGGCAAGCCTCCAACGCCTGGTAACCACGCTGCGAGAACGAAGAGTGACCTGGGCACGCATAGGCACGGCCTTGGGCATAGCCCGCCAGTCAGCCTGGGAACGCTTCTCCGGCGAGGAGTAAACCCCACCAACCAAAAAACAGAACGGCCCAAGCTCTGTCCTGGCTGTCACGTGTTCCCACGCGAGGTTGGGGCCGGGGTGACCCCACACCAACATTAAGACGCCCCACCGTTGGTGTGGGGTCACCCCGGCCCCAACCGTCCCACCGCAAGAAAAAGGAGGCTCAGACAAACCGAGAGCGAACCGATAGGACGAAGGTGCCGGAACAGCTGTTTCTGCTGGCCAACCTGGTGATCATGGTGGCCTACGCCGCGATCACGATAGCGGTCATGGTCCCGGTGAGCCGGGCCGGACAGCTGCGTACCAACAAACTGGCCGTAGCCACCGCGCTCATCTTCTTCAGCTGCGCCGTCGGCCACGGCATGCACGCGTTTCTCGCCTACCGCGGCATCACCCAAGCAGCCGACACGGCGCACCTGGGCCACGCCCTGAGCGAGGGTTGGTCCTGGCCGTCCGCCGTCTGGGACCTCTTCACCGCCGGCGTAGGCATCTACTACTGGACCCTGCGCCGAAGCTACGGCGTCCTGCTGGGCAACGGCGCCATCTTCATCTCGCCGGGGGAGCAGCGCCGCCTGGACGAGGCCGACGCCCGCGAGCGCGCGGCGCGGGACGTGGCCGAGAGCCGCCTGGTCACGTTGACGGCGGTGGTCGCGCACACCGATGCCGCGATCATCGGGCTCGACGTGGCCGGCAACGTGACGGCGTGGAATCCGGGTGCGGAGAAGGTGTTCGGCTGGACCGCCGACGAGATGATCGGCCAGCCGGTGTCGCTGCTCAGTGACGAGTCCGGCCACGAGCAGCAGGTGGCCTCGCAGGAGCGGGTCCGCAACGGCGAACCCCATGTGACGTACGAGGCTCGGCGGCTCCGCAAGGACGGTTCGCCGGTGGAGCTCTCGATCAATGTGGCGGCGGTGCGGGACAGCACCGGCCAGGTCACCGGCACGTCGGTGGTGGCGCGCGACATCAGCGCCGCGAAGGAGGCCGCGGACCAGCAGCGGGCCCTGGAGGAGCGGACGAACCAGCAGCAGCGGATGGAGAGCCTCGGCAAGCTGGCCGGCGGGATCGCCCACGACTTCAACAACATCCTCGCCATCATCGTGAACTACACCGAGTTCGCGGCCGAGGCGGCCGAGCAGGACTCGGCGGTGCGTGCCGACCTGGTGCACGTGCGTACCGCCGCCGACCGGGCCATGAACCTCACCCGGCAGCTGCTGACCTTCACCCGGGGCGACACCATCCAGCCGCAGGACGTGGACCTGGACGCCGCGATCACCGAGGTGCGGGCGATGCTGGACCGCACGATCGGGGCGGACATCGCGCTGTTCGCCCGGCCGCCGCGGCGCCCGCTGGTCGTGCACGGCGACCCCGGTCAGCTGCAGCAGGTGCTGCTGAACCTGGCGATCAACGCGCGGGATGCGATGCCGGACGGCGGCACCCTGGTGATCGAGGCGGACGAGGCCGAGCTGGACGGCCAGGAGCTGAACATGCGGCCCGCGGTGGCGGCCGGCCGCTACGCCCGGATCCAGGTCAGTGACACCGGCGAGGGGATGTCGGCGGAGGTGGCGGCGCACATCTTCGAGCCGTTCTACACGACGAAACCGCGCGGCAAGGGGACCGGTCTGGGCCTGGCCACCGTCTACGGCATCGTGGCCGAGGCCGGCGGCAGCATCAACGTCTTCTCCGAGCCGGGGGTCGGCACGACGTTCCGGATCTACCTGCCGTTGTCGACCGCCCCGGCCGGGCCGTCGGTGACCGGCACCCGGCTGATCGTGCCGCCGAAGGGCGACGGGCAGCGGATCCTGGTGGTCGAGGACGAGGAGCCCCTGGCCCGGGTGGTGCACCGGATCCTGACCGGGAACGGCTACCGGGTGATGGCGGCGGTGACCGGGGCCGAGGCGTACCAGACATTTCTGGCCAAGGGGTGTGACGCCCTGCTGACCGACGTGATCATGCCGGAGATGTCGGGGCCGCGGCTGGCCGAGCTGGTGCACGAGCGGGAACCGGGGCTGCCGGTGGTCTACATGTCCGGCTACAGCAACGGCTTGCTCGGGAGCACCCGGGTCCTGGACCCGGACATCCCCTTCCTGGAGAAACCGTTCGCCTCCGGCGAGCTGCTGCACAAGCTGCACGAGGCGCTCAGTCTTGCACCATCTGGTCTGCGGCGGACAGGTGCTCCACGGTGATGCCGGTGTCGGTGAAGGTCCGGGTCACGACGCCCGAGGTGTAGACCCAGAGGATGCGCAGCGGCTCGTCGCCGACGTTGCGGAACAGATGCGGGATCGGCGACGGGATGTACGTGGTGTCGTAGCGCTCCAGCCGGGTCACCGTGCCCTCGACCACCACCTCGGCGTAGCCGTCCAGGACCGTCACGTGCTCGTCGCAGTTGTGCGAGTGCAGCGGGGCGCCGGTGCCGACCGGGTAGACGCTGATCCCGCTGGTGATCCGGTTCTCGCCGGCCGCCGCCGTGGTGGTGATCAGGGGCGTGGTGGCGACCGCGCCGCCCCGATCGAGGACCTTTACGTCTGCCGATTTGATGATCACCGTCATGGCTTCGAGGCTATGCCCGCGCGGGGGGTGATCAGCGATACGCCGAGTGCAGCCTTACGTTGCACCCGACGACCTGTGGCCACCTATCACCCCGTTGTTACGGTCCTGCGAAACACCCATCCGGAGTGTGCGGTATCACAAAGGGGTTGGCCGTCGATGAGACTTCCCGTCATCAAGCCGGACGCGATGACCGAACGGCAGCAGGAGATCAGCGCGCGAATCGCCGGGCGCCGGGGTGCCGTTCGCGGGCCTTTCCAGGTCTGGATTCAAAGCCCCGAATTGTGCGAGAAGGTCGAGGCGCTCGGCGCGTTCTGCCGGTTCGAGTCGAGCCTGCCGTTGCGGCTGCGGGAGCTGTCGCTGCTGATCGCCGCCCGGCACCGGGACGCGCAGTACTCCTGGAACGCGCACGTGGCCAAGGCGATCGAGGAGGGCATTCCGGTCGCGGCGATCGAGGCGATCGCCGAGCGGCGCCGGCCCGAGTTCGGCAATCCGGAGGACGAGGCGTTCTATCAGTTCTGCCAGGAATTGCTGGCAGACAATTTCGTCACCGACGAGACGTTCGAACGGGCCCGTCAGTATTTCGGCGCGCAGGGATTGGTCGACACGGTCGGGGCGCTCGGCAATTTCACCATGCTCGGCATGCTTCTCAACGCGTTCCAGGTCGACCTGCAGGCCGACAAGACGCCGCCGTTCCCGGACATCCGCGGCTACGAGCGGGTCGGCGATGACCGCTGAGGACCCGGTCGTCCGGGTCAGCGACATCTCGAAGAGCTTCGGCGGGGCGGTGGCGCTGCGCGATGTCTCCCTCGAGCTGTTTTCCGGCGAGGTGCACGCGCTGATGGGGATGAATGGCGCCGGCAAGTCGACGCTGGTGCGCATCCTGTCCGGCGCGCAGAACGCGGACTCGGGGGTGATGGAGATCGGCGGCACCGCGGCCGGGCAGCTGACCGCGCGCAAGGCCCGCAAGCTCGGCATCGCCACCGTCCCGCAGCGCCGGGAACTGGTCATGACGCTGACCGTCGCCGAGAACATCATGCTCGGGGACCTGCCCACCCGTACGTCCCTGGTCCGCTGGAAGCCGGTGCGGCAGCTGGCCCGGCAGGCGCTGCGGGATCTGGGGATCGATGTTGACGTCGATGCTCTCGCCGGGGACCTGACGGTGGCCGAGCAGACCATGGTCGAGGTGGCCCGGGAGGTGCGCCGCGGTGGGCGGGTGCTGATCCTCGACGAGCCGACCGCGTGTCTCGGGGCGGAGGCGGCCGCGCAGATCCACGCACTGGTCGGGCGGCTGTGCGAGGCCGGGGTCGCGGTGGTGTTCATCTCGCACCACATCGCCGAGGTGCTGGCCCTCGCCGACCGGATCACCGTGCTGCGCGACGGCCGCGTCGTCTGGGGCGGGCAGGCGAAGGAGACCGACGAGGCCGGCCTGGTCCGCAGCATGGTGGGCCGGGACGTGGTGTCGACGAAACCGCCGCGGTCCATCAAAAAGGAACAAATAGGACTCCGGATAAGCGATGTCGGCGAGGGCCGGTTCATCGAGGACTTCAGCGTCGAGGTCCGGCAGGGCGAGGTGGTGGCCGTCCTCGGCCCGGCCGGCGACGCCCAGTCGCGGCTGTTCGACCTGCTCTCCGGTCGCCGCCGCCCGGACCGCGGCCGCCTCGAGGTCAACGGCCGGCACGTGCGGTTCGGCAAGGTCGGCCGGTCGCTTTCCAGTGGGCTGCGCTGCGTCACCGGCGACCGCCGCCGGCTCGGCCTGATCCCGGAGCTGACCGTCGACGAGAACCTGATGCTGGCCCGGGACCGGCTCGACCGGCGCCGGCTGCACCGCCGGGACCGGCTCGCCCGCCGCGCCGCCCCGCTGCGCGACGACTACCGGGTCGTCACCCTCACCCCGAACCCGCCGGTCGGGCTGCTCTCCGGCGGCAACCAGCAGAAGGTGCTGCTGGCCAAGTGGCTCGGCACCGAACCGGTCGCCTGCCTCCTGGAGGACCCGACCAACGGCGTCGACATCGCCGCGATGGCCGACATCCACACCCTGGTCGACGGCCTCGCCGCCGCCGGGGTGGCGGTGCTGCTCGCGTCCAGCGACGCCGACGAGGTCATGCGCCTCGCCGACCGGGTGGTGGTGGTCCGCGACGGCCGCACGATCGCCGAGTACGACATCGACCGCATCAGCCGCGACGAACTCGTCGCCGTCGCCCTGGGAGGAGCGATCTCGTGACAACGACCCTGACGGCGCCGGCCGTGCCGACCCGGCGGCGCGTGCTTCCCCGCGGCTTCGCGCACGGCGGCCTGCTGCTCGTGCTGGTGGCGATCATCGTGTTCGCGAGCCTGCGGACCGACGCGTTCCTGTCCACCAACAACCTGCTCAACGTGCTGCGCCAGGTCAGCGTGGTGGCGGTGATCGCGGCCGGCCTCACGCTGCTGATGACGGCCGGCGGCATGGACTTCTCGATGGGCGGCAACGTCGCGGTCACCACGGCGGTGGCGGCGCAGTTGTTCGCGCACGGGCAGTCGATCTGGCTGACCGTCGTCGTGTCGATCGCCCTGGCCACGGTCATCGGGCTGGTCAACGGGGCGGTGGTGACGTTCACCGGGGTGGCGCCGTTCGTGGCGACCCTGGCCACCGCCACCCTGCTCGACGGGGTGGCGCTGCTGGTCATCAACGGGCTGAGCGTCTCGATCGACGACCAGCTGTCGGCGCTGGGTATCGGCAAGACGTTCGGGCTGCCCAACCTGCTGATCGTCGCGATTGCGGTGCTCGCGGTCACCGCGTTCGTGATGCGCTACACCACGTTCGGGCGGGACGCGTTCGCGATCGGCGGCAACGAGGACGTCGCCCGGCTGTCCGGCATCACCGTGGCCCGGGACAAGCTGCTGCTCTACGGCCTGGCCGGGGCCCTCTCCGGGCTGGCCGGGATCATGCTGCTCGCCCGGCTCGGTGCCAGCAGCCCCGGCACCGGCGGCCTCCAGTTGCAGCTCACCGCGGTGGCGGCGGTGGTCATCGGCGGCACCTCACTGGCCGGCGGCAAGGGCACCGTCTTCGGCACCGTGCTCGGCGTGCTGCTGCTCGGGGTGGTCGCCAACGTGCTCAACCTGCTCCAGATCAACAGCTACTACCAGCAGATCTCGGTCGGTGCCGTGCTGCTGATCGCGGCCGTCGCGAATCTTTTGCAGCGACGCCGGCATTGAATTCTCTCCCCCGCCCTTTTCCATTCGAAAGGCAATGACCCCATGCCTAAAACCTTATTTTGTACGCTGTTGGCAGCGGCCCTCGGCATTGCTTCGCTCAGCGCCTGCGGTGACGATTCCGCGGCCGGAAGTGATGGGTCGGCCAAGAGCGTGACGCTCGGTTTCGTCAACGGCGCGACCACCGAGTTCCACACCTGCCTGCAGAAGGCGATCGAGAGCGAGGCCGGTGCCGAGGGCGCCAAGGTCATCACTGCGAACTCGAAGCAGGACCCGGCGGCCGAGCTCTCCAACATCGAGGACATGATCTCCCGCAGCGTCAGCGTGCTGATCGTGCAGACCGTGAACGTCGACGCGCTCAAGAACGACATCGCCAAGGCCAAGAGCGCCAACATCCCGATCTTCCTGACCTCGGTGATCACCTCCGACACCTCGAACATCCTCGGCGCCGTGGTCGTCGACCTGAACGGCGTCGGCAAGCTCGACGCCGGCTGGGTCGCCAAGGACGCGGGCAGCGCCGACGCCGAGGCCGGGGTGATCGCCGGTGCCCCCGGCGCCGCCTCCGACCTGCTGGTCAAGGGCTTCACCGAGGCGCTGCCGGCCAACGTGAAGGTGGTCGCCAACCAGCCGGGCATGTTCAACCGGGCCAAGGCCCAGGACGTCGCCGAGAACATGATCCAGGCCCACCCGAACCTCAAGTACGCGTTCGTCGCGAACGAGGACATGGCCTTCGGGGCGCTGCAGGCCTTCCAGGCGGCCGGCAAGGATGTCAAGATCGTGACGGCCAACGGCACCGACGAGGGTCTTGCCGCGGTGAAGGACGGCAGGTTCGCCGCCACCGTGGCCAACTCCGCCACGACCATCGGTCAGCTCGCGGTCAAAAACGCGATCACCCTGCTCAACAAGGGTCAGGCCGACAAGATCGCGAACCTTCCGATCGCCCTGATCACCAAGGACAATCTCAGCGAGGCGCCGAAGTATTGCCTGTCGTGACCTCTTGTCAGCTCGATTGTTGACAATTAGGTTACCGACGTAACAGAGCCCGGTCACGCGGCGGAATCGCCGCCGCGTGACCCGAGGGCAGGAGGGCCCATGGACCGCATCCTCGTCATGCGCAGCTTCGTGACCGTTGCGAAGGTCGGCAGTTTCTCCGGCGCCGCCAAGCAGCTCGGCACCTCCGGCTCGCTCATCTCCCGGCACGTCGCCGACCTGGAAAAACAGCTTGGCGTACGGCTGGTCAACCGCACCGCCCGCTCGGTCAGTCTGACCGAGCCGGGCCTGCGCTACAGCGAGTTCGCCAACCGGATCCTCGACGAGATCGACGACGAGGACGAGAAGATCGCCCAGCTGCACGACCGGCCCGAGGGCCCGCTGTCGATCATCTGCCCGAAATGGATCGGCAGCCTCGACCTCGGCGACGCGATCGCCGCCTTCTCGGTGGCCCACCCGAAGATCGCCGTGCGGTTCGAGCTGGGCGGGATGTCCGACCGCACCTACGACTTCCTCGACTCCGGCTTCGACATCGCCTTCCACACCCGGGACCTGCGCGACTCCAGCGTCCGGCTGAAGAAGATCGCGTCGCTGCCGTTCGTGCTGGTCGCGGCGGAGAGCTACCTCAAGGAGCACGGCGAGCTCACCCACCCCAACGACCTCAACAACCACGACTGCCTGGTGCACGCGAACGACCCGGTCTGGCGGATCGGGCACGGCCACGAGAGCACCCTGCACAAGATCAAGAATGTCGCGTTCAGCTCGAACTCGTACATCGCGTTGCAGAAGGCGTGCGTGCACGGCCGGGGGATCGCGCTGCTGCCGAGCCGGCCCGCCTACGACGACCTGATGAGCGGCACGCTCAAGGTGCTGCTGCCCGAGCTGGCCGTGCCGAGCCGCTCGCTGTACGCCATCTACGGGCCGGCCCAGCAGGCGCCGCGCAAGGTCGAGGTCTTTCTCAGCTTCCTCACCGAATGGTTCTCGGCGAATCCCATTCCGGCATTCGAGTAGTGCAATCAAGGCTTGCGCCATGGGAGTGCCGGTGCGCCGCTCGCCGCCCATAGGATCGGTATCAGCCTTTCGCTTCCATTAGCGAGGGCGGGAAGGTGGCGTGGCGAAAATGGGAATCCAGCGCATCGAATCCGTCGTCTACACCGTTGACGACCTCGAGACGTGCGTGCGCTTCTTCACCGACTTCGGGCTCGACCTGATCGCGAAAGAGGAGTCGCACGCGGTCTTCGAGACGAAGATCGGGCAGACCCTGCACCTGCGCACCGACCCGGCCGGGCTGCCGGCCGCGGTGGAGAACGGCAACACGCTGCGCGAGGTGGTGTGGGGCGCCTCCGACGCGGAAGAGCTGGCCGCCTTCGTCGCGGCGGCCGGCGCCGATCGTGAGATCACCCAGGATGCCGACGGGGTCTTCCACACCGTCGACGAGACCGGCTTCGGCGTCGGGCTCACCGTGGCCGGCACCTCCGAGTACGAGCCGGTCGACCCGCGCGGCGCCAACGTGACCGGTTTCGTCCACCGGGTCAACGCGGCGCTCAGCAGCGTCGGGCAGGTGCGGCCGCTGCGGATGTGCCACGTCGCGCTGAACATCCCGAAGGACGGCCGGGAGGCGGCGGTCGCGTTCTACGTCGACCGGCTCGGCTTCATCCCGACCGACGTGGTCAAGCCGATGGGCACGTTCATGCGGGTGCCCGGCGACGCCGACCAGCACAACTTCCTGCTCTGCCACCGGCCCGACAAGGCCGGCGTCAACCACGTCTCGTTCGAGGTCCCGGGCTTCGACGACGTGATCGAGGGCGGCAACCACATGATCGAGAAGGGCTGGTCGGAGGCGCGGCGCCTCGGCCGGCACACGGTCGGCTCCAACGTCTTCCGGTTCGTGCACGCCCCCTGCGGCGGCCGGGTCGAGCTGGCCGCCGACATGGACCGGGTCGACGACACGTACGGCACCCGGGTGCACGACGAGACCCCGCCGCATCACATCTGGACCCTGCGCACCAACCGGGAGTCCCCGTCATGACCGCCTGCACCGAGCGGCACTTCCGCAAGATGCGCGCCCAGGCCGAAGGCGAGGGCCAGAAGGGCATGACAAAGGAGAGCACAGCATGACTTCCTATACCGACCTCGGGCTGTTCATCGACGGGGAGTGGAGCGGCGGCAGCCAGACCGTTCCTGTCCTCAACCCGGCCACCGAGGAAGTTCTCGGTCATCTGCCCCTGGCCACCGTCGCCGACCTCGACCGGGCCGTCGCTGCGGCGGTAAAGGGGTTCGCCGTCTGGCGTTCGATGCCGGTCGACCAGCGCGTCGCCATCCTGCACAAGGCGGCCGACCTGCTCGCGTCGCGGGCCGACCGCGTTGGCCGGATCATGACGCTCGAACAGGGGAAGCCGTTCAAGGAGGCGCGCGGCGAGGCGTTGCGGGTCGCGAACACGCTGCGCTGGGACGCCGACGACGCGCGCCGGGCCTACGGACGGATCATTCCGTCCGCCGACGACACCGTGCTGTCCGTGCGGCACGAGCCGGTCGGGCCGGTGGCCGCGTTCACGCCGTGGAACTTCCCGGCCGGCGGGCCCATGCGCAAGATCGCGGCGGCGCTGTCGGCCGGCTGCTCGATCGTCATCAAGGCGTCCGAGGAGACCCCCGGCACCGCGTGCGAGCTGGTGCGGTGTTTCGTCGAAGCGGGCGTTCCGCACGGCGTACTCAATCTGGTCTTCGGGGATCCGGCCGAAGTCTCCCGGCACCTGATCGCCGAGCCGGAGATTCGCCTGGTTGCCTTTACCGGGTCGATTCCGGTCGGCAAGCTGCTCGCCGCGCAGGCCGGCAGCGAGATGAAGCCGAGCCTGATGGAGCTGGGCGGGCATGCGCCGGTGATCGTGTGTGCGGATGCCGATCCGGTGGTGGCGGCGCGGAAGGCGGCGTTCGCGAAGTTCGTCAACGCCGGGCAGGTGTGCACGTCGCCCAGCCGGTTCCTGGTGCACGAGGACGTCTACGACGAGTTCGTGACCGAATTCGTCGCCGCCGCCGACCGGGTCGTCGTCGGGGACGGGCTCGACGACGGCGTCACCATGGGGCCGCTGGCCAATCCGCGGCGGCTCAAGGCGATGGAGGAGATGGTCAGCGACGCGGTCAGCCGCGGCGCGCAACTGGTTCGGGGTGGGGAGCGGATCGATCGGGCCGGGTTCTTCTTCGCGCCGACCGTGCTCACCGGGGTGCCCGCCGACGCGCTGGTGATGACCGAGGAGCCGTTCGGGCCGATCGCGCCGATCGTGCCGTTCCGCGACCTCGATGCGGCCCTGGCCACCGCGAACTCGCTGCCCTACGGGCTGGCCGCCTACGGCTTCACGAGGTCGTCGTCCACCGCCGAGCGGCTGATCCGCGGGTTCGAGGCCGGGATTCTGTCGATCAACCATTGCGGTGGGTCGGTGAGTGAGGCGCCGTCGGGCGGGGTCAAGCAGTCCGGGTACGGCAAAGAAGGTGGTCCCGAAGGGCTCGAGGGATACCTGGTCACCAAGCGCGTCTCGCACCTGCTGGCGGACTGAGATGCGGTACTGCCGGATCGACGACGGTGGGCGGCCCGCGTTCGGGCTGGTCGAGGACGACGTGATCCGCCTGCTCGACGGGTCGCCGCTGGACGGGGGCCGGCCGGACGGGCGGGTCCGGGCGGTGGCCGGCGTGCGGTGGCTGCCGCCGATCGTGCCGGGGGTGTTCTACGCGGTCGGATACAACTACCGGAGCCACGTCGAGCACACCGCCGGGAAACTGCCGGAGCGGCCCGAGGTCGGGTATCGCGCCAACAACGCGCTGACCGGGCACCTTTCGCCGATCGTCCGGCCGGCTGGGGTCGAGAACCGCTTCGAGGCCGAACCTGAGGTTGTCGCGGTCGTACGTCGTACGCTCAAAAACGCCTCGCGGCCGGAAGCGCAGGAAAGCATTCTCGGCTGGACCATCGGCAATGATGTTTCCGCCCGAGATTGGCAGCATGCCGATCGGACGTTCTGGCGGAGCAAGAACAGCGACACCTTCAAGCCGATGGGCCCGTGGATCGAGACCGATGTCGACCCGATGGTGCAGACCACCACGGTGCGGATCGACGGGTCGGTGGTCGCGAAGTTCCCGACCGGCGCGATGGTCTTCGACCCCTTCGACTACATCGTCGAGACCACGAAATACATCACCATGCACCCCGGCGACGTGCTGTGGATGGGTGCCGACGCCACCGTCCAGATGGAACCGGGGAACGTCGTCGACATCGAGATCAGCGGCATCGGTGTGCTCAGCAATCCCGTCCATTCGGAAAGGCCCCCTGATGAGTAACAAACCTCGGTACATCCACCACGTGAACTTCCCGACCACCGATCCCGAGCGCACCAAGGAGTGGTATTCGAAGGTGTTCGGGCTCAAGGCGATCACGCCGAAGAGCAACACCAAGGTCGTGCTGATGACCCGCGGCAACTTCGACCTGCATTTCACGCCGGTCGAGGAGATGGACCGGATGGCGCCCTATCACTTCGCCATCGAGGTGGACGACTGGGACGGGTTCATGGAGCACCTCGCCGAACTCGGGATCCGGCACACCCGGCCGGTCGAACGCCCGGAGAACAAATCGAAGTTCTGCTACATCCACGATCCCGACCACACCATGATCGAGCTCGTCTACCACGGCAACCGTCCGGCGTAAGGGAGGCGAAATGGGCATCGCCACATCGGATGGGGTTTCCATCTACTACGAGCGGCACGGCTCCGGGCCGGCCATTCTCTTCGTGCACGGCTCCGGCGGGCACCACGCCGCCTGGTGGCAGCAGGTCGCCGCGCTGCGCGGCCGGTTCACCATCGTCACCGTCGACCTGCGCGGTTTCGGCAATTCCGATTCGTCGATGCCGGAATTCGACGGGCAGGATTTCCCGGGCGACATCCTCGCGGTGCTCGACCAGGAGGACCTGACCGATGTGCTGCTGGTCGGGCAGTCGATCGGCGCGGTCGCGGCGCTGCGGGCCGGGCTTTCCCGCCCCTCGCGCGTCGCGGGGGTCGCGCTCGCCCACTCGCTCGGCGGGATCGCCGACCCGTCACTGGCCGAGCTGGTCGCCGCCGATCGGGCCGAGGCCGTGAAGCTGCCGGTGCTGGATCGGCTGCTGTCCGCCGATTTCCAGCAGTCGGAACCCGCGAAGACGTTCCTGTTCCAGCAGATGGGGACGTTCAACGTCGCCAAGATGGCCGACCTGCGCAACCTCTCGGCCGGCGGGCCGAGCATCACCGAAGTGGTCGCCTCCGGGCTCGACGTCACCTTCCTCGCCGGGGAGAACGACGCGGTGCTCAGCGCGGCCACCGTCCGGCGGGCGCACGAACTGGTCAAGGGCTCCCGGCTGGAGCTGATCCCGGGCGCGCCGCACTCCATGTACTGGGAGGCGCCGGCGCTGTTCAACGCGGCCGTCACCCGCATCCGAGAGGCCATCGCATGAAACTCACCCTCGCCGAGGCCGACGAGATCGTCGCCGCCTCGCAGAAGGCCGGGTCGGTGCTCGGCAAGGCGCTCAGCATCGCGGTCGTCGACGCCGGCGGGTTCCTGCTCGTCGTCAAGCGCTCCGACGGCGCGCGGCCGCTGACCCCGAACATCGCCATCGCCAAGGCCTACAGCGCCGCCGTGATGGAACGGCCGACCAAGATGCTCAAGCCGTGGGCGGAGAGCAACCCGGGCTTCTTCGCCCAGCTCTCCACGATGGGCGCGCAGCCGATCGTGGCCACCGAGGGCGGCGTCACGGTCAAGCGGGACGGCGAGATCCTCGGCGGGCTCGGCATCTCCGGCGGCACCGGCGACGAGGACCAGCAGGTCTGCGACGAGGTGCTCGGATCGCTCGGCTACCAACTGGAATTCCAGGCGTGGGGAGGGGCACCCAAGAATGGCTGACACCTTCAAGTTCCGGATCGACCACCACGGCAGCCTGGTGCGGCCGGCCGAGCTTCTTGCCGCGCGGCAGCGCCGAGCGGCCGGCGAGATCTCGGCGGAGGAGTTGCGCGCCGCCGAGGACGCGGCCATTGCCGAAGCGGTGCGCATGCAGCGGCGACTCTCGCTTTCCGCGGTCAGCGACGGCGAGTTCCGGCGTACGGATCTGCGCTCGGCGGTGTTCGACGCGGTGAGCGGTTTCCGGCGTACGGGCGAGGCCGTGGACGAGCTCAAGCCGCACGCCTCCCTGGTCGCCGACGACGTTGCCGCGGTCGCGGCGCAGACCGTGATCCCGGCCAAGGCGACCCTGCCGTCGCCGGCGTTCCTGGCCGCGCAGTGCTTCGACCCGGCGGCCGGGTCGCCGTTCGGCAGTGCCCGGGAGCTGGGGGAGGCGCTCGCGCGGATCATCCGGGACGAGATCGAGGCGATCCTGGCCCGCGGGGTGCGCTACATCCAGCTGGACAACCATCTGTATGCGGCGGCGCTCGGCGGCGGGTCGTTCCCGGGGTTGTCGCTCGATGACGCGATCGCGATCGACTCGCTCGCGGTGTCGCTGGGCAAAGCGGACGACGTGCGGATCGGGCTCTGCCCTGCTGTGGTCACGCCTTCCGCGGTCGATGTCGACGTGGCCTCCCGGCTGTTCGCGTCGGTGCCGGTCGACCGGTGGATGCTGCCGTACTGCAGCGGCGCGGACGCCGAGGTCGAACTGCTGCGGGCTGTTCCGTTGTCGAAGGACGTCTGCCTCGGGATCGTCGACCCGGCCGTGGCCGCGCTGGAGGACATCGACGCGATCATGGACCGGATGGACGTCGCCTTCGCGATCCGTGACCTCGAGGACGTCGCGATCAGCCCGGCCGGCGGGTTCCAGCCGGTCGCCGGCGGGCCGTCGATCGGCGTCGAGGACCAGAAACGCAAGCTGATCCACGTCGAGACCGTCGCCCGGATGTGCTGGGGCAACGAGCTGTAGCCCGGCCCTTTCTACAAGGTCTCGGCGAACCGGACCGTGCGGTCGGTCAGCAGCGGCCGCACGATCCCGAGAATGAATTTCTCGAAGTGCTCCGAAGCGGCGTGCGCGTCGAATGCGGCCCGGTCGGTGTACCGCTCGTAGAGAATGAACGCGGGCGGCTCGGCGCCCACTTCGGCGTGCACCTCGTAGGCCTGGTTGCCCGGCTCCTTCAGCGTGTGCTCACGCATCGCGAGCAGGGCTTCCCGGATCTGCGCGGCCTCCTGCGCCGGGCACCGGTAGTGGGCGATCACCGCGTACGGCATGAGTTCCTCCGTCAGGTCGTCTTTTTTCCGACCCGAATTCCATCAGGTTTTCCCGGCCCGGTTGAGTGCGCCGGATGCAAGCAATGCATGCCGCCGGACGCGTTGTTGACCACCATTCGCGTTCCTAAGATTCGGCGTAATGCGACCCGAGGAGTGGTGATGTTCGTGCGAACCATGGAGACACTGGCCGGCGGCGAGTGGACCGGGTCCGAGACGTGGGTCGACGTGTTCGACCCGGTCGACGTGCGGCAGCCGGTCGTGCGGGTCCCGGCGCTCACCGCCGCCCAGGTCACCGCGGTCTACGCCGCCGCCGCGGCCGGCTTCGCCACGTGGCGCCGCACCCCGGCGCTGGAGCGGGCGAAGATCCTGGCCAAGGCGGCGACGCTGCTGCGGGTGCGGGCCGCCGAGATCGCCCTCGGCGTGGTCACCGAGAACGGCAAGACCCTCACCGAGGCGCGCGGCGAGGTCGAGAAGGCCGCCGACTTCTTCGACTACTACGCCGGGCAGGCCCGCGAGCCGTACGGCTCGCTGGTGCACGACGTACGGCCGGACACCCAGACGTCGTTCCGCCGCGAGCCGATCGGCGTGGTCCTGGCCATCACCCCGTGGAACGACCCGCTGATCACCCCGGCCCGCAAACTCGCCCCGGCCCTGTCGGCCGGCAACGCGGTGGTCCTCAAACCGGCCTCGGAGACGCCGACCGCGGCGCTGTATCTGGCCCGGGCGCTGCACGACGCCGGGCTGCCGGCCGGCGTGCTCAACGTCGTCACCGGCCGCACCGCCGAGATCTCCGGCGCGCTGCTCGACGACCCGCGGATCGCCGCGCTCACCTTCACCGGCAGCAACGAGGTGGGGGAGGGGCTGCGCGCCCGGGTCGCGCCCCGCAACGTGCGTTTCCAGGCCGAGCTGGGCGGGAAGAACGCTTCGGTGGTGCTCGCCGGAGCCGACCTGGCCGCCGCCGCGACCGCCGTGGTCGCCGCGGCGTTCGGGCAGGCGGGCCAGCGCTGCACGGCCACCAGCCGGGTGCTGGTCGACCGGTCCGTGCACTACGAGTTCCTCGCTCTCCTGCGGGACCGGGTCGCCGCGCTGCGGCTCGGGTCCGGGCAGGACGCCGCCACCAACGTCGGGCCGCTGGTCAGCCGCAACCAGCAGGACGGGGTGCTGCGGCACATCGCCGGGGCGATCAAGCAGGGCGCCCGGGTCGAGCTCGGCGGCGACGCACCGGCCGGTGCGCTGGCCCACGGCTGCTACGTGAACCCGACGATCCTCGCCGACGTCACCGGCGAGATGGACATCTGGCGCGACGAGGTCTTCGGGCCGGTCCTCGCGGTCCGGCCGTTCGACGGGATCGACGAGGCGATCGCGCTGGTCAACGACTCCGCCTACGGCCTGGCCGCGGCGGTCTTCACCGACCGTCTCGAAGCCGCCTACCGGTTCGCCGACGAGGTCGACTGCGGGCAGGTCGCGGTCAACACCACCACCTCCGGCTGGGACGTGCACCATCCGTTCGGCGGCTTCCGCAACTCCGGGTCGGCCTTCAAGGAACAGGGCACCGAAGCCCTGCACTTCTACACCCGGGTCAAATCCGTCGCCGTCCATTTCGGGCGGTGAACCTGAATGGCGGATAAGACGATCGGGATCGTCGGCGCCGGCATCGTCGGGCTGGCGATCGGCCGGGAACTCACCCGGCGTCGTCCCGGCACTCGCGTGGTCGTGCTGGAGAAGGAGAACCGGGTCGCGGTCCATCAGACCGGCCACAATTCCGGAGTTGTCCACGCCGGGATCTATTACCAACCCGGAAGCCTCAAAGCCCTTTTGTGTACGCGTGGGGGCGCGATGCTCCGCGAGTACTGCCACGACCGGCAACTCCCGTACGACGAATGCGGCAAACTCGTCGTCGCGGTCACGCCGGACGATGTCACCCGGCTCGACGCGCTCGCCGCCCGCGCCGGGGTCAACCTGGTGCCGGGGCTGCGCCGGGTCGGGCCGGGCGAGATCCGCGACCTCGAACCGCACGCGACCGGGCTGGCCGCGCTCTATTCGCCGAAGACCGCGATCACCGATTACGTGGCGATCGCGCGATCGTTCGCCGGCGACATCGAGGCGGCCGGGGGAGAGGTGCGTTTCAACTTCCCGGTCACCGAAGTGGCTTCCTCGGCCGGCGGGCTCGCCATTACGTCACCGGCCGGATCCGTTGTCGTCGACGAGCTGATCGTCTGCGCCGGCATCCAGAGTGATCTGGTCGCCCGGCTCGCCGGGGACGCCGCCGAACCGCGGATCGTTCCGTTCCGCGGCGAGTACATGCGGGTCGTGCCGGCGAAGACCCACATGGTCCGGGGGCTGATCTACCCCGTACCCGATCCGCGTTATCCGTTCTTGGGGGTGCATTTCACCCGGCGGGTCGACGGGTCGGTCGAGGTCGGCCCGAACGCGGTTCTCGCCACCGCCCGCGAGGGCTATCGGCTGCGCGATTTCTCGCCGCGTGACATCGCCGGGATCGCCGGCTGGCCGGGCGCGTGGCGGATGGCCGGGAAGCATTGGCGGACCGGGATCCGGGAGATGTACGGGTCGTTCTCCAAACGCGCCTACATGACAGCGGCCCGCCGCTATGTGCCGGAGATCGGCGTCGAGGACGTCGTCCGGGCCGGGGCCGGAGTGCGAGCTCAGGCCCTCGATCGGGACGGCAGCCTGGTCGACGACTTCCGCATTCATCGGCTCGGCGCCGTCACCGCCGTCCGCAATGCGCCGTCGCCCGCCGCGACCTCCAGCATGGCCATTGCCGAGCACGTCGTGAACGTTCTCGACGGCCGCTCGTAAAAGGTTCACACCTCGTTTCGTGCAACAACCGCTTGCACGCCAGAGACTCCTTGCCCGCCGCGCGCGGATCTAGCGTCGAAGTCACCCCGGCAGAACAGCCGGCACAGGAAGGAAGAGCCCATGTTCGTCGTCGACTCCCAGGTGCACATCTGGAAGGAGGAGACCCCGGACCGTCCGTGGGTCCCCGGTGCCCGCGAGCGGATCCGCCTCAACGGCCACCGCGAGGACCCGTTCAGCTACGAGGAATGCCTCCAGCTGATGGACGAGGCCGGCGTCAACCGGGCGCTGATCCTTCCCCCGTCCTGGGAAGGCAACCGGATCGACTACGCGCTCGAGGCGTGCGAGGCGTACCCGGAACGCTTCGGCATCATGGCGCGCATTCCGCAGAACAAGCCCGACGAGGGTACGGCGATGCTCCGCGATTTCGCGCAGAACCCGTACATCAAAGGCACTCGGTTGACCTTTCACCGCCCGCAGGACCGGAACTGGATGATCGACGGCACCAACGACTGGTACTGGCCGATCGCCGAGGAATTGAACATCCCGACCATGGTGCACGCGCCGGTCTGGAAGGCCGAACTCGGCCAGATCGCCGGACGCCACCCCGGTCTGAAGATCATTATCGACCACATGGGAATCATGGCCCGCTGCGTCGACGACGCCATCGGCTACTGGGTGCAGGAAACCGCCGACCTCTACCAGCACCCGAACATCTACGTGAAGGTGTCGGCGCTGCCCGGCTATTCGACCGCGCCGTTCCCCAACCTCAACATCGAGAAGTACGTGCGGGAAATGGTCGACAAGATGGGCCCCGAGCGCTGTTTCTGGGGCACCGACATCACCCGGCTGCTCGGGCACGGACTCAGCTACGTCGAGACCATCGAGCAGTTCACCAAGCACTTCGACTTCACCCCCGAAGAGCTGGAGTGGATCATGGGCCGGGGCATCTGCGAATGCCTGGACTGGCCGATCAACGAGCCGGCGAAGTGACTGGCGTTCCCGACGGCGGCGACGCCGTCATCGAGGCGTTCACCGCGGCCGGCGCCGACTACATCTTCTCGTCGCCGGGCTCGGAGTGGGCGCCGGTGTGGGAGTCCCTCGCGCGCCGCCACCGGGACGGGCTGCCCTGCCCCTCCTACCTCGATCTGACCCATGAGACGGTCGCGGTCGGCATGGCCACCGGCTACGGCCTGGTCACCCGCCGCGGCCAGGGCGTCCTGCTGCACGCCGGGCCGGGGCTGCTGCAGGGGTCGGTCGCCATCCACGGGGCGCTGCTGGCCGGGGTGCCGATGGTGGTGGCGTCGTCCGAGTCGACCACCTACGGCGACGGGCCCGGGCCCGACCCGGGCGGGCAGTGGTATCGGAACCTGTCGGTCGTCGGCGGGCCGCACGTGCTGGCCGCGCCGTTCACCAAGTGGGCCAACCAGGCGGCCAGCGTGCACACGCTGCCGACCATGGTGACCCGGGCGTCCGAGCTGGCGTCGCGGGCGCCGGCCGGGCCGGTCTACCTCAACATCCCGCTCGAAGTGCTCCTCGAACCGTGGGACGCGGCGCCGGTCCAGCCGGTCGTCGCCCGCGGCACCACGGTCAGCTCGCCGGCCGACCTCGCCGCGGTCGTCGCGCTCATCGAGGCCGCCACCAACCCGGTGATCGTCACCGAGACGGTCGGCCGCGAGGAGGGCGGGATGGACGCGCTCGTCGGCTTCGCCACCGCGTTCGGGATCCCGGTCGTCGAACCCAACTCGGCGGTGTGCGCGAACTTCCCGCGCGACCACGTCCTGCACGCCGGCGGTGACCTCGAACCGTGGGTCGACGCGGCCGACCTGATCCTGCTGGTCAACTGCCGGGCGCCGTTCTACCCGCCGTCCCGCAAGCCGGCCCGGGCCCGGATCGTGGTGATCGACGACGTGCCGCAGCGGCCACACATCGTCTACCAGGTGTTGCGCGCCGACGCGTACCTCGAAGGAGGTGTCGCCGAAACGCTGCGCGCGCTGGCCGCCCAGGCCGGCCCCGCACCCGGCCGTCCCGGGCTTGAAGATCATCACGCGATCGAGGTGGCGGCGGTCCTCGCCGCCGAGGAGAAAGCCGCGGCGGCGGTCGGGATCGACCCGGTGCAGGTCGTCGTGGCGCTGCGCGAGCTGGCCGGCGACGCGATCGTGGTGGACGAGACCATCACGCACAGCCGGGTCGTGCAGCGGCATCTGCAGCGGTCGCAGCCGGACTCGTACTTCTACGTGCAGGGCGGGCTCGGGCAGGGCATCGCCGTCGCGCTCGGGGTCAAGCTGGCCGCCGCCGACCGGCCGGTGGTGCTGACCATCGGGGACGGCGCGTTCCTCTACAACCCGGTCATCCCGTCGCTCGAAGCCGCCAGGGCCAACGGGTTGCCGCTGCTGATCGTGGTGTTCAACAACCACGAATACCGCTCGATGAAGATGAACCACCTGCGCTTCTACCCGCAGGGCGCGGCCGTGCAGACCGGCGAGTTCCTCGGCCACGACCTGTCCGGGCAGCCGTCGCTGGCCGCGTTCGCGGAGCCGTTCGGCATGCACGGCGAGACCGTCACGGCGGCGTCCGAGCTGGAACCGGCCCTCGACCGGGCGCTGAAGTCCGTCCGCAACGGCACCACCGCGATCGTCAACGTCCACGTCTCCCGCTGACCCCCACTGGAGAACCACCGATGCCAGTCGTGATCCCGGCCGCCGACCTGGGCGAGTTCGTCACCGCCCTGTTCACCGCGTCCGTCCCCGACCCCGCCCACGCCCGCACGATCAGCGACGTCCTGCTGTGGGCCGCCGTCCGCGGCGTCGACTCGCACGGCGTCGCCCGCGTCCCGCGCTACCTCGAACTTCTCGCCTCCGGCGAGGCCAACGCGACACCGTCGATGACCTTCACCGGCACCGCCGCCGGCGTCACCGTGCTCGACGCCGACCGCGCCCCCGGCCCGGTCGCGCTGACCGCGGCCGCCGCCGAGGCGATCACCCGGGCCCGCGCGGTCGGCATCGGCGCGGTCGGCGTCCGCCGGACCGTCCACACCGGCGCGATCGGCTACTACACGTCGCAGATCGCCGCCGAGGGCCTGATCGGCATCGCGTTCGTGGCCGGCATGCCCAACATGAGCTACCCCGGCGTCACCGGCGCCGCGGTCGCCACCAGCCCGCTCGCCATCTCGGTGCCGACCGCTGACGGCCGCCCGCCGGTCCTGCTCGACATGGCCACCGCCGGCATCGCCCTCGGCAAGATCGCCCAGTACCGCAACGCCGGAAAACAGCTGCCCGAGGGCGTGGCCGCGACCGCCGACGGCACCCCGACCACCGACCCGGCCCTGGCCAAGATGCCGCTGCCGCTTGGCGGGGCGAAGGGCGCCGGGATGTCCCTGGCGTTCGAACTGCTCACCAGCGTCCTGGTCGGCGCCCCGATCGTGTCGTCGTTCCACTCGGACGACCCGCAGGGCCGCTCGCACCGCCAGAACGCCCTGATCATCGCCCTCGACCCGGCCGCCTTCGGCGACCCATCAGCGTTCACGGAGGCGGTGACCGCCACTCTCGACACCGTGCACGCCCTACCTCGGGCCGACGAGAACACCGCGATCCGCTACCCGGGCGAACACAGCGCGGCGGTCGCCGAAACCCGCGCCAAGGACGGCATCCCGGTCGGCCCCAAGGTGTGGGCCGAGTTGGAGGTTGCGGCCGAGAAGCTGGGCGTCACCCGGCCGGTGCCGGTCTGACGGGTGGTGCCCAGCTCGGCCTCGGGATCAGGCAGAACGGGTGACCGTCCGGGTCGGCGAAGACGTGGTCGCCGGGAAGCTGACGCGCGCCGAGGGCGCGTACGGCTTCCGCGGCGGCGGCGAGGTCGTCGACCATGACGTCGAGGTGCATCTGCTGTGGAACGGCCGGGTCGGGCCAGGTCGGCGGCCGCCGGTCGGGGGCGCGCTGAAAGGCCAGGCCGGAGGTGGTGGTGTCGGCGGAGACCACCGCGAAGTCGTGATCGTGGTAGGTGACCGGTTGGCCCAGCAGCGCACTCCAGAAGGCCGCCGAGGCCGCCGGGTCGTCGCAGTCGATGATCAGGTGGTGCAGGCGTCCCACGGGCGCCGCGTCCGAGCCGGTCATGACCCACATTCTTCGCCGGCACTCAGTTGACCGCGCGTAGGCCGTGCGGCTGGAAGATGAGGGCGCGCAGCGCGTTCTCCGCGTCCGTGTCCGCCGGGGTGATGACCGAGAGGCGCTGTTCGGAGCCGTCCTGGACGGCCAGGACGTCGTAGCGCAAGGTCATCACGCCGGCGGTCGGGTGCAGGATTCGTTTGGTGCCGTTCGTGCGCTCCTGCACGGTCTGGTCGTCCCACCAGGTCGCGAAGTCCCTGCTCTTCCGGCGTAGCTCGCCGACCAGGGATCGGAGCCGGGGATCGTCGGGGTGCCGGGTCAGGTTGGCCCGCAGGTTGCCGACGTGCTCGCGGGCGATTCGGGTCCAGTCCAGCTGGAAATCACGGGTCGCCGGGTCCAGGAAAAGCGGTTTCGCTGTGTTTATCCCGACGGTGAAGCCGGGGCCGAACAGGGCCACCGCGGCCGTGTTGTGCGCGAGGACGTCGAATCGGAAGTCGAGGATCCAGGCGGGGACCGTCGGCATGCTGTGCAGCAGGGTCTGCAACGACTCGCTGGCCGGGGCCGGCACGTGTCGGGGTGGCGGAGCTTCGCCGCGGGCGATCAGGTGCAGGTGGTGGCGTTCGGCCGCGGTGAGCTTCAGGGCCTGGGCCACCGCATCCAGCACGGCCGTCCCCGGAACGCCGACCCGGCCCTGCTCCAAGCGGATGTACCAGTCGATGCTGACCGCGGCGAGCTGCGCGACCTCCTGGCGCCGCAGGCCGGGCGTCCGGCGGCGGCTCATCGCCGGCAGGCCGACGTCGTCCGGTTGCACGCGCGCTCGCATCGCGCGCAGGAACGCGGAGAGCTCGGGCCGGTTGGGCATTGCCCCAGTTTGCTCCACCGCGATGCGCGGCGTCGACCGCCCATGGTGGCACTGCGGGCACCAGCATGCCGAGGATCTCCCTGCTTGTTGCCGCAGGTCGCAGGCTTTTCGGTGTTCACCACTTCGTCAAGGAGCGCCATGACTGCCACCAACAACCCGTTCGCTCGTCTTCCGCAGGTCCCGAGCTTC
Organism: Paractinoplanes durhamensis; assembly: GCF_016862175.1. Classification (GTDB taxonomy): domain Bacteria; phylum Actinomycetota; class Actinomycetes; order Mycobacteriales; family Micromonosporaceae; genus Actinoplanes; species Actinoplanes durhamensis. Next base: position 184,625 of record NZ_BOML01000027.1, on the reverse strand, counting down.
GAGGTCAGGAGCGACGCGGCCACCGACGGTCAGGCACTGCCGCTGCCGCAGATGTCCGGTGCCTTCGGGATCCCCGGCGGACAGGACATTTCCCCCGACCTGGCCTGGTCCGGCGCGCCCGAGGGCACCAAGAGCTTCGCGGTGACCGTCTTCGACGCCGACGCGCCGACGATGTCGGGCTTCTGGCACTGGGCGGTCGCCAACATCCCCGCCACCGTGACCGCTCTGCCCGCCGGAGCCGGGAGCGCTGCCGGAACCGGGCTGCCGGCGGGAGCGATCCAGCTGCCGAACGACGCCCGGCTGCCGCAGTACGTCGGCGCGGCCCCGCCCGCCGGGCACGGCCCGCACCGGTACTTCATCACCGTGCACGCCCTCGATGTCGAGGACATCGGCGTGCCCGCCGAGGGCACCCCGGCCTTCCTGGGCTTCACCATGGCCGGCCACATCCTCGGCCGCGCCACCATCGTGGCCACCGCCGAGACGCCGGCCGATTGAGGCGTGTCCTAGATCCGGCAGCCCGCAGGTAACGCCGTCGATTGTCCGCCGCACCCCCCGAGTGTTGATGTCGCAGGGGAGAGCAGGCCGCTCCGGCTCGCTCCGCGTCGGCACGGCAACGGGAGGTGCGGTCATGGCGGAGGATGATCCCGTCGACGCTGAAAAGGCACTGGGTCCGCTGAAATGGGCGGTGCCCGCGGCCGACCTGGGCGACCCGGTAAACCTGCAGGACCTACTCATCGGCCTGCAACTGCTCGGCACCGACAAGCAGCGCACCATCGCGGCCAAGAGTGGGTGGAACGATGGCACGCCGGGCTCGATCCAGGTCATCAAGTCCGGGGCCACGGAGATCACGCGCAGATGGGCGAAGCTGACGCGCCGGATCGCCGGGGCCGGCGGCGTGACGGCGATCCTCGGCACAGCGGCCGGGACGATCACCGACATCCGGACCACGCTGGGCGAGCCGCTGATAGTCGCGCTCGTCGCCGGCGGGGCGCTCGTCACCGCAGCCGCGTTGTTGTCCGCCGCGTTGCTCATCGCGGGTGACCTGGAGGCGCGTGGGATCGCCACGGCCGCGCGCAACTCGGGTCGCGCCGAGGTGACCGCGGCGTTCCTGACCGGAACGGCCGCGCTCCCTGGCCAGGTGAAGGCGAAGGCGATGGCGGCCGAGCTCACCGCGGCCATGGCCACCGGGCGGCCGGTGACCGTGCAGTGCCGCGGCCTGCCGGACTCGCAACCGCTGACCTCGCTCTCGCGCCTCCCCGACGGCGGACTCCAGGTGGATCTCGGCGGGAACCTTTCGAAACCGATCGACGACGTGATCGGCTACCGGATCGATGCGCCGACGCCCGCAGCCGGCCCGCCGGCCGCTGGCGAGAAGGTCGGCAGAGTGTTGTTTCGAAGGCGGTAGGCCCGGACGGCTGTCGTAACAATGGGCCCGTACGGTCGGGGTTTCCGTTCTTGGCTGGGATGTGATTCATGAGCGCTCCGGACATTCCGCTTTTCGACATCGGGGCCTGGCGGGTCGCCGGCCTTGAGGAGCGGGCTGCGCTTGCGGCCCGGCTCGACCGGGCCATGCAGGATTCCGGGTTCTTCCTGGTCAGCGGGCACGGCATCGACGACTCACTGAAGGAGCGTGTCCGGCTGGCGTCCCGCGCGTTCTTCGCGCTGCCCGATGCCGCCAAGGACGCCTACGGGACGGGAGTTGGCGGGCGGGGGTGGATCGCCCGGGGCCGGGAGGCCAACTCCTACTACGGCGAGGTCGGCGACGCGGCGACGGCCGACCTCAAGGAGACCTTCACGCTCGGTCGGGAGGACCCGGACGGCGACCCGGCCTGGTTCATGGCGAATGTCTGGCCGGCCGAGGTGCCCGCGCTGCGTGACCCGGTCACGGCGTACGCGGAGCAGGTTCTTGATCTTTATCGGGAGTTGCTGGAGGTGCTGGCCGTCGCGCTCGGGCTGGACCCCGGCTACTTCGTCGAGCGGACCAGGAACGCGCCGCACACCTTCAACATCAACCGCTACCCGGCGCTGGCGGTCACCGGAGCGCCGGTCGAGGGGCAGTTCCGGGTCGGGCCGCACACCGACTGGGGGATCCTCACCATCCTCGACCGGCAGCCGGGCTACGGCGGACTGCAGGTGCAGACCCTCGACGGCGAGTGGGCGGACGCGCCGTTCGTGCCGGGCGCCCTCACCGTCAACATCGCCGACCTGCTCGCCCGCTGGACCGGTGACCGCTGGCGGTCCACCCGGCACCGGGTGCTGCCGCCGTCGGACGCCGACCCGAACGAGGAACTGATCAGCCTCATCGTCTTCTGCGAATCGGACATGGACCGGGTCGTCACGCCGCTCGCGCCCCCGGTCGGCGGCGGCACCGACTACCCGCCGGTGGTGGCGGGCGACTACTACCGGGAGCGCGAGGCCGCGGCCACGGTCGGCTGAATCGACTACCGTGGACCGATGATCCGACCCTGTACGGTCGTACTCAACGGTGATCTCGGTAGCGGCAAGACAACCGTGTCGGTGATGCTGGCGGAGCGGCTGGGGGTGCGCCGGGTCAGCATCGGCGATCTCTACCGCCGGATGGCCGCCGAGCACGGCATGACCGCGCTGCAGTTCAACCTGCACTCGGAGCTGGACGACAAGGTCGACCACTACATCGACCAGCTGCAGCACGACATCGCCGCCTCGGACGAGCGGCTGGTGGTGGACAGCCGGCTGGCGTGGCATTTCTTCACCGACGCCCTGAAGGTGCACCTCATCACCGATCCCGTCGAGGCCGCCCGGCGGGTGCTCGGCCGGCCCGGCGACGCGGTGGAGAACTACGGCAGCATCGAGGACGCCGGCCGCCAGCTCGCCGACCGCAGCGAGAGCGAACGGCAGCGGTTCCTGTCCCGGTACGGCGTGGACAAGACCGACCTCCGCAACTACGACCTGGTCTGCGACACCACGAGCGCCGACCCGGAGCAGGTGGTCGCGCGGATCGTCGAGATGCTCGAGCGGCCGCCCGCCGCGCTGGTCTGCTACCTCGACCCTCGTCGCGTACGCCCCGCCGCGGTGACCGACGACGACGGCGAGATCGCGGTGGTGCATCGGGCGCCGCACTTCGTCGCCGTCCGCGGGCAGCGGCGACTGGAGGCCGCGGTGCGGGCCGGCGAAACCCTGACTCCGATGGAACTCACCTCGGCCTGAGCGGCCCCGGGCCCGCGGACGCGATCAGGATGGGTTCGAGCAGGGTGGCGAGGGTCCGCAGCTGGTCCGCGTCCAGCCTTTCCGTCGCGGGCTCCATCGTGGTGCGGACCTGGGCGTAGAGGCGCTCGGTCAGCTCCAGGCCGGCCGGGGTCAGGAACACGTCGAGCGCCCGCCGGTCGTCCGGGTTCTTGTCGCGCCCGATCAGGCCGCGGCGCTCGGCCCGGTCGATCAGGCCGGACATCGACGACTTGTCCACGCCCAGGAACATCGCCAGGTCGGTCACCCGGGCGCGGCGGTCGCGCAGGATGCCGAGCACCCGCAGCTGGGTCAGGTCGCCCTGCGCCGGCGCATCGACTTCCAGGCCGGGCAGCAAGTGCTGATCCTCGGCGCGACCGGCAGTGCGGGCCGGATGGCGATCCAGATCGCCAAGCTCTTCGGCGCCGCCCGGGTGATCGCGGCCGGGCGCGACACCGCCCGGCTCGCCACGCTGGCCGCCCTCGGTGCGGACGAGACGATCACCTTCGACAAGATCGACCGGGCCGCCGACGCCGATGTGGTGCTCGACTACGTCTGGGGCGAGGCCTCCGCCCAGGCCATGCTGCCGCTGCTCACCGCCCGTGCCGACCGTGGCGCCCCGATGACCTGGATCCAGATCGGGTCGATGGCCGGCGAGCTCGCGGCCATCCCGTCGGTCGCCCTGCGCGGGGCCCGGCTGCAGATCGTCGGCAGCGGCATCGGCTCCATCGCCCCGCGCGACTTCATGGCCGAGCTGCCGGCCCTCGCCGAGGCGCTGGCGACCGGCCGCGTCGACGTGCAGGCCCACGCCGTACCCCTGAATCGCATCAACCAGGCGTGGACCGCCGAGACCGGCGACCGCCTGGTCTTCATCCCCTGACCCGACCCGGCATCATGATCGGATGGACATTGCGTCGTCCGCGCCGGACCCGCTGACCTGCGCCCAAGCGCGAGGTGTGAGCTACCGCGCCGGCAGTTCCTCGAGGTAGCCCTTCATCGTCCGGCTGACGTCGCCGAGGAAGCGGGCGAACTCGTCCAGGAGCTCGGGCGGGTAGCCGTCCATCATCGCGCCCATCCGGTCGATCAGGGGGTCGAAGAAGCGGTCGACCATCGCGTCGACGCCCTCGGTGGCGTGCAGGGTGACGACGCGCCGGTCGGCGTGGTTGCGCACCCGCTCGATGTGGCCGGCGGCTTCGAGGCGGTTCAGCAGGGACGACGTGGCGCCGGTGGTCAGGCCGATGCGATGGCTCAGCTCGGACTGGGTCAGCGGCGCGCCGTTGTCCTGGGCGCCCAGGATCTCCACCAGCGCCCTGGCGTCGGTGTGGTGCAGGCCGGCCGCGATGCCGAGCTGCCGGCCGAGCTCGCCGAAGAGCGTGCCGTGGTCACGCAGGCCCATGAGGACCCGATCGCGTCGAGCATCAGCGTCCGTCATTTCGGCGATCATACCCGGATCAAACTGTCACACCGTCAAACATTCCCTCGGCGTACTTAGCTTGATGCTGTGATAGTTTGATGGTGTAACTACTTGAAGGGATAACCATGCCGGCACAGTCAACAACGGCTCGCAAATGGTGGGGGCTGGTCGCGATCGCGCTCGGCGTCTCGCTGATCGTGGTGGACACGACGATCGTCAACGTGATCACCCCGTCGGTCATCGAGGACCTGGCCATCAACTCCTCGCAGGCGCAGTGGATCCAGGAGTCGTATGCGATCACCTTCGCCGCGATGCTGCTGGTCTTCGGCCGCCTGGCCGACCTGATCGGGGCGCGCCGGATCTTCGCGGCCGGCGTCGTCGTGTTCGGCGTGACCAGCCTGCTCGCCGGCCTCGCGCCGAACGGTGAGGTGCTTATCCTGGCCCGGTTCCTGCAGGGTGTCGGCGGGGCGATGCTGCTGCCGACGTCGCTGTCGCTGCTCAACCAGACGTTCACCGGCAGGGAGCGCGGTCAGGCGTTCGCGGTGTGGGGCTCGACGATCGGCGCGGCCACCGCGGTCGGCCCGGTGATCGGCGGGTGGTTCGCCGAGCACGCGAGCTGGCGCTGGGCGTTCGGCATCAACGTGCCGCTCGTCGTGCTGATCTTCGTCTTGACGCTGGTGTTCATCACCCCGTCGCCGCGGACGGCCGGGCGGATCGACGTGCCCGGAGCGCTGCTGTCGATGGCCGGGCTGGGAGCTCTCGCCTTCGGTCTGGTCGAGGGCCGTACGTACGGCTGGGTGACGGCCGCGAACGGGCATGCCGATGTGGCCGGCCTGTCGCCGGTGTTCCTCGCCCTGGTGGCCGGGGTCGTCCTGCTCGGGTTGTTCGGGTGGCGGCAGGCGCGACTGAGCCGCCGCGGCGGGCAGCCGCTGATGGATACCCGCCTGTTCACCATCTCGTCGTTCCGCAACGGCAACATCGCGACCGTCATCATCGGGCTGGGCGAGTTCGGCATCATCGCGGTCCTGCCGCTGTGGCTGCAGTTCACCCTCGACTACAGCTCCCTGCAGGCCGGCGTCGCCCTGCTGCCGTTGGCGATCGGCAGCTTCGCCGCCAGCGGCGCGAGCTTCGGTCTGGCCGAGAAGGTGTCCGCGCTCGGTCTCGTCCGGCTCGGCCTGGCCCTGGAAGCCGTTGCTCTCGTCGGGCTCGGCATCGTCGCCGGGACCACCTCGGCGCCGTGGTGGTCGATCGCGATCGTGCTGTTCGTCTACGGCATCGGCGTCGGCTTCGCGACCGCCCAGGTCACCAACGTCGTGCTGGCCGACATCCCGGCCGCCGAGGCCGGCCAGGGCTCCGGCGTCCAGGCCACCTTCCGGCAGCTCGGCTCAGCGCTGGGCATCGCCGTGCTGACCACGGTCTTCTTCTCCGCCCTCGGCCGCGACGTCAAGGACACCCTCAGCGGCGGCCCGATCCCGTCCGACCAGATCGACCGGTTCGCGGCGACGGTCACCGACAGCGCCGGCGCGGCCATCGCCCCGCTCGCCGCCGACCCCGCCACCGCCGCGGTCGCCGACGCCGCCCGCGACGCCATGGCCCACGGCATCGCCATCGGTTCCTACCTCGCCGCCGGCCTGCTCGCGCTCGGCCTGCTGGCGACGCTGCTGATCCCGGCCGCCCGGCCGGCCCCCGAGCCGGTGGAGGAACTCGTGCACTGAGCCGTCTACTCGTACCGGTACTTCATCATGTCCGCCTCCGCCTGCTCGATCTGGGCGATCGTCAGCTCCGGCATCCGCATCTGGGCCAGGGTCACCTCGGCCGACGTCGGCTGGGCGTCGGCCGGCAGCCACTGCTCCGGTTTCCATGCGCCGCTGCGGATCAGCGATTTCGGGCAGTGCGGGTAGACCTCCTCGATCTCCAGCACGATCGCGCTGGCCGGCGGCTTGCCCACGGCGGTCAGCTGGGACAGCAGATCGGGGCGGGTGGAGACGCAGGCCCGGCCGTTGAGCCGGAGCGTGGTGGTGCGCCCCGGGATGACGAAGAGCAGCCCGGCCCGGCCGGTGACGACGATGTTCTGCAGGGTGTCCAGCCGCTTGTTGCCGGTCGCGTCCGGGATCGCCACGGTCCGCTCGTCCAGCACGGCGACGAACCCGGCGGGCCCGCCGCGCGGCGAGACGTCACAGTTGCCCGCGGCGTCCACGCTGGCCACGAACACCAGCGACGAGCAGCCGATCAGCCGCCGGGTCTGATCGGTGAGCTCGGTCATCTGCTTGCGCACGGCCCCGTCGCTCGGAAGCGCGTAGACCTGGCGAAGCGCCTCGTGGTCGGCCACGGCGTCAAGCCGCAGCGAGTCGAAGACACTGGTGGCCCGGACAGACGTCATACCATCGACCTTAATAGACCGACCCGAATGCCGGGGACTCCGCGTAGCGGGCGCTCAAGCGGTGATACGGGCGGCTCCGCAGGGCCGCCGTCGTGGCGATCAGGCCGATCATGCCGGTCAGCACGAAGACCAGGGCCAGGCCGCGCTCGGCGCCGGTGCCGAACCAGTCGCCGATCGCGCGGGCGCCGGCGCCGTCGGTCATGAACGGGATGAAGAAGAACTGGGCCACCGGGGAGATCAGGAACGCGGTCAGCGGAGACGCGGCCTGTTCGACGCTCTGGGCGAAACCGAAGACCCGGCCCTGCCGTTCGTACGGGACCACCTTCTGCAGGATGGTCTGTTCGGCGGCCTCGGCGTACGGCGCGAGGGTCATGTAGACGAACAGGCCCGCGCACAGCAGCACCACCGAGGAGCGCAGCGGGAACAGCGCCGTCACCGCCCACAGCACCAGGTTGATCGCGAGCAGGACGCGGACCGGGTTGGCGCTCAGGCCGGTGCGGGCGATCATCAGGCCGCCGACGATGAAACCGGTGCTGAGCAGGCCCCACAGCAGGCCCCACACCTGGACCGAGACGAGCGACAATCCGTACGCGTCAAGCAGCGCCATGAAGATGCCGCCGAGCAGATTGTTGAACGCCGAAAAGACGATCAAAGCCGACAGACCAGGAACTGAGCGTACGAGGGTGATCGTGCCCCGCAAGTCGACGCTGCGCTTCTCGGTGGTGTCCTTGGCCGGCTCGGGCAGCGCCACCAGAGCCAGGTGCAGCAGCGCGCCGCCGAGCACCACCAGCGCGAGGACCAACACCCAGGTCATCCCGCCGTACGCCACGAGCAGGCCGCTGATCACCGAGGTGACCAGGATCGACGTGCCGGAGACGGTGCCGACCAGGCCGTTCGCGCGGTCCCGGGACTCCGGCTCGATCAGCACGGTGACCAGGGTGGCGAGTGCGATGGCCCGCGGGTTGCTCGCGATCACGCCGAGCATGAGCAGGACCACCATGCTCCAGAGCACGGGACTGGCCGGATCGGTGAACTCGGCGCGGGGCGTGGCCAGGTAGATGGCGAGGGCCGCCGCGTACACGATCGTGGAGGTCAGCGCCGAGACCTGGAGCACCGTCTTCTTCGGGAAGTGGTCGACGAGACTGCCGAACCAGATGCCGGTGAGCGCGGTCATCACCAGGAAGATGCCGGAGATGACACCGGTGGCGAACACCGATCGCGTCTGCAGATAGACGTAGAAGGTGATCGCGAACCAGACCGTGAAGTTCATGACCGAGACGAGCAGAGTGTTGATCAGCACCTGGTAGAAGGCCGCCCGGTTGCCCCTGATCGCGCTCATCGAACCACCCTACGGTCGGCGGCTACCAGATGTAGGGGATGAGCCGGGCTCGGTGGGCCGCGAAGTCGCGGTAGCGGTCGCCGAGCTGGGCCGTCAGCGCTCTCTCCTCGACCCGCATCCGATGCAGCAACGCGACCAGGACCAGCACGAACGCGCCGGCCGCGCCCACCCAGTTGCCGATCATCACGCCCACCCCGGCGATCATGAGAAGCAGGCCGGTGTAGCTCGGATGCCGCAGCACACGATAGGGGCCGCGGTCGATGACGGGCTGATCCTTGCTGGTCAGGACCACGACGGTGAAGTACCGGCCGAGCGTCACGAACGACCACCAGCGCAACAGGGCACCGGCCCAGCCGACCGCCGCCCCGACCACTTCGCCCCCGATGACAGCGCCGGGGGCGACCGCCCGGCCGAGTGGCCACATGGCGATGGCGGCGAAGAGCAACAACCGGAAGACCATTTCGGCGCGTACGTCCACTCGCGTCGCGCCGCGCCGCCGGCGGAAGGCCTGCACGAGCTCACCCGCCGCGAACGCACCGCAGGTCACGACGAGGACCACCATCAGGCGGTCAGTTCGCGCAGAACCCGCCTCTGGTGCACGGCGAGCTCCTCATCGATGTGGGCCGCCTCGGCCTCGGTGAGGGTGACCGCGGCCGCCAGCCGGGGACGCTGTTCGAGCATCTCGGCGCGCAGCCCGGCGGGCGGATGCGAGGCGTACAGCGACGTCTCGGTGTGCCGGCTCAGGCGGCGCAGGACCGGAAGGTTCGCGGCGAGGTTAGTCCGGGCGACCCGCGCGGCGTCGTGCCAGGCCGGCATGCCGTTGCCGGCCCGGGCCTCCCGGCGGACCACGGTGTCGATCGACGCCCGCATCACGAAGTGATCCGCCAGGCCGACCGCCACAGCGGCAGGCCGATGCACAGCACCCGGGTGCGGCGCAGGCCGCCCGCGGCGGTGAACGCGTTCAGGTCGTACCCGACCATCACCACCTGGGGGACCGGCGCGCCGACCGCGGTCGCGACCCGCTGGACCAGGCCAGTCAGCCGGGGGATCCGGTCCGCCTCCACGATGGTGCCCCGCCCGGCGAGGTCGGTGAGCCGGCCCGCCACCCGGTGCAGCCGGCGGTCGATCCAGCCGATGCCGAAGAGGGCCGGCGTCGCCTGGTCCAGGTTCCAGTCGCAGGACGGGCACCACGGCTCGCGAAGCCCGGTGGTGACAGTGGATTTCGCGCAGCGCGGGCAGGCGACGGACGGCGGGGCGGGAAGAGCGGTCACGGCCGAGGATCATGCCGCTCTGAGTGCCGTCCGCGCGACCCCGTTTGCCGTCAGGACGCCGTTTCGGCCAGGATCTCCCGGGCCTTGGCCTCGTCGGCGGCGGCGACCAGCACCAGCACTCCCTCCAACTGGAGGGAGCCGATCTCGCCGCCGGCGTCGTCGGCCGAGATCCATGCGTTGATGCCCGCGCTCTGCAGGAGGCCGGCCACGATGTCGCCTTCGGCGCGGCTCGACACACTGGCAACGCTCACCGTCTGATTGGTCACGGGTGAAACCCTACTTTCAGCCGGACGATCTAGATGTACGGGATACCCGCGCCGACCTGCCGTCCAAAAGCCTTGAATAGGTAGAAATACGGCTGGAAGGTACCAAATGAAAACGTCACGAGTCGCCGCGGTTGCTCTCGTTGTGCTGTCGTCCACTCTGTTGAGTGGCCGCCCGGCCGCGGCAGCGGATGCCCCGCCCGTCGAAAGCATCATGGTCACCGGCAGCGGCGAGGTGTCCGGCCAGCCCGACCTGCTCACCGCCGACTTCGCGGTGGAGACCGAGGCGTCCACAGTCGGCGATGCCCTGGACCGAGCGAGCACGGCCGCGAACAAGATGCGGGACGCCCTCGTCCGGGCCGGGATCGCCCGGGCCGACCTGCAGACGTCGAACGTGAACGTCGGCACGCGAACCGACGACGACCGGAAAATTGTCGCCTACACCGTGAATCAGGGGCTCACCGCGACGATCCGGAACCTGCCGAAGGCCGGGGCGCTGCTGTCCGCGGCCATCGCCGCCGGTGGCGACGCGGCCCGGCTGAACGGTGTGTCGTTCGCCATCGAGGACGACACCGCCCTGCTCGCCGAGGCCCGCAAGAAGGCGTTCGCCGACGCCCGCGGCAAGGCCGAGCTCTACGCCCGCGAGGCGGGCCGGCCGCTCGGGCGGGTCCTGCGGATCAGTGAGGCGACGTCCGGCGGCGGGGGACCGGTCCCGATGGCCGGCATGATCGCCTCGGACGCGAAGCTCTCGATCGAGCCGGGCCGGCAGCGACTGTCGGCGTCGGTCACGGTGGAGTGGGCCCTGCGCCCGTAACCGGGCCACGGATGCCCGCGGCCGGCCGGTGGCCGGGAAGCCGTGGCCATCAGCATCTCGACCCGCGCCGACACCGAACGACGTTGCCGCTGGCGGTCATCGCGATCGGCGATGACCGCCAGGGCCCGCTAGAACTTGATCGTCTGCATCCCGGTCCAGCCGGTCTGGTCGGTGCCGATCAGTTTCTGGTCGACCTTCAGGATGCCGTAGCGGCCCTCCAGCTCGACCTGACCGGAATCGCCGGCCGGCACCACCCGCCAGACCTGCGCCTCGGTGCCGTCCTTGCACGGCTGCAGCGCCAGCGGCTCCTGCGGCGTGTCGGTCACGCACATGCCGGGCTGCGCCACCGGGATGATCAGCACCCGGTTCTCACCGGTCACCGGTGCCGGTTGCAGCGACATCTCGGTGGTGTCGTCCTTGGTGGAGCCGGTGAAGTCGACGACGTTGTCCGGGCCGGCCTGCATCCACCGGTCCACGCCGTCGTCCGCCACGTCGATGAGCACGCCGACCTGCAGGTCGACCCCGATGCTGCGCAGTTGGGTCACCTTCGATCGGGTCGAGGTCGACGGCTTGTAGCTGGGCAGGGTGCTCGGCGTCGACGACGGGAGCGACACCGACGGCGACGGGCCGACCGGGGTCACCGAGCGCTGCGGGCGGCGGTCGAGGAGGGCGCCCGCACCGACCGCGGCGATCAGGACCGCGGCGAAGGCGGCACCGGCCGCGCGGTTGCGGCGGCGACGGTCGCCGCGGCGGCGGATCTCCTCGGCCGGGGCGAGCTGGGCGGTGCGCTGGACCTGATCCGCGTAGGCCTGGAGCCCGGGGTTGATGGGATCATCAGACATCGCTGCGCTCCTCCTCGTCGGTCAGGTAGGCGGCCATCGCCCGGCGACCCCGGGCCAGCCAGGTGGTCACGGTGCCGGCCGGGATCCCGGTCTCCTGGTGGATCTCGGCCACGCTCAGGCCGCACAGGTGGTGCAGCACGATCACCCGGCGCTGATCGGCCGGCAGGCGGCGCAGCGCGGCGACGATCGCCACGTGGTCCGGGCTCAGTGCCTCGACGTGCCGGTCGCTGTCGTCCTTGCGATGGGCGTGCAGCCGGTTGACCGCCTTACGCCAGGTGCTTACCGCTTGGCGGTACGCGACCTGGCGTACCCAAGCCTCGGGATTCTCGTATTTGCTGATCTTGGACCAGCGGTTCCAGGCGCGCAGATATGCCTCCGCGACCGCATCCTCGGCTTCGGCCTGGCTGCCCACCATCATCGAGACGTGGGCGAGAACCCGGCGCGAGGACGTCGCGTAGAACGCGTCGAAATCCCCGGCATCACGCATGATTCACTTCGCGAACGTAATGGTCTGCAGGCCCGTGCGGCCGCTCGCCCCCGTCGTGATCCTTCCGTCCTCGACCCGGATGATGCCGTACGTTCCGCGAAGTTCGAACTGACCGGAGTCGCCGGCCGGCACCACGGTCCAGATCTGCGCGGGCTTGCCGGTGGCGCAGGTCTCCAGCTTCAGGGCGGCGCCGGCGGTGTCGGCGACGCACGAGCCGTCGCCGAGGTCCTCGTTCCAGAACGGCGGGACGATCAGCACCTGGTTCTTCCGGCCGCCCGGCGCCGCCTTCAGCGACATCATCGTCGCGTCGGTCTTCGTGGTGCCGGTGAAGTCGACGCCGTCCTTGCCGATCGCGAGGAAGCGGTCCACGCCGTCGTCCGCGACGTCGATCAGAACGCCCTCGTCGAGGGTGATGCCGAGCTTCTTGAGCTGACTGACGTCGGCCTTCGCGGGCTTCGCCGTCTTCGTCGGCGTCTTGGTGGCCGTCTTCGTGGCGGCTTCCTTGACCGGCGCGCTGGTGGCCTCGGTGGAAACCGCAGCGGACGGGGTCGGTGCAACGGATGCGGCCGGTGCGGCGGCGGTGCCCGTCCCGTTGCCGGCGCACCCGTACAGTGCTGCGACGCCGGCGAGGGCAACGGCTCCGACGATGATCGAACGCATGGGGTGACTCCTTGTCGGGGGTGTGATGTGCCTCGAACACGCCCCGGGAGCCCGGCCGATTTCAGCCGTTCGGTAACGGAAAGATAACGCCTGCGCTTGACCTGAAGTCGGCTTGAGGTCGCAGGATGGGGGCCATGACGTCGACGGACGAGGCGCGACAGGCGCTGGAGACCCAGCAGACCGTGGAGATCACCACCACCGGGCGCCGCAGCGGCGAGCCGCGCCGGATCGAGACCTGGCGGTACCGGGCGGCCGGCCGCTACTGGCTGACCGGCAGCCCGGGCGCGCGCGACTGGTACGCCAACATGCTCGCCGACCCCCGCTTCACCCTGCATCTGAAAAATCAGGATCTTGCGGTACGCGGCCGCCCGGTCACCGATCCCGACGAGCGAGCCCGCGTCTTCGCCGAGATCGTGCCGACCCTCGACTGGGCCGAGAGCCTGGAGAGCTGGCTCGCCGGCAGCCCGCTAATGGAGATCCTGTTCGACTGAGGCGGTGGGCAGCTCGCGGGTGGTGCGCAGGGGCGAGGCGAGGAGCGGAATCAGCGGGATCACGCCGGCCGCCGCCGCGATCCACAGCGTGGCCCGGGCCCCGATCGCCTGGCCGAGCACACCGCCCAGGAACGCGCCGATCGGCAGCGTGCCCCAGACCAGGAAGCGCATGGTGGCGTTCATCCGGCCCAGCAGGGCCGGCGGCGTCAGGCCCTGCCGGAAACTGACCTGGGTGATGTTGTTGACCGAGACACAGGCCCAGATCCCGAGGTACGCGACGGCCGCGACCCACAGCAGCCAGCCCCGCTGCGCCAAGGGAACGACGAACTGCAGCGGCACGCACACCGCGATCGGAATCCAGATCGCCGGCCCCTGCCCGATCCGGGCCGCGATCCGGCGGGCGGTCAGCGCGCCGACCAGGGCGCCGACCGAGGCGATCGAGTAGAAGACGCCGATCGTGCCGGCCGGCAGCCCCAGATCCCGGGCGAGCAGCACCACAAGCATCGCCGTGCGCGCGGCCGACATCAGGTTGTAGGTGGAGATGCACAGGGCGATCGCCCGCAGCAGCCGATTGCCGAAGACGAACCGCAGGCCGTCGAGGATCTCCCGGCCCAGGTGCCGGTCCGGGCGGCGTTCCGGCCGCTCCTCGATGGCGGCGATCCGGCTGACGAACAGGGCCGAGCCGGCGAAGCTCACCGCATTCAGCGCCAGCGCGTACGGCGCGGTGATCAGCTGGATGACGAAGCCGGCCAGCGTCGGCCCGACGATCTGGCTCGTCGCCCGGACACCCTCCAGCTTGGCGTTGCCCTCGACCAGGTGTTCTGGCCCGACCAGGTGCGGCAGGTAGCTCTGGTAGGCGATGTCGAAGAAGACCGTGAACACGCCGGTGGCGAGGGCGACCAGGCAGAGCTGGGTCACGGTGAGCCCGCCGAGCGCCCAGGCGATCGGCACCGAGGCCAGCAGGGCGGCGCGCGCGAGGTCACTGACGATCAGGACCCGGCGCTTGCGCATCCGGTCGACCCACGCCCCGGCCGGCAGCCCGACCAGGAGGAAGGCCAGGGTCTCGCACGCGTTCAGCAGACCGGCCTCGAAGTTGGAGGCGCGCAGCACGATCACCGCGACCAGGGGTAGCGCCAGCAGGCTGACCTGGGCGCCGACCTGACTTATCGCGTCGGCGAGGAAGAGACTCCGGAATCCGCGGTCACGAAGCAGTCCCATCGACGGTCATCGTACCGGCCGGCCGGCGGATAGGATGTTCGATCATGGACAGTCCACGTGAGGTCTTCCTCCGGCTGGTGAACGGCGTCTGCGACGGCCCATACGACGAGCTCGCCGAGCTGTACGCCGAGCAGACCCACGTCTCTCACCCGTTCCACCCGCTGAGCCCGCCGCCGCTGCTCAGCCGCGCGGAGCTGCACGAGCATTTCACCGGCGCACCCCCGGTCGCCCGCACCCTGATCCGCAAACCGGTCGACATCACCGTGCACGAGACCGCCGACCCGGAGGTGATCGTCGCCGAGTTCGCCTACCGCGGCCACGTCGCCGAGACCGGCGAAACCTTCACCGTGCCCTGCGTCTTCATCATGCGCATCCGCGACGGCCGGATCATCGAGTCCCGCGACTACATCGACGCGATCGCCAGCGCCCGGGCGTGGGGCCAGCTCGACAGCCTGCTGGCCGCCCTCCGCCCGGCCGAGGAAGCCGATGCTGACCGCTGACGACCGGTTCGCCATCGCCGACGTGATCAACCTGCACGGGCACCTGACCGATCGGGGCGACTTCGACGGCATGACGAGGGTGTTCGCCGCGGACGTCACCTACGACCTCACCGCCTTCGGCGCCGGCGTGCTCACCGGGCCGGCCGAGATGAAGGCGGCCGCCCTCGCGCTCGGCGACGCCAATCCGCTCGCCCACCACGTCACCAACATCGTCGTCGAGGAGCGGAGCGACGGCACGGTCCGTGCGCTGTCGAAATACCTCGGCGTCATGGCGAACGGTTCGGTCGGCAGCGGCACCTACGAGGACACGCTCACCAACGGCGACGACGGTTGGCGGATCACGCACCGGGTCGTGCGGCCGCGCCGAGTTCCGCTGCAGGCCTGACATGGGAGTCAGCGCGTTCGTGCAGTGCTCGGCGGCGGACTTCAGCCGCATGGCGGGCATGCTGCGGCGGCTCTGCACCGCGGCGTTCGAGACCGGCAATCCGGTCGGCTGGACCTGACGGCTATGGCGTCGCGATGTGGGCGGCGACCGCGGCCAGGACGGGGGCCAGGTCGTCGGCGGTGATCGCGGCCTCGGGCCGGAACGGGAGCCGCGCTAGCCGGGGGACGCCGGCCGCCCAGATGGTGCGGTCGTCGGGCGCCGGGGCGTGCAGGTCGGTGCGCTCGCCGCAGCAGGGGCACGCGAAGTAGGCCATGTTCTCCACCCCGCCCAGCACCGGCGTCCGCACCTGGCGCAGCGTGCTCAGGGCGCGGCCGGTGTCCAGGTGGGACACCTCGGCCGGGGTCACCACCAGGATCGTCGTCACCCGCCCGGCGCCGGAGAGCACGCCCTGCTGGGTGAAGTTGACGCCGGGCGGCAGGTCCACGATCAGGGCCTCGACGTCACCCCAGACGGTTTCCCGGATGAGCCGGCCGAGCATGAGATCGCCCAGGTCGGACCCGAGCGCCAGGCCCTGCCCGCCGGCCATCAGGAAGCCCGCGGACGCGACCTTGAGGCCGTCCACCTCCATCGCTTCCAGCCCGGAGTCACGTCCGCCGCCGTGCGCCCACCGCGCGAGGGTGACCGACCTAGCCGGCGCGTCCCGGCGCAACCCCAGCATCCGCGGCACGTCCGGCCCGGCGATGTCGGCGTCGACCAGCCCGATCCGGCGGCCGGCGCGGGCCAGCTCGCGCCCGATCGCGACCGCGACGCTCGACTTGCCGACCCCGCCCTTGCCGCTGGCTACCGCGACGATCGGCCGCTGTACCTCCATCCGGCCACAGTACTCAGCCGCCGTTGGCGGAGAAGTGCATGAAATCCTTCAGCGATCGGTAGTCGCCGCCCCACTTCCAGCCGACCGCCGCGAACGCCCGCACGACCGGCCCACCCGCGAGAATCATCCCGGCCCGGACGGTACCCCGGTCGAGGTAGGACGTGGCCAGCTCGGGAAGGACAACCTTGCCCTTGTGGTACGGATTCTGGAACGGGTCGACGTCGACCGCGAGCCCGTACGCATGCTGTGACCAGCTCTTGCTGCCCCGCACCGGCCGGCACGCGAACACGGCGGTGGTGTTGCCGTCCCCGGTCGGCGGCGCGTTGAGCTCGGCACCGCTGGTGACCCGCATCCGCTCGATCGGATAGCCCTGGGCGAAAAGCGTCCCGAATACCTTGACCAACGGCTCGGCGGCGCGTGCGTTGACCAGCAACTCCCCGGTGTGCGCCCGCCCGTCGAACCCCCGGAAAACGACCGTCACATACCTCAGCTCGGCGGCTTTCACCGGGCAGGCGGTGGTCCAGGTGGATCGGGAGAGTACGTCCGGGGGTACGGCCTGGATCGTCGAGTGGAAGCCGCCGTCGGCCGGGGGCGGCAGGTCGTCGGTGGTGACGATCGACCGGTCACGCAACTCCGGCGGGGTGTCCTGAGCGGCCGCGAACCCGTTGGCGCCGACCGTCAGCACCCGCGTGCCGAGCCAGGCCGGCGCGGCGGTGGCGCTGCCACGGGGCTCGACCGACGGGCTCGAAGCCGGCGCCGAGGTGGTAGCGGAGGTGACCGCTGCCGGTGGGCTGGAGCACGCTGTCACCAGTCCACCGGCCAGCAGAGCCGCCAGCAGGCGCCCGACACGGGTGGTCATGCCGAGAAACAGTAGCCAATCAGCCGCGCCGGAGGCGGACCGTGACGGTCGTGCGGGTGTAGGTGACCGTGGCCTGGTAACCGGCCGGGGCGACCACCTTGCCGAACTTTCCGGACACGCGGCGGGCGCGCAGGACGGTCTCGCCGTGGACCTCGAGGACGCTCTGGGTGCCCAGGACGGCGTCGCCGCGGACGTCGAGGTGGCCGCCGCGGGCGATCAGGGTGCCGGTCTGCTGGCGGTAGTCGCCGTTCACGGTCAGGTCGGCGGCCTGCAGGGTGCCGCCGGTGAGCAGCACGTCGCCGCAGCCCAGGGCGGTGCGGGACGCGGCCGCCAGAGTGCCGGCCGCGACCGTGGTGCCGCCTCGGTAGGAGTTGTGGCCGGTCAGGGTCAGGGTGCCGGTGCCGCGCTTGATCAGGCCGCCGCGGCCGTCGATGTCGTTGCGCCAGGCGTCGGCGGCCGTGCCGTCCAGGGTGACCACCACGTCGCGGTCGAAGGCGCCGTAGCCGTCGGCCGCGGCGAACAGGTTGAGGCGGCCCCAGAATTCGGTGCCGTCCAGCAGCGGCCAACCCGCGCCCAGGGCGGTGGTGCGCAGGACCTCGCGGCGCTGGGCGGCGGTCAGGTACGGCTGGCGGGTTTCGAGGAGCACCTCGGCGCCGGTCGGCACCACCATCTCGGCGTTCGAGCGGCCGCGCGGCAGGCCGTACGTCAGCTTCGGGGTGACGATTCGCTCGTTCGCCGCCCGCGAGGCGTAGGCGTCGGTGGGGTCGGCGCGGTGGGCGTCGGCGGTGATGCCGGGGCCGAAGTAGGACAGGGCCTGGGCGCGGGCGGCGGTCTTCACCGTGGCGTTGGCCGGGTCGTTGAGGATCGCGGCGGCCAGGGCGGTGGCCAGGATGCGGCCGCCGATCACGTCGACGGGGGAGTGCATGCCGGCCACGATGCGGGTCTCGGCCAGGTCGAAGGCGGCGGTCACCAGCTCCTGGAAGCGCTCGGGCACGGCGTACGCAAAAGCAAGCGCGGCCAGGTAGAAAGCGTTGGTGTGACCGCTGGGGAAACCGCCGTCCTCGGCGGGGGTGGTGCTGCGCTGGCGCAGCAGTTGCGGCACGACGGTGACCGGAGAGTCGTAGATCGGGAAGCCGAGGTCGTCGACCGCGCCGGTGTCGACCACCTGACTGGCCGCGTTCATCCGCCAGGGGCGCGGGTACTGGTAGGCGGCCTTGCTGGGGTTGCCCGAGGAGTACGCGCCGCGGACGGTGTTGACCAGCGTGACCACCTGGCCGAGCGCGGAGGTGGCGGAGCCGGCACCGAGTGCGGAGCCGGCCGGCGCGTCGGCGGGGACGGCGTCGTCGATCTTGGTGGCGGGGGTGCCGGCCGGGGCCGCGGTGATGCCGGTGACGGCGAGTGCGCCCGCCTTGTAGCTCGCGGCGAGCGGGCCGAGGCCGGCGATCGCGGCGTAGCTCTGGTGCTGGCGGTCCTGGATGAACGCGCGGGCCTCGTCGGCGGCGCTGCGGTGGCCGGTGATCCGCACGCAGTAGCGCAGGTTGGCGCGCAGCGTGGCCTCGTCGAGGGCGGTCCCGGTGTTCCAGGCGGTGCCGGTCCGCCACAGCCGCTGCATGCCGGAGAGGATCCGGACGGCCGCGTTGGTGTCGGCCGTCAGGTTGCCGGTGACGTTCGTCTTGTAGTCGTCGACGAAGGCGGCGGCGGTGGCGGCGAGGGCCGGGCGAGCGGCCAGGACGGCGGGGGCCATGGCCGCGGCCACGGCGGAGCGCAGCAGCGTGCGGCGGCTGAAAAGAATTTCCACGCACAGATGCTTTGCAGTTCGGGCGGCCGATGGGCGAACACGCGTTGGTCAGGTTGTGAATCTTGAAGTAACGCGACCTTTTTTCACCTTTGAGGATAAGTGGAGGTCTTCCCATCGACGGCTGTCGAACCCTACTGTCCGGTACATGTCCCGTATCCAGGCCGGTCTGGCCGCCGCCTTCCTCGCCGCCGCCGGTCTCGCGGTGGTCGCCTCGCCGGCCCAAGCCGCGAGTGGCACCTTCACCGCTCTGTCCTACAACGTGGCTGGCCTCCCCGAGGGCCTGTCCAGCGCGCCCACCCCGCGCGACACCGCCACCACCGCCATCGGCCAGCGACTTTCCCCCTACGACGTCATCCACGTCCAGGAGGATTTCAACTACCACGCCAATCTGTACGCCGCCGACACCCACGCCTACCGCACGCCGACCAGCGGCGGCGCGGGCATCGGCAGCGGGCTCAACACGCTGTCGAACTATGCGTACGACGGCGACGACTTCGAGCGGGTGCACTGGAACTCGTGCCAGATCGACTCCGGGGACTGCCTGACCCCGAAGGGCTTCACCTTCATGCGGCAGCGGCTGGCCGAGGGGGTGTACGTCGACCTCTACAACATCCACACCAACGCCGGCACCAACGCCGGTGACCTGACGTCGCGGGCCGACAACCTCAACCAGCTGTCCGCGTTCATCGCCACCCACTCGGCCGGCAACGCCGTGCTCGTGATGGGCGACTCGAACACCCGCTACACCCGGACCGGGGACACCATCGCGGCGTTCGCGGCGGCGAACGGACTGACCGACGCCTGGGTGAAGATCGAGCGCGCCGGCGTCGCGCCGCCCATCGGCACCGACGCGCTGGTCTGCGACGAGAGCGCGATCACCGACACCTGCGAGGTGGTCGACAAGGTCCTCTACCGCAGCAGCAAGTTCCTCACCCTCAACGCCACCGACTACCACAACGAGCACGCCGCTTTCCTGGAGACCGGGACCGGGCTGATGCTCAGCGACCACGACCCGATCAGCACGAAGTTCAGCTGGTCGACAAACGCCGCCTTCGCGATGAGCGAGCAGTTCGGCGGGCCGCACGGCGACTACTACAACGACATCGACAAGGTGCCGGCGGCCGGCCGGGCCGGCGCGATCAGCCTGCGCGCCGGCAGCCGGGTCGACCAGGTCGGCCTGACCCTGAGCACCGGGACCGTGCTGGCGCACGGCGGCACCGGCGGCACCGCGAAATCGCTCACCCTGGGCACCAGCGAGTACGTCACCGCGGTGAAACTCTGCTCGGGCAAGTACAGCAACACCACCCGGATCTTCTACGTCCAGTTCACCACCAGCTCCGGCAACACCCTGGCCGGCGGCACCACCACCGCCGACTGCGTCACGCGGACGGCGCCGAGCGGCTGGCAGGTGGCCGGTTTCTCGGGCCGCTCGGGCGATGAGGTGGACAAGGTCGGGTTGATCTACACGAAGAGGTAGCTCACATCGGGGGAGTTCCCGCCGAACGGAACCGTGTGAGTGTCGGCTACCTGGATCGGCCGGCCGACAGCGAGGCCTGGTTCCGGTCGGTGTTCGACTCCTCGCCGATCGGCATGGCCGTGTTCGCCCCGGACGGCGCCTGGCTGCGGGTCAACCCCGTGGTCACGGCGCTGCTCGGGTATGCCGCCGACGAGCTCACCGCCCTCGACCTGGCCGCCGTCGTGCACCCCGACGACCGCGACGAAGAGCAGGAACGACGAAAAGAACTGCTGGATGGTACGGCGGACAGCTACCAGGAACAGGTGCGGCTGCTGGGGCCGGACGGGCGGGTGGTGCCCTGCCTGCTCGGGGTGACGGTGCTGCGCGACGACGGCGTACCGGTCCAGCTGTTCGCCCAGATCGTCGACCGCACCGCGGCGATGGCCGCCCGGGAGGCCCTCGAACGCAGCGAGGAGCAGTTCCGGACGGCGTTCGAGGTGAGCCCGCTCGGCGCGGTCCTGGCCGGTGCGGATGGAACGATCCGCCGGGTCAACCGGGCCTTCGAGGAGCTGGTCGGCCGGCCCGCGGCCGACCTCACCGGGCACTGCTTCGTCGAGTTCACCCACCCCGACGACCGCTCCGGCAACGAACGCGAGAACGACCGGGTGGGCGCGGTTCCGGGCACGGTCGCGGCCTTCGACAAGCGTTACGTACGCCCGGACGGCGTGATCGTCTGGGCCCGGGTCAGCATGACCAGCATCCCCGGCACCGACGGCGGCCTCGACCGGCTGCTGCAGTGCGAGGACATCACCGCCCGCAAACTGGCCGAAGAATCGGCCGCCGGCGAGCGGCAACGGCTGCGCACCACCATCGCGGTGCAGCGGGAGGTGATCGCCGCCGCCACCGACCGCAAGACCGTGCTCCGGCTGATGGCCGACCGCGCGCTGCAGGTGCTCCCGGCCGGCGACTCGGCCGTCGTGCTGCTGCTCGGGCCGAACGGGAAGACCCTGCGCGCGGCGGTCGGCACCGGCGCCCTCTCGCACCGCCGGATCCCGGTGCTGCCGGTCGGCGGTTCGCTGGCCGAGCACGTCCTCGCCACCGGGCTCACCCTGCGCACCGGTGACGCGGGCGCCGACCCGCGTGGCAACCGCGACTTCAACGCCGCGGTCGGGGTCCGCTCGCTGCTGCTCGCCCCGCTGCGCACCCCGACCGGCCCGCTCGGCGTGCTGGCGGTGGCCAGCCGGCACGCGGACGCCTTCGACGACGCCGACGAGCAGCAGCTCACCCTGCTGGCCGACGCCCTCGCCGCGGCGCTGCGGCACGCCGACGACGCCGCCCACAAGCAGGACCTCCTCGCCCGGGCCACCGCCGCGGTGCAGGAGCTGGAGGCGGAACGCACCGCCGTGCTGGCCGGGGTGGAGCGGCTGGCCCGCAGCGAGCGCCGGTTCGCCGAGGTCTTCGAGCACAGCCCGGTCCCGAACATCGTGATCGGGCTGCGCGGCGCCGACCGCGGCCGGATCCTGCTGGCCAACCCGGCCTTCCAATATCTGCTCGGCTTCGGCCCGGGCCAGCTCCCCGACGGCGACCTGCCGGCCCTCGCGCTGGCCGTCGCGGACGCCGGCGACGACGTCGGGCCGGCCCGCGAGGCCGAGCTGCACCGGGCCGACGGCAGCCGGGTCACGGTGGCCGTTCATCTGCTCGCCATCACCGACGACCGGGGACCGGAGTCGGCGGTGGTGCAGCTGCTCGACGTCACCGCCGAGCGGCAGGCCCGGGCCGACCTGGCCCGCAGCGAGGAACAGTTCCGCACCGCCTTCGACGGCTGCCCGATCGGCCTGCTGATCACCGACGAGCACGGCCGGTTCCAGCGGGCCAACCCGGCCGCCGCCGCCCTCACCGGCCGGCCCCGCGGGGAGCTCTTCGGGCTCACCCACCGGGAGATCACCGACCCGGCCGACCTCGACGAGGCCACCCACGGCCGGCTCGCGCTGCTGCGCGGCGCCCGCGATGTCTCCTACGACGCCCGGCTGCGCCGGCCGGACGGCACCGTCTGCTGGACCCGGGTCACCCTGGCGCTCATCCCCGGCCCGGCCGGCCGGCGCTGGTGGCTGGTCCAGCTCCAGGACATCTCGGCCGAGCGGACCGCCGCCGCGGTCAGCGAACGCGAGGTGCGCCGGCTGCGCGCCACCCTCGCCGTGCAGCGCGAGGTCACCGCGGCGGCCGGCACCCGCGACGCCGCCCTGCAGGTGGTCGCGGTGCGGGCGGTGGAGCTGTTCGACGCGGCCGACGGCTCCGCGCTCGAACTCGTCGACGGCGACGACCTCTACTACCAGGCCACCGCCGGGAAGCTGGCCACCGCGGCCGGTGCCCGTGTCAAGATCAAGGGGTCGCTCAGCGGCCGGGTGCTGGTCACCGACGCACCCGCGCACTCCCCGGACACCACCGAAGACCCGCGGGTCGACCGGGCCGCCTGCGAGCGCCTCGGCATCGGGTCGATGCTGATCGCCCCGCTGCACGCCGAGAACCGGGTGATCGGCTGCCTGAAGATCTCGGCCACCCGGTCGCACGTGTTCGACGAGACCGACGAGCAGCAGCTCGCGCTGCTCGCCGACAGCCTCAGCTCGGCCCTGCGGCACGCCGACGACGCCGAACGCAACGCGCAGCTGCTCGCCGAGCGGACCGGCGCGCTCAACGCCCTGGAGGCCAGCGAGACCCGGTTCCGGCTGGCGTTCGAGAACTCGCCGCTCGGCCTCACCCTGGTCGGCATGGGGGAGTCCGACCGCGGCCACTATCTGCAGGTCAACCCGGCGATGAGCGCGATCACCGGCTACCGCGGCGCCGAGCTGATCGAGATGACCTACAAGGACCTGGTGCACCCGTCGGACGTGCCGGACGACGAGGTGATCGAGGAGGCGATCGCGGCCGGGCTCACGCCGTACCGCGCCGAGATGCGTTACCGGCACAAGGACGGGCACGTCGTCTGGGTCTCGGTGGCCGGGGCGCCGGTGTTCGACGACCGCGGCGACCCGCTCTACGTGGTCAGCCAGGTCGAGGACATCACCGCCAAGCGGGCCGCCACCACCGAGCTGCGGCGGCAGGCCCGGCTGCTCGAACTCATCCCGGCCGCGGTGATCGTCCGCGACCTGGACGGGACGATCCGCTGGTGGAACGCCGGCGCGGAAACCCTGTACGGCTGGCCGCTCAGCGTCGTGCAGGGCCGGCACACCAACCGGTTGCTCGCCACCGGATTCCCGGGCGGGGGGAGCGACCAGGTCGTGCGGGACAGCCTCGACCGGGACGGGCACTGGAATGGCACGCTGGAACACCTCACCGCCGGCGGCCGGACCGTGACCGTGGTCAGCCGGCAGGTGCTGCACCGGCCGAGCACCGGCGCCGACCCGCAGGTCCTGGAGATCAACACGGATGTGACCGCGGCCCGCGCCGCCGAGAAGGCCCTGGCCGAGAGCGAGCAGCGGTTCCGGGCCCAGTTCGCCAACTCGGCCGCCGGGCAGATCATCCGCAGCCTCGACGGCACCGGCACCCAGGTCAACCCGGCCTACGCGGCGATGCTCGGCTACCCGCCCGAGGAACTGGTCGCGGTCGGCGACACCTACCTGGTGCACCCGGACGACTTCGCGACGGTCCGGCACGGGATCGCCGGCCTGTTCGCCGGGGACGCCACCGCGTTCACCCATGAGGGCCGGCTGCGGCACGCCGACGGCCACTGGGTCGACGTGTCCGCCACCATCTCGCTGGTCCGCGACGAGATCGGCCGCCCCAAGAGCATCATCGGCGTGGTCACCGACATCTCCGCGCGGCGGGCCGCGGAGAAGGCCCGCGACTCCGCGGCCGCCGCCCTCGGCGAGCGCAACATCGAGCTGGAGGCGGCCAACCAGCTGAAACTCGACATCATCGGGATGCTCGGCCACGAGATCGGCAACCCGCTGTCGTCCATCCGCGGCTACGCCGAGCTGCTCTGCGACAACCCGCCCGAACTCGACGAGGACCGCCGCGGGCGGGCCGTCGACGCGATCGCCCGGCAGGGGGAGCGCCTCGACGAGATCGTCCGCGAGGTGCTCGCCATGGTCAGCATCGACGCCGGCTCGATCACCGCGACCCGGCAGGAGCTGTCCCTGCGCGGCGAGGTCGAGGAGGCGCTCGCCTCGATGGACCTGGACCGGATCCCGGTGGCCGGCGCCGACGCCCGGGTGCTCTGCCACCCCGGTCACCTCCAGCAGATCCTGGTCAACCTGCTCTCCAACGCGGCCAAGTACGGCGGCGGCGCCACCGCGATGCGGCTGACCGGGGACGGGCGCGGGCACGCCAGCGTCTACGTCGAGGACAGCGGGCCGGGCGTGCCCGAGGAGTTCCGGCCGCACCTGTTCGAGCGGCTGGCCCGGGCCGACCGGGACGCGGCCAGCGTGAAGGGCACCGGGCTCGGCCTCTACATCGTGCAGGGGCTGGCGCACGCCAACCACGGCGACATCCACCACGAACCCAACCCGGGCGGCGGCTCCCGGTTCGTGGTCACCCTGCAGACCATCGCACTGACCGATCACGGATAGAAGTGTTCCGGTGCCGCGGCGCCCGGGTTAGCGTGCGGCGGGGCGGTCTCGCCCCGCCGCGCACGGGGAGATGCCGCCATGACCGAGAGCTATTTCCCGCCGGCGCCCGCCGCCGGCCTGCGTGACTTCCGCGTGCTCGGCCCGGCCATGCCGGTCCGGCTGGAGATCCCGGCGATCGGCGTGAGCACCGTCGTGGTGCCGATGGGCCTGTGCGCCGACGGCACCCTCGACGTGCCGCCGCCGCTCGGCGACGCCCCGGCGGTCTGGTACCGGAATTCGCCCACCCCCGGCGAGTTGGGGTCGTCGCTGATCGCCGGGCACGCCACGGTGGCCGACGACGCGCCCGCGGTGTTCTTCCGGCTGCGGCTGCTGCGCCCGGCCGACCGGATCGCGGTGCGCCGGGCCGACCGCAGCACCGCCCGGTTCGCGGTGGCCGGCGTCGGCATCTACCCGACCGCCGCGCTCCCCGCCGACCACGCCTACGGCCCGCCCACGCAGCCGACCCTCACCCTGCTCACGATCGGCGACGGCCAGGACCGGAGTCTGGTGGTCTCGGCCTCGTTGCTGCCGGAGGACTGACCGACTCAGGGCAACCGCCACCGCGGCCGATCGGGTTGGGGTGAAGGTTGTTTCGCCGCGGGCACGTGGGCTGCTGCTGATCGCGGTCGCCGCGCTCTTCGCCGGGCAGGAGCTGTACGCCGTGCTCGGCGGCTGGGTGATCGTCGGCATCGACTTCGTGCCGCTGCGCGACGCCGCGCGGGCGCTGCTCGACGGCACCCCGGTCTTCGCCGACCCGCACTTCGTCTACCCGCCCACCGCCGCGGTCGCCCTGTTGCCGGCCGCGTTCGGCTCGGCCACCGCCGCGTTCGTCGGCTGGGTGCTCGCCGGGGTCGCCGCGCTGCTGCTGGCCGCGCTGCTGCTGGCCCGGGCCGCGCCGCGCTCGCAGCGGCTCACCGTGTTCGGGGTGGCCGCGATGGGCCTGCTCGGCGGGGTCATCGCGGGCCGCTCGCTGTTCCTCGGCAACCTCAGCGAACTTCTCGTGCCGGTCGCGGTCGGTGTGCTGCTCGCCTTCCACCGCGGCCGGTGGGTGCTCGGCTGCGCCCTGCTCGCCGCCACCCTGCTGATCAAGCCGCTGCTGGCGCCCCTCCTGCTGGTGCCGATCCTGCATCGCCGCCGGCGAGCGCTGGCCACCACCATGCTGCCGGCCGGCGCCCTCCTGGTGCTGTCGGTGCTGCTGGTGCCGGGCGGCCGGGAGTTCCCGCACGTCCTGCGCTACGTCGTCGGCGGCACCGACCTGCACGACCGCAACGCGATCAACAACCTGTCGCTGCGCGGCTGGGCCGAGGGGCAGCACGCCCCGCACGTCCTCGGCGTCGCGGCGGCGGTCGCCGTGGTCCTCGCCGTGCTGTGGCGGGTCGGCCGCGGCGGCGGGAGCCGGCTCTCGCCGGTCTGGCTCGGCAACGGGCTCCTGCTCGGCACGTTCCTGGCCGGCGGCATCGCCGAGGTCCACTTCCTGCTCATCGCGTACGCCGGGATCCTGCTCTTCGTCGTCGTGCACCGGCTGCCGGCCCGGGTCTGGGCCCGCTTCCTGCCCGGGCTGTTGCTGCTGGCCGTGCCGGGCAGCTATCTCAACCTGCTGCTCGGGCAGCGCAGCGACGGCCAGACCTGGCTGGTCGCGGCCGAGGTGCTGCTGTTCGTGGCGCTGCTCGCCACCCCGGTCGGGGGAGTGCGGTCCGGGGCGTGGCTGCGGCGGCGGGCCGTGCCGGTGCCCGCGTGAGGGTGGTCGCGGCGCTGCTGGCCGCCCTCTTCGGCGTCCTCACCGTGACCGTGCCGCCGGACGTCGCCGACTTCGCGGCCGCCGCCGATCAGATGCTGCACGGCCGGCTCGGCGAGGTGTATGCCGCCGCCTGGAACCAGGCCGGCCCGGCCCAACTGCTGATCAGCCGGCTGCTGATGATCGGCGGCGGGCGGGACGGCCTGCCCGCGCTGCCGGTCGTCGCGCTCGTCGACGCGGCGCTGGTGGTGGCGGCGATGTGGCTCGGCCGCGGCGACCGGCGCCGCGAACTGTGCGCCGGTGGGCTGGCCCTGCTGTGGGTGCTGGCCCCGCTGCCCTGGAACGGGCATCCTGCGGAGCTGGCGATCCCGGTGCTCTGGGCGTACGCAATAAGTTTGAAAAAGCCCTTGCCCGCCGCGGCCGTTCTCGCGCTCGGGGTGGCCATCGCCCCCTGGGCGATGCTCGGGATTCCCTGCCTGCTCGCCGCTGTGCCGCTGCGCCGCGCCCTGTGGACCGGTGTGCTTGCCGCCGGGCTCGGCGTCGCCTGCTACCTGCCGTTCGTGCTGACCGGGCACTTCGCCATGTTCGACCTGCGCTGGCGGGTCGCGAGTCAGACGATCGCCGGGCTGCTCGGGGTGACCGAGGTGACCTGGTGGCTGCGGCTCGCCCAGGGCGTGATCGTGGCCGGCGGCGTCGCCCTGATCGCCGGCCACTCTCGTGGCCTTCCGCAAGCGGTGCCGCTCGCCGCCGCGCTCCTCCGGGTGGTCACCGATCCGGTCGCCTACCCCTACTACTGGTACCCGGTCGCGGTGGCGTCGTTCCTGCTCCTCGCGGTCGAGCGGCGGCGTCTTCTGATCACCGGCGGGATCGGCTATCTGGCGCTGCTGGCCGAGTCGGGGAACTGGACCGTGCCCGGGGCGCTCGCCTGTCTCGCGCTCGTTGTCGTGATGATCAGAAAAACCGGCGAAACCGAGGCAACCTTTCCGGCGGTGATCGCCACCAGGTAGGCATGTCGATCATCTCGTCCCCAACCTCGCACCGGCGCCTCCCCTCGCGGCGCCGGCGCGGCCTGCTGGCCGGTGGCGTCGCCGTGGTGGCCGCCGCTGCCGGCATCGGCCTGTTCGGCGGCCAGCCCTGGGCCTCCGCGGCCACCAACATCACGTACGACACCGGCAGCGGCGTGACGTTCGTGGTGAACGCGACAAACGGCAACATCACCTCGCTCAAGCACAACGGCACCGAGCTCGCCCAGTCCGGGCAGGCCGCCGGGCAGTTCGAGTCGGGCTGGTCGTCGGCCGCGGTCACCAGCAAGACGTTCAGCAACGGCGCGCTCCTGGTCACCGCCGCGAACAACGACATCGGCGTGACGATGTACTACTTCGCCCGCAAGAACGACAACACGATCTACATCGCCACCAACATCACCAAGGCGCTGAACCCCGGTGAGGCCCGCTTCATCACCCGGCTGAGCTCGAAGCTGCTCACCACCTCGCCGGTCGCCGCCCGCACCGCCAACAGCACCGGCACGGTCGAGGGCTCGGACGTCTTCAGCTTCGCGAACGGCCAGACCGCGTCGAAGTTCTTCAGCTCGCAGCGGCTGATCGCGCAGCAGCCGTTCGGGGCCAGTGGCAACGGCCACGGCGTCTACATCATCCCGGGCAGCAACGAGATGACCTCGGGCGGACCCTTCTTCCGGGACATCGAGGTGAACGACACCGGCGGCGCCGTGAACGTCACCCAGTACATGTTCAGCGGCCACTACAACACCGAGGGGCTGCGGCTCGGCCTGCACGGGCCGTACGCGATGGCGGTCACCGACGGTGCTCTGCCGGCCGGGCGCAGCCTCGACTTCCTGTCCACGTACATCCCGGGTCTGCTGTCGAACGCCGTTCGTGGCGCGGTCAGCGGGACCTCCGGCGGGTCGTGGAACGGCCAGCGCGGCACGGTCGCCCTGTCCGGGCCGAACGGCCAGTACTGGGGGCAGTCCAAGTCCGGGCAGTTCCTGATCGGGCACGTCCGGCCGGGCACCTACACGGCCACCCTCTACGCCGGTGAGCTCGCGGTCGGCGCCACCAAGCAGGTCACCGTCACGGCCGGCGCGACCAGCACCCTCGCGCTGACCGGCGACGTCCCCGCGGCCGGCACGCTGCTGCAGCTCGGCGCGTTCGACGGCACCCCGGCCGGCTTCAAGAACGCCGACAAGATCGAGACGATGCACCCGTCGGACTCGCGGATGTCGGCATGGACCGGCGCGGTCAGCTCGGCCGCCACCCTGCCGATGGCCGAGTTCAAGTCGGTCAACTCGCCGCTCGCCGTCAGCCTGCCGCTGACCTCGGTGCCGGCCAACGGCGTGAAGGTGCGGATCGCCACCACCGGCGCGTTCGCCGGCGGCCGCCCGGCCATCACGGTCGGCAGCTTCACCTCGCCCGCCTCGGCCTCGCCCGCGCCGACCAACCTCAACTCGCGCGGCATCACCCGCGGCACCTGGCGCGGCGTGAACACCACCTACACGTTCACGGTGCCGGCCAGTGCGCTCAAGGCCGGCAGCAACACCATCTCCGTGTCGGTGCTGAGCGGGTCGAGCGGGGACACGTTCCTCAGCCCGAACTTCATCTTCGACGCACTCGCCGTCGACCCGGCCTGACGAAACCACCGATGGTCCCGGGCGCCGGGACACGCCCGGGGCCATCGGTACCTCTTTCGGGGCGCCTGCGCACAGTCGCCTTTCCTTGCAGATACGCCCGATTCGGCACGGGAGCCTGGCCGGGCGTTTGTACCGTTCCGGTACGTGACCAAACCACTGCGGCCGGACGATCCGCGCCGGCTGGGCGGATATCAACTCCTGGCACGACTCGGCGAAGGCGGCATGGGCGCGGTCTTCCTGGCCCAGGATCTCGACGGCCGCCGGGTCGCGGTCAAGCTCATCCGATCCGAGCTCACCGCCGATCCGGCGTTCCGGGCCCGGTTCCGCAGCGAGGTCACCCGGGCCCGGCAGGTGCCGCCGTTCTGCACCGCGGCCGTCCTCGACGCCGACCCCGAGCACCCGATGCCCTACCTGGTCGTCGAGTACGTGGACGGTTCCGACCTGGGTGAGCTGGTGCGGAGCAACGGTCCGTTGCGCGGCGGCAACCTGCACAGCGTCGCGGTCGGGGTGGCCACCGCGCTGGTCGCGATCCACAGTGCCGGGGTGATCCACCGCGACCTCAAACCGGCCAACGTGCTCTGCTCGCTCGGCACCCTCAAAGTGATCGACTTCGGGATCGCCCGGGCCGCCGAGTCCGGCACCGAACTCACTCACCCGGATCAGATGGTCGGCACGATCGCCTACATGGCACCGGAACGCTTCGCCACCGGCGAGGACCGGCAGCCGGCCGGCCCGGCGGCGGACATCTTCGCGTGGGGCGTGCTCATCGCGTACGCGGCGACCGGCCGCACCCCGTTCGCCGCCGATTCGCCGGTCGCCACCGCCGCCCGCATCCTCACCCAGCCGCCCTCGCTGACCGGGCTGTCCGGCCCGCTGCGGGATCTGATCGCGGCCGCGCTGGACAAGGACCCCGATCGGCGCCCGACCGCCTACGAACTGCTCGACGCCCTGTTGAAGGTGGACGCCGGCTTCGCCGCGCAGCCGCAACTGCGCTGGGCCGCGCTGGCCGCCCGCAACAGCGGCCTGTCCGGCGCCTCCCAGGCGTGGACGGCCGCCGCCCGCCGGCACCGCATCCGCTTCGCGCTGCGCGCCTCGTTCGCCACCGGCGTGGCCGTCGCCGTGGTCACCGCCCTGCTGATGAAGGCGTTCACCGGCGCGCCCGAACAACATCCGCTGGTGGAACCGACCGACACGGTGCCGGTGCCGATCGCCGGGCCGACCCCCGCGTTTGCCGCGCTCACCCTGGCCGACCCGCTGGTCGGCCCGGGGACGTTCCAGGACGCCAGCCACGAGGACGACGGCGGCGGTTGCTTCCTGATCGCCACCGGTCTCTACGCCCGGCTGGACAAGGGCACGGCCCACGTCTGCCCCGGCGGGTCGTCGGTGACGAACGTCGTGGTCGCGGTGGACGTGCGCATTCCGGAGGGCGACACGTGCGCCGCGATCTGGCTGCACTTGAACGACCGCGGCAGTCAGCGGGTGACCCTGTGCACGACCCGCACCTTCGTCGGTCTCGACACCCCCGCGCACACCGTCCGGAAGACGCTGGGCCACGCGTACTACTCGCTGGGAAACGACCCGCAGGACAGCCACCACGTGACGCTCTTCGCCGTCGACCGGCACCTGACCGTCATCGTCGACACCGTCACGGTCCTGAGCATCACGATCACCGACAGCGACGTCCAGTTCGTCGGCGAGATGGCCCTGGGAGTGGTTCCCGAGCCGGGGGTCACGCTCGACCTGTCCTCTCCGGACGTCCGTAAGCCGGCCGCGCTGTTCACCGAGCTTCAGCTCTGGGAGCCCTGACCCCGCCGGTAGGTGACGGTGCGGCCGGCGTCGTGGAAGCCGACCGCGTGGTAGAGCCGCCGCGGCACCGGATAACCGGCGTCGCCGCGCGGGCAGACCACCGCCAGCTCGGCGCCGGCCGCGCGCATGGCATGCAGGCAGGCCAGGCTGACCGCGGCGCCGAGACCGAGCCGGCCGTGCTGCGGGTCGACGCCGACCGGTTCGAGCAGGGCCACCCGGTTGACCTCGTCGATCCAGCCCAGCGCCGACCCGGCCAGGCTGCCGTCCGGGGCCTCGACGACCTGGTCCAGGTCGGACCGGTAGGGCCAGTGCCCGATGATGTCGGCATACCGGGCGGTGGTCATGCCGGACTCGCCGTCGCCGAGGTCGACCGGCGGCACGCCCATCGCGCCGAGCCGCTTCGGCCGCCACGCGGCCCGGTGCACGGCGGCGCGGGCCGCGAGCTCGCCCGGCCGGACCGCCCGCACCTGATAGCCGGCCGGCAGCACCGGCGCCGGCAGCGTCTCGTCGAGCTCGCGGTGGCAGTGCCGGGAGAAGTCCCCGTCGACCGGGTGGTAGCCGGCCGCGGTCAGCTCCTCGATGACGGCCTTGTCGCTGTCCATGATGGTGACCGACTGCTCGCCGCCGCCGGTCTCCTCGTCGAACCAGGTGAGCACCGCACCGGCCAGTTCGGCCGGCGCCTGCATCTCCAGCCGGGCCGGTGCCGAGATCCACGCCCACGCGGCGTCGTCCCACAGCGCGATGCGCAGGTCGGGCATGGCCGGCCGCTGCCAGGCGAGATCACCGATGTGCCAGCGGTTGCTGGTGGTCCACTCGCGCTGGACGATCCGCTGCATCGCGAACAGGTCCTCGGGGCCGAGATAGGCGCGCGCCTTCACTGAGCTCATGGCCTCAGATTCAACCAGTTCCGGGCACGACCAGCCCGGTCTCGTAGGCAACCACCACCGCCTGGGCACGGCTGTTCAGCCGCAGTTTGGACATGGTGTGTTTCAGGTGGGTCTTCACGGTCGCCTCGCTGACCACCAGGCGGGCCGCGATCTGGGTGTTGGTCAGGCCGTTGCCGACCAGGCGCAGCACCTCGGTCTCGCGGGCGGTCAGCTCGTCCAGGCGGCCACCACCGGCGGCGGCGCGATGCTGCCGGGCGTGCGTCTCGATCAGCCGGTGGGTGATCCGCGGGGCGAGCAGGATGTCGCCGGCCGCGATGGTGCGGATCGCGCTGATGATGCGGTCGGGCGGGGTGTCCTTCAGCAGGAAGCCGGACGCGCCCTCACCGAGCGCGCCGTACACGTATTCGTCCAGGTCGAACGTGGTCAGCACGATCACCTTCGGGCGCGGGCCGGTCGCGGTGAGGATCTCCCGGGTGGCGGCGATGCCGTCGAGGACCGGCATCCGGATGTCCATCAGCACCACGTCCGGCCGGGTCTCGGCGGTCAGCGCCACCGCCTGGGCACCGTCGGCGGCCTCGCCGGCCACCTCGAGGCCGGCCGCCCGGAACAGCGCCACCAGCCCGGCCCGGATCAGCGGCTGGTCGTCGGCCACCAGCACCCGGATGCTCATGTCTCCTCCAGCGGCAGGCGCAGGGACACCGCGAAACCGCCCGCCTTGCGCGGACCGGCGACCAGGACGCCGCCGTAGAGTTCGGCGCGTTCCCGCATGCCGCGGATGCCGTAGGACTCGGTGTGCGCGCGCAGGTGCGGCCCGCCGTTGGTGACCCGGATGGTCAGCGTGCGCGCGGTGTATTCCAGCGCCACCTGGGCGTCCGCCGGTCCGGCGTGCTTGAGCACATTGGTCAGTGACTCCTGCACCATGCGGTAGGCGCACAGGTCCGGGCCGGGCGGGAGCGGCCGGGTGGTGCCGGACACCAGCAGCGTCACCACCGGGCCGGCCGTGCGGGTCCGGGCGATCAACTCGTCCAGCGTGGCCAGGCCGGGCTGCGGCTGCAGGTCGGGTTGCTCGTCGCGGTCCACCCGCAGCACGTCGAGCAGCCGGCGCAGCTCCAGCATCGCCTCCCGGCTGGTGTCGCCGACCGTGCCGATCGCCTGCCGGGCGGTGGGCTGGTCGGCCTCCAGGACATACTCGGCCAGGCCGGCCTGCAGCGAGATCACCGACATGTGGTGGGCGAGGATGTCGTGCAGCTCGCGCGCGATCCGCACCCGCTCGTCGGCGACGGCGCGCTCGGCGCGGGCGGCGAGCATTTCGCTGCGGCGGGCCCAGCTGCTGGTGCCCTCGCCGAGCACCCACGC
This sequence comes from Paractinoplanes durhamensis, assembly GCF_016862175.1. Taxonomy (GTDB): domain Bacteria; phylum Actinomycetota; class Actinomycetes; order Mycobacteriales; family Micromonosporaceae; genus Actinoplanes; species Actinoplanes durhamensis. The sequence goes on along the minus strand of NZ_BOML01000027.1, from coordinate 151,344 downwards.
GCCGGCGATGATCAGGGCGCCCTGGACGATCTGCGACCACACCAGCTGGTCGCGGGCGGTCAGGTAGACCAGCGCGAGGAGGGCGGCGGTCGCGGCGTACATCAGGGCGGCGACCCGCCGGGGCCGCAGGGTGGCCACCGAGAACATCGCCACGATCGGGCCGATGCCGCCGCTCACGTCGATGAAGCCGGCCAGGCTGGCCACCGCGATCGCGGCCAGGATGACCAGCATGGTGATCACCGGGGCGCGCTGCCGCATCGCGAGCGGAGCGACCGACAGCGCGGCGAGCAGGATCGCCCACGGGGACGCGCTGCCCGGCTGGCCCAGCAGGGTGACCACGGTGAGGGCGGTCAGCAGGGCGGCGAGCAGCACGTCCACCAGCACCGGTCGCAGCAGGGTCCACACGCGGCAAACGCTATCGACACCGGGCCACCGCGGCATCCGCTGCCCGGGGTAGCCCGTCTACCCCTCTGGGGGGAGGCGGGTTCACAACCTGGGGTGACGATAACCGTCGATGCGATCCCTAGCGTCGACGGCATGAGACGAGCATTGATCGCCATCACCGGAGCATTCGCCGTCGCCGTCGCCGCACCGGGCGTGGCCCAAGCCGGAACCGGGAGCAGCACCCGGGCCGAGATGCAGCGGGACGCCGACCGGCTTCTCGCCTACGGCGCGCCGGGCGTGCTGGCCGAGCTGGACGCCGGGCACGGCACGACGATCCGGGTGCGCAGCGGCTACGGCAACGTCGAGCGGAGGACGCCGGTGCCGTGGGACGCGCGGTTCCGGATCGGCAGCTTCACCAAGACCTTCGTGTCGGCGACCCTCCTGCAGCTGGTCGGCGAGGGGAAACTCGCGCTCGACGACACCGTCGACCGGTGGCTGCCCGGCGTGGTCAGCGGCAACGGCAACGACGGCACGAAGATCACCGTCCGGCAGTTGCTGCAGCACACCAGCGGGCTCACCGACTACCTCGCCGGCATGCCGTGGCTGTTCACCCAGGAGGGCTTCGAGCAGCACCGGTACGACTCGCTGACCGCCGAGCAGGCCGTTGCCACCGCGATGACCTTCCCGCCGCAGTTCGCGCCGGGCGCCAAGTGGGAGTACTCGAACACCAACTACATGCTGGCCGGGCTGATCATCACGGCGGTGACCGGGCACGACTGGCGGACCGAGGTGCGCAACCGGATCGTCCGGCCGCTCGGCCTGCGCGACACGTACATCCCGGGCAACAACCCGGACATCCCCGGGCCGCACGCGGTCGGCTACGAGCGGTTCCCCGGGCCGGACGCCACCCAGGACGACCCCGACTTCGGCCCGGCGATCGACGCCACCCGGCTGAACCCGACCTGGGGCGGCGCGGCCGGCGAGATCATCAGCACCGCGGCCGACGGCAACCGCTTCCTCAAGGCGCTGGTCACCGGCCGGGTGCTGAAGCCGGCCCAACTCGCCGAGATGCAGCGCACCGTGCCGACCAGCCCCGAGTTCCAGACGAACTGGCCGGGCTCCCGCTACGGCCTCGGCCTGATGTTCGTCCCCAACTCGTGCGGCGGCGAGTGGGCGCACGGCGGCGACATCATGGGCTTCCGGACCCGCAACGGGGTGAGCGTGGACGGCAAGCGCAGCGTCATCGTCTCGTTCAACACCGACTCGTTCGTATCGCAGCCGCCGGTCGACCTGGCTACCGACCTGATCGACGACGCACTGTGCGGTAACTGACTCCGGGGGGAGTGCGTGCCCGGCCGCGACTTGCGGCCGGGCACCGTAGATTGGCCGGATGAACTGGTCGGACTATGCGATCTGGTGGCACGTCTACCCGCTCGGCTTCCTCGGCGCGGACAAGGGCGCCGGCCGCCGGCTTCCGGCGCTCGCCGACTGGCTCGATCACCTACTTGAGCTGGGCTGCAACGGCCTCATGCTCGGGCCGATCTTCGCCGCCGAGACGCACGGCTACGACACCACCGACCATTACCGGATCGACCCGCGCCTGGGCACCGAGGACGACCTGGTCGAGCTGATCGAAAAAGCGCAGGCCAAGGGCGTACGGGTAATGCTCGACGGCGTCTTCAACCACGTCGGCCGGTCGTACCCGCAATTCGCCGATGTGCTCCGCAACGGCTCCGCCTCGCCGTACGCCGACTGGTTCCGCCCCGAAGGGGATGGTTTCCGGGTCTTCGAGGGCCACGACAGCCTGGTCGTCCTCAACCACGACAACCCCGAGGTCGCCGACCACGTCGCCGGCATCCTCGACCACTGGACCGCCCGTGGTGTCTCGGCCTGGCGCCTGGACGCCGCCTACGCGGTGCCGCGCCCCTTCTGGCGCACGGTCACCGATCGGGTCCGGGCACAACACCCCGGCGTCTGGTTCAGCGGCGAGGTCATCCACGGCGACTACGGAGCGTACGTGTCGGAAGCCGGCCTCGACACCGTGACGCAGTACGAGCTGTGGAAGGCCATCTGGAGCTCGCTGAACGACGTCAACCCGCACGAGCTGGCCTGGGCGCTGGCCCGGCACGACGACCTGCTCGGCACGTTCGCGCCGCAGACCTTCGTCGGCAACCACGACGTGACCCGGATCGCCAGCAGACTGACCGAGCCCCGGCACCTGCCGCACGCGCTGACCGTGCTGTTCACCGTGGCCGGCGTCCCGTCGATCTACGCCGGCGACGAGCGCGGATGGCACGGCGTGAAGGAGGAGCGGGCCGGCGGCGACGACGCGATCCGCCCGGAGTTCCCGCCGACGCCGGCCGGTCTGGGCCCGGACGGCCTGGACATCCAGAGCCTGCACCAGCAGCTGATCGGCATCCGCCGGCGCAACCCGTGGCTGGTCCGGGCCGCGGCCGAGGTGCACACGCTGGGTGACGGCGTCTTGGCGTACACCCTGAAGGCGGAGGAGGGCCACCTGGCCGTCGCCCTGAATTTCGGCGACCGCCGCGCCGCGGCGAAGCTGCCGCCGGCCGCCTGGAAGCACGAGGCCGGCGACGCCACCATCGACCCGTCCGGCGCCACCGACCTGGCCCCGTTCGGCTGGTCCGTCGCCACCGGCATCTGAGCGGCAACCATCCTGCGCCCGGCATTCACTGGCCGGACCCGGCCGGGGCGCCGAACGGACCGGCATGAGATTTCGCCGTGTGCTCCTCAGCGTGCTCGCCGTCGTCGCCGCGGTCCTCGTGCCCGGTGCGCCGGCGCAGGCCGCGCCGCCGGCGGTGCGGGCGCTGACGTTCAACATCTGCGGCAACGTCTGCCGGCACGGCGAGGTCGAGAACACCAGCGCGAACATCGCCTACCGGATCTACAAGCTGCGCGCCTCGGTGACCATGCTCCAGGAGGTGTGCTACTCGCAGTTCCTGGGGTTGCGGACCAAGCTCGCCCGGTACGGCTACCAGGCGACGTTCGCGCCCGCCGCCACCGGTGGCAAGTGCGACAACTACGACACCAAACACGGCCGGGCGTTCGGGGTGGCGATCGTGGCCCGCGGTGCGTTCGTGAGCCGGGTCATCTACCGGCTGCCGGCGCCGTACGGGGCGAGCAGGGAGGGCCGGGTCGTGCTCGGCGCGACCGTGCGGCTGACGCGGCGGACCGTGTTCGTGGTGACCACGCACACCGCGACCAGCGGCCCCAACCTGGCCACCCAGCTGCACGTGCTGCGCCGCTGGCTGACCCCGATCGCCGCGACCAGCCCGGTGATCTTCGGCGGCGACCTGAACTCGACCCCGCAGGACAACGCCCTGGACGGCTTCTACTCGTCCTTCACCGAGGCGAACCGCGACCGCATCCGCCCCCTGACCACGTTCATCCCGATCCCACGAAAGATCGACTACTTGTTCGGCAGCCCCGGCTTCCTGACCCCGGTCGGCGTGGCCCGCGCCTACACGGGTTACTCCGACCACTGCATGTACCTGGGCGTCTTCCGCTGACCCGTGCCGCACCGGGCGCGGCCCTGCCCCCGCCACACCCGGCAAGTGGTCCGTGGCGTCATGCTCTGCTCGATCGCTGAACCAGCTACCGGACCGTCGTCCGCTTTCGATCACCCCCAAGCCGCGCCATCGGCGCGCTGCGACATCCTCGGGCCCGGGACCCCGCTGTCGCAGGGCGGGGCATCTACCAGGTGTTTCGCGGCGCTTTGCTTTGCTCACCCATACGCGCTGCTCTGCGCACCGGGCGGCCTGTGAGTCTTGTGCAGAGGCCCCAATCGAGGCCGACCGGCAGCAACGCGTCCTCAACGACGGCCGCACTTCCGCAAAGTCGGTAGTCTCCGGCCCGCGGTCTCCGGTCGACAGAGGCGGGCCGACTGGCCCGATTTCCTTGATAGCGGGGTCTGCGGCAGCGCGGTTGAGGACTTCGATTTCCTTGATGTCGGGGCCTTGGGCGTGCGACGAGAGCCCGTTTTCCTGGATCTCGGCCCCTGACCGCGAGTGCGAGGCCCCAACTTCCGCGAAGTCGGCAGCCTCCGACCCCGGGCCTCCGACCCCGGGCCTCCGACCCCGGCGCTCGGCCCTCGGCCCTCGGCCCTCGGCCCTCGGCCCTCGGCCCTCGCCCCCAGACCCGCGGCGTTCGGCCGTTGGCGTTCGGCCCGCCCCGACATCTGAGTAACTGCCTGGCCTGCGGGACGTTCGGCCGGAGGCGCGTTGACAGGTGAGCGAAGCCGGGCGCCGTGTTGCGGGATGGCCGTCCAGAATCCAAGTCCCAGCGCCGATCATCCGGGCGGTCGCGGGCTTCACCGGTGGCTCGGACGCCGCCGAGGTTCTGAGTTCCGCTACGCGTGGTAGCTCCAGCTCATCGCAAGTTGGCCGGATCGTCCGAACCGCCCACGTGCAGGTCCTGGTGAGGACTGGACCTATCTTTCCGGATTCCGGGGTCTCCGATTGCGACCGAGACGCCGGTTTCCTGGATTTGGGGATGGTTGCCCGGTCGGTCTCTGGTCGCGGGCCGGGCGACGGCGTTCGGGCACAGGACGGCATCGGGCGCAGGGCGGCTTCGGGCGCAGGGCGGCTTCGGGCGCAGGGCGGCTTCGGGTTGCCGGCGGGACCGGGCCTCGGCCTTCAGGCGAGGACGCCGCCCTCGATCAGGATGAGCAGGCCGATGCCGATCAGGACGACCGGCAGCAGGATGTGTCCCCAGCGGCTCAGCGCCGCGGCGATGACCGGGCGGGTGGCGAAGTACCGGCCGGCCGCGACCCAGACGGCGACCAGGAGCAGGAAGACGATCGCGTAGACGGTCATGCCGCCGGTTCCGGCGGTGGCGAAGACCGGCACGTAGACGCCGATGTTGTCGCCGCCGTTGGCGAAGGTCACCGCGGCGACCTCGAGCGGCTTCGGGCCGCCCGCCCGGATCTCCCGCTCCTCGCCGTCGGCGCCGCGGTGCCGCCATGCCTGCACCGCCGCTTTGACGCCGAGGGCGATCGGGAGCAGCCCGAGATAGGGGAGGACGCTCTCCGGCAGAAAGGTGGCGCCGAACGCGGCGGCCACGGCGACGGCGAGGATGGCGGCGAAGCCGAGGTACTGGCCGACGGCGATGTTGCGGGCGGTTCCCCGTTGGGCGGCGCCCTGAGCGAAGAACAGGGCGAGAATGACGATGTCGTCGATGTTGGTGACGGCGAAAAGGCCGGCGGCCTGGCCGACGATGCCCAGACTCACGTGATGATCACCGAGAATCGCCTCTCCCACACGCCGCCGGGGTGACTACGGGACCAGGCCGAACTCGCGTACCGCGTCGCCGCCGGAGCGCTTGGCGTCGTACATCGCCTGGTCGGCTCGGTGCAGGGCCTCGCCCAGTTCGTCGGCTGCGGCCGTCGCCACGCCGATGCTCACGGTGGCCGGGCAGTCCGGCAGAGTGCGCACGGCGGCCAGCATCCGCGCGGCGATCGCCGAGGCCGTCGCCGGGTCGGCGCCGGGCAGCAGCGCCGCGAACTCGTCGCCGCCCAGCCGGGCGATCAGGTCCTGGTCGCGCAGCTCGGCGGCCAGGGCTCGGGCGATCGCGCGCAGCGCCGCGTCGCCGGCCGGGTGGCCTCGGGTGTCGTTGATCTGTTTGAACTTGTCGGTGTCGATGATCATGACGGTGACCGTGGCGCCGGCCGCGCCGGGCAGGGTCTGGGCGCGGCGGACCGCCCGGTCGAAGGCGCGCCGGTTCGCGATGCCGGTCAGCGGGTCCAGGTCGGCGGCGCGGGTGGCCTGCTCGTGCTGGGCGCGCAGCGCCACCAGGGATTTGAGCGTGGTGGCGGTGTGCAGGGTGTACTGCCGTTGCCGCCACAGCGCCGCGGCGACCGTGTCGCCGTAGCGCAGGCCGATCGCGGCGTCGGCCGAGCCGCGGGCCTCCAGCAGCACGGTGTGGGTGCGGTGGGTGGCCGCGGTGATCAGCCAGCCGGCGTCGGCGGGCAGCGAGGCGACGGCCGCCTCCATCACGGTCAGGGCCTCGTCGAGGCGGCCGATCCGTTTCAGGGCCACGGCGCGGAAGGGCGCGGCGTACGCCAACGAGGTCGGGCTCAGCCCGCGCTCCTGGCAGATCCGCATCAGGCGTTCGATGTCGATGGAGGCACCGGCCGGGTCGGCCCGGTCGGCCCGCGCGCACGCCGCCATCAGCAGCGCGTTGTCCCGCCAGGCGTCGGCGTCGTCGCCGGCGACCTCGGCCGCGGCCCGCAGCGCGAACCCCTCGGCGATCGCGGTGTGCTCCTCGGCCGCGTCGGATTCGTTCACCTGGTAGAGCTCCAGGGCCCAGAGCAGGTGCATCTCGCCGAGGTTGGTCAGCCACATCGCCCGGTTGCCGTTCTGCGCCGGGTCGGCCGCGCTGATCTCGTACGCCGCCTCGAACTGCGGCCCGGCCAGCTCGTAGAGCCGCAGCGTCTGGTAGCCGACCGCGATGCCGATCCGGGCGTTGACCGCGGCGACCGGGTCGGGCTCGTCGACCAGCTGGGTCTCGGCGGCGGTGAGGTCGCGCAGCGCGGCGTCCACATCGTATTCCGCGCCGTCCTCCTCGCCCAGCCGCATCCGTTCGGAGGCCCGGGTGGAGAGTGCGCAGGCGAGCCAGCCGCTGCTGCCCTCGCGCTCGGCCGCCCGCACCATCAACTCGACCGCGTCGAGCACCGCGCGCAGGTCGCCGCGGACGATGAACACCACCACCCGGACGAAATGCATGCAGGCCAGCTCGCCGCCGGGTGCGCGCAGGATGGCCTCGACCTCGGTCAGAACCGCGTCGGCCTCACCGGCCTGCGCCCTTTCCAGCAGACGTGCGGCCTGCCGCGAGGCTTCCTGCATAAAACGTTGCTCCCCCAGGGACTCAGCGGCGCAACTCGCGTTTCAGCACCTTACCCGTGGCGTTGCGGGGGAGCGCGGGCAGGAAGACGATATCCCGCGGCACGCAGAACCGCGCCCGGTTGCGGCGGACGTGCTCACGGATGCCGTCGGCGTCCAGCGCGGCCGGGTCGCGGAGCACGACGTAGGCGGCGAGCCGCTGACCGTACTCGTCGTCCGGCACCCCGACCACCGCCACCTCGAGCACCTCGGGCAGGTCGGCGAGCAGGCCTTCGACCTCGGCGGGGAAGACGTTCTCCCCGCCGGAGACGATCATGTCGTCCTCGCGCCCGTCGACGAAGATCCGGCCGGCCGCGTCGACGTGCCCGAGGTCGCCGGTGGCGAGGAGCCCGTCGTGCAGTTCCCGCGCGGTGCCGTTGGTGTAGCCCTCGAACAGCATCTCGTTGCCGACGAACAGCCGCCCGGTCTCGCCGGCCGGGACTCCCCGGCCGTCGAAGTCGAGGACGGCGACCGCGGTCCCGTGCGGCGGGCGGCCCGCGGTGTCGGGGGCGGCGCGCAGGTCGGCGGGGGTGGCGATGGACGCCCAGGACGCCTCGGTCGAGCCGTACAGGTTGTAGATGACGTCGCCGTAGCGGTCCATGAAGCGGGTGGCGAGGCCACCGGGAAGGGCGGAGCCGCTGACCGCGGCGATGTCCAGGGCCGGGCGGGCGACGTCCGCCGGGAGTTCCATCAGGCTTTGCAGCATTACCGGTACGCCGATGAGCGCCGTCACCGCGTTCTCCCGCATGGCCGCCAGCGCCGCGGCCGGCTCGAACTTGCGGCGCAGCACGATGGTGGCGCGCAGGGCGAGCGCGATCTGCATCCCGGCGTAGCCCCAGGTGTGGAAGAGCGGCGCCGCGATCATCATCCGCACCCCGGCCCGCAGCGGGATCCGGTCGATGATCGAGCAGAGCGGGCTGAACCCGCCGGGCGTGGGCCGTTGCGCGCCCTTCGGCATCCCGGTGGTGCCGGAGGTGAGCACGATGGTGCGCCCGGTCCGGGCCGGCGGCGCGAGGGTGGTCGACGGCACCGCGCCGATCATCGCGTCGAACGCGGACGTCGGCACCCCGCCCGGGAAATCGCCGAGCGCGGCGGCGAACTCGTCGTCGTGCACGATGACCGCGAGCTCCTGTGCCTCGACGACGGCGGCGAGCTGCGCGGCCGACAGCCCGGTGTTGATCAGGACCGGGTCGGCGCCGGCCGAGGTCACCGCGATCAGGGTCTCCACCATGGCCACCGAGTTACGGCACAGCACCCCGACCCGGTTGCCGGCCACGATCGGCAGGGCGGTGGCCAGCCGGGCGGACCGGTCGAGAAGCTCGCCGTACGTCAATGATCGTGTGTCGTCGATGACCGCGACCCGCCGCGGTGAGCGGGCGGCGGCCTGCCGCAGCTCGCCGGCCAGCCCGAAGCCCCACCGATGCAGCTCGGCGAACTGTTGCACCACCCGGTGCGGCAGGCCCGGCACGAGGAGCCCGCGCCGGGCCATGGTCGCGACGACGAACGGTGTGATCATCGAATCTGCATGCCGGAGATGGCGCGGGAGATCACCAGCCGCTGGATCTCCGAGGTCCCCTCGAAGATCGTGTAGATCTTGGCGTCCCGGTACATCCGCTCGACCGGGTGCTCGCGAAGGTAGCCGGCGCCGCCGAGGATCTGCACGGCCTTCTCGGTGACCGCCACCGCGACCTCACCGGCCTTCAGCTTCGACATCGAGCCCTCGCCCGCGGTGAACGGCCGCTCGTTGCGGCCCATCCAGGCCGCCCGCCAGACGAGCAGGCGGGCCGCGTCGATCTCCATCTTCATGTCCGCGAGCGCGAACGCGATGGCCTGGTTCTCGATGATCGCCCGGCCGAACTGCTTGCGGGTCTTCGCGTACTCCAGGGCGTACTCGTAGGCGCCGCGGGCGATGCCGATCGCCTGCGCCCCGACCGCCGGCCGGGAGAGCTCGAACGTCTTCATCGCGGCCTGCCCCGGCGCCCGTTGCCCGGACCGGGCCCGGGCGAGCCGTTCGTCGAGCGCTTCCTTGCCGCCGAGCAGGCAGCTGCCGGGCACCCGCACGTCGTCGAGGAAGACGTCGGCGGTGTGCGAGGCGCGCAGCCCGAGCTTCTTCAGCTTCCGGGTGCCGACCAGTCCGGTGGTGCCCGGCGGAACGATGAACGCGGCCTGCCCGCGCGACCCGAGCGACGGATCGACCGAGGCGGTGACGACGTGCACGTTGGCGATTCCGCCATTGGTGGCATACGCCTTCTGGCCGTTGAGGACCCACTCGTCCTTGGCCTCGTCGTAGACCGCCCGGGTCTTCATCGACGCCACGTCGGAACCGGCTTCCGGCTCGGTGCTGCAGAACGCGCCGACCTTCGGATCGGCCACGTCACCGAAGCACTGCGGAACCCATTCGACGAGCTGTTCCGGAGTGCCTGACCCATAGATCGACGCCACTGCGAGCGAGGTGCCGGAAATGGCCATCCCGATCCCGCCGTCGCCCCAGAACAGCTCCTCGTTGGCGATCGGTAGGCTCAGCCCGGCGCTGTCCGACCACGTGTTGACCAGGAACTCGAACCCGTACAGCCCGATCTTGGCGGCCTCTTGGAGGATCGGCCAGGGTGTTTCCTCGCGCTCGTCCCATTCGGCCGCGGCCGGCCGGATCACCCCTTCCGCGAAGCCGTGGACCCATTCCCGCAGGTCGTTTTGTTCCTCGTTGAGGTCGAGCCAGAACTCCATGCGCGGGAGCACCTTCCGGGCCGGAAACAAAATTTACTCGCCGGTAACGTTACGGTGGCGTAACCACGCCCGCAAGATGCGGCTTCGTCCCGTCGACCCGGAATTCCCAGCCGCCGTCGCCGGTGTCGGCGGCGTGGAAACCGACCGTCGACGGCAGCAGAATGGGCTGCTTGAACGCGACGTCCACGGTGTATTCCGCGGGCAGTCGCCCCTCCAGCGCGGCGAGGCTGCGCGCCTTGCTCCACATGCCGTGCGCGATCGGCCGGGGAAAGCCGAACACCCGCGCCCCGACCCGCGAGGTGTGAATCGGATTCCGGTCCCCGGACACCTCCGCATACTCGCCACCGATGCCCGCCGGCACCCGCCAGCGCGCGGTCGGGGCCGGCGGAAGCGGATGGTCACGCTTACCGTGCCCGTCGCTCTTGGTTGCGGTTTTCGAGAGGTACGCGGACACACCGCGCCACACCGGAACACCGTCGCTCGCCGCCTCCGCGACGACGTCGAACTGCTGCCCGCGCTCGTGCGGGCGCAGATTTTCGCACCGTACGGTGAGGTTGAGCGCCTCGCCGGCATCGATCGCCCGGTGCACCGTGATCCGGTTGGCGATGTGCACGATCCCGACCACCGGAAACGGGAAGTCCCGCCCGGACATCAGCCGCATGGCGAGCGGGAACGCCAGGATGTGCGGATAGGTCGGCGGCAGCGTGTCGCCGAGCCGGAACTCGCAGACCCGGTTGTAGCGGGCGAGATGGTCCCGGTCGACCGTCACTCCGCGGCGTTGTAAAACGGAATCCGGAAGGGTCGCCGGGCGCCGTGACGGCAACAGACCGAGTGCGGCCCGGAGATAGAGCCCCGAGGGTTCAGAAGTGACCTCGACGACGGCCATCAGGCGCCCAGCAGGCTCTGCCCGCAGACCCGCACCACGTTGCCGGTGATGGTGGCCGACCCCGGCGACGCGAACCAGGAGATCGTCTCGGCGACGTCCACCGGCAGGCCACCCTGCGACATGCTGTTCATCCGCCGCCCGCCCTCGCGCAGGAACAGCGGCATCTTCGCGGTCATCGCCGTCTCGATGAAGCCGGGCGCCACCGCGTTGATCGTGATGCCCTTCTTGGCGAGCACCGGCGCCATCGACTGGACCAGCCCGATCACGCCGGCCTTGCTGGTGGCGTAGTTGGTCTGCCCGCGGTTTCCGGCGATGCCGGCGATCGAGGCGACCCCGACGATCCGGCCGCCCGCGTTGAGCAGGCCGCGCTCCAGCAGCAGGTCGTTGATCCGCTCCTGGCTGGACAGGTTGACGTCGATCACCGAGTCCCAGCGGCTCTCGTCCATCCGGGCGATCGTCTTGTCCCGGGTGATGCCGGCGTTGTGCACGATGATGTCGAGGCCGACGAGCCGGTCGGCCAGCCGGGCCGGTGCGTCGGCGGCGGTGAGGTCGAGCTGCAGGGCCCGGCCGCGCACGTCGTTGGCGACCGTCGCGAGGGCGTCGCCGGCGCCGGGCACGTCGAGGGCGATCACCTCGGCGCCGTCGCGGGCGAGGACCCGGGCGATGGCCGCGCCGATGCCCCGGGCCGCGCCGGTGACCAGCGCGGTCTTGCCCTCGAGCGGCCGGTCCCAGTCGGCCGGCGTGGGCGTGACGCCGGAGCCGACCCGGATGACCTGCCCGGACACGTAGGCCGAGCGGCCGCTGAGCAGGAAGCGCACGGTCGACTCGACGGCGCTCTCGCCGCCGGGCTCGACGTAGACGAGCTGGCTGGTGATGCCGCGCCCGAACTCCTTGCCGATGCTGCGGGTGAGTCCTTCGAGGGCGCGCTGCGCGGTGGCCTCACGCGGGCTCGCCGCGGCTTCCGGCGGGGTGCCGAGCACGACGACCCGGCCGGAACCGCGGCCGCTGCGGGCGGCCGGGTGGAAGAAGTCGTAGAGCGCGCGCAGCCCGGTCGAGTCGGTGATCCCGGTGGCGTCGAAGACGAGCGCGCCGTAGCGGTCGCCGTCGCCGACGGTCTCGGCCACCTCGACACCGACCGCGGAGAGCAGCTTGCCGAGCGGGTCGGCCAGCCGGCCGCCGGGGGCCGCGCCGAGCAGCACCGGCCCGTCGGTGAGCGGGTCGCCGGGCTGGTAGCGACGCAGTCGCGGCGGGTCGGGCAGCCCGAGCCGCTTGACGACGCCACGGCCCAATCCGGAGTTTGCGAAGTTCGCGTACCTGTCACCCATGGGCGTAGCCTACTCACGAGTAGCTATATCGCCAGACGTTGGAGGAATGCAGTGCCGAACGTGCGTCGCGTCGCCGTCCTGGGGGGTAACCGCATCCCGTTCGCCCGCTCCAACTCGAAGTACGCCGAGGCATCGAACCAGGACATGCTCACCGCTGCCCTGGACGGCCTGGTGGCCCGCTTCGGCCTGGCGGGGGAGCGGCTCGGTGAGGTGGTCGCCGGGGCCGTCCTGAAGCATTCGCGCGACTTCAACCTGACCCGCGAGACGGTGCTCGGTTCCCGGCTCGACCCGCGCACCCCGGCCTACGACATCCAGCAGGCGTGCGGCACCGGCCTGGAGGCGGCGATCCTGGTCGCCAACAAGATCGCGCTGGGCCAGATCGACGCGGGCGTGGCCGGTGGCGTGGACACCACGTCGGACGCGCCCTTGCAGGTCAACGAGGACATGCGGCGGGCGCTGCTGGCCCTCAACCGGGCCCGCACGCTGGGCGACCGGCTCAAGGCGGCCGCGAAGATCCGGCCGCAGCAGGCGTTCATGCCGGCCGTCCCGCGCAACGCCGAGCCGCGCACCGGGCTGTCGATGGGCGACCACGCGGCGATCACCGCGCTGCAGTGGCAGGTCACCCGCGAGGACCAGGACGCGCTCGCGCTCGCGTCGCATCAGAAGCTTGCCGCGGCGTACGAAAGCGGCTTCTTTGATGATCTTGTGACGCCTTTCCTGGGGCTGACCCGGGACCAGAACCTGCGGGCCGACACCACCCTGGAGAAACTGGCGAAGCTCAAGCCGGTCTTCGGTAAAGAGGACGCGACGATGACCGCGGGCAACTCGTCGCCGCTCACCGACGGCGCCTCGACCGTGCTGCTGTCGAGCGAGGAATGGGCGACCGCGCACAACGTGCCGGTGCAGGCCTATTTTGTGGACGGCGAGGACGCCGCGGTCGACTTCGTGCACGGCGAGGAGGGGCTGCTGATGGCCCCGGCCTACGCGGTGCCGCGGCTGCTCGCCCGCAACGGGCTCACCCTGCAGGACTTCGACTTCTACGAGATCCACGAGGCGTTCGCCTCGCAGGTCCTGGCCACCCTGGCCGCCTGGGAGTCACCCGAGTTCTGCAAGTCCAAGCTCGGGCTGGACGCGCCGCTCGGCTCGATCGACCGGGCCAAGCTCAACGTCAACGGCTCGTCGCTGGCCGCCGGGCACCCGTTCGCGGCCACCGGCGGCCGGATCGTCGCGACCCTGGCCAAACTGCTCGCGCAGAAGGGCTCGGGCCGCGGCCTGATCTCCGTCTGCGCGGCCGGCGGTCAGGGCGTGGTCGCCATACTGGAGCGCTGAACCCGCTCGCCGAACTCGACCGGCGGCATCGGCTTGCCGAACAGGTAGCCCTGCAGCAGCTCGCAGCCGGCCGCGTGCAGCGCGTGCTGGTCGGCCTCCTCCTCGACCCCCTCGGCCACCGCCGACATGCCGAGCGACTTGGCCAGCCACAGCACGGCCTGGATGATCGACGACTTGCGGGCGTCCGAGGACAACCCGGCCACGAACGAGCGGTCCAGCTTGACCACGTCGGCCGGGATGTTCTGCAGCCAGGTGAGCGAGCTGTAGCCGGTGCCGAAGTCGTCGAGGGCGATCCGTACGCCCAGGCTCTTGATCGTCTCCAGGCGTTCCCGGACGTCGAGCGAGGAGCCCAGCAGGGCCGTCTCGGTGATCTCCAGGACCAGGCGCTTCGGGTCGATCTCCGGGTTGGCGGCGAGCAGGTCGGCGAGCAGCGGCACGAAGTCCGGCTCGGCGAGCTGGCGCGGGCTGACGTTGACCGAGATGTAGCCGATGTCGTGGCGCCACTCCACCAGGTGGCGCAACGCCATGATCAGCACGTGCTCGCCGAGCGGCACGATCATGCCGGTCTCCTCGGCGGCCGGGATGAACTGGTTCGGCCCGATGATCGAGCCGTCCGCGGCCCGCATCCGGATGAGGGCCTCGGCGCCGACGATCTCGCCGTTCTCGGCCCGCACGATCGGCTGGAACCAGACCGGCAGGGTCTCCTCGCGGTTGCCGGCCAGAGCCTCGCGCAGCAGCTTCTCGCCGGCGATCCGCTCCTGCACGGAGACGCGCATCTGCTCGTTGAAGATCTTCATCCGGTTGCCGCCGGACCGCTTGGCCGAGTACATGGCCGTGTCGGCGGCGAGTACCGAGTCCTCGGCCTGGTCGGCGTCGCGGGCCATCGCCAAGCCGATGCTCAGCGAGACGGTCAGCATGTTGTCCTCGACCGGCAGCGGCTCGCCGAACGCGGCCAGGATGGCCTCGCCGGTCGGCACGCCGACCTCCGGGCCGCCCGGGACCGCCACCACGAACTCGTCGCCGCCGAAGCGGGCGATCAGTGCGCCGGCCGGGGCCAGCGCGGTGAGGCGGGCCGAGATGGCCTTGAGCACGCTGTCGCCGGCCGAGTGGCCGGAGCCGTCGTTGATCGACTTGAAGCGGTCGACGTCCAGGTAGAGCATGGCGGCGCCGTCGGCGTTAGCGCTCAGCAACGCCTGCAGGTCGCCCTCGAACGCCGAGCGGGACAGCAGCCCGGTCAGCGAGTCGTGCCGGACCTGGTGGTGCAGCTCCTCCTGCTGGCGCCGGGACTCGGTGACGTCCTGGCAGTGGATGAAGATCAGCTTGAGCCGGCCGTCCTTGTCGAAGAGCGAGGTGCTGTGCGCCTCGGCCCAGAGGGTCTCGCCGGTGTCGTTGCGGCGGTACTGCCGGATCGCGTTGTGCGTGCTCTTGGCGGCCAGGTTGTCGAACAGCCCGTCCATGGTGTTGTCGATCGGGGTGATCGGTAGATCGGCGACGCCGAACCCGGCCGGCAGCTCGTCCGGCAGGCGGAGCCACTTCCGGTAGGCGGTGTTCATCCGGAGCAGCTCACCGGTCGGCGAGAACATCACCATCGGCACCGGCGTCTCGTCGAACGCGACCGACAGCTGCGCCTCGCGGTCGTCCAGGTTTTCCTGGGCGCGCCGCTCCTCGTCCTCGGTCAGCGCCCACTGGGCCAGCTGGAAGCCGGCCGCCAGCAGCACCGCGCCGCCGTGCAGGGCGGCCCAGACGAACGGGTTCACGTGGTCGCCGTGGTGGTCGAACGTGCTCGTGTGCACCAGGGTGCCGAGGATGGCGTGGTCGAGCGTGGTCGCCACCAGGAACATGCCGAACGGCGCCCAGTCGCGGTAGAGCGCGAGGGCGGCCACGGCGATGAAGAACGAGAAGTGTGCCTCGGTGAGCCCGTCGCACATGGCGACGAAGCCGGCGCAGACGACGACGAAGCCGAACGCGACCGCGACCGACGCGAACCGGCGGTTGCGCACCCGGGCCGCCGCCACCACGCATGGCAGTACCAGCAGCACCGAGATCAGCCAGGGGCTGGCCAGGGCGTGCCGGAACGCTCCGAATATGGTCAGGCCGCCCACGCACGCGGCGAGCAGCAGGGTCAGCAGCCGGTGACGGCGTGCCCAGTCCTCGTCTCGGAGCCCGCCCCCGGCGGGGATCCAGCTCTGCCATCGTTTCAGCACGTGTGAAGTTTCGGTCGGCGGCGGCGGTAGAGCAGGACCCGGCCGGTAGCGGATCGGTTGCGGCGTGACGCCCGGCCGCCGGCGGCGTGACGCCGGGCACATTCCGATACGGAGACGTTCCGTTTCATCGGCGGGAGGGACTAAAGTCCCTGACGAATACGGAACAGTCTCGTTTCGAAAATGAACGGGGAAGTTACATGGCAACTCCCGCCACCACCCAGGCCGGGCACCCCCGCCGCTGGGCGATCCTCGGAGTGCTGGTCATCAGCCTCCTGGTGGTCGTGCTCGACAACACGGTGCTCAACGTCGCGCTGCGCACCATCGCCGACCCGGAGCACGGTCTTGGCGCCACCCAGAGCGAGCTCGAGTGGGCCATCAACTCGTACACGCTGGTCTTCGCCGGCCTGCTCTTCACCGCCGGCATCCTCGCCGACCGGCTCGGCCGGCGGATCACGCTGACCACCGGCCTGGTGCTCTTCGGCATCGCGTCGCTGGTCTCCGCGTACGCGGACAGTGCCTCCCAGCTGATCGCCGCCCGCGCCCTGATGGGTCTCGGCGCCGCGGCCGTCATGCCGGCCACCCTGTCGATCATCGCCAACGTCTTCTCCCCGCAGGAGCGCGGCCGCGCCATCGGCGTGTGGGCCGGCGCGGTCGGCCTCGGCGTGGCCATCGGCCCGATCGTCGGCGGCCTGCTGCTCGAGAACTTCTGGTGGGGCTCGGTCTTCCTGATCAACGTCCCGATCGTGATCGCCGGCGTCGTCCTGGTCTCGGTGCTGGTGCCCGAGTCGCGCGACCCGAAGCCCGGCCGCATCGACTTCCTCGGCGTGATCCTCTCGATCATCGGCCTGTCACTGCTCACCTACGGCGTGATCAAGGGCGGCGAGGACGGCTTCGGCGACACCCTGGCCTGGACCACCCTGGCCGGCTCGGTCGTCGTGCTCACCGCCTTCATCCTCTGGGAGCGGCGGGTCGCGATGCCGTCGCTGGACGTCAAGCTCTTCGCCAACAAGCAGTTCTCCGCCTCGACCGGCGTGATCGGCCTGGTCTTCTTCGGGGCCATGGGCGCGATGTTCTTCGGCGCGTTCTACCTGCAGCTGGTCCGTGGCTACGGTCCGCTCGCGTCCGGCGCGCTGTTCGTCCCGTTCGCGGTCGCTCAGATGGTCTTCGCCCCGCGTAGTGCCGCTATGGTCAAGCGGTTCGGCCCGAAGATGGTCAGCACGGTCGGCCTGCTCCTGGTCGCGCTCGGCCTGGCGGCCTGGCCGTTCATCGGCGCGGACACCCCGATCTGGATCGTCGGTGCGGCGTTCTTCGTGATGGGCGTCGGCATGGCGAACGTGATGCCGTCCGCCACCGAATCGATCATGGCAGCGCTGCCCCGCGAGAAGGCCGGCGTCGGTTCGGCGGTCAGCAACACGATCCGCCAGCTCGGCGGGGCCCTGGGCGTGGCGGTGCTCGGCGCGATCCTGTCCTCGGTCTACCGCGACAACCTGGGCTCGGCCACCGACGGCCTGCCGCAGGCGGCGGCGGACGCCGCCAAGGAGTCCATCTCCGGGGCGTACGGCGTGGCCGAGCAGGCCGGTACCGCGGCTCCGGCGCTGCTCACCGGCGCCAACGATGCCTTCCTCACGGCGATGCACTCCGCCGCGATCGGCAGTGTGGTCTTCGCACTGCTCGGCGCGGTCGTCGCCCTGGTCTGGCTCCCCGGCAAGCGCCCGGCGACCGCTCCCGCCCCCACCTCGGCCGAAGGCCTGGCCGAGGAGCAGGGCGTGGAACTGGTCGAGGCCTAACCCTTACGTAACAATGAATCCCATGCACACGGCAGTGAACGAGAGTGGTACCGGCCAGGAGCGCAAAGCTCCTGGCCGGCCCCGCAACGCGCAGGCCGACGAGGCCATCCTGGATGCCGTGCTCGAGATGCTCAGCTCCGGCCAGAGCGTCGCGGCCATCTCGATCGAGGCGGTCGCGGCCAAGGCCGGCGTCGGCAAGGCCACCATCTACCGGCGGTGGCCCAACAAGGAAGCGCTGATCATCGACGCGGTCGCGGCCATGAAGGGCGCGCTGCCGGTGCCGGTCGGCGAGTCGGTCCGGGACGACCTGATCATGCTGGTGAAGGCCAACCGGTCCGGCCGGGCCCACCGCTACAGCAAGGCCACCGTCTGCCTGCTGCCCGAATTCATCAAGGACGGCGATCTCAACCACATGTACCAGGCGGTCATCGAGCCCCGCCGGGACGTGATGCGCGCGGTGCTGCGGCGCGGGATCGAGACCGGCGAGCTGCGGGCCGACCTCGACGTCGAGCTCACCCTGCTGATGATCCAGGGCCCGGGCATGATGCAGAGCATGCTGAACTGGAACCCGAACGTCGCCGAGGAGGGCTTCGTCGAGGCCCTGATCGACGCGATCCTGCGCGGGGCGGCCGCTTGATCGAGCCGTTCGAGACCGTGGCGCTCGGCGCGGCACCGGTGGTGACCGCGCCGGACGGCTCCGAGGTGCGCCCGCTGTGCGTGCTCCCCGGAGCGGGGAGCTTCGCCCATTTCCGGCTTTCGGCCGGCGAGGTGGCCAAGGCCGTCGTGCACGCCACGGTCCAGGAGATTTGGTACGTCGTGGGCGGCACCGGGACGATGTGGCGCCGGCACCACGATGTGGCCGAGACCGTCGAGCTGCGGCCCGGTCTCTGCCTGACGATCCCGCTCGGCACCGAGTTCCAGTTCCGGGCGGGCGCGTTCGAGGCCCTGGAGATCGTCGCCGCGACGATCCCGCCGTGGCCGGTCTCCTCGGACGACGAGGCGACGGTCGTCGACGGCCCGTGGGAGCCGACCTTCTAGTTCTTTGCCGTGCGGCGGGTCTATCATCGATGGCCAGCGATGGGAGCGCTCCCAATTCGCTGATCCGTCCGAAGGAGAACCCGTCATGGCCTCCCGCATCCGTCCCTGGCTGGCCGCGGCGGTCGCCGCCGTCGCCGCCCTCTTCCTGCTGGTGGTCGCGCTGCCCAGCGCCCACGCCGACCCGGTCGTCGGCAACGCCACCTACTTCGACGCGCTCGGCTCCCCGTACGGCGGGTGCGGCATCCCGCAGGCCGAGCTGGACACGCAGGACTTCGTCGCCCTCAACGTCTACAACACCCCGGGCGACTACAACTTCTACCCGCGGCCGGTCACCGACGCGACCAAGGTCGGGGCCTGGAACAACGGCCTCAACTGCGGACGGTACGTGCAGGTGACGCTCGGCGACTACTGCACCGGGGTCAACGACGGCGCGCAGAACCAGGCGTTCTGCCGCAACGGCTCATGGGTCGCCGACGCCTACAACGGCAAGACGCTCACCATGATCGTCGCGGACAGCTGCGGCGACACCAACGCGTGGTGCCGCGACGACCCGAACCACCTCGACCTGTCCAAGCCGTCGCTCAGCAAATTCGCGTCCGACCTCCTCCCGGACCACTGGAACAACCGCCACGTGAGCTGGGAGTATGTCGCGCCGCCGGCCTACAGCGGGGACATCAAGATCGGGTTCCTGCAGGGGGCGCAGGTCTACTGGCCGGCCATCGCCGTGTCGCACCTGGCCAACGGCATCCACGGCGTGGAATACCTGCAGGGCGGCAGCTGGGTCACCGCCAAGATGAACGGCGACATGGGACAGTCGTACGTCATCGGCGGCACGGCCTCGGGTTCGTCGAGCTTCCAGATCCGGGTCCGCGACGTCAACAACCAGCTGATCAACAACGGCCGGGTCTACAACTTCGCGCTGCCGACGGTCTGCGGCACCCAGTGCTCGCAGGCCTGGACCACGGCGTCCTACTCGACCAGCGACGGCGGTGTCTCCACCACGTCCCCGACGCCGCAGACGACGACTTCGTCGCCGAACCCGAGCCCGTCGGTCACCACCACCCCGCCGGCCACCGGCGCGTGCACCGCGACGTCGGCCGTCACCGGTTCGTGGAACGGCGGCTTCCAGTCGAACGTCACCGTCAAGGCGGGCAGCACCGCGATCACCGGCTGGACCGTCCAGTGGACCTTCACCGGCGGCGAGACGATCGGTCAGATGTGGAGTGCGAGCTACACCACCAGCGGAAACACCGTGACCGCGAAGAACGTCAGCTGGAACGGCACGCTGGCCGCCGGAGCATCCACCAGCTTCGGCTACACCGGAAGCGGCACCCCCGCCGCGGTGTCGGTGAGTTGTTCCACTCCGTAATACTGCCGGGGTGGGACGCGAGGTCAGCTACGAAGACGCCGTCAAGCTCCTGGGCGGCGACACTGCCAAGATCGTGAAGCTGGTCGACACCCTCACGGGTGTCGGCCTGCTCGCGTTGATGGGCCCGTTCCGCGACATCCTGGGTTGGTTCGACGCCAAGGCCGAGTTGTCCAAGGTGACCGAACGCCTGGTCACCGGCCTGGCCGAGAAGCGCTCGAAGCTGTCCCGCTACGAGCGAACCGAACGCTTGCAGGCGGCCCACGCGGCCCTGGCGGTGACCGCGTTCTTCGAGGTGATGGCCGAGGCCGAGTGGCCGTTCCGCTGGCCCGACCTCGAGCTCACCGCGGACGAGCAGCGTTCCCTCGGCCGCGCGAAACAGGCTCCGCTGGGCTGGCATGCACCGGTGCCCGGCCCGGCCGAACCGCACGCGGAGTTCCGCGCCCGTCTGATCCTCTTCTACCGGACGACTCTGGCCATACGCCTGGCGGATTTTGTGCTCGGGCTGCGGGTGTGGGAGCGCACTGGCCACCGCGACCGGCAGGCGTTCGACGAGATGCTGGGCGCCCTGTCCCCGGCGGCGGCCGACCGCTTCGACAGCCTGCTCGGCCGGCTCGCCGCCGACTTTCCGGAGGTCGCCTTCTGGGCCGGCATGCGTGAGCAGGGCGCGATCCACGCGCGCCTACGCGATGTCATCACTGGCCTGGCCGGCATGCGTGAGGTCCTCGACGCGATCGCCGCTGGTGGCCTGCCGGACGACCGTCGCAAGGGTCTCGCCCTGCGCTACGCCGCGGCGCTCAAGCGACCGATCGCCGAGTCTGGTGAGGTGCCCGCCGGGCTGCGGGTTCCGCTGCTCGGCGAGGCGTTCCTGCCGCAGCTTTTCCGGGCCGATGTCGTCAGCGATCAGGATCGGCTCAGCAGCGAGGCCTGGTGGGAGGCGAAGCCTCTACGGGACGACCTGATGGCGTTCCTGACCGGCCACCTGACGTCGGCGCCGGCCACCACCGAGCCCTTGCTGATCCTCGGCCAGCCGGGTTCGGGCAAGTCGGTGCTGGCGAAGGTTCTCGCTGCGCAACTGCCGGCGACCGACTTCCTCCCGGTGCTCGTCCCGCTTCGGGTCGTGCACGCCGCGGCTGAGGTGCAGGACCAGATCGAGCAGGCGATCCGGGCCGACACCGGCGAACGGATCGCCTGGCCCGACTTCTCCCGGTCCGCCGGCGACGCGCTGCCGGTGGTGATCCTCGACGGGTTCGACGAGCTGCTGCAGGCCACCGGCGTCAGCCAGACCGACTACCTGCGCCGGGTCGTCGCCTTCCAACGCCGCGAGGCCGAGTTGGGCCGGCCGGTCGCGGTGATCGTCACGACGCGGACCAGCGTCGCCGACCGCGCCAGCACGCCCGAAGGTTCGATCGCCGTCCGTCTCGAACCCTTCGACGAGGAACGGGTCGCGGCCTGGCTGGATGTCTGGAACTCGGTGAACGCGGCCCGGTTCGCGGCCGGACCCGAACGGGCGTTGAGCGTCGAGACCGTCATGCGGCATCCACATCTCGCTGGGCAGCCGCTGCTGCTGCTGATGCTCGCGCTCTACGACGCCGAGGAGAATGCCCTGCTCAAGTCGGGGTATCTGCGCACCGATGAGCTCTACGAGCAGCTTCTCGCCCGCTTCGCCCGGCGCGAGGTCGGCAAGCTCGGCGAGGGCCTGCCGTTGCGCGAGCGCGAGCGGCGGGTCGAGGACGAGCTGCGCAAGCTGAGCGTGGTCGCGTTCGCCATGTTCAACCGGGACACTCAGTGGGTCACTGAGGCGCAGCTGGAGGCCGACCTGCAGGCCCTGCCCGGCCTGACCGGGGCCGCCGCACCGGTGTCGTCGTCCGGCCTGCGGGCGCCGTTACGGTCGGCCGAGCTGGCGCTCGGATCGTTCTTCTTCGTGCACCGGGCCCGGGCGCTGCGGGACAACATCGCCCTGGAGACCTACGAGTTCCTGCACGCCACCTTCGGCGAGTTCCTGGTCGCCCGCCTGATCAGCGGCGTCGTCCGAAGCCTGATCGCCCGCGAGCGCGCCTCGACGTTCCCGTCCGGCGCGGCCGTGGACGACGACCTGCTGTACAGCCTGTTGTCGTTCGCCCCGCTCAGCGGCCGTAGGCAGACCGTCGACTTCCTCCGCGGCATCGTGGCGGCCGCCCCAGCCGAGGACCGTGCCGACTGGACGGAACTGGTGTTCCGCCTCTTCCGGTCGGCCACGATGCCCCGGCCGCCGCGGGCCTTCGACGAATACGCACCGAAACGACTGTCGGTCCTGTCGCGGCTGGCCGCCTACACCTCCAACCTGCTGCTCTTGGCGCTCTGCGCGGAGGACACCACGGTGACGCGGCTTTTCGGCGGCCGGGAAGACGATGAGCATCAGGACTTCGGCGACTGGCGCAGCATGTGCCTGCTGTGGCGATCACAGGACGCCGCTTCCGGCTGGTCCGGATTGCTGGATCAAGTGTCGGTCGATCGAATTCGCCGCGACTCCTACGCCGACGTTGCGCTCTCCCTCGACAGCGATGCCATCGAGGAAATCCCGCCGGTAGACATGTCGTGGCTGCTTCGTGCGGACAGCCTTGGGCAGGACAACGTGGTCGCGTTCGACGAACGCCTTCGGATGCTCCGCGTGGAGGCCCATTTCACCTGCGATGTCGCATCGGATCTCCAGCAGCATGCCCTGGGCCCGATCGCCCGGGCCGGCTTGGAGTCGGCCGGTGACCTCGTGCACGACTCGCCGCACGCCGGTTTCCACAGTCTGCTCGGCGAGTTCACGCAGATCATGACCGCGAGCGTGCTGCCGTTGACGGAACGGGTGAATTTCTACCGTGCCGCCTCGAGGTGGTGTGCCCAGTACCCGTTGATCGCGGTCCAGCTCCTCAAAGAGTTGGCGCAGGACGTAGAGATCACTCCGTCCTTGATCGTCGAGATCATCGGCAACGACGATGCCCGTGCCAAGACGCTGCGGGACCTCGCGCCGTTTTCGATCGTCCGGTGTGCGCTTGCCCATCTCGACCCGGGTCGCTACCCGGAGGACACTCGGCAACTCGCCAATCTGATTTTCCTTGCACTCTCCAATGACTCGAGTCGCTGGGCGGAGGTTGAACTTGAGGCAGCAATCAGAATCGCCGAGATGGGGCTTTACGTCATGGCGCTCCGTGCGCTGAATGCCGAGGCGCTCCTGTTGAGACACGGAGCCAAGCGCCCCGACTTCGCCGAGCGCATCCTGATCCTTCTCGGCCGGGAAGAACGCGAAACACTGAGGGCCCGGGCGAAACGCCCAGGCCCTCAGGAATGACGACAGGTCAGCGGGTGACCTGCACCGGGCTTACGTGCCAGATGCCGGCGGCGTAATCCCGGACCGTGCGGTCGGCGGAGAAAAAGCCGCTGCGAGCGGTGTTCAGGATGGACGACGTCGTCCACTGCTCGGTGTCCGCCCATGCCTTCTCGACCTGCTCCTGGCAGTCGATGTAGGAGCGGTAGTCGGCCAGGGTCAGGTATTCGTCCCGGCCCAGCAACGACTCCGCCACCTCGCGACCGACGCCGAGGAACTTGCCGTCGAGGATCGCGTCCAAAGCGGAACGCAGCTCCTCGTCCTGCTCGTAGAAAGCCCGCGGCTGGTATGCACCGCCATGGCGCAGCTCCAGCGCGGCCGGGGTGTCCAGGCCGAACAGGAAGAAGTTGTCCGCGCCGACCCGGTCCCGGATCTCGATGTTGGCGCCGTCGAGCGTGCCGATGGTCAGCGCGCCGTTCAGGGCCAGCTTCATGTTGCCGGTGCCGGATGCCTCCTTGCCGGCCAGCGAGATCTGCTCGCTCAGGTCGGCGGCGGGAATGATCAGCGAGCCCAGCGTGACGTTGTAGTTGGGCGGGAAGACCACCTTCAGGTACGGGGAGACGGCCGGGTCCGCGTCGATCACGGCCGCCACCGCGTTGATCAGGCGGATGATGTGCTTCGCCGCGTGGTAGGCGGGAGCGGCCTTGCCGGCGAAGAGAACGGTGCGGGGAGCGTACGCACGCCCGGGGCTTGCCTTGATCCGCTGGTAGAGCGTGATGATGTGCAGCAGATTGAGCTGCTGGCGCTTGTATTCGTGGAAGCGCTTGATCATCACGTCGGTGAGCGAGTCGGGGTCGCCGAGGCCGAGGCGCACCTTGTTGGCCCGCTTGACCGCGCGCCACTTCTCCCGGAAGGCGGCGTCGCCGGTGAGTCGTTCGAGGCCGGTGAGCTGGTCCAGGTCGTTGATCCAGGCGTCGCTGCCGAGGCCCTCGGTGATCAGCGAGGAGAGCGTCGGGTTGGCCAGCTTGATGAAGCGGCGCGGCGAGATGCCGTTGGTGACGTTGTGGAACTTGGTGGGCCAGAGGTCGGCGAAGTCGCGCAGCGTGGTCTCGGCGAGCAGCTGGGAGTGCAGCTCGGCGACGCCGTTGACGGCCTGGGTGCCGACGACGGCGAGGTTCGCCATCCGGACCCGGCGCTCCGGCTCCTCCTGGATGATCGACATCCGGCGGAGGCGGTCGACGTCGCCGGGGAAGCGGTCGCGGACCTCGGCCAGGAAACGCTCGTTGATCTCGTAGACGATTTCCAGGTGGCGGGGGAGCAGCCGCTCGAACATGTGCACCGGCCAGGTCTCCAGGGCCTCCGGCAGCAGGGTGTGGCAGGTGTAGGCGAAGGTCTGCTTGGTCAGCGCCCAGGCCAGGTCCCAGCCGAGCCCCTCCTCGTCGACCAGGAGTCGCATGAGCTCCGGGATGGCGAGGGTGGGGTGCGTGTCGTTGAGCTGGATGACGGTCTTCTTGGGGAACTCGGCCCAGTCGGTGTTGCGCAGCCGGAAGCGCCGGATGATGTCCCGCAGCGAGCAGGAGACCAGGAAGTACTGCTGCTTGAGGCGCAGCTCGCGGCCCAGCTCGGTGCTGTCGTCCGGGTAGAGGACCTTGCTGATGTTCTCGGCGTGCACGGCCTCGTCGACCGCCTCGGCGTACTGGCCGGCCGAGAAGCGGGACAGGTCGAACGACGACTCGCTGCCGCGGGCGCGCCACAGCCGGACGATGTTGACCGTGTCGGTGCCGTGCCCGGGGACCAGCATGTGGCTGGGCTCGCCGAGCACGATCTCGCCCGGGATCCACTGGGTGCGGCCGTTCTCGTCGCGCTCGGTGTGGCCGTAGAAGAAGACGGTCTGCTGGTCGTCGGGGGCCGGGAACTCCCACGGGTTGCCCTGGTAGGTCCAGTCGTCCGGCTTCTCGACCTGGGCGCCGTCCTTGAACGCCTGCTTGAAGATGCCGAGGTCGTAGCGGATGCCGTAGCCGACCGCCGGAATGTCCAGCGTGGCCATCGCGTCGAGCAGGCAGGCCGCGAGCCGGCCGAGGCCGCCGTTGCCGAGGCCGGGCTCGATGTCCAGGCCCTCGACCTCGTCCGGGTCCAGGCCGAGCTGCTTCATGGCGACCCGGGCGATCCGGTCGGTGCCGGAGTAGAGCATGTTCTGTTCGAGCTGCTTGCCCAGCAGGTATTCCGCGGACAGGTAGTAGACCCAGCGGGGATTGGCCGCGTAGTGGGCGGCGGCGGTGCGGACCCGGCGCTCGGCGAGGCGGTCACGAACGGTGAGCGCGAGCGTCTCGTACGCGTCCTGGGTGCTCGCCGACTCCACAGTGGTGCCGCGGCGGTAGTAGAGGTTGCTCAGCAGGTCCTGCTCGAACTCGGCAGCCGAGGTGCCAAGTGGCCGCAGGCCCATCCCGTTGCGTACGTCCATGTCCGCACCCTTCCCCAGAAATATTGCCAGCAGCTGTCAGTTGCGTGCCGGTTGAAGAGATTCCTCGACGACCGCAGGGTCGTAGAGCTGGGCATCATGCGTGCCACGCCGCTTCGCGCTGTACATCGCCAGGTCCGCCTGGTGCAACAGATCGGTCACGCCGGTGCCCGGTTTAGGAACCGCGACTCCGATACTGGCTTGCACCCGAAGCACTCTGCCATCCACGTATATCGGTTCCGACATGGCGGCCAGCAGGCGGTCCGCGACCCACATGGCGCGGTCGGCGGTGGCCGGCATGGCGAGCGCGACGGCGAACTCGTCGCCACCGAGCCGGCCCGCGAGATCCGCTCCCGAGATGCCACCTTCCAGCAACCGGGCCACGGCGATCAGCACGGCATCGCCGTACCGGTGGCCGTGGGTGTCGTTGATCGGTTTGAAGCCGTCGAGATCGATGAAGAGCACCGCCGGCGGCTGCGCCATCTGCTCGACCTCGCCGAGGAACGCGGACCGGTTCATCAGCCCGGTGAGGTGGTCGTGCCGGGCCTCGTAGGCGAGCCGGTCCTGGATCTCGCGCCGCTCGGTGATGTCCCGGATGGTGGCGACCAGCCCGCCGACGGCCGGCTTGTCGCGGAAGTCGCGCAGCGTGATCTCGGTCCACCGCCAGCCGCCGTCCCGGTGCTTGACCCGCACGTGATAGCTGATCCCGCCGGGCTCGTCCGAGATCCGCTGCAACGCGTCGACCACGGTCGGGATGTCGTCCGGGTGGACGTGCAGCGGATAGCCGCCGTCCTGGTCGTAGTGGTCGGCCGGATAGCCGGTCAGCCGCTCGACGGCCGGACTGAGATAGGTCGGGGTGCCGTCCGGCCCGAGCACGCTGAGCACGTCGGCCGAGTCCTGCACGAGCACCCGGAAGCGTTCCTCCCGGTCGCGCAGCCGCGCCTCGGCGGCCTCGCGTTCCTCGGCGCTCTGCCCGATCGCCCGGATGAACATCGCGGTGAGCACCAGCCCGAGGAACCCGGCCGCCTGGGCCAGACCGCCGGGCAGGTAACAGTTGATCCAGCCGAGCGCGATGCAGGCCTGCCCCGCCAGGATGACCAGGATCGTCCAGGCCGCGACCGGCCGCCACACGAAGGCGCCGATGTTGCGTATCTGATACGTGACGACCAGGGCGAAGACAAGTGGCAGCACCGGCCCCCAGCCGAGCGCGTAGATGATCCATCCGCACAGGACCACATTGACGACCGCCGAGGTGGAGCGCCAGGGGCCACGTCTCAGCAAGATCAGGACCTTCGGCTCAGCGAAGATGATGATCAGAAGCAGCGGCGCCAGCGTGAACCACAGCGGCGAGGGCCCGGCCCAGCCACGCAGATCGAGCAGCGCGATCACCACGATGGCGATGAGCGGCTCGAACGCCCGCGCCAAGAAGGGCGGAAGTAGCCTGTCCCGGGTCCTCGTCACGGGGTCTTCGATCGGTCCCGCCCGGAGCGATTCAAGCGGAACACCCCAGCGTGATCAACCCCATATAGGTACGGGTAAGCCAAGTCCCGGCCCACGGACCACCTGGTCGGTGGTCCGGGCCGTCCCCCGCTTCCGGCCCGGCCCCGGTGGTTGCGCTCACCCCGCCCAGGCCGTCACCCGATCGGCCGGCGCCGGGATGTCAGTCGCAGTGCGGTCAGGCCGAAGCCGCAGCCTCATCGGTCAGTACGGCGTGACGTGGATGATGTGCACCGGTTCGGTCGCCGCGCCCAGCCGGACGAACGCGTGCTCGCCCCAGTTCCAGTGCTGGCCGGTGATCAGGTCGTGCGCCACGAACGTGTCCGAGGGGGCCAGGCCCAGCTCCGGCATGGTCAGGTGGATCGTCGTCTCGCGGGTCACCGCCGGTTCCAGGTTGGCCACCACCAGGATCACGTCGTCACGGTCGTAGACGCGGCGGGACTTCGAGAAGACCAGCACGTTCTCGTCGTCGGCCCGGTGGAAGCGCAGGTTGCGCAGCCAGTGCAGGGCGGGATGGGCGCGCCGGATCTCGTTGAGCCGGCGCAGGAACGGCGCCAGCGTCTGCTCGCCGTGCGTGGCCCACTGCCGGTCCTTGTACTGGTACTTCTCGTTGTCGATCTGCTCCTCGGCCCCCGGCCGCGCGACGTTCTCCACCAGCTCGTACCCGGTGTAGATGCCGTAGGTGGGGACCAGCGTCGCGGCCAGCGCGGCCCGCAACACCCAACCGGCCGGGCCGCTGCGCTGCATGAACGGCGTGAGGATGTCATGCGTGGTCGGCCAGAAGCTGGGCCGCATGTACGCCGCCGCGGGCCCGGACAGCTCCCGCAGGTACTCCTCGATCTCGGTCTTGGTGTGCCGCCACGCGTAGTAGGTGTACGACTGCTGGAACCCCGCCTGCGCCAGGGTGCGCATCATCGGCGGCCGGGTGAACGCCTCGGCCAGCCAGATGACCTCCGGGTGGCTTACCGCGACGTCCGCGATCAGCCATTCCCAGAACTCGACCGGCTTGGTGTGCGGGTTGTCCACCCGGAAGATCCGCACGCCGTGATCGATCCAGACCTGCACGACCCGGCGTAGCTCGGCGTAGAGGCCCTCCGGGTCGTTGTCGAAGTTCAGCGGGTAGATGTCCTGGTACTTCTTCGGCGGGTTCTCCGCATACGCGATGGAGCCGTCCGCTCGCGTGGTGAACCACTTCGGGTGCTGCTCGATCCACGGGTGATCCGGCGCGCAGTGAAACGCCAGATCCAGCGCGACCTCAAGGCCGAGCCGCCCGGCTTCGCCGACGAACAGGTCGAAGTCGTCGAACGACCCCAGGTCCGGATGAAGAGCGTCGTGCCCACCGTCGGAGGAGCCCACCGCGTACGGCGAACCCGGGTCTTGCTCGTCGCCGTTCAGGCTGTTGTTGGGGCCTTTGCGGTTGACCCGGCCGATCGGATGGATCGGCGTCAGGTAGATCACGTCGAACCCCATGCCGGCCACGGCCGCCAGACGCTTCGCGGCGGTGGCGAACGTACCGCTGACCCAGCCGCCGGCGGACTCGTCGAAATGGGCGCCTTCGGAGCGGGGGAAGAATTCATACCAGGCGCCGTAGAGGGCGCGTTCCCTTTCGACCAGCCAGGGCAGGTTCGCGCCGGCCGAGACGTGCTCGCGGAGCGGACGCTCCCGAAGCTCCCGGACCACGGCCGACGAGAGGCCCGCGTTGAGCCGCACCTCCGGCGAGCTCTCGGCATCGCGCAACATCGCCGCAGCGGCCTGAAGAACCCTCGCCTGCCCGTTGGTGCGCTCTACCTCGGCGACTGCCCGGTCCAGGACACGGGCACCTTCCTCCAGCATCAGTTCCACGTCCACCCCGGCACCGATCTTGATGACGGCGTCGTGGTTCCAGGTCCCGTACGGATCGGACCAGCCCTCCACCCGGAACGCCCAGCGCCCGGCAGAATCTCCCGACACGGTCACCGCCCACGCGTCCAGCCCGGCGTTGACCCTGGTCATGGACAGCGAACGCTCGTGTCCGGCCGGGTCGACGAGGACGACGGTGGCGTTGACCGCGTCGTGTCCCTCCCGGAACACCGTGGCCGTCACTTCGAACTCTTCGCCCACCACCGATTTCGCGGGCCGGTTACCGCCGTCCACCACCGGCGCAACGTCAACCACCGGAATCCGGCCGATCCGGCGAGCTTTCGCAAGAGCGCTCATGCCCCCGACGCTATCGACTTCTCCGCCCACACGCTCTCCAAGCGGCAGGGCTGCGCGTCACGGCACTGCCACCATGCCCGCGCGCCGCCTCATCGACCACGACGTCCTCGATCCTCCGGCCACCCGGCCAGGCCAAGCCGCAATCCGACGCCTTCTTCCGCCGATGTGCGGAAGCATTCATGATCAACACAGCTTTCAGGATGTTGGGGCCTCAACGGGGCTGGAAGGCCCCGACATCCTGGAAATTGTGTTGATCTAGGCCGCAGAAACCAGCGTGCCGAGTGCGGCAGCCGTGCGCGCTGTACGAAGTCCGGCCTGCCTGCACCGGGCCCGTTGACGGCGATGCGGTCGGTCCGCACCGTCGCCCGGGGCAGCCGGCACTGGATCTGCGCCTACCTGCCTCGGCGATCTCGGTCGCGGCCGTGAGATGCGCCTTCGACGTCATCGTGGCCGCTGAACGTCTGACCGGTCGACCACCAGTGACAGGGATCCGCCCTGACCGACGGCGTTCCGCGGCCTCGGCCGCCCACACGCCGTAGAGACGGACAGCGACCGAGCGGAGCGCGTTTTCGTTCGGCGCCTTTGTCAACGTCATGTCGAGCAGCGCCTCGAACAGCAGAAGCTTGGTCTTGTCGCCGAAGCGGGGATCCCAGCCCCCGTCGATCACGCTCGGCCAGTGCAGCGACTGGCACGCGTCGAGGCTGCGGGCGTTGCGACAGAGCAGCTCGGCCGCCATCAGCTGGGCGTTGCGCTGATCCGACCGCAGCGCCCCATCGATGACCAGGATGGCGGTCTCGGTCGAAACCTTGTCTTTGCCCCCGTCCCAGAGGTCGACCAGCATGGCGACGGCGAGCCCGGCCTGGTCGAGGCGGGTCAGCGCCAGCAGGCTGGAGGCGGCCGCGGCCCGGTCGACGCCCAGGCCGTCCTTGGAGCTGACGAGCTGCCCGGCTCGCATCGCCGCTTCCAGCTTCAACTGGCCGAAGCTCTGCTTCTGCTCGACCGCGAGCCGACGGTTGGACTGGCGGGTCAGCGTGTGGGCGATCAGCGCGACGAGCGCGGTGACCACCGCGCCCGCGTAAACCAGCATTTTGTCTGAGTAGCCGAACAGCGACCCGGCGCCGAGCGGGATCACCACCGCTACCAGAGTCAGAATTACGCCCCAGCTCACGATCCAACGCGTATCGCCGCTCTGACTCTTCGTCATTTCCACGACCTCGTTCGTGTGCGCACCGCCGGGACCGGCAAACGATGCGCCCACCATCGAGATCTGCCCATCGCCTAGAGCGGTGGTCCCGCTGTCCGATCGAGGACAGCAGCGCCGAAGGCCGAAATTCCGCTCAGCAACCGCCCCTCGGAATCGGCACCCACCGAACCTTGTGCGACGGCTCGATCAGTTCCCGGTTCCCGGATGGCCTCTGCAGCCGAGCGGTCAGCGAACCGCTCGGGGAGTCCATCCGCTGCGGTCGTCCGTCGTCTGACGGCGGGGCTGCGCGTCACGTCCGCGGCGCGGGAGGATGGCGGTGCCGGTCGGGGGAGGGCGCATGCGTCGGTCGATGGCTGTGGTGGGTGCGGTTGCCGTGTTGCTTCCGCTTGTCGTTACCGCTGCGGACACGGCCGCGGTCGCCGGCACTCCGATCTATCTCGACCGGGGGTATTCGCCGGGTGAGCGGGCCGCTGATCTTGTCGAACGGATGACGCTGGACGAGAAGGCCTCGCAGCTGGTCAGCAGTCAGTCGGCGGCTGTTCCGCGGCTTGGCGTGGCCGCCTATGGCTGGTGGAACGAAGCTGCCCACGGGGTTGCCCGCGAGCAGACCAACGACGGGGATCAGCCGCCCAATCTCACCAACACCACCTCGTACCCTGTTTCGCTCTCGCTGGCCTCCAGCTGGGATCCGGAGCTGGTCCGCCGCGAGGCCTCGATGATCTCCGACGAAGCGCGCGAAGTCGTCCGGGACAACCGGCTCGACCTCGACTTCTACTCGCCGACCGTCAACCTCGCGCGGGATCCGCGGTGGGGGCGCAATGACGAGACGTTCGGGGAGGATCCGTTTCTCACCGCGGTGCTGGGCGCGCAATTCGTCGACGGGCTGCAGGGGCCCGCGCGGGACGGCTATCTGAAGGCGGTTGCGACCCTCAAGCACTACGCCGCCAACAACAGCGAGTCCAACCGGCTCAACGGGTCCTCCGACATGGATGAGCGGACGCTGCGGGAGTACTACACGGCCCAGTTCCGGGACATCATCCGCTGGGCGCGTCCGGGGTCCGTCATGAGTTCCTACAACAGCGTCAACGGCGTTCCGGCGGCGGCGAACACGCACCTCATCGGGACGCTGGCCCGGCAGACGTACGGGTTCGACGGTTACTTCACGTCCGACTGCGATGCCGTCTTCGAGATGATGGCCGGGCAGAACTGGCAACCGAACGGGTCGGGGCTGCTCGACCAATATTCGCGGACCGCCTACGCATTGTCGGCGGGTGAGGATCTCAACTGCACGCAGGGCTATCACGACGACTGGAATTACGCGAACACGGTCCCGGGGGCGGTGGCGCGATCCATCCGTACACAAGCCGGGGTTTTCAATGAATTTGACGTTGACGTCTCGGTGGCCCGGTTGTTCACCGCGCGGATGGCGTTGGGGGAGTTCGACGCGGAGTCGCGGGTGCCGTGGGTGGCGGCGGCCCGGGAGCGATTGGCCGCGAATGGGGGTGTCACCGAAACCCCGGAACGCCTGGCCATGGCGCGCGAGGCGGCCACCGAAAGCCTGGTGCTGCTGAAGAACCGGATTCTGCCGCTGCAGGTCCCGGCTACCGGCCGTTATCGGGTCGCGGTGATCGGTGCGTTTGCCGACCCGCCGGAGCTCTATCTGGGCGGCTATTCGAGCGTGCAGACCGAGGCTGGCGTGGCGAATTCGGTGACCCCGTTCCAAGGGATCGAAGCGGCGGTCAAGAAGGCGAATCCAGGTGCGACTGTCGACTTTCTGGCCGGCACGCTGCCCGGCGACCTGGACACGGTCGATCCGGCGGCGGTAAAAGCGGCCGCGGGGTACGACGTGGCGATCGTCGTGGCCGGCACCGATCGCAGCACCGCGAGTGAGGACCATGACCGGACGACCCTCGCGCTGCCGGGCGCCCAGGCCGATCTGATCCGCCGGGTGGCGAAGGCCAATCCGCACACCGTCGCCTACCTGCAGACCGTCGGCCAGGTCGACGTGGCGCCGTTCGCCGACTTCACCGCCGCGATCCTGTGGAGCTCGTTCAACGGCCAGCAGCAGGGCGCCGCGCTCGCCGACGTCCTGCTGGGGGCGGCGAATCCGAGCGGCAAACTGCCCTTCACCTGGTATGCGAGCGAATCCCAGCTGCCGCCGATGGAGGATTACGGCATTCGCCCGACGGCGACCACGCCCGGCCGCACCTACCAATACTTCACCGGCACCCCAACCTTCCCCTTTGGGTACGGGCTGAGCTATACCGCCTTCCGCTACGACGCGCTGCGGGTGACGAACGACGGCGGCACGCTCACCGCGACGGCCACGGTCACCAACACCGGCCGCCGGGCCGGCGCCGAGGTGGTCCAGCTCTACGCGACGACCCCGGACGCCCGCCCGGCCGACGAGCGCCCCCGCAAGCGCCTGGTCGCTTTCCGCAAGATCGAACTTGGCCCGCACGAGTCCGCATCGGTGACCCTCAGCGCCCCGATCGAGGCGCTGGCGTTCTTCGCCGGCGAAAAGTTCCGGGTCGATCCCGGCCGCTACGGCCTGGAGCTGGCGGCCTCCAGTCAGGACGTCCGGCGCCGCGCGACCGTGGAGGTGACCGACATCCCGGAGCCGACCCCGTCGGTGGTGACCGCCAAGCCGATCGTGGTCGGCGACGCCGCGAAGGGCATCACCCAGCGGCTGCGGTTCCCGGTGGGCAGCCGGATCGACCCGCAGCTCACGGTCGCGCTGACCGACCAGAGCCTGGTGCATCCCGCCGAGGTCCGCTACGAGAGCAACCGGCCGTCCGTGGTCCGGGTGGAGGGCAAAACCCTGCGGGCCGTCCGCCCCGGCGTCGCCACCGTCACCGCGACGGTCGGGGCGGCCCGCGGGACGTTCGTGCTCGTCGTCAGCGGATGAGCGGCAGCCACACCTCGTCGACGATCTCGATGATCGACTCGTCCGGGACCGGGCGCAGGGTCATCAGCATGTCGTGCCGGACCAGGTCGAACGGCAGGTTGACCACGCGGGCCGAGCGGGGCACGTCGGGCACCTCGCCACGCTCGACCGCGCGGGCCAGGATCGTCTCGAAGCCGCCCCGCCGCCGGTCGGCCGGCAGGAGTTGCTCGCGCAGGTCGCTGAAGCTGGTGCCGGTCTCCCGGAAGTAGTCCATCAGCTGGGTGCCGAGCAGGGTGATCATGCGGGCCCGGCCGACGCCGGCCCGGCGTAACAGGGTGATCGCGTCCTCGCGCAGGTTGCCGGTGTCGGGCAGCGGGATCGGCTGCCCCGCCCAGAATTTGGTGAGGGTGGCCAGCAGCAGGTCGGTGCGCTGCGGCCAGCGCCGGTAGAGCACCGGCCGGCTGGTGCCGGCCCGGGCGGCGATCGCCTCGAAGGTGAACCCGGAGTAACCGTGCTCATCCAGCACCGCCCACGCGGCGTCGAGGATCGCGTCCTCCAACTCCTGGCCGCGCCGCCGCGATCCCTCTTTAAGACTCACTTGCGTATCTTATCGCGGCGACGTAGCGTGTCAATCGTTAGATACAGCTGCGTACCTTAAGGCGGCCCTCCGATGTCTTCCAAGGTCCGAATCGATCCCCTTGCGCTGCGCATCGCCATTGCGGTGCTGGTCGGCGGCGTCGCGGTCATCCTCGACTCGACGATCGTCAGCGTCGCGCTGCACGAGCTCGCCGCTGACCTGCACACCGGCGTCGGCACCATCCAGTGGGTCAGCACCGGCTACCTTCTGGCGCTGGGCGTGGTCATCCCGACCGTCGGCTGGCTGCAGAGCCACCTGGGCGCCAAGCGCCTCTGGATGGCCGCCCTGACCGTCTTCCTGCTCGGCTCGGTGCTCTGCTCGTTCGCCTGGGACGCCCCCAGCCTCATCGCGTTCCGGGTGGTGCAGGGCATCGGCGGCGGCGCGATGATGCCGCTGATGACCACGATGATCATGCAGGCCGCGAAGGACTCCGACCGGGCCCGCCTGATGTCGACCGTCGCGCTGCCGGCCGCGCTCGGCCCGATCCTCGGCCCGGTGATCGGCGGCCTGATCCTCGGCGCCGGCGACTGGCGCTGGCTGTTCCTGGTGAACGTGCCGCTCTGCCTGACCGGCCTGGTCCTGGCGTGGCGGCTGATCCCGGCCGACGTCCCCGGCCGCCGGGTCCGCCTCGACGTGCTCGGCCTGCTGCTGCTGTCCCCGGCCCTGGTCGCCCTGCTGTGGGGCCTGTCCAACGTGACCCACGGCGGCTTCGCCCAGGCCGACGTGCTCGTCCCGACGTTCGGCGGCGCCCTGCTCCTGGCCGCGTTCGTGGTCCGGGCGCTGCGCCGC
Source organism: Paractinoplanes durhamensis (assembly GCF_016862175.1). Taxonomy (GTDB): domain Bacteria; phylum Actinomycetota; class Actinomycetes; order Mycobacteriales; family Micromonosporaceae; genus Actinoplanes; species Actinoplanes durhamensis. Next base: position 116,439 of record NZ_BOML01000027.1, on the reverse strand, counting down.
AAGGGCGACGCCCTGGTCGACCTGGAAGTGCTGCGCTCGCGGCCGACCTGGGCGGCGACCGCCCTGCTGTTCCTGTCGGGCGCCTCGCTCTACGGCGCGATGCTGCTGCTCCCGCTCTACTGGCAGCAGCTGCGCGGGATGGACGCTCTCGCGGCCGGACTGCTGCTGATCCCGCAGGGCGCCGGCTCGATGCTGAGCCGCACGGTCGCCGCGCGGATGCTCGACCGGGTCAGTGCCCGCACCGTCTCGATCATCGGCTTCGTCCTGGTCGGGGCGGCGACCGTCCCGTTCGCGCTGGCCGGCCCGGACACCACGATCTGGCCGCTGCTGGTGACCCTGTTCGTGCGCGGCCTCGGCCTCGGCATGGTGATGATCCCGATCATGACGGTCGCGTTCGTCGGCCTCGACCGGGAGGCGGTCCCGCACGCCAGCATCGTCACTCGGATCGCCCAGCAGGTCGGCGGCTCGGTCGGGGTCGCCCTGCTGGCGGTCATCCTGGCCACCGCCGGGTTCGGCACTGCGTTCTGGTGGACGGTCGGCTTCACCGGGGTGGCCGTGCTGCTGTCGTTCGTCCTCCCGGGCCGGGTGGCTGTCGTCCGCGAGCCGGTGCGAGTCTGACGGGATGGGAATCGTCCGCGTCGGCAACACCGTGCGCCGCCCCCGGCACGACCGGTCCGACTATGTGGACGCTCTCCTGCAGCGCATGGCCGACGCAGGCTTCATGGGCACGCCGCGCCCGCTGGGCTACGACGACCAGGGCCGGCAGATCTTGACGTTCGTCGAGGGGTGGGTCCCGGTCTGCGACGGGCCGCACGGCCTCGACGATGCGCAGATCCGCAGCGCCACCGGGCTGATCCGGGCGTTCCACGACGCGACCGCCGCCATCGGGCTGAACGAGGACCAGGAGGTCGTCTGCCACGGGGATCTCGGGCCGCACAACACGGTGTTCGACGGCGATCGGGCGGTCGCCATCATCGACTTCGAGGACGACGTCCGCCCCGGCCGCCGCGTCGACGACTTCGACCAGGCGGTGTGGGGTTTCGCCGAGCTGGCCGACCCGGTCGTCCCGGTCGCCGAGCAGGCCCGCCGGATGAGGCTGATGTGCGACGTCTACGGCGGCATCACCCCGCCCGAGGCGGTGGCGGCGCTGACCGCCCGCTGGCACCGGGCCATCGATTACCACCGTGCCGCGAACCTGCCCGGCGCGGTGCGCGTCTTCGAGGACCTGCTGGCGAGGCTCGCTGGGGGATTTCCCCCAGACGAAGACGGGTGTCCGCCGGATCCCGCCTGACCAGCCATTTCCCTAGCGTTTCTTCCGTCATCAACGACGACGGAAGGAGCTCCGGTGATCGACGTCCGGAACCTCACCAGACGATATGGACCGACGGTCGCGGTCGACGCGCTCAGCTTCGACGTGCGGCCGGGCGTGGTCACCGGTTTCCTCGGCCCCAACGGGTCGGGCAAGTCGACCACCATGCGGCTGATCCTCGGGCTGGACCGGCCCGACGCCGGCCAGGCCCGGATCGGCGGCCGCCGCTACCGCGACCTGGCCTGGCCGCTGCGCGAGGTCGGCGCCCTCCTCGAGGCCAAGGCGTTCCACCCGGGCCGCAGCGCCCGCGCCCACCTGGCCGCGCTGGCCGCCGGCAACGCGATCCCGCGGGCCCGGGTCGACGAGGTGCTCGACATGGTCGGCCTGACCGGCGCGGCCGGGCGGCGGGCCGGGAAGTTCTCGCTCGGCATGGGGCAGCGCCTCGGGATGGCCGCGGCGCTGCTCGGCGACCCGGCGGTGCTGATGTTCGACGAACCGGTCAACGGGCTCGACCCCGAGGGCGTCCGCTGGATCCGCAACCTGCTGAAATCCCTCGCCGCGCAGGGCCGCACGGTGTTCGTGTCCAGCCACCTGATCAGCGAGATGGCGCTGACCGCCGAGCGGCTCGTGGTGATCGGCCGGGGCCGGCTGCTCGCCGACACCACCGTCGCCGAGCTGTCGGCGGGGGCGGAATCGCTGGAGGACGCGTTCTTCCGGCTCACCAGCGACGAGATCGAATACCGGGGGGCACCGTCATGACCGCGCGCTACGGGTTGGCCCAGGTGGCCCGGATGGAATGGATCAAGCTGCGCAGCCTGCGCTCGACCTGGTGGACGCTGATCCTCACCGCCGCCGGGACGGTCGGGATCGGCGTCGCGGTCGGACTGAACACCCCCAACAGCGGCGGCGACATCACCAACAACGCCCTGGCCGGCGTGGTCCCGGGCCTGCTGCTGACCGGGGTGCTCGGGGTGCTCACGATGACCGGCGAATACTCCTCGGGCACCATCCGGGCCACCCTGGCCACGGCCCCGCGCCGCCCGCTCGTGCTGGTCGCGAAGGCGGCGGTGTTCGGGGCGGTGACCCTGGTCGTCGGGGAGGCGGCGGCGTTCATCGCGTTCTTCGCGGTCGGCGCCACCCTGCGGGCCGGCGTCACGGCGCCCACCCTCGGCCAGCCCGGCGTGCTGCGGGCGGTCGCGGTGACCGGGGCCGGTTTCTGCCTGATCGGGCTGCTCGGCCTGGGCCTGGGCGCGATCGTCCGGCACAGCGCGGCCGCGGTCGGGGTGCTGGTCGCCGGCGTCTACGTGGCCGCGCAGTTCATCGGCATCATGGCGCACGGCGTGGCGTCGTACATGCCGATCCTGATCGTGGCGAACTCGCTCAGCACGACCATGCCGGTCACCTGCGGCACCGACGCGGCGTCCTGCCCGGACTTCCTCTCCGCGTGGGCCGGCCTCGGCGTGCTCTCGCTGTACGCGGTGATCGCCCTGACCCTCGGCGGGTGGCTGCTGGCCCGCCGGGACACATGAACGAGCGTAGCGAGCGAATCGGCAAGCTCAGTGCGGAATTTGCTGTTGGCAGCTCGGAGCGCAGCGAGGAGCTGGCAATAGCGGAAGATAGCGGCATGGACTTCCGGGGACCGGGTCGCGAGCTGGCGTTCTGCCTGGCCGGACTGCCGTTCGCGCTGGTCAACCCGGTGGTTTTCGTCGTCGTCGCGGCGGCCGTGGGCGGGCGGGGCGACCCGTCCGCGGTCCACATCGTCGCGGCCGCCGGCTGCGCGGGGCTCCTGGTCGTGTTGCTGGTGTGGACCGGGGCGGCCCGGTGGCTCGGCGCGGTGCAGCGCCGGCTGGCGGCCCGGCTGCTCCGGGTTCGCGTCGCCGAGCCGGGCCACCGGGCCGGGTGGCGGGTGATCGCCTACCAGGTGGTCAAGCTGCCGCTCGGCCTGTTCGAGCTGTACGCCGTCTACTTCTGGGTCGGCGGCGTGGTCAACCTGAGCTACCCGCTGGTGTGGGGAGCGTTCCGCAACCACCCGCCCGGGGCCGCGATGAGCCCGATGCCGGTCTACACGCCGTTCGGCATGTTCGGCGAGGGCACGTTCCAGGTCGCGACCCTGGCCGGCACGTTCGCCGCCGCCGCGGCCGGCGCGGCGATGCTGCTGGCCGCCCCCTGGGTCACCCGGGCCGTGACGTCCGCCGACGCCTGGCTGATCCGGGCCCTGCTCGGCCCCGGCCGGCTCGCCCAGCGGGTCCACGACCTGGAGCTGAGCCGGGCGGCCGCGGTCGACGACTCCGCCGCCCTGCTGCGGCGCCTGGAGCGGGACCTGCACGACGGCGCGCAGATCCGGCTGGCCACCCTGGCCATGAACCTCGGGATGGCCCGCGAGAAGCTCGACAACAGCGACGTGGTGGCGGCTCGCGAGCTGGTCGACGCCGCGCTGCGCGGCGCCAAGGAGGCGCTCGGCGAGCTGCGCGGCCTGGTCCGCGGCATCCACCCGCCGGTGCTCGACAACGGGCTGGCCGACGCGCTCGCCTCGCTGGTCGCCGACCGGGCGATCCCGGTCGAGCTGACCGTCGGCATCCCGGTCCGGCCGACCCCGGCGATCGAGACCATCGCCTACTTCTGCGCCGCCGAACTGCTGGCCAACGCGGCCAAGCACAGCTTCGCGAACACCGTGGCGGTCCGCGCGGCCGGCCATCGGGACGTGCTGCTGCTCAGCGTCGACGACGACGGCCTGGGCGGCGCCGACCCGGCCCGCGGCACCGGCCTGTCCGGGCTCGCCCAGCGGGTCGCGGTGGTCGACGGCCGGCTGACGATCGCGAGCCCGCCCGGCGGCCCCACCAAGATCACCGTCGAGTTACCTTTGCGCGCATGAGCCTCCGGGTGGTGATCGCCGAGGACGCCGTACTTTTCCGCGCCGGGCTGGCCCGGCTGATCGAGGACCACGGCCACCAGGTCGACGCGGCGGTCGGCGACGGCGACGCGCTGCTGGCCGCGGTGGCCGAGCACCGGCCGGACGTGGTGGTGGCCGACATCCGGATGCCGCCCACGCACACCGACGAGGGCCTGCGCGCCGCGCTGGAGATCCGCCGCCGGCATCCGGGCACCGGGGTGCTGGTGCTGTCGCAGTACATCGAGACCAAGTACACGTCCCGGCTGCTGGAGGGCAACGCGGCCGGCGCCGGCTATCTCCTGAAGGAGCGGGTGGCCGACGTGGCCGAGTTCGTCGACACCCTGGAACGGGTCGCGGCCGGCGGCACCGCCCTCGACCCGGAAGTGGTCGGGCAGCTGCTGCGGGCCGGCCGCCGCGCCGACGGCCTGGCCGCGCTCACCGGCCGCGAGCGCGACGTGCTCGTGCTGATGGCCGAGGGCCGCTCGAACGCCGGCATCGCCGACGCGCTCGTGGTGAGCGGCGGCACCGTCGAGAAGCACGTCGCGAGCATCCTCGACAAACTGGGCCTGCCCCCGGACGAGGCCCACAATCGCCGCGTCCTGGCGGTTCTGCGTTACTTGAGCACATGAGAGATTTCCAGGAGGCCGACTGGCCGCAGGTGTGGGCGATCATCCGCGACGTCGTGCGGGCCGCCGACACCTTCCCGTTCGACCCGGACATGACCGAGGAACAGGCGCGGGCCATCTGGATCGAGCGGCCGCCGGGCCGCACCGTGGTCGCGGTGGACGGCGACCGGGTCCTGGGCACGGCCAAGATGGGCGCCAACCGCGGCGGCCCGGGCGCGCACATCGCCACCGCCAGCTTCATGGTGGCCGAGGCCGAACGCGGGCGCGGCGTCGGCTCGGCGCTGTGCCGCGAGACGATCAAGTGGGCCGAGGAGCAGGGGTACGCCGGCGTGCAGTTCAACGCGGTGGTCGAGACCAACATCCATGCCGTCACCCTCTACGAGCGCCTGGGCTTTCGGATCCTCGGCACCGTCCCGCGCGCGTTCGAGCACCCGGCGCGCGGCCGCGTCGGCCTGCACCTGATGTATCTGGAGTTCTGAAACTCCTTGCAAGGGTGTTTGTTCGCCATGCGCGTTTAATTGTGGCCGCCTACAACAAATTCGGGAGCTGGATCAACGCGGCCCACCTGCCAGTGTCTCCGCGCTGACATATTTCCGAAACGGGATTGCAAGAACTGCAAGAACTTGCAGGATCGGAACACCCGTCGATACCTTCCGTCCGTTCGCGGGGGCGTCCGTTCCCCGCGGCAGGGGGGACATTCGGATGAGATTCCGATCTTGGGTGGCCGCGTTCGGTGCGGCCGCCGTCATGACCGGAGTGGCCGCGGCGGCACCCGCCGCCGCGGCCGACAACAAGATCTCGGCCAAGGTCAGCGCACAGGTCGCCGATGGGGGAACGACGACCTTCTGGGTGATGCTGCGCGGCGGCGACGACCTCGCGGCGACCCGCAAAGCCACCGGAAAGGCGAAGGCCGGCGCCGTCTACCGGGACGTCCGGGCCGGCGCGAACCGCGATCAGGCCGGGCTGCGTACGCTCCTCGGCAAGCGCAAGGCGCCGTATCAGGCGTACTGGATCGCCGACACCATGCGGGTCACCGGCAACGCCGCCCTGCTCGCCGCGGTCGCCGCCCGGCCCGAGGTCAAGGCGGTGCTGCCGGACGAGCCGGTCAAGCTCCCGGCCGTGCAGGCCGGCACCGCCCAGGCCGAGGTGTCGAGCGTCGAATGGAACGTCGACCGGATCAACGCGCCGCGGGTCTGGAGCGAGCGCGGCGACACCGGCGCCGGCATCGTGGTCGCCAACGTCGACACCGGCGTCCAGTTCGACCACCCGGCGCTGGCCGCGAGTTACCGCGGCCGCAACGCCGACGGCAGCGTCAGCCACGACTACAACTGGTACGACCCGTCGCACACCTGCGCGGACAACCTGCCCTGCGACAACTCCGGCCACGGCACGCACACCATGGGCACGATGGCGGGAGCGGACGGTCTCGGCGTCGCGCCCGGCGTGAAGTGGATCGCGGCCAAGGGCTGCGAGAGCAACTCCTGCTCGGTCGGGTCGCTGCTGGCGGCCGGGCAGTGGATCGTCGCGCCGACCGACCGGGCCGGCAACAACCCGCGGCCGGACCTGGCGCCGGACGTCGTGAACAACTCGTGGGGCGGTGGCTCCGGCTTCGACCCCTGGTATTCGGAGATCGTCAGCAACTGGGTGGGCGCGGGCATCTTCCCGGCGTTCTCCAACGGCAACAACGGCCCGATCTGCGGCTCGGCAAGCACGCCGGGGAGCTACGCGGCGACGTACGCATCAGGAGCTTTTGATGTGAACAACGCGATCGCCTCGTTCTCCAGCCGCGGGTTCGGCCAGGACGGTGCGGTCAAGCCGGACATCGCGGCGCCCGGCGTGGACGTGCGGTCCAGCGTGCCCGGCGGGTACGGCGTCTACAGCGGCACCTCGATGGCGTCGCCGCACACCGCGGCCACGGTCGCGCTGATCTGGGCGGCGGCCCCGGCGCTGCGGCACGACATCGCCGCGACCCGGGAGATCCTCGACGAGACGGCGATCGACACCGACGACACCAGCTGCGGCGGGACGGCCGCCGACAACAACGTGTGGGGGCAGGGGCGGCTCGACGCGTACGCGGCGGTGACCCTCGCGGTCAGCCCGAGCGGGAGCCTGGCCGGCACGGTCACCGGCGAAGGCTTCCCGATCTCCGGGGCGGCCGTGACGATCGGCGGGCGGTCGCTCACCACGGCGGCGGACGGCGGCTTCCGGTTTGCGCGGCTTGTCGCCGGCAATCACCACGTGCGGATCAGCGCCTTCGGCTACGACACGTTCGAGGGGGACGTGTCGATCACCGCGGGCGGCTCGGCGCGGCTCGACGCGGCCCTCACCACCAGCGCCTCGGCCGTGCTCAGCGGGCTGCTGACCAGCGGCGGCAGTCCTGTCCCGGGGGTGTCGGTCGCGTTGACGGGTACGCCGGTGTCCGTCACCAGCGACTCGGGCGGTCACTATCGGCTCGCCGCGCCGTTCGGCAGCTACGAGGTCGTCGTGCACCCGGCCGGTGGCTGCGCGTCGGGCGTCACCCGCCAGCTCACCCTCAGTGGTGACCAGACACTTGACCTGGAGTTGCCGCTCACCTCGGACCACTACGGCTACACCTGTGCGGCCGCCACCGAGGGCTACCGCGAGGGCGATCAGCTGCTGGCGCTCACCGGTGACGACAGTGCGGCATCGGTGACGCTGCCGTTCTCGTTCCCGCTCTACGGCGTTGCCCACACCCAGGCGTGGGTGGGCACCAACGGGCTGATCGCGTTCGACGGCGCGTCCACCTCGTTCGCGAACACCGACCTGCCGCTGAACACCGAACCCAACGACGCGCTCTACCCCTTCTGGGACGACCTCTACGTCGACGCGGCGGCGGCCGTCTACACCGCGTCGACCGCGGACACGTTCGTGGTCGAGTGGCGCAACGTGATGTTCTTCGGTGACGCCACGCAGCGGGTGTCGGTCAGCGCGATCCTGCACGCCGACGGCACCGTCACCTACCGCTACCGGGGGCCGGTGGGGGAGCGGGCCACCGGGACGAGCGCGACGATCGGGATCGAGAACATCGGCGGAACCGACGGGCTGGCGTACGCGTACCTCAAAAACGCCGTCCGTGACGGCAGTGGGGTGACCCTGCACCCGCCGGCCAACCGCATCGCCGCCACCTTCAACGTCACCATGACCACCGTCTGGGGCCAGAACCTGTACGTCGTCGGCAGCATCCCCGAGCTCGGCCAGTGGGATCCGGCGCGGGCGGTGCCGCTGTCCGCGGCGACCTACCCGATCTGGTCGGCGAGCCTCACCCTGCCGCCGAACACGGCGATCGAGTTCAAGTATCTGATCAAGAACGCGGACAGCAGCTGGGCCTGGGAGTCGACCTCGAACCGCTCGACGGTCACCCCGCCGACCGGGCAATACATCACGCACGACACCTTCAACCAGCACTAACTAGTTGACCGATAGGAGATGTGGCTATGGTGGGGCCGAGACCGGCACCGACTCGACCCCGGAGGCCCCACCATGACCGTCACCGACGAACTCCTCGCCAACGCCGAGCGCTACGCGGCCAGTTTCGACAAGGGCTCGCTGCCGCTGCCGCCCGCCAAGCACGTCGCGGTCGTCGCCTGCATGGATGCGCGGCTCAGCCCGTACGGAATCCTCGGTCTTTCCGAAGGTGACGCCCATGTCATCCGCAACGCCGGCGGGGTGATCACCGCCGACGAGCTGCGCAGCCTCGCGATCAGCCAGCGACTGCTCGGCACCACCGAGATCATCCTGATCCACCACACCGACTGCGGCATGCTGACCTTCACCGACGACGAGTTCAAGAGCGCCATCGAGCGCGAGACCGGCATCCGTCCGCCATGGGCCCCCGAGGCCTTCACCGACCTCGACGCCGACGTCCGCCAGTCGATCCGCCGCATCACCGAGGACCCGTTCATCCCGATCAAAACATCAATCCGAGGCTTTGTGTACGAGGTGGAAACCGGCAAACTCCGCGAGGTCCGATGAACCTTTTTCAACCTGGCATCGGGCCTGATGTTCCGGCGCGATGACCGGCGCCGGGCGCTGCAGCCCTGGCCACGTTGAAAAAGGTTCACTGATTGCACCCGCCCCGCGATGGGTAGCCCCCGGGCGTGGCCGACGACAGCAGCAGCTCCAAGACCGTGCTCGTCGCGGTCATCGCCAACCTGGGCATCGCGATCGCGAAGATCGTGGCCGCCCTCCTGACCGGCTCGGCGTCGATGTGGGCGGAGGCGGCGCACTCGGTCGCCGACACCGGCAACGAGGTGCTGCTCTTCGTCGGCCTGCGCAAATCGACCCGCGGGCCGGACGCGGACCGGCCGTTCGGCTACGGCCAGGAGCGCTACTTCTGGGCGTTCCTGGCCGCGCTCGGCATCTTCCTGGTCGGCGGCACCCTGTCGATCGGCGAGGGTATCCGCAGCCTGCTGCTGCCCGAGCCGGTCGAGTCGCTGTGGGTCGGCGTGGCCGTGCTGGTGGTCGCGTTCGGCTTCGAGGCGTACTCCTGGCACACCGCCCGCCAGCAGCTCAAACAGGATGCCCAGGAGCAGCAGCGCTCGATGCGCGAGCACCTCGCCCGGGCCTCCGACCCGAGCGCCACCACCGTCTTCATGGAGGACACCGCGGCCCTGATCGGCCTGGTCGTGGCGCTCGCCGCCCTGCTGCTGCACGCGTGGACCGGCTGGGCGACCTGGGATGCGATCGGCAGCATCCTGATCGGCCTCCTGCTCATCGCGGTGGCGTTCCTGCTGGCCCGGCGCTCCAAGGCGCTGCTGCTGGAGGAGGCCGCCCCCGACGACGTGGTGGAACCGATCCGGCAGCGGATCTCCGATGAGGAGTGGGCCGCGTCGCCGGCTTCGGTGCACGCCGTCTACATGGGCCCGTCCAACCTGCTGGTCAACATCAGCCTGAGCCCACGGCACCCGTCGACGCCGGCCGGCGAGCTTGTCGAAAAGGTGGACCGGCTGCGCTCCTCCTTGCTTGAGGATCCGTCGATCGCGCAGGTCACGGTGACGTTGACCGGCGCGCCGCTTCCGCCGGCGCGGCCCCGCGCAGCAGCTTGACGGTCAGGGCCGCGGTGAATTCGTCGGTCTTTTCGGTCAGATCCAGCCGGCCCTCGCCCCATCGCGGATCCCGCCAGGCGATCTCGTTCTTTCGCACGATGAGGCCCGGCCCAGCGTCCCCCTCGCCGTCCATGACGAGTATGGCGCCGCCTTCCCGGGCATAGCGGATCGCGGCCTCCACGGCCGCGGCGGGCTGCTCCAGCTGCACCATCACGGCGTCCGCGTGGCGCAGAAGATCGGCGGAAGCGTCCACGTCGTCCGCGGTCAGTCTGGTGGCATCGGGCAGATGCTCCAGGTAGCGCCGGTCGCCGTCGGCGTCGACCGCCGCCACGCTCAACCCGGTCGGCGTGCCGCGCCGCCGCACCACCGGCCGGACATCGACGCCTTCGCTGATCGCCAGCGCCAGCATCTGATCGCCGTAGTGGTCGTCGCCGGTCACCGCGATCAGACTCACCGGAACGCCCAGCTTCGCCACCGCGACCGCCTGATTGGCACCCTTGCCGCCGAGCATCTCCACCCGCTCCGAGACGCCCACGGCCGTGCCCGCCGCCGGCAACTCGTCGACCGTCAGCACGATGTCCCGCGCCAGCTGCCCGACCACCACGACCCGCATCACCTCGACCCTACTCATTTCTCAGCCGGCCTACTCATTTCTCAGCCGGAACGGGGTCGCCGACGGGGATCGGCGGGTCGTAGCATCTCCGCGTTCGTCATCGAGAAAACGGGGAAATCATGCAAGAGAAGCTGCAGACACGCGCGTTCGAGAAGGCCGGTCCGATCCTCCAGCAGGGCGAGACGCCGATCGTCGCGACCAGGGCGATGGTCGGGAAGTTCTCGTCCGGCCGGTTCAGTGTGGTCGCCCAGCAGGGCCTGCTCACCGGCGCCGGCGGCGCGCTGCTGTCGCACGACCTCACCAAGGCCAAGAAGCAGTTCGTCGTGGTCACCGACCGCCGGCTCATCTTCCTGCCGCAGACCTTCATGGGCGGCCCCGGCGACAAGATCCTCGGCGAGGTGCCGCGCGAGACGGTCACCCTCGCCGAGACCAAGTGGGGCGTCGTGAGCCTGCTGCGCCTGGCGTTCGGCACCGAGGGCGACGGCATCTCACTGACGTTCCCCCGGGTGGACAAGAAGAACGCCGAGGCCCTGGCGAAGGCGCTCGGCTAAGTGCCTGTCTTGCTGCTCCAAGATCGGGTTGGGGCCGGTTCTACGCTCGCGGGATGAGCGGTGCGAAGCGCGGTGCTCGGGGCTGGCTGTCGCTGGTCCCGCAGCTCCTTATGAATCAGGAGCGGGTTGGTGGGCCCGGCCTCTCCGCTAAGGCCACGATCGACGTCAATGCACGTGCTGGGCGATGGTACGGGCGCAGTCCAGCGATTCGGCGTGTGTGGTGTCGACCTCGACGTCGTACACGACGCCCTTGTGCACGGTTTCAGCCTGTAGCGCGGCCATCCCGAATACTCGGTCGCCTCGGGCGAACTCCCGCGCCGTGGCGGCCGCTGGCGCGCAGTGCACACCGACCCACAGCACCTCCAGGCCGTCGAGGTGGCGGCGGAGGCGCTCCTGCGAGGTCCTGCCGTCGAGGAAGACGTCATCGATGATGATCCGTGCGCCCGCTCGGGCCATGGCGGCGACACCCGTTGTCCAGGCAGTCTCGATTGCTCGCCAGTCCGCGCCGAGGACCACTTCGCCGCCCTGCCCGAAGGAGATACCGGAGCCGGACTCGAGGAGGGCGGGCGGCAGGCGGTCGACCAGGTCGTCCACACCCATATTGATCCACGGCTGGGCAAGGATCGCCTTGAGGCAGCGGACAATGCCGGACTTACCCGAACTGGACCCGCCGTTCACGACGATGACGTCAATGCCCACCAGAGGACTCCCCTTTCAAGGACCCGGCCGTTCCACAGTGTCGGCTCGCACGGTAATGGCACACTTGATCACCGCGACATAGGTTTTCTCATGGTTCGCTCTGATGCTCCTCTTACTCGCTGCGGAAACGGGTTGCGAGACGGCCACTAAGCGTCGGTCGACGCCGCGTTGGTCGCCTGTGGCTCGATCTGAGCCAGGCGGGCCCGCAGCGCCGCGGTCACGGCCTGATAGGAGTCGCTGCCCAGGACCAGCCGCAGCGGGGCGGGTTCCCGGTCGGCGCTCTCGATCACCCGGGCCATCATCCTGGCCGGATCGCCGAGCAGCGCCGGCGGGTTCGCCCGGAAGGTCTGCACGAACGCGGCCGGCGTCCCGGCGTAGGCGGCGAGCGGCTCGGCGATCCGCACGCTGCCGCCGGCGAACCGGGTGCGCGCCCCGCCCGGCTCGACGAGCGTCACCCCGATCCCGAGGGGCGCGACCTCCTGGGCGAGCGCCTCCATGAAGCCTTCGACACCCCACTTGGCCGCGTGATAGAGCGACGCGCCCGGGTGCGCGGCCAGCCCGGCGACCGAGGAGATCTGGATCAGCCGCCCACCGCCCTGCGCCCGCAGATGGGGGAGCGCGGCCCGGGCGGTCTGGATCGACCCGAGCAGGTTGGTGGCGATCTGATGCTCGACCTGCTCGTCGGTGACTTCTTCGGCCGCCCCGAACAGCCCGTAGCCGGCGTTGCTGACCACCACATCGATCCGCCCGTGCGCGGCGAAGGCGGCGTCGACGACCGCACGGACCCGGCCCAGGTCGGTGACGTCGAGATCGCCGACCCAGAGTTGATCGCCGTGCTTCTGCCGCAGATCATCGACCGAGCCGGCCCGCCGCACGGTGCCGGCGACCCGATCCCCGCGATCGAGGAGCTGTTCGGCCAGCTCCCGCCCGAAGCCACTGTTGATACCGGTGATGAACCAGGTGCGAGTTGTCATGCCGAAGATCGTCGGCCGCTGTCGCCACCCGCGGGAGTTCCCCGCTGTTCCGGGTAGTAGCAGGGACACCCCACCGCCTCGCGCCGCGACCTACCGTGGCCTCATGGACAACGCCCTCGGGGATTTCCTGCGCGCCCGGCGGGAGCTGGTCACTCCGGCCGAGGCGGGCCTGCCACCCGGCCACGGCCTGCGGCGGGTGCCCGGTCTGCGCCGCGAGGAGGTGGCCATGCTGGCCGGCATCAGCGTGGAGTATTACCTGCGCCTGGAGCGGGGCCGAGACCGAAGCCCATCACCCCAGGTGATCGACTCACTGGCCGCGGTGCTACAGCTCGATGCGGAGGGTACGGCCTACCTGAGCGCCCTGGCCCAGCCGAAGTCCCGCCGCCGCCCACCCCGGCGCGAGGAGCAGGTGCCCCGAAGCTTGGAGCTCCTGCTACAGACCATCAACGTGCCCGCCATCGTCTTCAACAAATACAGCGACGTGCTGGCCGCCAACCCGCTGGCCCGCGCACTGGCCCCGGACCTGACGCCCGGCGTCAACCGGTTGCGCTCTCTGTTCGTGGACAAGGCAACCCGGGCCCACCAGCCCGACTGGGAGCACCAGACGGCAGCCGTGGTGGCCCACTTGCGAGCCCAGATCGGCGCCGAAACCGACGACGAGCGACTGCACGCCCTGATAGGTGAGCTGTCGATGAAGAGCGACCGCTTCCGCCAGCTGTGGGCGCGACACGACGTGCGAGCGGCCCAGAGCGGCCCCCTGCGAATCCGCCACCCACGGGTAGGCGACCTGGAACTACTGGTCGAGAAGTTCAAGGTCGCCGGCACCGCCGGCCTGGAGGCCCTGCTGCTGCACGCCGAGCCCGGCTCCCGCTCCGCCACCGCCCTGACCGAGCTGCTCCCCGGCGCCATCGTTCCCTGACCTCAGCCCTCGACGGCCTCCGCCGTCGTGCTCATCGTCGGCGGAGGCCGTCGAGGACGAGAGTGATGACGCCGTCCGCGTCGGTCAGGCATTCGGGTTGGTCATAGGCGGCGCAGATACCGTGCAAGGCCATCATGACGGCGCCGGCGCCCACGTCGTTGCGGATGGCGCCGGCCTCGGCGGCGGCGTTAAGCAGTCCGGCCACGGCCTCGCCCAAGGCCTGGCCGCCCTCGGTCAATGCCTCGGAGCGGGTGGCCGTCAGCGTGCTCAAGGTCTGGGCCAAGCCGCGGTGGGTGTCCAGGTGGGTGACGAAACCGCGGAGGAAGGCTGCCAGCGCCTCGTCGGCGGGGAGCGTGGCCTGTAGCTCCTGGGCTCGGGCGCACATCGCGACGATCTCTTCGTGGTAGACCGCCTCGGCCAGGGCCTCGCGGGTGGGGAAGTGGCGGTACAGGGTGCCGATGCCCACGCCGGCCAGCTTGGCGAAGTCGTCGAAGCGCAGGTTGAAGCAGCCGCCGTCGAAGAGCTCGCGGGCCTTGGTGAGCAGGGCGTCGCGGTTGCGCCGGGCGTCGGCTCGGAGCGGCTTGGCGGTGGTCACGGCGGGCCTCACTTTGACAAACGGAAACTGTCTCCATATTTTGGAAGTGGAGATTGTCTCCGATTCTAGCCATAAGGTGGCGGCGTGAAGATCCTGATGTTCGGCCGTGGCGTGATCGGCGCGATGTACGGGTGGGCCCTGGAGCGGGCCGGGCACGAGGTCGAGTTCTACGTGCGGCCGGGTCGCGCGGCGCAGTACGGGGAAGCGATCGACCTCGACCTGCTCGACGCGCGGCGCCGGTTCTGGGGTCAGCGGGTCACCGACAAGTGGCCGGTGCGCTACCGCGAGTCGCTGGAGCCGGACCACGACTTCGACCTGATCGTGGTGAGCGTGCAGCACTACAGCTTCCCGCAGGTCGCGGCGTTCCTGGGGCCGCTGGTGGGCGGGGCCACGGTGCTCGTCTTCAACAACCTCTGGACCGAGCCGGCGGAGGCGACCAGCCCCTTCCCGCCCGGCCAGGTGGTCTGGGGCTTCCCCGGCGCCGGCGGCGGCTTCGGCGACGACGGCGTGCTCCACGGATCGCTACTGCCCATCGTCTTCTTCGGCACGCTCGACGGATCGGCGCCGACCGAGCGCGACCGGGCCGTCCGCGCGGCATTCCGGGGTGCCGGCTTCCGAGTCCAGGAGAGCAACGACTTCCGCGGCTGGCTGGCGATCCACTTCGTGCAGAACGCGGGCCTGCACACCCAGAGCCTGAAGCTGGGCTCGCTGGGCAGCCTGGCCGGGAACCCGGGCAGCGTCCTTGAGGCGCTGCTCGCCACCCGCGAACTGCTACCACTCGTCGAGGCCCGCAACGTCGACCTGAGCCGGCATCGCGGTGAGACCCTGCTCTACCGGGCGCCCGTCCGGCTGGCGGCCCCGGTACTCGCCTGGCTCTTCGGCCACTTCCCGCCGATGCGCCGGGTGATGGAGGCGCACGCCAACCCCGAGGAACTGCGCGCGGTATGCCGCGACACCTTGGCCGAAGCGCACAGGCGGGGCGTCCCGGTGCCGCGCCTGGAGGCAGCCGAGCCCTACTTCACCAGGGAGAGCGCGAGCTAGACAGCGCGCCGCCGACCGGCGCGAACCAGGGGAGTCCGAGGATCAGGGCTGGTCGGCGCGCGGCGGGTCGGCCGGCGGGGCCAGAGCGTCCGGCGGCGCGGCGGGCGTGGACAGGGCATCCGCAGGTGTGGCCGGGGCCGGCTGCGGGTCGTCGGCGACGGGCGACGGCTGCGGCGGTGACGGGGGAGCCGCCGCGTCGGGAGCGGCGTATGGCTGGACGCCCGGAGGTGGTCCGGCGTAGGCGGCGGCCTGCTGTGCGTCGTAAGCGGCGGCGTAGGCCGCCTGCTGGGCTGCGTAGTGCTGGGCCGCCGCCTGCTCCGCGGCCAGCGCCTGCGCGGCGAACGTCTCGTGCGCGCGGCGGAACTCGACCCGCTGTCCGCTCTCGATCACCCGGCCGCCGGCGACGATCGGCCAGTTCGACCGGACCAGGGCGATCGCGCCGGTGATGAGCACCACGATGCCGAGCAGCAGGCCGGTGCCGATCGCGCCCTCCGAGGAGGAGATCGCCACCGACCCGACGCACAGGACGAGGCCGGCGAAGAGCACGCCGGCACCGACGTAGAGCGACTTCACGCGTCGTTGCAGGCACTGCGGACAGAACGGCCAGGCCGTCGCCATGACCTGTTTCCGGTTGCTGCTGATGATGATCGCCAGGACGATCAGTCCGATCAGACCGAGCAAGACCAGCAGATAGGCGAACGGCGAAACGCTCGACACGAACTGCACGCGTTTGTGCTCCACGGCCGGTTCGCCGTGCCGGGCGCACACCGTGGGCGTGCCCCAACCCGTTGACACAAATCCAGCCGGAATCCGAACCTCGACCGCCACCAAAACCTCCAGCTACCCCGTGCGACCGCCATATGATCCATGACGGTCACTGCGGGCGTTCGGCAGGGTCGTCGGTCGAGGGCCGGGGGATCACCGCCACGAGGGCCATCAGAGGCAGCAGGGCGGTCATCGTCAGGCCGAGACCGATCCGTTCGGCCGTCCAGCCGATCAGGGCCGGGGCGAGCAGAATTCCGGTGTAGGTGAAGGTCGTCATGCGCGCTACCAGTGTCGCCGTGGGTATGCCCGGCCGGCGGCCGACGGCGCTGAAGGTCAGCGGGATCAACACCGACGAGCCGATCCCGGCCACCGCGAACCCGGCCACCGCGGTGATGGGGTCCGGCACCAGCAGCGCGATCGCGAGTCCGCCGGTGGCGACCGCGGCGCCCAGCCGGAACAGCGCGCGGCCGCCGGTACGGTCGGCGATCGCATCGCCGCCGAGCCGGCCGAGGGTCTGTCCACCGGTGTAGGCGGTGATCGCGATGGCGGCAACGGTGAGGGTGGCGTGCCGATGGTCGTGCAGGAAGATGCCGCCCCATCCGAGCACGCCACCTTCGCAGATCATCACCGCGGTGGCGGTCAGGCCGAGCGTGAGCAGGGCGCGGCTCCATCCGTGGCGCACGCCGACCCGGTCCGCGGAGGTGCCGCGGACGTTCGCGTCTTCGACGTGCGGCATACACCGGCCCACCACCACCCCGGCCACCAGCAGCAGCGCGCCCGAGGCGACCAGATGGACGCCGAGACCGACGCCGACACGGGCCAGGGCGGCGGTCGACGATGCCGCCACGACCGTGCTGATGCTCCACGCCGCGTGGCAGCCGTTGAGGACGGGCCGCCCGGCCCGCCGCTCGACCGCGACCGCAAGGCTGTTCATCGCCGCATCGGTGGTGCCGTGCACCGCACCCAGCATCGTGGTGCAGGCGACGAACCATCGCGGATCGCCGGCGACGGCGAGGCCGGCCAGCAGCAGCGGCATGACCGTGAGGGTCACGCACAGCACCCTGCGCACACCCACCCGGGCCGCCAGCGGACCCACCGCCTGCATGCAGGCGAGCGCCGCGAGGGCGAACAGGAGGCCGGCCGACCCGAACTGCCCGTCGCTGAGGTGGTAAGCCGCCTTGATCGACGGGGCGCGCACGATATAGGTCGACATCGTGAGCCCGTTGACGAAGAACACGGCGGTCGCGGCCAAGCGTTGGTTCACCTTCGGCCTCCCGTTCCCGGCCCCCTTCGGGCCGGCCCTGCATCAATGACGCACGGCGAGGTCGGAATCAGACAGCCGGCGGCGGCCTGTCACAGATCCGGCGCCTGCCCTGTCTGAGCTGTCGAACCCAACAGGAGGGCAGGACAATGAAGATCGCTGTCATCGGTGGCACCGGACTCATCGGCTCGCAGGTCGTCAAGATTCTGAACGCGGGCGGCCACGAGGCGGTGCCGCACTCGCCGTCGAGCGGCCTCGACCTGATCAGCGGCGCGGGGCTCGCCGAAGCCCTGGCCGGGGCGGACGCGGTGGTCAATCTGAGCAACTCGCCGACGTTCGACGACGCCTCGCCCGCGTTCTTCCGGACGAGCATGGACAACATGCTGGCGGCCGCGAAGACCGCCGGGGTCGGGCACGCCGTGATCCTGTCGATCGTCGGCGCCGAGCTGGTGCCGGACCTGGTCTACTACCGGGCGAAGGTGCTGCAGGAGGACATCCTCAAGGCCGGCCCGATCCCGTACTCGGTGGTCCGGGTCACCCAGTTCTTCGAGTTCGTCGACGCGGTGCTGTCCTGGACCGCCGACGAGAACACGGTGCGCCTGCCGGCGACGCTTGTGCAGCCGATGGCGTCGGCCGAGGTGGCGCAGGCGGTCGCCGACGTCACCGTGGGCAGCCCGCTGCTGGGCACCCGCAACTATGCGGGCCCGGACGTGTTCCCGCTCGACGAGCTGGGCCGGATCACCCTGGCCGCGCACGACGACAAGCGCACCGTGGTCACCGACGACACGGCCGGCATGTTCGCCGCCGCGAAGGGCGACGCCCTGATCGCCAAGGAGGGCACGGTCATCGTGAAGACGTCGTATCGGGAGTGGCTGGCCCGATGACCGACAGCAGCCGGAGCCGGTCGGCCGACGACGTGGCCGGCGCGTAGATCACCAACTGCTGCGACAGGTCCGGGTCGATGAGCCGCCGGTAGTGCGGCTCGAGCATCCCCACGACGGGATGTTCGAGCCGCACCGGCCCGCCACCGGTAGTGGAAGCTGCCCGCGCGTCCGGTGTGGATGACCACCACGCTGCCGCGGCGGCGGGCCGCCGGCCATGGTCGCCCGATACAAGGCTCACGGCCGTTGCCAGCCGCGCAGCTTGGCCGGGCTCACCACGATCCAGAGGGCGGTGATCAGCGCCGCCTCGGCGTCGACGGCGACCACCACCAGGGCCCGGCCGGCCCGCCAGAGGGCCAGCCCGTCCGCGCCGTTGACCGACTCCACGGTCAGCGACGTGTCCGGCCGGCCGCAGAGCAGGGCGCCGACCAGCGCGGTGACCGCGGTGGCGCCGTAGACCGGGCCCCGGCCGTCGACCACCGCGAAGACGTCCTCGTCCAGGGCAGCCCGAACTCCCGCCAGGTCGGACGACCGGCAGGCTTCGACGAACTCGCGCACGAAACCGTGCATGCCCGTAATTGACCGGGCACTACCCAGCTTTGTGACCGCCTTGAAGGGAAACCAAGGGGGCGATCTTGTCCTGGTTGGCCATCCACAGGATCTGCTCGATGCCGTCGGCGGAGGCGATCACCGTCATCACGCCCTCGAGGTTGCCGGCCCGCCGCAGCACCGCCGATGTCTGCCCGTTGGTGGTGACGAACGAGATCTCCACCCCCTCCCAGTACCAACTGGAGAGCGCCGAGTAGAACTTCGCCACCCGCTCGGAACCGGCCACCGGCCGCCGGGCCACCCGGATCGCCCCGTTGCCGTCGGAGATGCTGGACACCCCGGCCGTGAGCAGCCGCTCCAGCTCGCCCAGGTCGCCGGTGCGCGCCGCCGCGAGGAACGTGGTGAGCAGCTCCTTCTGCGCGGCCGGGGCCACCGTCGTACGTTGCTCGCCGGTCATGTGTTTCTTCGCCCGGCTGACCAGCTGCCGCACCGCCGGTTCGGTCGACTGCAGGATGTCGGCGATCTGGGCGTACGGATAATCGAACGCCTCCCGGAGCACGTACGCAGCTCGTTCGTTCGCGCTGAGCTTCTCCATGAGCATGAGCGAAGCGAAGGCGAGGGCTTCTTCGCGCTCGGCGCCCAGGTAGGGGTCGGCGCTGGTGTCGACCGGCTCGGGAAGCCAGGGGCCGATGTAGGTCTCGCGGCGCTTGCGGGCCGACTGCAGCTCGTTGATGGCGAGCCGGGTGGTGGTCGTGGCCAGGAACGCGCCCGGATTTTCCACCCGGCTGCGGTCGGTGGTCTGCCAGCGCAGCCACACGTCCTGCACCAGGTCCTCCGCCTCGGTGGCGCTGCTGAGCATCCGGTAGGCGATGCCGAACAGCCGCGGCCGCAGGCCCGCGAAGACAGCGGCAGCGTCCTCGAGATCGGTCACCCCGTCATCGTGGTCTCTTGGCGGGCCCATTCCCACCGGGTGTCACAGAATTCACGACCGCCTGGTCGCCGCGGTTCAGCCCGCCACATACTCGGCCAGGTGCTGACCGGTCAGCGTGGACCGGTCAGCGATCAGGTCGCGTGGGGTGCCCTCGAAGACGATGTTGCCGCCGTCGTGGCCCGCGCCCGGGCCGAGGTCGATGATCCAGTCGGCGTGGGCCATGACGGCCTGGTGGTGCTCGATGACGATCACCGACTTGCCCGCCTCGACCAGGCGGTCGAGCAGGGCGAGCAGGTGCTCGACGTCGGCCAGGTGCAGGCCGGTGGTGGGCTCGTCGAGCACGTAGAGCCCGCCCTTGTCGCCCATGTGGGTGGCCAGCTTGAGTCGCTGCCGCTCGCCGCCGGACAGGGTGGTGAGCGGCTGGCCGAGGCTGACGTAGCCGAGGCCGACCTCGGCCAGGTGGGTGAGGATCTTGTGGGCGGCCGGGGTCTTCGCGTCGCCGTCGGCGAAGAATGCGACCGCCTCGGCCACCGGCATCGACAGGACCTCGCTGATGTCGCGGCCGCCGAACTTGTATTCCAGCACCGCGTCGTCGAAGCGCCGCCCCTCGCACACCTCGCAGGTGGTGGCGACACCGGCCATCACCCCGAGGTCGACGTAGGTCACACCGGCGCCGTTGCAGTTCGGGCAGGCGCCCTCGGAGTTCGCGCTGAACAGCGCCGGTTTGACGTTGTTGGCCTTGGCGAACGCTTTGCGGATCGGTTCCAGCAGCCCGGTGTACGTTGCGGGGCTGCTCCGCCGGGACCCGCGGATCGGCGTCTGGTCGACCGACACGACGTCGTCGTTCTTGGCCAGGGAACCGTGGATGAGCGAGCTCTTGCCCGAGCCGGCCACCCCGGTGACCACGACGAGCACCCCGAGCGGGACGTCGACATCGACGTCCTGCAGGTTGTGCATCGACGCGCCGCGGATCGGCAACGAACCGGTCGCCTTGCGCACGTCCGGTTTGAGGGAAGCCCGGTCGTCGAGGTGCCGTCCGGTCAGGGTGCCGCTCTTGCGCAGCCCCGCGACCGTGCCTTCGAACATGACCTGGCCGCCCTCGGTACCCGCCTTCGGGCCGAGGTCGACGACGTGATCGGCGATCGCGATCATCTCCGGCTTGTGCTCGACCACCAGCACCGTGTTGCCCTTGTCCCGCAACTGCTTGAGCAGATCGTTCATCCGCTGGATGTCGTGCGGGTGCAGGCCGATCGACGGCTCGTCGAAGACGTACGTGACGTCGGTGAGCGCCGATCCCAGGTGCCGGATCATCTTGGTGCGCTGCGCCTCACCGCCGGACAGCGTGCCCGACGGCCGGTCCAGCGAGAGGTAGCCGAGGCCGATCTCCACGAACGAGTCGAGGGTGTGCCGCAGCGACGCGAGCAGCGGCGCCACCGACGGCTCGGACAGCCCGCCGACCCACTCGGCCAGGTCGCTGATCTGCATGGCGCAGCAGTCGGCGATGCTGATGCCCTTGATCTTCGCGGAGCGGGCCGCCTCGCTGAGCCGGGTGCCGTCGCACTCGGGGCAGGTCGTGAACGTGACGACCCGCTCGACGAACGCGCGGATGTGCGGCTGCAGCGCGTCGATGTCCTTGGACAGCATCGACTTCTGGATGTTCGGGATCAGGCCGGTGTAGGTGAGGTTGATGCCCTCGATCTTGACCTTCGTCGGCTCCTTGTAGAGCAGGTCGTGCAGTTCCTTCTTGGTGTACTTGGCGACCGGCTTGTCCGGGTCGAAGAAGCCGCAGCCGCGGAAGATCCGGCCGAACCAGCCCTCCATGCTGTACCCCGGGATGGTGATCGCGCCGTCGTTCAGCGACTTACTCGCGTCGTACAGCTCGGTGAGGTCGAAATCGGTGACCGCGCCGCGCCCGTCGCAGCGCGGGCACATGCCGCCGACCAGGCTGAACGTGCGCCGCTCCTTGGTCGTCTGGCCGCCCTTGGAGACCGTCACGGCCCCCGCGCCGGAAACCGAGGCGACATTGAAGGAAAAAGCCTGAGGCGATCCGATGTACGGCTTCCCGAGCCGGGAGAACAGGATGCGCAGCATCGCGTTCGCGTCGGTCGCGGTGCCCACCGTCGACCGCGGGTCGGACCCCATCCGCTGCTGGTCCACGATGATCGCGGTGGTCAGGCCTTCGAGGACGTCCACGTCCGGCCGGGCCAGGGTCGGCATGAAGCCCTGGACGAACGCGCTGTACGTCTCGTTGATCATGCGCTGCGACTCGGCCGCGATCGTGTCGAACACCAGCGAGCTCTTGCCCGAGCCGGACACCCCGGTGAAGACGCTCAGCCGGCGCTTCGGGATCTCGATGCTGACGTCCTTCAGGTTGTTCTCCCGCGCACCGTGCACGCGGATCAGGTCGTGGCTGTCGGCCTCGTGCATCGGTCGTTATCCCCCTGGTTGCTGCTTGTCTAGGTCAGCCACCGGCCGTCGCGCATCAGGTCGCGGCCGGCCAGTTCGTTCTCTTCACGCCAGGCCTGCACGCGGCGCGGGGTCACCCGGAACCAGCGGAACGCCGGCAACCCGCGCGGGTCGAAGCCGGTGTGTGCGGCGAACCGGTCGCCCCGCTCCCGCGGCAACGCGTCCATCTCGAGGACCTCGACCTCGCCATCGATCATAGCCACGTCCCGGGTCGCGCCCAGCCCGAGCCGGAACGACCCTGCGGCCAGGTTACGGCCGGTCGGGCCGGTGATCGAGGTGGCCAGCAGCAGCGTCTCGCCGTCCCACTCGAAAGAGAGCGGAACCAGCCAGGGCTCGCCGTCCGGGGAGGCGGTGGCCACCCACAGGTCGACGTCCTCGGTCAGCCGCCGCTCGGTGTCGAGGCGGCGTTGCGCGCGGGAGCGGGCGGCGGGTGTCATGCGTCCTGGACCAGCCCCAGCACGTTGCCGTCGGCGTCGGTGAACGAGGCGACGAGCCGGCCGCCTCCGACGTCGTTCGGCTTGTCCTTGACGGTCGCGCCGGCCGCGGTGACCTCGGCGAGCTTCGCCTCGATGTCGTCGACGTGCCAGTAGGCGGCGGGGGAGGTGAGCCCCTGCGGGCCGCCGCCCGGCACCAGGCCGATGTGCTGGCCGGCGACGTCGAAGCCGACGTACCACTCGCTGTCCGCCGACGGCTCGGTCTCCAGCAGCGCGGCGTAGACGGCCTTGGCCTTGGCCAGGTCGGCAACCGGGTGCAGCACGGTCTTGATGCCCTGATTCATGAGTGTTCCTCTTTCGCGGTGTCTGCTCTCGCTCTGTCTGCCGAGAACGCTAGTTGCGCCCCTCCGTGGAAACTTCTCGTTTCCTGATCGGTTGGCCCGTCCGGCCGGACAAAACGGGCGGCGATAACCGATCGACGCCGGCGGCCTCTCCGCGTAGCGTCGGGCTCGCCCGAGACATCAGACCGGGGGATCACCTATATGAAGATGCCGCGTCTTGCCGACACCACCGGACCGCGCCGCCTGGTCCGCCCGCCGTCCGGATGGGACCGCGGTCACCGCCGCCGGCGTCTCAGCGAACCGCCGTGGAGCATGCTGCGCCGCCTGACCCCGTCCCAGCTCCGCCGGGAGGGCCGCGGGTTCAGCCGGTCACGCTGAGTCGGCTGGGAAAACGTCGCGCAGCTGGTGGCGGTCGCCGAGCTTCTGGTAGGCACTGCCGGTCAGGTCGTTGAGTCGAGCCGGGCTATCTCGTAAGTCAGCTCCGCGGCCAGGTCGATCGACCGGTCGACCAGCCACTGCAGTTGCAGCCCGTCGGAGAAGGCGACCAGGTGCAACGCGGCCCGCTCGGGGTCCCGGACCTGCCGGGCGGCGAGGTCGCCGGCGATGAGGTCCCGCACCCGCCGGAACCGGGCCCGGAAGAAGTCGTGCGAGGGGTGGGCCGGATCGGTCGCCTCGGCGGCGAGCGAGGTGTAGAGGTTGACGAAGCCCGGCACCGTCGTGTTCTGCCGCACGATCTCCGGCCAGACGTCGAGGAACGGCCGGCCGGCCGCGGCCAGGACCTGCTCGCTCTCGTCGTCCCAGCGGCGGAGCACGGTCTCCAGCAGCTCCTCGCGGGAGGCGAAGTAGTGCAGGATCTGGGCCGGCTGCACGCCGAGGGCCCGGCCGATGCCGCGCAGCGACGTCGAGCGGTAGCCCTGCTCGCGGATCTCGGCCATGGCGGCGGCCAGGATCTCCTCGCGGCGCTGGGCTCCCTTGGGCGAGAGGTTCCGAGGTAGCGTACTGATGAACGGAACTTACCAGTGATAGGTTTTGGTGTCATGATGCCCTCGACGCTGCCCGAACCCGTTCTCTTCCACGCCGGCCGCGGGGAGCCGGTGCTGCGCTGGGGCATCCTCGGCACCGGCTGGATCGCCGGCGAGTTCGCCCAGGCGCTGCGGGCGCACACCCGGCAGCTGGTCACCGCGGTCGGGTCGCGGAGCCAGGAGAGCGCCGACCGGTTCGCGGCGGGCTTCGGCGTCGAGCGGGCCTATGCGTCCCGGGCCGCGTTCCTCGACGCGCCGGAGCTCGACGCCGTCTACGTCGCCTCGCCGCCGGCCGAGCACCTGGCGGAAGGGCTGGCGGCGATCGCGGCCGGCAAGCATGTGCTGATCGAGAAGCCGTTCGCGACGTCCGCCGCCGACGCCCGCAAGCTGGTCGACGCGGCCCGCGACGCCGGGGTGTTCGTCATGGAGGCGATGTGGAGCCGCTATCAGCCGCAGTCGCTGATCATCCGGGAACTGCTGCGGGACGGTGTGCTGGGCGAGATCCGCTCGGTGCGCGCCGACCTCGGCCAGGCCATCAACCCGGGCCCGGAGCACCGGCTGAGCCGGCCCGACCTCGGCGGTGGCGCGCTGCTCGACATGGGCATCTATCCGATCCAGCTCGACTCGATGGTCCGCGGCACGCCGGCATCGATCGTGGCGACCGGTGGCCTGGCCGAGAGCGGGGTGGACGCCTACGCCACCGTCCTCACCGGTTACCGCACGGGGGAGCAGTCGGTGCTGACCACCTCGATGATCACCCGGACGCCGGCCGCCGCGGCGATCTGCGGGTCGCGGGCGCGGATCGAGATCGCGGCGCCGTTCCACGCGCCGACCGGGTTCATCCTCGCCGGCAACGACTTCGGCACCGACACCACCACCTGGCAGGACGAGACCGGGATCGCCGGCTTCGGCGGGTTGTCCTGGGAGGCGACCGCCTTCGCGGGCTACGTCGGCGAGCAGCGCACCGAGTCGCCGCTGCACCCGCACGGCGAGATGATCAGCATTCTGGCCACCATCGACGAGGCCCGGCGTCAGCTGGGTGCGATCTGATGGCGTACGCCCGGAAACTCGCCGACGGTCAGCGATGCGAGGTGCACACGTACGACGTCGCCACCGGCGCGACCGCGCTGGTGCACACCGACGAGACCGTGCTCCTCGAAGCGCCCAACTGGACCGCCGGCGGCGACCTGATCCTCAACGGCGACGGGCTGCTGTGGCGCCTGCCGGCCGACGGGTCGTCGCCGCCGGAGCGGATCGCGTTCGACGGCCTCCCCGAGCTGAACAACGACCACGTCCTGGCCCCGGACGGCACCACCATCTTCGTGTCCGCCAACGACGGGCACCTCTACCAGGCGCCGCTCCGCGGTGGCGCCGTGCGCCGGGTGACCGCCGACGACACCCGGATGCATTTCCTGCACGGGGTCAGCCCGGACGGCACGACCCTCGCCTACGTCGGCATCGAGAACCAGGACTGGACCTCCGGGACCATCCGCACGATCGGCACCGACGGCACCCACGACACCCGGCTGACCGAGCCGGGCGGCCGGGACGACGGCCCCGAGTACTCGCCGGACGGTGAGTGGATCCACTTCAACACCGAGAGCTTCGACGGCCACGCCCAGATCGCCCGGATCCGCCCGGACGGGTCAGGGGTGCAGCAGCTCACCTTCGACGAGCGGGTCAACTGGTTCCCGCACCTCGCCCCGGACGGCCGGCACACCGTCTACCTGAGCTTCCCGCCCGGCACCGAGGGCCATCCGGCCGACCTGACCGTCGAGTTGCGGCTGCTGGCACCCGCGCCCCGGACGCTCGTCGAACTGCCCGGCGGCCAGGGCACCATCAACGTCAACAGCTGGTCGCCGGACTCCCGGCAGTTCGCCTTCGTCACCTATCCCAGCGTTTTCCCGTCCCGGTCGTAGGCGGTCAGGTCGGTCAACTGCGCGGGCGCCTGGCCCTGGGTGAAGTCGAACCAGAAGATCTGCGCCTTCTCGGTCGGGGCGAAGCCGCTCCACGCCGTCAGGTGCGCCTCCACCGTCTTTCCGCTGCCGGTGACCCGCGCGGTGATCCGGGCCGGCTCGCCCTTGTAGTAGCCGAACGTGGGGGTGGTCCGGCCGTCGATCACCGTCCCGGCCTTGACCGCGTGGAAGCCCTCGGCCATCCGTGTCGCGCCCTGGTCGCTGCTGATGATGTCCTTGGTGAAGTCGTTGATGTAGCCGGTCCTGGTGCGCCCGAGGACGAGCGTGAGGTTCAGGTTGAGCTGGTCGGGGTCGACCGTCTCGGCATAGATGATCCACTGCTTGCCGTCGATCTGCCGGCCCGTTTCCACCACTCGGCCGAGGATGCCGGGCGCCGAGGAATTGATGGCCGACGGCACGGCACCGGACGGCGCCGAGTAACCGGCCGCGTCGATCGCGCCGGTGCCGGCCGGGCTCATCAGCTGCCCGCCGACCACCAGCAGGGCGGCCACCGCCACCCCGGACGCGGCCGCTCCGGCCGCCCTCCGCCGGCGGCGCACCCGCCGGCCGGCCACCATCACGCGGTGCAGGTCGAGCACGACCGGTTCGAAGTCCGGTGGCGCATCCATGGCGTGCTTCAACTCGTCCAGGTCGGTCATCGCCGTGCCCCTAATTCCATGTCGAGGTGGGAAGTGCGCAATTTGGCCAGGGCCCGGGAATTCAGGCTTTTCACCGTGCCGAGCGGCAGATTGAGGTCGCGGGCCACGTCGGTCTCGCTCGCGTCGAACAGGTGCCGCAGCACGATCACCGTGCGTTCCTGCGGAGATAGCCGTCGCAGGGCGCTGATCAGCCAGCGGCGCCGGGTCACGTCGTCGGCCACGTCGCGCGGCGCCTGCTGCTCGGGCATGACCTCGGTCGCGTATTCACGCATCGGGCGCCGCCACTGATCGTGGACCAGATTGGCGAGCGCCGTCCGGGCGTACGCATAGGGGTCGCCGTGTCTTATTCGCCCCCAGGCCGCGTAGACCCGCACCAGGGTGGCCTGGGCGGCCTCCTCGGCCTGATGCGGATCGCCGGTGAGCAGGTAGGCGGCGCGCTGCAGCCGCGCCGAACTCGCCTCGGCGAACTCCACGAACTCCTCGTCACCGCGAGCCATGAGCCGCCTCTCCCGATGTCATGTGCATCAAGACGAGTGACGACGCCAAAAGGTTGCACACTCAGCGAGCAGCTTTGCGGGCGCGGTACTCCCGGGCCTTGACCCGGTTGCCGCACTCGGCCATGCCGCACCAGGAGCGGGTGCCGGCCCGCGACCGGTCGAGGAAGACCCGGGTGCAGGCCGGGCGCTCGCACTCGCGCAGCCGCACGTCGGCGCCCGCATACATCAGGTCGAGCAGGTCGATGCCGGCGCGGGCCGCCTCGGCGGCGACCGCGTCGAGGGTTCCGGTGCGCTGTGTTCCCGCGGCGGTGAGGACCACTGACGTACGGGCCCGGGCCGCGGCCGCGTTGACCGTCGTCAGGTCGCCGGGGCCGGCACCGCCCATCACCAGCCGATACAGCGCCTCGCGCAGTGAACGCAGCCGCTCCAGCTCGTCGGCGCCGGCCGCCGGGGGAGTGGTGAGCAGCCCGGCGGCGACCGCCCAGCGGACCGCGTCGGCCGGCGTGGCCAGGCCCTCCTCGGGCTCGGTGCGCCGCCACTTCAGCGTGCCGACCAGGTCGAGGGCGAGGTTGCCGCTGACGAAGACGAAATCCACGTCACCACCTTGACAGGTGACACGGCGGCCCGGCAAGGTTGCTGCGTCACCTGCTAAGCCGGTGACGACGAAGAGGGGGGTAGTGGTGATATCCAGGGACGACTATCTGTATTTCGCCGGCCGGGCACTCGACGGCATGGCCGGGATCGTCGCGGAGCTCGGCGACGACCTGGCCAACGTGCGGCCGCTGCCCGGCGCGAACTCGGCGTATGCACTGCTCACCCACTGCCTGGGCGTGGTCGGTTACTGGGCCGGCGCGCTGGTCTCCGGCCGGGAGGTGACCCGCGACCGCGCCGCAGAGTTCACTGCGTCCGGCCCGGTCGCCCCGCTGCTGGCGCGGGTCGAGGCCGCCCGCGAGCAGCTCGCCGCCGACGTGCTGGCCGCCGACCCGGATGCCCCACTGCACGCCGTCCCGGTCAGCTCGTTCCAGGGTCCGGCGCGCGGCCTGACCCGCGGTGGTGCGCTGTTCCACGTCTACGAGGAGCTCGCCCAGCACCACGGGCAGATGGAGATCCTCCGCGACGCGATCCGGGCCGGAGCGCGGTCGTGACCGCCACCTTCGACCCGACCGCCGACACCGCCCGGCTGCGCTCCGGCTACGGCGTGAAGTGGGGCGCCCTGCCCGCCGGCACGCTCGGTGCCTGGGTGGCCGACATGGACTTCCCGGTCGCGCCGGTGATCCGCCGCCGCCTGCACGAGGTCACCGACTTCGGCTATCCGCACTTCCCCGGCGGCGATCCGGTGCTGGCCGCGTTCGAGGAGCGGATGGCCGCCCGGCACGGCTGGACCCCGGAGCCGGGCCGGGCGCGGCTGTTCACCGACCTCATCCAGATTCTGCAGGTGATGATCGAGACGGCCACCGCCCCCGGCGACGGCATCGCCGTGCACGTGCCGAACTATCCGCCGTTCCTGGCCAGCATCGCCCGCGCCGGGCGCCGGATCGTTCCGCTGACCGTCGGCGAGGAGCTGCCCGATCTGCGTGGCTGCACCATGCTGGTGCTGGTCAACCCGCACAATCCGACCGGCCGGGTGCTCACCCGGGCCGAGCTGTCCGCGCTGGCCGCGGCGGCCGAGGAACACGACCTGACGGTGCTGGCCGACGAGATCCACGCCGACCTCGTCTACGCCGGCCACCGGCACGTGCCGTTCGCGTCGCTGAGCCCCGACGCCGCCGCGCGGACCGTCACCGCCACCTCGGCCACCAAGGCCTTCAACATCGCCGGGCTGCGCTGCGCGGTCGCCCACATCGGGCCACCGGCCATCCGTGCCGCCCTGGAGAGATTCCCGCTCGACTGGTTCGGCGAGCCCGGCATCCTCGGCCGGGTCGCCACGGTCGCCGCCTGGCGCGAGGCCGACGACTGGCTCGACGGCCTGCTCACCACCCTGACCGCCAACCGCGACCGGGTGTCGGCCTGGGCGGCGACCTTGCCGTGGGACACCGGCTACCGCGCCCCGGAGGGCACCTACCTGGCCTGGCTCGACTGCGCCGGCGGCCCGTTCGGCGCCGACCCGGCGACATTCCTGGAGGAGCACGCACGTGTACGGCTCGGCCGCGGCCTCGACTTCGCTTCGCACACGGCTTCATTCGTCCGCATCAACTTCGCCACCGCGCCAGAGATGCTCGCCGAGATCCTGGGCCGGATCAGGTAGTCCGCAGGACGCCGCCGGCCTGCCAGGTGCCCCAGGCGAGGTTCCAGTCGCCGTAGCCGTCCCAGCTCGGCATGGTCGGCCCGCCGGTGCCGGTGTAGACGGTCACGTCGCCGACCTGCGCGAAGTTGAAGAAGCGCTGGGCGTCGGCGACGGTGAGGTTGGTGCAGCCGTGCGAGGTGCTGCGCTGGCCGATGTTGCCGCCGTTCCAGCTGGCCGCGTGCACGAACTCGCCGGAGTTGGTGATCCGCACCGACCACGGCACCTTCAGGTCGTAGCCGGCGCCGGTCATCCGCTGGACCTTCGCCTTCTCCATCACGATCTTGGTGCCGCCGAATGTGGGCGTGCTGGCCTTGCCGAGCGAGACCGGGAAGCTGAACACCTGCTTGCCGTCGGAGGTG
Organism: Paractinoplanes durhamensis; assembly: GCF_016862175.1. Lineage (GTDB taxonomy): Bacteria > Actinomycetota > Actinomycetes > Mycobacteriales > Micromonosporaceae > Actinoplanes > Actinoplanes durhamensis. The sequence goes on along the minus strand of NZ_BOML01000027.1, from coordinate 86,752 downwards.
ACGGTCATCCGCTCGGACTTCCCGTCGATCTTGCTGATGTTGGCGGCGCCGGTGGACATGTCGAGCGTGAGGCTGTTGTCGAAGACCAGCCCGGTGCCGGCCGACCGGTCCTTGGTCGCGAGGTCCATATGGATCTTGGCGTGCGCCGGCCAGTACTTCTCGGTCCGGTAGTGCGCCTCGATCGGGTAGCCGGCGTAGATCGCGGACTTCTGGAAATACCAGGCGCCGCCGGCCGGTGCGTCGTTGACGGTGACCGCGGTGGCCGCCACGAACTCGTGCGCATCGGTGATCTTGGCCGACAGGTAGGCGATGATCGGCATGCCGACACCCCAGGTGGTCCCGTCCGCCTGGAACAGCCGCACGTGCACCGGCTTCCCGGCGGGCGCGCTCGCGGACGCTTCCGGGCCGGACGAAGACGGGCCGCCCGCCCAGCTTCCGCCGCTGGACGAGGGCGCGGCGCCGTCGGAAGAAGATCCACTGCACGCCGCCAGGGTGGCGAGCGCCGCCGCGGCGATCACGGTCCGCCAAGCACGAGAACGTCTCATGACTGCGACGATGCTACGAAAGCGGCGTTTCCGCCACGTGGGCGATCAGCGCCCGGTCACCCCGTCGATGAGTTCCCGCAGGATATCGGCGTGCCCGGCATGCCGAACGGTCTCGCTGGTCAGGTGCGCCACCACCCACCGGAGCGTGCGCGCCTCGCCATGCACCGGAGTCGCGGTGCGGGCGTCGAGGCTTTTCAGCGCCGCGATGTGGGCGTCGCTCTCGGCGATCGACACCCGGTAGGCGCCGATGACCTCGGCCGTGGTCCGCTCCGGGGCGACCACCATGTCGAAGTCGACGCCGGCCCAGCGCGGATTGCCGGCCAGGATGTGCCCGAACCAGTACCGCTCGGCGTCGGTCAGGTGCTGCACCAGCCCGAGCAGCGTCGTGTCCGACACCACCAGGCGCCGGCGCAGCTGTTCGTCGTCCAGCCCATCGATCTTCTTCAGCACGCAGGACCGCGCGAACGTCAGGAAAGCCAGCGCCGTGTCCCGCTCGCCGCCGTCGTCCAGCGGCACTCTCTCGCGTTGCGTCTCGAGCATGCGGGTGACCTTACGCGCCGATCAGCCCGTCGACTCCACTAAGGAAGGTTTCGCAGACCAGCGCCGCGTCGGAGATGCAGCCGGCCGCCATCGCGCCGTCGCGCAACATGACGAACTGCCGCGCGGCGGGCCCGGCCAGCAGGGCACTCACCGTGTCGAAGAACCACTGCCGATGAGCCAAAACCGCTTTGTGTACGGGGTGGGCAGGATCCGGATACTCGGCCACCGCGTTCAGGAAGGCGCACCCGCGGAACCCGGGGGACTGGATGCCGGCCGCGATCGCCGCCGCGATGGCGCGCACGGCGTCGGCCGCCGGCGGATCTCCGGCCAGCAGTGCCTCGATCGGCTCGCGGATGCCCCGGTCGGCCTCGGCCAGATAGGCGAGCAGGAGATCCTCCTTACCGGGGAAGTGCCGGTAGAACGTGGCCCGGGTGACCTGGGCCTCGGCGATGATCCGGTCGACCCCGACCGCGTGGATGCCCTCGGTGTAGAAGATCTGGCCGGCCGTGGTGAGCAGCCGCAGCCGCGCCTCGGACGGCCGCCGCTCGGTCGCGCTGCTCGTCATGCCGCCATGTTAGCGGATAGAACGTTCGGTCTTGACTCGTCGAGCGGCGCCTGTCATCGTTGGCCGAGACAGAACGTTCGTTCTCTCTCGGCTCTCGGAAGGATCACCCGTGACCACCTCCGGCATCGCCCCCGCCCTGCGTCGGCTGTATTTCGCCCGCTTCGGCTTCGCCATCCTCTGGGCCCTCGCGATGTTCACCACCGCCACCGAGCTCGGCCCGCTCGCGGTCACCCTGCTGGTGCTCTACCCGCTGGTCGACGTGGCCGCCGCGGTCGTCGACGCCCGGTCGTCACGGGCGGCCGGCCTCTACGTCAACATTGCGATCAGCCTGCTCGCCGCGGTCGGCGTGGGCCTGGCCGCCGCCTCCGGCATCCCCGCGGTGCTGCGCGTGTGGGGCGCGTGGGCGATCCTGTCCGGCCTGATCCAGCTGTTCGTCGGGGTCACCCGCCGCCGCTTGGGCGGCCAGTGGCCGATGATCATCAGTGGGGCGGTCTCCGCGCTGGTCGGCTCGACGTTCATCCTGCAGGCGGGCCAGGACGGCGCCGCGCTGAGCGGCGTGGCCGGTTACGCCATCGGCGGCGGCATCCTCTTCCTCATCTCGGCGGTCCGGCTGGGCAGCGCGCGCCGTCAGCCGGCGAACGGCCCGGAGCCGGTGAAGGCGTAGTCGGCGAACCGGTCGCCGATGAGCCGGTGCGCTTCCGGACCCGGGTGCAGGTCGTCCGGCAACGGGAGCGCGGCCGCGTCGTCCGGCCCGTACAACATGAGACCCTCAAGAAAATGCAGCTGCTTGTCGCCGGATCGCCGCTCGGCCAGCGAGCGCAGCTCGCGCCGGATGACCTCGAGGGTGAGGCGCCCCTGCGCGATGTCGGCCGGATTCCCGGTGGCGGTGAACCGCACCTGGCCGGTGCCGATCGAGGCCGGGTCGATCGAGCCCGGGCCCGGGGTGTCCTCGTGGATGCCGCAGAAGATCGGCGAGATGAGGACGAGCGGGGTGTTCGGGTGGCCGTCCCGGATCGTGTCGAGGAAGCCGTGCACGGCCGGCACGAACGCCCGCAACCGCATCGCGTCGTGGTTGACGACGTTGATGCCGAGCTTGACGCTGATGAAGTCGGCCGGCGCGTCCCGGATCACCCGGGCCAGGAACGGATCGACCAGCGCGCTGCCACCCAGGCCGAGATTGCGCAGCTCGACGCCCGCCCGGCGGGCCGCGACGGCCGGCCAGATCTCGCTGGGCGCGACCGCGTTCGAGCCGTGACTGATCGAACTGCCGTGATGCACCCACCGCGGCAGGGCGGTGCCGTCCGGCTCGATCGGCGCGTCGGCCAGCAGCTCGATCAGCTCGACCGCCTCGTTGTGCGGCAGCCAGATCTCGATCCGGCGCGGCTCGCCCGGCAGCGCCACCGTCGTCGTGTGCGGCTCACCCGGCTCGACCGCGGTCTGCCCCGTGGTCAGGTCGACCGTGATCCGGTCGCCGCCGTCGAGCACGTCGCGCAGGACGAGCTCGCCGTCCGCGTAGACGTCGATGCGCCCGCGCGGCCGGTCGGCGCCCAGGTAGGCGATCCGGGTCGCGTGGGTGACCAGTTCGACCCGGCGGGCCGAGGTGCGGAACACCACCCGTACGCCCGAGGGCTGGCTCTCCATCGACAGCAGCTGGCCGTCCGGGAACTGCTGCCGCACCCAGGCGGGCAGCCGGTGCGGCCGTACGCCGCGATCGGTGACCTCGACGTCGGCGGCGCCGCGCAGAAGCTCGGAGTTGATGGTCATGCTGGGTTCCCTTCGGTGGGCCAGGTGCGCAGGGCGGTGTCGAGCGCGTCGATCGCGCGCCGCCAGGAGACGTCGGTGGTGGGCCCGCGGTGCCCGAAGTTGCCGGACGCCTCGAGCGACAGAAAGCCGTTGACGGTCGCGCCGAGAAGCCGGGTGGCGTGCACGAGCTCGGCGTCGGGGAGCCGGTAGTCGCGGAGAACCGCCCAGGTGAGCGCGACGAGCCGGGCGGCCGAGGCCGGCGCGGTGGCGGCCGGCCGCTGGAGGGCGGCCCACCGCCCGGGCCGCTGCCGGGCGTAGTCACGCTGCGCGTCGGCGAGCGCGACGAGCGCTTCCCGCCCCGAGCGCCCGGCGACCGCGACCGCGATCCGGTCGGCAAGCTCGCCGAGAGCCAGCTCATGCACCGAGTCGAGCAGCGCGGACAGATCACGGACGTGCGTGTAGAGGCTGGCGGTCCGCACCCCGAAGTGCCGGGCCAGCGCCGACAGCGTGACCGCGGCAAACCCCTCCCGGTCGGCAAGGTCCGCCGCCGCCTCGATCACCACCACGGAACTCAGGTTCGCACGCGCCATGCCCCTAACCTAAACCCTTTAGGTTTGGCCCACGCGATCCCTACCCGATGGCCCTACCCGCTGGTACATTCACCCGCATCGAAGTCTGGAGGCAGTGGTGAACGCACGGCAGTTCATGGTGGTCGGGGTCGCGCTGATCGCGCTGGCCGGTTGCAGCAGCAGTGCCGGCGATCCCGGCTCCGCCGCCCAGCCGCAGGTCCCGGTGGTCGACCCCGGTGCGTCGGAGGCGGCCGCGAAGCGGGCTGCAGCGGCCGGCGACGCGGATTCGTACGTGGCGGCCCTGAAGGCGATCGACCCGAAGCTGGGCACGAACCAGGCCGCCGCCCTCGACAACGGCAAGACCATCTGCCTGGACATCGAACAGAAGAAGACCGACGCCGAGCTGGCCAAGAACGCCGCCACGCGCTTCGACGTCGACAAGGGCACCGCGGCCAAGGTGGTGGCCGCCACCAGGAAGGCTCTCTGCCCGGCGGCCTGACACCGTCCAACCTGGACATTTACCTGGTTGAACCCTCCCGTTGCTCAGTTGATCAAAGTGTGTAACGCTCCCGGTTGAGGCAGTCCCGTGGCGTCACCGTGGGGGTTCTGTGACCGGACCGGTTGAGGATCTGTTCTTCGAGTCATTGGTCTCCCGCTATGTGGACGACCCCCGCTTCGTCGAACGCCCGTGGCTCTCGGAGGCCCTCACCGGTCCGCTGCACGACGAGAACTGCCGTTTCGTGCTGCTCACCGGCGAACCGGGCGCGGGCAAGACCGGAATCGTCGCCCGGCTGGCCCGCACCAACCCGTCGTGGCTCCGGTACTTCATCCGCTGGGACAGCATCACGCCCCTGGCGAGTGGCGATGCCCGATCGCTGTTGCTGGCCGCCGGGCATCAGCTGGCAGTTCGCCGGCCGGAACTCTTCGCGGGCCAGGGGCCTGACATCCGGGTGGAACAGCAGGCCGACGAGGTGGCGGAGTCCGGCCAGATGGTGGGGATCTCGATCGATGAGGTCTCCGTGTCTCCGTTTCGGAAGGTGGCGTTCTCGGTCAAGCAGAAGGCCGGGACGGCGTCCGGTGAGATCGTCGGCCTCCGGATCCGCTCCCTGAACCTCGAGCCCAGGCTGCTCGACCTCGCCACCCTGTGCGAGATGGCGTTGTCGGAGCCGGGCCGGGCCGCCGCGGGGGAGCCCATCGTCGTTCTGGTGGATGCGGTCGACGACCGGGACGCCAACGCCGGGGTCCAGCCGGAGAACACAATTCTCAGCTGGTTGTCCACGGCGGCCGACCTGCCGCCGAACGTCAAGTTCGTGATCACCTGCCGGGCCGGGGGACCCGCGGTCCGGCAGTTCCGTCGGGCCCGGGCAGCGGAACTGGCCGAAGTCGCCTTCGGCGTGAACGCCGACCGGGTCCAGGACGATCTGCTGGCGTACACCAGGGCCGCGCTGCCGGGCCGGCCGTCGCTCGAACGCCGTCTGGTCGCCAAGGCGGACGGCAACATCCTTTATCTGGCCATGCTGTTCCGCCAGCTGGATCTACTGCGGTCGGAGAGCGCCGAGGACTACCTGACCCGCACCCTCGACAGCATTCCGAACGGCCTGCGGCCCCTCTACGCCTTCTTCATCGGCCGGACCCGGGCGATGGTGGAGGACGTCATGGTGCCGGTGCCCCCGGGTTTCACGCCGGCCTGGCCGGCGCTCTGCCGGCCGGTGCTGGGGATGCTGGCGATCGCCCAGGCGAGCGTCTCCGCGGCCACCATCCGGTCGCTCGCCGGCCTGCCGTTCGAACCGCACTGGGTGGAGCAGGCGCTGGAGTGGCTGGCGCCGTACCTCGAACGGTCCGAGTCCGGCTACCGGCTCTATCACGGCAGCCTCGGGGACTTCGTGGTGTCGGCGGAGACGGCGCGCGACCACCCGGACTGCTACCTCGACAGCGACCGGCTGAACGGCGAACTCGTGGACCGTACGGTCCGGGCGTACGGGCTTGCCCGGCGGTGGCTCGCGGCGCCGCCGTACGTCCGGCAGTTCATGGCCACCCACGCCGTCCGGTCGAGCCGCCTCGGCACGCTGGTCGGCGATCCGCTCTATCTCGTCGCCGCTCAGCCCGACCGGCTGCTGGCGGCCACTTCTCGCTCGGCCGAGCCGGCGGTCCGTCCGTACGCGAAGATCTATCGCACCGCGGTGAGTTGGATGCGGAACCAGCCCGCCGAGGTGGCCGGCGCCTACCTCGCCATGCATGCGCAGCGGCTCGGCGAGAACGGGTTCGCCGACGTGCTGGCGCGAACGATCGACCTGGCCTGGCGGCAGCTCTGGACCTATTGGCGCACCCCGGGTGGGTACGCCGTTCTCGGCAGCCACCGCAGCGACATCACCGCGGTCACGCTCCTCACCTCCGACGGCCGGGACCTGATCGTGTCGGGCGACGCGGCCGGCGTGCAGCGGGTGTGGGACCCGATCGCCGGTGAGCCGGCCGCACCGCCGCGCCAGTCCGCGTGCACGCCGATCAGGTGCATGACCAGCTTGCCCGGCGTGCCGAGCGGTGTGATCATCGCCGGTGGCGACACGAACGAGATCGAGGTCTGGGACGTCGGCGCGGACGAAGCCACGATCCACCGCCTCGACGGGGACGCCGGCGTGTCGGCGCTGCGGGCGGTGCGGATCGGCGACGCCACGCTGATCGCCGCGGGACGCCACAACGGCGATCTGCTGGTTCTGGATGCCGCGACGATGCGGCCGGTGGCGGAGCCGTTCCACGCTCAACGCACCGTCGTCATCAGCGTGGATCTCACGCTGCTCGACGGAAATCTGGTCACCGTCTCCACCGGGACCTTCGGCATGAAGGTCCACGACGTGCGGACGGGGGCCGACCTCGAACGCGATGTCGACCTCGACGAGCCGCTGTGGAGCGTCGCGACGATCGGCGGTCCCGGTTCCACCCACATCGCGTACGACGCGGGCGTCGGCCACTTCGGGATCTGGGACATCGCGACGCGTTCCCTGGTTCTCGGGCCGCTCGGGGCCCACCCCGGCGGCCTGACCACGATGGTGGCCGGCCCCGAACCCGGCACTCTGGTGACCGGCGGCTTCGACAATGCGGTCCGGGTGTGGGAGATCTCGTCCGGCCGGCGGCTGCGCAATCTGGAGGGGCACAGCAGCGCGGTGACCGGAGTCTGCGCCGGGCTCGCCGCCGGCCGTCCGGTCGTGGGATCGGTCAGCCGCGACCGGACGGTTCGGGTCTGGCTCGACGTCGGCGGCGAGGACGACGACCAGCTCAGCCGGGTGGTGGGGACGTCCGCGGTGACCATCTGGCACGCGGGGACGGACGTGTACCTGATCCACGCCGAGGCGGGCGACATCGTCGTCCGGTCGCTGGCCGACGGGCACGGCGCCCACGTGCTCACCGATGCGCTCGGCACCGACGGCATCGACCCGTTCCCGAAGATCGCGGATGACGCGATCGGCGGACGCGCCGGCGGATACATGATGATCACCAGGTCGTTCGGTATGGCCGGGGGAACCTATTTCGACGTCGACGAACTCCGGGTCGGTACGGTTCTCGGCCGGTCGGTGCTGGCAGCAGCGGACTACAACTTCATCGTCATGTTCGACCTGGAGACCGGGCTGCGGTTCGGCCGCGCCCTGGCCGGCTTCACCGATTTCGCCGCGATGTGCTTCCTCTACCAGCAGGACTCCCGGGATGACGACGACAGCCACACCATCGTGGCCTGCATCGACAAGGGCGGCCTGGTCTGGCTCTGGGACGCGGCGTCGGGCCGGCCACTGATGCGGGCCGCGAACGCGGGGCTGGGCCGGGTCGAAGCGGCGCAGTTCTTCGCGTTCTCCGGCCGCACCCTCCTGGTGACCGCGACCCGGGAGATGATCGAGTTCCACGCGCCGTTCGACGACCTGCCGCCGCCGCCCCAACCGGCGGTCCCGTTCGCCGGCGCGGTGTCGGTGGCCGCCCGGGATTTCGCCGGCCGCATTCTCGTGGCGGCCCAGGGGAAGGACTGGTCCATCTCGATCTTCGAGAACGGGCTGCAGACCCTGTCGATCGACCTCGGCACCGAGGCGACATCCATGCAGTTCACCGAGCGCGAGTTGCTCTTGGTCGGCACGGACCGCGGCGTCGCGGTTCTCGACGTCCGATTCTTCGACGACGGCGGTGTGTATGACGACGAAACGTAAGATCTCGCACGGCTCCGCGGCTGCGGCCTCGGTGGTGCTGGGTGCCGTGGTCGGGCTCCTGACCAACGTGATCACCGACGACCGGAACGTCTGGATCGCGGCGGCACTCGGTGCGGCCGTCGTGCTGATGGCGGCGATCGAGGTCCGGCGGGCGATGCGCCCGGCGGAGGATACCGGGCGCGAGCAGATCTCGATCGTGCAGCGCGTCCGCCGCCTCAGCGGAAAGGTGATCGGCGTGCGCCGGACCGGTATGAAGGACGCTGACGTCCGGGTCCGCCAGCGGCTGGGCCAGGTCGAGAAGGATGCCGAGGTGGTCGGCTACGAGCAGCGGTCCGAGGACAAGCCTTAGGGCCGCCAGGACGAAGCCGGACCCGTCCGACGGGGTGGCAGCCATCGCGGCGCCGGGTTGCAGTGCACCGCGAGACCGCGCCCGGTGGCGCCCAGCAGCAGCGACCGGCGGCGAGAGATGGCAGTCATGGAGCGTCAAGCTGATGGCCGGGACGGGGCCACGATGCCCCGTCCCGGCCACTGAAGGGCGTTACGGGGTGGCGACCACGCCGCCGAACTTCACGACGAGCTTGCCGGCCGAGTCGAAGGACCAGGTCAGCGCGCCGGTGTAGGCGGAGCAGCGGGATCCGTTGGTGCCGGACCAGAACTGGTTGGTGCTGTCCGCGGTGCCGACGATCCGGTCGTTCGTGCTGCCGGTCGTACGGCACGAGGTGTTGTTGGTGAACGTCGAGGTGCCGGCGTCGAAGCTGAAGTTGCGCTCCGCGTTGTTGACGGCCACGTTGTTCGCGATGGTCATCGAGCCGGGGTTGCTGTTGTAGGTGAAGCCGTGGTGGCCGTTGTTCACCGCGAAGCTGCGGCGCACGACGTGGTTCACCGCGATGTCCTCGCCGCCCAGCTTGAAGCCGTTGCGGTCACCGGCGCCGGCCTGCGAGCCGTCGGACAGGGTGCCGTTGTTGTAGGACAGTGAGTCCTCGATGGTGACGACGCCGATCGCGCCGGTGTCGGTCTTGGTGTAGAGGTCCCAGCCGTCGTCGATGTTGTTGTGTGAAACGGCGTACCGGAAAATGTTGCCGCTGCCGACGGTGAGTTTCGCGGCGAAGCCGTCCGCGTCCTCGCCGTCGGAGTCAGCGTTGTCGTGCGATTCGGCCGAGAGCACCAGGTTGTTCGCCGGCCACTGGCTGTTCGGCGTGTCCGAGGCGATCCGGGACAGCTGCAGGCCGGTGTCGCGGTTGAAGCGGGTCACCGTGCGCTCGATGACGTTGTTGCTGCCACCCACGAAGATGCCGTTGTCACCGGCCCGCTCCACGACGAGCCCGTACAGGTGCCAGTAGTTGCCGTTGAGGGCAAGACCGCGCGCCGCCGTGTCCTCGGCTTGCGCCGAGAAATTCAAGACCGGAGTTTCGCCGGGGTACGCCGTGAGCGTCTTGAGCGCACTCGACGTGCCGTTGTTACCCGCCGCGATGGTCTGGGTCGCCGAGTAGGAATAGGTGCCGCCGCGCATGTAGATCGTCCCGCCGGCCGCGATCCGGGTGACCGCCGAGGCGAGCGTGGTCGGCGCCGCCTGGGTGCCGGCCGCCGAGTCGGTGCCGCCGGGAGCGACGTAGACCGCGCCGGTGGTCGGCGGTGCAGTCGTGGGCGCGGTGGTCGGCGCCGTCGTGGGGGCCGTGGTCGGAGTCGTGGTCGGCGCGGTGGTCGGGGTCGTGGTCGGCGAGGTCGTCGGCGTCGAACCGCCGCCGTCGTCCACCACGATGTCGTCGAAGCGCCCGGACGCGTACTCGGTCAGCAGGCCGATCCGCCCGGCGCTGATCGTGCTGTCGGTGGCGCTGCCGACGCTCGTGCCGTTGACCGTGCCGCTGATCGTCGAGCCGCTGACGGTGAGCTTCAGCGTGTAGAACGTGCTGGTCGAGATCGTCTGGCTGAGGCTGCCCAGCACCGTGATCGCGCTGCCGTTCATGGTCTCCAGCTGCACCTTGTTGCCGCCGGTCAGCGACAGCCGGTACATCTTGGTGGCGCCGGCGGCCCGGGCGGCCAGCGACACCACGCCGCTGGTCGAGGCGAACGAGGTGGCCTTCACCCGGGCCTGCACCGAGTAGTTCGTCCAGCTGGTGGTGCCGGCGAACTCGCGGGCCCGCTCGGAGCCGGTGTCGGACTGCTGGAAGACCTGGGAACCGTCGGCGACGATTGCCCAGGTGCCGCCCGACTTCGACCAGCCGCTGGTGCTGCCGCTCTCGAAGTCGGCGCTGAAGACGGTGGCGGCCTCAGCGTTCGTGACGGTGACGAAGAGGCCCGCTGCGACCAGCGTGGCCAGACCGCCGACACCGGCCAGCCGGCGGAACCGGCGGGCACGTGGGTGTGGTGCCATGCGCATTTTCTCCTTGTCGCAAATGGACCGCCGGAGAGGTGCGCGCGCGGAAGCTATTTGCAATGGAAAGGCATTTCCGCAGCGTGTGGGGCGCCCTCTGGGAGCGTGTTCCGGCGGTGCCCGGGGGGACGGGTATTCCGTATCGAAATCTCCCACCGCCGATATACGCCAGTCAATGAATATGATTTGCAGGTTTGTTGCATTCCCGATCGGCGCGGCGGGTATCGGCGGCCAGCACCACGAGGGCGGCGACGACCAGCAGGCCACCGATCAGGGCGAGCGGGCGCGGCCCGTACGGCGGCAGCAGCGTGCCGCCGATCAGCGATCCGCCGGCGATCCCGGCGTTGAACGCCGAGCCCAGGATGGCCGAGGCGAGGTCGGTGCTGCCCGGGGCGACCTGCAGCATGCGGTTCTGCAACGCGGTGGCGAAGGCGGTGTACGCGAGCCCGCCCGCTCCCAGCAGCACGATCGTGCTCACCCGGGATCCGCCGAGCGCGTAGAGGCCCAGCAGCGAGAACGCGCCGACGGCGAGCGGGACGAGCATCGAGCCGACCGGCCAGGTGTCGAGCGTGCGGGACACCGAGATGGCGCCGATCGTGCCGGCGATCCCGGCCACGAACAGCAACGACGGGAGGGCGCCGGCGCCGAAGCCGGAGACGTCGAGCAGGAACGGCGTCTCGTAGGTCACGAAGGTCAGGAAGCCGGTGACGCTGACCGCCGCGACCAGCACGATCACCCGGAACCGGGGCCGGCTCGGCGCGGTGCCGCGGGCCGCCCCGCCGTCGGCCGGGGCGGAGGAGGGCAGCAGTGCACCGACGGCCGCCGCGGCGACCAGCCCGAACGCCGCCATCAGGCCGAACGCGGTGCGCCAGCCGTCCTGCTGCCCGAGCCAGGTGCACAGCGGCACGCCGAGCACCGGCGCGAGCGCCGGCCCGACCCCGAACAGGGCGACCACCCGCCCGCGTTTCCCCACCGGGAAGAGCCCGGTCACGGCCGGCGCACACACCGACCAGAACAGGGCCTGGGTCAGCGCGGTGATCAGGCGACTGCCGGCCAGGATCTCGTACGACGGGGCCAGCGCACCGGCCAGATTCGCGGCCGCGAACAGCGTCATCGTGACGGTGAGCAGTTGCCGGCGCGGGACACGCTGGGTGAGCAGGGTCAGCGGCACCGAGGCGAGGACGACCACGATGGCGTAGCCGCTGACCAGCCAGCCCACTTGCGACCGCGACCGTTCGAGATCAGGCGCGATCACGGTGAGCAGCCCGATCGGCAGCAGCTCGGCGGTGACGAACGCGAACGCGGCCGCCGAGATCACGATCAAGGCAGCCCAGGCGCGGCGCGTCGTCATGCCGCCATCATGCCCCCTTATTGATCATCACGCTTTCCCCTCTTGATCAATGCGGCAGGTGCGCGCTTTTTGTAATGTGCTTATGCGCAGCACAAATTGATCTTAATTCACGAAAGACAATGGTCGTGGACCTTCGCATAAGTGACCCAGTGCAACTCGGTGACTACGAATTGTCGTCCCTTCTCGGCGAGGGCGGCATGGGCACCGTCTACCTGGCCAAGGATCGCGACGGCCGCCCGGTCGCCCTCAAGGTCATCAAGCCGGAGCATTCCCGCGACCCCGAATTCCGCGCGAGATTCCGCAGCGAGGTCGACCGGGCCCGCCGGGTGCCCCCGTTCTGCACCGCCGAGGTCCTCGACGCCGACCCCGACCACGAGACGCCGTACCTGGTGGTCGAGTTCGTCGACGGCCCGAGCCTGGCCGACGTGGTCCGCGAGCAGGGCTCGCTGAGCGCCGCCAACGTGCACGGCGTAGCGATCGGCGTGGCCACGGCGCTGGTCGCCATCCACGGCGCCGGCATCATCCACCGCGACCTGAAGCCGGCGAACGTCCTGTTCAAGCTGGGCACGCCGAAGGTGATCGACTTCGGCATAGCCCGCGCCACCGACCCGACCAGCGAACACACCCGCCCGGACCAGCTGGTCGGCACGATCGCCTACATGGCCCCGGAACGCTTCGACCCGGCCGGCCGGCGGGTGACCCCGGCCGCCGACGTCTTCGCCTGGGGCGTGGTGGTGACCTACGCGGCAACCGGCCACCTACCGTTCGCCGGCGACTCCCCGATGGCCACCGCCGGCATGATCCTCACCCAGCCACCCAACCTGACCGGCTTGACCGGCGGCCTGCGCGACCTGGTGGAGTCGGCCCTCGACAAGGACCCGGCCCGGCGCCCGGCAGCAGCCGAACTGCTCGACCGGCTCCTGGCCGTCGAGCCGGCCGACCCGGAGGTCCGGCGGGCGGCCCACGCGGCCAGGGACGGAGTGCGAGCTCGCCGGAACACGCGACGGATGTTCCGGCTGACCGCGGCGGTGTTGGTGCTGACCGTGGCCGCCGGGGTGCCGAGCGGCCTGATGCTGCGCGAGCGGGAGGCCGACCGCGGGCGCGCCGTCGCGGCCGTCCAAGCCGCCCGGGTGACCGCGACCGGCAACCTGGTCGCGAAGTCCAAGGAGACCCGGCGGACCGACCCCGGGTTGTCGTTGCGCCTGGCGGCGACGGCGGTCGGGCTGACGCCGGAGCCGACTACACGGGACAATCTGGCCGCCGCGATCGCCACCGGCTATGCCGGGGAGCTTCCCGTCGACGAGTCGGTCTGGCGGGCCAGATACCGGCCGGACGGACGGGTCGCAGTGCTGCTGGGCGGCGACGGAACCCTCACGTTCTGGGCGGGCACGACCGTGGCCGGCACCCTGCGGACCGGCGCGAAGTCCATCAGCGACATGGCGTTCAGCCCGGACGGGCGGATTCTCGCGGTACTCGCCGGGCGACTGCAGCTGTGGGATGTGCACGATCTGAGCGCCCCGCACCGGCTCGACCTCACGCCGGTCGGCCCCGAGGCGGAACAGCTGCTGGAATTCAGCCCCGGGCGGATCGTCCTCAGCGGGGGCAAGTACCTCGCGATGTGGGATGTCCGGGATCCCACTCATCCGCGGAACATCTGGCGCACGACCGGGCCGAACGACTGGATCGGCCCGGCGGCGGTCAACAGCGCGCACGGGCTCTATGCCGCCGTGACCGGCGACGACCTCGCGATCTGGTCGGCGACCGGGACGGCCAAACCCGGAATAGTCGCGCGGATCAAGCAGATGGGCGTGGCTCAGGCCATCTCGATCAATCCGGCCGGCACGCTCGCCGCGATCGTCACCGCCGGCGATCGGCTGCGGCTCTACGACCTGAGCGCTCGTTCCCGGCCGCGCCGGCTGGAGGATCCGCCCGGTGCGCCCGTCGCCACCGCCGTCGCGTTCTCCCCGGACGGCCATCTGATGGCTGCGGGGGACAATCGCAAGCAGGTGAATCTCTGGGACGTCCGGGACCGGGACGCGGTGACCCGGGTCGGCACCCGCGACGGCCACGGCGGGATGGTGACCTCGATCGCCTTCGCACCGCGGGGCGAGACCATGCTCACCACCAGCTTCGGCATCGCCCACACCGCGATGTTGTGGCGCGACCGCACCGCGCTCAGCCCGGCCATGATCACGTCGCTCGAACACGCCGGACGGGTCGAGTCCCTGGACGTCTCGGCGAGCGAAACCCTGGCGGTCAAGGCCTCGACCGGCATCGCCCGGTCGACAGTGGCGTCCTGGACCATCGCTGATCCGGCGCATCCCCGATCCGTCACCGGCCCGGTGGAGATAAACACCGAGGTCGACGAGAACACGGTTCGGATGAGTGCCGAGCAACCGACGTTCGTGCTGGCCGCCACGGGGCTCTGGGACGTCGCCCGCAAGGACCGCCCCCGGCGGCTCCCACCGGTGACACTGGCGAACAACGACGTCAGCGCCGAGGTGCGGGACTTCGATCCGTCCGTCGGTCTCGCGATCGTCAGCCCGGCCGACCCCAAAGACCCGCCACTCGCCCTCTACACAACGACTTCCGGTCACGACCCCCGCAAGATCTCCTCGATCCCGGCCACCCAGCCGGTGAGCATGATCTTCGTCCGCGGCCGGCGGCAACTGGTCCTGATCGACGCCCGGCCCGGTCCGGAGGTGTCCATCGCGCTGTGGGACCTGACCGATCCGTCGCGCCCACGCCGGATCGCGTCCCACCGGCTCGCTTACTACTCGTCCGGCCTCGCGGTCAGCGGCGACGGGCGGACCATCACCTATTACGGCAGCGACGGCATCCGGGTCTGGCGACCCGGCACCGGCACCGACGCCCTTCTCGTTCCGCTGGTCGCGAGCGCGACCCCGGACCAGGAGAACGAGATCCAGGGCAGCGCGCTTTCCCCGGACGGCTCGGTGATCGCCCTGAGCACCTGGGCGCGGACCGACCTGTGGAGCGTTCCCCTATCCGGCCCGGGATCGCTGCTCGGCACGATTCGGGGGCACTTCGACGGGTCCGGGTTCAGCCCCACCCATCCGATCCTGGCCGCGGCTGATGGGTCGTACACCAATCTGTGGAGTCTGGAGCGCACCCTCGCCACCCTGCGTGACCCGCTCCCGGAGGCCTGCCGCCTCGGCGGTGGCCTCACGGCGGCCGAATGGCCGCGCTTCGTCAAGGACCTGTCCTACGTGGCCGCCTGCTGATCGGGTCGAGGCGCGAGGACCACCACCGTGGTCGGCGTGGTGCGCCGAGCTGCGTAACCGTCCAGGTCGGCGTCCAACTCGCGCCAGCGCGCCCACAGCCGTTCGCGTTCGGCGCCCGCGGCGGCGTGGGCCCGCACCGGGCGCACGCCGCCCGGGAGCTCCACCGTCGCGGCCGGATCCGCCTGCAGGTTGAGCCACCAGGCGGGCTCGCCCTCACCCCAGCCGTTCATGGCAATGGTGACCAGGTCGGGGCCGTCCTCGAAGTAGGCGACGATGACGCTGCGCTGCACGCCGCTACGCCGCCCGCGGGTGGTGAGGCGCATCGCTCCCCACTTGCCGGGCTTCGGGCCCCACAGCCCGAGTCGCCCGCCGCTGCCGCGATAGATGCCGCGGTGCACGGCCCAGGCGATGCGAATGAACCAGCGCGGCGGAACCCGCGGCTTATCCGGCATGCGCCGATTGTCGCAACCGGTTGCTGTGCCCACGCTGAGCGATGCGGCGGTGTATGCAGGAATCATGCCCGACTATCCACGGCACCCCGGTGTCGACGCCTACCTCGCCGGCCTCCCCGCGTGGCAGGCACGCCTCGGCCAGGACCTCCGCGACCTGATCCACACGGCGATCCCCGGCATCACCGAGACGATCAAGCGCACCGTCCAGCCGTACTTCGTCCACCACGGCAACGTCGGCGCCCTGCTGACCGCAAAAGATCACCTCAACCTGTTCCTGTACGACGGTGCGATAGTCCCCGACCCGCACAGCATCATCACCGGCGGGCACTCCAACGCCACCGCCCGCACGGTCGCCTTCCGGCAGCAGGACGCGATCCCCCGCGAGGCGCTGACCGCGATGCTGCGCGAGATCGCCGCCAACAACGAGGCCGGCGGCTGGCGCAAAATCAAAAAAGCGCGGGAAGTCGCCGGCTGATCATCTCGCCCGTCCGGACGGGCGAGAACCCGGTGCGCCGGTGGGCCGCCTGAGGTCAGGCCGGGGGAGCGCCCAGAACCTCGTTGATCTCGGGTTCGAACCCGACGCCCGCCCGGCCGGCCACCCGAAATCCCAGCCCGTCAGCGGCACCGCGGCGGCCTCGGCCACCAGTTGCTCGAACATCCGGCGACGGTAGCGGCCGCCGAAGCACCGCCGCACCCGATTTCAGTGCAGGAACTTGAGGCCGGCCACGCAGCCGATGATGCCCGCCAGCAGCAGGATCTTCACCGGGGAAGCGGCCTCGGCGCCGGTCACCATCGCGTAGACCACGGTCAGGACCGCGCCGACCCCCACCCAGACCGCGTAGGCGGTGCCGATCGGCAGGTCGCGCATGGCGTAGGCGAGGCCGCCCATGCTCGCCAGGAGCGCTACGCCGAAGACGACGCTGGGGACGGGGCGGCTGAAGCCCTCGGACCTACTCAGGGCAGTGGCCCAGACGGCCTCGAGGACCCCGGACGCGATAAGTACGAGCCAGGACATTGCTGTCTCCCATAGCGCCGTCTTTTCGCACACCGGGTACGGCACCGCTCGTCCGGGAGCCCTGCGGGGCTCACCCCGGAAGCATCGCAAATGCCCTGACCTGCGGCAACTGCCCTGATGGTGGGTTATGTCTCCCGGGAGAACGCTTCGAGCGTTTCCCGGAAGGCCCGGGCCGCCGGGGACGCCGCGCCGGCCAGGCGCTGGGCGGTGAAGATGGTGCGGCGGGGGAGTTCGGGCAGGTCGAGCAGGCGGCACGAGGTGTCGCGGCCGGCCCACACCAGATCCGGGATCAGCGCCACCGCGTTGCCCGACTCGACCAGGCGGATGTGCGCCTGCAGGTCGGCGGTCTCGTAGCGGACGTCCGGCTCGAAGCCGGTGCTGCGGCACAACTGCTCGGCGAAGTGCCGGGACGCGGCGCCGCGCGGCTCCATCACCCACGGCATCACCCGGGCCTCGGACAGCGAGTCGACCGGGTGCAGGGCGGCCTCCGCGGCGGGCAGCGCCAAGCGGATCGGGTCGGTGGTCAGCGCGCGCCGGTCGAGGCCGGGGTGGTGCGGCGCCGCGTGCGCCGGGTACTGCTCGGCGATCACCATGTCGAAGTCTCGGGCCCACGTCTCGCGGAGCGCCTCTTCCGGTTCCCGTTGCACCATTTCCACCCGTACATCAGGAAATTGCGAAGCCATCGCTCTCAGCGTGGCCGGCATCAGAGCTAGAGCCGCCGACTGGAAGACGGCGACCCGGACCTTGCCGCTGACCCTGGTCAGCGACGCCTGCAGGGCGGCCTCGGCGCGTTCGAGGGTGTCCAGGACGTCGCCCGCCGACTGCACCAGCACCTCGGCCTGCGGGGTCAGCTGGACCCGGCGGCCGGCTTTGCGCAGCAGCGTCATCCCGGTTTCCTTCTCCAGGAGGCTCAGTTGTTGTGACACTGCTGACGGGGAGAAGTTGAGCGCCTCGGCGACGGCCGCGAGGGTGCCCCGGATGGCCAGCTCGCGGAGCAGCACCAGGCGGCGGATCTCCAGCATGTTTTCCCATCCCGTGGGTAATAGGTAAGGGCAGCTGAAGAGTATCGGTAAAAAACAGTCGCTTTTCCTGAACTGAGGGTCGAACGACACTGGCGCCTATGACTGACCTTGCGATGCCCGCCGACACCGACCTCGCCTCGGAGGCGGTCGATCTCGTCCGCCGCTGGCTGCACGAGGCTTCCGCCGTCAAGGTGAGTGGGTCGGCCGCGCAACTCGCCGGGTTGTTGCGCGACCCCAAGGGCCTGGAATTCGCGGTCGGCTTCGTCGACGGCGTGGTGCGGCCGGAGGACCTGCGGGTCAGCGCCCGCGCCCTGGCCACCATCGCGCCGGACGTGCCACGCTTCCTGCCGCTGCCGATGCGCGCGGCGGTCCGGCTCGGCGGGAAGGTGGCGCCGGTCCTGCCGGGCGTGGTCGTGCCGGTGGCGCGGCGGGTGCTGCGGCACATGGTCGGGCACCTCATCGTGGACGCCACCGACGCGAAGCTGGGCCGGGCGATCAGCCGGATCCGCCGCCGCGACGTGCGCCTCAACGTGAACCTGCTGGGTGAGGCCGTGCTCGGCCGGGGCGAGGCGGCGCGCCGGCTGCGCGAGACCGAGCGGCTGCTGGGCCGGCCGGACGTCGACTACGTGTCGATCAAGGTGTCCTCGACGGTGACCCCGCACAACCCGTGGGCCTTCGACGAGGCCGTCGACGACATCGTCGAGAAGCTGACCCCGCTGTTCCGGCTGGCCGCGTCCTTCGAGAAGAAGAAGTTCGTCAACCTCGACATGGAGGAGTACAAGGACCTCGACCTCACCATCGCGGTCTTCACCCGGCTCCTCGACATGCCGGAGCTGCGGGATCTCGAAGCGGGCATCGTGCTCCAGGCCTACCTGCCGGACGCCCTGGCCGCGATGATCCGGCTGCAGGAGTGGTCGGCCGCGCGCCGGGCCCGCGGCGGCGCCGGCATCAAGGTTCGCCTGGTCAAGGGGGCCAACCTGCCGATGGAGCGGGTCGAGTCGACGGTGCACGGCTGGCCGCTCGCGACCTGGGAGTCCAAGCAGGCCACCGACACCAACTACAAACGCGTTCTTGAGTACGCGCTGCGGCCCGACCACATCCGCAACGTTCGCCTCGGCGTGGCCGGGCACAACCTGTTCGACATCGCGTACGCCTGGCTCCTCGCCGGTCGCCGCGACGTGCGCGACGGCATCGAGTTCGAAATGCTGCTCGGCATGGCCGAGGGCCAGGCCGAGGTGGTCCGGCGCGAGGTCGGCGGGTTGTTGCTCTACACGCCGGTGGTCCGCCCGGAGCAGTTCGACGTCGCCATCGCCTACCTGATCCGCCGTCTCGAAGAGGGCGCCAGCCAGGACAACTTCATGTCGGCGGTGTTCGAGCTCGACTCGGACGCCGGCCTGTTCGCCCGCGAGCGGGACCGCTTCCTGGCGTCGCTGGCCGACCTGTCCACCGACGTCCCGACGTCCCGCCGCGTCCCCGAGCGCTACGCCGCCATCGCCCGCCCGGTGCCCGGGCACTTCGAGAACACCCCCGACACCGACCCGTCGGTCGCCGCGAACCGCGCCTGGGTGCGCGACCTGCTGGCCCGCGCCCCGCGCTCGGCGCTCGGCGTGGCCACCATCGACGCGGCCCGGCTCGACGAACCGGCCCAGCTCGACAGCGTCCTCGGCCGGGCGGTCGCCGCCGCCGACGCCTGGCAGGCGATGACCGGCGCGGCCCGCGGCGCGGTCCTGCACCGCATCGGCGACGCGATCGAGGCCCGCCGGGCCGAGCTCATCGAGGTGATGGCGGCCGAGACCGGCAAGACCGCCGACCAGGCCGACCCCGAGGTGTCCGAGGCCGCCGACTTCGCCCACTACTACGGCGAGCTCGCCGCCGACCTGGACCGGATCGACGGCGCGACGCCGCGGCCGGTCCGGCTCACCCTGGTCACCCCGCCGTGGAACTTCCCGGTCGCCATCCCGGCCGGCTCCCTGCTCGCCGCCCTGGCCGCCGGCTCCGCCGTCGCGATCAAGCCGGCCGGCCCGGCCGAGCGCAGCGGCGCCGTGCTCGCCGACATCGTCCGGTCGGTGCTGCCCGACGCCGACCTGCTCACCCTGGTGCAGGTCGTCGAGCAGAAGCTGGGCCGCGAGCTGATCGCCCACCCGCTCGTCGACCGGGTCGTGCTGACCGGCGCCTACGAGACCGCCGAGCTGTTCCGGTCGTTCCGCCCCGACCTGCCGCTGCTCGCCGAGACCAGCGGCAAGAACGCCATCATCGTCACCCCCAGCGCCGACCTCGACCTGGCCGTCAAGGACGTGGTGGCCTCGGCCTTCGGGCACGCCGGCCAGAAGTGCTCGGCCGCGTCGCTGGTCGTGCTGGTCGGCTCGGTCGCGGAGTCGCAGCGCTTCCGCACCCAGCTGCTCGACGCCGCGTCGTCGCTGACCGTCGGCTACCCCGCCGACCCGCGCACCCAGGTCGGCCCGGTCATCGAACCGGCCGAGGGCAAGCTCCTGGCCGGCCTCACCGAGCTGGCCGCCGGCGAGAAGTGGCTGCTCAAGCCGGAGCGCCTGGACGACAGTGGCCGGCTGTGGTCGCCCGGCATCCGCGACGGCGTCCGGCGCGGCTCCGCCTACCACCGCACCGAATACTTCGGCCCGATCCTCGGCGTGATGACCGCCGACACTCTCGACGAGGCGATCGACCTGGTCAACGAGGTCGACTACGGCCTGACCTCGGGCATCCACTCGCTCGACCCGGACGAGGTGCGCACCTGGCTGGACCGGATCGAGGCCGGCAACCTCTACGTCAACCGCGGCATCACCGGCGCGATCGTCCGGCGGCAGCCGTTCGGTGGCTGGAAGCGCTCGGCGGTCGGCCCCGGCACCAAGGCGGGCGGCCCGAACTACCTGGTCGGCCTCACCGACTGGCAGCCTTCCACCGCTGTTTCGGCCGGGAAGGTCACCGATGTCGCGGTGCGTTCTTTGCTCGCCGCGGCCGCGCTGGTCCTGTCCGCCGAGGAGCTGGCCTTCGTCGAGCGGTCCGCCGCCGGCGACGCGGCCGCCTGGTCGGCGCACTTCCAGCAGTCGGACGTCTCCGGCCTGTGGGCCGAGCGCAACGTGCTGCGCTACCGGTCGGTTCCGGTCGAGATCCGGCTCGCCGCCGGGGAGCCGGTCGCCGCGCTGATCCGGGTCATCGCCGCCGGTCTGCTGACCGGTGCACCGATGCGGATCTCGGTCGGCACGGCCCTGCCGGAGACGCTGACCGTCCCGGCCGAGCTGCGCGTCGAGGACGACGCCACGTGGGGTGCGGCGTTGACCTCCGGGCGCGTACGCCTCATCGGCTCTTCGAAGTCCTTGTCGTCCACTCCGGACCTGGCCGTCTGGGCCGGACCGGTCACCGAGGCCGGCCGGGTGGAGCTGTTGCCGTTCCTGCATGAGCAGGCGATCAGCATCACCGCTCACCGATTCGGCAACCCCGACCGCCTCGCAGAGGAAGTTCTCTGACAGTTTCTTCCGCCCCCGCCCGCTACGCTCCGGGCGGGGGAGAGGGAGATGCCGGCTCGAGTCGCTGACCTGCTCGATCACGCACGCACGGAGTCGTTCGCCGGGCGCGGCGCCGAACTGCGCGCCTTCGGCGACGCCCTGAGCGGCCGTTCCGGCCACCGGGTCCTCTTCCTGCACGGCCCCGGCGGCATCGGAAAATCAAGCACGCTGCACCAGTTCCGCTTAAAAGCAAAAGCTTGCGGCCGTACGGTCATAGCCCTCGACGGCAGCGAGATAGACGCCGCCCCCAACGCGTTCCTCGCGGCCCTCACGGCGCCCCTCTCCGCCTCCTTTGATGCGGATCTCCCCGGCTTCGGCTCGCCCGCGACCGTCGTGGCCTCGGGCGGCCGGGTTCTCCTGGTCGACGGCTACGAGAATCTCGGTGCCCTCGACGGGTGGCTGCGCCAGACGTTCCTGCCGGGGCTCGGCGACGATGACCTGGTCGTTCTCGCCGGGCGGGAACCGCCGGAACCGCAGTGGCGGACCGATCCGGGCTGGCGGCGGCTCGCCGCGATCCTGCCGCTGGAACCGCTCGGCCCCATCGACAGCGCCGAGCTGCTGGCCCGCGCCGGTGTCTCGCCGGGCCTGCGGGACCGGCTGGTCGCCCTCGGCCGCGGCCATCCGCTGGCCATGGCACTGCTCGCCGACGCCACCACCAGCGGAACCGCCCCGCGGTCGCTGTCCGACGTGCCCGATCTGATCACCGCCCTGCTCGAATGCCTGGTCCGCGAGCCACCCACCGAAGCACACGCGACCGGCCTCGCCACCTGTGCGAAGGCGTGGCTGACCACCGAGGACCTGCTCCGCGAGACGGTCGGCCCGGCCGCCCCCGAGGTGTGGACCTGGCTGTGCCGCCGCCCGTTCATCGTGGTCGGCGACCGCGGACTGCGCCCGCACGACCTGGCCCGCGACGTCCTGGACGCGTCGTTCGAACGCCGCACCCCCGACCGCTACCGCGAGCTGCACCGCACAGTTCACGACCACGTCGTCGCCGGAGTCCGGGCCGCCGCCGCTCCGGACCGCCCGATGCACGCCCAGCACCTGCTCTACCTGCACCGCCGCAGCCCGCTGTCGGCGACGTTCTTCGCCTTGCGCTCCCGCGGGACGGTCGCCCTGCTCCCCGGCACCCCGGCCGACCACCCGGCGGTGCTCGCCATCGTGGAGCGCTTCCAGGGCCCGGTGCTCGCCGACTTCGCCGCGCGGTGGCTCATCGAGCAGCCGGCGGGCCTGAGCGTGATCCGCAGTGAGGAGGGCCTGCACGCCTTCGTCATGCACCTCCTGCTGACGGGCGGCGCCCCACCATCAGCCGGGGCCGAGCCGCCGGACGAGATCGGGCCGGCGGGTGGGACCGCTTTGGCGGAGCTGGATCCGGCCACCCGGGCGGCCCTTCGCTACGTCGAGCGTGCCGGGCCGCTCCGGTCGGGGGAGCGGATCGAGATGGCCCGCTTCCTGTCCGGGGTGGCCGACCGCGAGAGCGGACCCTATGCCGTGCTGGCCGGGGCGGTCTCGTCCATCCTCGAATGGGTCGGCGGGTCGGCGGTCTGGTCGTTCGTGCTGACGTCCGAGCCCGAGTTCTGGGGGCCGATGTTCGACTACCTGGCGTTCACGGCCTGCTTCGAGGTCGAGGTGGACGGGCGGCGGCACGTCGGCTTCGGGATGGACTGGCGGCGGCTGCCGGTCGAGGCGTGGCTCGAGTTGATGAACGAGCGCGAACACTCCGGCGGCCACGGCCCACCCCCGGCCGACCTGCTGCGACCGCCGGCGCCGACCCGGGCCGCATTCGACCGGGCGGTCCGGCAGGGCCTGCGCGACCTGCGCCGCCCGGACCGGCCCGGCGGGCTGAGCATCGCCGAGGTCGAGGCGGCCATGTCCGCGATCGCCGCCGAGCCCAAGGGCGCGGCCCTGTACGCCGTACTCAATCGCACGTATCTGCGCCCGGCCGCCAGTCAGGAAGCGGCGGCCGAGGTGCTCGGGCTGCCGTTCAGCACCTACCGGCGGCGGCTCGCGAAGGCGATCGACCGACTGATCGAGGTGCTGTGGGCGAACGAATGCGACCCGGAAGTGAGCACCGTTCGACCTGGAGAGTGAGCAGTCTCCCGGGCTTTGCTGACCGGCATGACTGACATTCTCGTTCTCGGTGCCGGCCTCACCGGCCTCTCCTGCGCCATGCTCCTGGCCCGCGACGGCCACCAGGTCACCCTCCTCGACCGCGACGACGGCTGCGCCACCCCCGGCCGGGAGTGGGAGGAGTGGGAGCGCCCCGGTGTCACCCAGTTCCGGCTGGCCCACATCATGCTGCCGCGGTGGCACGCGGTCATGTCCGCCGAGTTGCCGTCCGTGCTGGACAGGCTGGCCGCCGCGGGCGGGGTGCGGTTCAACTTCGCGGCGGCGCTCCCGCCCGTACCGTCAGATTCGCGTTTCGAGACGCTCACCGCGCGCCGTCCGATCTTGGAGGCGGCGCTGGCCGCCGAGGCGGCCGAGACACCGGGTCTCACCCTGCGACGAGGGGTCACGGTCACCGGTCTGGTCACGCAGGGCGATCGAGTTGCGGGGGTACGCCTGGGTGACGGCGACAAACTCCTCGCCGACCTGGTCGTCGACTGCGGCGGCCGGCGCTCGGCCCTCCCGTCGTGGCTGGAGGCGGCCGGTCTGCCCGCACCGGCCGAGGAGCGCGACGACGCCGGCTTCGTCTACTACATGCGGCACTTCCAGGGCGAACGGCCGGAAGTCCGCGGCCCGCTGCTGCAATACCACGACTCGCTGTCCATCCTCACCCTGCCCGGCGACAACAACACGTGGGCGGTCGGCTTCGTGACCAGCACCCGCGACAAGCCCTTGCGCGCCCTGCGCGACCCGGCGGTTTGGTCGGCCGTGCTGGCCCAGTACCCGATCGCCGCGCCCTGGGACTCCGGGACCCCGCTGACCGGCGTGGAAGTGATGGGCGGCCTGGTCGACCGGTGGCGCAGGGTGACCACGCCCGGCGTGGTAGCGGTGGGTGACGCCGCCTGCTGCACCAATCCGTCAGTGGGCCGAGGCGCCACGATGGGCCTGCTGCACGCCCAACTCCTGCGCGACGTGCTGCGAGCAGGCCTGCCCGCGTCCTTCACCGACCACACCGCCGCCGAGATCGAACCGTGGTATCGAGCAACCGTCTGGTTCGACCGCCACCGCATCGCTGAGGTCGACGCGGACGTGAACGGCATCCCTTACGAGCCGGACGACCCTGATTGGTTCGGAGCCCGGGCCCTCTACGCCGCGGCCGCCGCCGGCGACGCGGAGGCGACCCGCGCCCAGATAGCCACGGCGAGCATGCTGACCCTCACCCCAGAGGTGAAGGTCCCCGACAAGGGAATCCGCTACCCCTTGCCGGGCCCAACCCGCCCTGAGCTGCTGGCGACCGTGGACGCCGCCGCGTAGCCCGGCCCTCGGGCACAACCACCACCACCCCGCCGGCGGGCGGTATTTCCGGGCGTGGGCCCCGCCCGGCTGGGTCGTTCCAGCGTGGGGCCTTGCCGGCAGGATCATCCTGTTTGGTGGGGTCTTGCCGACAGGACGATCCTGCCGGGGGTTGGCTCCTACCGCGCGGGGGCCGGCATGACCCGGGCCCAACCGTCTGCAGAGCCGGGTCTCCGTCGCAGGTTGAGGCCGATCCTCGTGGCCGGCCTTTTCGTGGCCGACCGGCGAGGGGCGGTGCTCCACGGCTTTCGGGCGACCGGGTGCCCTGACCTGGAAATGATCTTTAGTGGCGCTCGATCAGGTTGCGGAGGGGCTGGTTCGCTCGGAAGTCGGCCAGGTTCGCCAGGATCAGGTCCTCGGCGCCGAGTGGGCGGCCGCCGGCCGCGTGCGGTGAGATGATCACGTTGGGTTCGTCCCAGAGGCCGGAAGTCGGCGGCAGTGGCTCGGTCTCGAAGACGTCGAGGGCCGCGCCGCCGAGCCGGCTGGCCCGCAGCGCAGCCAGCAGTGCCGCCTCGTCGACCGTGCTTCCGCGGCCGACGTCGACCAGCCAGGCGTGCGCCGGGAGCAGGGCGAGCACGTCCGCGTTCAGGGCGTGCCGGGTCTGCGGGGTGTCGGGCAGGATCATGATCAGCACGTCGGCGGTCGGGAGCAGCTGCGGGAAGTCGTCGGCGGTGACGATCGGGAAGCCGTGCCGTTCGCCGGGCGTGCGGGCCACACCGGTCACCCGGGCGCCGAGCGCCACCAGGTGCGGGGCGAGCGTGGCGGCGATGCCACCGAAGCCCCAGATGACCACGTGCGCGTCCCGGAGCGTACGGAAATTGGCCTTCTCTCTGCGGGGTTGATTTCCGCCCAGCTCGCCCGCCCAGCGGTGGCCGAGCTGCGCCCGCACCAGGAGGTTGATCCGCCGCGCCGCGGCGAGAAGCAGAGCGAGGGTGTGCTCGGCGACGGTGTCGTCGTGCAGCCCGCCACCGTTGGTGACCAGCACCTCCGGCGCGAACCCGGCCCGCAGCACCGCATCCGGCCCGGCGGCGAGGGTCTGCACCCAGCGCAGGTTCGAGAGCCGGTGCGCGGAATCCCGCAGCTGGTGGTCGGGATTGCTCCACACCACGAGGACCTCGGCGTCGGTGTGCTCATCCGGAATGGGCTCTCCGACGGCGTAGGTCACGCCCTCGACGCCATCCGGCACCCGCAGGTCGAGGTCAACGCTGTCCGGAAGCAGAATCTTCATGACCACCAACCCTGCCATGCCGGGCGCGTCGCGGCCGCTCGGGCTCGACGCCGGCCACGCCGGGAAGCCGGGCCCGGCGTCAGCTTCGGAATTCGGTGCGGGCCATTCGTTCGAGCAGGGACAGGACCTCCTCGGCCGGATAGTCGTCGCCGGCCAGGGCCCGGTGCAGCTCGATGCCGTCGACCGCCGCGACCAGTAGCTCGGCCAACGCGGCCGAGTCGGTGCCGAGCACCTCGCCGAACGTCCGGGCGGCCGCCTTGTTGTGCCGGCCCAGCCGGGCGCGCAGGGCCGGATCGCGCAGGGCGACCGCGACCAGGTCGAAATACGCCTCGGTGGCCTCGTGGTCGGCGTGGTTGCGGCGCACCTGGCTGAGGTAGGCGCGCCAGCGCTCGTCCAGCGACGGCAGCGACGCGGTGACCTCGGCGAGACCGGCGGCCGGGTCGGCATACAGCTCGTCCATCAGCGCCTCGATCAGCCCCTGCCGGCTCCCGAACCGGCCGGTCACCGCGCTGACGTCGACCCGCGCTTCCTTGGCGACCGCCGTCAGGCTCAGCCCTTTCGTGCCGGCGCGCAACAGCAGCCGGTGGGCCGCCGCGAGGATCGTCCGTTCCGCGCTCTCGCCGGGTGACCGCCCGGCCACTTCACGCGATCGCCCCCGCTTGCCGCCCTGCGCCGGCTCGGCTCCCGAGTTCTTGGCCATGCACGATTCTGTTCCCCGACCGGCCGTTAGCCAACCAGCCGAAAGGGCTGGAAAGCGGTTACCTGGCCGGGCACGAGCAGCCGGCCTGCGGTTTGCCGCGGGTATAGGTGTCCCGCGGCTCGTCCGTCACCCACATGACGGTATCGGCGGACAGTGGGCTGTTAGGGCAGGTGAGCGCATGCTGACCTGGTCGTTGTTGCGCTAGCATCCGCCCGTGTTGATCAAGGGGTACGCGGCGATCGCGCGCCGGCCGCAGTGGTTCATGGTCGGCTCGCTCGTGGTCGCGGTGCTGCTCGGCGTCGGTGTCGCTGGGCGCAGCGTATTTTGGCCGGTTGCGGCCGGCTTGCTGCTTGCCGTCGTGGTTGTCCTGCTCGTGCTGTCGTTGCCGGCCGTTCAGGCCGGTAAGTTGCCGCGGTTTCTGCTTGTTCGGCGAGGAATGTTCGTCGCTCCGGTCGAGATATCCGAGGTGCTGGCCGCGGCGGTGCTGGTCGTCGCCGGAGCCGGTGGCGTCGCCTATCTCCGGGGACACGGTCCGTACGGGCCGCATCAGAACTGGCAGTGGCTTCTCGCGTTTGTCCTGCTGGTGGGTGTGACCTGGCGTCGGGCGTTGCGCAGCAGCGGAATGGCCTTCCGGCCCGACGGAGTCGTGGTCCGCAGCCGGCACGGGAAGATCTTCATTCCCTGGCAGGCGGATCCGCTCGGCCGGTCGGCGTCGCAGCTGAACAACGAGATCGCGCTGCTGTGCCGGTGGCCGGGCCTGGCGCGGATGGACGGCAATTGGCGTGACGGCCCGGTCGTCACCGCGACTGCCGACGTGTCCTTCCTGGCCCGGGTCATCCACGAATACGCCGGCAGCGCTGGCCACCGAGCCGCCATCGGCACACCCGCGGAGCTCAGCCGCCTGTCCGCGGCCGTCACGTCAGTCGTCGTCTGAGCCCTTCTTGTTCTTGTCCTCTTCCCGCTCCAGGGCCAGGTCGAGGGCGAGCACGCTGCCGATGATCAGGAGTGGGTCGATGTCGGCGGTCACCTGCACCGCGTACGTGTCGCGGATGGTCAGCCAGCGCTTGGAGACCGCGGCCACCTCGTGGCCGTCCAGCTCGATCACGTACTCGTGGTCGAGCAGGTTGCCCTTCATCTCCAGGTCGTCGGGGCCGGGCACGTCGATGGTGAACTTGTCGCGGAACGGCGTGAACAGCTTCTTGCGGACCTCGGCCGCCTTCTCCCCGCCGATCCGGATCTCGTACGTGGCCCGCAGCGCGATGATCTGCCGATGCACCGACGCGACCTCGTCACCGTTCGCGTCCTCGATCACCAGCCGCCCGCGGACGCTGAAGACCTTGCCGTCGACCCGGTAGACCTTGTTGCCGTGCTCGTCGAGCACGTCGAAGTCGTCACCGATCGCGAAGAACCGCTCCCTGATCACATACATGCGCCGATTCTGCTCCCTCAGCCGCCCAACAGCGCGTCGATGCGCGCCCGATGGGCCTGCTCCCACTCGTCGAGCGACTGCGCTTCCTCCGTGGCCTGCTTGGCCGCGCCGGTCGCGAGGATCTCGTCCTGTTGCGCCGCCGGCACCACCACGACCCCTTCCTCGTCGGCCACCACCAGGTCACCGGCGTGCACGGGCACACCGCCGCAGCGGATCGGCACGTTCAGCGGCAGCACCGCCGACTTGCCGGCCGGCACCGGGATCACCCCGCGGCCGAACACCGGGAACCCCATCGCGCGCACCTCCGCGATGTCCCGGATGACCCCGTCGAGCACGAACCCGGCGATCCCGTTGCGCTGCGCCACCGCGCACACGTTGCCGCCGGCCAGGGCGTGCGTGACGTCCCCCGATTCGACGACGATGACCGAGCCGGGCGCGGCCTGGTAGATGGCGGCGTGCAGCATGAGGTGGTCACCCGGCGGGCAGCGCACGGTGAACGCGGGCCCGGCGATGCGCGGGATCGGTGTCCACAGCGGCCGGATGCCGATGTCCATCACCTGCTGTGCGCCGGCGAGTTCGGCCAGGGTGGTGGGGGAGAGGTCAGCCATCGGCCCAACTTACGGAAGGACGTGCGCGTGATCCAGTTCGAGGCCCGCCCCGGCATTCTCGACCTCGGCTGGGGCCACCCCCGCCCGGAACTGCTGCCGACGGCTGAGTGGTCGGTTGCGCAGGCGGAGGCGCTGCGGGTTTTCGGTTGGCAAGCTTTGACTTACGGGTACGCCGCGGGCCCGTCCCCGCTGACGGAGTGGCTCGCGGCCCGCCACGGTGGCTCCCACTTCGTGACGGCCGGCGCGTCCCACGCCCTGGCCCTGCTGACCTCGCTGCTGACCAAGCCGGGCGACACGGTCCTGGTCGACGCGCCCACGTACCACTTGGCGTTCCCGATCCTGACCGATGCCGGTTTGGTTCTGGAGTCCGCCCCCGCGGACGAGGACGGCATCGATCCTTCCCGGATTTCCTCAAAGAAGGCCGCTTTCCTCTACCTGGTCCCGACCTTCGCCAACCCGACTGGCCGCAGCCTCCCGCTGGAGCGCCGCCAGGCGTTGATCGAGTTCGCCGACCGGGAGGGCCTGATCATCATCGAGGACGACACCTACCGGGACCTGGTCTACGAGGGCACCGCCCCGCCGTCGCTGTGGGAGATGGCCGGCGGCCACAACGTCATCCGGATCGGTTCGTTCGCCAAGACGGTCGCGCCCGGCCTGCGCCTGGGCTGGATCAGCGCGACCCCGTCGTTGGTCGAGCGTCTGACGAGGCTGGGCTACGTGCACAGCGGCGGCGGCGTCAACCACACCACCGCGGTGACGATGGCCGAGTTCGCCACGAGCGGCGCCTACGACACCCACCTGACCCGCCTGCGCGACGCCTACCGAACCCAGCGCGACGCCCTGGTGTCGGCCCTGCGCCCGCACGTCGAGGTGGAGTCCCCGGCCGGCGGCTGGTTCCTGTGGGTGCCGCTCCCGGGCGACCTGCTGCCGGCCGCCGAACGACACGGCGTGTCCTTCGTGCCCGGCGACCGCTTCTACCTGCCCGGCGAGGGCGGCCACGACCGCATCCGCCTGAGCTTCTCCCTGCTGCCCCCGGCCGCCCTGACCGAGGCGGCCACCCGGCTAATTCGGTTGGCACCGCCGCGCGCCGATCGCTAACTTCCGGCCATGGAGATTCGCAGGGAGCAGGCACGGGACCACGACACGGTCGGCGCCGTCCACCGGGCCGGCTTCGGCGGCGCTCATGGCGAGACGGTGGCCCGGCTGGTGGAGGCGCTCCGGCCCGACGCCCTGTCCCTGGTGGCGGAGGAGGCCGGCGAGGTCGTCGGGCACATCATGTTCACCCGGTCGCTCCTCGATGCCCCGAAGCGGCTGCTGCCGGTCCAGGTGCTGAGCCCGCTCGCGGTCACTCCGCGATGGCAACGCCGGGGCGTCGGCGCCGCGCTCGTCCACGCCGGCCTGAAGCTCCTCGACGAGGCCGGTCACCCGCTGGTCTTCCTGGAGGGCGACCCGCGCTACTACTCGCGCCTGGGCTTCCGGGCCGGTGGCGAACTCGACTTCCGCAAGCCGTCGCTACGGATCCCGGACGCCGCCTTCCAGGTCATGACGCTGCCGGCCTACGAACCGTGGATGACCGGCACGCTCGTCTACTCGTCGACGTTCTGGGAGCACGACTGCGTCGGCCTGCGCGAGGAGTAACCCCGGCGGATGATGTCCCCATGCCGCATCCCCGCCAGGCTGCTGCCACGGCCGACCTCCGCACCCGCTGGATGGCCCGGCTGGCGTTCGTCGCGGCCGCCGCGCCGGTGCTCCTGCTGCCGGCGGTCGCGGCCCTGCGGGACAGCCTGGTCCTGCTGCTGACCGCCGTTTGCTGCGGCTCACCCCGGACGCCGTCGAGGTGGAGGAGCGTTTCGAGGACCCGGACGGCACCTGGTACACCGGCCGGGTCGTCCGGTATCAGCCCCAGACCTCCTGGGCGGTCTCGGCGATCAGGCTCAGCTTGGCGACCTCCTGGTCGTAGGTCAGCGCGTTGCCCTCGACCGTCGACGAGAAGCCGCACTGCGGGGACAGGCACAGCTGCTCCAGCGGCACATACTTGGCGGCCTCGTCGATGCGCCGCTTCAGCGTGTCCTTCGACTCCAGCTCGCCCCGCTTGGTGGTGACCAGCCCGAGGACGACCATCTTGCCGGGCGGCACGAACCGCAGCGGCGCGAACCCGCCCGAGCGCTCGTCGTCGAACTCCAGGAAGAACCCGTCGACGGCCAGCTCGCTGAAGAGAGCCTCGGCGACGAAGTCGTACCCACCTTCGGCCGCCCACGACGACCGGAAGTTGCCGCGGCACATGTGCGTGGTGACCGCGAGCCCGGCGGGCCGGCCGGCGATCGCCGCGTTGATCTGCCGGATGTAGCGCAGATGCTGGTGCTCGGCGTCGTCGCCGCGCTCGGTGAGCAGCTGCCGCTGGGCCGGGTCGTTGAGGTAGGCCAGGCTGGTGTCGTCGAGCTGCAGATAGCGGCAGCCGAGCGCGGCGACCTGCTGCACCTGCTGGGCGTAGGCGGCACTGAGGTCGGCCCAGAACTGCTCCTCATCGGGGTAGACCGACTTGTCGATCGCGGCCCGCCCGCCGCGGTAGTGCACCATGCTCGGCGACGGAATGGTCAGCTTGGCGGTGACGCCGTCGCCGACGGTCGACGCCAAGAACGTGAAGTCTTCCCCGAAGATGGTCTCGACCAGCCGGACCGGCTCGTCGATGACCAGCGCCGCCGACTCGAAGTCGAGCTCGCCGTCGGCGTTCCGGAAGTGCACCTGGATCTTGTCGTCGGTGCGGTGCACCCCGCCCAATTTATAGATGAAGTCCATGTGCCAAGACACTCTTCGGAACTCGCCGTCGGTGGCCGACCGCAGCCCGACATCGCGTTGCATCCGGACCACATCACGGATCGCGTCGTCCTCGACCGCGCGCAGCTCGTCGGCGTCGATCTCGCCGGTGGCGCGTTTCTCCCGCGCTTCGAGCAGATGGGGTGGCCGCAGCAGACTGCCGACATGATCGGCCCGGAACGGCGGGGTGTCGCGGAGTGTCATGGAGCCTCCCCCTTCGCGTCGTCGCGTCCGGCGAGCATACGTCCGCGGGCTAGCCGCGCGCCTCGCGAACGGCGTGGCGAATCGCGGCGAGACCGCTCAGCTGCGGGGTCCGGACGGCCCCCGGCACGGTTCCGGCCCACGCGGCCAGCCCGGCCGCGCCCTGCCGGCCGAGACCGGCGTCCGGCAGCCCCAGCAGCGCCACCAGCGACGTCACCGCCTGGGTCGGCGCGAAGTCCCGGCGGCGCAGCAGCGCGGTGAGGCTCAGCGCCTGATCCGGCACCCCGAAGTCGTCGGCGAGAACCCGCCCGGCCGCGGCGGTGCTCTCCGGCGTGACCGGCGCCCAGCCACCCCACTGATGCCCGGCGACAAGCTTGCTGCCGTGCACGACGACGAACCCGGCCTCCCGCGCCGACCACCACAGCGCCACCGCCGGATTCCGCCCGGCCAGCACGTACGCCGCGGTCGTGGTCGGCGTCGCCCGCCCGGCCCCGTCCCACAGATGCAGGGTCCACCGCGGAGCGAACGGCACGGTCCACGACGACTGCCGGGTCAGCACGGCGTCGGCCGCCGCCGCGGCCGGATCAAGACCGACAAGGACCACACCCGTGCGGGGTACGGGTATCGGCAGGCGTCGCGGCGGCGATTCCAGAAGCAGTTGCGGGGGTACGCCGAGGGCGCGGCACGCGTCGGCAAGACGGGCCACGGGCGTGTAGCGACTCTCGTCGTGGGCCAGCACCTGCCGCAGCAGGGCGGCCCCACCGGCGATCGTGGCCGCTTCCGGCCCGTCGGTGACCGTGCCGTCCGGCTGGTAGCCGGTGACCAGCAGCTCCGGGTCACGGCGCAGCGCGTAGGCGACCGCCCGGGTGGCCACCCCGATGTCCCGGGGGTCGCGGCGCAGCCGGCACCAGCCGTCGCTCTCGGCCACCACGGCGGTGGCGGCCTCCCGCCCGGCGAGCGCTCCGATGCGGTGAGCCGTGGCCCGCACCACGAAAAGCTCGTCCGCCATGCTCAGGCCCGCGCGAACAGCCGCGGCCAGCGCCCGGCCGGCGGCTCGGCGTCGACTCGGCGCGCTTCGTAGAGCCCCGGCTCCTCGCCGTCGAGCAGCGACCGGCCGACCGCGTTGTCCGGCAGCCCGAGGATCGCGCAGACCCGCCGCAGCAGATCGGGCAGGGGAGTGCGCTCCTCGCCCGGCACCGGATCGTTGCGGACCATCGCGAGCGCCGGCCCGAGCTCGGCCCGTTCGTAGCGCTCGGCGACCTCACCGCAGTAGGCGTCCCACTCCTGCCGGTCGGCCAGGTAGCGGGCCGGCTCGGCGGGCGGCTCCCACGCGGCCGCCCACTGCAGCGACAGCTCCCCGGCCGGACTGAGGACGAGAGCCTCGGCCACGAACTCGTCGCACAGCAGCAGCACCGCGGTCTTCATGGTCCGGGCGACCACGGCCCGGGCGGGCTTGGCGAGTCGGTCCGTCGACGAATATGCCCGCCCGGGCGCATCGAACAGCACGATCGTGCCGAGCGGGTCGGCGACGACGTACCCGCCGACCTTTCCGGCCCGCACGGCGTCGGCGACGGTTTCGGCGGAAGCCCTGGTCACCAGCGCATACGTGGACATGGAACCTCGTCACCCCCCAGCGATTTCGGCGGGCGAGAGTCTAGTCACCCATTCATGATCTTCAGCACGCCGGATGGCCGTTCCGGACGGGCGGCGGGACGTCGCTGGTCAGGCCCGCGGGACCGGGAAGAACGCGCGCCGGTACCGGTACCGGCGCCCGTTCGGGCAGTTCCTGCTGCGGAACCGGGCCGAGATGTCCGGAGCCGCCGTTATTGCCGCTCTCCGCGTGGTTGACATCAATGAGCTTCTGTTGCCAGCTGTGATCCAGTCTGTTGCAGACCCTTTACGGGAAGGACCCCTCCTGACATGACAACTCGCGCCGGGCGAGCGGTTCGCCGGCAGTTCGGGCGGATGTTCGCGATCGGGCTGACGGTGGTTACCGCCAGCGCGTTGACGGGCACCGCCGCGCACGCCACACCCTCCGCCAAACCGGTGCCCACACCGGCCTTCGGAAGCAATGTGACCATCTTCGACCCGAGCATGCCGGTGGAGCAGATCCAGGCGAAGCTCGACGCGACCTGGACCAAGCAGGTCGACAACGAGATGGGCACCGATCGATACGCGTTCTATTTCAAGCCCGGCACGTACGGCACGGACACCAAGCCGCTGCAGTTCAAGGTGGGCTACTACACCGAGATCGCCGGTCTCGGCGCGTCCCCGAACGACGTCGTGATCAACGGCAAGGTCGAGGTCTACAACCGCTGCACCGCCGACGGCGGCACCAGCAACTGCCTCGCGCTGGTCAACTTCTGGCGCACGTTGTCGAACCTGTCCATCAAGGTCAACAACTTCGGGCAGACCGACGGCTGCAAGGCCACCACCAACTTCTGGGCGGTCTCGCAGGCGGTCTCGCTGCGCCGGGTCAACGTGAACGGCCCGTTCTCGCTGATGGACTACTGCGGGCCCGGCCCCCAGTACGCCAGCGGCGGCTTCATCGCGGACTCGCAGTTCGGGGACGTGACGAACGGTTCGCAGCAGCAGTGGCTGACCCGTAACAGCAAGGTCGGCAACTGGAGCAACGCGGTCTGGAACCAGGTCTTCGCCGGCGTGGAAGGCGCGCCGAGCGAGGACAGCTTCCCGGGTACGCCGTACACCACCCTGGCGAAGACCCCGGTCAGCCGGGAGAAGCCGTACCTGTTCGTCGACCCGAACGGCAAGTGGAACGTCCGCGTGCCGTCCGCGCAGAAGAACAGCAGTGGGGTCAGCTGGGGCGCCGGGCTCACCCCGGGCCGCACGATTCCGCTGAGCGACTTCTACATCGCCAAGCCGTCCGACCCCACCTGGCTGATCAACGCCAACCTGCTCCTGGGTAAGAACCTGTTCCTCAGCCCCGGGGTCTACAACATCGACCAGAGCCTGAACGTGCTCTGGCCGAACCAGGTCGTGCTCGGCAGCGGCCACGCGACGCTGACCGCCGTGAACGGCGCCACCCCGCTGAAGGTGGCGGACGTGCCCGGTGCGATCGTCGCGGGCGTCACCATCGACGCCGGTCTCAAGGAGTCGAAGACGC
Source organism: Paractinoplanes durhamensis (assembly GCF_016862175.1). Taxonomy (GTDB): domain Bacteria; phylum Actinomycetota; class Actinomycetes; order Mycobacteriales; family Micromonosporaceae; genus Actinoplanes; species Actinoplanes durhamensis. The sequence goes on along the minus strand of NZ_BOML01000027.1, from coordinate 52,072 downwards.
TGCTGCAGGTCGGTTCGAAGCGGGGCCTCGGCTTCAGCTCCGCGGCCAACCCGACCACGCTGTCCGACGTGTACTTCCGGGTCGGTGGCCCGCACGTCGGCAAGACCGACACCGCTCTCGAGGTGAACAGCGACAACGTCCTCATCGACCACACCTGGGTGTGGCGCGCCGACCACGGCGTCGAGGGCTTCACCGACACCCAGCGGTGGAACACCAACACCGGTCGCTACGGCGCCGTGATCAACGGCGACAACGTGACCGCGACGGGCCTGTTCGTCGAGCACTTCCAGAAGTACAACACCGTCTGGAACGGCGACAAGGGCACCACGGTGCTCTACCAGAACGAGCTGCCCTACGACCCGCCGACTCAGGCCGACTGGATGAACGGCACGGTCGAGGGCTACGCCGGCTACAAGGTGGGGGACAAGGTCAAGACCCACAACCTCTACGGCGCCGGCGTGTACGTCTTCAACCAGAACAACCCGTCGATCCACACCGAGAACGGTTTCGAGGTTCCGAACCGTCCCGGCGTGAAACTGCACCACATCATGACCGTCAACCTCAGCGCCGGCACCATCGACCACGTCGTCAACGGCGTGGGCGGCCCGGCCGACACCAGCGTCATCGGCGTACCGGTGTTCGTCACCGACTACCCGACGCCGTAACCACCGGGGCCGGGGCCGTTTCGGCGGCCCCGGCCCTGCAATGATGTTCGCTGTGCAAGCTTTGCCGGAGCACGAGCCGGCCGTCGAGGCCCTGATGCTGGCCAGTCGCGCGCTGGTCGGGCTCACCGTCCGGGCCCTGGCCGATGTCGGGGCGGACGTGACGATCCCGCAGTTCCGCAGCCTGGTCGTGCTGTCCTCGCGCGGGACGATGCGCAGCGCCGACATCGCCGAGGAGCTCCAGGTCAACCCGTCCACCGGCACCCGGATGACCGACCGTCTGGTCGGCAAGGGCCTGGTGCGCCGGGTGCGCTCGACCGATGACCGCCGGGTGGTGCAGCTGCGGCTGACCCGGGCCGGCCGCGAGATCGTCGAGACCGTGATGGCGAAACGCCGCGCCTCCCTGGAACGTATCGTGGCCGAGACGGCCACCCACTGGCAGCCCGCTGTCACCGAGGCGCTGACCGCGTTCGCCACCGCCGCCGGCGAGATGCCCGAGCAGGAATGGTGGATGGGCTGGGCCCGGAACGCCGACCTCAGCGATTAGCAGAGTGGCAACCCGGCGGTAGTGTGGTGGCAATCGTTGCATGGTGCAATGGTGTGGGAATGCCCACCACCACGAAGGCGGACAAACGGAGATGACTCTGGGAACTGCGGCCACCCAGCGCCGGGTGGCATCACGCGCACACGGCCCGCTCGTCTGGCAGCGCACCGGCACGATCGGCACCGAGCTGGTGCTGCGTGACGACGTCGCGCCCGGCGTGGTGACCGGTTCGTCGGTGGTCGGCGGCCAACAGCCGTACACGGCGCGCTGGCATGCCGATCTGGACGGTTCCTGGCGTGTGCGCGCCCTGACCGTCACCTGCGAGGGCAGCGGCTGGCGGCGCAATCTGGCGCTGACCCGCACCCTCGACGGCCCGTGGACCTGCGGCGCGGAGGAATCCGGCTCGGTCGACGCGCCCCCGCCCGGCATCGACGACCCGACCAGGATCGACGACACGGCGCTGCTGCTGGTGAACGACTCACCGATCTTCCTGACCTGGGCGATGCGCTCGCTGGGCCTGGAGCCCGCCTCCGCGGCCGCCGCGACCCCCACCGTGCGGATCCGGATGCCGTGGCTGACGGTGATCCCGGGAACGTCCACGTTCCAGCGGGTGAGCGAAAACCGCCTGCGGGTAACCGGCGACGGCCCCGCCTGCGCCTACGACCTGGACGCCGAGGGCATCGTCACCTACCAGGCCGGCCGCCTGCGCATCACCCCCTGAGCAGTCGTCAGGAGCTTGCCAGGGTCAAAGCCACCCGGCGCAGGAACTCGTTGTTCGACGTTGTCGTGCGGAGCTGCTCGAGCAGTTGCTGGAGGGCGTCGCGGCGGTCCTGGCCGGTCAGCGCGCGGCGGAGCTGGGCGAGCACGGCCAGTTCGGTGCGGCCGACGATGGTCTCGTCGTGGCGGGTGCCGGTCTGGGTCACGTCGATCGCCGGGAACATCCGGGACTCGGCGAGCGAGCGGTCCAGCTTCAGCTCGGCGTTGCCGGTGCTCTTGAACTCCTCGAAGATCACCGTGTCCATGGCCGAGCCGTTCTCGACGAGCGCGGTCGCGATGATCGTCAGCGAGCCGCCGCCCTCGATGTTGCGGGCCGCGCCGAGGAAACGCTTCGGCGGGTAGAGCGCGGTCGAGTCGAGGCCGCCGGAGAGGGTCCGGCCGCGACCGGGCGCGGTCAGGTTGTAGGCCCGGCCCAGCCGGGTGATCGAGTCGAGCAGCACCACGACGTCCCGGCCCTGCTCGACCAGGCGCTTGGCCCGTTCGATGGCGAGCTCGGCGAGGGCGGTGTGCTCCTGCGGCGGCCGGTCGAAGGTCGCCGCGATGACCTCGCCGCGGACCGTGCGCTGCATGTCGGTGACCTCCTCGGGCCGCTCGTCGACGAGGACGACCATGAGGTGGACTTCCGGGTTGTTGATCGCGATCGCGTTGGCGATCTGCTGCAGGATGACCGTCTTGCCGGCCTTCGGCGGTGCCACCACCAGGGCGCGCTGGCCCTTGCCGATCGGCATGACCAGGTCGATGACCCGGGTGGTGAGGATCGTCGGGTCGGTCTCCAGGCGGAGGCGTTCCTGCGGGTAGAGGGCGGTCAGCTCGTAGAAGTCGGGACGCCGGCCGGGCTTGCCGCCGTTGATCGCCTCGACCTGCAGAGTGGCCGGCCTGCGGTTGCCGGCGACCTTGGCGAAGCCGGTGATCCGGTCGCCGCGGCGCAGCCCGAGCTGCCGGATCTGGTTCATCGCGACCGGGATGTCGTCCGGGCCGGGAAGGTAGCCGTCGGCGCGCAGCCAGGCGCGGTCGTCGACGATGTCGAGGAGAGCGTCGACGGCGACGTCGGCGGTCTCGGCCGGTGCCGGTTGGGCACGGCGGGTTCTTGGGGTACGGGTAGCGAGATCGGTCATGCGAGGGACTCCTCAGTGGGCCGGCCGTTTGCCGGCTAGGGGAAACCGACGGGCACGCTCGAACGGCGTGGCCCGTAGGCTGAGTGGAAAAGCGTTTGCCGGGTCCGTGACTCTCGGCGGGGGATCTCGGGGGCTGTGTTAACGCCTCACCCGCGATCCGACTGCGCCTAAGGTAGCACCCTCGGCTCTTTTCGCAACACCGCCCTGCCGCTGGTTGTTCCGCCAGTCATGATCCGTTTCCCGGCCGTTCGCCTCGATCGTGTGGGATTAGCTGTGCATCACGCGAACCACTACTACGGGCACTCCCACGTCCTGGCCCGCTACTGCGGCCTCGACGACACCGACCCGCCGCGGTTGCACGGCTACCTCCAGCACGGCTGGAACATCGGCGACGGCCTCGCCCCCGATCATGAGTACACGCCGGGCGTGCCGTCGTTCCTCTGGTCGGAGCGCACCCGCCGCCGTGCCTGGTCGCTGGGCCGCCGCCAGGGCTACGTGGTCGGCGCGCCGTTCGCCTACCTGCTCGCCATGGACCCACTGTCGGATTCCGATCAGCGCGAGGGCACGATCTGGTACCCGTTCCACGGCTGGGAGGGCCAGCACGTGGTCGGCGACCACGACGCCCTGATGGCCGAGATCCGGCGCACCGAGGACGGCCCGGTGACGGTCTGCCTGTACTGGCAGGAGTACCGCTCGGCCAAGCTGGTCCGGCAGTACGAGAGCGCCGGCTTCCGGGTCATCTGCCACGGCTACCGCGGCGGCTGGTGGAAGGATCTCGACCCCGGCTTCCTCTACCGCCAGCTGGCCGAGCTGCGCAAACACAAGCGGGTCGCGTCCAACCGGCTGTGCAGCGCGATCTTCTACGGTGCCCTGGCCGGCTGCGAACCGGCCGTCTACGGCGACCCGATGCACCTGGAGAACGAGAAGGCGGCGTTCGGCGGCCACCCGCGCATCCTGCGCGAATGGGCGTCCCTGCACGGCCCGCACCCCGACCCGGTCGCGGCCGCCCGGGCCGCCGTCGACGAACTCGGTGCCGACCGCCTGCTTCCCCCCGCCGAGCTGCGCCGCCTGCTCGGCTGGCCGATGCCGTCCAGCGTCCCCGACGCCGAGCTGACCGGAGTGCTGACCCGATGATCCAGTTGATCGGCGGAGAGATGACGGTCTGGTCCGACCTGGACGGCACGCACGGCCCCGCCCCGGCCGGCGACCCGACGCTGCGGCCGCTGCTGGCCGGCGCCACCGGCCGCGTCCTGGTGGCCGGCCCGCACGCACCGGAGCTGCTCGACGCGATCCCGTCCGACCAGGTGACCCTGCTGGTGCGCGGCATTCCCGACGCCGAGGCCCTGGCGTCCCGCCCCGGCGTGACGGTCTGCTGCGGCAGCCTGGAGAAACTGACCGGCCTGCCGGCGTACGACACGGTGATCGCCCTCGACGGCCTGGACCGTCTCCGCTCCGCCGAGGCCGACGACGCCTCCTGGGACGAGACGCTGACCCAGCTGTTGGCGCTGCTGTCCCCGCAGGGCCGGCTGCTGCTGCGCCTGGAGAACCTGTTCGGCCTGGACCGCCTGGTCGCCCTCCCGCCGGCCCCGGCCGACACCGAGTGGGTCACCCCCGACGACGAGACCCGCCCGACCGGCCCGGACGCGATGCGTGCCCGCCTGGCCGCCGCCGGTGTCCCGGTGGTCCGGGACTACGCGGCCTATCCGGGCGCGCTGCTGGGCGGCGCGGTGCTGGCCGACCCGGCCCTGCGCGGCTTCCTGGAAGCCACCCTGGTCGCGGCGGCCGAACCCGCCCATCTGATCACCGGCGCCCTGCGCCACAACCTGGCCGACGATCTGGCCCCCGCCTGGATCTTCCTGGCCGGCCCCGGCGCGACCGGCCCGGAAGCGCTGATCGCAGCGGGCGAGGTTCGGCGGGACGCGGGCGGCCGCTGGGTGCGCGGCGACGACCGCCCGGTGCCGCTCGGCCGCACGCTGGAAGGTCTGCTGCTCGCCGCCTGCGGCCGACGGGCCCAGCCGGAGCTGCGTGAGCTGCTGACGGCCTGGCAGCGGAGCCCGGCGGCCGGGGTGCCGGCCGCGCAGGTTCTGGTCGACGCGGACGGCCGCTTCCATCCGCTGGCGCCGGCCGGGGCGGCGGTCGAGGCGCTGCGCCGGCTCGCGGCCACGATGGTCGACGGCGGGTACGCCTACCTGTGGCCGTCGCCGGCCGACGAGGCGTCGCTGACCGCCCTGCTGGCCGGCATGACCGGCCGCGAGCTGGACCCGCGGGACGTGCCGACCGTGTCGCGGTCGGGCCGGGAGACGGTCCGCGAGCTGACCATCGCCCGTGACCGCCTGGCGGGCGAGCTCGCCGAGGCCCGCGCGCAGCACGAGTTCTACGAGCGGCAGATCGCGAGCCGCGACCACGAGCTGAAGCGGGTGCGCCAGCTCAACGCGGTGCTGTCCGCGACCGCGCCGGGCAAGGCGGCCCACACCCTCGTTCGCGGAGTTCGTGCAGTGGTACGGCGTACACGCGGCTGAAGTGATTTTGTGCGATTCGTCCGGCCGGCCCTACGGCTTCGTGCCGGAGAACTGATCACCGGGCCGTGCGTTGCGCGGGGATGGCGATGTTCGCGGCCTCGGTGATCGGGCGCAGGACGGTCAGCGTGGCGTGGCCCTGTTCGAGCAGGGCCACGTCGCTGCCCTCCTCGGCCGGGCCGCCGCGCTGAAGGATCAACCGGGCGAAGCCCTCGCCCTGCTCGGCGACCGCCATCTGGACCTGACCGAAACTGGCCAGGGTGGCCGAGCGCAGGCCGGCAGCCGGCCGGTCCGGGACGTTGAGGTTGACCACCGTGGCCGGCGGTGTCTCGGCCAGCCACGGCACGAGGTCGGCGGCCAGCTCGGCGGCGGTGGCCCAGTGCAGGCGGGCGTCCTCGGTGACGGTGAAGGCGTTGCCGCCGCTGCCCACATCACCGGGCGCGATCACGTCGAGCGACACGGCCAGCCCGCGGAAACCGTGGTTGGCGGCGGTCAGCGCGGCGCCGACCGTGCCGGAGTGCAGCACCCCGCGGCCGGTGTTCGCACCACGGTTGATGCCGGACAGCACCACGTCCGGCGGCGGCCCGAAGACCCCCAGCGACGCCAGGACCACGATGAACGCCGGCGAGGCGACCACGCCGTACCCCTCTGGCCTCTGCTCGAAAACCACCCGGCCGTCCTCGGTGACCGCGGTGAGCGCGGCACTCATCCCGCTGGCCTCGGCGGCCGGCGCGGCGACGACCACCTCGAAGCCGCGCCCGCGCACCGCCGCGGCCAGCGCATGAATGCCGGGCGCATCCACCCCGTCGTCGTTGGTGATCAGCACTCGCATCAGAGGTCTCATGAATCACAGATACCGCAGATCCGTGGGCTACGGCAGGCGGACCTGCTCCCAGTTCCGGCCGTCCGTGGAGAGGTACGGGCCGTACGCCGAGATCACCAGGTACCGGTCGGCGGCCGGGCGCGCGACGACCGGCGGGGCTTGGGCAGGATCCTCGTAGCCGGGCAGTTCCACCGGGGTGTACCGGCCGTTGCCCCGAGCGGCGACGAGCCCGGTGCCCATCCCGACGACGTGCGAACCGTCGGCGGTGACGAACCCGATGGTGGGCTGGGCATCGCGAATCGTGTCTCCGTCCTGCCAGGTCGTCCCGCCGTCGGTGGTGTAGTGGGCGTCCACCACGTCTTCCGAGCGGTAGGTCAGGACGTACGCCGTGTCGCCCGAACCGGCCGCCACCCGCGGCACGGCGGCCACCCCGTCGGTGAAGACATGGGTGTGCCAGGTCCGGCCGGCGTCGGCGCTGACCGCTACCGCGGGTTTGTTCGTGGCCGAATCCAGCCCGGGCACCCAGAGGTGTCCGCCGATGGGGACGGTGACCTGGCTTGCCCATCCCGGCTGGACGGTGATGCCGGTGGGCCGGCCGGCCGACGGGGCGAACCGGCCGGTGGCCGGGTCGACCACACCGACCGCGCAGGTCGAGATCCACAGCAGGGCACAGTCGACCGGCCGGGCGCCGGCCGGGACCGCGGCCGACGGTTGCGTGCCGGCCACGGCCTGGCGCCAGACCCGGCCGCCGTCGCTCGTGATCCATAGCGGTTCGGGAGTGATTGCCGAGCCGACCGCTCCGCGCCAGGCGACCACCCCGGCGGCCAAGGGGATGAGGGTGGCCGATCGTGGGGTCTCGGGAGGTGTGGTGCGCGGCTGCCAGGTTTTCCCGCCGTCGGACGACACGTACAGCTCGGTGTCGCATGCGGCACAGCGGGTCAGGAGAACGTACAGGGCTGGTCCGTCGCTCGTCACCGAGATCGTCCGGGGCCAGGCGCCATCCGGCGCGCCGCTGATCACCGGCGCGGGACCGGCTGCGCTGCGGGTTTCCGAGACGCTGTGCACGGCGTACCCAAGACCGGTCACGGTCAGCACGGTCGCGACGAACACCGCGCTCGACGTAACGGCGCGGCGCCGGCGGATCCGGCCGGCCCGGCGCCGTACGGTGCTGAAGTCGGGCTGGCGCACCGCCTCGCCGGCCTCGGACCGCAGCCGGTCGAAGTCTGTTTCAAGCATGACGCGCCTCCTCGGGCAGCGGGACGGGCTCCTCATCGGAGAGAAGGCGGGCGAGCGCGGCCCGGCCCCGGGCCAGCCGAGCCTTGACCGTGCCGATCGGCACGTCGAGCGTGGCGGCGACCTCGGCCACCGACAGGTCGGCCAGATGGTGCAGCACCACCGCCTCCCGGGTCGGCGGCGCCAGTCGCCGTAGCGCGGCGAGCAGGGCCACCCGGTCGGCGGACACCCCGGGCACCGCGGCCGGGGTGATCTCGACGCGGCCGGAGCGGACCAGGCGGTCGAAAAGCCGGCGCCGCCGGTAGCGGGTCCGGGCGACGTTGAGGGCGGCCACCCGCAGCCACCGCTCGGCGTCGTCGGCGTGCAGGAAGGATCTCGGCGCGGCCAGCACCCGGGCGAACGCCTCGTGCACGGCGTCCTCCGCCTCGGCAAGGTCACCGACGAGACCGCAGACCTGGGTCACCAGCCGTCGGTAGTAGGCCTCGTACGCCTGCCGTACCGAGTCCTCAGCCTCCACGCACCCTCCCCGCCGTCAACGCTCGTCCAGGGAAGGACCAACAGCTCGACCAAGCGGTTGCCTCGGTTCCGAATTTATCGGACGGTGCGCCACCACCCGAGCAGGCTCGTGGTCAGCCCTTCGGTCCAGGTGTCGGTGGGGGACCTCAGCTGGTGGTCGAGCACCTGCTGGAGGGCGGTGGCGTCCAGGTTGTCGGCCAGGGCACGCAGCAGCGGGCCGATCAGGCGGTCGTGCTCGTCGGTGTCCTTGCCGACCTCGTGGATGCCGAGGTAGTCCCAGACGTTGAGCAGGCGCCGGACCTCGATGATCGCCTCCGGGTGGTCGGTGGCGATCGTCCGGATCTTTTCGTCGGGATCGGCGCGGAACCGCGCGGTCAATCGGGTGATCGCGGCCTGATGAGCCGTGGCCATCGACCGGATGTAGGCGTCCGGGTCGTTGCCGAGCCGGGTCGCGAGGAGGCCCACCGCCGTCGGGTCCATCCCGGCGACCTCGAGCAGGATCGCGTAGAAGGCGTAGTAGCGGGTCTCGGCGTCGTCGTCCGCGGAGAGTGCGAGCAGGGCGTCGGCGGCGGCCGGCTCCACTCCGGCCGGGTCGACGAGGCTGGGCAGTGCGGCGGCGACGGCGAAACGCACCCAGTCGTGCGGGTGCGCGGCCAAGTCCAGCACGTCCGGCAGGGCCTCGCGGGCGCCGTTGTAGCCGAGCGCGGAGATGACCGTACGCAGCACCTCGGGGTCGTCCTCCTCGCGCAGGCGCCGGCGCAGCAGGGGGATCGCCTCGTCGCTGAACGGGCGGCGGCCGCCGGGCAGTTGCTGCTCGCCGAGCTCGCGCAGGAGGAGCAGGCCGAGCTCGCGCCGATCCGGCTCCTCGTCCGGCAGGAGGGCCACGGCGGCGTCGAAGACCTCCCGCGTGGCGCGTTGCTGCAACTCCACCAGTGCGGGGCAGGGTGCGTCGTCCGAGATCTCGCGGAGGGCCAGCCGCAACAGCAAGGCGGTCGGCTGCGAAGCGTGCACGGTCGGAGCCTAGCCAATCAGGCGGACGGAATGACTCGATAAAGCATGGTGCCGTGGGCCGGCACACTCGCGCCGACCGAGCCGGCGGTGGTCCCGGTCCACAGGTCGGTCACGGTGCCGGCCGGGACGGTCGTGCTCATCGTCGCGGCGGTATCGGTCGAGTTGAACAGCGCCACCGCCACGTCGCCGTTCGCGAGCGGGCGGGTCAGCACATAAAGTCCGCCGGCGGCGGAGACCACCGTGGCCGCGACGCCGAGCGGGTCCTGGTCGACGGCGATCACCGCGCGGTTGGTGAACAGAGCGATGGTTGCCGGGGTCGCGTCGGCCAGGTTGTTGCCGGCGATCAGCGGGGCGGCCAGCATCGCCCACAGTGACATCTCGGTGCGGTCCTCGGTCGCCGTCATGCCGTTGCCGATCTGCAGCATGTCGGGGTCGTTCCAGCCGTACGGTCCGGCGTAGCGGCCCTGGCCGACGGTCTGCTGGAAGATCGAGAGCATGCTGGCGTACGTCGGGGATATGTCCCCGGTGGTGCGCCACAGGTTGCCGTAGCCCGCCGCCCAGCGGGCCGCGTTCTCGGTGCCCCAGTTGCAGATGCTGAAGACGATCGGGCGGCCGGTGGACAGCAACGCGTCCCGCATCGGGGCGTAGCGGTCCTGGGCCGGCGCGGCCGTGCCGTTCGCGCAGCTGGTCTGGTCGCAGCCGGGCCCGGCGAAGCAATTGTCGTACTTGACGTAGTCCACCCCCCACGCGGCGAACTTCGCGGCGTCCGCCGTCTCGTGGCCGAGGCTGCCGGGGAAGCCGCCGCAGGTCTTGAGCCCGGCATCGGAGTAGATGCCGAGTTTCAGCCCGCGGGCGTGCACGTAGTCGGCGACCGCCGCGATCCCGTCGGGAAATCGGGTGGGGTCGGCCCGCAGATCGCCGTCGGCGTCGCGGGTGGCCGCCATCCAGCCGTCGTCGATGTTGACGTAGAGGTAGCCGGCGTCGCGCATCCCGGACGAGACCATCGCGTCGGCGGTCTGCTCGATCAGTGCGGCGGTGACGTCCAGCCCGTACGCGTTGTAATTGTTCCAGCCCATCGGCGGCGTCGCCGCCAGGCCGTTGTAGCCGCGCGCCAGCGAGCCGGCCGCCGGCGGAGCACCGGTGAGCAGCAGGGTGAGCACCAGACAGACGGCCAGCGCGGCCTTCTGCAATCGCACACTCGGCTCCCGTTCGCCCGGGGGCCGGCGGAGGGCCGGCCCGACAACCCAAGCTTTCCCGGTACGACTGTGCGGAGCCTGTCAGGCGCGCGTGGAAACGGCTACCTCGTCGTAGATGTCCTCCAACCGGCGGGTCTGCGAGGCAAGGTCGAATTTCGCCGTCATGTACGCCCGGGCCTGCGCCCCCAGCCGCTCCCGCAGCGGCTCGTCGGCCAGCAGCCGGGCGATGTTGGCGGCCAGGGCCTGACGGTCGCCCTCGGCGCCGAGCAGGCCGGTCTCGCCGTCGGTCACCGCCTCGGGGATGCCGCTGTGCCGGGTGGCGACCACCGGCAGGCCGAGCGCGGCCGCCTCCATGATGGTGGTGGGCAGGCCCTCGGTGTCGCCGTCGGCGGCGGTGCGCGACGGCGCCGCGAAGATCCGCGACGCGGTCAGCACCCGGTGCACCTCTTCGGGCGTCCGGGTGCCCAGGAACGTCGCGTCGACGCCCAGCTCACGGGCGTACTCAGTCATCGGGGAAAGCAACGGCCCGGAACCGATGAACACGGCCCTGGGTTTCGCCGGACCGAGCGAAGCGAGGGCAGCGAGGAGGTCGTCGGCGCCCTTCTTCTCGACGAAGCGGCCGACGAACGCGACGTCCCACTGTTGGGGCTGCGCCGCGACGAAAGCCGGAATAGCGACGCCGGTGTAGTGGACCCGGATCTTGGCCGGGTCGGCGCCCCAGCCGATCGCCTTGCTCTTGATCACGTCGGAGACCGCGATGATCGCGGCCGCCCGGTCGAAGACGGTGCCGAGGTTGCGCCGGTAGCGCAGGCCGTGCGCGCCGCCGCTGGCCGGCTGCCGGGTCACGTCGTGGCCGTGCACGGTGACGATCAGCGGGATGTCCAGCTTGGCCGCGGTGCCGCTGACCAGCCAGCCGTCGCCGCCGAAGTGCGCGTGGATCAGGGGATAGCCGGCCAGCATCCGCCGCAGGCGCGGCGAACTGCCGGTCAGGCGCAGGCGCAGGAAGGCGTTGCGGTCGGCCCGTGAGGGGTACGCGATGAGGTCGCTCTCCCGGGACAGCGCCGACTCGACCTTGGTCGCCCCGACGTAGGTCGGCGTCCATCGGGTGAGGGCGTCGCCCTGATGGCGGACGAACGTCTCGGAGCCGCCGAGCATGGCACTGCGCCAGATGACGACCCGGGAGTCAGTGGACATCGGCGGTGGCGCGGCGGCCCACGATCACATCCCGCAGCCGGGCGCGGACGGCCGGCGGCAGCGCCCAGATCTGCAGGAACGTCACGTAGTCGATCGCGCCGGGGCGGCCGTGCTTGCGGGCCTCGGACAGCAACTCACGGAAGACGTGGCCGCTGCGGGTGGGCGCGGCCATCGAGCTCAGGACGCTCATGGTGAAGGCAGCGTACGCCCTGGGGGTGAACAGCTCCCGGTTGGCGCGCAGCCACTCGAGCTGCTCCTCCCACGGGTTCTGCAGGCTGATCCGGTCGCGGTCCTCGTCCTGGTGCCACAGCACCAGCGGCTCGTCGACGTAGAGCAGCTCCACGTCCGGCTCGCGGATCGCCCGCAGCGCCCAGTCGAGTTCCTGCTGGCGGCGCAGGCCGACGGTGAACGGAACGCGGCGGAGCAGCTCGGTCGGCGCCATGATCGTCGAGGTCTGGATGAACCCGTCGCCGTAGAACAGGCCGCGGCGGACCGTGAAGTACTCGCTGAGCGGCTCGCCGGGGGCGGGCAGCCGGCGCGGCATGACGGTGTCGGCGCGCGGCGTCCGGCTGATCATCCGGGTGGCCACGATCGGCTCCGCCTTGGTGGCGGTGGCGGCCAGCTTGAGCTGCGTCTCGATCTTGGTGGGCAGCCACTCGTCGTCGTCGTCCAGCAGCGCGGTCCACTGCCCGCGGGCGGCCAGTGCGCCCTGGTTACGGGCGTTCGGCGCCTTGCCGCGCTCGGGCAGCTCGTGCACCCGCAGCCGCTCGTCGCCGATCGATTCGAGGGCGGTGCGGGTGGCCGGGTCGGGACCGTCGACGACCACGACGACCTCGAGGTTCGCGTGCGTCTGCGCGAGGGCGCTGCGCACGGCACGGGCGGCCAGTTCCGGGCGGTTGAGCGTCGGGATGACGACGCTGACGTCCGGGGATGTGGACATGAGGACCTGCTTAGCGGGAGGGGACGCGCGGCTGGTCGGAGGCTATGGGCGCTGGGCGGCCGGCCGGTTAATGGAAAGCGGCATCGAAGCCAATGGCGGGCGTCTCAGGTCACTGACAGAGATTTCTCACCAAATTCTCACCGGCCGCGAGCAATCTTTACGCCCGCGGCATCCGTCTTATTCAAGGAGCCGCAGAGGAGATGGTCTTGAGAAGGAAAGCCACCAGCCGCCGCCGGCGCAGCCCACGCTGGGCGCGCCTGTGTCTCGTGTTCGGTGCTCTGCTGACCGTGGTCGGCGGGGGATCGGTGGTGGCCATCCAGGCGACCGTCGGCGCCGCCACCAAGTCGGTGACCCAGCAGAGCCTGATCGGGGCGGCGTCCAACACCGAGGTCAAGCGCGCGTCGATCACCGGGGCGAAGAACGTCCTGCTGGTCGGCATCGACGCCCGGAAGGACGCGCTGCCCACGGCCGGCACCCGGTCCGACTCGATCATCCTGTTGCACATCCCGTCGGACCACGAGTCGGGCTACATGATCTCGCTGCCGCGGGACAGCTACGTGCCGATCCCGGCCTACGACAACGGCAAGGTCAGTTTCGCCGGTGGGAAAAACAAGATCAACGCCGCGTTCTTCTTCGGCAGCCGCGGGTTGACCGGGCCGTCGGCGCTGTCGCACGGCTTCGAGCTGCTCTCGCTGACGATCAAGGAGCTGACCGGGATCACCCCGGACGCCGGCGCGATCATCGACTTCGAGGGCTTCAAGAACGTCGTCAACACCCTCGGCAAGGTCTGTATGTATGTGGACGAGGACACCACCTCGATTCACATCGGCACCGACGACAAGACCGGCAAGAAGGCCGCCCCCTACGTGATCAACAAGGACGGCACCCTCAAGTCCAAGATCAAAGGCGTGACGGCGAACTTCTACGCCAAGGGCAACCACTGCTTCACCCCGACCGAGGCGCTCGACTTCGTCCGCCAGCGCGACCTGCTGGCCAACAAGGACTTCGACTACGGCCGCCAGCGGCACCAGCAGCAGTTCTTCAAGGCGATCATCAACCAGGCGGTGAAGGACGGCCTGTCGTCGCCGACCAAGCTGCCCGGCCTGGTCAAGGCGATCGGCTCGACCATGACGGTGGACACCGGCGGCATCTCGCTGGAGGACTGGGTGTTCGCGATGAAGGGCATCAACCCGAACGACCTGATCACGATCAAGACGAACGAGGGCAAGTTCAACCCGGAGTCGATCGCCGGCATCGGCAGCGTCGAGCTGCTCAGCGACGACAGCCTCGACCTGCTGAAATCGGCCAAGAACGACACCGTCGCCGAGTTCGCCGCCACCCACCCGACCTGGGTCGCCGGCTCGTAGAGCTCAACCGCACGCCCGGCCCGCCGATGACACCGGTATGACTCGGCGGGCCTGGCTCTGGTGGCTCGTGCTGGGCGCGGTGGCGGCGGTGGCCTACCCCCAGCTGCGCTACGGCACGGTCCCGGCCTCGGTGTGCTTCGACGGCTTCGGCGTGCTCGCCTGCGTGGTCCTGGCGGTGGGCATCGTCCGGCGCCGGCCGGCCCGCCCGGCGATGTGGCTCCTGCTGCTGGCCGGCACGGTCGCGTCGGTCGCCGGCGACGTCATCTACGACTACGTGTCGAACGTGGCGCACATCGACGCCTACCCGGGTTTCGCCGACATCTTCTACCTGGCGTCCTACCCGCTCACCTTCGCCGGGCTGACCGTGCTCGTCCGGCGTCGGACCGGCGGCCGTGACCTGGTCGGGCTGATCGACGCCGCGATCGTCTCCTGCGCCCTCGCCCTGCCGATCTGGGTCTTCCTGATCCGGCCGCTCGCCGACCAGGAGCACACCGGCCTCGGCGATCAGCTGGTGTCCCTCACGTACCCGATCCTCGACGTGCTGCTGCTGGCGATGACCGCCCGGCTGCTCACCACCCCGGGTTCGCGGCGGCTGCCTCCGGCGTACGTGTTGCTGGTGGCCGCTCAGCTCACCCGCCTGCCACCGGACGTGCTGTTCAGCGCGGCCGACCTGACCTCGCTCGACTTCCCCTGGCTGAGCGGCGGCTGGCTGCTCACCTACGCGCTGACCGCCGCCGCGATGCTGCACCCCTCGGCGGAGCGGATCGCCGAGCCCGGCCCGCGGCACGACACCACCCTCTCCGCACCCCGGCTCACCCTGCTCGCCGCCGCCTCCCTGCTCGCCCCGGCGGTGCTGACGATCCAGGGTCTGACCGACCCGGCCGACATCAACTGGCCGGCCGTCGCGATCAGCTGCACGGTCCTGTTCCTGCTGGTCGTGGGACGGATGAAGCTGCTGCTCAACCGGGTGCACCGGCAGGCCCGGCAACTCGACGCGCTGGCCCACCTCGACGGCCTCACCGGCGTGCCGAACCGCCGGTCGTGGGACGAGGGCCTCGACCGGGAACTGGCGCAGGCCCGGCGAACCGGAAACCAGGTGGTGGTCGGCCTGGTCGACCTCGACCTCTTCAAGCATTTCAACGATGCGTACGGCCACCAGGCCGGTGACCTGCTCCTCAAGGAAGCGGCCGCGGCGTGGCGGGCCCAGTTGCGGGAGACCGACCTGCTGGCCCGCTACGGCGGCGAGGAGTTCGGCATCGTGATCACCGGACGGGCGGCCGAGGAGGCCCTGGAGGTCGTCTCCCGGCTACGGGCGATCACTCCTCGTGATCAAACTTTCTCGGCCGGGCTGGCCGAGTGGGACCACACCGAGACCGCCGACGATCTCGTCCGCCGTGCCGACGAGGCGCTCTACCAGGCCAAGGCGGCCGGCCGAAACCGCGTCATGCTCGGCAAATCTGTCACTCTCGCGGGGTAGCGCCGTCGCGGGCGGTGGTGGGTACGGTGTATCGGCACCCCCGCTGCCGCGCCGAAGGGGAGGACCGTGGGCGGGATATCACTGCTTGACCGGGTCACCCTCGGTGATCACGTCTGCTGGACCGTCGACGGCGACGCCATCCGGATGGAGGCGATCGCCGGGTTCGTGCGCGCCGGGCTGACCGAGCGCCAGCGGGTCATGTATTGCGGTGACGACCCGGCCGCCGTTCTCGACGGCCTCGAGCGGTACGGCGTCGACACCCGCGCGGCCCTCGACCGGGGCGACCTCACCGCCGACACCGCCGAGGACAGCTATCTGGCCGGCGGCTTCTTCGACCCGGACGCGACGGTCCGCCTCTGGCACACCGAGGTGGCCCGGTGCCGGTCGGCCGGCTACCGCGGGATGCGGGTCATCGGTGACATGACCTGGGCCAGCCGCCGTTCCCCGGGCGTCGAGCACGTGCCCTGGTACGAGGCGAACATCAACCGCCTCGTCTTCGCCGACGGGTTCGTGGCCGGCGTGTGCGCCTACGACCGGCGGCGCTTCGACCCGCTGCACCTGCGGCGACTGCTCTGGGCCCACCCCGGCGCGGCCGGCTCGGAGATGCCGTTCGACCCGGATTCGTCGCTGCGGGTGCGCCGGACCCTCGACCCGTGGGGGCTGCGGCTGTCCGGCGAGGCCGACCTGTCGAACCGGGACGTGCTGCGCGCCGTGACCGACCACCTCTTCGACGACCACGACGACGTCACCATCGACGTCTGCGGCCTGCACTTCGCCGACATCGCCGCGACCCGGGTGCTGGTCGGCGCGGCCCAGAGCGGCGATGGCCGGCTGCGACTGGTCGGCTGCTCACCCAACCTGCTCCGGCTCCTCCACTTCCACGGCGCGGGTTCCGTGCCGGCCCTGACGACGGAAGCCAGATGACCCCTTTCGACCATCCCGGCCTGCTCTACCGCGACGAGGACGAATTCCTGTCGGAGACCGTGCCGTTCGTCCGTTCCGCGATCACCGCCGGCGACCCGGTCCTGGTCGCCCTGCCCGGCCAGAACCTCGACCTGCTCCGCGGCGCGCTGGACGGCGCCGCCGCCGGCCACGTCGACTTCGCCGACCTGACGGTGAGCGGGCGCAACCCGGGCCGGATCATTCCCGGCCTGCTGCTGCGGTACGCGGCCGCGCATCCCGGCCGGCGGGTGTCGTTCGTCGGCGAACCGGTCTGGCCGGGCCGCACCACCGTCGAATACCCGGCCTGCGCCGCCCACGAGGCCCTGATCAACACGGTCTTCGCCGGCCACGACGCGCAGATCCTCTGCGCCTACGACACGGCTCTGCTGGCGACGTCGGCGATCGCGGACGCCTGGCGCACCCACCCGGTCATGATCGACGACGGCGTCCGGGTGCCGAGCCCGGCCTACGGCGACCCGGTCGCCACCGCCGGCTGCTTCAACGTGCCGCTGCCGCAGCCACCCGCGGAGGCCGAGTTCCTCACCTACCGGCTGATCGGCGATCTGCCGGCGGTGCGGGCCCTCGTCCGCCGGTGCGCCGAGCCGCTGCTGAGCGCCGACCGGCTGGCCGAGACGATCCTGGCCGCCCATGAACTCGCGGCCAACACGATCCGGCACACCAGCGGCCCCGGCCGGATCACCGTCTGGACCGAGCCGGGGCTGTTCGCCTGCCAGGTCGACGACTCCGGGCACATCACCGATCCGCTGGCCGGCCGGGTCCCGCCCGACCCGCTGCAGCCCAGCGGCCGCGGCCTGCTGCTGGTCAACCAGATCTGCGACCTGGTCCGCATCTACACCGGCCCGGCCGGCACCAGCATCCGGACCCACGTCGAATCCTCAGACGGGCCCCGGCCCGGTCGATAGCGACGGGTGTGATCCAGGCCAGTTCCACCGCTGCGCGAATCCGGGCGGCGCTCTCCGCGGCGCTCCGGCATGACCCCGTCATGATCGCGGCCGCGCTGTGGGCCCTGGCCGGGGTCGGCCTGCTGTTCACGTTCGACGACCACCACAACAGTCAGGTCCGGGTGTTCTGGCTGTTCCAGCCGCCCCTCGACCTCCTGCTCGCGTACTCGTCGTGGCGGGTCGCCCGGAAGGCGACCGGTGCCCTGCGCCGCTTCTGGCGGGTGCTGGCGGCGGCCGGAACGCTCTTCACCATCGGCGACACCAGCCAGGTGGTGCTGGCCTTTCACCAGCAGGGCCAGTGGTCGACGGCCGGCGGCACCGTGCAGGGCGCCTGCTTCGCGGTCGGGATGGGCGCCGTCATCGTCGGGATGCTGATGCACCCGTTCCCCGGCCGGTCCGGCCGGGAGAAGCTCGCGTTCTGGCTCGACTCGACCACGGTGCTCGTCGGCGGCGCCGTGGTGGCCTGGTGTTTCGCCGTCGGCCAGAACGGCACCGACGACCTGGTCGGCACCCTCGTCGCCGGCGCTGTCATCCTGACCTCCGGCTTCGCCGCGGTGAAGCTCGTGCTCAGCGGCAACGCCCCGATGCACCGGGCGGCGGCCATCCCGATGATCCTGGCGGCCGGCGTGAACAGCATCGGCTTCTTCCTCCCGTCCGGCTCCGACGGCCACCTGCCCGCCTACGTCTACGCCGCCCGGTTCTTCCCGTCCCTGTTGATCGCGATGGGCCCGCGCATCCAGGAGATCGTCGTCCGGTTCGACGAGACGACCGCGTTCGGCTCACGCCGCCGTCGTCCCTACAGCCTTTTGCCGTACGGCTCGATCGCCGTCGCCTTCACCGCGGTGCTCGCCGCCCTGCCCAGCGACACCAACACCAAGCTGCTGGGCGCCATCTCCGGCCTCGGCCTGATCTTCGCCCTCGTCGTGCTGCGCCAGCTGGCCGCCTTCCACGACAACACCCGGCTGATCGACCAGCTCGACGCCACCCTGGCCGAGTTGCGCCAGCAGGAGGACCGGCTGCGCCACCAGGCCCTGTTCGACGGCCTGACCGGCCTGGCCAACCGCACCCACTTCCACGAGGAGGTCACCGCGGCCCTGGCCACGTGCGAGCCGGGGACGACCTCGCTGCTGCTCATCGACCTGGACGGCTTCAAGGCGGTCAACGACACGCTCGGCCACGAGGGCGGCGACGCCCTGCTGGCCGGCGTGGCCGACAAGCTGCGCGACTCGGTCCGCACCGGCGACATGGTGGCCCGCCTCGGCGGCGACGAGTTCGCCATCCTGCTGCGCGACTGCGACGACCACGACGCCGAGCTCACCTCGAAGCGCATCCTCGAGGCCCTCGGCGACCCGATCCCGTACGCCGACACCCTGGTGCGCGCGAACGCCAGCATCGGTTTCGCCTGCGCCGAGCCCGGCGACGAGGTGAGCGGCCTGCTGCGCGCCGCCGACCTGGCGATGTACGCCGCCAAGCACGACGGCAAGGGCACCTGGATGCGCTACCACGAGAGCATGCAGCCCACCGGCCGCTGACCCTCGCCCAGCACCGCACGGCGCGGCGGCCACCCGCGTGTTCGTGGCCGCCGCGCCGCGTGGCGGGTTACCGCAGCCGGTGGGCGCGGATCACCGGCACCGTTCCGCCACGGTCCCGTGCCGGCGGAAAAGGGGCCCGGGGACGCGGAAAACCCAGATGGGCGTGCCGCCGCCGTTTTGCTTCATCGAAATTCCTCTACGCGTGGGGGTACGGCGACGATCCGGCACGCACGGGTTCCCGTGCAACGGATCGGTCAAGGCGGCTTCCGTTCCTGGCGTAAATCCGCCAAACTGCCCGGCGTGCCGCCAGATGTGCTGGGCCTGCGGGCCGACGAGTCGGCGGCGTACCGTGCCCTGATCACGGTCCCGTCGGCCGACGCCGGGGAGTTCGCGGTGATGCTGCGGGTGCCCGCCGAGGAGGCCGGTGAGCTGCTGGCCGGGCTCGAGACGGCCGGCCTGGCGGTGCGCAGCCTCGGCGACCCGGACCGGTTCGTGGCCGCCCCGCCCGCCACCACCCTGCGCGAGGCGCTGCGCCGCCGCCGGGAGGAGCTGCAGCGGGCCGAGGCCGAGCTGGGCGTACTCGACGAGGTCTACCGGGCCGCCGCCCAGCGCCGGGGCGCCCCGGGCGTGGTCGACGTGCTGCACGGTGCGGCCGAGGTGCGCGAGGCGTTCGGCCGGCTTCAGCTGGGTGCCCGCGAGGAGGTGCTGTCGCTGGTGAAGGCACCGATCGCGGTGATCAGCGCGGCCGAGAACGTGGAGGAGGACAGCGCGGTGGCGCGCGGCGTCCGCTACCGCGTGGTGTTCGAGCGGGCGATGCTCGACGAGGAACCGGACGCGTTCGCGCGGATCCTCGACGCCCGGGCCGCCGGGGAGGAGATCCGGATCGCCGACGCCGTACCCCTCAAGCTTTTGATTGTTGATGGTGAGCAGGCGTTCATGCCGCTTTCCGTGCCCGGGCCGCCCGGTGCCCTGCTGATCTATGAGCGGGGGCTGCTGCAGGCGCTGGTGGCGCTGTTCGAGTCGGAGTGGCGGCGGGCGAGCGCGGTGGGGGCGTCGGCGCTGGACGAATTGGACTCCCGGATCGTCAGTCTGCTGATGACCGGGCTGACCGATGAGGCGGTGGCGGCCCATTTGGGCACATCGTTACGCACGGTCCAGCGGCGCGTGCGGCATCTGATGGAGATGACCGGCGGGCGGACCCGTATGCAGCTCGGGTTTCACGTCGCCCGTCTCGGTTGGTTGGACTGACGAACACCGTCTGTTATCGATAACAATTCGGCCTCTACAGGGGTCGGACACGATTGGGAAACAAGTTTCCTCAACATGTCGCGGACGTTGCCAGAACTGTTGACACCTCTGTTGTTAGCGTTCACACTCGTGCCCACGCCGTGCCCCCAATGAAGGAGTTCCGCGCAATGAAACTTTCCCGGATGGGGGCCGTCGCCTCCGCCGTTGTCCTTGCCGCCAGTCTCGCCGCCTGTGGCAGCAGCGAGAAGAACGCCGACAAGGCGACCGGCTCGGGCGACACCAAGGGTGCCCTGATCGGCGTCACCATGCCGACCCGTTCCTCGGAGCGGTGGATCTCCGACGGTGACAACCTGAAGAAGCAGCTGGAGGCCCTGGGCTACCAGGTCGACCTGCAGTACGCGGAGGACAAGATCCCGACGCAGACCCAGCAGCTGGACAACCAGATCACCAAGGGCGCCAAGCTGCTGATCATCGCCTCGATCGACGGCACCGCGATCACCACCCAGCTGGAGAACGCGAAGGCCAACAAGATCCCGGTCATCGCCTACGACCGGCTGATCCGCAACAGCCCGAACGTCGACTACTACGCCACCTTCGACAACAACAAGGTCGGCGTGCAGCAGGCGACCTCGCTGCTGACCGGCCTGAAGGTGCTCAACGCCGACGGCTCCAAGGGCACCGCGAAGGGCCCGTTCAACATCGAGCTGTTCGCCGGCTCGCCGGACGACAACAACGCGACGTTCTTCTTCAACGGCGCGATGAGCGTGCTCAAGCCGTTCATCGACGACGGCACGGTCGTCGTCAAGAGCAAGCAGACCGACTTCAAGACGGTCGCGATCCTGCGCTGGCAGCCGAAGGTCGCCCAGGACCGGATGGAGAACATCCTGACCTCGACCTACCGCTCGGGCGCCAAGGTCGACGGCGTGCTCTCGCCCTACGACGGCCTGTCGATCGGCATCCTGTCGGCGCTCAAGAGCAACGGCTACGGCACCGCCGCGCAGCCCTACCCGGTCGTGACCGGCCAGGACGCCGAGCTCGCCTCGGTCAAGTCGATCATCGCCGGTGAGCAGTACTCGACGATCTACAAGGACACCCGCGAGCTGGCCAAGACCACCGTCACGATGGCCGACACCGTCCTCAAGGGTGGCAAGCCCGAGGTCAACAACACCACCGACTACGACAACGGCAACAAGGTCGTCCCGTCGATGCTGCTGCAGTCGGTGATCGTGGACAAGACCAACTACCAGAAGGTTCTCGTCGACGGCGGTTACTACACCCAGGCTCAGCTGGGTTCCTGAGTCGAATGAGTGACACCATCCTGCGGATGCGGGACATCACCAAGACGTTCCCGGGCGTGAAAGCGCTGTCGGACGTCAACCTGGAGGTGTCCCGCGGCGAGATCCATGCAATCTGCGGGGAGAATGGCGCCGGAAAGTCCACCCTCATGAAGGTGCTTTCCGGCGTCTACCCGCACGGTGACTACGAAGGCGATATCGAGTTCGACGGTCAGGAATGCCGGTTCGCCGGCATCCGGGACAGCGAGCACCGCGGCATCGTGATCATCCACCAGGAGTTGGCGCTGGCGTCCAACCTGTCCGTCGCCGAGAACATCTTCCTCGGCAACGAGCAGTCCAAGCGCGGGCTGATCGACTGGAACAAGACGAACGCCGCCGCCGCCGAGCTGATGCAGCGCGTCGGCCTCAACGAGAACCCGGTCACCCAGGTGCTCGACCTCGGCGTCGGCAAGCAGCAGCTGGTCGAGATCGCGAAGGCACTGTCCAAGCGGGTGCAGCTGCTCATCCTGGACGAGCCCACCGCGGCACTCAACGACGACGACTCGGCGCACCTGCTCGGGTTGCTGCGCGGCCTGCGCGAACAGGGCATCACCAGCGTGATCATCTCGCACAAGCTCAACGAGGTGCTGGAGATCGCCGACCGGGTGACGATCCTGCGCGACGGTCGGACGATCACCACGCTGCCGGCCGAGGGCCTGACCGAAGACAAGATCATTTCGGGCATGGTCGGCCGCGACCTGGACCACCGCTTCCCGCCGCACGAGCCGAACATCGGCGACGAGGTGCTGCGGATCGAGGACTGGACCGTGCACAGCCCCACCCAGCACGGCCGGCTGCTCGTCCAGAACGCCACCCTGTCGGTGCGCCGCGGCGAGATCGTCGGGCTGGCCGGCCTCATGGGGGCCGGTCGCACCGAGCTCGCGATGAGCGTCTTCGGCCGGTCCTACGGAACCGGCATCTCCGGCCGGATCATCAAAGACGGCCAGGAGATCAAGTTGCGGTCCGTCCGCGAGGCCATTCGACACGGCATTGCGTACGCAACGGAAGACCGCAAGCGCTACGGCCTCAACCTGATCGAGGACATCAAGCGGAACGTTTCCGCCGCTGCCCTGGGCAAGCTCGCCAAGGGTGGCTGGGTCGACGACAACGAGGAATTCAAGGTCGCCGAGGAATACCGCCGCAGCCTCAACATCAAGGCCCCCAGCGTCTCCAGCATCACCGGCAAGCTGTCCGGCGGAAATCAGCAGAAGGTCGTCCTGTCCAAGTGGATTTTCACCGACCCGGACGTGCTGATTCTCGACGAGCCCACCCGGG
The DNA here is from genome assembly GCF_016862175.1 of Paractinoplanes durhamensis. Lineage (GTDB taxonomy): Bacteria > Actinomycetota > Actinomycetes > Mycobacteriales > Micromonosporaceae > Actinoplanes > Actinoplanes durhamensis. Next base: position 29,408 of record NZ_BOML01000027.1, on the reverse strand, counting down.
GGATCGACGTCGGCGCCAAGTACGAGATCTACACGATCATCAACCGGCTCGCCGACGAGGGGAAAGCCGTGCTGCTGATCTCCTCCGAGCTGCCCGAGCTGCTCGGGCTCTGCGACCGCATCTACACCCTCTCGGCCGGCCGGATCACCGGTGAGGTGCCCCGGGCCGAGGCCACCCAGGAAAGCTTGATGACCCTCATGACCGCCGGACAGGAGGCACCACGGTGAGCCTCGCCCCCACCAACGCCGAGCTCGCCGTGGGCGGCGGCCCGTCGCTGCCCGAGACCTCCGGGAACGGCCGCAAGTTCACCATCAACCTGCGGCAGAGCGGCATCTACATCGCGTTCGCCGCGATCGTCGTGCTGTTCACGATCCTGACCGACGGCGACATGCTCGCGCCGCAGAACATCAGCAACATCATCGTGCAGAACTCGTACATCCTGATCCTCGCGATCGGGATGATCCTGGTGATCATCTCCGGGCACATCGACCTGTCGGTCGGCTCGGTCGTCGCGGCCACCGGCGCCATCGCCGCCGTGCTGATGGTCAACCACCATGTGCCGTGGCCGCTCGCCCTGCTGATCACCATCGTGGTCGGGGCGGCGATCGGGGCGTGGCAGGGCTACTGGGTCGCCTACTTCGGCATCCCGGCGTTCATCGTCACGCTGGCCGGCATGCTGCTGTTCCGCGCTATCACCTACATGATCCTTGGTAACCGCGGGATCGGGCCGTTCCCGGAGTCGGTGCGGACCCTGGCCAACGGGTTCACCGATGGCTACCTCGGGAACATCGGGCTCGGCAGTTATCTGGGCGGCGCTGACCTGCTCAGTGTGCTGATCGGTGTGTTCGCCGTCGTCGGCATCGTGGTCAGTCAGTGGCGGTCGCGGGCCGGGCGGGTGCGCTACGGCCAGGTCGTCGAGGCGTTCCCGCTGTTCATCGCGAAGATCGTGATCGCCGCCGTGGTGGTCATGTTCGTGATCGTGCAGTTGGCTCGGTTCCGGAATCTGCCTTGGGTTTTGGTCCTGCTGGCCGTTCTCGTGCTCGGCTACTCCGTGCTGACCAACCGGGCGGTCTTCGGTCGTCAGATCTACGCCGTTGGCGGCAACCTGCAGGCGGCTACTCTGTCTGGCGTCAAGGTCAAGTCGGTGGTGTTCTGGATCTTCGTCAACATGGGCGTGCTGTCCGCGATCGCCGGCATGATTTTCGCCGGGCGGTTGAATCAGGCTAATCCTACTGGCGGTGACCAGTTCGAGCTGGACGCCATTGCGGCTGCATTCATCGGTGGGGCTGCCGTTCAGGGTGGCGTTGGCAAGGTTGTCGGCGCTATTACCGGTGGTCTGATCATGGGTGTCATCAACAACGGTATGAGCCTTATCGGTGCGCAGTCCGAGAAGGTCATGCTCGTCAAGGGTGCTGTTCTGCTTGCTGCTGTTGCCTTTGATGTCTGGACCAAGCGGCGGGCCGGCGCCTCTCGTTGAAAAATCCCCGGCTCGCTTGCGCTGGGACGATTTCGGGCGGGGTGACCCAAGACTGACGGTGGAGCGTTTCTATGTCTGTCTTGGGTCACCCCGCCCGAAATCTTGCATGGGAATAGCTGACGGCCAGGTTCTTTGGTCACCCGCTGCTGGGTGCGTGGCTTGGGGTGGGTGATCCCCTTCCAGTTGTGGTCTGGCTGCCGCGCTGTGGTTTCTTCTGGGCATTTTTGTCACCCGGGCCTAGCTCTGTGGTGGGTCAAGCGAACATTCCGCGCCGGGGGCGGCCGTTTCGGTGGTACAGGTGGGGGCTGGGGTGAGGGCTTTTAAGCTTGGGCCGTTCCCGCGTTTGTTTAGTTCGGTGCCTCAGCACCGTGTGTTTGTGTTTTCGTAACTGGACGGCGCGCCTAAGTGCGCCTAAGTGAGCGTTGATCCCTTTGTTTCCGTTTGCATGGAACCGTGCTGTGCCTGGCGTAGGGCGCGGTCCGGCTGGCGGGCGGCATTCACGGGGAACAGGGCCCCGTGGATGCCGCGGTGTGGGGGCGCGCCGTTGGCTGCGGGTGGGTGATAATCGCGAGTCTTGATTCTTGGCCCGGCGGGAGCCTTCGAATGCCTTCGATCTATGACTTCGCTACCTGGGCGCCGCTGGCTCGCCTGCTGACGGTTGGAGCCCTGGAGAAGCTGGTGGTTGAGGGCGGCTTTGTCGTGGGTGCCGTCAGCCGGAGCGGATCGGTCCACACCAGCCGACTTGGCAACGGGTCGTCGGCACACCGCCGGGCCCAGTGGGAGGCGGAGCAGCTGGTGGCGGCCGGGCTGAATGAGTTCGGGCTGGATGAGTCCGGGCTGGATGAGTTCGGGCTGAGCCGGATTGCGTACTGCCTGCAGGTTTCGCCGGCGGGCGATGCGGTGCTCGACCTGTTCGATTACGGGTCGGCCGTGGAGGATGTGACCTCGCCTTATCCGGTGTCGATGGTTCTTCGCGACGGCGCCGTTCCGCAGCCTTGGCGGCGGCTGCCGTCGCCCGCGCCGGACGCGGGGCCGGCGCCGTCGGCGGATCCGGCTCGGCTGGAGCGGCTTCTGCGGCAGCGGCTGGTTGATCCGGTGGGCGTCACCGACGCGCAGATTGCCGCCGCGCAGGCTCGGCTCGGTGTCAGCCTGCCTGCTGAGCTGACGGCGCTCTATCGGGTCACGTCGGGTAGCAGGGGCGACCAGAAGTACACCGACGCGCTTGGCTGCGAGCTGCTGCCGATTGACGAACTGAGCATTGCCGACTCCCGCCGCCGCTCGTCGCCCTGGTACTACGCGGCCGGCGAAGCTGCCCGGACACCGTCGGATGCCACGGTGCAGGGTCTGCCTGGGTCGCCCGGCTGGATTGTGTTCGCCAGTGACGGGGGTACGGCCCGGTTTGCCGTTGACCTCACCCCTGGCGCGGCCGGTCATCTCGGCCAAATCATCGTGCTCGACGACGGGCGGAGCATCGGGGGTGACCTGGTTGCCGACTCGCTCACCGCCATGATTGAGCACGGCAGCCAGGACTGGCGGCCGGCTCGTCCCGATGAGTGGCCTGCCGTGGCGCGCATCAATGCCAACGCGTTCAGCAGCGTCGACGCGGCCGCCCATCCGGAGCTGGAGGTTCTGGTCATCGGTCGTTGGGACGGCGAGCCGCTCAGTCTTGCTGCGGCTGTCGGCCTGCCTCGGCTGCGTACCCTTCAGGCGCAAGCCGGCACGCTGGCCGATCCCATGCAGATCGCTCGGATCTCTGGGTTGGAATACCTTGCGATCGGCGTCCATGAGTGGCGGGTACTGCTGCAAGCTGCGGCCGTGCCGCGCGGGCTCTCCGCGGCCGGTATTGAGATCGACGGTCAGGAGGACCCGCGGGAGGTCGTGGCGCTCGCCAACGAACTGCTTGCCCTCTGGAACCGTCCGCTTGTCAGCCGCACCACCCTCAGCGGCAACCTGCAGCCGAACTGATCAGCACAGAGTCAACGACCGGCGGGCCGGCGCCTCTTCTTAGAATCCCGGCTTGCTTGCATGGGAACAACTGGCGGCCAGGTTCTTTGTCACCCGGGCCGAGCTTTGTGGTGGGTCAAGCGAACATTCTGTGCCGGGGGGCGGCCGTTTTGGGGAAGTGCGCCGGTGGTACAGGTGGGGGCTGGGGTGAGGGCTTTTAAGCTTGGGCCGTTCCCGCGTTTGTTTAGTTCGGTGCCTCAGCACCGTGTTTTTGTGTTTGCGTCAGTGGGCGGCGCGGCCGGTGCTCAGCCGGAGTTGCTTCGCCGCGTTCTGTCGGGTTAGCAGTGTTTGGTGGATCTGGTGGAAGACGCCGGCTTTGGTCCAGCGCTGCAGGCGGCGTCGGCACGTCATTCCCGAGCCGAAGCCTAGTTCTTGGGGCAGATTTTCCCAGCTGATTCCGGTGTGCAGCACGAACAGGATGCCTTGCAAGCACAGCCGGTCTGGGAACGGGCGGGGTCCTGCCCTCGTTGGCCAGGGGGGCAGTGTTGGCTCGATCAACTTCCACGACTCGTCATCGACGATCCACGCCTTGCTCACGTCCAAGCGAACGAGACCGATCTACCTCGCGCAACGCTGATCTCCTCGATTCAGCAGATCGTGTTAGCGGCTCTTGAATGCTTTCGGACGATATACAAGCCTATTTTAATCATTGCTGGCTGATGATTCGAGGATTGGCCGGGTCGGGTTTCAGCAGCGGGGTTGCCATCGGGAAGGCATGCGGGCAACGGTTGTCTGGACGCGGTTTCAGGCGTCTACCGAATTGTCGACCTGGGGAGCAACGATGCTCACGGCGATCATTTTTGCTGTCACCATTCTTCTTCCGGGCACTGCTGCCACGCCCGCTACCGTCGAACCGTCCTGGCGGTTTACGCAGACGGCCACGACCAACCGGTTGGTCATCGACGATGTTGTTGATTCTTCGGTGGTCTGGGCCGTGGGGGGCGGCGGTGGTGTTGCCGGCAGTGTTGTGCTCACGGTGGACGGAGGGCGGTCCTGGCGTAACGTCACCCCGGCCGGTGGCGCCGCCAAGGGGTTTCGGGACGTTGAGGCTACCGACCGCTATCACGCCGTTGTGCTGGCGGGCGGGGCGTCGGCGCAGATCTACCGCACCGCTGACGGAGGTGCCACCTGGCACGTCGTGTTCGAGGATGCGAGCCCCGGCGCCTACTACGACTGCATGGCCTTCTTCGACCGCCGCCGAGGCCTGGCCGTTAGCGATCCTGTCGACGGCCGGATTCGCCTCGCCGGCACTGAGGACGGCGGCCGCAGCTGGCGTGTCCTCCGGAACGTGAAGATGCCTCCGGCGGTCGATGGCGAGACGCTCATAGCCAGCGGCACATGCCTGCAAGCGGCCGGGACGGACGCCTGGTTCGGCACCAGCACGCCGGCGGGCGTCAACAACCGGGTCTTCACCACCAAGGACGGCGGCCGCAGCTGGTCGTTCGCCACCACGCCGTTGCCCGGCGGTGATGACACCGGCATCCTTTCGCTGTCCTTCCGGGATCCCCGCCACGGCATCGCCATCGGCAGCGATCCCCGGCAGCCTTCCGACCCGCTCAATACGGCAGCTGCCCTCACCTCGGACGGGGGCCGCACCTGGACGCTGGCAGGCGCCACGTCCGGCCGCCGTGTCAGCGTCTCGTGGTTGCCCGGCCAAAGCCGCACCCTGATCGCAGTCGGCCGCGGTAGCGACATCAGCACCGACGGCGGGCAAACGTGGCGGCCTTTTGACGACACGACCCTGCCCGGCATCGATTGCCTGCGCGGCGCGGGCTGTTGGGCGGTCGGCGCCGGCGGACTCGCCGCGAAGCTGTCCTACGGCCACAGCCGCTGAACCCCGGATCTGCTTCGGAACACACCGGGGATAGCTGACGGCCAGGCTCCTTGGTCACCCGCTGCTGGGTGCCTGGTTGGGATTGGTGATCCCTTCCGGTCGGGGTCCGGCTGCCGCGCTGTGGTTACTTCTGGGCGGCTTTGTCACCCTGGCCGGGATTTGTTGTGGGTCAAGAGGACATTCCGTGCGGCAGGTCTCTTCTGGCCGCGATCACTTACGTTGCGTCAAGCCTGTATTCCTCGTGCAACGAGCGCGCAATTACTGCCGTCTTGAGAGCCCAAGCGTGGTCGTCGAACATGGGGTAGGTTCGAGTTCCGGCTATCGTATCGACCAGGATGTAACTCTCTTCGAATCCGCCGAAGAGCTTTTTCTTGCCAGGCCCTACTCGGATCCCGATCACCTCCGAGAACGGAATGACGGTCAAGCCTCCGCTGTCAGTTATGTCAAGGATTCTTCCGGATGTTATGACCAGGGCGCTCCAGCCGTTGTAAGCCGGGCAGGCGCGAACTATTCCCTGGATCTCCTCATCAATCCGCGCTTCGATCTTCACTAGACGATCCATGAGCACCGAAAGTCTCCGAGCGTCTTGCTCCGGCATTTCGCTGAAAATCCTTCTTACCGCACTTCCGGGTTTGTCATCTCGTGGCGCAGGGTCACCATAATTCGATTTCTCTTGGTGGGTGCTGGGCTCGCTTGAACTCGAGTTCGCTGTGTATCGGGCTGCGCCGTCAGCTCCTGGGGCATCTTGGCGCTCAGCCGCGACGTCGTTGGACGTCGTGGCTCGGCCGACTGCCGCGACTGCGGTGGCGAGCTCGGTAGCGAATGCCGGGTCGTCCCGCACGGCCTGCCGAAGGAGGCGCTTGACGAGGGAATTTTCGCGGGAGTCTTTGACGAACTCCGTCATCGCGTTCCCATTTCCGGCATTTTGCAGCTTATGCGCGATGACGTCGTACAGCCTGTGTGCAGTCGCGTCCTCGCCGGCCTCTGAAGCGGCGCCGGGGAGGCGTGCGGCAAGGAGGTCGATCGCGTGGTTGACAAGGGCAAATGTTTCCATTTTTCCTCCACGGAACCATCGCAATTATGCGGATTTTCCGTCCAGGGTGGTATTAGCTACCAAGCGCACGCACGCTACCTCGTGCCACCATCAGGGTCTACCTGACGCGACCCTGTTGAGTTAGTCCAGATGCCTGGTCCATGTCGACGATCAATTCGCCTGCTCCGTCCACTCCGGGCGCTCCATCGCCGATCATCACGCAGAAGCAACAATCGGCCAGGTTCTTTGACGGGAAAGCGCCTTCATCGGCGTCGTCCTATGTGGTAATCGCGGACCGCGAGCACTCATCTCCGCAGAAGCGGTATCTGATCGTGTGGCTTCGGCAACCTGCAGCTGAACCGACCAACGCAACGTCAACCACGCGGATCGCACCAGATCCGTGCCTCCGTCGGCCGGTTCGTGATGGGTGCTTCACCCGGGGCTCGCGGGTGAAGCACCCTTCAGGGTGGCGGGTTGGTCAGCAGAGCTTGCGGAACTGGGCGCTCTGCACGTTTGCCTTTACCTGGCCTGAGCCGGCCGTTCCGCTGTTGGAGGCGTACGCGAAGAGCTTGATGTGCACCTCGGTTGGCGCGTCCAGGATCAGGAACGTGGAGATTGCCAAGGTGGGGTCCTGGGTCAGGGTGGCGCTGTCGGACTTCGGGATCATCACGCCGCCGGCGGTGACGTTGTTGGTGAAGTCGGCGTTGATTGTTGCGCCCTTGACCACCGTCATCGTGCCGGTCAAGAACACGCCTTGCGGGAGCCAGGTGTCGTTGTTGTTGAAGCCGGTGAAGCCGCCGATCACCCGGGCGTCGTAGGTGCCTGCGGGCAGGGTCACGCTGCCGAAGTCGGTGGCTCCCGCTCGGATGCTGCCGCCTACCGCCGCCAGCGTCTTGGTGCTGGGGTCGATCGTCGAGATCGTTGCGGTGCAGGTCGGTACCGGCGGGGTGGTGGTCGGCGTCGTGAACGACTGCAGCTGCAGGGTGAAGCGCGTCCTCGCCGAACTGTAGACGCTGAGCCGGCCGCGGTTGTCCAGCTGGACGTTTGCCGTGCCGGTTGCGTTCTGGCCCCGCCGGTAGCTGACGGTTGCGCCGCCGGTCGGGCGGGTGCCGGTCGTGTAGACGGTCAGGCTGCCTGCAGAGGACGGGTTGACGCTGGTGATCTTGACCAGCGCTGCGGTGGCGTTCGACGGGACTGCCGTACCCGCGAAGGTCTTTCCGGCGACCTGGATCGTCGTGGTCTGGCCGGCGTTCAGCGAGGTGCCGGGCGGGCCGACGATGTACGGGTTCGTGGGTGTGGGCGTCGTGTCTGCGTTGGCGATGCCGGCTGCGGCGACACCGCCGACGGCGACCACGGCCACCGCGGCGGCGAGGGCGTAACGGCCCTTTCGGGGGCGCTTGACCTCGGCTGATGCGGTTTCGTTCATGGGGGACTTCATGGGGGATGTTCCTCCAGGATCGTGCGAACCGATCGGCTGATCGGCCGCTCTCTCCCTGAACAACGCCGGTGGAGTCCACCCGGACGCGCCATTACCTCGTCGGCCACTGCGCGTGACGCACCCGCTACGGGCGTGACCCTCGACTTAAGATCGGGCTGTGCAAAGCGATCGTGCGCCGATCCGAGTACGTGGTCTCGCCATTCCGTCGTTGTTGCTCTCGCTGCTCGCCGAAGGCCGGTGGAAGCACCCCGGTGATGCGGCACTTGCACGCGTCATGCCCTGGTTCGAGGATCCTCTGCACTTTCTCACCAGCGCTCCGGCCATGGTCCGAGAATCGAGCTCGCTCGACTACTTCACCGAGGATGACGCGACGGCTCAGCTCTTCCGCCAAGCACGAGGCAGTGAGCAGGCCGAAGCGGTCGACCTGCCCTGGCTGGATGTCGAGAGGGCGTTCTTCGTCGCGGTGAACGAGAATGCCGGCGACGACGTCGCCATCGCGTTTGACTATCGAACGGACCCGGCGGACCCGCGCGTCGTGGCGAGTGACTTCTGGACTGCGCCGGGGCGTTGTTCGTGGCGGGAAGTCGCGCCGACATTTTCTGCGCTCGTCGTTGCGTTCGACCTATAGCCCGGGAGTGGTCAGCAGCAGCTTTGCCAGGCCACGATCTTGATGAAGGATCCGTCGGACACGTGGGTCAGGTAACCGGGGCCCACTTTGTGGCCGACGATCTTGCCTTGGGAGGTGTACTCGTCGGCCTCGTATCCTGCGCCGATGTAGGCGCCCGCCACCTCGGTCCACCCGATGTCGGACTCGGTGTACCGGCCGGGCTGCAGGATCGTGTCGTACGTGCCGTGCGTGCACTTGCCGTCGGCGAGATGCACCACGCCGATACCTATGTCGCTGGCGTTGTAGATGTCGCCGCCGTATGCGGGAATCGGGAAATTCGCGTCCCGCAGGCAGGACGCGGCCGCTTGCGCGGCACCGGGTGCGCCAATCACGTTGGCACCCACAACGCCGGTCACCAACAGGCGTACCAGCAAATTTTGGCTATTGATCATCGCCACTCCTCGTCGCTGGTCCATCAATGAGCGGGCCGGCTCGACAGGCCGGCCCGACGAGAGCGATCAGATCAATGTCACTCAGCGTCCGGCAACGAGCCAGACGCATCCGTACTGTCCGGAACACCGCCGAACAGGTCGAACGGCCTGCGGCACAAACCAGTCCTACCTAGAGTGAGAACGTGCTCACGCAAGAGCAACGCTCGCGGCTGGCGCCATCCCGCGCCGCAACCAAAGGCTCTGGCCGGGGCGACAAGGACGGTGTCGCCGCCGCCCGGGAGCTGTTGATCAACGATCTGGAGTACTGATCGCGGCCACGGAAAGCCACCGCTGGTCAGCGCAAAGTAGTCGGAGAAAAACGGCAACCTTTCTCGGAGGCCAAACCACTAGATCACGTAGGACGTTGATCTGGAGGAATTCACCGATGAAGCACGCAGACACCGCTCCGTCGCGAATGCGGCGGCGGCGCGCCGCCGTAGTGGGCGGAATGGCGGTCGTCCTTGCCGGGGCGGTTGGCCTCACCGCCACCGCGTTCGCGGCCAGCGCCCCGTCTATCAGCGACAACTTTGAAGATGGGGACACGGCGGGCTGGTCCAAGTCCGGTGGGTCCTGGGCGGTTGTCACCGACGGCAGCAAGGCCCTCCGCCAGAGTGACGCCGGCAGTGAGCTTGCCCGGCAGTTCGCGGGGGACAGCGGCTGGACCGACTACACGCTGACCGCCAAGGTCCGGGCGGTGACGCTCAGCGGGAGCGCGGCGGCGGCCGGCATTGTGGCCCGGGCCGGCGGCGCCCATCAGTTCGAACGGCTTGTTCTGGTGCCGGGTGCGGTTCGGCTTGAAGAGGTACGCGGTGGGGACAGCGTCACGGTTCTCGGCAGCCTGGCCCTCGCGTCGGCGGCCAGCGGCTTCCACACGCTGCGCCTCGACGTCGGAGGTGGCACGGTTACCGGGTATGTGGACGGTGCCAAGGTTGGCAGTGGCACGGCGAAGCTGAGCAAGGGCAAGGCCGGGCTGATCACCACCTCGGCCGCCGCGTCCTTCGACGACGTCTCGGTGACTGCCCTGGCCGGCGCCCCGGCCACCTCCGCACCGACGGCCACCGCCACCGCTACGCCGACGCCGACCAAGACGACCGCGGCGCCCACCACCGCACCGACGACGGCCTCGCCCAGTCCTACCAAGACCGCCACCGCCACTGCCACGGCGACCGCGGCGGTCACCAGCTGGCCCACGGCGACCGGCACCACCACCCTCACCGCCACCAAGGCCGTGAGCGGCAGCTTCGACGGTAAGAACGTCGAGTTCATCGGCGGTGGGGCACTCGGTGACGGCGGCCAGGACGAGGGGCAGGATCCGCTGTTCCAGCTGGCCGACGGCGCCACGCTCGCCAACGTCATCATCGGTGCGCCGGCTGCCGACGGCGTGCACTGCGCGGGCAGCTGCACGCTGAAGAACGTCTGGTGGCTGGACGTCGGTGAGGACGCCGCGACCTTCAAGGGCACCTCGGCGAGCCAGACGATGACCATCGACGGCGGCGGCGCCATGCACGCCTCCGACAAGGTCTTCCAGCACAACGGGCCGGGCACGTTCGTCATCAAGAACTTCCAGGCGTCGGACATCGGCAAGCTCTACCGGTCGTGTGGCAACTGCTCCAAGCAGTTCGCGCGCAAGGTTCAGGTCTCGAACGTCACGGTTACCGCCCCGCTGAAGACGCTGGTCGGGATCAACCCGAACCTGGGCGACACCGCCACGATCACCGGCGCCACTCTCATCGGCGGCAAGTCGACCAACGTGTGTGCGCTGTTCAAGGGCGTTACCAGCGGCGAGCCCACGCAGACGAGCAACGTGCCGGACGGCGTCGCCTGCATCGCCACCGGCATCACCCTGAAGTAATAGGCGGATCGCGGGCTGGCACCCGCGATCGGAGCGAGCGCCGGCCCAGGACACCTCAGCCCGGTCCTGGGCCGGCGCGCCGCCCTGCGGTGGCTGTTCGTCGGAGGTGGTGGTTCCGGCCGCGCGGATAAACTCGCGTCTCCCACTGTCGGGTGAGGAGGGCGCCACGTTGATGCCGGAGCCGGTGGTGCGCCAGCAGCTGCATGGGGCGGCGATGGCGGCCGCGGACGCGAAGGCCGCCCAGGTGGACTACGAGCGAGCCCGGTTCAGGGCTGACGAGGCCCGGCGGCAGGACGAGCAGGTTCGAGGGCGGGCCTACCTTGCCGGGCGGATCCTCGTGGCCGTCGGGTTCCTGGTTGCCGTCCTCGGTATTGCGGTGGGGAAGCCGGTCGCCACCTATTGGATCGTCCGGGCCGATACCCCGTACCTCTGGGCCGCCGTTGTTTCTTTTGTTCTTGCCGCGCTCGGTCTGCGGTTCAAGGGTGCGGCCGCGGTGAATTGCTTCGTCGCGTTTGCCGGCACTGCCCTCCTGTTCCTCACCATGGTCGTGCTGCTGTGGCGCATCTGGGTCGATCATCAGAGCCTCGGCTGGGAGCCGCCGGTCGCGGCACTCGTCGGCGCGGTCTGCTGGCTCGCCGGTGCCGAGATCGTCTTCGTCGGGGCCACCAAGGTGGACGGATCGCTAAAGCCGTAGCGCACCCGGCGCACTCGCCGGGACCACGGGTTTGATCGGCGCGACCGCCGCCACTCGCCGGTAAGGTGAACCCATCGCCGGGCGCGGGTCGTCCTCGCCGGCGTTCGGCCACATCGACAACGCGCGTTCGGCCAGCGCGGTGATCGTCAGCGACGGGTTCACGCCCAGGTTGGCGGCGACCGCCGAGCCGTCGATCACGTGCAGGCCTTCGTAGCCGTACAGCCGGTGGTAGGGGTCGATGACGCCGTGCGTGGCGTCCTTGCCGATGGCGCAACCACCGATGAAGTGGCCGGTCACCGGCCGGCCGACCAGCTCGGTCATCGAACCCAGCGGAACCCCGTCGATCTTCTCCGCCACCCGGCGGGCCACGTCGTGCGCGGCCGGCACCCACACCGGGTTGGGTTCACCGACGCCGGGCCGGCTGCGCAGCCGGCGCCCGAACAGGCCCCGCGACGTGGTCAGCGTGATCGAGTTGTCCAGCGGCTGCATGCCCAGCACCACGATCGTCTGCTCGGACCAGTGCCGTGGCCAGGCCAGCAGCCGGATGTCCTTACGGTCGCGCCACAGCGTCTTGAGGCCGGCCACCAGCCGCGACTTCCCGCCGGTGTCGTCGACCAGCACGGTGGAGAGCAGCGCGAGCAGGTTGCTGCCCGGCCCGTAGCGCACCGGCTCCACATGCGTCGCCGGGTCCGGGTGGATCGACGAGGTGATCGCGACGCCGCGGCTGAAGTCGGCGTCCCGGCGGCGGGTGCGGGCGCCCAGGATGGACTCGGAGTTGGTCCGGGACAGCTCGCCGAGCCGCGGCGACACCTGCGGGAGCCGGCCTCGGTCACGCAGCGCGTGCAGCAACCGCTGGGTGCCGAGGGCACCCGCGGCGAAGATCACCTGCCCGGCGGTCACCTCACGCTTGGCGATCCCTCCCGTTTTCCGGGTACGCACGGAAAGGCCCCCACCCGCAAGCTGGCGTACGTCGGTGACCGTGGTCAACGGCAGCACCACCGCGCCCGCCTGCTCGGCCAGATACAGGTAGTTCTTGACCAGCGTGTTCTTGGCGCCGACCCGGCACCCGGTCATGCAGGCGCCGCAGAACGTGCACGCCTGCCGTTCCGGGCCGGCGCCACCGAAGAACGGATCGGCGAGCGGCAACCCGCGGCGGCCGGCCGGCACGGTGTCGCTGCCGGGCTGGTCGGCGAAGAGCACTCCCACCGGCGTACGCCGAAAGGTTTCCTCGACGCCCAGGTCTTGGGCCACCTCGCGCAACGCCTTGTCGGAAGCCGTCTCGACCGGGTTGGTCGTCACGCCGAGCATGCGTTTCGCCTGGTCGTAGGCGGGAGCCAGCTCGGATTTCCAGTCGGTGATCGGGGACCACTGCGGGTCGGCGAAGAAGGCGTCCGGCGGCTCGTAGAGGGTGTTGGCGTAGCCGAGCGAACCGCCGCCCACCCCGGCCCCGGACATGATCATGGCGTGCCGCAGCAGGGTCAGCCGGAGGATGCCGTAGCAGCGCAGCGCGGGGGCGTAGAGGTAGCGGCGCAGCCGCCAGGACGTCTCGGCGAACTCGTCGTCGGCGAAGCGGCGACCGGCCTCCAGGACCGCCACCCGGTAGCCCTTCTCGGTCAGGCGCAGCGCGCTCACGCTGCCACCGAAGCCGGACCCGATGATCACGACATCGAAATCTTGCGCCATGGCGTACGGTGGCACCGTTGTTGGCGTGATGTCAATAAGCGGAGGCCACCCGTGAAATACCACCGGCAGGGCAGCGGCAGCCCGATCGTGCTGATCCACGGCATCGGCAGCCGATGGCAGGTGTGGAAACCGGTCCTGGACCGGCTGGCCGAGTGGCACGACGTGATCGCGCTGGACCTGCCGGGTTTCGGCGAGTCGCCGTTCGACGGGGTGCCGGGCTCGGTGCCGAACCTCGCCGACCGGGTGGCCGCGTTCCTCGGTGAGCTGGGGGTGGACCGCCCGGCGTTCGGCGGCAGTTCGCTGGGCGGCGGCGTCGCCCTCGAACTGGCCCGCCGCGGCCAGGCCCGGTCGGTGGTGGCGTTCTCGCCGGTCGGCTTCTTCGGCACGGCCGAGGCGGCCTGGTGCCGGGCGGTGGTCACCGCGGCCCGGGCCGGTGGCTCGGCTCTGCGCCCGGCGCTGCCGCGGCTGTTCGGCACCCGGGCCGGGCGGGTGGCGCTGGCCGGCGTCTTCTACGGCCGGCCGGGTGCGCTGCCGCCCGATGAGTGCCTGGCCGACGCGCGAGCCCTGATCGCCGCGCCCGGCTTCACCGCGGCCCGTCGCGAGCTGGGGGAGTGGCGGCTGACCGACCCGATCACCGACGTGCCACTGACCATCGCGTGGGGCGACCGCGACCTGGTCCTGCCCTATCGACAGGCCGGCCGGGCCCGGCGCCTGCTCCCGCACGCCCGGCACGTGCGCCTGCCCGGCTGCGGCCACCTGCCGTTCGCCGACGACCCACAGACATGCACCCGGCTACTGCTCGAGGCCGCTTAGCGGTCCTTGACCGTGATGCCGAGCATGTGGGCCAGGGCGGGGGCGGCTTCGGCCAGTTGGTCGTGGCTGATCGTCACGCCGCGCAGGGAGTCCCAGCCCTGGGCCACGTCCAGCTCGCGGGCGCCGCGGAAGTCGACCTTCTTGGTCGTTGCCTTGCTGAAGCGGGCCCGGCGGATCGCCGAGCCGGGGAATGTCACGTTGATCAGGGTGGCGTCGCCGAAGTCGACCTCGGACAGGTCGCAGTCGCGGAACTCGACGTCCTGGAGTTTCGCGCCGCGCAGGTTCAGGCTGTCGATCTTGCAGCCCTGGACGGTGACCCGCCGCCAGTACGCCCGGTACGACTGGACGCCGGCCAGGGCACTGTCCAGGATCGTCACGTCGAGCATCTGGGACTCGGCCCAGTTGCCGCCGATCCAGCGGCAGCGAGAGATCCAGACGTCGTCGAGGCGGACGTGGTCGAAGGTGCCGCCGGTGAACGTCACCGCGGTCAGCGCGCTCGAAGCGAAGCGGGAGCCGGGGGCCTCGGCGTCGTCGAACTCGGCGCCGTCCAGGTGGACCTCGGTGTGGTCGCCGTCGTAGGTCAGCTCGCCGGCGAACGGCTGCAGGTGGCGGGCGTACGGCAGGGATTGCAGATCCTGGACGGCGGGCACGACGGACTCCTAGGCGGGGCGGACGGACATGTGCAGGCACTCGGCCAGGTCGACCGCCTGGTCGGCGGTGATGATCGCATCGCGCAGCTCGACCTCGCGCGGGTCGAACGCGGTCAGGACGCTGCCGCGCAGGTCGGCGCCGGTGAAGTCGGCGCCGCGCAGGTGGGCGCCGCCCAGGTCGGCGTCGCGGAACGTGGCACCCGAGCAGTGCGCGCCGGTGAGGTTGACCCCGCGCATGGCGACCCGGGCGAAGTCGGCGGTGGTCAGGTCGGCGCCGGGCAGGGCCGAGCCGGTCCAGTCGCCGCCGGTGACCCGCATGCCGGTGTGGTCGCAGCGGTCGAACCGGCTGTCCGCGACCATGCACTCCTCGATGGTGGCGTCGAAGAAGTTGCAGCCGTGGAAGGCGCAGTCGGTGAAGCTGACGCGTTCGAGGGTGGCGCAGTTGAAGCGGACGCTGCGGAAGGTGCATCGCACGAACCGGGAGTCGGCGATCGTCATCTCGCACAGGTCGTCGCCGGTGAAGGTCGCGCCGTCGCTGATCTGATTCACCCACATTGCGGCGAGGCTACCCGCCGCCCTGGCGGGGACGGGAAACGGCTGGCCGGCGTCGGTTTTCGGACACCGTCCGAGCCCTATTGGCGCAGTGCCAACAGGCTGCTACTTTCGGGCTCTGGATCCGTGTCGATGGCCTGGCACGCTGATGAGGGGATGCCGTATGAGCCTGCCCCGTACTGCCGAATCTACCATTGTCGATACATTTCTGACCGACCCGGACACGTGGCGGGAACTGCTGATTCTCGTCGACGAGGTCGGCGAGGGTGAGGACGGCGGGGGCAGTCATTCGCCGCCGGCCGATGACGAGAGCGACGCCGGCTCGGAGGCCGACGTCGAGACCACCGCCGAGGAGGCGGAGCAGGACACCGGGACCGGCGAGGACGGCGGGGGCAGTCACACGCCGCCCAAGGAGCAGGACTGAGCCGGATGAAAGTTGTCATCATTGGCGCCGGCTTCGGCGGGATCGCGGCGGCCGTCGAGCTCCTCAGGGAGGGGCTCGACGACGTCGTGCTGCTGGAGAAGGCCGACCAGGTCGGCGGGGTGTGGCGGGACAACTCGTACCCGGGTTGCGCCTGCGACGTGCCCGCGCCGCTCTACTCGTACTCGTTCGCGCTCAACCCGGAGTGGTCGCGCCGGTTTCCGCCGCACGAGGAGATCCTCGCCTACGTGCGGCGGGTCGCCGACCGGTTCGGCGTCACCGAGCGGGTGCGCTTCGGCACCGAGGTCACCGGCGCGGAGTGGGACGCGGACGCCGCGAAGTGGCGGATCGCCGTCGCTGAGGGCGAGGTGATCGAGGCCGACATCCTGGTGCCGGCGGTCGGCCAGCTCAGCCGGCCGAGCATCCCGTCGCTGCCGGGGGCCGGCCGGTTCGCCGGGCGGGCGGTGCACACCGCGCAGTGGGACGACGACATCGCGATCGACGGCCGGCGGGTCGCGGTCGTCGGCACCGGGGCCAGCGCGATCCAGTTGGTCCCGGCGATCGCGGGCCGCGCGGCGCACGTCACCGTCTTCCAGCGCAGCGCGCCGTGGACACTGCCCAAACCGGACCGTCGGTATGGCGCGGGCCGTCGCACGGCGTACACAAAAATGCCGCAACTCCTGCGCCTGCCGCGCGCCGCCACCTGGGCCATGACCATTTTCACCGGCCTCGCCGTGACCGGAAATCGCCCCGCCGGGGCGATGCTGCGCGGCATCTCCACCCTGCAACGCCGCTGGCAGGTGCGGGATTCGGCGCTGCGCGCCCAGGTCACCCCGGACGAGCCGATGGGCTGCAAGCGGGTGCTCTTCACCAGCGCGTGGCTGCCCGCGCTGGCCCGCGAGGACGTCAGCCTCGTCACCGAGAAGATCGTCGAGGTGCTGCCGCACGGCATCCGGACGGCCGACGGCACGGTGCACGAATGCGATCTTCTGGTGTACGCGACGGGCTTCGCGGCCACCGAGTTCCTGGCCCCGATGCGCATCACCGGCCGTGACGGCCGCACCCTCGACGACGAGTGGCGTGACGGAGCGTATGCGTACCTCGGGATGGCCGTGCCGGGCTTCCCCAACCTGTTCCTGATCTACGGGCCGAACACCAACACCGGCAACACGTCGGTCCTCTACTTCCACGAGGCGCAGGCGCGCTACCTGGCGCGGGCGGTCCGCCGGATCAGCGAGGATCAACGGCCTTGGGAGGTACGCCGGGAGCGCGCGACCACCTACGACGGTGAGATGCAGCGGCGCCTCGCGAGCAGTGTGTGGACCGGTTGCCAAAGTTGGTATCGAACGGCGACCGGGCGGGTAGTAACGAATTGGCCGGGTATGGCGGGCGAGTATGCGCGCCGCACATCACGCGTAGATGACGAGGATTACACGCCCATAACGGTCCGAAACCAAACGAGTCGATGACTGCTAGCGTGGCGGAATGTCATATCTGCGCCGGGGGCTGGCGCTGCTGACACTGCTGGTGAGTGGCCTTCCCATGGCTGCCTGCCACGGCAAAGTGGCCGACGAGTGGTTGACCGCCCAACTCGTCGACAACAAGATCGTGCTGACCATCGGAGGGCAGTGCGGGGAGCAGAGCTTCCTGCGCCGCCTCGAGGTCGCCGACACGGTCACCCCCAACCCATCCGGTTCTGGATCACCCCGTCACCTGCTGTGGGCGGTTCGCCGCCTCGACCCCTCGACCGCAACACCGACCGTGACCGTCGGCCAGGTGCCGACCGGGTTCGAAGAGTTCACCCCGATGGGCTCGCTGACCTGGCCGATCACCATCGACGTCTGGACAAATTTCCGGTACGGGATCGACATCCCGCAAGGTGACCTTTCCGGCGGAGCCGCCAAGAAGTATTCACCGCAACCGATCTGGAACGAGAAGTCCGAAGTCGCACCTCCGAGCTGCTGAGCCCGGCTCCGTCCTGCCCCTGGCGGGGGGCAGGACGACCTCTTTCTCAGGCTGGGGAAAGCCGGTAACGGACGCTGGGGCTTGCGGAGAACGTCACGCTTTCCCCCTTGCGTACGACCTGGGCCGTACGCCCGGAAAGCTCCTCCGTCAGGCGGAAGTCGGACGCCCAGCGTTCGCACCGCAGAGTGATGTCGCCGCCCTTACCTGCTGTCACCGTGATCTCGCGCGCTGTGCCGGCCGACCAGGCTATGTCGACCGTCAGGTCGCCGCGCGCCCGCAGGCCCGACACCCGGCCGTCGGGCCACGCCGCCGGCAGGGCCGGGAGGATGTGCACCTCGTCGCCGTGCGACTGCAGCAGCATCTCCACGATTCCGGCGGTGGCACCGAAGTTGCCGTCGATCTGGAACGGCGGGTGGGTGTCCCAGAGGTTGGCGAGGGTGCTGGCCTTGAGCTGCTCGCTCAGCATCAGGTGAGCGTGGTCGCCGTCGAGCAGCCGCGCCCAGAAGTTGACCTTCCAGGCCTTGCTCCAGCCGGTGCCGCCGTCGCCGCGGGCGCGCAGGCTCACCTTCGCCGCGTTCGCGTAGGCGGGCGTGGTGGCCGGCGAGATCTGCCGGCCGGGATGCAGCGCGAACAGGTGCGAGGCGTGCCGGTGCTCGTCGGTGGGGTCGTCCCAGTCCCCCTTCCACTCCTGGAGCTGACCCCAGCTCCCGATCCGGGTGCCCTGGTCGAGCCGCTGCCGGGCAGCCTCGACCTCGGCGCCGAATTCGGTGTCCCCGAGGATCGCGGCCGCCTCGATGACGCCGGTGAACAGGTCCCAGACGATCTGCTGGGACATCGACGCGCCGGCCGTGAAATCGCCGTGCTCGGGGGAGTAGCTCGGCGAGACGACCAGGGTGCCGTCGCGCGGGTCGGTGACCAGCTCGGCCAGCCAGAAACGGGCGGCGTCCCGCATCACCGGGTAGGCACGAACGCGCAGGAAAGCTTCGTCCAGGGTGAACCGGTAATGGTCGTAGAGGTGGTGGGCGAGCCAGGCCGCGGCCTCCGGGAACCAGAACGCGGTCGCCCAGTCGTGCACGCCGGTGAATCCGAACGGATTGGTCTCGTTGTGCACCACCCAGCCGGGATTGCCGAACATCTCCGCGGCTGTCTTCGCCCCGGGCGGTCGAAGCGCTTCGACGAAGGCGACAAGAGGCGCGGTGGTGTCGCTCAGGTTGGCCGGGCCGGCCGGCCAGTAGTTCATCTGGATATTGATGTTCGTGTGGTAGTCGGCGCTCCACGGCGCCCATGCGTCCTTGTTCCACACGCCCTGCAGATTGGCCGGGAGGAGGTCGCCGGCCCGGCTCGACGCGATCAGCAGGTAGCGGCCGTATTGGAAGAAGAGCGCCTCCAAGGCCTTGTCGGCGGGGGTGCCGGCGCCCTGGTAGGCGGCGAGCAGCTGGTCGGTGGGCTGCGGCGGCATCTTCTGCCCGATGTCCAGACGCACCCGGTGCATCAGGGCGCGGTGGTCGCGCTGGTGCGTTTCGCGCAGCTCGGCGTAAGGAGTTTTCGCGGCCCGGTCGAGGTTCGCCGTCACCTTTTCGTGCGGGTCGGCGCCACGGTAATCCGGATCACGGCCGGCGTAGTCCGTGCCGGCCGTGATCCGGATGGTCGCGCTGTCCGCGCCGGCGACCGTGATGCTGCCGTCGGCATTGTCGGTGCGGGTGCCGCCCTCGATGCCGACCTGAATCTGTGCCTCGAAGCGGAGGCCGTTGTCGGTCAGCGCGCCTTTGGCGGTTATCCGGCCGTCAACGGCTGTCTGCTCGCTGGTCCGATTTGCCGGGAGCGCGACCGCGACGACGACGTTGACCTGGCCGGGGTGGTCCGCGCTCAGGTGGACGACGATCGCCCGGTGCGGGTGGCTGACGAAATGCTCGCGCCGATGGCGTACGCCAAGCGTGGTGTATTCGACGGTGGCGATCGCGTTCGCGATGTCGAGCGACCGCCGGTAGTCCTCGGCCGTCGCGGGCGGCAGGGTCAGCGTGAGCTCGCCGAAGCTCTGGTAGCTGCCGTAGCCGATCTTCGGCTGGCCGAGGGCCGCGGCCACCTCCTCCGGCGCGACCCGCACCCGCTCGTCGATCTGCCGCTGCACCCCGGCGATGGCGCCCGCCCGGGGCTCCCGCCAGTTCCCGGAGTCGTAGCCGTCGGCCGACCCCGGCCCACCCGTCCACAGCGTCTTCTCGTTGAACTGGAT
Organism: Paractinoplanes durhamensis; assembly: GCF_016862175.1. Lineage (GTDB taxonomy): Bacteria > Actinomycetota > Actinomycetes > Mycobacteriales > Micromonosporaceae > Actinoplanes > Actinoplanes durhamensis. The sequence goes on along the minus strand of NZ_BOML01000027.1, from coordinate 9,664 downwards.
CGTCTCGCCGTCCACCCGGCCGAAAACCATCGCGCCGAGGTCACCGTTGCCGATCGGCAGAGCCTGGCTCTCCCAGTCGGTGGCCGGCGTGTCGTACCAGAGAATGAGCTCGTCCTCGTCGTCCGGGCGCTGCACGTCCCCTCCTTATGGTGATTGAGGCGCATAAATGTCAGGGGAAGGTTACGGTCATCCCGGCCGTGTCCGCATCCGGCGGCGAAGGAGATGACCTGGTGACCGACTGCACGAGCGTGCCCGCCGGCCCGCCCGGCCGGGGTCAGGCCTCGGCGAGTACCTCTTCGGCGCGCTCCGGGCTGCCCTCGGCCAGGCCGCGGTCGATCGAGTTGCGGGACGCCAGCCACATCACCAGGCCGACCAGGAACACGATGCCCTCGGTGACGGTCAGCGCCCAGATGATGCCGGGCAGGCCGAACCAGAGGTTGCCGAGCAGCACGATCGGGATGAACAGGACGCCCTGCGACATCGACATCACGATCGCCGGCGTTGCCCGGCCCGCCGCCTGGAACAGTGACGTGATCAGGCCGGCGAACCCGTTCGCGATCATCGCCACCAGCTGCGCGGTCAGGATCGTCGCACCGATGGTGAGGACGTCGCGATCGTTCGCGAAGATCGACAGCACCTGCTCGCGGAAGAGGAACACGCCGGCCGCGAAGGTGAAGACGATGGCGCCGACCGCGATCGTCGAGGCGCGCAGGGCGGCCATCAGCCGGGCCCGGTCGCCCTTGCCGTAGGCGTAGGCCAGCAGCGGCAGCACGCCGATCGTGACGCCCATGACCAGGAACTCCGGCACCTGCGCGATGCGCACCGCGACCCCCATCGCGGCGAGCGGGCCATCGCCGTACCCGGCGGCAAGGTTGTTGAGGACCAGGCTGGTGACGATCAGGAAGGCCGCTTGGAGCAATTCACCGACCCCAACCCCGAAGACCGGCTTGAGTACGGCGGGGGAGAGCGTGAACCAGCGCGGCGCGAGACTGACGTGCTCGCTGTTCTTGTGCAGCCAGTAGGCCCAGTAGGCGACGCTGATCAGGTTGGCGAGGCCGGTCGACAGGGCCGCACCGGCCACGCCCCACGGCAGCACCAGGATGAACAGCACGTCGAAGACGAGGCTTGCGATGGTGGAGGCGATCAGCCCGATCATCGCCTGCCGCGCCGCGCCCTCGGCCCGCACCAGCTGCTCCAGGCAGAAGGCGGCGGCCAGCACCGGCACGAAGATCAGCAGGACGGTGACGAAGTCGGTGGTGGCGGGCACCGCCGAGGCGTCCGCGCCGAGCAGCGACACCAGCGGGTCGAGCAGGACCAGGCCGAGGCCGCCGAAGACGACGCCGGCGATGACCGCGCCCCAGACGGCGAACGACGACACGTGCTTGATCTCGCCGGCCTTGGCGGGCTCGTTCTCGGCCGCGCCGAGCAGCCGGGAGATGAGCGCGCCGCCACCGACGCCGAAGACGCTGCCGATCGCCATGACCAGGCCGAGCAGCGGCGTGCCGAAGGTGACCGCGGCGAGCAGTGAGCTGTCGTGCAGCGAGCCGATGAAGCCCGCGTTGATGACGTTGTAGATGGCGCCGACGACCATCGCGGCCGCCATCGGCACGCAGAGGTGCACGAGGGCGCGGGTCATCGGGGCGGCGGAGAGGTACCAGCGGTTGGTGCCTACGATGTCGGGCTTCGCCAGTGAGTCGGTGGTCATGATCGCTCCGTTTCCAGGCAGGATCGAGCGCACCGATCGGATTTGGGCGCGCCTGATGGCGCGCCGGCAGATTCATCGGCACGGTGAGGTGAAGGGCTGAGTGCGGGGCGGGCTAGCGGGTCGGTTGCGGCAGCTCCGCGGTGATCTTCGTGAGCAGGGCGTGCAGGGTGGCTCGTTCGGCCTGGTCGAGCGGGCCGAGGATGATCTCCTCGACGTCGGCCATCGCGGTCTCGAACCCGGAGATCAGCTCGGCGCCGGCCGCCGTCGCGTAGACGCGCTTGCTGCGCTCGTTGCCGCTCTCGGTGCGGCGCTCGACCAGGCCGCGGCGCTCGAGCCCCTGCAGGAGGCTGGAGACGCTGGCCGCGCTGGTGCGGCTGACCTCGGCGATGTCGCGCTGGATCGCGCCGGGCGTCTGCACCAGGTAACCCAGGACGAAGCTCTGCTCGTGACTGAGCTCGCGGGCCCGGATCCAGTCCTCACCGTGCTTGCGCTGGGCCCAGCCGATCCAGCGGAGCAGGTCGAGCGAGGTGGTGAGCTTCGGCGTATCCATGCTTAGAAAGCTAACCGTTAAGGCTCTAACTGTCAAGGCTCGAACTGAGCGTACGGGCCAGGGCGAGCAGGTCGGCCACCGCCGGATGGCTCGCCGGGCCGCCAGACCAGTCAAGTCTTGATTCAACTTCGCTGCGCACGACGGGAAGCCGACAGTCGCCGCTGTGCCGCTGGTGCGCTGCCGCAGAATCGAAGAGTGAGCGATCGGGGGCATGACTCGCCGGTGACGCCTGGCCCGATACGCCGGTTCCTGGAGGGTGTCGCCATCAATGTGGTGTCGGCGGCGGTGCTTTGGCTCGGCGCCAGGGCCACTGGTCTTGTTCAGGGCAATCCGGTCGCCACGTTGACCGCTTCGGGTGTCGCCGCCGGAGGGCTCGTCACCATTGCGGCCTCGTACGTCGTCCGGCGAGAGAACGTTCTCTGGCGCGTCCGTGAAATCGTCAACTTCATAAACCTGTCCACGCCTGCTGGAGTCCTGATGGCTCTGATCGGCGGAGCCAAGCCACATCGAACAGCGTCGCAATACCGGATGATCCACGCCTTCCCGTACCAGTTGAGATGGCCTCGCGGAACAGTTTTCACCCTAGGAAACGTCGTTGTCAGTCGCCGAGATACCACCACATTGCCTGCGGAATTTCTTTATCATGAGCGCCGGCACTCTACGCAGTACGCATGGTGTCTCGGCATTCTCGCGCTAATTCCATACACGATTGCCTGCGGCTGGTCCTGGCTATTGACCGGAAGCTTCTCCGCCCGCAACGTATTCGAGAAGAGGGCTGGCAACGGGAGCGGCGGATACTATTCCCACCCCTTGCGGCCGCTATCACGCCGAGCGTGGTGGGCGATTGGTGTCGGAATCGGAGTCGTTCTTGGCGGCTGCGCCTGGGTGATGGCCCAGCTCTTTTTCTATTTTCTTTAGCTCATTCTGGGTCGAATATGGCATTTGCCCGCAGAATCGATGAGCCTCGGGCCGGCCGTCGCCTGCCTCGCCGGCTACCTGCTGCTGGGCCGGCAGCTCAGTGTCGTCGAGGCGGTCGCCATCGCGCTGGTCATCGGGGCCGTACGGACCGCGGCTGTTTTGTAGCAACGGGCCGCTGTGATTCGTACGTTCGCCTCTGGTGCTTTGGGGCCTTTGTCTTGGAGCCTTGCGTGCGGTCATCACCATCATGGGTGTTGATGCGCGCCTGACGGGGGAGAGAAATGCGTAGGAAGCGACTCTGGGCGGGAGCTGCCGCCGGTGTCACCGCGCTGGTGGTGGTCGGTGGGTGTGCCGAGCAGATCAAGAGCCTTGAGCCGAAGCTGGAGCTGCGTAGCGCCGCCCAGCACCTCGCCGAGGCGAAGCAGGCCGGGTTCACGGTCAAGGTCACCGGCAGCGCCGACGACCTGATCACCGCGCTGAAGGCGGAGGCGGCCAAGGACAAGGACAGCGGACCGGTCGACGAGGACGTGATGCGGAAGCTGTTCAACTCGTCCGCCACGATCGCGTACGACCAGGCCGGCGACGGCGCCGACGACGACCGGTCGCTGCTGGCCGCCACCATCGACGGCGTGACCGGCACCGAGATCCGGCTAGTCGACAAGACGCTGTACGCGAAGGCACCGGTCAACGAGCTGGCCAAGAAGTTCGGTGAATCGGCCGCCGACATCGACGAGATCAAGTCCGAGATGGGCGCCAACCCGGGGTTCGGGACGCTCTTCGACGGTGGGTGGATCTCGGTCGACCTCAAGGAGGCGGCCAGCCTCGGCCAGTCCGGCTTCGGGCTGCCGGCCGAGAATCTCGACTCGCAGAAGACCATCACCGAGCTGAAGACCGGCGCGCAGAACCTCTTCGACGGCGCGAGCGTCGTCCGGGACACGGCCGACAAGAAGCACCTGGTCGTCACGTCGTCGACCACGAAGGCGTACGCCGAGGTCAAGCGGATCGCCACCGCGGTCAGCTCGTCCGACGCCGCCGACCTCACCGAGGACCTGGGCGAGGCGCCGAAGGACCGGCCGATCGTGCTCGACCTGTGGGTCGACAACGGCAAGCTGACCGCCCTCGAGGTCAACCTCCTGCAGTTCATCGACGGCGCGACCGGCCGGGCCGCGGTCCGGCTCGAGGTGACCACCGGCAGCGAGATCGCCGCACCCGAGGGGGCCAAGAAGCTCGACACCAAGGCGCTGGTCGGCACCGACCCGACCACCGACAGCGCCACCGGCATCGCGGACATGCTGGGGTACTCGGCGATGGACCTGGCCGAGGAGGACGGCGGCAAGCCGGCCGACCACCTCAAGGAGGCGATCGCCGACCTGGCCGGTTCGCCCTACAAGGCGAAGATCATCAAGCGTGGCGTGGCCGAGGTGACCGTCGGCGGCAGCAAGGCCTGCCTGACGCTGCCGAGCAGCACCGCCAAGGCGCCGAAGGTCGTCAAGGGCACCTGCTGACCCTTCACCGTGGGCGTCGCCGCAGCGCGACGCCCACGGTGATCAGGCCGATCACGGTCGAATACACCGCGCCGCGTTCGACCAGTCCGATGAGGAGGTTGGCTTCGGACGCCAGGTCGGCCATGAAGGCGGCCAGCGAGACGAAGCCGACGACCCCGAGCACCACCAGCGCCCTGATCCGGTATGTCCGGCCGAGCAGGATCACCAGGGCGTTCCCGGCGATGAAGGCGGCGAACGCGCCCAGTCCGTGATAGGCGGCGGTGCCGTTCTCGATCGCCTCGCCCGAGCCCGGGAACAGCCCGACCAGGGTGACGCCGATCGCGAGCAGGGCCGCCAGGACGATCGCGGCCGGGCGGCGGCCCTTCAGCTGGACGACGCCGGCGAACGCGGTGATCCCGAACAGGATGAAGCCGGCGTTCATCACCCACGCCAGCGGCGAGTACATGTACTGGCCGAAGCCGGTCGACGGGCCGTGCACGCCGAGGTTGCTGATGTAGTGGTACGTGTAGCTGTAGGGCGGATCCGTCCACGCCGCGGCGGCGATGAACTCGGCGATGAAGTAGATGGCGCCGCTCGCTATGAGCGTTGCCGTTGCGCGGGGCTGGGCCATGGTGTCCTCCGGTGGTCGATGTGCCCGAACACTGGGGCGGGCCACTGACACCGGGCAAACACGGCGCTGACAGGATCGGGGCATGGGACCGCTTCGCGTCACGCTGCTCGGCGCATTCCGGGTGTCCCGCGGCGACTTGGTCGTGCCTCTGGCCGGCACGCGGCTGCAGAGCCTGGTGGTGCGGCTGGCGCTGGCCGGCGGCCGCGCGGTCGAGTCGTCCGTGCTGATCGGCGCCATTTGGGGCGAGGAGCCGCCGCCCGGCGTCCGCCCCGCCCTGCAGACCCTCGTCTCCCGGCTGCGCAAGGTGCTCGGTACGGGCGGCGACATCGTCCAGAGCGGAGCCGGCTACCAGTTGGTGGTGGCCCCGGCCGACGTGGATGCCCTGCACTTCGAGCAGCTTGCCGCGGCCGGCCGGGAACGGCTGCGGGCCGGTGACCCGGCCGCCGCGGCGCTGCAGCTCAGCGAGGCGGTGGCGCGGTGGGGCGATCCGGCGGTCATTGCCGCCGTCGCGCCCACCGTGGCGACCCGGCTGGTGCAGATGTCGATCGAGGCGGTGGCCGACCTCGCCGAGGCCGAGCTGGCGTCGGACCGGGCCGAGGACGCGGCCGCCCGGCTCGCTTCGCTGCTGGCCGACCAGCCCGTCCACGAGCGGGCCGCGGCCCTGCTCATGGACGCGCTCGCCGCCCAGGGCCGGCAGGCCGATGCTCTCGCCCGCTACGAACAGACCCGGCAGGCCCTGGCCGACACGCTCGGTACCGACCCGGGCGCCGCGCTGCGGGAACGGCACCTGCGGCTGCTGCGTCCCGCGCCTTCGGTGGTCGACCGCCGGCCCGGCAACCTGCCCGCTGCGCTGAGCAGCTTCATCGGCCGGGCCGGCGACCTCGCCCGGATCGATGCCCTGCTCACCGCCGGGCGGCTCGTCACCGTGCTCGGCCCGGGTGGCGCCGGGAAGACCCGGCTCGCGCTGGAAGCCGCCCGCCAGCGCGACGGCGCCTGGTTCATCGACCTCGCGGCCGTCACCGAGCCCGCGAAGATCGCGGCCACCGTGCTGGCCGGGATCGGTCTGCGCCCCGGGCGGCGGACCGGCGGTGACGAACTGGACGCCCTCGTCGACGAACTCAGCGGCCGGGAGTGCCTGTTACTGGTCGACAACTGCGAGCATCTGATCGACGCCGTGGCCCGCCTGGTCGCGGCGCTGCTGACCCGCTGCCCCGGGCTGCGGGTGCTCGCCACCAGCCGCGAACCCCTCGCGGTCGACGGCGAGGCGCTGGTGCCGCTCGGCCCGCTCGCCCTGCCCGGCCCCGGCGACGACGTCGAACAGGCCCGGTCGGTGGCCTCGGTGCGCCTGTTCGCCGAGCGGGCCGCCGCGGTCCGGCCTTCGTTCGCCGTCGACGTGACCACGCTGCCGGACATCGTGCGGGTCGTGCACGGCCTGGACGGTCTGCCGCTCGCCCTCGAGCTGGCCGCCGCCCGGCTGCGGACGCTGGCCCTGCCCGAACTGGCCGACCGGCTCTCCGACCGGTTCCGCCTGCTCACCACCGGCAGCCGCACGGCCCCGGCCCGGCATCGCACGCTGCGCGCGGTCATCACCTGGAGCTGGGAGTTGCTCGACGAGCACGAGCGTACGGTCGCGGAACGCATCTCGATTCTGCCCGGCGGCGTCACGCCCGCCTCGGCCACCGCGGTCTGCGCCGGCACCGGCGTGCCCGACGCCGACATCCCCGACCTGCTCGCCGCCCTCGTCGACCGGTCGCTGCTGCAGCTCGCGCCGGACACCGGCCGCCACCGCATGCTGGAAACCATTCGCGAGTACGGCATGGACCGGCTGCCCGACGTCGGCGCGACCCGGGATCTGGCCGCCGCCCACTTCACCGAGCTGATGTCCCGGCACGACCCGCAGCTGCGTGGGGCCGGCCAGCCGACGGCGATGAAGGTCATCGGCGCCGAGTACGACAACACGATCGCCGCCCTGCGCCACCTCTGCGCCAGTGGCGACCCGGCCGGGGCGGTCGCCCTCGCGCTGACCCTGACCTGGTACTGGCAGATGTGCGGCCGGCATGCCGACGCCGCCTACTGGTTCAGCGCGGCCCTGGCGCTGCCACCGGACGGGCCTGCGGCCCAGCGTGACTGCGCCCGGGCCGCCTTCCTGCTCAACCGGGCCGACATCCTCTCCGGGATCAGCGGCGAGGAGGCCGCGGACGACCGGGCCGAGATGCGCGCGCTGGCCGACCGGCTGCGCACCTATCCGGAGCTGCCCAGCCACTACCGGGTGATCGGCCCGATCCTGCTCTTCCTGCAGGACCCGGCGGCCGCGCTCGGCATCTTCCGGGAGCTCGCCGACGGCGACGACGGGTGGCTGGCCGGGCTGGCCCACATGTTCCAGGCCGAGATCGCCGAGAACACCGGGGAGCTCGACGCGATGCGGGTCCACGTGGCGGCGGCCCTGACCCGCTTCCGGCAGGCCGGCGACCGCTGGGGCGAGGCCGGTGTCCTGTCGATGCGCGCCCACCTGCGGCGATACGACGACCTCGACGGCGCGCTGGCCGACCTGGGGGAGGCCCGGACGCTGGCCGCCGAGTTCGGCGCACCCAGCCTCGGCGACCAGCTCTACAGCGACCTGCGCTGGATCGACGTGTACGTGCGTCGCGGCGACACCGGCCCGGCGACGGCCCTTCTCGACGCGGCCCGGGCGCGGGCGCAGCACGCATCGTCGTCCTCGTCCTCGGCCGAGATGCTGATCCTCATCGACGCGCGGGAAGCCGCCCTGCGGGTGTATCTCGGCGACCTCGACCGGGCCGGCGAGCTGCTCGACCACGCCGACCGGGGTCTGCTCGGCGACACCGGGTTCCCCACGCACGGCGCCCGGAGCTTCGTCGCCAACGCCCGGGCCGCGCTCCGCCTGGCGCGGGGCGACCTCGCCGGCGCGGACAAGGCGCTGGGGGAGGCGTATGCGGCGGCACTGGCCACCCAGGAACTGCCGATCGTGTCGCAGGTGGCCGTGCAGGTCGCCGCGCTCGCCGAGGCCCGCGGCCGGCACGACGAGTCGGCCCGGCTGCTCGGGGTCGCCGCCCGGCTGCGCGGCGCCCACGACCACACCGATCCGCAGGTCCGCGCGCTGACCGACCGTGGGCGGGCGTCGCTGGGCGAAGAGGTCTACGCCGAGGCCTACGCGAGCGGCTGGGAGTTGGACGGTACGGCCGCCGTGAGCTCACTGAGGGTCGCTACGGCGTAAGCACGATCCGCCCGAAGACCTCACCGGCGGCCATCTTCCGGTGCGCGAGGACGGCTTCTTCCAGCGGAAGCACCTCATGCACCACGGTTCGGAGGTCACCGCGGGCCGCGGCGGCGAACTGCTCGGTCCGGACGGCTCGCCGTGCCTCCTCCGGCACCGTCGCGGCGCTGAAAGTGGCAAAGGTCAGCGACTTCTGAAACGCCGCCATCATCGTCATGCCGAAGTCAGCGCGCGGCATGCCACCAACCGCACCGACGACGACGAGCCGGCCGGTCGGCTTGAGCCGCTCGAAAAACAACGGCATGCCCGGCCCAGCAACGACATCGATGATGACGTCGAAGGAGTCGCTGCCACTGCCGCCGCCGCTGCTGCCGTCGGCGTCGGCGTGGTGGTCGCGGTTGCCGTCGCGGTTCAGCACGTGGGTCGCGCCGAGGTCGCGTAGCAGGCGGCCGCGCTCGGGGGACGAGGTGGTGACCGCTACGGCCGCCGCTCCGCCGCTGGCGGCGAGCTGCACGGTCATGATGCCGAGGCTGCCCGCCGCACCCCGCACCAGCACCGACTCGCCGGGGACGAAACGGGCGTGGGCCAGGCCGAAGTGGGCCACGATGCCGGCGCTGCCGAGCGCCACAGCTTCGACCGCGGACAGGTCGGCCGGCAGCGGAACGGCGTCGCCGACCGGGGCGACCGCCTGCTCGGCGTAGCCGCCGCCGACGCTGGTGCTGATCGGCGCCCACACCCGCCGCCCGATCCAGGCGGGGTCGGCGTCTTCGCCGACCGCGGTGACCGTCCCGGCGACCTCACCGCCCGGGACAAAACCCTCGGGAAAACCCAGAGCACCGCTGCGGATCATCACGTCGACGCCGCCGACCCCGGCCGCCTCGACGGCGATCAGCACCTGCCCCGACGCCGGCGCCGGGTCGGGGAGGTCGATGACCGCCAGCCCATCCGGCCCGCCGAACTTCTTGATCGAGATCGCCTTCACCGCCCGGACGCTACCGGACGCAGGCGTCCGCTTAGCTAAAGTGAGAGCATGCCCGACCGTTTGCCTCACTCACCGCGCGTGGAGGCACCGCGCGTGGAGGCACCGCGCGTGGAGGCACCGCGCGTGGAGGCACCGCGCGTGGAAGCACCGCGCGTGGAAGCA